>NZ_JBHRTD010000014.1:0-113744 GCF_042646185.1 Shewanella submarina
CTCGAGAGGCTTAACCATACAACCCAAAAGGGTTTCGTAACACTGGTTAGAACCTTGAATAGAATACTGACTTGATTGAAGTCGAACTCAAATAAAAACAGCTTTCTAAATTGTACAGAATTTGCTTGGTGACAATAGCGCTGTGGTCCCACCTGAACCCATTCCGAACTCAGAAGTGAAACGCAGCTGCGCCGATGGTAGTGTGGGGCTTCCCCATGTGAGAGTAGGTCATTGCCAAGCGCCTAATAAGTGAAGAAGCCACCTGAATAAGGTGGCTTTTTTGCGTTTGGGGGATTTAATAATTATTGGTGTGTTTTTGAACTGCTGAGTATGTCTGCTCAGGTGACTTATCCACTTATAAGAAGGCGGCGATGCTCCACCCTCGATGTCAGCCCGCGCTGAGCGGGCTCCCGGCTACGCTCATACTTCGCTCCGCGTTAATCAAGTCCTGAAAGCTTCGCTTCCAGAGCAGACTTGCTTAACCCCCATGTGAGAGACCGATATTTGCTCCTCGGTAACTGCTCCTGCGTTACTCTACCTCCTATATCCATATAGTCGTGTAATATCGTCACTTCCGCCATCTATGTTGATCGTAGGGTGAAGCTGTTGCGCTAATCAAAGAAGTTTGATGCGGCAGATGAACGCGGAGAGCTTGTCTCGAAGCTGGCCATTGCCAAGCATCTACCCCCGATGTCAGGTCGAGAAATGTTCCAGGCAATCTCGACATTCACGCCAAACTACTTCCATGTATAAAGGCCAGTTCGGCATCCTGCCTCTCGCTCCAAAGCTTATGGCTTGCGCCATTCTCGCCATGGCGCTTCCCACGCTGAGGATTGGTAAGTGCTCCTGCGTTGCTCTACCTCCTATATTCATATAGTCGTACGTTACCGACATTCGCACTTTGATACTTTCCTGTACAAAAGCCAGTTCGACATCCCTGTCTCTCACTCTAAAGCTATGGCTGCCGTCATTGCTATCAACCAGCTGTAAGGGTTGCTCTGTGCTTCTCTGGCGAGGGTTATGACAGGAGCAGATAGACTGTGGGTATGTCAAAGTAGAGCCCTGTGTACATCTGTCTTTGTGCCAAAGGTGATTAGGAGGTGCAGATATGTGAAGGTCACTCTGGTCGGAGCAATGGAGAATAAAGTGTTGAGGAAGATGGTTACGCGAGTGGGAAATAAAACAAAAGCCTGCAGGAGGCAGGCTTTAGTTGGTGTACTCGAAGACTTTAACCACCTTGCGTACGCCAGCAGTGTTGCGGGCGACATCGACGGCCAGGTTAGCCTGGGATTTGTCGATAAGTCCCAGCAAGAACACTTCACCGTTTTCGGTAATCACCTTAACCCGGGTAACGTCCAGGTCGTCGGTATTCAGCATACGGGTTTTCACCTTGGTGGTGATCCAGGCATCATTGGAGCGGGTGGTGAATGAGGTAGGGTTACCTATCCGGATCTGGTTGAACAGCTTGCCGCCCAGTTGCAGCTCTTTGACCACACGGATAGCCTTGTCACGCAACATGGAGTTGGGTGACTGGCCAATCAGCAGAGTGTTGCCATTCATCACCACGCCAGTGATGTTGGTCTGATTCTGCAGGTCTTCGTGTTTGGACAGAGCTGAAGCAATTTCAAAATCAGCATTGGTGTCATCGAGTTGGGTGCGGAAGCTGCGCTCGTCATTGGCAACTACCGCTCCGCCAACAGCACCCACTACCACGACGCCGGCACAGCCTGACAGCAGTGACATTGCCAACAGCAGTGGGATGAGTCTTATCATGCCTGTTCGTCCTGCGGGAACAATGTGCGGTCTATGTTGTCGCACAGGCAGTGGATAACCAACAGGTGTACTTCCTGGATACGGGCTGTGACGTTGGAAGGTACGCGGATTTCCACATCTCCACCGCCCAGCAGACCTGCCATGGCGCCACCATCTTTACCAGTCAAAGCAACAATAGTCATATCGCGGCTCAGTGCTGCTTCCATCGCTTTGATGACGTTGCCTGAGTTACCACTGGTTGAAATTGCCAGCAGGATATCGCCGGGCTGACCCAGAGCCAGGATCTGCTTGGAGAAGATCTCGTCATAGCTATAGTCGTTGGCAATAGCGGTAATGGTTGAGGTATCAGTTGTCAGCGCAATGGCCGGTAATGGTGGACGTTCCACCTCAAAGCGATTCAACAACTCTGCAGAGAAATGCTGCGCATCACCAGCACTGCCGCCGTTACCACAAGCCAGAATCTTATTGCCGCCCAGTAGACACTGGACCATCATTTCTGCTGCTGTGGCAATGGATTCAGGAAGCGCTTCAGCTGCGTCTATCTTGGTTTGGATAGATTCAGTAAAGCTGTCTTTGATACGTTCTAACATGGATGAACCCTTAATCTCTATCGAGTGGCTATCATGCCACAAACGGAAATCCGAGTTGAGGCAAGAATTGTAAAATTATTAAAGTCCTGCAGATTATTGCAATCGACTTAAAAGATGTCGGTGAGCCATTGAATATGTTTGCCCTCAATGGCGACCAAATCAAATCGGCAGGGTGCCTGAATTCGGTTTAGCTGCAGATAGTGATTTGCAGCTTTGCGCAGTCTTTGTTGCTTCCTGGGGCCAACGGCACTGAGTGCACCGCCGAAGCTGGCAGATGCCCGATATTTTACCTCAACGAACACCCAACTGTGGCCTTCTCGCATGACCAGATCAAGTTCACCAAAAGGATAGCGGACATTTGACTCAACCCACTTTAGCCCTTGTTGCTCAAGATAGGCCTTAGCCTGTTGTTCCGCTATCTCGCCCTGATTCATAGTGGCTTGAACTTGCCTCTTTGGTATTTACCCCAGCTCAGATGACGTTCCAGCACGCCTTCAGGGGTAACAGACAGTTCACCACTTCGTCCCTGATATTGGAAGCCAGGGAAAGCACGCATCTGTGCCAGTCGGCCGACCAAATCCAGTGAATCATATCCCATGATATATAAACGCTTCTGGCTGTTACGCCAGGTCGGCCACAGCTTGGCTACCTCTGCAGTTTCATTGTTCGGTTGGATCAGCCAGGGTATATCGCTGAAGGTAATATTATTCAGTTCAATGGCGGTTTGGCTGGTGTCTTTATCCAGTCTGGCCCGGCTTGAAGTGTACAGGGGCACCGGCTGGGCAAAGACACTGAAGCTGACATCAATAAAAGGTTTGAGCAGCGTCAGTTCGCCACTGTTGGCCACCATATAAATGGCATCAATATCACGGCGCGAGCGGAAATCTGCTTCGAGACTAGTGCCAATCAATTGCTTCATTCTGGCAATACGCTCTTCAGAGTCCTTAACTCCCAGTGCAGCCTTGACGGCATCACCCATTTTGTCGCCTTTGGGATAGTAATGAACCTCAGCTTCTTTGTCTGTAAGCTGCATCCATTCCTGCTTAAAGGCTTCCGCCATACGGCGGCCTGCAGCATCTCCGCTGACCAATAACAGGGGAACGCGGATACCATCCTGATAAAGGCGCAGTGCAGCATCAGAGGCCTCCTGGGATGGAGACAGAGCAAAAAAGTACTGGTCTTCTGTATCGCCGCTTAGCTGGCTGGGTTGGTTCAGGTACAGCTGCGGAACGGCTGTCGCCTGTTGGTCCGGCTGTGCCAGGAAGGTTTGCAGCTTATTGACGTTGTCAGGTAACAGAGGGCCAATAACAAACTCAACGCCATCAGCCTGTGCCTTTTGATACGCGGTTACGACATCAGCGGCAGTATCGTAAAAGAGCACTTCGACGTTAGCGTCACCCTGATTGACATAGTTGCTGAGAATACCCTGTTTAACCGGGTTGGCGACGCCGGCCCGAGCTCCAGTCAGAGGCAAGAGTACGGCAATCTTCTGTGGACGATAGGGCTTGGTATTCAACGCTTTTTCAAGGTCGGTAGGCAGCTTGAATGCGCCTGGATGGCTAGGGTTTTTCTGCTGCCATTGACCTAAGTAGCGGACCAATTTATTGGGGGCGACGGCATAGTGCTTCGCCAGATACGCCAATTGCATCCAGCCTGCAAAGATCGGGTTGCTTTGATCTTCGGTAAATTGAGCCAGCTGTTGGTCATTCAATGGCTGCAATGCCTGCCAGATCTGATCATTAATCTGAGCGCGATCTGCCGGCGCCAGGTACTGCTCCAGCATGCTGAGTTGACGAACCTGCTCTACGGGTTGTTGCAGTTGTTGGTAGAGTTTGGCTTTAAGGAGATAGTATTCACGCCACTGCCAATCGGGCAGTGACCAGTCTGGGCGGTAACTCAGCATGTTCAGTGCTTCAGCAGGCTTGTCCTGAAGTCTCAACGACAGTGCCTGAAGGTAGTTATGCTGCGCTTTTATTTCAGACAGAGCTCCCTGAGTGTTTCCTATTGATAACAACAGCTTATCGGCACTGTTGTAATCTCCCTGATTGAGGTAAGCCTGAGCCGCCAGTAAGGTATACCTTTGCTTAATCTGTTGGCTCTGACCTGGTTGGATCTTAGCCAGATACCAGGCTGGGGTGTTGGTTACATTTTCCAGTGATACGACTTCCACTGCTGGCTGTGTCGATTGCTGGGTGCTGGCACAGCCGCCCAGAATGACAGCAGAAACCACCAGGGGAATTAACTTTGTTGTCTTGATGCTTTTCAACACTTGGCTTCACTCTGATAAAATGCTGGCTGTAGTTTATACCAATCTGCATAAGAATGTGACTAGTTCAACCTGTTGCACCTTGCTGTTGCTACAGAATCTGTCGCTTGAACTGGTTGATAAACACACTGAATATTTTGAGAGCTGATTGCATGGTGCAAAGTCGGCTCTTGTCATCGTCTACGCCGAGGTAACTATGACCCTGCCGGTCGCGCTATATATTGTTCCAACTCCAATCGGTAATTTGCAGGATATGAGCCCCAGAGCTGTTGAAGTACTTGAGCAGGTTGCTCTGATTGCCTGTGAAGATACCCGCCACAGCGGCAAGTTGCTTAAGCATTTTGGTATCAGCACCCGAACCACGGCGCTGCATGACCATAACGAGCGTGCCCGGGCACAGTGGATTGTGGAGCAATTGGCCAGTGGTAATGCGGTGGCTCTGATTTCCGATGCGGGTACGCCGCTGATCTCAGATCCCGGCTATCACCTGGTGACTCATGTTCGTGCCGAGGGTTATAACGTGGTGCCTCTGCCGGGCCCATGTGCTGCCATTACCGCTCTGAGCGCTTCCGGGTTGCCGTCAGACCGTTTCTCCTTTGAAGGCTTTTTACCATCGAAGGAAAAGGCTCGTTTGGATAAATTGACCGAGCTGAAAGAAGATCCCCACACTTTGATTTTCTATGAGTCCCCACACCGTATCGTCTATAGCCTGGAAGCTATTGCCAGGGTATTGGGTGAAGACAGACAAATTGTAATGGCTCGCGAGGTGACCAAGACCTTCGAAACCTTCCTGACTGGCGCTGCTGCTGAGGTACTGGAGAGGGTGAAGGCTGACGACAATCAGCAGAAAGGGGAAATCGTGCTGATGTGTCACGGTTTTACCGCGACCGATGAAGAGGGAATTCCGGCGGTTGCCATGGAAACCCTTAAGCTGCTGAGTGAAGAGTTACCGCTGAAAAAAGCGGCAGCCATTGCTGCACAAATCCACGGTTTGAAGAAAAATGCCCTGTATAAAGCGGGCCTTGAGGCCGGGCTTTAAGCAATTGCTGTTTTTCGCTGAAATAGTGGTTGGTTTGCCCAGATTGCTTGGGTATAATCGCCGCCGAGTTGGCCAGACAGTCGCCGCGTTCGTAAGAACGGGGAGGAAAGTCCGGGCTCCACAGAGCAGGGTGCCAGGTAACGCCTGGGCGGCGTGAGCCGACGACCAGTGCAACAGAGAGTAGACCGCCTGCCTTAGGGCCGGTAAGGGTGAAAGGGTGCGGTAAGAGCGCACCGCGCGGCTGGTAACAGTTCGTGGCACGGTAAACTCCACCCGGAGCAAGATCAAATAGGGTTCCACTACTTACCTCGGTAAGTTAATGCGTGGCTCGCGTTGGAACCGGGTAGATCGCTCGAGCCTGTGAGTGATTGCAGGCCTAGATGAATGGCTGTCCAAGACAGGACCCGGCTTATCGGCCAACTCGCTAAATTCAGAGAAACCGCATTCCGAAAGGGATGCGGTTTTTTTATGTCTGCTTAATGCTGGAAAGAGTGGTGGAAAATATCACCTGAAATGGCATCTGGTGTCATTCATTATTTAATATTGGGTGCGACACTTAATATTGGTTATTTATTATGGAAATAATCAATAGTTTTTAATTCTGAAATATACAACATTTTATAGATTGATATATAATGCGGTATTTATATTGGTGCCTTACTTTATTGTTGACTGTATAAAATATTTAAAATGTTCACACTATTAATGCATATGTCACGCTTAGGTATTAAGTCAGTGGATTAAAAATATGATGTTTTATTAATCTCATGTATTTGCTTTACTTTTTCTGAGGCGGCCTTATCTTGTGCTTTTGCGAATTGCTGTAATCTTTTAATTGCAAAGTAGAACAATGGAGGTTTTACGTGCAAAATAAACTATTAGTATCGATCGCAGTAGCATCTGCGCTTTCAATATCTAACTCTCAGGCAAACGAACAAGCATATTTGGCAAGTGTCGATAAAAGTAAGGCGATTAAGAACAGCTATATAGTTGTTTTTAAAACGCCAAGCATACTTGACCTGTCAAGCCGAAATGCGATTGCTGACTATGCGAAGGTTGCCGCTCAATCTATAGAGAATGAGTTTGGCATTCAAATAAAGAAAGGCTTTGGCGGTGCACTTAATGGTGTATTGGTTAATGCCAATTCTGAACAGTTAGCTCAGTTACTGAATAATCCCAATATTGATTTTATTGAACAAGACCAAATAATGTCTGTGTCTCCTTTATCATCGGCCACAAACAATCAGGCTGGTGCTACATGGGGCTTGGATAGAGTTGATCAGCGGTCATTACCTTTAAGCGGTGACTATAACTATAACTATGATGGTTCCGGTGTTACCGCATACGTTATTGATACCGGTGTTTCAAGTCATGCGGAATTCAGCGGTCGGCAATCTCACGGATGGGATTTTATCGATAATGACGCTGATGCCACAGATTGTCATGGGCACGGTACCCATGTAGCCGGGACTATCGGTGCCTCAACCTATGGTGTTGCCAAGAATTCCAGCATAGTCGGCGTAAGAGTGCTTGATTGTCAGGGTTCCGGAACCAATTCGGGCGTGATTTCCGGCGTTGACTGGGTCGCGCAGAATGCAACAGGGCCTTCAGTTGCCAATATGAGTCTCGGGGGAGGCGCTTCACAGGCGCTGGATACCGCGGTAAGTAATGCCGTTGCGGCAGGCATCACCTTTGTCGTTGCTGCAGGTAATGATAATAAAGATGCCTGTAATTACTCACCTGCAAGGGCTGCCAGTGCTATCACCGTTGGCTCTACAGATGACAATGACTCGCGCTCCAGTTTCTCCAATTTTGGTGAGTGTCTGGACATTTTCGCTCCGGGACGCAACATCACTTCTACCTGGATCAATGGTGGCACTAATACCATTAGCGGTACTTCCATGGCATCGCCACACGTAGCGGGTATTGCTGCACTCTACCTGGGCGAAGACAGTACGCTCAGTCCAGCCCAAATTGAAACCATGCTGGCTGATCGCTCCACCAAGGATACAGTGGCAGATCCGGGGCCACTGTCGGTTAATAAACTGGCCTATTCACTGTCAGACAGTGGTGGTCCGGGTGGCGAGCCGGTTTGTGGCGATACCTGTATGGAAAATGGCGTACCTAAAACTGGGTTAAGCGCCGGTTTCTTTGGCGCAACACACAATTATCGTATTGATGTGCCAGCAGGGAAAACTCTCACTATCACAGTTGATGGTAACTCCAGCAGAGCAGTTGCTTATGCCAATGCCGGCAGCACCCCAACCAGCTCGGTTTATGATTGCAAAACGTCGAGCAGTGGAAACCCGAAAACCTGTAGTGTGAGCAATACTCAGGCAGCCACCTATCATATCCAATTGACCAGCGGCTGGTTCAGCAGCTACAGCGGTGTGTCCCTGACAGCCAGCTACTGATAAGCCATTACCGAATAAAGCTCGCGTTAATCGCGAGCTTTTTTACTTGGGGCTTTGTCTATGGTTTTTTATTCTCGATGAGTGACTGAATTCCGATGCGGATTACTACAAAAGTCAGGCTGTAGCTGACCAAGGTACACAGATATATTTGCAGGAGAATGGGGAAACTCAAGGTATAACAAAGCCGCCCTCGGGCGGCTTGGTTATGTCCGATAGAGGTGGAAGAATCGGACCGAAAAGGGAGTTTGGTCAGAGCCTCTATTGGGCGTCTCCTCAGCGCTGTATCTTCAACTCGGCCGGTATAAATACTGGCTGTTGTCGGAGTCACAGTGGGTTGAGTTCTACGCCCCGTCATCAAGGCAAAAACCTCACTTCCTGTTAATCACCCTAGAATAAAATGTGATGCGTGTCACGCTTTTTTGGTGTCAATTTGTATCCACTTGATGTGAATGAAAAATCAGAAATGACTCCTGACCTGGAAGCGCCACTCCCAGCTGTCGAGGCCGGGAGCACGGTTTAATGGCAGGCTGAAATCCACATGGGCAACGTTGCCATAGCTAGAGCGAGAGGAGTAAATACGCGCACCCAGGCCAACGCTGGCCATCGGTCCTGAAAGCAGGTTGTTGTCATCATTTTCACCAAATGCTTCACCGGCATCGGCAAACAGGGCCCATCCCAATTCAGCGAGTTGGTATAGAGAAATATTGGGGTAATACCTGAGTTCGCTGGTAAATTGCCACTGTTGGTCCCCCCATTGATAATCATCCGGGTAGCCACGTACTCCAGTGTTGTCGCCAAGTGTGGCTGGTTGATCCAGATAGTTGTTTTTACTGCTCAGTAATCGCAGCCTGTGGTAAAGCTTCCAGCTTTCGCTGAAGTTGTAGTACCACTCCCCCTGCAGAGCCAGTTGGTAGTGATCTGGGATTCTGGTGTTGAGTACAGCCTTGCCATTGGCGGAAAGCAACCAGAGTGAATCGGCCTGTTTGAAGCCCCGGCTGGAACGCCACCAGAGATGAAAACCAGGATCGCTGTTGTCTGTGCGGGTTTCGACGCCCAGTTTAAAGAAATGGTACCAACCCAGATTAATGTCTTCGTTGGTGTTGATCAGCCTGATGTTCTGGAACACTTTATACTCATCTTCAATGCTCTCCAGCGCTACCCAGGGGTAGAGAAACTCTCTGTCTTCGGGGAGCCTGGCATCAGGGTAGTCCTCCCAGAGGTTGAATCTGTGGTGGTCGTGGGTTATTCCCAACAGCAACCTGAGTGCCGTGCTGTCATCCCAGTCAAGGCGATGGCCATAGTTGACATTGGTATAGCTAATCTCGTGCTCAAATCCGGAAACATCTTCACCGTTTTGTCTCAAGGTGTCTTCACGTAGGTCTTCAAGGGTCTCCAGACCATATTGATTGATGCCATCCAGCGTAAAGAAGGGCTTGATAAAGGCAAACTTGTAGGCCTGGCCATCACTGTTGTCATAAATCTCTGCACTGACGCTGGCGTGTGGCAACCAGTTTACCGGGGCATCGATCGCCAGCTTGTAACCCGTTCTGTCTTCGCTGGACTGATATTTGAGGCGGGTACTGATGCCCCGTCCCATCAGGTTGTCTTCTTTGATCCCTATTGAGTAGCGATTTTCCCCGCCACTGCGACTGAAGCTCAGGGTTGGCAGCAGTGACCAGTTATCCCAGGTTTCCACCAACACCACATCCCGGTTTGCAACAGTGGCGGCAGGGTCAGGCTTCGGCAGTGTGATTTTACTGTCTCTGAGGAAAGGTTCAGCCCTGAGCAGACGCTGCGCCTCAGCAATATCTTTGTTATCTATGATATCGCCGGGAGCAAAGCTCAGATGGTCGAGAACGGTTTGCTCCCGGGTATTGATGTGAAGAAAGTTGGCCCAGTTATGGATAAAGAATGCGTCTTCTGCTGACTCATCAAAGATGGGGTGACTGACCACCACTATTTTGCTGACCTTGATTTGGTTTTCCCCCGGCTGCGACTCTTCAGCCAGCAATCCGGGTTGGACTGGCAGCATTAACAGGGATAACAGCAACACCCGGGGTGGGGTCATAGGCCCTCCTTGGATGGAAGATGCCTGCCTTGGGGTCAGGGTCAGCGCAGGTATATTTGTCTATGTCAGAGTTTGAATTGTAGTTCAATTAAATCAATGAGCTTTCACACAAACACTGACATTGGCCAGCATAACTTGTCAATCCGGCGGGCAAATGCCCGCCGACACAGGGCTAGAGGGTTGAGCGAGGGGTGACGGCAACATTTGAAAAAATCAGCCCCGCCACAAGGGACATAAATATCAGAAATACCTGAGCGCCAATTTGGGCCTGATTCAGCATGACCTCGCCTGAGATGAGTGCGTTAAGACCTATATAGGTTTTACTGCCCGGCACCAGGATCACTATGCCCTGCAGCAGAGCTATGCTGGCAGGAGCCTTTTGCCACCGACTGTAGAGGTTGGCATAAATACCCACTGCAAAAGCACCGACAAAAATACCCATGGACTCACCCAGGTAGATGCCGCCAATTTGCGCAGCAATAAAGGCGATGATACCGGCGATGATTCCCCATGGTGCATCTTTACTGCGGGCTTTAAACAGTATTACCAGAGTCGCGGACAGGATAGGCACCGCCAGCCAACTGTGCCAGCGTTCCAGTGGGACAGGAGTGACTTGAGGGACATCCCCGAATATCGCATGGCCTATCACCAGTCCCAACATGCCGCCAAAGTAGAGTTTGCACATCAACATCATGGCATCCATGATGCGCGCCGTGCCGGACATGAGATCTCTCGCGGCCAGCTCTGCAAGACCAAGGGTCAGTGCCAGACCGGGAATAAAGATAATGATGGCGGAAAGCACCACCACGGGAATATTTAGCTGAGGGGAAATATGGGCAATGGCACAAGCCCCTATTGCGCAAAGAATGGCGGCCAGCGGCTCCAGCATTTCTGCCATACGCCTGGATTTTTCCGCTGCGATAACCAACAGATAAACCGGCAACCCCAGTATTCCTGACCAGAACACATCCTGCCAACTGGTTCCCATCAACATGGCAAAAGCTGCAGGGCTGAGCATAAACGACAGGCCTGTCATCAGCCGCCCGTAGGGAGCAGGTTTATCAGCAATCTCCTGCAAACGTTCAATGGCATCGTCTAAAGTGCGTTCGCCCTCAAGCAGCTGATTGACCAGCTCATCGGTGCGCGCCAGCGAGCCAAGATCCAGATCGCCGGGATTCACCCTGGCCATATGGTTATATTCCTGGTCCGCATCATGCTGCAGCACAAAGGTCATGGTAGTCGGGGTAATAAGAAAGTAACCCTCGATACCCAAAGTTGATGCGACTCTGCGCAAATGGGCCTCAAGCCGGTACGCGGGCGTACCGAATTTATGCAGTGCCTTGCCCAATTGAATAATGAACTTTCGCTTTTTGAGAAACTCCTGAGTATCCAATTTCCTTGCGTCCCGTAGCGTTAAATGAGGGTAAAAAAAGTTGCGCGGATTTTAACCCATACCATCTGTATTAAGTTAATAAATATATCTAAATTGAGTTTTTTGGTTGCATTGACAGTGGTCAACCTGAATGCTGTAAATCAGATAACACTATGGAGAGTAAAGATGACAGTGGCGATAACAGCAATATATGCCTCTTTAACGGCCCTGATGATAGTGGTGTTCACCTGGCGTGTGATTAAAGAGCGACGGGCGACCAAAACCGGGCTGGGGGATGGTGGCAATGAATCGTTGCAACTGGCCAATCGGGTACATGGCAATCTGTTGGAAAATGCGCCTATAGTGCTGATCCTGATGTTGCTGGCGGAACTGGGCGGGCTGTCCTCTTTGCTGCTCAATCTGGCAGGCGGAACCTGGCTGTTCGCACGCTTGTTGCATGCGGTGGGATTGACTCAGGGGCGTGGTGGTATTCATCCGGGGAGGTTCTGGGGTGTGCTGCTGACCTGGGGTGTTATTCTGTTCCTTGCGGGGGCCAATCTGTATCTTGCTTTGATGGCACTGGCAGCCTGATTTTTATTCGCCTAACACTGTGCTGACTGGTATACTCCGCCCCCTTTAAAAGGCCGTCAAACCTCAGGTTGGCGGGATATTGGTGCAAAGTAAAAGTGGTATTCCATCGCCGCTTTTCAAAGGGTTAACAGTCATGCAGGTTGAATCGACGTTATTTACATATCCTAGGTATTGGGCTGAATGCTACGGTACAGCGCCCTTTTTGCCCATGTCCCGTAAAGAGATGGATAAGCTGGGCTGGGACAGCTGCGATATCATTATCGTCACCGGTGACGCTTATGTGGACCACCCCAGCTTTGGTATGGCGGTGATTGGCCGCATGTTGGAAGCTCAGGGTTTCCGCGTCGGCATTATTTCTCAGCCTGATTGGTCCAGCAAACAAGATTTTATGAAGCTGGGCAAGCCCAACCTCTTCTTTGGTGTTACCGCAGGTAATATGGATTCCATGATCAACCGTTATACGGCTGATCGTAAGTTGCGTCATGATGATGCGTACACGCCTGGCAATGAAGGTGGTAAGCGTCCGGATCGTGCCGTGACTGTGTATACCCAGCGCTGCAAAGAAGCCTTTAAAGAGGTGCCGGTTGTTATCGGTGGTATTGAGGCCAGTTTGCGTCGTCTGGCGCACTATGACTATTGGTCCGATAAGGTTCGCCGCAGCGTTATTTTCGATGCCAAAGCCGACATTCTGATCTACGGTAATGCCGAGCGTCCGCTGGTGGAAGTGGCTCATCGTTTGGCGGGAGGCGAGTCCGCTGCCGAACTGACAGATATTCGTGGCACTGCGGTCATCGTCAAGCAGCCTTTGCCTGAGTGGCGGGGTATGGACTCGCGCAAGATCGACCAGTTGCACAAGATAGATCCTATTCCGAACCCATATGGTGCTGATGATGTTGGCTGTCAGAACCTGTCAGGCCCCTCTGATGCCAAGGTTTTCGACAATGAGTCTCCCAAGGCGATTACAGTCCAGCCTCCCAAGCCCAAGCCATGGGAGCAGTGCTATGTGATGCTGCCAGCCTATGAAAAGGTGTCTCAGGACAGGTATCTGTATGCCCACGCTTCCCGGGTGATGCATCAGGAAACCAACCCGGGTTGTGCCCGCGCTCTGTATCAATCTCACGGCGATCGTGCAGTGTGGATTAATCCACCCGCCTGGCCATTGAATACCGATGAGATGGATGCGGTGTTTGATCTGCCTTATCAGCGTATTCCTCACCCTGTGTATGGCAAGGCGAAGATCCCTGCCTATGACATGATCAAAACCTCGATCAATATTATGCGTGGTTGCTTCGGCGGCTGCTCCTTCTGCTCCATTACCGAGCACGAAGGTCGCATTATTCAGAGCCGTTCACAGGAGTCTATTGTCCGTGAGATCAAAGATATCCAGGAGAAGGTGCCTGGCTTTACCGGGGTGATTTCAGATCTGGGTGGCCCAACCGCCAATATGTACCGACTGGGTTGCAGCAGTGAAAAGGCAGAGAAAACCTGCCGTCGTCTCTCCTGCGTTTACCCGTCAATATGCGGCCATTTGAACACAGACCATAAGCATACGATCGACCTGTATCGTGCTGCCCGCGATGTGCCGGGTATCAAGAAGGTTCTGATCGCGTCAGGTGTGCGCTATGACCTGGCGATTGAGGACCCGCGCTATGTGAAAGAGCTGGCCAAACACCATGTGGGCGGCTACCTGAAAATTGCGCCTGAGCATACCGAAGAGGGCCCTCTGTCCAAGATGCTCAAGCCGGGCATGGGCACCTATGACAAATTTAAAGAGCTGTTTGACCACTACTCCAAAGAGGCGGGCAAGAAGCAGTATCTGATCCCTTACTTTATCGCCGCCCACCCGGGCACTACCGATGAGGATATGGTCAATCTGGCTTTGTGGCTCAAGCGTCATCAGTTCAAACTGGATCAGGTTCAGAACTTTTATCCATCGCCTATGGCCAATGCCACTGCGATTTATCATACCGAGCTGAACTCGCTGAAGAATGTGAAGCATGGCAGTGAGCAGGTGCCTGTCCCCAAGAAGGGGCGTCAGCGCCGTCTGCACAAGGCATTGCTGCGTTACCACGACAGCGCAGGTTGGCCACTGATCAGAGAAGCTCTGGAAGCCATGGGCAAAAAATATCTGATTGGTAATGGCCCTGACTGCCTGGTTCCGGCTGAAAGCCGCAATGAAGGTAAGGGCTGGGGACAGAAACATCAGGGTAAGCCAAAGCCAGCAGGTAAAGGCCAGCAGGCTGCGACCCGCTTCAGCGATAACCAGCACGACTCCCGTAAGCCAAAGTCCGGCTCAGGTAATGGTAAGGCTGGCAAAGGCGGGAATCAGCATAAAGGCGGTCAGGCTGATCAAAAGGGACATAACAGTAATCGCAAAGGCGGATCGCCAAGGCCGGGTGCCAAACCAGTATTTGGTAAGCGCCCGACCGGTAAAAAGTAAGCCGGTAAGAGACTCACCCGAAAACGCCACTTAATGTGGCGTTTTTTGTTTTCTGGCTTTTGATGTGTGTCGCAAAGAGCAATGGCTGGCACTTTCAGGGTTTCCCTGCTTCTGCATTTACACAGGTTTGAGTTATATTCGGGAGAAGTAACCGGGGAACACTTATGTCTGAGCAAGAATTTACTGAACAGGGTTTTTGGCAAAAACTGACTGACTATGCCCGTACAGCGGGTAAGGAAGTGGTCGAGAAAGCTTTGTGGCTGTATTACGCCGCTCAGCGTCCTGATACGCCCACCTGGGCAAAAGGAGTGATATTTGGTGCTCTGGGTTACTTTATTATGCCGCTGGATGCGATTCCTGATCTCACGCCCATGATGGGTTTTACCGATGATCTGGGAGCATTGGCGGCCGCCATTGGTATGGTCAGCTTGTTTATTGATGAGGAAGTCAAAACCAAATCAAATGCAACCATGACCCGCTGGTTTGGTGACTGAATCGGCACGCTGAGTCAATCATAGGCTTAGCGCATTCAGGCAGTCATACAAGGAAGAATAACGATAATGAAAGCAAGCCTGTATACCCTGGCCCTCTGTGGCCTGTCTGCGTCGGCAATGGCCGATACCCCTGCTTCTCAAGATGTTTTTTTTGATGCCCTGCGTGCCCATTGTGGTCAGGCATTTGAAGGTAAAGTGACCTCCGGCAATGAAGCGGATGCCAACTTTGCAAGCCAGCGTCTGGTAATGCATGTTCGTGAATGCAGCGATATTGAACTTAAGGTCCCTTTCCACGTAGGTGAAGACAGATCCCGTACCTGGGTGATTACCCGAACCGGTGGTGGCCTGTTGCTTAAGCATGATCACAGACATGAAGATGGCAGTGAGGATAAGGTCACCATGTACGGCGGTCACACCGCTTCTACCGGGACGGCCAATGAGCAGTCATTCCCTGTGGATGACTTCTCCATTGATAATTTTAAACAAAATGGCCTGTCCCAGTCAGTGACCAATGTCTGGCACATGTATGTTTATCCGGAGACCTTTACCTATCGCCTGACCCGGGAAAATCGCGATTTCAGAGTCGATTTTGACCTGACCAGGCCAGTTGCTCTGCCGCCAGCGCCCTGGGGCCATGAATAAAGGCTAAGTCATTTGACAGAAAAGCCCGGCAATGCCGGGCTTTTGTTTGTTTAGTCTTTATCTTCGTTGAGAATTTTCTGCAGAAAGCTGAGCTCTTCAGAATCCAGCAACTGGCTGGATGAGCGCTGCGACACGGTCGGCTTGGTTGCCAGAGTTCCCCGCAAGTATGCCGCACGGGTGATCTGTTTGAGGCCAAATATCGCCAGCCCATAAACGGTCAGCAGTAACAGCAGCCGTGGCAACGCCTTTTCTACAGGGGATATTTCACCACCGAGATAGAAGGGCAGGATCAACAGAAACATACGAATAACCCAGTTGCCAAGCAAAGCTGTGGTCAGTGCCAGCAGCCAACGAAACTTGATATCTCTGAGGCTTTCAGTGTGCGCTCTGTGGCTGCGCCCACGATACCGACGAAGCAACTTCAGCAGAAGCACAAAGTATACACAGGCTTGAATGCTGAGCAGTGCTGGCAATAAAGTACCGACCACGCCAAGGTGTTCCAGCCGCCCCATACTGTCGAATGCCAGCTGCCAGCCATCAGAGGCATGGTACCAGCCCCACACCACGGTCGTTACGGCGACAATACACATGATCAGTGCCGGTGCGTAATGCCACGAATACCTTACATCCATCACTTCCTGAGACAGGCCACGTTTACAGTAGAGATAAAGCATGGGCATCAGCAGGAAATAGACAGGGATAATCAGGACGAACAGCATATGCAGCGGGGCGGGACTGTTCTGATAGTTAATAAGGCCGGTAAAGAAGTAGAGGGATACCAGACTGAATATGCCAGCCAAAAGTTTATGGTTATCCTGACTCTCTTTGTAGATGTAGCGGATATAGAGGCTCAACAGCAGACAGTGAATACCGCCCAGCAGTGATAACCACCAATATGCTTCAAGAAAAAAATGGCCAAAACCGTTCATATGCTTACCTCGCCGGCAATTGTACTCGCTAGCGGGCCAGGGCTAAACCAGCAGTGTAAAAAATATCTGCCGATAACAGGTGTTGCCTGGTTTAAGAGGTTTCTCTCTAATCGTCTTTTTTTTGCCTTTGCCGCCGGTTGGACATATCCCTTGGTGGCTTACCTGCCATCTCTCCGCGTTCGTGTAACAGGTGACGGATAGCGATAATTGGATGACGCCATATCATCCTTGGTCCGGCATAACGCATCACAGTCTTGGCCAGGGCTTTGGGTTCCGGCTTATAGCAATGAACCGGGCATCGGCTGCAGGTTGGTTTGTCTTCGCCATAGGGACAACGATCGAGACGCATGCGGGCATATTCAAGGAATTCACTACATTCAGGGCAGGGAGATTCTGAGCCATGATGATCGCGGCAGTACAAGCCGACCATCAGCGCCATGGTGTCGTATTCACGAGTGAGCCTGGGACCCAGAATTATTGGTTGTGTCATCTTAATGAGTATTCCTGCAGTGCCTGATGACATCTTATGTTCGGTGTCTTGATGGCGCAAAATCCATGTGCTGTTTCTTGAAGCTGCGCACACAATGCATCTTATATCGTCAGCTGTTATTCGGTAAATGGCGGCTTTTAACTTTAAAAAGGTGAAATATCCGCCATTTGGGTTGATCTGTGATGAACTTATCCCTTAATAATAGCGGTGAGTTTCTGTTCACTGGTTAATGCCCGCTTTTGCAATGCACTGGCTTACCGGAAATGAATAAGGTGATGAAATGATGAAATTTCTTGCGATTGTCGTGCTGGTGGCCATTGGCGTGTTTTTATATATGCGGGCGCAGCGACTCGCTAAAGAGGAACTGGAGCAGTCTGAGTTAAACCGGGATGCAGAGTTTGACGCCAGAATGGAGCATGAAGCACAGGCCACAGAAGCCAGCGAGACGGAGACTGCAGCACCTGAAGCTGAAGCGCAAGCTGAGTCCAAACCGCAGCCGGAGGTGGAATCTGGCAACCAAGCTGTTTCTCCGCCAGAGACAGAGCCTGTACTGGTTTCAGAGTCAGATGTCAGCGCTCAATCTGTGCCAGAGCCAGAGCCAGAGCCAGAGCCAGAGCCAGAGCCAGAGCCAGAGCCAATTGATGATCTTGACGATCTGGAGGCAACGCCTGCCATGCCATTACCGGTTCCAGCAGCCGTGACAACCGAGGAGATCACCCAGTATCTGGCAAAAGCGAATTCGGCTGAAGGCTACGCGCTACTGCTGGCATTGGTCAATCAGTGTTATAAGCAGCGTAAGCAGGCGGACATGTTGGCCTGGGGAGCCAAACTGTTGCCCAGGTTCGCTGATGAGGTCGCCTTTGTGGAACAAAGCGCCAAAGGTGCATTGACAGGTACCGGCCATATGCAGATGTCCACTTTGCTGACTGACTCAGGTTTTTATAATGAGGCGATTGCCCTGTGCGAACAGGCCGAGTCTCTGGGACTGGAAGATGGCACTGTGACAGGTTTTGCCGGTCGAATTACCCGTATCCGGCGGGCCCAACAAAAAGCAGCGGGATAAACCGCTAAGATAATCATGGTTATTAGCAGCCCCTGTGCTGTGTACAATGAAAGCGAGCCAATGGTTCGCTTTTTCTTTTTGTCGGTGCAGGCAGCGCCTGTTAGTGGAGTGTGAAGTGAAACGCCTGTCATTTGTTTTTATTGGTTTGCTGGCACTGTCAGCCTGTACCCAGAGTGCCAAGTGGAGTTTGATTTATCAGCCTGATGTGCAATCCGGTGAGCAGCTTATCCAGATCTCCAGCCTGAAGATGGATGCCATCAACGGCTATTACGACACCCTGGACCAATGCCGCCTTAAAGGTCAGGGACTCAGAAAACTGGCCGGAGACAAGGGCGATTACGTATGTGGTTTCCAGTGTAAGACTGATGAACAGGGACTGCTTCATTGTGAGGACCTCAGTCGCTGATTGAGCATGTAATAAGGGAGTGCGGATGGAACTGAGACAGGACTTTGTAAACCAATTACCGGGAGCCTACTCCCTGGTTGAGCCCGAAGGTCTGGATAATCCCCGCTGGCTGATGTGGAGCCAGGATGCTGCCCATATGCTGAATTTGGCAGAGCCGGATGCCAATGCGCTGGCAGTGTTTTCCGGTAACGCCAGAATGCAGGATGCCAGCTACTATGCTCAGGTATATGCCGGACATCAGTTTGGTGGCTATTCGCCAAGGTTGGGTGACGGTCGCGCCATGATATTGGGCGAGGCTAAAGATATTCATGGTGAATTCTGGGATATCGCACTCAAAGGCGCCGGCAAAACGCCCTATTCAAGGCATGGTGATGGCAAGGCGGTACTGAGATCGGCCGTGCGCGAGTTTCTGGCCTCTGAAGCTCTGTATCATCTGGGGATCCCCACAACCAGAGCGCTGGCCGTGGTTGGCTCAGATACGCCCGTGTGGCGGGAAACCCAGGAAACCGGTGCGATTACTGTGCGCCTTGCCCGTAGTCATATCCGCTTTGGCCATTTTGAATATATCACTCATGGTGAGCAGGACAGGGGTCGCCTTCGTGAACTGGTAAACTTTACCATTGCTCACCACTTTCCCCATCTGGAAGCCAATGCCAGTGGCTACAAAGCCTGGTTCGCCGAAGTCGTTCGGTTAACCGCTGAGATGATCGCCCACTGGCAAGCCAGCGGTTTTGCCCATGGCGTAATGAATACTGACAATATGTCGATTCTGGGGGACACCTTCGATTTCGGACCATTTTCATTTCTGGATACCTATCAGGAAGGCTTTATCTGCAACCATTCAGACCCCCATGGACGCTATGCCTTCGATCAGCAGCCTGGTATTGGCCTTTGGAATCTGCAACGGCTGGCGCAGGCACTGGTACCGCTTATCCCATCAGATGACCTTATGGCTGGGTTAAATGGTTACCAGCAGGCGCTGGTGGACAAGTATCTGCAACTGATGCGTAATCGACTGGGAATAGTCGCCGCTGATGAAGGGACAGATTTGGCTCTGGTCGGCGGGCTGATGAAGCTGATGAAGAATAATCATCTCGACTACACCAACAGCATGAGAGCCTTTGCCGGATTTGAACCGGGGGCTATGGAGTTTGCCCTGCGAGACGAGTGTCGGGATACCGCGGAGTTTGATGATTGGTTTTCTGCATACCGAGACAGAGTTAACGGCGTTGCAGATGCCGGGGATTGGCAGCGTCAAAGAGCTGCGGCAAATCCCAAATATATATTGCGTAATTATCTCGCACAGCAGGCGATTGAGGCCGCTGAAGCTGGAGATAATCAGCCTTTGGAGACCCTTTATCAGCTGCTTCGTAATCCATTTGACGAGCAAGCCGATATGGCGCAGTATGCCCGCCGACCACCGGATTGGGGAGAAGGACTTATCTGCTCATGCAGCAGTTAGTTCATGAAGTCGTGGACTCGTGCCACGTAAAGGATTGGGAGAAGCTCCAATGGAACAGATCAAGGTTGCCGGGTTTCAACTGGACCCGACAAATTTAAGCCTGCAAATTCATGCTCAGGTGGACTTTGAACAGTTTGATGATTTTGCTCTGCCTCTGACAACAGCACTGGATTGCCGGGTATTGGAAAAGCAATGGGGCGCAGACAGGCACCAATGGTTACTGGATTTTGAAGGAACCCGCCTGTGGCTCCACTATGAATTTTATGGCGATATCTGCTGGCTGAGCGTTGAACGCCAGGATGAGCTGGAAGTACTGGATTATTTGAGTCGGTTACTGCCGGTCGCCGCAATTGAGAGACACTGAGATGCCGCAAATGCCTTTGGCAACTGATTATCATGGATTAACGCCTGATGTAATCCTGACTGCGATAGAAAGTCTGGGGATCTACCCGGAAACAGGCTTGCTGGCACTGAACAGCTATGAAAACCGGGTGTACCAGTTCCGCTGTGACAGGGGAAACCGGTACGTAGTGAAGTTCTATCGTCCCGGTCGCTGGAGTGATGAGCAGATACAGGAAGAGCATAGCTTTACCCATGAGCTTGCCCAGCAGGAAGTCCCTGTGGCTGAGCCTCTGGCGGTGGATGGCGTAACACTGCATCATTTTCAGGGTTACCGATTTACCCTGTTTCCCTCAATCGGCGGGCGTCCATTTGAGGTGGATAACTTTGACCACCTCGAACAGATAGGCCGCTTTATTGGCCGTATCCATCAACTTGGCAGTGCCAGGCCTTTTGCTCACAGGGTTCAGCTGTCGCCGAACATCTGGTGTCATGATGCCATCAAAGGGCTGCGCCAGAATTTGCATGTACCTGCTCATCTGGAGACTGATTTTTTCGATGCTGCTGAGGCATTGGCATCGGGTATAGACCAAATCTGGCAGGCTCATTCCCACAAGAATATTCGTTTGCACGGTGATCTGCACCCAGGCAACATTCTGTGGACGCCGGATGGCCCGGGATTTGTTGATTTGGACGATGCCTGTATGGGGCCCGCAGTGCAGGATTTGTGGATGATGTTATCCGGAGACAGGCCCACTCAACTGATGCAGCTTGATATCCTGCTGGAGGGCTATGAGGAGTTTTGCTCCTTTGACCACAAACAACTGGCTTTGGTTGAGGCGCTGCGAGGCATGCGCATGTTGTATCACTGTGGCTGGATTAGCCGTCGTTGGGAAGATCCTGCGTTTCCTATGTACTTCCCTTGGTTTGCGGAAGATACCTATTGGCAGCAACAGATTGGTGCCTACCGGGAACAGTTGCAGCTGTTGGCAGAGCCTGCATTAAGTTTGCAGTCATATTGAGTAGATAGACTAACCAGTAAATAAGTAAATCAAGAGATTGGTGAACTTTTTGGGGTTACTACACTCAAAAAAACAATTGTGTTAGTCTGCCCCACAAGCTGAATACCCTTGGGTATAAGTTGGCAGACACATTGAAATAGGGAAAACAGATGAAAAAAACAATCTTAATGGTTGCTGCTTTGCTGATGGCACCGTTGATGGCCAATGCCGCTGACTTTAAAGAAAACGTCCACTACAAGGTGATCAACCAGGGACCTGGCAGTGCCAAGCCTGAGATTACTGAGTTTTTCTCATTCTACTGTGGTCACTGCTATAACTTTGCCAAGTCTGTAGTACCAACCATTAAAAAGACGCTGCCTCAGGGTGTAGGTTTTGAGCAGGCTCACGTTGAATTTATCGGCGGCCCAATGGGTGAGCAGATGTCCCGTGCTTTTGCGATTGCCAAACAACTGGGCGTGACTGATAAGGTTGAGCCAGCCATGTTCGCCGCTATCCATGAAAAGCGTCAGCGCTTTGCGGGCATCGATGATATTCGTAATCTGTTTATTGCCAATGGCGTATCCGGCAAGGATTTCGATGCTGCAGCCAACTCCTTTATGGTGAACTCTCAGGTTGCCAAGATGCGTAAAGATACCAAGAACGCAGGTATCCGCGGCGTACCTTCTCTGGTAGTGAACGACAAGTACCTGGTGATGACTGAGAATATCAAGAGCTATCAGGAAATGTTGGACATCGCTTACTACCTGGCGCAAAACAAGCCATAAGCATTATTGGCGACATTCTTGCAAAGGCACCTTAGGGTGCCTTTTTTGTGTCTGAACCAATTGTTTTTGCACTGGATTAGCGCATTTACACAGGTAGGATGCACGAAAAAAGTGCAAAAAAAACCGCGCTCCCTGGTCGCAAGAAACGCGGTGACATTGAGCCAGAAGGCTCAGTTTTACCCTGAGTAACGAGACAAACCTAACAGAGCGTCAAACTTTTGACAAGTTATCATTTGCGCAACATTTGAGCTTGGCTGAGTCCTGATGAGGGTATGGTTGGAAGGATTTATTTACAAAAATAATTGTTGCCGAATGAAACTTGCGGAGCTGACAAGAGGTCAAAAGAATGTAAACTTTGCGCCGGCCCTGAGACACGACTTGATTCAGTGCAGTACTTGTCCCGGTGACAGGGTAGAGCCAACAGACCATAACAAGAATTGACGCGCTGGTATTGGACTTGCCGTCTTTAAGAAGGAGGTCATGTGAGAGTTTTTCCCGTATATGCACCTAAATTGATAGTAAAACACGCCCGCATCGTACTGAACGGTGTTATCTGGGTAAAAGACCTGGGTAGATTGGAGTTTGAGAAAGGGCGGTTTCTGCTTCCCCGTAAAAGCGAGCCAGAGGTTAAGCAGGTTGTCAGTGAGCTAAATCAGATGATCAATCAGCAGGTCGAAGCCGCAAAAAGCGCCTGAGCCTGCTCCTGATATTCCGGCCTCAAATAATGACTTGAGGCCGCGAATCATGAACCAAGCCTTATTCGACTTCGTTGTTCAGCAAACCTACCAAACCGGTAACTTTCTCGTTCCAGCTGTTCAGTTCCTGCTGCAGTTGCTCGTTATGCTGTTGCAGTTGAGCAGACTTCTGCTTTTCTTCTTCCAGTTCCATCTTCTGAAGTTCGATGGTTTCCAGTGCCGCCTGGATTTTGGTTTCCAGTTTGGACAGTAATTCAAGGCTCATGGGAGTCCTTCCTGTATTAAGGATGCAATGATGAGGCTCTGATTCTAGCAGTGCGCAGGGCCAGAGGAATAGCTGAGTCACTCAAGTGCACAAATTTCGTTCATTAATTAGATGATGTTTAAAGATTTTTAGCATTTTGTGGTTAAGTCGACACTAAAAACAGTGATACTCTCTGGCTGAATCGTCTCATTTCAGGCATTGCCGCGCAGCCGGTTAGTGCCAAAGTCATCTTAAAACGGCATCGCAGCGAGTGGAGTTACTGGCAATGGATGTATATTTACCGGCTTTTTTGCCCTTGGTGCTGACCCTGGTATTGGCGCTTATCTTCCGTCATACCTTGTTGGCGCTTGGGGCCGGTATTCTTGCCGGCGCTTTGGTTTACACTCAGCTGCAGCCGTTGCAATCTCTGGAATACCTGCTGGATATCGCCAGCCGTCAGCTGTACCGGGATGGTCAATGGCAAAGCTGGCACCTTGATGTACTGGCCGCCATGATACTGCTGGGAGTGATGACCCAGTTATTTGCCCGGGGTGGGGCTGTGACCGCCTTCGGTGACTGGCTTTATACCCGCATTCGTACCCGCAGACAGGCCCGACTCGGGGTAATATTGTTAGGCTGGCTGGTGTTTATCGATGGCATCTTCAGCTGTCTGGCCGTAGGGCACGTATGTCAGCCATTGAGCGAACGTTATCAAATTCGTCGGGAACAGCTGGCCTACTTTGTCGACTCAAATGCTTCTCCTCTCTGCGCTCTGCTGCCTTTCTCCAGCTGGGGACCTTATCTGATTGCCTTGTTAGCCGGAATTAGTTTCCTGCCTGTATCTCCGTTGTCGGCATTTGTTGAACTGGGCCAAATGAACTTTTATGCCGTGCTGACTATTGCTGTGTCCCTGTATGTTGCCTGGCAGGGGTTTGGTTTTGGACGTGAGTTACCACAAGCGCCTTTGTCCGCTACTGTCTCCAAAGGAAACCCCTGGCTGCTATTGCTGCCGATGCTGACACTCTTGGTGGCATCTGTAGGGTTAACCCTGTGGTCAGGTGCCAGCAATGCGCAGGCGCCCGGAGTTATGGCCTGGTTGGCCGCAGCAGATATAGGCGCTGCCATGCGTAATGCCGCAATGTTGGCTGTTGCAGTATGCCTGGTGATGATGAGGGCGACCGGTCGCAGTCTGCGCGAACTACTGGCAGATCTTCTCCATGGCACCCGCAGTATGGGCCTGGCCATAGGTATTTTGCTGTTCACCTGGATGATAGGTTCAGTTATTAAAGATCTGAAGATTGCCGGTATGTTGGCTCATCTGGCAGAGCTCTATCTGAATCCATCTTTGTTGGTGGCCGGAATGTTTTTGCTTTGCGCTGTGATGGCATTTGCCACTGGTTCCAGTTGGGGAACCTTTGCCATTATGATCCCCATTGGTGCGGAGATCGCTTCTCAGGTAGCTCCTGAACTCCTGCTGCCGGCTTTGAGCGCGGTCCTGGCTGGTTCAGTGTTTGGCGATCACTGTTCGCCAATTTCGGATACCAGTGTGCTGAGTGCCACCTCAAGTGGTTGTGAGCCACGAGCCCATGTATTAACTCAGTTGCCTTTCGCCTTAACTGTGGCCGCCAGCTCTTTGGTAGGCTTTCAAATGCTGAATGCCGGGTTTGGCAAGCTTGGCAGCTGGAGTCTTGCCATTGTCAGCTGCATTTTGCTGGTGGGAGGATTGCAGTGGTGGATGAGCAGACGTGCAGAGAGTTAACCGGACTCTGAGCTGGGTTGTTCGTCCGCGATACTGACCCGACCAAAATCCGCCCCCTCTTGCTGGGGGGTGATTGCCATAATCTGATCCAATCTGATAGATCGGGTTTTTACCGGCGTTTCCACCACAAGCCATTCGCTCTTGTCTGCCCGGGTCTCAGTAGTGACAGCCTTACCATGCAACACTTCACCGCTGCGAAGTTCAAGGGCAAGTGGATAGTGACGAATACACGCCAACTCCAGATAGTCATATCTGGCACAGGGAATTGCCTGATAGGTATTCATATTGCCACCATTCAATTTTTTTAGTTCATGCTTTAACACTAGAACGACACAGTATGAGTTCAAGTTCAAGCCCGTATGAAATCAAGGTTGATTTTTTCGGGTCTGTTTTGCAGTACTAATCGAAATCCGGGGGTGATATGGGCTTCAAAATATCCATTGCACTGGTGTCACTGATGCTGGCGCCTGCCGTCAGTGCAGAGGTGAGGGAGTATCACAGCAGTAAGCTGAGCCCCCTTGTTATTGAACTGTTCACTTCACAGGGCTGTAGTTCCTGCCCTCCGGCAGACAACTGGTTGGCCGATTTGGATACACATCCTCAACTTTGGCAGCGGGTATTCCCCCTCTCTTTTCATGTTACCTACTGGAACAACCTTGGCTGGGAGGATACCTGGTCACAGGGAGAGTTCACCGATCGTCAGTACGCCTACTATCGCGGTGATTTAAGCTCCCAGGTGTATACACCACAGCTGATGATTAACGGTGATGAGATCAGACGTTGGACCTTACTTGGCTGGTCGCTGACGCCAGTACCTGAGTTGTCTGAAACAGAGGCTGGAGTGCTGACTGCTCAGATTGACAAAGGATTGCTTCAGGCGGGATTTTCAAGGCCATTACAAAAAGATGCCCGGCTCAGGTTTGCCTGGGTGCTACCCACTGCAAAGGTGGTTGTGAAGCGGGGGGAGAACCAGGGCAGGACGCTCAACAATCCGTTTGTGGTGCTCTCTGTCACAGACATACCCGGAACTGGACAGGAGTTTGTTGGCGATTTGCCTGCGAGTCCTGACATAGATGATGAGGCACTTGCTTGGGTGCTTTGGCTTGAAGAGCAGGGCCAGCCTGTTCAGGCCGTTGGGGGGCGTGGTGCTCCCTGAGCTCTGACGGGAGATAAATAAAAATGGCCGCAGTTGCGGCCATTTTTATCCCTCGAAAGGGGAGCAATTATTCAGAAGTGATCACTTCTTGAAGAAAGCTTCGTTGGTGCCGTATGGACCAAGGCCCAGGTCACGCTTACGGATTTCGTCTACGCGGTCGAATGCTTCTTCAGCAACGCGCAGGTTCTTCACATCTTTACGCCAGTAGTACTTGAAGCCGTTGAAGTGGGCGTTGTTTGGATACCAGTACATTACACCCAGACCTTCTTCGTTCATGATTGGGGTGTTGTGGATGTGGTTACCAGGAATGTAGAAGTACTGCCCCTTCTTCAGTGGACGGAACTTGTTGTCAGCCAGAGTCGGGCTTTCGCCGTTTACTACGTAGTAACACTCAGGCTGGCCGTGGAAGTGTGGCTCATGGTCTGATTTACCACCATTGGTGATACCGATAACCATTGGCGCGTCAGCCAGATCTTTCCACATGTAGCCTACTGGTGCGTTTTTCAGGTCGCAGTTTTTAACTTCCAGAACGTTACCATTGTCGTCCAGGCCCTTACAGAAGCGCTGATCTTTCGCGATGCTGTCGTTGGGTTCGATAGTGTTGAAGTCAATCTTACCGGCTTCCCAGTCAGCGATGTAGGCTTCAACCTGTGGGTCGCGGCACTGCTCAGGGATGGTGTCCTGAGGAACGTGTGGAGAGCTGTCGTATGGAACTGGTGTCATCTGCTGATATGGCAGTTGAGCGTGGTTGCACTGAGGGCCAGAGGCCATAGCGGCGGAAGAGGTCACGGCAGCCACCAGGGCGCAGATCATTTTCAGTTTCATCGTCATCATCTCACTTTTTCGTATATAGGGCACAGGCCTCTAAAGCGGGCGCATTGTGCTCTGGATGCAACAAGAATAGAACGCCTGAAATGTGCTAACGGTGAATTTGATCACGGCCAATTGGCACTGAGAAACTTATTCGTGAACCATGTCGCGAATATTTTTGCTCTGGTGAAATTTTGAATTTCAGTGACTAGGGTCTGGTGACCTTTCATGGTTGAATTTTGCTCGAGATAGACGCGCTTTAATCGCGACGCAAGGTGTGCCGCCTAGGGGCCTAAGCAAATACCTTGCAACAAAGAGTAAAGCGCGTATAGCCGAGCCCTTCGGGCAGCGTTTGTCGTCGCTTTCTACTGCATTAACGCTCATTTATGTAGAACAACTACACCACAATCGCGTTGCTTTGTATAAAACAACGACAAAAAGCTGCAAAAACCATCTTCAAAGGTCAACAGACCCTAACTTCAAATCATGGCATGGCTTTGTGACAAACAGCAAAAAGGCCTGCGATTGCAGGCCTTTGGGTCATCAATTCAGCATTTGATTGCTGTTTGGATGGGCGACTTAGAAGTAGTAGCCAACGTTAACGTTGATGCGGGCATCCCACTCGTTAACACCATCGTTCAGGCCGATGCCGGAAGCGGCCAGAGAGCTGCCCCACATGTTTTTGCCGAAAGACAGGTCGATAGAGGAGTAGGTTGGGCCAGCAGTGATAGCTGCGCCGGTAACGTTCTGGTAGCTGTTCTTGAAGCTTTCGTCTTCAACATCAGGAGTCATCACGTTGAAGTCATTGTACAGCTTCACGCTACCGAAATCAGTGGCGATAGTCTTGGCAACGTTAAAGGTGTACAGCTGACCCTTGTCAGCAGTTTCCAGCAAAGAACCACCTTGAGCGAAGGCGATCATGTGCTCGGTACCTTTCTGCGCATCAGCAGCATCAAACTCATAGCTGATCGCCTGAGCGGTGAAGTTCCAGCCCTGGTAGTTGGTGCTCATGTGCAGCGCGAACGCGTGACGGTCACCGCTGTTGTTGGTCAGGCTGTTATAAAGCTGGCCGTACTGAACAGAACCACCGAAAGTGGTGGAGCCGCCGTGGTGCTCAACAGTATAGGTCTGGCGCAGGTTGAACTGGTTACGCTCTTCGTTGTTGTATTCGCGACCATCAATGGTGCCAGTAGCGATATCACCGGCGTACTTCTTGTAAACGTTCGCGCTGTATTCAGCACCGTTGAAGTAAGCGATATCGGTAGCCCAGCCGTTTTTCTTGTAAACCAGTTTCACACCAGTGTCATAGTCTTCTTCGAAGCCCATGTAGTAACCGATGCTCATCCACCATGAATTGGACGCAACGTTTGGATTACCAAACGGTACCATGGCTACACCCAGTTGCAGTTGCATGTCAGGGTTGATGTTGTAGTAGCCGTAGCCGTACTTCAGGAAGTCGTCGCTACCGGTAAAACGGTATTCGGCTTCCAGACCAAAGTTACCCTGCTTGGCGCTGACTTTAGCGGTTACTACGTCAAACTTGAATTCACCGCCTTTGTCGGCACTGGTGTCCTTGTCATCAACCCAGTGGTAGTTGGCGCGAACAGAGCCGCCGAAGTTAACTCCATCTTCCTGAGCTGCCTGAGCAGAGAAAGTGCTCGCGGTTACGGCAGCAGCCACTAAGGACAACATAAACTTAGTGTTCATCATTCTTATTCCTAGGTACACAGAGGAGGTTGTCTGTGTTGGACACCTCCCCTTATTTTTAATTACATCTCTTCGAGCCTGGTGCGCTGACACTGATACAGCCGCTGAGCCTTCTCGTTGTGCTCAGTGAAACAGGCCGGGTAGGTTGCGCCTTAACCGAAGTGGATGGACTTGCGCGGATGGGCTTTCGGTACAGCCAGATCGCTTTGGTCCATTTCGATGTTGCTTGGTGTCGTGAAGTTCATGACTGCAACATAGATTGCGTTTTCTTGCCGGATCCCTGGTGGCAAGCCTGACAGCCATCTTCATAGCTAAAACTATGATTTTCGCGACCAAGGAGTTTACCTTTCACCTGAATCAATTCACCAGCCAGCGCATTGCCAATTAGTGATGCAGTTAACGTTAATTCGGTTACCAACTTATTTATTTGTGACGCCAGCTTGAAACTCTGGTGTAGCGGCAATGTGTTGAATTGGCTTTGCAGGTTCAAACTGGTGGTGAAAAATCTGATGAATGTTGTGTCTGTGTCGAAGCTTATGCTTGCTGGTGTGGCTTTGTGAGATGGTTATGTTGTGTGGGTGTTTTTGAAACGCAGAAAGTCAGCCCTTACCGTGGTAAAGGCCGACTAAATATTGCAATCCGTGCACAGGATTATTCGCAGCTGGCGAATAACCCTGAATGCATGACTGTTACATCACCTCGAACCAGGTGCGGTGACAGTCGGTACAGATTGGGGCTTTTTGCTTGTGCTCAGCGTGACATGCCAGACAGCTTGCGCCATCACCGAAGTGTACTGACTTGTGCGGGTTGGCTTCGTGAACCGGCAGGATGCTTTCGTCAATGGCGATCTCTGATGGCTTACCGTGACAGGCGATACAGCTGCTGTCGTCGATCGCTTTCTTATTCTTGTCTACGTGACAGTTAGCGCAATCATCATGCAGCATTTCGTGGTTGGCGCGGCCTTCCAGTTTGCCCATCATCTTAACCATGTCGCCAGCCTGAGCAGCGCCACTCAATGCCATGCCTACTACCAGAGCGGTTAATAACTTCTTCATTATGCGCTCCTTAATTAAGCGTCAGCTTTGATGGTTTTAGAAACTACGATACCCATGGCCAGGCCTTCCAGACAGGCACAGGAGCTCAGACGGGTTTCACCGTGAGTACCACCGGTCGCTTCACCGATGGCATACAGGTTTTTCATTACGCCCAGATCTTTGGATGCCAGTACACGACCTTCGGTGTCAGTCTTCAGACCACCCATACAGTAGTGAACTTTTGGCCATACGCGGGATACCACGAAAGGCGCTTCCAGGTGACGGGCAGTGTCCATCTTACGACCGAACAGAGGGTCATGACGCTCAGCAACGTGCTTGTTGTGCAGGTCAATATTCTCCTGCAGCGCTTTAGGGTCGATGTTGAAACGCTCAGCCATCTCTTCTACAGAGTTCATCACCCAGGCCATCTTGTCGCGTACTGCACGGGTTACACGGTCATCGTTTGGATGATCGTTGTAGTTAAAGAAGGCGATTGGGTACGCAGGGCTGTTGTCCGGGTAGCGGTTGGCGCTGATACGCTCAGAGCAGTACTTACGGTCACGACGCTCGTCCATAAAGCGCTTGCCGTCCAGTACGCTCACTACCATACCTTCGTGCCAGGTGATAGACAGCAGAGCGTTGGACCAACCGAAACCGCCTTCGTCCGGGCTGCCCCAGTGGCCAGACTGAATCATGTTCATATGAACTGACAGAGCGCCGTGAGACATAGCAGTCATGGTCACTTCACCGGTTGCACCTTTGGCATTGGTACAATCGTAAGTTGGGTCGATAGATGGGTCGAACAGGTTACGCAGAGTCATGTTCTGTGCAAAACCACCGGTCGCGATCACCACGCCCTTGTTGGCTTTGATGAACTTAACCTGGCCTGATTTGGTATTCGGGAACTGATAGTTAAAGCGAACTTTCACACCAACAATAGTGGTGCCATCCATAATGAAGTCTTCAACGTAAGCCTGCTTACGGAAGTCAACGCCCTGCTTCACACAGGTTTCATAGTAATTCTGAGTGATTTCACCACCGGTACCATAGGTAGTACGAACGGCACGGGCCTTGTTGTGACCACCAACCTGCATGTTGAAGCCTTCACGGAAGGTCACACCGTTAGCCACACACTGCTCGAAAGATTCCAGGGCGTGCTCAGCAATACGCATCAGGTGAGGACGGCTGGCCATACCACGACCGGAGATCATCTGGTCTTTTACCAGCTCTTCCGGGCTATCATCATTGATGCCCTGAGCCAGCTGGATTGGGTTGCGAGGAACGGCGAACCAACCACCGTTGATTGCAGAGTTACCACCGATAACCTGCATCTTTTCCAGTACCAGTACTGACCCCAGATCTTGTTTCTTGGCGTTGTGCGCTGCGGACAGACCCGCAAAACCAGAACCAATGATAACTACGTCATGGGTTTCATCCCACTTGATTTCTTTACCGCAGGAAGAAGCAGCTGCTGCAGGGAAGCTGGCTGCCAGACCACCCAATGCCGCACTGGCACCGAGCTTGAGGAAGTTACGTCTGTTTTGCATTTTGATGACCTCACTAAATGATGGCATCAAGATATCTGTGCTTGGAAGGTCAGGAAGTGAACTGGCTCACGGCCGGAATCGAGTGGAAACTTTCTTCATGATTAATATCACGAACAAGTTTTCTCCCCGCCAGGCCCCGTGGCATGAGGTAATTCACGGATTGATTATATTAACTGAAGGGAAATGTGAATCAGCTTCAGCTTTAATGAGGGGCTGCTGTTGTTTTGCCTGAAGTTTACACATACTCGCCGTCGCCACTAACCCTAAGGTGATACAAATATGAAGTGCCCATCCGAGCCGCTGACTACATTGAGATGCAACCAAATTCTGGACGCTGCCGAGTACCTGATTGAAACTCAGGGCATAGTGTCTTTTAAGTTCTCACAACTGGCCAAGGAGGTGGGGTGCTCTACCGGTACTCTGTACAAATTCTTTGAGGGTAAAGAAGATATTCTGGTATGCCTGTTTATGCGTAATGCTACCAGTAACAACCTGCCGATTTTCATTGGTCAGAATCCCGAGCTGACAGCTCAGGAAAAGGCTTTACTGCCAGTATTATTCACCTTTGAGACGATTAAGCGTTCGAAGAGCTTCTTTACCCTGAGGTCTGTCTCGGTCAACACCATGGTGTGGCAGTTGGCCAGTGCCGATAAGATTGAGCGCTTCAAAAAACGTATCAACACTTTCTGGACCTTTATCCGCAGCTCATTGGAGGAGGCCGTTGCCCGTGGCGAATTACAGGCGACACCGCTTCAGCAGAGCGAGTTGGCACAGGGTATTGCCTTCTATTTGACCGGCTCGCTGACCCAGTTCGAGAGTCAGCTGATTAATCCTGAATTTCTCGGGGAGCGCCGGGAGACCTGTTACCGTCATTTGGCGCGTCTGATGGCTCAATATAACTGGAGTCTGCCGCTGACCCGTGAGAAGTTTGATGCCCTTGAATATCAAACCAAGGTCTTTTTCGATAAACACTACCGGGCCCATATGACCTGTGCAGCCTGCAACCAATTGGCCATGGTCAAACCGGGGGAAACTATAGGCTGTACCCGTGAGCAGACAGGCTGCAGCTGAGTAATTTTACGATAGCCATGCCACCAACTTGACTTTGCCTGAGCCTCTCCCTAGTCTGCTCAAACAATCAACAAGGTGGTATGCCATGGAAATAAAATATAATTTAAAACCCTCATCGCAACGCCGCTCGGAACCTTTCGTGCCGGAAGGGGATGTCGGCTTTGGCGTACATCGCACCGATCATATGTTCGTCATGGATTTTTATGACGGCGAGTGGCGTGATCCCCGGATCGAACCTTATGGCCCGTTTGAACTTATGCCGGGTACCATGTCTTTGCATTATGGCCAGGCTATTTTTGAAGGTGCCAAAGCCTTTATGCATGACGATGGCGAAATCTATACCTTCCGCATAAACAAAAATGCCGAGCGTATGAACCGCAGTGGTGAGATTGTCTGTATTCCCCATCTGCCGGAAGATATGCAGGTTAAGGCGATTCAGGCACTGATCGATGTGGATCGTTTGTGGTTCCCACGCCAGCCGGGCGCCTGTCTGTATATCCGCCCCTTTATCTTCGCCACTGAAGACAGGTTGTCTGTCAGCCCCAGTAATCGTTACACCTTCTGCGTGATGCTGAGCCCAAGTGGTGCTTACTATAAGTCCGGCTTCAGCAATGCCATTCGCCTGCTGATCAGCACCAAATACCACAGAGCTGTTTCCGGTGGTACCGGCGCTTCCAAAGCTGCGGGTAACTACGCGGCTTCCCTGCGGGCGGCCAAAGCGGCAGCAGATATGGGCGCTGCACAGGTGTTGTATCTGGATGCGAATAATCAGCAAATTGAAGAAGTGGGGGCCATGAACCACTTCCATGTGCTTAAAGATGGCACCGTGATTATTCCTAAGTTTACTGACACAATTCTCAAGTCCATTACCTCTCTTTCCATCATGGAGCTTAGCGAGATGCTGGGCTGCGAGGTTCGACAGGAAACTGTCATGCTGGATAAGTTTATTGCTGATATTGAAGCTGGTGAGATTGTCGAAGCCGGTGGATTTGGTACTGCTGCAGTGGTATCGCCCGTGGGTTCATACATCTTTGAAGATGGTCGCACTGTTACCGTGGGTGATGGCGAAGTAGGACCCAAAGTGAAGCGTATCTATCAACTGTTTACCGATATCCAGAATGGAAAAGTACAAGGCCCTGAAGGCTGGGTTGTGCAGGTGCCACATCTGCACGCTTAACTCTGATTAGCCTGGAGTAAAAAAGCCACCCTGAGGTGGCTTTTTTGTTTTGTTCACTCTGCGCTCTTGTGTCAGTGAGGTTTGCTGCTCATTAACACAGGGGCCATAGCTGTTCGGATTTCAATCCGGTTGGTAATGCTTACCGGGATGCGTTGCGGATTTTCCTGAGTGGCGATAAACCGGGTTTGCTCCAGTCGAGCCAGCGCCGTTTTGTCCATCTGGGTGGCAGGTTCAATATTGGTCAGTTCAATATTTGCGATTTCCCCACTTTCCTCAATTCTGTAGCTGACCGTAAAGCTGACATTGTCAGAAGCAAACAGTTGTCCAAAATCCAGAGGACCGGCAGCGGGGATCCATAAGCGGCTGTTTATCTCATTGGCATTGATTTGGGGTTCGGTAGTACTGCAGCCGTTAAGCACCCAGGTCGCCAGCAGTATCATCAGTAAAGGCACACTCTTTATCTTTGTTATTTTCATACTTGAGCCTTGGCAGGATTATTATGCTTATTATTGGTATGACTTTTATCCTAATTAACATTTGTGTCAAGGGTGATACATGTGTTGTGGGGTAAATGTGTTAACTGACGCAGAACACTGAGTAGCTAAGTAAAGTGTTTATATGTCAGTTGCTTAAATATTTTTGGGTGGGTGTGCTTTAGTGGTGTTTTGTACTGGATATTGGTGCTGTTAAGGCATGAAATTTAGAATTATTCAACTTGATGTGAGCTTGACTACTTTTTTGAGTATTAGCTTTCATCGTTCAACGAAAAAAGGCTGAACCGAGCACTTGCGCTGCTTCTGTTCAGCCTTGGGGCCTATCCAAATCTTGTGAATAGGCCGGGGTTACGTGAAGGGATTACTCCTGAGGAATACGTACGTCGCCTTCCATCAGTATGCGGGCACTGCGACTCATAATCGCCTTGGTGACCTGCCACTGACCATCAACCAAGCTGGCCTCGGCGCCGACTTTCAGAGTGCCTGAGGGGTGTCCGAACGTCACGGCCTGACGCTCACTGCCACCTGCAGCCTGATTCACCAAAGTGCCCGGAATTGCGGCCGCTGTACCTATGGCGACGGCGCAGGTACCCATCATGGCGTGGTGCAGTTTACCCATAGATAAAGCACGAACCAGCAGATCCACATCTGCCGCTTTTATCTGTTTACCCGCTGAAGACGCATAGTCTTTGGCGGGGGAGACAAAGGCAATCTTGGGAGTATGCTGACGGGTTTTGGCTTCTTCCAATGAGTTAATCAGTCCCATCTTGATAGCACCGTGGGCGCGCAGGGCTTCAAATCGCTCCAGCGCCCTGGCATCACCATTAATCGCGTCCTGCAGCTCTGCACCTGTGTATCCCAGCTCATCGGCATTAAGGAAGATAGTGGGGATGCCCGCATTGATCAGGGTGGCATTGAGTACGCCGCCAGTGACTAATTCCTCTGGCACTTCAAGCTTATCGACCAGGTTACCGGTTGGGAAAATCGCCCCTTCACCATCGGCAGGGTCAACAAATTCCAGCACAATCTCAGCTGAGGGGAAGGTGACGCCATCCAGCTCAAAATCACCGGTTTCCTGAACCTCACCATTGGTCACAGGCACTCTGGCGATAATGGTTTTGCCTATATTGGCCTGCCAGATACGTACTTCACAGATGCCGTTCTCCGGTACCCGGGATGGGTCAATCAGACCTGCGTGTATGGCAAAGGCACCTGCTGCTGTCGACAGGTTACCGCAGTTGCCACTCCAGTCGACAAAGGCCTCTCCAATGGCCACCTGTCCATAGAGGTAGTCCACATCATGATCCTGCACCGCGCTTGTGTTCATGATGACGCATTTGCTGGTACTTGAGGTGGCGCCCCCCATACCATCGGTATGCTTGGCGTAGGGATCCGGGCTGCCGATCACTCGCATCAGCAAGGCATCACGGGCTTGCCCCGGCGTTTGTGCCGCCTGTGGCAGATCGCCTAAGCGGAAGAATACGCCCTTACTGGTGCCACCGCGCATATAGGTCGCCGGGACTTTAATTTGAGGTTTGAACGTCATTATCAGTTCCTTACGTCCTGACTACCTGGCAACACAGGGCCTGTCTTACGGAATTCAGGATGAATTTGGAAAGTTTCAGGCAGTGACTGACACTGCCTTATCTGTCTTAAAAACGGATGAATAAAAATCTTTGCGCGATGTCGGGCCTGAAATTCAGGATCGCGCAAAGAGGTTATTCATATTAAGCGTTAGCCAGGAAGTCCTGGGCAAAGCGCTGCAGTACACCACCTGCCTCGTAGATAGAGACCTCTTCAGCGGTATCCAGACGGCATTTCACCGGCACTTCCAATGTCTGACCGTCGGCCTTGTGTACCAGTAGAGTCAGAGTGGTACCCGGTACCCGCTCGCCAACCACATCGAAGGTTTCAGTGCCGTCTATCCCCAGAGTCTTGCGGGTGGTGCCCGGCTGGAACTCCAGTGGCAGTACGCCCATGCCGATCAGATTTGTGCGGTGAATGCGCTCAAAACCTTCTGCGACAATGGCTTCAACACCGGCCAAACGCACCCCTTTAGCGGCCCAGTCACGGCTCGAGCCCTGACCATAGTCTGCGCCTGCGATAATGCACAGGGGCTGTTTACGATCCATGTAGGTTTCAATCGCTTCCCACATGCGGGTGACTTTGCCTTCCGGCTCAACCCGTGCCAGTGAGCCCTGCTTAACCTGCGCCGTGCCATCGGGTCCATTCTCCAGCACCATCTCATTGAACAGCTTGGGGTTGGCGAAGGTCGCGCGCTGGGCGGTCAGGTGATCGCCCCTGTGGGTGGCGTAAGAGTTAAAGTCCTCTTCCGGCAGACCCATTTTCGCCAGATATTCACCGGCGGCCGAGCTGGCCAGAATGGCGTTGGAAGGAGACAGATGATCTGTGGTGATATTGTCACCCAGCACCGCCAGTGGGCGCATACCCTTAAGGCTGCGTTTGCCTGCCAGTGCCCCTTCCCAGTAGGGTGGACGGCGGATATAGGTGCTCTGCGGACGCCACTGATACAGAGGATCGTTCTGCTCGCCATAGTCCACGCTTAAGTCGAACATAGGCTCGTACACCTGACGGAATTGCTCCGGCTTAACGCACTCCTTGATTACCGCATCGATCTCTTCATCAGATGGCCACAGATCTTTCAGTGTCACAGGGTTGCCATTGGCATCATTGCCCAGCACGTCTTTCTCTATGTCGAAACGCACACTGCCTGCGATGGCGTATGCGACCACCAGAGGTGGGGATGCCAGGAATGCCTGCTTGGCGTAGGGATGAATACGACCATCGAAGTTACGGTTACCTGACAGTACCGCGGTTGAGTAGAGATCTCTGTCGATAACTTCCTGCTGGATCCTGGGATCCAGTGCGCCGCTCATACCGTTACAGGTGGTACAGGCAAAAGCCACGATACCGAAGCCCAGGGCTTCCAGATGTGGCAGCAGGCCGGCTTCTTTCAGGTACAGCTCAACGGCCTTGGAGCCGGGGGCCAGAGAGGTTTTCACCCACGGCTTGCGAACCATGCCTTTTTCCACCGCGTTGCGGGCCAGCAGACCGGCGGCAATCACATTGCGTGGGTTACTGGTGTTGGTACAGCTGGTGATAGCAGCAATGATAACGGCGCCATCCGGCATCTGACCGTCCGCTTCCTGATAGTCTGCAGCAATGCCTTTTTCCGCCAGGGTGCTGGTGGCAACGCGGGCATGAGGATTGGAAGGACCTGCTACGTTGCGTACCACGCGGGAGAGATCAAAGCTGAGCACTCGCTCATATTCGGCATTCTGCAGGGCATCTGCCCACAGACCGGTTTGTTTGGCATATTGCTCAACCAACGCGACCTGCTTATCGTCGCGGCCGGTCAGTTTCAAATAATCTATGGTCGCGCCATCGATATAGAACATGGCTGCTGTCGCGCCATACTCAGGGGTCATATTGGAGATGGTGGCACGATCGCCCAGGGTCAGGGCGGCAGCACCTTCGCCGAAGAACTCCAGATAAGCTCCTACTACACGCTCTTTACGCAGGAATTCGGTCAGGGCCAGTACGATATCCGTAGCGGTTATCCCCGGCTTTGGCTTACCTGTCAGTTCAACCCCGACGATATCCGGTAAACGCATCCAGGAAGCGCGACCCAGCATGACGCTTTCGGCTTCCAGGCCGCCAACACCGATTGCGATCACGCCCAGCGCATCCACATGCGGGGTATGGCTGTCGGTACCGACACAGGTATCCGGAAAGGCGATGCCATCTCTCACCTGAATCACAGGAGACATCTTCTCCAGGTTAATCTGGTGCATGATGCCGTTACCCGGCGGGATCACATCCACATTGCGGAATGCGGTTTTGGTCCAGTTGATAAAGTGGAAGCGATCGTCGTTACGTCTGTCTTCGATGGCGCGGTTTTTCTCAAAGGCATCGGCTTCGAAACCTGCATGTTCCACTGCCAGTGAGTGATCGACGATCAGCTGTGTTGGAACCACTGGGTTAACCTTGGCAGGGTCGCCACCTTTGTCGGCGATGGCGTCACGCAAACCGGCCAGATCCACCAATGCGGTTTGTCCCAGAATGTCGTGGCACACCACGCGGGCAGGGAACCAGGGGAAGTCCATTTCGCGCTTACGTTCGATAATTTGCTTCAGCGAGTCAGTCAGGGTATTGGGATCGCAGCGGCGAACCAGGTTTTCTGCCAGCACCCGGGATGTGTAGGGCAGTTTGTCATAAGCGCCGGGGCTGATAGCGTCGACGGCTTCACGGGTGTCGAAGTAGCTTAAGTTTGTACCCGGCAAGGGCTTGCGATAAAGGCTGTTGATTGTCATGGCATCATCCATACTTCAGGATCGAAAAGGGCAGGCGCTGCCTATTAATAAGCCGCGCCTGCCATGGCAGAGAGTGATTAGCCGTATCCGGCGGTTAACCACGCTCGGCTATTGGCATCACTTCTCTTGGCTCTTCACCCACATAGTCGGCACTTGGGCGGATGATACGGTTGTTGGCTCGTTGCTCCATCACGTGGGCAGCCCAGCCGGTGACCCGTGAGCACACAAAGATAGGAGTAAACAGCTTGGTTGGAATGCCCATATAGTGATAGGCGCTGGCGTGGAAGAAGTCGGCGTTACAGAAGAGTTTCTTCTCATCCCACATCAGCTCTTCACAGGCGACAGATACATCGTACAGACGGCTGTCACCAAACTCATCGGCCAGCTTGGCAGACCACTCTTTGATGATGGCATTGCGTGGATCTGACTCACGGTAGATGGCGTGACCGAAGCCCATGATCTTCTCTTTACGATCCAGCATGCCTTTCAGTGTGGTCTTGGCGTCGATCGGATCTTTCATATCCTGGATCAGCTCCATGGCTGCTTCGTTGGCACCGCCGTGCAGTGGACCGCGCAGAGAGCCAATAGCACCTGTGACACATGAGTGCATATCAGACAGGGTGGACGCACATACTCGAGCGGTAAAGGTCGAGGCATTGAACTCATGCTCGGCGTACAGGATCAGCGACGAGCTCATTACATCGGCGTGCAGCTGTGATGGCTTCTTGCCGTGCAGCAGATGCAGGAAGTGAGCCCCAATCTCTTCATCATCAGTCTCAGTTTCAATGCGTACGCCATCATGGCTGAAGCGGTACCAGTAGCAGATGATGGATGGGAAAGCGGCCAGCAGACGGTCGGTGATATCGCTTTGCTCGGAGAAGTCATTTTCCATCTCCAGGTTACCCAGCATAGAGCAGCCTGTACGCATCACATCCATAGGGTGAGCATCGGCAGGAATGCGCTCCAGTACGTCTTTCAGAGCCTGTGGCAGACCGCGCAGACCTTTCAGCTTCTGGCGGTAAGCATCCAGCTGAGCCTGAGTTGGCAGCTCACCGTACAGGATCAGGTAAGCCACTTCTTCGAAGCGGGTATTCGCTGCCAGATCCTTGATATCATAACCGCGATAGGTCAGGCCTGAACCCGATTTACCCACAGTACTCAGTGCTGTTTCACCGGCTGATTGTCCACGCAGACCCGCGCCACCTAATTTCTTGTCGACCATTGCTCTTTCCCTCTTGCGTTCGTTCTTATGTCGCCCCGGTTATCTCCGGGGCAATATCAGCAACGACTTCAGGCATCTTGCCCATGCTGCTGTGGCCGGGTTGCCATATAGGGTATGGGTCCGGCTCAGTGTTTGAATTTAGTTTGCTTACTTACTTGCCTTCGCTAAACAGCTGATCCAGCTTGTTTTCAAAGTCGTGATAACCCAGGAACTGATACAGCTCGGCGCGGGTTTGCATCTTATCCACAACGGCACGCTGATGACCGTCATTGAGCAGTGCCTGCATCACTTCCAGTCCCGCTTTGTTGGCGGCGCGGAAGGTGCTCAGTGGATACAACACCATATCTGCACCGGCATCTGCCAGTTGAGTGGTAGAGAACAGCTCTGTTTTACCGAACTCAGTCATATTGGCCAGAATTGGGGCTTTTACCGCTTCGCGGAAACGGGTGTACTGATCCAGCTCGGTCAGGGCTTCGGCAAAAATCATGTCGGCGCCGGCTTCCAGATACGCCTGAGCACGTTCAATTCCTGCATCCAGACCTTCTACGGCTACTGCATCTGTGCGGGCCATAATCACGAAGTTGTCGTCGGTGCGGGCATCAACTGCAGCTTTGATACGGTCTACCATCTCTTCGGTACTGACTACGGCTTTGTTGGGTCTGTGACCACAGCGTTTTTGAGCGACCTGATCTTCCATATGCACAGCAGCAACACCGGCTTTTTCGAACTCTTTGATAGTGCGGGCGATGTTGAATGCGCCACCCCAACCTGTATCGATATCGACCAGCAATGGTACGTCGGTGGCAGAGGTGATACGACCGGCATCGATCAGCACATCATTCATCGAGGTCATACCCAGATCCGGCAGACCATAAGAGGCATTGGCTACGCCTGCGCCTGACAGATACAGTGCCTGGGCACCAGTTTGCTCAGCCATTTTGGCGAAGTAGGCATTCATGGTGCCGATAATCTGCAGTGGTCTGGCATTGGCCAGCGCCTGACGGAATCTTAATCCTGCGCTCATTTGCGTTTCCTTATTGATTGAGTGACGACAGGCCTTCAGCCTGTTGCATAGCTTTAAGTTTGTTTTCTGTGCTGATGCGGCCACGTTCGATATGACGGCGCATCAACAGGGCGGCCAATTCGCCATCACCCCCGGCAATGGCTTCTACTATGGCCTTGTGCTCTGCAATGGCTTCTACAGGGCGGTTACGGTTGGAAGTTTGAAATCGGTACATACGCAGCAGATGGTACAGACCACCCACCAGGGTTTCCTGCAGATGGCGGTTACCACTGGCCTGAATAATCTGATAGTGAAAATCCACATCCCCCTGTTGTTGAAAATAGGGGTCGTCGCTGGCAAGAGCTGCCTGCTGGCTTTTTATCAGGGATTTGAGTTTGGCTAATTGTTCCGGGGTGATGTTTTTGGCGGCCAGTTCACAGGCCATGGCTTCAAGCACGCTGCGTAATTGATAAAGCTCATTGAGCTCTTCTATGGTGAGATGCGCGACTCTGGCACCTATATGGGGGGCGCGAACAACCAGGCGTTGTCGCTCAAGAGCCTGCAGCGCTTCTCTGGCAGGGCCCCGGCTGATACCAAAACGCTGGGCGATATCCTGTTCGTTTATCTTACTGCCAGGAGCCAGTTCGCCCCTGATAATATCGGTCTGCAGTTCACCCAGCACCTGATCGACCAAACGGCCCGGCTTGGCCTGTTTGTCAGCATCTTTGTCCTGTTCCCTGTGTAGTGTGACCGAATCCATATCACCCCCTGATGTTGGTGCTTAAAAACTAGGCTTTATCGCGCTCATTGTCAACAATGAATTAACCAAAAGGTAACCTTTGGTGTGTGAATTTAAAATTAAGGTGCTGATAAATAATGTTTTGATGGTATTGGTTTGAGTTTTTCGGGCTTCTATTGTTGACAATGATGGCGGGTTTCCTGCCATAAGCAGCAAAGAAGACAATCCTCTGTTTGGAGGATATATCGCGAGGTAATATGGTGGTAGTCACCAAGGCGCGGTATTGGTAAGGGCAATGAGATAACACTGAAATGGAAAAGATATTGATCAGCAGCTGCCTGATGGGCAATCCGGTACGTTACGACGGTAAAGATAATGGTCTGACCGACGCCTGTATCAGCCAGTGGCTGTCTCAGGGTAGGCTATTGGTCTTCTGTCCGGAAATGGCCGGTGGCTTAGTAACGCCTAGAGCCCCTGCTGAGCAGCAAGGTGACAGAGTGATAACCCATGAAGGTGTGGATGTAACGCGGGAATTCCGCCTTGGAGCTGAATTGGCGCTTAAGCTTGCCAGTGAGCATGGCGTGAAACTGGCAATATTGAAAGCCCACAGCCCCTCATGTGGAAGTAATCAGGTTTATGACGGCGGTTTCAGCCGGACTTTGATTGAGGGGAATGGTTTAACTGCTGCCAGACTCAAGCAAGCGGGTATTAAGGTGTTTACTGAGCTTGAGTTGGATCAGGCGCAGGCTTTCCTGCGGCAGTTGGAAGGGTGACCTGCAGTTCTAAATGAAGAATAAAGCCAGAACTGGGTTCTGGCTTTATTATCTCTGTAGAGGTGCTATCAGTGCGATGGGCTTTGCTCTACAAGCTGAGGATAGCTGTCAGTATCGGCATCATATTCCAGTAACAGCTGGTGGATAAGCTCATCCTTATCGGCCCACACACCATTGAGCCAGCGCTGGAAGTTGGCACGATAGGCCGCATCGCTGAAGTATTGATCGGCATCCACTTCAGGAACCGGCATGGCTTCTACCCGTACCACTACTTTTTGCACCTTACCTTGCATGGCACCAGCCAGGATGTCCCGGGGCGCATCCGGATACACCACAGTCACATTCAACAGGTTGGTAAACTGAGGTCCCATGGCTGAAAGTGCAAAGGCGATACCGCCAGCTTTGGGTTTCAGCAGATAGCGATAAGGCGAGTTTTGACGACGACGTTTTTCTTCAGTGAAGCGGCTGCCTTCCACATAGTTCATGATGCTGGTGGGAATATGGCGGAACTTCTCACAGGCTTTGCGGGTTGATTCGAGGTCTTTACCCTTGAGCTTGGGGTTCTTTTTGAGTTTGGCCGCACTGGTGCGGTTCATAAAGGGCATATCCAGTGCCCAGCAGCCCAGCCCCAGAACAGGTACATAGAGGAGTTCCTTTTTCAGGAAGAACTTAAGCATAGGAATGTGGTTACGCAAGACATAGGATTGTGCAGCGATATCAAAACCACTCAGGTGGTTACTGATCACCAGATACCAGGAGTCTTTGCTCAGTTGCTCCAGTCCCTGAACGTCCCAGTCAATTTTTGCGATTAGCTTGAGAATGCCGCCATTGCCGGTAGCCCAGGCCCACATGAAGCGATTCATCAAGTTGGACATAGCCAGACGGCCACCCTGCCAGGGAACAAATAGTTTGAGGATACCGCCTATGGAGATGAGGCCACCCCAAACAAAGGTATTAATGACCAATAGCGTACTGCTGAGTGCAAATAGAATAGGTCCCGGTAGAAAGTTCAGCATATTTAGTAATAACCTCGCTCAGTTTCAGCCAGCTTGCAGCTGACTGAGCACTTCATCCTTGTGCTGCCAAATCTGGTTCAGCTGTTGCTGAAACAGTTTCTTGAATTCCTTATCGTTTTGGTAGTCTCCCCGCATGCTGTCACCAATTTCACGTAACTCGATATTGATACGGATTTCACCACCATTGCCGCATATGTAGTCCCAGAAACTGGGAACGCCATCATTGTAACAAATAGTCACATCGACCAGTTTATCGATTTCAGCCATGGCAGACAAAGCAAACGCCATGCCTCCGGCTTTGGGACGTAACAGATGTTGGTAAGGAGAGTTTTGCTTGTCATGTTTTACCGGTTTAAAGCGAGTGCCTTCGACAAAGTTCATCACGCTGACAGGCTGATGCTTGAATTTGGCGCAGGCTTTACGGGTAATCTCAATATCTTTGCCTTTGAGCTTGGGGTTTTTCCTTAATTGAGCGGTGGAGTAGCGGCGCATAAAGGGGAAGTCCAGCGCCCACCAGGCAAGACCCAATACAGGAACATAGATCAGCTCCTGTTTGAGGAAAAATTTAAGAAATGGAATCTTGCCGTTAAAAACGCGCTGAAGGATAAGAATATCCACCCAGGACTGATGGTTGGCAATCACCATATACCATTGGTCTTTGCTTAATTGGGCGTCGCCGGTGACGGTCAGCTTTACCGGGTGGAAGTGCTTCTCCATAAAGCTATTCCCACAGATCCAGCAGCTTGCCAGCCAGTCCAGCACCCGGCTGCAGAGATTTCTCAGCGGTTTAATTGGCAGCAATTTGAATAAGCTAACCAGCAACAGAGGGGTGGCCCAAAAGAGTGTATTTACCACATAGCCCACAAAAACAATGCATCCCCTGAGCTGTGACAACAGCTTCGACATCCGCTATCTCCTGACAAATTAGGGAGCATTATGTTACTCGCTGGCGGGTTTTTCCTCAAATCAAGAAAGGATTTTAGTGGCCAAACCCGGATTTTCGGGGCGTAATCACAACAAAGTTAGTCAGTTGCTTAAAATCAGCAAAAACCATCTTTAAAGGTCAATAGCCCCTGGCTGTCTGAGGTTTACTTATTAGTCAGCAGGCTCAGTACCGACTTCAGCTCTTCCCGTAACTCCTGGAGCCGCTTCAGTTGTGCATCATCAAACCGGCAAAGCAGTTTTCCGGGAACCTCTTCGGCATGACGCTTCATTTCCAGGCCTTTTGATTGCAACTGAATATCGACCTGACGCTCATCCCTGTCATTCCTGCGTCGGGTGATAATTGCCTTCTGCTCAAGGCGTTTCAGCAGGGGAGTCAAAGTTCCTGAGTCGAGATGAAGCCGCTTACCTATTTCACTGACGCTGATCGGCTTTGACTGCTCCCACAGTACCAACATCACCAGATACTGCGGATAGGTCAGATCCAATGCTTTTAACACGGGCTGATACTGCCTCGTTACTTCGCGTGATGCGGTATACAGCAGGAAACATAGCTGGTCATCAAGTCTGGGGGCGTTTGTTCCCGTCGCTGTATTGACTGATTTCAAGGGGATTGCCTCAGCTCAACAGTTTTTGAATGTCTGCGGTCAACTTTTCCGGTGCATCAGTAGGAGCAAATCGTCTAAGCACTTTTCCTTCGCTATTAACCAGGAACTTGGTGAAGTTCCACTTAATAGACTTGGAACCCATTAACCCGGGTGCCTCTTGTTTCAGATATTGGTAAAGAGGGTGGGTGTTATCGCCATTAACCTCTATCTTGGCGAACATGGGGAAGCTGACGCCATAGTTCAGCTGACAGAATTCGGCGATCTCAGACTCACTGCCGGGATCCTGACTGGCAAACTGGTTACAGGGAAAGCCAAGTATCTCCAGCCCATTGTCTTTATATGCCTTGTACAGCTCTTCCAACCCTTTGAATTGAGGTGTCAGCCCACACTTACTGGCGGTGTTAACAATCAACAGCACTTTACCCTGATAGTCGCTCAGGCTTTTGCTGTCGCCGGTAATTGTGTTGGCACTGAAGTCGTAAATGCTGCTCATGGACATTCCTTTGGATAGCGGGTTATTTGTCTTTAGATGATTGCGAAAAATTAAGTTGTGTGCAATTTAATTTTTTAAGTCACTGCAATTGAAATAATCGATTCAAAGGAAGTTGAAGTTTGTACAGAAAATAACAGCGCCTTCGAAAAAGGCGCTGTTATTTTAAAGGTGTTAGCTCTGACTACAGCCGCGGAAGTTCTTTTCCAGGCACTCTTCAGTCATCTTCTGTGCCTGACGGATGTCGCCGAACTTCATGGTGTGGTTGAGGATTTCGACAATCTCATCACCATCGCCACCATTGTAGTAAGACAGGTTGGCCCACATGTAAGCCAGCTTTTCATTTTTGGTGGTGCCTTTACCCAGAGCATACATAATAGCCAGGTTGTTCTGAGCTATAGCATTACCCTGTTCCGCTGATTGCTGGAACCAGTTGACCGCCTGTTCATGGTTTACATCAGTGCCCTTGCCGTTGGTGAGCATCATGCCAAGATTAAGCTGCGCTTCGGAATGACCTTCTTGGCATATGGCTGTAATTTCTATACTCGAGTGAGGAGTATCTGCTTATTCGTTGTTACTTTAGTATGATTTTTGCGAAATTCGCTAACAGGTGTGTTGGTTGGTGATGCTTTGGTTTTAGCATTGCTTTTAGCGATGCTTTGTCTTTGTGTGTGGTTGCTGGTTTTTTGTTTGTGGCGTTACTTTTTTTGCGGTCGATTGTGTTTTTTGTGTGAGATTGATGGGCTGTTGTTTTTAAGTGTTTTTAAGGTAATTTTTGCCGTTTACCTTGTATAGCAAATGGAAGTGTACTAATGAAAACGATTAAGCTCTGGATATCGGTAATTGCTGTGATAACACTGTCAGGTTGTTCTGCTGTATCAACCGCGATGAAGAAACAAGATTTAGTTATAGAATCACAACTTTCGCATTCTGTGGTTTTGGAACCAGTTGCTCCATCTGAAAGAATTGTATATGTGCGGGTGAGGGATGTAAGTGGTAATAATATGCGTGCAGGTATGCTGGGGGCTTTAACACAAAACCTTCAACAAGAAGGTTTTGTAATCACTAGAAACCCCAAAGAAGCAAATTTGATGTTAGATGCAACTGTGATGAAAGCTGATAAGACGACAGCCGCAGAAGCTAGTAGAGCATTATCGTCAGGTTATAAAGGCGGAGCTGAAGGAGCCGTCTTAGCTGGTAGTATCGCCGCAATTTCTGGTGGAAGTGGACGTACAACAGGTGCTGTTGCTCTGGGGGGGGCAGCTTTGGGATTTTTAGCTGATCAATTAGTAGAAGATGTGTATTACACATTTGTACTTGATGTCCAATTACGTGAGCGCCCTCTTGATGGTGACATCGTATTAAATGAAAAAGATAATCGAACTTCTCAAGGACAGGCTTCAGTTGGGCGTACGACTAATAATAAAAGTGTGAGCACTGTTACTCGTGGTGACAACTATAACTGGCTGATTTATGAAACACGTATTGTTACTACTGCAAATAAAATGAATTTGGACATTAATGAAGCTATTCCTGCAGTTCAGAAAAGAACTGCATCGAGTTTATCTGCATTGATGCTTTAATGGATAAGGGAGGGAAACCTCCCTTAATTTAATAAGACTGTAGGTTCTCTATTTACTTTATACTTTCACAGCCGCGGAAGTTCTTTTCCAGGCACTCTTCAGTCATCTTCTGTGCCTGACGGATGTCGCCGAACTTCATGGTGTGGTTGAGGATTTCGACAATCTCATCACCTTCGCCACCATTGTAGTAAGACAGATTCGCCCACATGTAAGCCAGCTTTTCATTTTTGGTGGTGCCTTTACCCAGCGCATACATAATGGCCAGATTGTTTTGCGCGATGGCGTTACCTTGCTCTGCGGATTGCTGGAACCAGTTGACCGCCTGTTCATGGTTTACATCAGTGCCCTTGCCGTTGGTGAGCATCATGCCAAGATTAAGCTGCGCTTCGGAATGGCCCTGTTTGGCGGCTTTTTGATAGAAGTCCAGCGCCTGCTTATCATTCTGAGTCAGGGTGACACCGTTTTCGTACATGTTGCCCAGACGGAACAGGGCACCGGGTTGCTCTTGCTTGGCGGCTTTTTCAAACCATTCAACCGCTGTTTCATTACTCTGAGTTACACCACGGCCCAGGGTATAGCTCATTCCCAGATTGTACTGAGCTTCGGCATGGCCTTGCTCGGCGGCCTTTTCAAACCACTGCGCAGCTTCGCCGTTGTTCATGGCGACGCCACGACTGCGGGCATACAAGATAGCCAATTGATATTGGGCTTCGGCATCACCGGCTTTTGCCAGAGGTTGCAGCTCCTGATAAGCCTGTTGGTATTCGCCTTTGGCGATTTTGTCCATGGCGGTTTGCAGGGAGTCGGCGGAGGCGGCAGCTGACAGACACAGCGCCGCAAGAGCGGTTAATGTTCTTTTCATAGCAGTTGCGGTTACTCTGTATTAGTTGATTCTAAGTAATTGTTTGTCATGATTTTATCATTGGCTTCTGCGGCGAAATGCGTCACGACATCCAGTTTTGGCAGATACCTCGTTTGTTAAGGCGGGAAAATAAAAAAGGTTGGCAGCAGCCAACCTTTTTATATTGATTATGTTCTGTGGGCAGGGGCTATTTCAGACCGCGACGCTCCAGCAGGCCGTCAGTGGTTGGTTCCTGACCTCGGAAGTTTTTATAAGCTTCCATCGGTGGCACTGAATTACCCACTTCACGGATCGTCTTACGGAACTTCATGCCGATCTCGCGGTTCAGGCCACCCTGTGTTTGTACATAGGCGTAGGCATCAGCTGCCAGAATCTCAGACCACATGTAGGCGTAGTAGCTGGCACTGTAACCACCCGGGAAAGCGTGAGCGAAGTAGGTTGAGCGATAACGTGGCGGAATAGCCTCGATATTCACGCCGTGCTTTTCCAGTGCTTTGGTTTCAAAGCTCTCTACATCCTGCAGTGGTGTGCCTGACTTGAGGGAGTGCCATTCCAGATCCACCAGAGCTGCCGACATATATTCCAGAGTGTCGAAGCCCTGATTGAAGCTGCGTGACTTCAGCAATTTGTCCAGCAACTCTTTTGGCAGAGGCTCACCTGTCTCATAGTGACGGGCATAGTTTGCCAGCACCTGCGGATGAGCGGCCCAGTCCTCTTCAAAGGTGGAAGGGAACTCAACAAAGTCACGGGATACTGAGGTACCGGCCAGGCTTGGATACTTCACCTTGGAGAACATGCCGTGGGTACCATGGCCCATTTCGTGGAACATGGTAGTCACTTCGTCATAGCTGACAAAGGTCGGCTCGCCGTCCGGTGCCTTCTTGATGTTCATCACGTTCACTACCACAGGCTTTTCACCTGTCAGTGTAGACTGGCCGACGAAAGAGCTCATCCATGCGCCACCACGTTTGCCTTCACGGGCAAAGTAGTCAGCGTAGAAAATAGCCATGCTGGTACCGTCTTCGTCGAACATCTCATAGGCTTTCACATCAGGGTGATAAACCGGCAGATCCGGACGAGGCTTCATGGTCACGCCATACAGCTCTTTAATGGTGTAGAACACGCCGTCTTCCAGTACACGTTCGAACTCGAAGTATGGCTTGGTCATCTCTTCATCCAGCGCATACTTCTCGGCGCGCACCTGCTCGGCGTAGAAGGCCCAGTCCCAAGGCTTCAGCTCGAAATCGCCACCTGTCTTGTCGATCATCGTCTGGATATCAGCAGCTTCTTTGTTGGCGTTGGCGACAACCTTGGGGACCATGGTGCCAAACAGCTTATATACCGCCTCAGGTGTTTCCGCCATTTGTGGAGCAAGACGGTAGCTGGCCCAGTTATCAAAGCCCAGCAGTGCTGCGCGTTCGGCTCGCAGCTGTGCCAGACGGGCGACCAGAGAGGCGGTTTCATTGTCGCCTTCCAGGCCTCGGTTGGCTGAGGCTTCCCACACCTTCTGGCGCAGTTCGCGGTTTTCCAGCACAGACAGCACAGGCTGACGTGTGGTATTGGTAATGCTCAGTAGGTATTTGCCTTTGTGACCAGCAGCCTCTGCATCATCGGCAGCCATGCGAATAGCCGTATCAGACATACCGGCCAGCTCGGCTTCGGTATCCACCACTACTGCAATCTCTTTGGTCATGCGCAGTAAACGCTGTTGGAACTCATCGGTCAGCTGAGAGTGTTCTTTGTTGAGCTTGCGGATCTCTGCTTTCTGAGCTTCGGTTAATTTGGCTCCGGCCAGCACCATGCGCTGATGGTAAACCTCTACCAGGCGGACTTCCTCAGCAGACAGGTCCAGCTCATGGCGGTTGTCATACAGGGTATCGACCCGCTCAAACAAGTTGGCATTGAGGTTGATATCGTCTGAATGGGCAGACATCAGAGGCGCCATTTTACCCTGCAGTGTGCGCAGTTCAGGATTGGAGTTGGAGCCAGTCAGGTTATAGAACACCCGGGAAGCCCGGCCCAGTAGTTCGCCACTGGTTTCCAGGGCGACGATAGTGTTGGCAAAAGTTGGGGCGTCCGGGTTGTTGGCGATAGCCAGTACTTCGGCCTTCTGTTCAGCCATGCCTTGCAGCAGGGCGGGTTCAAAATGCTCGTTCTGGATTGCGGCAAAATCAGGAGCCTGATATTGCAATGCACTTGGAGCATAGAAAGGGTTATTTGCAGTCAAGGTTTGTGCCTGTTTGGCAGTTTCCGAGATCTGATTGTACTGAGCGCAGCCGCCGAGAAGCAAAACGCTTCCCACAGCCAGGGCGAGTAGGCTCTTATGCATGTTTGATTTCCTGATTGTTATTGTAATGCTTGAGGAGGTTCACGGTTCAGACGGGATTAATGTCTGGTGAAAACCTTGTTGCTTTTAGGGTTAAGCTATTGGATTGTGTCCAATTCATTAGCACCATACAAGCATAATTTAAACAAAAGCAGGAAAACTTGATTTCAATATATCAATTGATTTACTTGAGTGTTTGCTTAATTTTGAAGCAGGTTTTCAAACGCGGAAATAAAAGGCTGCCACTGGCAGCCTTTTATAATTGTTAACTGATTCGGGCAGTCACTGCTGCCAGACTAGCAAATGGTGCCAGCGCCCTGGGTGATATCCACTTCATGGTCGATAACGGCCTGGGCGGCGATGGCCAGGCCTTCAGTGATCATTTGCAGTGACATGGCAGGCTGGTTGCCGTCTGTGGCTTGCTCTGGCAGCAGTGGAATATGCACGAAGCCGTGGCGGATACCACTGTCACCCAGATAGTGCTGAACACCGTAAAACAGGTGGTTGCACACAAAGGTGCCTGCAGTGTTGGAGACCTGAGCCGGAATGCCGCGGTCCTGCATGGCCTTGGTCATGGCTTTAATGGGCAGGGTGCTGAAGTAGGCGTCAGGGCCGCCTTCCACAATCGGTTGGTCCACAACCTGAATACCCTCATTGTCGGGAATGCGAAAATCATCCACATTGATGGCAACCCGTTCCGGAGTAATACCGGCACGGCCTGCTGCCTGACCTACAGTGATCACACAGTCAGGCTGGTGGGTTTCAATGGCTTTAATGACCGCATCCACAGCTTTAAAGCGGACGACTGGCACCTGGCAGGTCACGATAGTGCCACCATTTAGTGCTCGTCCTTCTAAACGTTTTACCGCTTCCAGCGCAGGATTAATGCTGGCGCCACCAAAGGGTTCAAAGCCAGTGATCAGAATCTTTTTCATATTGCTCTCTTTTCTCAGAAGGCCAGGAAATACATCAGGGCAGTATTCAGTGCCAGCATGCACAGGCCTGGTGCAACCTGGGTATATATCACCTGATTTTTGTTTTTCAGCTCCAGCAGGGCTGCGGGCACCATATTGAAGTTGGCGGCCATGGGCGTCATCAGGGTGCCACAATAGCCGGACAACATACCCAGCACGCCGATAATGGCAGGGTTACCGCCCTGATCGACCATCAACAAAGGAATACCCACGCCGGCCGTAATTACGGCGAAAGCGGCAAAGGCGTTACCCATCACTATGGTGAACAGCGCCATCCCCAGGGTGTAGGCCATTACGTAAGCCAGCAGATTGTTGTCCGGCACTATCACTTTGACGATTTGCGAAACAGTTTCACCTACGCCGGCCTGACTGAACAGAAAGCCCAAAGCGGCCAGGAATTGGGACAATATCGCTGCCCAGCCAATGGCATCAATCAGGCGGCGCCCTTCATGCAGGCTCTGTTTGGCTTCGCCTTTGGTGATCCACAAGGCTACGCCCAGAGCCAGCACTGAGCTCAACCCCAAACCGACCAGCGCACTTTCAGAGGTCAGCTGGCTCCACGCAATCGTCCCTACGGGCACCAGGATGGCAGGTATAAAGAGTTTGTTTTTCAGCGATTCAGCACCGGCTTTGCGGAACTCTGCACTGCTTTGGCCATATTGGCCCGTGCTCATAAAGCCGCCGGCAGCCAACAGCGTCAGCGCCAATACCATCAGGCCGGTCACCCAGTTGGGAATAAATGGACCAAGACAGAATGACAAGCCATAAACCAGCCAGAACAAGCCGGTACCCAGTCGCTTGGCATTGTGTTTGTCAGCAAAGGTTTGCAGCGCGAAGGCGATGAGCAGCAGGCCAGTCGCCTGATAAATATATTCCAGCATTATTGGTTTTCCTGCTGTTTTGCCACTTGCTTAAGGCGACGATCGGCGCGCCAGGCAAACAGGCCAAAGATAATCACAGAGCCGATGGCCGTTGGCAGTGCCCAGATATACATATCTTCCAGTTGCACCGGAAAGCCGTTGTCATCCAGTACGCCTTTAATCAGCAACAGGCCACCGGTACCGATGAACAAAAGTTGGCTGAAGAAGTTGCCAAAGTTCTCACTTGCGGCAGACAGGGCTTTCACCTTCTGGCTTTCATCTTCGGCGAGGGGCTGACGGCCCTTCTCTGCTGCGGCTTCTGCCATGGGTGCTACCAATGGGCGGATCATGGAGGGATGGCCGCCCAGGTTAAGTCCCATGGCATTGGTCACCTTGCGCAGCAGCAGGTAGGTCATCAGTACTCTGGCGGCAGAAGCGTTCTTGATAGAGCCAATCAATTGTTCTGCTCGCTCCCGCAAGCCAAAACGCTCCAGTACACCAATCATGGGCAGAACCAGAATAAACAGGGACATATATCGGTTATTGGTGAATGACTCTCCAAGAATTGAGAGGATCTGCATGGGACTGATATCAGCCACCAGCCCGGTGACAACACCGGCAGTAAGGATCACCAGCAGGGTGTTGAGCTTAAACGCCAAACCCAGAGTGATAATGACAACGCCGATTAGCGGCCAGAAGTCGATCATAGTGAATACCTGAAGTGTCTCAGTGGTGAGTAAATTAGTTTGTACTGCTGAATACCATGGCGCGGAAACAGTCTTCAAGACAAAAGTTGGGCTGGAACAGAATAAATCTCTTTTACTTCCGGTAATTTTGTTGCTTTCTGGAATAACGTAATGAATTCGGTACTTTTTACTAACACGAATGTCGGAAATTGGATTGAATAAGTGGCATGCTGATATAAATGTTGCCATTTGTATTCTTAAGTTTGGCTGGTATGGCCTGTTGAATACCAGATACACAAAGTAACACTTGCAGCGGTGCTTAAGTCATTGATGATTCGTACAATGGCTGCCGCTTTTCGACCTGGAACTATGGAAGTTGGTTGAGATAGGGTCAGCATAAAATGGAGAACTAAATGACCGCAGTTGCCGAATCCCCGGATTTGATAAAATTACCTGTGTCCCGCCTGGCATTGGGTATGTACGTCACCGCGATCGATCAACAGGGTAAGGTGACAGTGGTGAACGCCGGTTTGCTGAAGCACAAGGATGCCATCACTCATCTGGTCAAAAGCGGTATTCGATTTGTCTGGGTCGATGCAGAAAAGTCTTTGCCCGGCAGTGGCCTGAAGAAAGCTGATTCAGCGGCTTCTTTGCGAGGAAAGGACAAGGTCAAATTTGGCGCCGGAGCTAAAACGAAGTTAGGGCTGGCACCCAATCAGATGCGCCAGCAAAAGGCCAAAAACCTGCTGTTTGAGGCTAAAGGCTTAATCCGCAAGGTATTGGGTGAAGTGTTTGAAGGGAAAGCTATCGAAGTCGCTCCCTTTGAAGCTCTGGCTGATAACCTTATCGAGTCTGTTATGTCTGATGCCGGGGCGATGCAGTTTGCCTCTGCACTGAGGAGTAAAGACGCTTATCTGCTTGAGCATTCTGTGAATGTAGCTGTTTTACTGGTGACATTTGGGCGTCACCTGGGCTTTGATGCCACAACATTAAAGCAGTTGGCGGTTGGGGGGATTTTGCATGATATCGGTAAAATCAAAGTGGATAACCAGATCCTGCATAAGCCCGGCAAACTGAGCGAAGAAGAGTTTGAGCATATGAAGCTGCATCAGGTGTATGCCATAGATGCGCTTGCAGAAGCTCCGGACTTGCATCAGGTGAGTAAGGATGTGTGCCTGATGCACCATGAAAAGCTAGATGGACGGGGCTATCCCAACGGCTTGAAGGGAGATGAGATTCCTCTGCACGGCCGGATGAGTGGGATTTGCGATATCTATGATGCTTTGACCGCGACCCGTTGTTATAAAGAGGCGATGAGCCCAGCATCGGCCTTCAAAATACTTCTGAGTCTGACGCCTCATCATCTGGATCAGAAGCTGGTTTACGAGTTTATCCGCTGCGTAGGTGTGTATCCTGTCGGCTCCTTGGTGGAGTTATCCGATGGCAGGGTAGGGATTGTATGGGAAACCAATGGGCGTGAGGTACGTCAACCCATAGTGAAGTGTTTCTATTCTCTTAAACTCAAACGCTACACCCAGGTGACTTATGTGGATCTGCTTAAATCTGAGCTTGAGATAGAGCGCGGTGTCACTCCCGGAGCGCTCGAGGTAGACCCTTCGCCTTTCTATTAGGGCACTATAGCTGCCAATGAATTTGAGGCTCTCCCCTTTCTGCCAGAATTTGGTTGGCTGTGGAAAAATGTCTACAGCCGAAAAAACCTCTGTGAGCTGACAAAGGAGATGGGTGAGGTGCCGTGAGCACTATATGCTTTTGTGAATTGATTACCTGACCCTTCTTCTGAGCATGTGACCCCCAGAGCATGAAAATGACTCCTTGTCTGTGGTCGTTAATCTGCTGAATGACTCTGTCAGTAAACTGCTCCCACCCAAGATGCTTATGGGAGTGCGCCTGTCCACCCTCGACCGTCAGCACTGTGTTGAGTAGGAGTACACCTTGCTCGGCCCATGATTGCAGGTAACCATGGTTTGGAACTTGAAAGCCGGGAATATCACTGGCCAGCTCCTGATAGATATTTTGCAGCGAGGGTGGAGCTTGAATACCGTGTTTGACTGAAAAACACAGACCGTGGGCCTGTCCTGGTCCGTGGTAAGGATCCTGCCCCAGAATCACGACTTTTACTTTGTCAAAAGGTGTGACGGCGAAGGCACTGAATACTTCCTCTTTGGGAGGGTAGACCGTAATACCCTCAGCTCTTCTGGCTGCCACATATTTCAGCGTATCCATAAAATAGGGCTGACTTTTCTCTGCTGCCAGCACATCCGTCCAGGTTGTCATCTGTTCGAATTCCATTTGCTATTTATCTGCTTTCAGCATGCCATGGAACTCAGGTAAGGTCATCCGGGCTAACAGTTAGCGGGTTTGAGCCAGACTGGCGAGTAACCTGTCCATGGCCCGGAATCCCAGAGCTCTTGCCAGGTGTTTGCGCTCTACTCTGTCATCACCATCCAGATCGGCTATGGTGCGGGCCACCCGTTGCAGGCGGTGAAAACTGCGCACTGACAGACCTAATTTCTCCACACTTTGCTCCAGAAATCTTAAATCCTGTTGGCTCAATCCGGTTGTTTGTTCCAGCTGCTTACCACTGAGTGCAGAGTTGAGCACACCGGCTCTGGCGAGCTGTTTGTCTCTGGCGGCCAGTACTCTGGCACGAACCTGCTCACTGGTTTCGCCGCTTTCTCTGGCTTCACTCAATGTGCCCGCTGGCAGACGTGGTACATCGATACTGAGATCGAACCTGTCCAGGAAAGGTCCTGACAGACGGGAGAGGTAACGGCTAATCTGCTCAGGCGTTGCCCGGCTTTGGGGGCCTGCATCGCCACAGGGGCTGGGATTCATGGCGGCAATCAGTTGAAAGTCACTGGCAAAGGTCAGCTTGGCTGCAGCTCTGGAGATCACGACTTCACCGGTTTCCATAGGCTCCCGCAAACAATCCAGCACTTTTCTGGGAAACTCTGTCAGTTCATCCAGAAACAGTACACCTCTGTGGGCCAGGGAGATCTCTCCCGGCTTGGGAATAGCGCCCCCGCCTACCAGCGATATGGAAGATGAAGTGTGGTGAGGAGCCCGAAAGGGCCTTTGGTAGAACAGTCCGGGATCTGTGTTCATTCCCGCTACTGAATGAATGGCCGCAACATCAAGAGCTTCCTCATAATCCAGTTGAGGAAGCAGTCCCATAATCCGGCTGGCCAGCATGGTCTTACCGGTTCCGGGAGGGCCCAGAAAAAGCAGATTGTGATTGCCGGCCGCTGCAATTTCCAGTGCCTGTTTAGCCTGGTACTGGCCTATCACATCACTCAGACAGTTGACGGCTGGAGCCGGTGTAGCAGATATCCATTGGGTATCCTGGCTGATACCGGCAAACTCCTGTTGACCATGCAGTGCAGCGGATAGTTGCTGCAGATGAGTGGCAAACCTGACTTTGGGATAGCCTACCAACTCAGCTTCGGCTCTATTACCAACGGGCAGAATAAGCTTACGACTGGCAGCCTGAGACTGAATCACCATAGGTAGCATTCCGGGGCATTCCCGTACCTCTCCGGACAGCGCCAGCTCTCCGGCAAATTCAGTATCTTTAAGTGACTGCAGAGGAATTTGACCCGATGCGGCCAGGATCCCTATCGCAATGGGCAGGTCATATCGGCCCCCTTGTTTGGGTAACTCGGCCGGTGCCAGGTTCACAGTTATCCGGCGCATGGGAAACTCAAAGCCAGAATTGATGATGGCACTGCGAACCCGTTCCCGGGACTCTTTGACCGATGTTTCGGGAAGTCCTACGAGACTGAATGTGTGTCAATAAGACCGGAAATGTAACCCCGAAAGGCTCTTGCTTATTAGTTTTTAATTTCAATAAGTTAAAGAGTTTTGGTGTTTAAATCCTATTTCTTTATTTGCTGTTGAAAAAGTAGAGATTACCCCCAGTTCTTGATGGCTACACCCTACTTCTCACGTTAAATAAGGAATCTATAATGCCCAAGAATACCAAGAAGACCTCACCAAAAGTGGCTTCTCATGCTGCTAAGACTTTACAAGACCCTGCAGCTTCAAAGACAGCTAAGAAACTAGCCGCATCTGCACTGTCTCAAAGCTCTTCAGATAAGCAGACAGGTTCAGAGATGGAAGAGTTCGCTGCTAAAGTCTTAAAAAGTGAAAAATATAGTGATGGCACCAAGACGCTTGCGGCATCAGTTGTGTCGCAGTCGAATAAGAAGCGGTAAGGTCGAACCCATATTCTGAACTAAATTCATTGGAGCAAGGATGCTCTAGACTTAGTGGTGGATTGCGTTCCCTATTGAACAAGGAAGTCTAATGATGAGTTCAGCCTCAACGAGCCTGCTTTCGCCCATTGCTTGTATCTGGGTTCTTCAACTCTTTTCTATTTCGTCACAATCCCTCGCAGTAACTCAACCTCATGTCACTGTATCCCAGGTAGTGAGCATCTATGATGGTGACAGTATTACAGTCAATGTTGATGAATGGCCTCCTTTCTTAGGAGAAAAGATTACGGTCAGAGTGAAGGGGATTGATACTCCTGAGCTTCGAGGAAAATGTGATATGGAAATTCAACAAGCGAGAATGGCTAAACAGTTCACCGTTAGTAAGGTCCGAAACGCCAATATCATCACTCTGTCAGGTATCGAGAGAGGTAAGTATTTTAGGGTTATCGCAGATGTGAGCCTGGATGGTGTAGACCTTGGTGACCTGCTTTTGAATGCTGGCTTGGCGATTCCCTACAATGGTGAGAAGAAACCTGATTGGTGTAAGTGAGTAAGGCAAGCTCTTTCTTCTATCAGGCTCTATTTTTCAAAGGATTACCCTCTAACTACCTACTAGCCTATTGTCCTTGTGAGACACTAATTCCGAGCGCTACTATGTGCAATTGAATTCCTGAGAAGCTAGTTGAGCAACTAAGCTGCAGGGACTTGTTACTGATGGTTTATTGGTCATCCAAGGGGGCGCTGTGCCAGTTAGCTTTGAAAAACTGATTATTGGTGAGAAGTATGAAAGACCTTATTTGTCTGACTTATGGGGTTACAAAGGGTTCCAGGCCATTTCTAGGGGAGTAGTCACACCTGCTGGAACTAACTTCATCGTCTTGTTCGTAACAAAGCAAAAGCAATCAGCATTGACCCAGTACAACGATTATCTAAATGGTGATTTGCTCCATTGGGAAGGCGAGGAAAAGCACTCGTCTGATAGCCGTATAGTTAACGCCAAAGCCGCAAACGAAGAGATCCACCTTTTCTACCGCGATATACACCATACCCCGTTTACCTACTACGGACAGGTACTCCTAAAAACGCATCAGATTCACACTACATCCCCAAGTCAGTTCATTTTTTCTCTAATCAATGATGAACGCAGACCAGACATATTTGAGGATATTGAGATACACCAGAGGGAATTCAAAGCTCTTGAGCAAACAGAGAAAGAGGCTGTAGTAAAGAGTCGAATAGGGCAAGGTGTTTTCAGGGAAAGAGTCATTGAACTATGGGGGAGTTGTGCGGTTACAGATCTAGCCAACACCTCGATGCTTAGGGCTTCCCATATCAAGCCGTGGCGAGATTCATCTAATCAAGAACGCCTTGACCCAATGAATGGCCTTTTACTACAGCCAAACCTGGACCACTTATTTGATTTAGGTTTCATCACATTTGATGGCCAAGGGGTGATTATGTTTTCACCGACGTTATCTAGTGATGACATTCAAAAACTAGGATTAACCCCTTCAACGAGGCTGAGGAAGCTTCCAGACCAATTAGCCCATTACTTGGATTATCACCGAACCTCTGTGTTTAAAAGGGACTAGTCTGCAAAGCCTTATTTGATGCTTATTGGTTGTTTGATGGGACATATCGACTATGGCGTAGGGAGCGGTGTGGTAGAGGATTTATCTCTAATAGGTATCTCTAATAGGTATCTCTAATAGGTATCCCTAATAGGTTTTTTCTTTTAGTTCTTTCTAATAGTGAGCCTAAATTGGGCTGTATATAGTGAGCCTAAATTAAATTCCAATAGGACTAGGGAAAGTAGACTGCACACGATGGAACGCTTGCGTCGGGTGTATCAGGGAAGGCTCCCAGGGGCTCCTGTGACGGGCTTTCTCAATGTATTCGTTGGATGGTGTTAGCAATCAGTCAGCCCCGCTTAGGGGGCTTCTCAGGATCGTTTAACAGGGTGTGAGACACAAAGAGTCGATTGCGAAATACCAGCTAAAGACCCGCCTTGGCTTTTACCCTTTGTACCGTGCTGATACCCACTCCTACCTTCTCTGCTGCCTTCCTGATGGACAACCCAGAGTCCAGAGCTGCGATTATTTTTTCATGCTTCTTGGTATCAGCTTTACGGCCTTGGAACTTCTGACTCCAGAGTTCAGGGTTCGCCCTAAGCGCTTCTCTGCCAGCCTCTGCTGACGCCAGTCTGTTGACCCTTTCGGCCTCTGCCATACCTACCAGCATGGTAATCAGCATATCAGTGACCATCTTCTGCTGGGTTCCACCAGTGTAGCTAAAGGTCATGCCTTGGTTGATGGTCTTGATGGTGACTCCCTTATGGAGGAGATCCCTCATTACCTGCCCTACATCGTCATAATCCCTACCTAGACGGTCTACCCACCAGACAACCAGAGTGTCACCAGAGCGGAGGCCATGCTTCAACAGCGCTCCCAATTCAGGACGCTCATTGGCTGGCACAGTGCCGCTAACACCGTGGTCAATGTAGAGCTTAATGCTGCCGTATTCCTTCTGGATAGCGTCTCTTTGGCTTTCAACTGACTGCCCCTTGGTTGATACCCTGATGTATCCAAAGGTCTGTTCATTGCTGCTGGTGGACTGAGAAGAGGTGTCCTGATTGGTGTGTTCCACTGTGTTCATACTGCTCACCAGTGTGGTCAATTGGTTGGTGTATTTATATTGGGTGTGTTCGTATCAATAAGTCAACACCTAATGAATACAATTAATGTGTCCCATGAGTGTGGTCATATGGTCATAATCTAATGAGCTTTGTGAATATGGTGGGCCTCCCTGCCCAACCTAATTATCAAACTGTTAGGCCCCTAGGCAACCTCTGAGAATCCCCAGCACAAACTGATAGAATAACCCACGCAGGATTTGTGGGATAACTCGACGCCATCGAATTCTATCTAAGAGGGGGTTATTCGGTTTTTGCATTAGCTACTCCTAATGAACTGGTCTTACCACATGCCGTGTCAAGAAAGTATACTATGCTGTCAACAATACAACGGTTTGAAATCGTGGAATCTTGGTCGAGAAAACGATTCATATCTGAAGTAAAACTCCTCAACACGTGAGTGGATGACGGATTTAAAATTGGGAAATCCTGAAAGGGCTTTCCCTTTTGTCGTTAGCTTTGTTAGCTAAGTGGTTATTCTACAGACTCTTTTGCTGTTCGCAAGTTGCAAATCAATAGTCATTCTGTGGATAAGTTGAGAATATCTTCAGGTGTAAGTATTCACTCTCAATCTTGCGCATCATCCTAATACTGGTGCCTGCGAAAGTTCATCACATCTATTCTTTTAATCAGATACTAATTTGTCGAATTTACCCTAGGTACGGGGGGATTTTCAGCAAAGGCTATATATCCAATCCCCTTACAAGTTTTTACCCATTTTTCAAACAGTAGAAGTGTTCCTACGTGAAATCTGAATGGTTTCGAAGGGAAAGGCCTCCAGATCTTGGAGACAATAAACACTTGGTATTTCTTGTTACGTCATTTCGATCAGTTCAGCCTCAATAGCTCTCTTAGACTTAGGGCGATTTCTAGGTTTACCTCGTTTGTCATTGAACTGAATCCACAGACCATCATCTCCTGACCAGACAGGATAGCTGTTCTCATCAAAGATTCTGGTGTATGTGAACTCATTCACTTTGATAAGCCCGTTACCGACAACAATCTTAATTCCCATTTGCAGCAAAATCCTATGAAGGGTTCTTCTTGCATCAGAGTCTGTAATACGCTGTCTTAGTTGCTCTAACTGGGTTTCGGGTGGAAGCTCAGGTTGTGCTCGTTCAGCTTTTTCTATCTGAGCCTTCAGGTCATCACATTCAGATCTCAGTAAATCGTGTTTAGCTTTAAATGAGTCATTGATACCTAGAGTAGCGATTGCTTCTGCAAGGTTGTCCATTCCTTCCTGTGCTTTCATCAACTGACCTTTAAGGGCTTCAAGCTCTTTAGGTGTCACTGTCACTTGTGGTTTTACCAATTGATAGCCGTGTTTTACCAAGCTCATCAGGATGATTTTCTCGGCATGGGGATAGAACATATACGGCATGTTGCAGTCGTGTCTTCCAGAGTACTTGTTTGAGCAAACTAAATAGACTTCATTAGGCCGCCCCTTGTCGTTATATCTCATGGTTGCACCACATTCGTCACAACGAACCATCGTAGAGAAGATGTTGTTAAAGTTATCGTTTCTTCCACTTTTACTGTTGTTAGTCTTCATGACCTGGTGGTAAACCTTCCAATAGATTCCCTCATCAACAACAGGTGGATAGTAGTCCTTTATCAAGTCACCTACGGGGGTTCTGTGGGCTCCCTTTCCTACGTGGGGTTGATAGTGACCGATAACGCTTCCATTGTTGATTAAGCGTTTAACTGAGGTCATAGCCCAGGGTTTACCCGTATGACTGACTATTCCGTTTTCGTTAAGGTGTCTAATTGAGGGGAGAGGGCCGTATCCTTTCGACATTAAATTGAATAGTGCCCTGATGCTGTTGGCTCTATCTTCAATGACTTCAAACGTGACTAGGCCATTCTTCTCAACTTTTCTCAGCCAAGAAGGGGTGAATTGTTTCACCTTGAGTCCTTTAGCGACATCAGCCTTTTTCTTGTCCCATGCGGCTTTAAGGCGCTTACTCTTGGTCTCAGACTCTTCGTGGGCGCGACTCATGATGAATAGGGATAACATCAACTGAGTTATATTCAGACCTTTCCTATAAACCTGATTATCCATCAGGGTAACGACAGTTATACCAAGGTCCACGATCTCTAAAAGAAGCCTCAATGCCTTCTCAACTTCCATGCGAGTAAGACGGTCTAATGACTCTAGAATGAGCGTGACATCTGAATGAATGGTTCCGTCTTTGACCTTTTGTATGAAGCAACCTAGCGCACCTTCTGCCAGGTTTTTACCTGTGAAGCCAGATACTCCTGAATCTAGGTAGATTGACTCATCTAGAGTTAGTCCGTGCTTCTGACAGTAGTTTCTGGCGGCTTCAATTTGTCTTCGATAACTATCCCCAAGGGCTTGGGAGGCGGTACTAAAACGGATATAGCTAATGGCGGTTGTGTTGGACATTGGACACCTACAACAAGATGGTGAAGCAAGCGGGTATGCTCTCATGGGTTACGAATAGTTACCTTAAGCTACCGCAAATTATGGTCTTATCCTCCTACGTTCCTGAAGGCTGGTAAACCGTTGCTGAGGTGTACTTCTACTGTTACCTCAGGTGCATCCACACCGCACAACGCCCGGGTGATAACGCAGGCCATGGCCATATCTCAAATCCTTTTGCTGATGATGCTGGTTATTCGTGATAGTTGACGGCTTTGGGGAGTTCCATATCTGAATTAAATACCTGAAAACTACGGGTGCTACGTTTGGCCTGATACATAGCGATATCGGCGCTGACCAGCAGACTCTCTCTGTCATGCCCGTCCTGAGGAAAAGTGGCTATCCCTATACTGGCTTCCACCGGATCCTGGAAGCGACCACAATTAAAGGGCTGTGCCAGTTTGGACTGGATCTGTTGTGCCACTTCCACTGCATGTCCAACATCTGATTCCGGCAACAGGATTGCCAGTTCATCACCGCCAATACGTGCCGGCACCGCACCTTCGGGAATGGTATTTTGCAAACGCTTGGCGATAGTTTGCAGTACCATGTCACCGTGATCATGGCCATAGGTGTCATTGATAGGTTTAAAGTTGTCTACATCCACCAACATGCAGCAAAAGTTGGCGTCAGTATCGGCGATAAGCTGATCCAGCTGTTCGTAAAAGTACAGTCGATTAGGCAGCCCGGTCAGCGAGTCATGATAGGCAAGGAAGTGCTTTTGTTCGGCGATACGTTTGAGGTCACCTATGGTTTGACGACTCATTCGGGTGATGATGTATACGAAGCCACCCCCACCACAAAAAATGGCCGACACCACCATATCGACGCTGTTTACCTGTTTACTGGCCAATACCCAGACAAACCCCACATATCCCAGCACGAACAGCATGATCATGCTGAGCAGCACCATCCAGCCATTGTGCTGGTAATCTGACATATGGATGATCTGAAATGCCGGGGACAGTGCGCTCAGTAGCCCGCTCAGACCTATGCATACAATGGTAATTGCCAGTATTTCCATAGTTACACGCCAATTGATTTGACCCTAAGTATAGTCAAGCCTGAGTGCGGCGAGATGGTACCCTGTGATTTTGACAGGGACAGTAATGAAGGGCTTATAGCGGGTGCTTTCCTTATTGTTGTCTGTGTGAGGTGGCCCCTCGCCAATTTGGGGGCCTTGGGTATATACTGAGCACAGCAAATTTGCTGTCTAACTTCAGGGAGAAATGCTTAAGCCCCCATTCCCGGGAAAATAAGTTATATCCCTCAATATGTTGGCTTTCGCTTTCAGTCAACCTGACCTCATCTTTACCATGACTTCACTGGCGCCATTATCAGGCCGGAGTCTGGGTTGCAGGCCTTCTCCCTAAATTTCCGTGCCTTTGCATTAAGGGCGCGTTTCAAGGTGCTTTATGGGCTTATTTGAAAACTTATTGGTTATATTTTGTCTTATCGGTGTCAGTTGCTTTTTCTCTATGTCAGAGATCTCCCTCGCGGCGGCACGCAAGATGCGACTGCGTCAGTCGTTGGAGGAGGGAGATCTGCGCGCCGGAAAGGTGTTACAGCTGCAGGAGCATCCGGGCAGCTTTTTCACTGTGGTGCAAATTGGTCTGAATGCCGTGGCCATTATGGGCGGTATTGTGGGTGAGTCCTCTTTTACCCCCTATTTCCGTGCGGCGCTGGACGGAGTATTACCTGCGGCTTATCTGGATCAGGTGAGCTTTCTGCTCTCCTTCGTGATGGTCACCAGTATGTTTATTTTGATCGCCGATCTCATGCCAAAGCGCATCGCCATGGCGATCCCTGAAAAAGTGGCTGTGGTGCTGGTCGGCCCTATGCTGGTGTGTATTACCCTGCTCAAGCCATTTGTGTGGCTGTTCAATATGCTGGCTGACGGCATTATGAAACTGCTGAGCCTGCCAACGGTGCGTAATGACGAAGTCACTATAGATGATATGTACGCTGTGATGGATGCCGGTGCTGAGGCCGGTGTGCTGGATAAAGATGAGCAGCAGATGATTGAGAATGTGTTTGAGATGCAGACCATTCCTGTGACGGCAGCCATGACCTCCCGTGAAAGTATCGTCTACTTCCTCAGCTCAGATTCGGAAGAGGATATCAAACGCAAGATCACCGAAGATCCCCACTCCAAGTTCCTGGTGTGTGATGGCCAGCTGGACAATATTAAGGGCTTTGTCGATGCCAAAGAGCTGCTGCTGCGCCTGATTAACGGTAAGAGTCTGGACCTGAATGATGCCAAGGTGCTGCATACCAGTTTGATTATTCCGGATACCCTGAACCTGGCTGAGGCGATGGAGTTCTTTAAAAACCACAGAGCCGATTTCGGCGTGGTAATGAACGAATACGCTCTGGTGGTAGGTATTGTCACCAGTAACGACCTTCAAAGTGCCGTGATGGGTACCTGGGCACTGCACGACGTAGAGGAGCAGATCGTTGCCCGTGATACCAACTCCTGGCTGGTGGACGGCGTCACGCCAATCACAGACGTGATGCGTGCCTTTGAAATTGAAGAGTTTCCCTACAGTGAGAACTATGAAACCGTGGCCGGTTTCGTGACTTATATGCTGAGGAAGATCCCCAAGCGCACTGACTTTGTGGTCTACGCCGGTTTTAAGTTTGAGGTGGTGGATATCGACGCCTTCCGGGTAGACCAGTTGTTGGTGACCCGCATCGATGCTGCCGATAATCCATTGCCCGTGTTGCCTCCTGTGGATGACAAGAAGCAGTAGCTTTTTGCTGCCTGAATCCCATTAGGTAATGATGTTGAAAAACGCACTGATGATCCCATCATCGGTGCGTTGTTTTTTACAGCAGCAGCCAAGTACAAAAGGCTCTATGGGCACGGGTGAGTCCAGCAGCTCAATTCTGTCCCGTACCGGGCTGTTATCCAGTACCGCTGAGGGCAGAATACTGATACCACACCCCAGGGCAACCATGGATGTTATCGCTTCATGACCAGAGGCCTGAGCATAGATGGTGGGTCTTATGCCCATCTGCCGAAACCAGGCGTCACAGCGACGGCGTGCCGGGCCATGGTCCGGCACAATAAAGGGTAATTGCTCCCAGGGGATTGGCTTTTGCTGCAACAGGGCTCTGGCATGGCAGGGCACCACAGGTACACTCAGGTGCAGTGGCACAGTATCTATGGCGCTGAAAAACAGACTGTTTGGCAAGTTATCCGGTCTGGCTGCGATAGCGATATCGGCCCGGCCCTGTTGCACCTCGGTGACGGCGTTGGCCGCATCACCTGTGATCAGATTAATCTCTACCTGAGGTTGTTCCTGCCGAAACTTATCCAGCAAGTTGGGCAGATGGCTGTATGCCGCCGTCACCGAACAGTAGAGGTTCAGCTTACCCTTTAGTTGAGCCCGGGGATCCAGCCTGCCTTTCAGCTCCTGCCACTGCTCCACTGTCTCCCTTGCGAATTGCTGAAACTCTCTGCCCGCTCTGGTTAATGCCACAGATCTGTTATCCCGCTCCATCAGGCTCGACCCCACCTGCTGCTCCAAACGTTGTAATGCCCGGCTCAGGGTTGACGGGCTCATATGCATTTGCTCAGCAGTGCGGCTGAAGTTAAGGCTGTCGCACAGGTGCAGGTAAAGCTGCAGTGACCTGATATCCATACTGTTATTTGAATCCCTTTGGCTGATTTTGTGTTGCGTAAAACGCAATAACATTTTGTGAATATATCAGTTCAGGCAATATTTGCCATGGGCTATAGTGGATAAAACTTCATCAGGGTAGGGGTTGTTTCTCAATGCCGGATGAGATGGGATTTAAGTGATATCAACAGCAGTAGGTGCGCAGGATGGCTAATTATTTCAACACTTTGAGTTTACGTCAGCAACTGTCCCAATTGGGCCAGTGTCGCTTTATGGATAAAGACGAGTTCAGCAAGGGCTGTGACTATATCAAGGACTGGAATATTGTCGTGCTCGGCTGTGGTGCTCAGGGGTTGAACCAGGGCCTGAACATGCGCGACTCCGGCCTGAATATCTCCTATGCCTTGCGTGCCGAGGCGATTGCCGAGAAGCGGGCATCCTGGCAGCGTGCCACTGAAAATGGGTTTAAAGTGGACAGCTTTGAAGAGCTGATCCCCCAGGCCGATCTGGTGCTGAATCTGACGCCTGACAAGCAACACACCAATGTGGTGAATGCCGTTATGCCACTGATGAAGCAGGGCGCTACCCTGTCTTACTCCCACGGTTTCAACATAGTGGAAGAGGGCATGCAGGTACGTCCGGATATCACTGTGGTCATGGTGGCACCCAAGTGTCCGGGTACCGAAGTGCGTGAAGAGTATAAGCGCGGTTTCGGTGTACCGACGCTGATCGCAGTGCACCCTGAAAACGATCCCAATGGCGATGGCTTTGAGATCGCCAAGGCTTATGCCAGTGCCACAGGTGGTGACCGCGCCGGTGTATTACACTCCTCCTTTATCGCCGAAGTGAAATCAGATTTGATGGGTGAGCAGACCATTCTGTGCGGCATGCTGCAAACAGGTGCCATTCTGGGGTACGACAAGATGGTGGCTGAGGGTGTAGAGCCCGGCTATGCCGCCAAGCTGATCCAACAGGGTTGGGAGACTGTGACCGAAGCCCTGAAGCACGGTGGTATCAGCCATATGATGGACAGGCTGTCGAACCCGGCCAAGATTGCTGCCTTTGAACTGGCTGAAGAGCTGAAAACCCAGCTGCAGCCTCTGTTTGAAAAGCATATGGATGACATCATCAGCGGCGAGTTCTCCCGTACCATGATGGCCGATTGGGCCAATGACGATGCCAATCTGCTGCGCTGGAGAGCCGAGACCAATGAGACTGGTTTTGAATGTGCGCCCAAATATGATGGCCACATCGATGAGCAGGAGTACTTCGACAAAGGCATCTTCCTGGTCGCCATGATCAAAGCTGGCGTTGAGCTGGCGTTCGATACCATGGTGGAAGCCGGCATCATCGAAGAGTCAGCCTACTATGAGTCGCTGCATGAAACACCGCTGATCGCCAACACCATTGCCCGTAAGCGTTTGTACGAGATGAACGTGGTGATTTCAGACACCGCAGAGTATGGCTGTTACCTGTTCAACCATGCGGCTGTACCACTGCTGCGGGAGTTTGTGAACAAGATGCCATCCGAGTATCTGGGAGGCGGCCTTAAGTCTGACTCCAACCAGGTGGACAATGTGCGTCTGATTGAAGTGAATCAGGCCATCCGTAACACAGCCGTTGAATTTATCGGTGAAGAGCTGCGCGGTTATATGACTGACATGAAGCGTATCTCTGCCGCGGAATAATCGCCGCAGAATAGCGAATATGGGGGCCTGTTTCCTTAGCCACAGAAACAGGTTCCCAGCCTCACGGCTTAAGGCAGCAATGTTGAATCTTTTTTGACTTGAGAGAAAAGACAGCGATTAGTGGTTGTGTTTTTCAGCAGCAGTATGCTATTGCTTAAAAGGTATTCACTCGATATCCCTCATGGTGAGCGGCTATCGACACTGAACCAAAGAATTCAAGGAATCTGTCAACGCATGTTTAACCTTTTGCCGGCCCCAATCACAACAGCAGCTTCGCTGGTCCTAGTGATTATTACCGTGGTGATTATTAAGTCACAGCGGGGGCGGCTTATGGCCAGTTGACAGCCGAAAGGCGAATAAAACGTCAACCCCCCGCTCCGAAAGGACCGGGGGGTTTTTTTGTTATCAGGGCAATGGAAAAAATGACAGAGACAAAGCAGGAACAAGAGCAGGACAGCCAGACGAAACAGACCCGGGGCGCCGATGCTGTGGTTAAGGTGCTGGCTGCTCACGGGGTAGACAGGGTATTTGGTTATCCAGGCGGCGCCATTATGCCCATCTACGACGCTCTGTATGACGGTGAGGTGGAGCATGTACTCACCCGTCATGAGCAGGGGGCAGCATTCGCAGCCGTAGGTTACGCCAGAGCCAGTGGTAAAACCGGCGTTTGTCTGGCTACATCCGGTCCCGGTGCCACCAACCTGATCACTGCCCTGGCCGATGCTCTGCTGGATTCTGTCCCGGTGGTAGCCATTACTGGCCAGGTTCCTTCCTCCCTTATCGGTACCGACGCTTTTCAGGAAATCGATGTACTGGGCCTGTCACTCTCCTGCACCAAACACAGCTTTATGGTCACCTCTGTTGATGAGCTTATCCCCACCCTGTATCAGGCCTTTGAACTGGCTGCAGAAGGCCGCCCCGGCCCTGTGCTGGTGGATATTCCCAAGGACATTCAGGTTGCCGCCATGGAGTATCGCCGTCCTTTGCAGCCAGTTACGGCTTTGCCTGCTGCGGCGCAAACTGATCTCGATAAAGCCAGAGCCCTGCTGGCAGAGGCCAAATGCCCTATGGCCTATATTGGTGGTGGCGTTGGCATGGCAGGTGCGGTTGAGCCACTGCGCCGGTTTCTGGATCAAACCCAGATGCCGTCAGTGTGCACCCTTAAAGGTTTGGGTACTGTGCCCGGCGATGATGACCTGTATCTGGGCATGTTGGGGATGCACGGCCTGAAAGCCGCCAATCTGGCGGTACAGGAGTGCGATCTCCTGTTGGTTGTAGGCGCTCGCTTCGATGACAGGGTGACCGGCAAACTGGCTACTTTCGCTCCCAATGCCAAAGTGATCCATTTGGATATTGATGCTGCTGAGCTGGGCAAACTGCGCCAGCCGGATGTGGCGATCGCTGCCGATCTCTGTGAAGTACTGCCGGCTTTGGCTGGCGATCTGGATATCCAGCCATGGCGGGACCAGATAAGCGCATTGAAAGCTGAGCACAGTTGGGACTATGACCATCCAGGTGAGCTGGTTTATGCCCCGGCCATGCTGAAAAGTCTGTCTGAAAAGCTGCCCAAGGATAGTGTGGTTGCCTGTGATGTTGGTCAGCATCAGATGTGGGTGGCCCAGCATATGCAGTTTCGCCGCCCTGAAGATAACCTCTCAAGTGCCGGACTCGGCACCATGGGGTTTGGCCTGCCGGCGGCTATTGGCGCTCAGTTTGCACGCCCCAATGCCACCGTTGTGGCTGTGTCCGGTGATGGCTCTTTCATGATGAATGTACAGGAGCTGGCCACCATCAAACGTATGGGACTGCCGGTGAAGATCCTGCTGCTCAATAATCAGAAGCTGGGCATGGTAAAGCAGTGGCAGCAGCTGTTTTTCGACGGCCGCCTGTCTGAGACAGACCTGTCTGATAACCCGGATTTTCTGTTGATGGCATCCGCCTTCAATATCCCGGGTCGCAGCATATCCAAAGCCGAAGAGGTGAACGAGGCTCTGGATGAGATGCTGTCGACCCCGGGCCCTTTTATGTTGCACGTCGCCATTGATGATGGCTTTAACGTCTGGCCCCTGGTTCCCCCCGGCGCCGCCAATAATGAAATGCTCGATAAGATGGAGGATAAGTGATGATGCATTCGCTGGAGTTGGAAGTGAGCCGCAGGCCTGAGGTGTTGGAACGTGTGCTGCGGGTGACACGTCACAGAGGATTCAGAGTGACTAATATGCAGATGCGTGAGCAGGGAGAGAACACCTTGCTTGCCATCACAGTTGAAGCGGAGCGGGCGATAGAACTGCTCAGCAACCAGCTGACCAAGTTGGTAGATGTTAACCTGTGTGTCATCAAAGCGCAGGAAGCCGCCAGACAGGCAGCTCGATAAGAATTATTGCAGTAGGAAGGAAACCAGATGCCAAAGTTAAGATCAGCAACCAGCACCCAGGGACGTAACATGGCCGGAGCCCGCGCATTGTGGCGCGCCACCGGGGTGAAGGATTCCGATTTCGGCAAGCCCATTATTGCCATTGCCAACTCCTTTACCCAATTTGTACCCGGCCATGTGCACCTTAAAGATATGGGGGCGCTGGTGGCTGGCGCTATCGAAGAGGCCGGTGGTATTGCTAAAGAGTTCAACACCATAGCGGTGGATGATGGTATCGCCATGGGTCACAGCGGCATGCTGTATTCCTTGCCCTCCAGAGAACTTATCGCCGACAGCGTGGAGTATATGGTCAATGCCCACTGCGCCGATGCGCTGGTATGTATCTCCAACTGCGACAAGATCACACCCGGCATGCTGATGGCGGCGCTGCGACTGAATATCCCTGTGGTATTTGTATCCGGTGGCCCCATGGAAGCGGGTAAAACCAAGCTGTCTGACAAGCTGATCAAACTGGATCTGGTGGATGCCATGGTAGCGGCAGCTGACGATCGCATCAGTGATGAAGACTCCGAAAAAATTGAGCGCAGTGCCTGTCCGACCTGTGGTAGCTGCTCCGGCATGTTTACTGCCAATTCCATGAACTGTCTGACCGAGGCTCTGGGCTTATCGCTGCCGGGCAACGGCTCCCTGCTGGCGACCCATGCCGACCGTCGTGAACTGTTCCTGGAAGCCGGGCGCAGGGTAATGGCGTTGGCGACACGTTACTACCAACAGGATGATGAGTCGGTGCTGCCCCGCAATATCGCCAACTTCCGAGCCTTTGAAAATGCCATGACGCTGGATATCGCCATGGGTGGTTCCTCCAATACCGTATTGCACCTGCTGGCAGCGGCCCAGGAAGCGCAAGTCGACTTCACCATGGATGATATCGATCGCCTGTCACGCAAGGTGCCGCATCTGTGCAAGGTGGCGCCCGCCACCCCCAAATATCATATGGAAGATGTGCACAGGGCCGGCGGCGTGATGGGGATTCTGGGGGAGCTTAACCGGGCTGGGCTGTTGCATGCCGATGTAGGTCATGTGGCGCTGGACGATGGTGATCTGAGCCAGTTGCTGTCCCGTTTTGATGTGGCCGTCTCTCAGGATAAGTCTGTGCAGGAGATGTATCGTGCAGGCCCTGCCGGCATTCCGACTACCCAGGCTTTCAGTCAGGATTGCCGTTGGGACACTTTGGATGTGGATCGCCGCGAAGGCTGTATCCGCAGCCGCGAATTTGCTTTCAGTCAGGATGGTGGCCTTGCCGTGCTGTCGGGCAATATCGCTGAGAACGGCTGCATAGTGAAAACAGCCGGGGTGGATGAGTCCAACCTGACTTTCCGCGGTACAGCCCGGGTTTATGAGAGTCAGGATGATGCGGTGGCTGGCATTCTTGGCGGCGAAGTGGTTGCCGGTGATGTGGTGGTGATCCGCTACGAAGGCCCCAAAGGTGGCCCGGGGATGCAGGAGATGCTGTATCCCACCAGTTACCTCAAGTCCAAAGGTCTTGGCACCCAGTGTGCGTTGATCACTGACGGTCGTTTCTCCGGTGGTACCTCAGGTTTGTCCATTGGTCATGTTTCACCTGAAGCAGCATCCGGCGGCACCATTGCCCTGATTGAAAACGGCGATCCCATTGCCATTGATATCCCCAGCCGGGGTATCACGCTGGAGGTCAGCGAGGCTGAGCTGGCCAGTCGCCGTGAAGCAATGGAAGCCAAAGGCCCGTTGGCCTGGAAACCGCTGGCCCGGGTCCGTCCAGTGTCTTTGGCGCTGAAGGCTTATGCCATGTTGGCGACCAGTGCTGACAAGGGCGCGGTGAGAGATGTCAAAAAGCTGGAGGAAAGCTGATGCTGGCGCTGGCCAAGGAGTCTCATTTGAATCTTGCCAACTATTATCTGCAGCGGATCTTAAGGGCGCGGGTGTATGACATCGCCAAAGTGACGCCGCTCTCTGCCATGGACAAGCTGTCGGCCCGACTGGGCTGTCAGGTGTTTCTCAAGCGGGAAGATATGCAGCCGGTGCACTCCTTTAAGCTCAGGGGCGCTTACAACCGTATTGCGGCGCTCAGTGAGTCTGAATGTCAGCGGGGCGTGGTATGCGCCTCAGCGGGCAATCATGCTCAGGGGGTGGCCTTGTCAGCCTCCAGCCGTGGCATCTCTGCGGTGATCGTGATGCCGACGACGACGCCGGATATTAAGGTCGATGCGGTGCGCCGTCGTGGCGGCACTGTGGTGCTTCATGGTCAGTCATTCGATATGGCCAATGATCATGCCAAGTCTCTGGCCGAGCAAGATGGACGGGTTTATATCGCGCCATTTGATGATGAAGCCGTGATTGCCGGGCAGGGCACTGTCGCTCAGGAGATGTTGCAACAGCAGCAAGATCTGCAGGCTGTGTATGTGCCGGTTGGCGGTGGCGGTCTGGTGGCGGGGATTGCTGCTTACTACAAAGCTGTGATGCCTGAAGTGAAGGTGATTGCCGTTGAGCCGGAAGATGCAGCCTGCCTGAAAGCGGCGATGGAGGCTGGAGAGCCTGTCACCCTGCCTCAGGTAGGCCTGTTTGCCGACGGTGTGGCGGTAAAGCGTATCGGTGAAGAAACCTTCCGCCTGGCGCAGGCTTTTGTGGATGAGGTGGTCACTGTCAGCTCTGATGAGATCTGCGCTGCGGTGAAAGATATCTTTGAAGATACCCGTGCCATTGCTGAGCCTGCGGGGGCTCTTGCGCTGGCGGGACTGAAGAAACACGCCCAGGTTCAGTCACAAGAGCAGCCATCAAAAGTAGCGGCCATTCTCAGCGGCGCCAATGTAAATTTCCACAGCCTGAGATATGTCTCCGAGCGCTGTGAACTGGGCGAGCAGAAAGAAGCCGTACTGGCGGTCAAGGTACCTGAGCAGCCAGGTAGTTTCCTGCGTTTTTGTGAGCAGTTGGGTAATCGTGCCATTACCGAATTTAATTACAGGTTCAGCGGCCGGGACGGCGCAGTGGTGTTTGCCGGTATTCGCTTAAGTGGCGGTCAACAGGAGCTGGAACAGATAGTCGCCAGTCTGACTGAATTGGGTTTTGGGGTGCAGGACTTGTCCGACGATGAAACCGCCAAACTGCATGTGCGCTATATGGTGGGCGGCCGCCCACCTGAATCATTGCAGGAGCGCCTGTTCAGCTTCGAGTTCCCGGAGCATCCTGGCGCACTTCTTAAGTTTCTGTCTACGTTCAGGAACAAGTGGAATATCAGCCTGTTCCATTATCGGAACCATGGCGCAGCCTTTGGCCGGGTGCTGGTGGGCTTTGAGATCCCCGAGCAGGATGGGCTCAAGTTTCAACAGTTTTTGAATGAGTTGGGGTTTGTTTACCAAGAAGAAACCTCAAGCCCCGCCTACCGCTTATTTTTAACTTAGGGCAGTGGATCTTTTTCATCAATACTGCGTTATCGGTTGCTCGTGTAGCGCTGCTACACGTCGCAACCTCTGGCCTTGTCTTGAAGAAAAATCTCTCACTGCTGGTTAGGTGAAGAAATTTTTGGGAAAGGCTTTGTTTGAAAAACCAAAAGCCAAAAGCCAAAAGCCAAAAGCCAAAATCGGCTTATTAGAGCAATGGGAGATACCCATCAGTAACTCCCTTTGCTTCAGGTTATTTTCTTAAGAGAATAGAGTGGGCTTCTATCTTGTATATACAAGTTTGCTTGCCAAACTTTTTGAGGGTTCAAAGTTAGCCTAAAGCAGGGGCTGACAGTCTGTGTGAATGTGTTAACTTAACACCTTGAGTGATAACTCTAAATTCGGCAGATGTCTGCCAGGTTCAAGGAGATCGACATGATTGCTGCACCCAAGTTTCCGCCATTTAATCCTCCCCGCCGTATCTTAATGGGGCCGGGTCCTTCCGATGTGTATCCTGAAGTGCTGGCGGCGCAGTCGAAACCTACTGTCGGTCACCTGGATCCTCTGTTTGTTGGCATGATGGATGAGCTGAAAGCGCTGATCCAATATGCCTTCCAAACTGAAAATGAAGTCACAGTTGCCGTGTCTGCTCCCGGCAGCGCAGGTATGGAAACTTGCTTTGTTAATCTGGTAGAGCCGGGTGACAAGGTAGTGGTATGCCGTAATGGCGTGTTTGGTGAGCGTATGCGCCAGAACGTCGAGCGTTGCGGTGGCGAAGTGGTGATGGTGGATAATGAGTGGGGTGAGCCTGTCGATCTGGCCGAAGTTGAGGTGGCGCTGCATGCTAACCCGGATGCCAAATTCCTCGCTTTTGTGCATGCCGAAACCTCAACCGGTGCACTGTCTGACGCTAAAGGTCTGTGTGCGCTGGCCAGGGCTCATAACTGCCTGACGATAGTGGATGCAGTAACCTCTCTGGGGGGCGTTGAGCTGAGAGTCGATGAGTGGGGCATTGATGCTATCTATTCCGGTTCCCAGAAGTGTCTGTCCTGCGTACCCGGCTTGTCGCCTGTGTCGTTCTCGCCTGCGGCGGTAGAGAAGATTAAGGCCCGCAAGACGCCGGTGCAGAGCTGGTTTTTGGATCAGACTCTGGTGATGGGGTATTGGAGTGGTGATGGCAAACGCAGCTATCACCATACAGCACCTGTGAATGCGCTTTATGCCCTGCATGAGTCCCTGCGTTTGCTCGCCAATGAAGGGCTGGAAAATGCCTGGGCCCGTCACCGTGAAATGCATGAACTGCTGAAAGCCGGGCTGGAAAAGCTGGGACTGGAATTTGTTGTGGAAGAAGCGAGTCGCCTGCCTCAGCTGAACGCTGTCTATATTCCGAATGGTGTGGATGACGGCGCAGTGCGTAAGCAACTGCTGGAGCAGTATAACCTTGAGATTGGCGCTGGTCTGGGTGCCCTTGCCGGTAAAGCCTGGCGTATCGGCCTGATGGGCTTCGGTGCCCGCCGTGAAAACATCGCTCTGTGCCTGCGGGCGCTGGAAGATGTGTTGAATTAAGCTGTTACAGCAGACTCGAGCCAAAAGGGTTGGCTCGAGTCTTTTTACTGGGTATGCCTGCTGAGTACATTTATTTTATCAGCTGGATTTGTGTTGAATGCTTTGGAGGGTGATTTTCGTTTACGCCACCACAGGTAGAGGCCGGTAAAGCCCAACACCAGGGGCATTGCACCCAGTAAACACCAGACCAGTTTACTGGCCAGACCGGCGAATGTACCAAAGTGCAATGCTCTGAAGCTGTCATCCAGCACAAAGTACCAGGCCCTTTCCCGCACATCCCAATAGGTCTGAAGCTCACCACTATCCGGGGTAAAACTCACCATATTCGCATAGTCACTGTAAAAGGGATTGTTGCTCTGAATCCGCCCGTAAATCATAAGCGGCACACCGGGTTCATAGGCGAGTACCAGATAGGTAGGCTCGAAGCTTTTTATGGTATCGCTGGCCTGTTGCATCAGCGTATTGATGGACAGTTTTTGATTGTACAGAGGTTGCTGCAACACATAAGGTGAGGCGCTGTGTTCCTCAATTTCATGGAGCAGATGCAGTACATTCCAGTAACCACCGGTAAAGCTCAATATCAAGAGCACCGGAGCGGACCAGACGCCTGCCAACTTGTGTATTGAGGAGTACTGTTTACGTTTATCTTTACTCAGTTTGAGGGCAAAAAGCTGGCGCCAGAATTTGCGATGCATCATCAGTCCGCTGATCGCCAGATACAGCATAATGAGTGATGAGAGCAGGCCTATGATCAGACCCGAGGTATCCAACAACAGATTATGGTGGAGCTCAAGCAACCAGTCTGTCAGGTAGTGATGCAGCGGTACCGGCTGGCTCAGTGCTTCACCCGTATAGGGATTGAGAAATACTTTGAACCAATCAAAGCTGCCACGCTTGATCAGGTAAACCCTGTCCGCGGTTTCACCATCCTGAAATAGCTCCCAGGTCCCGACTTCGTACTCCGGCAGCTGAGTTTTCATCTGCAGCAGCAGGGTATCGATATTAAGCCGCTGGCCGGTTTCACTGATGCTGACTTTATCTGGCATCAACAGGCTGTCGAGTTGGTGTTTGAACACCAGAATACTGCCGCTGACGGCAATTAAAATAATGGGCAAAAAAGCCAGTAAGGCCAGCAATTTGTGCCACTTAAACCAGAGTCTGGACATGGTTGTTCTTCCGCTAAGAGGTTTACAGACGCGATAAAGGCCGGCCTGTCACTGGCGTAGTCTCATCAAAAGCGATATTTCACATTGCCGGTGATGGTTCGGCGTTGACCATAAAAGCAGTCGCCGCGGAACAAACAGCTGGTAATCACAGTTTCATCTTCCAGATTGTCCACATTCAGACTCAAATCAAATGCCCCAATTTCATAACCAATCATAAAGTCATACAGGTCATAACTTTCTGTGGTCAGTGGGGTGTTTACCTGTACGCCATTCAGCACCACTTCGGCGCTGCCGTCAGAGGTCTCGCCGACAAAGCGGTAACCTGCACCAACCTTGAAGCCTGGTAGCAGATCTGCCGGGCGCCAGGTGGCCCAAACTGAGAGCATATTATCGGGCATGGCTTCCAATCGCCCCCCCTGAGCACCTAAGGTGTCTTTGACCTTTTCTGTGTCTGTGTAGGCATAGCTGGCGTATACATCTACCTGTTCCCATTCCAGCTGGGCTTCCAGTTCAAAGCCGCGGATTTCGACTTCACCTGTCAGGCTGGTATTACCCAGGGGATCGGTATAAGGCTTGTTCTTCTCTGTGATGTCATACACTGCAGCCGTAATAAGGTGGCTGGTGCCTGCCGGTTGATACTTGATCCCTAACTCGATCTGATCGCCTTTGAGCGGATCAAGTGCCACGCCATTGGCTGTATCCAGCTGAGGCGCAAACGACTGTGCATAACTGATGTAGGGTGACAGACCATTATCGAATGCATACATCAGACCGGCACGGCCGGTTGTTGCATCATCGGACACAGATTGTTGAGTCGGGCTGCCGGGTTCAGATTTGACCCAGTCCTGGCGCATAGCCAGGCTTAGGACCCAGCGGTTCCATTTGATGGAGTCCTGCACATAAAAGCCCAACTGGCGTTGCTTATTGGATGGGCTATCGGGGATATCGTCATCGCTGGGGAAGGCTGTCGGTACTTTGCCGTATTCAGGGTTGTAAATGTCCAGCAAACCTCCTGCACTAACTAAAAACAGGCGATCTGTATCCAGAGTCGCTTGCTGATAGTCCAATCCGGATGACAGGTTATGGCTTAAGCTGCCGGTGTCAAAAGCCCAACGTAGCTGCAGATCAGAGGTGAATGATTCGGCGCTGTTATCGCTCATAAAGATAGCGCGACTGATATACCTGTCCTCCACCAGAGCAAATGGATAACCGAACATGGAGCGGTACTCGGCGTCGCTGTCGCTATAACGGCTGGACCAATTCAATTCCAGGTTATCGGTCAACTGCTGCTCGAGCAGTACCGTGATGGTGGATTGCTTGACGTCATAACGGTCATAACCCGGTTCGCTGACAAAGCGTTCGCTGGGGATCTGGCCGTTGGGCGCAGGCAGGCGAGTGCCCACATGGGGAAAAAACTGAGTACTGGAGCCGGTTTCATTCTTCTGGAAGTTGGTCAGCAGCGTCAGTCTGGTGTCATCTGTGATGTACCAGCTCAATGCTGGTGAGATAAAGTAACTGTCATCTTTGACAAAATCGGTTTGGGTTTCAGAATCCCGGTACAAACCGGTAAGACGGTAAAGCAGAGTGGCATCTTCATCTATGGCGCCGGTTACATCGCCGGCCAGTTGCACTCGGTCATAGTTACCCACCTGAGCCCAGAGTTCGCCAGCAGTTTCAGCCTTGGGGCGTTTGGTGACCAGGTTGATGATACCGCCGGTGGAGCCTTGTCCGTATAGTACTGAAGAGGGGCCTTTGAGGATCTCAATCTGCTCCAGCATATAGGGGTTGGCGCGAGTGTTGTTGTAATTACCAAACAGAGTTTGTAAACCGTCTTGATAAGTCAGGGGAGCCACACCACGGATTTGTGCCCAGTCACCCCGGGTATCAACACCAAAGGGGCCATTGTAGACGCCAGCCACAAACCCCAAAGCATCCTGAATGGTTTCAGCCCCGAGATCTTCAATTCGTTTTTCAGTTAGTACAGATACTGACACCGGTGTTTCGACCACTGGTACACTGTTTTTGGCCGCAGAAGCGCTGACGTAGGAGATAATGCCCCTGGGACTGACCTCAATAATCTCCATCTCAGGCTCTTCAGTCTGCTCTTTAGCTGTGACACCGAGGCTGACTCCTGTGGACAGTAGGGCCACCCATATTTTGTTGTGGTTGAACAGTTTGGCTAGCATCATCAACTCCCTGTGAAATTGTCACAATTGTTAAAATTGAAGGCATACTAGATCGAATGAAAACTATTCTCAATGGTGATTGATAATTATTATCATTCTGGTGTGATTAAACCAGGGTGTCAGGTTGATGACTTTGTTGTGTATTAAGCTGGGGTCAGCGAGGTGGGGAAGGCAATTTAGCTTGGTCTTTTGTATGAAGCCCCATGCCGGAGTCGGTGGAATAAAAAGCCCGCAGTTGCGGGCTTTTTGTTGAGTGGCTTGCTGGACGTTGGATTCAAGCAGTGAGCGCTTTTATCTGCTGTCGCGTGAATCTCGTTTACGCCAGTTCCAGCAGGCGTTTGGCGACCTTGTAGCTGTCGACAAACGAAGGGATAGGCAGGAACTCATACTTGCTGTGGAAGTTATGGGCGCCGGTAAAGAAGTTAGGGGTAAACAGTCCCATGGCTGACAGGGCTGAGCCGTCGGTGCCGCCACGCATAGGGATGGTTTTGGCCGGGATCTCCAGATCCTTAAGCGCCTGATACAGGTTATCCAGTGCGGAGGTGTCTTCACCCATGGCCTGAGCAATATTGCTGTAGACGTCGGTCAGGGTAAGTTCAATCTCGGCTTTAGGATGCTTTTGGCGCAGGAAGGTCAGCAGATTCTGCAGGTAAGCTTTACGCCCTTCATAGCTGTCAGCATCGAAGTCGCGGATCGCCACCGATACTTGAGCCTGATTCTGATTGCCACTGATATCTGTTACCCAGAAGTAACCTTCGCGCCCTTCGGTCAGTTCTGGCCGCCCCATATCCTGCACCATGGCGATAAAGTCAGCCACCACCAGGTTTGGGTTAACCAGCACATTCTTGGCACTCATTGGGTGGGCGGTAATGCCCTTTACATCCAGGCGGGCGCTGCCGGCATTGAAGGTTTCGAATATCACTTCGCCGCGCTCACAGCAGTCAATGGTGTAGCAGTGCTCAACCGGAAACAGCTCCAGCGGCATCACCTTGGCACCGCGCAGCCCAATCTCTTCATCCGGTACGAAACCCAGGTAGATATCGCCGTGCTCAATCTCGCTGTCACTCAGCTCTTTAGCCAGCGACATCATCACGGCGATGGCGGCCTTGTTGTCCGCACCTAGCACACTGGTGCCATCGCTGAACAGGATCTCCTGCCCCAGATATTTGGCCAGCTCTGGGCATTCCTGCTCTGACAGCATAATGCCTTGCTCTGAATTCAGGCACAGTGGCTCGCCTTCATACCTGAGCAACTGCGGCTTGATATCCGGGCTTAACCCAACATCCACGGTATCCAGATGAGCGACAAAGCCCAGGGTTTTAGCGCCGGCTTTATTGCCTGGCAGTTTGGCAATCAAAATGCCTGAGTCCAGCAGTTGGGTCTGGGTATAACCCATTTCATTGAGGTCAGCCTGTAACTGTTTGGCCAGTTCCAGCTGACCCGGCGTTGATGGCAGGCTGTTGGCAGCAGCATCAGATTGGCTGCTGATGGCGATATAGCGACGGAAGTAATACAGCAAATTCTTTTCAGGTTTCATTACGGTTCCTTACTGACCGACATCAAGAGTAGGGGGATAGGTATACCCGCTGTTGAAGCCAAGGGGAATATCCAGACCCCAGAACAGATACAACATGGCGGTCAAAGCAATAAGCAGACCTACTGAATAGGGCACCATCATGGCGACCAAAGTGCCAATGCCCGACTGAGTGCAGTATCTCTGCATGTAGGAGATGATCAGTGGATAGAAGGCAAACATAGGAGTGCTGACGTTAATGGCACTGTCGGAAATACGGAAAGCCGCCTGAGTCAGCTCAGGAGACAGACCCACAGCCATCAGCATAGGCACCAATACCGGCGCCAGAATCGCCCACTTGGATGAAGCCGAGGTGATAATCAGATTCAAACAGGCGGTCAGCAGGATCACTCCAAGAATGGTCAGCTGGCCAGGCATATTCAAGGCTTTCAGCCCCTCAGCTCCGGACAGCGCAATCAGGCTACCGATATTGGACTGTCCAAAGCAGTAAAGGAACTGAGCACAGAAGAAGGCAAATACGATAAAAGAGATCAGCGAGCCGGTGATGCTCTCCATGGACTTGGTGATGTCTTTGGCTGAGGTAAAGGTTTTACTGACATAGCCATACACCAGACCGGGCAGGGCGAAGAACACCAACAACAGCGGCACAATCAGCTTCATCGCCGGCGCATCTGGGTGGGTCAATGAACCATCTGCTGCGCGGAACATGGAGTCAGTCGGCGCCATCAGGGCGATACAAAGCACAATCAGGCCCAGCAGGGTCAGGTTCGCCAGACGGAAGGCTTTGGTCTCGGCGCTGGTCAGCATGCCAGGGCTGGTTTCTTCCGGTCCTAATTCTTCAGGCGTAGTATCGACAGGCATGGTCTTGGCAAGACGCGGCTCAACAATCTTGTCTGTGGTGTACCAGCAGGTGGCGATGACAGCAAAGGTGGAAGCAACCGAATAGAAATAGTTACATAGCACGTTCACGCTGTAGCTGGGATCCAGTACATGAGCACCTGTCTCGGTAAAGCCTGCCAGAATAGGGTCAATAATGGATGGTGTATAAGAAGCGGTAAAGCCACCTGCCAGACCCGCAAAACCGGCGGCGATACCTGCCAGTGGGTGCTTGCCGGTTTTATAGAAGATATAGGCGGATACCGGCATCAGGATCACATAGGCCGAATCAGAGGCAACATGGGCCAGAATGCCAATAAAAATCACCGACGGTGTGACCGTCGACAAGGGCACCACAGACAATAACTTCTTCAGTGCCGTGGTGATATAGCCAGAGCCTTCGGCAATACCTATACCTAAAGTGGCAACAATCACTATACCCAGTGGCGGAAAGTTAACGAAGTTCTTCACCATGGAGCTGAACAGCCCCATCATGCCATCGGCACTGAGCAGGTTAACGACCCGGATAGGCTCCTGAGTCAGCGGATGCACATAGCCAAACTGAATATGGGACAGGGCCCATGAAAGGCCAATACAGATCAGGGTGGCGAAGAAAAACAGCATGGTGATATCCGGGATACGGTTACCCAGATGTTCAATTTTATCCAGCCAGGTGTTGGCCGGTTTGGGCGGGACAGAGGTGCCGACTGTCATGGAGGCTCCGGTGCATTATTAAGGTTATTGTTTGTGTTCAACAATAAAGCCCGTAAGCAACCGCAGACAATGGCTAATACAGTGATCCCGCAAGCAGTTCGGGCATGGCGGCTCACTGACTTTACATTCCAGATTATGAATAAACCAAATGATTACAATGGGATGACCTTATCTCATTGATGTCATACCCGTAGCACTATGTAACCGGAGAGGTTAATTCAACCGACACTCCTCGCATCCAAACAGCTTGGCGTGCATCCAGCAGCCGACGCAAAAGCCCATAACGGCTTCCAGCCAGGTCAGTACAAAGCAGATCCCCAGTACTGCCAGCAGCCACTCCACAGAGAAGTCGAGCATCCTGAATGCCAGACAGGTGATGCCCATAATAGCTCCCAAAGTCCAGGCGAACTGTTTAGGTTTAGCTGGCTTCCACAGAGGCGGGAGTCTCAATGTTATTGCTGTACCCAGGAGGCCAGACGGAGATAGGGGCGTCAGACCAAAGATAGCGGCAACCGTCATATCAAAAATGACATAAGGCCCAACATAGATGACCGGGTCCAGCTCAGGCCTCCACAAGAGTATGAATATGGTGACCATGGAAAGAATATTCAGCAGTCCGGCCCTTGCCCGTGTCGCTGTCTCGTTGACCCTGAGACCTGACTCACCTTCAAAGGATTGTCCCATGGCGAACATGGGCGAAGTAAAGAAGCTGTGTTTGTCCAACTGGCTCATAATTCTGTTCCCTGAATTGACCGACAAATTAAGTTTATGTCTGAAATTGCGTTTTGGCAGGACAGAGTCACACCTATGGCTGATAACACATGAGACCTTCTTACTAGTGAGTAGCGCTATATTTGAATGCAATCCAAGATGTAACTGTTTGTTTCAGTCGCGAGAGGACTTGAGTTTAGTTTATTTGGTCCTTGTTTTTATCTATTTATTAGTCCTGTAATTATCTGATTTAAATGGTTTTGACTTTGTTTTTGTGAGCTTTTCGCACCTTCTTACTACCTCTTTTATACCCAGGTTCAGAGGTGCTTTGCTGGCTGTCTGTTTTCTTGAAAAACAGATTAGAGTGGCTAAGCGGCAGTATCATTCACTTCGCCTGTTCTGGCATTTATCTGTGTCGTTTGTTTGCCATTTACTTGCATTGACTGTCCGTATTTGGGGTTGGTGTAGTTTGGTGTCTGACTAGGGAGTTTTCGCATCTTCCCCATTCGCTGAATATTCAGGATATTGACGAGGATGTTATGGATTTCAAAAAAATTACTTACGCCATGGGCTTGGCTGGCTTGCTCTGTAGTGCCGGAGCTATGGCCAGTTCGCCTTTGTCTTTCTCTAAATCCGAGGTCGGTGGCCAGCCAAAGGTGATGCAGATGCCTGGCTTGGATAACGCCAAACTCAGGCAGAGAGAAGAAGTAAACCGGGCAATGAACCCAAGAGATTATGTGCTGCAGTTTGCTGAGCCTCTTAAAGTTTCTTTGTCTCCGGACAAGTGGCAGAAAGTACGGGTAGTTAACGAAGGTAAGGCGAGCGAAATGTCAGTTTGGCGTATGCAAATTACCTCTGCAGGCGCGCTTTCGCTTAACTTTGGTTTTACTCAGTTCGATATGCCGGAAGGCGGTTCCCTGCATATCTATACTCCGGATCGCAGCCAGCGCATTCGCGCATTTACCGCGGCAGATAATGATGCCCATGGCCAGTTGTGGACACCTATGCTGGCTGGTGACAGTGCCATTATTGAAGTGAATGTTCCTGCGCACAAAGAGAAGCAACTTAAGCTTGAACTGACTTCGGTTAACCATGGTTATCTGGGAGCCAGTGTAAAAGATATCTTCGAAACCCTTTCCGGCGCCTGTAACGTGGATGTGGTTTGTCCAGCCGGTGATGACTGGCGGGATCAGATCCGCTCGGCTGCGGCAATCAGTCTGGGGGGCTCTCGTTTCTGTTCAGGTGGTGCACTGAATAACACAGCCAATGATGGCCGTGCATTCTTCCTGACCGCTTATCACTGCGGCATCAATGCTGGTAATGCAGCTTCACTGGTGACCTATTGGAACTTCGAAAACAGCTATTGCCGTGATCCTGGCAGCAGTGACAGTGGTGGTCAGGGTGATGGGACGCTGGATCAGTTTAATACAGGTTCTATATTCCGTGCCGGTTACTCACCTTCTGATATGACTTTGGTGGAGTTGGATGACCCATTTGACCCAGCCCATAATGTCTTCCTGGCGGGGTGGAATGCCAACGACGAAACTTCTAGTTCTGCCGTAGCGATTCACCATCCCAATGTGGATGAGAAACGCATCAGCTTTGAAAATGAAGCCACAACCATTACATCCTATGGTGGTAACTCCAGTCCGGGTGACAGCACCCACATTCGTGTTATTGACTGGGATCTGGGGACAACTGAAGGTGGCTCATCCGGCTCCCATCTGTTTGACCAGAATAAGCGGGTTATCGGTCAGCTTCATGGTGGTGGTGCAGCCTGTGGTAACGATCTTTCTGATTGGTATGGTCGAATCCACACCTCATGGAATGGCGGAGGTACAGCCAGTACCCGTCTGAGCACCTGGTTGGATGCCGCCGGTACCGGCGAGATGGCGATCGATGGTATGAATGCCACAGATCCCGGTGATAACCAGTTGCCTGTCGTTAATGCCAATGGCCCTTATCTGGCATTTGTTGATTCGCCGGTTAACTTCTCCAGCGCTGGAACCGAAGATCCCGATGGCACAGTCGTTAGCCTGGAGTGGGACTTTGGTGATGGCAGTGACGTCAGCAGCGAAGCCAATCCATCCCATGTGTACTCGGCCAAAGGCAACTATGAGGTGTCTTTGAAAGCCACTGATGATGACGATGCATCAAGAACGGTATTTACTCAGGCAAATGTGTTTGATCCCACTCAGGATGAGCTGATGAATGGCGTGGCCAAAACCGGCTTGAGTGGGGCTACCGGAGAGGAAACCTACTTCTATATGCAAGTGCCTTCCGGTGCCACCAACCTACAGTTTGTGACTCAAGGTGATAACGGTGATGCGGACCTCTACGTTAGTCAGGGTCAGTTGCCTACAACCAGTAGTTTTGATTGTCGTTCCTGGTCTGGCAGCAGTAATGAGACCTGTAGCTTCCCAACACCGGAAGCCGGTACCTGGTACGTGATGGTTCGTGCCTATTCTGGCTACAGTGATCTGTCATTGACCGGTAGCTATGAAGGCGGGCAAACCAATGAGCCACCGGTTGCCGGGTTTGATGCCAGCTTCAGTGGTGCCTTGGGTAGCTTTACCAGCACCAGTACTGACTCTGATGGTTCAATTACCGATTGGAGCTGGGACTTTGGTGACGGCAATACAGGCTCGGGTGAAATGACCAGCCACACCTATGCGGCTTCCGGCAACTATACGGTTACTCTGACAGTAACCGATGATGGCGGAGCACAGGACAGCGACTCCCAGAGCTTTGATGTCACAGTACCTGATGCCAATATAGACCTGCAGATTGGCAAGGTACTTAAGTCACGTCGTGGCAGCGTCAGGGTTTCTCTGAGCTGGGAAGGCAGCACTGGAGACTACACTGTCAGCCGTGACGGTGAGGAAGTGGGTACTACCGGCAGCACCCGTTACACCGACAGATTCCGTGTCAGTGGCAGTGATCCTGTGACTGTGACCTACAAGGTATGCGGTGCCGATGGCGGTTGTTCTGCTGAGGTCCCAGTGGTCATTGAGTAACGCTTTTCAACAGCAGTAATAAAGCAAAAGCCCCTGAGAACAGGGGCTTTTTTCTGGTCATGTATCCGGGATACCCAGTGAATTAGATTGATTAAGCTTATCTGAGCATCTCATCAATGGTTGGACCTGGTCACCAATCCGGATAACTCAGCGCTAACCTAATCACTTATCTGCCAGACGAGACTCCAGTTCATCCAGCTTTGTTTGCAGGGCTTCCAGCTTTTCGCGGGTCTTGAGCAGTACATGCTGCTGAACTTCGAACTCTTCGCGGGATACCAGATCCAGTTTCATCAGTTGGTTTTGCAGGACTTTCTTGCTGCGATCTTCAAACTCATCGGCAAATTGCTTCAGACCCGGAGGCAGATTGTCGGTCAGTTGCTTGGCGATATCTTCAATTTTCTTTGGATTTAGCATGGATGAGCCTGAATTAAGTCATGTGGAATTGTGGGTGATTGTAGCCCAGTGGTCAGGGAAATAAAAACGCCCGCAGTTGAGATATCAATGCGGACGTTTGTGGCTGAGCTGACTGGCTATAGATCAGCTCTGAGGTTGAGCCTCCGGTTGTTCACTGTCCCCTTGGTTATCTCTGGGTTTGGCTCTGGCTTCCGGGCTTTCATCAAACTCCGGCAGTGGCTCATGTCTTTCGGCCAGATAGGTATAAACCACGGGCAAGACAAACAGGGTGAACAGTGTGCCTACCCCCAGGCCAGCCACAATCACAATACCTATGTTAAAGCGGGAAGCTGCACCGGCCCCTGAGGCGAACAGCAGCGGGATCAAACCTGCGATCATTGCGGCTGTGGTCATCAGGATAGGACGCAAACGTATGGCGGCCGCGTGTTTAATTGCATCCACCTTGGAGGCGCCGTGGAACATCTGCTCCTCCTTGGCCACTTCACACATCAAAATACCGTGCTTGGAGATAAGCCCCACCAGGGTAATCAGACCCACCTGGGTATAGATGTTGAGCGAGGTTAGACCGAAGACATGGGTCCATCCCAGCGCAATCAGAGCGCCACTTATCGCCAGTGGTACAGTGACCAGAATAACCAATGGATCTCTTACACTTTCAAACTGGCTGGCCAGAACCAGGAAGATAATGGCGAGTGCGAGGGCAAAGGTAACGTACAGGGCATCGCCCTCCTCCACAAACTGACGGGCTTCACCCAGGAAGCTGTAGGTATAGCCTTTTGGCAACTCGGTTTCAGCCAGACCTTCCATAAAGTTAATCGCATCACCCATAGCGACGCCCGGGGAAGGCACTGCACCAATGGTCACTGAGTTCATCTGATTGAAGTGGGGCAGTGAGCGGGGCTCTGAGACCACTTCCACATTCACCAGACTGGACAGAGGAATTGCCTTGCCGTCCGCTGCCTCAACATAGTACTTGGACAGATCCTCTGGATTGGCACGGTACATACGCTCTACCTGAGGGATCACCTCATAGGAGCGTCCATCAATGTTCACCCGGTTGACATAGCCATCGGTGATCATGGTGCTGAGGGTGACACCAATATCCTGCATGGTAATGCCATAGGCACCGGCAAGGTCTCGATCTATATGGATCTTCATGGTGCCTGAGTCGTACTTGAGGTTGACCTCAGAGTATACAAACAGTGGACTGCGCTGCACCTTGTCCAGAATGTTGGTGCCAATATTGAACAGGCTTTCAAAGGCGTTGGAACTGGTAATAACAAACTGCATGGGCAAACCGCTGGATGCACCGGGTAATGCGGGCATTTGGAAGGTGGTTACCGCCATGCCTGGGATCTCTTTGGCTTGCTCACCAATGATCTTCTGCATCTCCTGTTGGCTTTTATCCCTTTGACTCCAGGGAACCAGTGGCGCAATACCCATAGCCTGGTTGGAGCTTGGGATACCGACAAAGGCCAGAGAGCCTGCAGACTCAGGTTGTTCTTTAATGATGTCGGTGACCAGCTTCATATTGGCCTGAATATAGTCAAGGTTTGCGCTGGATGGCGCTGTGCCCATCATCATTACCACACCCTGATCTTCATTGGGTGCCAATTGCGATGGGATATCCTTAAACATGATTGGCAACGAGAGAAACACAATAATCGCAAACACGACGATAACCGGCTTGATATCCATTACTGCATCAAGGGTTTTGGCGTATTTGTGCTGCAATCCTTCCAGGAAAGATTCCACTCTGCGCTCAAAGGCATTTGGCTGAGTGTTGGATTTCAGCATGCGCGAACACATCATGGGCGATAGTGTCAGCGCCACAATACCTGAAATAAACACGGCGCCGGCCAGCGTCAGGGCAAACTCTTTGAACAGAGCACCGGTTACCCCACCCATAAGGGCGATAGGCGCATACACTGCTGCCAGGGTAATTGTCATCGAGATTACCGGTACGGCGATTTCGCGGGTACCGATAATGGCGGCCCTGAACGGTGTTTCCCCCTCCTTGATGTGGCGATCGACGTTTTCTACCACCACGATGGCGTCATCCACCACCAAACCAATAGCCAATACCATGGCCAGCAGTGTCATCAGATTCAGCGAGAAACCAAACATCTGCATCACCACTGCGACACCGATAAGCGACAGGGGAATGGTGACGATAGGAATAACCACGGCGCGCAGTGATCCCATAAACAGCATGACCACAACGATTACGATGACTGCTGCCTCGATAATGGTCTTGGCCACCTCTTTAATGGACTCATCAATAGCCAGAGAAGCATCGTAGAGGATTTCAGCTTTCATGGATGGCGGCAGGTTGCGCTCGATATCCGGCAACATGGCGCGGGCGTCGGCGGCCACTGTCAGTGGGTTGGCTGTGGGGGTAACGTTCAGGCCAATCACCACAGCCTCTTTACCGTCGGCGAGGGCGCGATAGACATCGTGACTCTTGGCCAGGCTGACTTTGGCGACGTCACCAAGGCGGATCACCATACCGTTGTTACTGCCCACAACCAGCTTTTCCAGTTGCTCGGGAGTGGCAACCTGAGTATCGGCGGTACCATTGAGCAGAGTGAAATAGGAATTCATCTGGCCCACCGCACTCTGGTAGTTATTGGCCTGCAGTACATTCAACAGTTCACTCGCTGTGATGTTGTAGGCACCCATGCGGGCTGGATCTGGCCAGACTCTCAAGCCGTAGGGCATACCACCATAGAGGTTAACCGTGGACACGCCATTGATGGTAAACAGCTGAGGTTTAACCACACGCTCCAGGTAGTCTGTGATCTGACTGGAGTTGAGCTCATGACTGGAGAAGGAGATATACAGGGTTGAGGTCTGGGAGCCTGTGGACATAGTCACAGTAGGATCCTGCGCCTCTTTCGGTAGCTGAGAGGCCACCGAATTAATCTTGGCCAGGACATCGGCCAGGGCACCGTTTGGATCTGTGTTGAGCTTCATATACACAGAGATGGTGGATGTCCCGAGAAAACTCTCCGAGGTCATAAAGTCGACGTTATCCACCTGGGCCAGAGCCTGTTCCAGTGGTTGGGTGATAAAGCCCTGGATTAGGTTCGCATCAGCTCCATAGTAGGAGGTGGATACCTGGATCACCGTGTTGGTCATCTTGGGATATTCACGCACCTGCATACCAGTGAGGGCATTAAGCCCGAGGATCAGCAAAAGGATGCTGATGGAGGCAGCCAGCACCGGTCGTTTGATAAAGATATCAGTAAATGTCATGGTCGCCTCCCGTTACAGCGTCGGCATGGAGGCAGGAAGTTTGAGGGCATTATCCTCGGTAATCTTCACCAGACTGTTGTTACTCAGCCTTACCAGACCGGAAGTGACCACCTGATCGCCGGCTTTTATCTCCCCGGTGACCAGGGCATTGTTGCCATTGCGTTCAACCACATCCACATTCACCTGTTTTACCCGCTTTTCTGTCTTACCCTCTTTGCTGGCTTCTTCGATGATATAAACTGAGTTGCCATAGAGGGCGAAGTTGATGGCGGTTTGAGGGACAACCAGCTGATTGGTCATTTCTGGCAGGACGATGGCAGCCTTGGCAAACATACCGCTGCGCAGTTTGCCATGAGCGTTGGGGATACGGGCCTGAACCTGAATCAAACCACTTTGATAGAAGACTGCCGGTTCAATGGCGGCGATCTGCCCTTCGAAAACCTCATCCGGATAGGCGTCCACATAAATATGGACTGGCTGACCAACGGCGATGCGGCTGAGCTGAGTTTGTGGAATGGTGAATCTGAGCTTCATGGAGCTGGTATCTTCAAGTCGAACTATCTCTGTTCCTACCTGTAGATATTGCCCCAGGTTGATGGAGCGGATCCCCAGGCTGCCGGAGAAGGGCGCTTCGATCTCGCGCTGGTCGATTGTCGCTTCAAGGCTGCTGATATCGGCTTGCATCGCCATATAGCGGGACTCGGCATTATCCAGATCCTGCTGTGACACTGACTTCTGCTTATAAAGTCTGAGCAAGCGTTCATAGTCAGCTTTCAATGCGGGTAACTGTACCTGTTTGGCTTTGAGATTGGCTTTTTGTACCTCAGAGTCCAGTTGCACCAGCATATTGCCCTGCATTACCTGAGCACCATTTTCAAAGTCGATTGAGGTGACAATACCGGACACTTCGTTGGAGATGGTGACGCCTTGATTAGGCTCGATAAAACCAATGGCATCTATGGTGGGTTGCCAGTTGACTGATTGGAGGGTGATGGCGGTTACCGGATACACAGCCTCCGGCATATTGGCGATGGCTTCTTTGGTTTTTTGCTGTACAAACCAATTGAAACCTATCACGGTACCGAAAGCCAATAAGGCGATGATCACCATGATTACAAACCACTTTTTCATTCTGAATACTCCGTCATTGAGCAGGGCAGAGAGGCCGCCATCACTCGTCAGCTTCCAAGCTTAAGCTGGCGTGACTGAATGGCATCTGACTGAGAAATCACATACTTGTCTGTTATTTTATCAAGTATGACATCACTGGATGACAGCATAATGTGATCGGTGTAACGTCAGATGGAAGGTGTACCCGGAAAATAAGTGCAAGAAAATCAGCGATTCCCGGATGACCTTCCTAGGGCCTGATACGCCGGTTGTGACAGCATCCATGCAGGGCGGTGTAACTGATGCTGGTTATTTTGTGTCCACTGAATGTTAAGCTAGGGGAAATCCCTTTCAGGTGCAAGTGCGGTACTTTCTGTTAGAATCTGCCGCGTTTTTCAAATCTTGAGGTCATTCCCCATCCATGAAGCTTAATCCAGGGCAAAATGATGCCGTTCACTATGTTTCAGGTCCCTGCCTGGTATTGGCTGGCGCTGGCAGTGGTAAGACGCGGGTAATCATCAATAAGATTGCTTACCTGGTGCAGAAGTGTGGTTATAACGCCCGAAACATAGCTGCCGTGACTTTTACCAATAAAGCCGCGCGGGAGATGAAAGAGCGGGTGGCTCAATCTATGGGGCGTAAAGAAGCGCGGGGACTGTGGATATCCACTTTCCACACGCTCGGGCTCGAGATCCTCAAGCGGGAACATAAAGCCGTTGGTTTGAAAGCCGGTTTCTCACTGTTTGACGACCAGGACACTATTGCCCTGCTGAAAGAGCTTACAGAGAAAGAGCTTCAGGAGGACAAGGATCTGCTGAAGGCACTGGCGACAGCGATCTCCAACTGGAAAGGTGCTTTGGTGATCCCTGAGCATGCCCGCAAGGTGGCCAAAGGGGAACAGGAGCAGCTGTTTGCCCTCTTGTACCAGCGCTATGCACAGCATATGAAGGCCTATAATGCGCTGGATTTTGATGATCTGATTTTGATCCCGACTCTGTTGCTGCGCCATAACACAGAAGTGCGCGAACGCTGGCAAAAGCGTATTCAATACCTGCTGGTGGATGAATATCAGGATACCAACACCAGTCAGTATGAACTGGTGAAGCTGATAGTGGGGGAACGTGCCCGTTTTACTGTGGTAGGGGATGACGACCAGTCTATCTATTCCTGGCGGGGGGCCAAGCCTCAGAACCTGGTGTTATTGGGTAAGGATTTCCCCAGCCTCAGGCTGATTAAACTGGAACAGAACTATCGCTCCAGCCAGCGGATTTTGCATGCTGCCAATATTCTGATTGCCAATAACCCCCACGTTTACGACAAGTCGCTGTTCTCTGAATTGGCCTATGGTGAGCCGCTGAGAGTATTGATGGCCGCCAACGAAGAGCAGGAAGCTGAGCGCGTGGTGGCGGAAATCGTACGCCACAAGTTTGTCGGCCGGACTCAGTTCGGTGACTATGCCATTCTGTATCGGGGTAACCATCAGTCACGCTTGTTGGAGCGGGCGCTGATGACCAACCGTATTCCCTACAAACTCAGTGGGGGTACCTCGTTCTTCGCTCGCGCTGAGATTAAAGACATCATGGCTTATCTCAGGCTGGTGGTGAATCCGGATGATGACAATGCGTTTCTGCGCATAGTTAACCTGCCCAAACGTGGCATAGGTCCGGCAACACTTGAGCGTTTGGGTAACTTTGCCAACCAGAAACATATTTCTATGTTTGAGGCGATCTTCCACCCTGACCTGAACCACGAACTGGCTCCGGCGGCCATGTCGACCCTGTATGAATTCGGGCGCTTTATTGTGGATACGGGTGAAATTGCGACCCGGGGTGAGGGAGTGGATGCCATCAAACAGTTGATCCGCAAGATCAACTACGAAGACTACCTGTACGAAACCAGCACCAGTGCCAAGGCGGCAGAGATGCGGATGAAGAACATCTCTGAGCTGTACCGTTGGGTGACAGAGATGCTGCAGGGAGACGATCTGGATGAGCCGATGACGCTGCCTGAGGTGGTAACCCGACTGACATTACGGGACATGATGGAGCGTAATCAGGAGGATGAAGGTGGCGATCAGGTCCAGCTGATGACACTGCATGCCTCCAAAGGTCTGGAGTTCCCTTACGTGTTTATGGTGGGGATGGAGGAGCGGATCCTGCCGCACCAGACCAGTATTGATGAGGATAATGTAGAGGAAGAGCGACGTTTGGCCTATGTGGGTATTACCAGGGCACAGAAAGAGCTTTGGTTTGTTATGTGTCGTGAACGCCGCCAGTTTGGGGAAACTATGCGATGTGAACCAAGCCGCTTCCTGGCTGAGTTACCCCAGGATGATCTGATATGGGAAAACCGTAAGCCGCAACAAACAGCTGAAGAGCGTCAGCAATCAGGTAAGGCGAATATTTCCAATATCCGCGCCATGCTCAACAAAGGCAACTAACCCTCTCGGGGAAGGGAGTCAGGAAGGTGTCGTTCAGGCACTTTCCTGATGTTCAAGCATCTCAATGCTGCTGCCAAGCAGTGGCCCCTGACCATAAATGACACCCATTTCAATAAATTTTCTATGGGTATCCGGCTCAGCAATACCTGTGGCAAACACCTGCAGATCCAATTCTGCGGCAGCCAGACTGCTGGCTTTAGCCAGTTTGTAGTGATGGCTGTTGTCCAGATGAGCAGCGAAGCTTGGGTCCAGTCTGATCGCTGAAACCGGCATAAATGAAAGGCTGGACAGTGAACTGTAACTGGTACCATAGCCATACAGGCCAAGCTTAACTCCCTGCTTACTCAGGTTATCAAACATATTGATGTGATTTTCTGTGTCCTGTACCAGTTGCTTTTCATGGAAGAATAGCCACAGGTATTGAGCTGGGAACTGAGCATCTGCCAAAGTTCGCCGCAGTTTTTCCATCGATTGCTTTTGTTTTCCATGCAAACTGCAAATACTCAATTGGATCTGTGGTTTGTGGTACACCCTGGCCAATTGCGAATACTCTTCACTGAGCATTTTCAGAGTCAGTAGATCCAGCTCTTTTTGCAGGTTTGCCTGCTCGGCAATGTCATTCAGGCTGGCATGGTGAAGCTTTCCCCGGGTTGGATGCTGCCAGAAAGGGCGCGCTTCCAATGCGATCAGACGCATCTTGGTCAGATCATAGATTGGCAGATATTGCAGACCAATGGCTGAGGTTTTAATGGCTTGCCTAAGCTCCTCGGACAGGCCTGTTTCAGCGGCTACAGTGCCGGGTTGCTTGGGATCATAAATCACATAGCAGCCCTTGCCCTTGGACTTGGCCTGATACATAGCGTTGTCGGCATTTTTCAGCATGGATTCGCTGGTGTCATGGGCTGTTGCTATCGCGACACCTATGCTGCCTCCTGAGAAGAAGTGATGCTGATCCAGTTGATAAGGTTTTGCCAGTTCCGCCAGCACTCTTTCACTGATCTCATGGACATCATCAGTGTGGTGTATGGTATCCAATAAGATTACAAACTCATCACCTCCCAGCCTGCCGAGTGTGTCGCAATCGCGAATACAGGTTTTCAGACGTTTGGCGGTTTGGATCAGAAATCTGTCCCCCTCGAGGTGGCCAAGGGTATCGTTGATCAGTTTGAATCTGTCCAGATCGATAAAAAGTACGGCAAACTTATCAAGTGGATGGCGACGCATATGTTTACAGGCCTGCTCCAGGCGTTCCATAAACATCATTCGGTTCGGCAGACCGGTCAGGCCGTCATGGTTGGCATCATAGATTAGCTGCTGCTCAATCTTTCGCCGTTGTAGTATCTCTTTTTCCAGCTCCTGATTGGTTCTGGCCAGCTCCCGGGTCCGGGCTTCAACTTTATTCTCAAGTTGCTCATAGGACTGTCGCAGCGATTGTGCACTCAGCTTACGCTCAATGGCTGTGGCGATATGCTGGGATACAAAAGTCAGCAGTTCCATATCGCCGGGAGCGAAGCTGTGGTGTTCATTGAAGCTGTATATCGCCAGCACGCCCATCACTTTCCCCTGAATAAACAGAGGTACACCAATCCATTGATGAATCAGGTCTGTGTTATTGAGTCTGGGAGATTGGCGGTACAGGACACCTTCATCGATAAGACGTTTGATATCCTGGTTACCAAGCATCAAGGGGCGACGCTGTCCGAGCAGATATTCGGTCAGGCCATCCTGACGTAGGCGTGGCAGCGGGTGAGGGGTCCCCTGTTGCGACATATAAAAGGGAAAACTGATTTTGTCACCCTGTGCGTTGAGCAGGCCGATATAGCAGTTATTTGCGGGCAGCAGATGATTCAGGACCCGGTGGATCTGTTGATAAAAAGAGGTGTCGTCCAGTTTGGCTGCAGCCAGATTGGCAATTTCATAGAGTGACTTTTGCAGAGCTTCGGCTTTGCGCCTGACCGAGACTTCATCTTTCAGTTTGTCATAGGCCTGACTAAGTTCCTGAGTCCGTTGGGCGATGGCTCTTCCCAACTGTTCCTGCTGCTCGAGCCGATCCAGTACACCGGAGATATGCTGGCTGATAAATTCCAGTAACTCAACTTCTGCTTCACCATAGAGAGTTTGTTCATCATAGCTCTGAACAACAAGTACACCTGTGGTAACGCCATTACTCAGAATCGGTACGCCCAACCACTGATGGCAGTCACTGCCAAGGCCAATTACTTCGCCTTTGGCGAGGAGTTGCTGGTATTTGTCATTATCTGCCAGCAGTGATGTGCGGGTTCGGAATACATAGCCTGTCATTCCTTTCACCAGGAGTTCATTAAGGTCCTGATCCGGATACAGTTCAGATGGGTGCGAGTCCATCTCATCTGCGAAAAACGGGATCGCAAATTGCCTGGCCAAAGGATCGTAGGTGGCAATGTAGAAGTTATCAGCCGCAAACACATTTTTGAGTTGCTGGTGGAGAAAACTGTAGAATTCGCTGAGCGAGCTGGCACGTATTGCAGCGTTGGAGATCTCCAGCAGGGCTTTTTGGATTTTGTCTGCACGGCGATATTTGGCAACAAGCTGCCTCAGGCGTTTAAGCCTGCCGCGTAATCCCCGGGTGGTGGAGTCGGTGTCCCCGGTATAGTCATCCCTGTCTAAACGATCCCTGAACATAGTGCCTGTTATGAATAATTATTGGATTTATTCGGGCTTGTTTACAAGCTATACAATTAACATATATGTGGTTAATAACCAAGTCATAAATGTGGTGTATGCCTCTACAAAGTCGGTCCTGTTCAGTTAAAACTTGAGCAGTTGGATGAAAAAAGCCAAAACAGTGCTGGACGGCATCAAAATAAAATCCTAGTATATGCCCCGCTGACAAGGCAGGGCACCCATAGCTCAGTTGGATAGAGCGCACCCCTCCGGAGGGTGAGGCCGAGGGTTCGAATCCTTCTGGGTGCACCAGAATGGGCCAGAAGATGTTTGTCAGCACGCGGTAAGGATATGGTGGCTATAGCTCAGTTGGTAGAGCCCTGGATTGTGATTCCAGTTGTCGTGGGTTCGAGTCCCATTAGCCACCCCACTCCGTTTCACTTTCGAGTGATCTGAAACGGCAGCACAGTCGTAAATCAAGTGCAAAATATATCGTCGGTGATTAGCGCAGTCTGGTAGCGCATCTGCTTTGGGAGCAGAGGGTCAGAGGTTCGAATCCTCTATCACCGACCAGCTTTAAGAAGTTTCTTTCGGTGATTAGCGCAGTCTGGTAGCGCATCTGCTTTGGGAGCAGAGGGTCAGAGGTTCGAATCCTCTATCACCGACCAGATAACGACAAAAGCCCGCATGCGATGCGGGTTTTTTGTTGCTGTAACGCAGACTCGTTATGGTGGCTATAGCTCAGTTGGTAGAGCCCTGGATTGTGATTCCAGTTGTCGTGGGTTCGAGTCCCATTAGCCACCCCATTCTGCTTACATTCAGCAACGAACAAACATCGGTGATTAGCGCAGTCTGGTAGCGCATCAGTCCTTTGGGTTGAGAGCGGAGCAGAGGTCAGAGGTTTCCTCTGAAGCTATAAAGCATCAAAAATAATCGGTGATTAGCGCAGTCTGGTAGCGCATCTGCTTTGGGAGCAGAGGGTCAGAGGTTCGAATCCTCTATCACCGACCACATTCAACAAAAAGCCCGCGTTTATCGCGAGCTTTTTGTTTTTTGTCTACACATCCTGTGGCGGGGTAATAAAGCCCTGGAAGCCTGTGATATCCAGGCCGCTGAAGCTTCTCAACTGCTCTTCTTCCTGTATGCCGGTTACAACAACCTGAATGCTCAAGCCCTTTGCCACATTGATCAGTGCGCGGCATAGTTCACTGTTGTGTTGGTTTTCGTCATAGTGTGCGAAAGCCTGATCCAGCTTGACATAGCTTGGGCGAAGGGTTTGCAGATAGTTCATCGAGCCGAACTGGCGGCCAAAGTGGTCAATGCCAAACTGAGCGCCATGTTTGTGGATAATGGCACACAGGGACTCACAGGCTTCAGGTGCACTGTAAACCGCCGATTCAGGCAGCTCAAAGCACAACTTATTATCTTTGTCAGACTTGGCCAGGAACTTGTCGAGCCAGCTGTGGAACTCTGGATCGCTGATGCTCTGGTGAGTCAGGTTGACCGCTACAGGTTCAGGATTGCGCTCAAGAAGCTGGTCATCCCTGAGCTTACTGATCAGGCATCTATCCAATGCCGCGCCCATAGACAGCAGCTCTACATAGGGCATAAATTGTCCTGCATGGACCCTCTGACCATCTTCCAGTTGTAACTGACAGAACAGCTCGCGGTGCACGATGCCTTTCCCATTTGTGTTGGTAACATCTTGCCAGCGGAAGAAAAACTCTCTTTTATCAAATGCATGGGTTAAACGGTCGCGCCATTGCTCACGGGAGAACAGCTGCTGCTGGTTTGCGGCAAACCAGTGATAAACCTTGCCGTCTTTCATTGCCTGCTGCAGGGCATTATCGGTTTGGGCCAGCATATCTGACTGGGTCATATCACCGATACGTTCGGCAATACCTATGGCATAACCTTCATTGGGTTTGCCTTCAGCCTTGGCAACTTCCTGGTTAATAGTGCGAACCAGAGCTTGCAGATATTGATTCAATTGTTCGCGTTCAACGTCTGTGACCAGGAATGCAAACTCATAGGCTGCAATGCGGGTGATTACGCTGGGGGCAACTGTTTGAAGGTTTTCCTGAAGGCGTTGTGACAACAGACGAATGGTTTCATCTCTGACCTGATAACCAAATTTACTGTGAACCTGTTCAAGCCAGTCCATTTTGGTCATGAACAGAGCACCGGATCCAGGCTCATCCAGCCAACTTGCCACTCTGTCCATCAGGTATTGGCGGTTGGGCAGGTTGGACACCTGGTCGACCAGATTCTTCTTACGTAATGCGGTCACTTCTTCATCCAGTGACAGAAAGACCTTCTTGAGTTGGCTAGACATACTGTTAAATGCCAGGACCACTTTTTGTAGTTCTCGGGTCTTTGGCAATGCCAAATCAGGGCCAAACTTGCGGTTGGCAACATTCTGGGCATGTTGTGACAATTGGTTTAACGGCTTGAGAATCCAGGTCAAACCAACCCGGGCACTTAAAATCGCAATCAGGAAGAACAGTGCGAACAAGATGAAGGTGTTGCTGAGAATACGCCAAAGCTCGTGATAGCCGATGCCTGGGTTGGCAGTGATCTTCAACGTAGCCAATTGCAGCCAGCCTGATGTAATTGTAGTTTCGGTACTGATCTCATCAAACAGCTGTAGATCGGTAAACCATTGGGGGACGCCACTGACTTTGGTGGGGTTCTCCCAAACCTGCTGATGACCGTCGACCAACCAGGTCAACTCAATACTCTGGTAGTAGCCACCTTCGAAAATCACATTCACCAGTGCATCCACGGTAGCACTGTCTCCCGCTTCCAGTGCAGGTGAAAGCATAAGTCCCAGCGAGTGGCTGGCATTGTTCAGGTCTGACTCCATCTGTTTGGTCAAAAAGCTGCGTGTCTCAGTGAATTGCACCAGGCCCAGGCCGATGACAACCAGCAGAAACAAGCCAAACAGTAGCGAATAGAGCTGTCGGAACAGTGTCATGAGTGGCTACTCCAGTCTAATTTTAGGTTGCCGCAAGCGGTCAACCTCAAGTCTATGGGTAAGATCATTCCATTTTTTGAGTCGTTTGGCCGAGCCAGCCAACTCACCCCGTCCTTTTTGTTTGTTAAGCCAAAGCTGCTTACCGTTAAAGCTGTATACCGGCACCAGATCCCGGCGTTGGGTTGCCGGTTTTATCTGGGGATCCAGATTGTCCAGTACCAGAGGCACTGAACCCGGTGTTTCGTAGTAGGTCAGTACCATATGGTATTGGTCTACGGTTTTAGCTTTAACCATAGTGATACGCAGCTTGTCTTCAGGTACCCCAACATGCAGCAGGGTAAAGTATTTGGCGATTGAGAAGTCCTCGCAGTCGCCACCGCTGACACCAATAAACTCAAGGGGAGTAGCCCAATAGTTGGATTCACCCCAGAGCTTGATGTCATCGATAAAGGTAAACAGATTGAAGAAGCGGTTTACCTCTGTCAGTTTGTCCCGCTCAGACAGGTTCTCAGCGGACTTCATAGTTTTAAACCAGGCATTGGCACGTTTTCCGGCTCTGGGGCCGTAGTTACGCTCGAGTTGGGCAATAATCAGGTTGGCATTGAGAGTTTGGGTAGGGGCGGCAGAGATTGGGCTGATTGAGATCAGCAAAAAAAGCAGTCCCAGTCGGAAGACTGAGGCTGTCGCGCACCTGTTCCTTTCCCTGCGTTGCATATCCAGAAGTTAACGTCCTTATCGCCTTGGCTTTTTTGTCTGTTTATTTTTGTTTTTTTATCTTTATTCAGCCCCCGGGCTGTTCAAATTACACATTGTTATAGATGCAGATTAAAGTTGAATGCAGGGCCTCAACAGAGGCCCTGCGCAGATACATTATCAGTATGCACCTTCTTCATACTCATTTTCACCACGCCAGGTTTCCGGACGGGTTACTTGCAAAGAACCCAGTAACTGACCTGTGGCATTTAACACCCGATACTGAGCCAGAGTTTCGTCAAACTCTGCTTGCAGGTAATCTTTTCTGGCTTCAAACAACTCGTTTTCAGTATCCAGCAAATCCAGCAATGAACGCTGGCCCAGATTGAACTGCTGGGCGTAAGCAGCCTGAGTCTCTTTGGCAGCCACTACGTGTTCACGAATATACTGCTTTTGAGGTGGTAACAGCTCGTAGGCATTCCAGGCCAGTGAAGCACCTTCGATAATTTGGCGATAGGCTCGTTCACGAACTTCTTTCGCTTCGTTAATCTTGTAAGCCGACTCGCGATTCAAAGCCGCGTCACGACCACCGGCAAACAGGTCATAGCGCATACGAACCATAGCTTGCAGGTCATTGCTGTGGCCTCCGACATCACTGGTAAAGCTGCGTCCATCTTCACCATTAATATCATTATTCCAATTACCGTTCAGTTCAATAGTGATCGTTGGGTAATAGCTTGATTCCCTTGAACTCTTTTCACTTTCAGCAGCCTTGATATCCTGAGAGGCGGATTTCAGAACCGGGTGATACTCACCGGCAACTTTAATTGTGCCCTCATAGGTGGCGGGCAATTGATCTGCATCCGGTACCGGCATAATGGTTTCACTGGGAACCACACCGGTAACACTGCGATACTCAGCGATGGCATCGTACAGGTTATTCTGTGCTGAAATTACATTGGCATTGGCGCGAGCCAGACGGCCGGTAATTTGAGACAGGTCAGCTGTGGAACCCAGGCCTGAATCGGTACGTTGTTTAATCTGGCTGTAGATATCTTTATGGGTTTGCAGATTCTTCTGAGCCAGGGTGAGTACCTGCTCAGCCTGCATAAATTTCAGATAAACCTGAGCAACTTCCAGGGCAATATCTTCCGCAGCAGCAATCAGAGTCCACTGCTCAGCCGTGGCTTCATAGGTGAATCTTTCCACTTCACTGGTGGTTCTGAAACCATCGAACAGCATCTGGCGAATACTCACACCGGCTTCGCCGCGTTTGAGTTCAACCTCACCTTCATTGCTCCTGTTAAGTGGGTTACGTCTTGTTGAAGGGCTGTCAGTATTTTCCAGCCCCCAGCCAGCGCTGAGTTCTACAGTTGGTAAATAACCTGAGAAGGCCTGGTCTATTTGCGCTTCTCTGGCTTTGAATCGGTTAAAGGCTACCCTCAGTTCAGGATGGGTATCCAGTGTTTTGGCGACAGCCTGCTCCAGTGTGTCGGCTTGGCTGAGTGTCGGCATTAACAGGGCCGCCACAGCCACAGCCGTCGCACTGAATCTCGCGGTTTTGTTCAACAATTTCATCGGATCATTCCCCCTGTATATCAAGCCTCATCTCTCCCGCAGTGCAGTATCTTTGGCTCGTAAAATTGGGTTGAGTATGTATTCGAGAATGGAACGCTTGCCGGTAATAATATCCACCGATGTCAGCATACCGGGGATAATGGGCATAGGCGTACCGTCTTTCTTGGTAAGACTGGACTGCTCGGTTCTTACTCGTATCAGGTAATAACTGTTGCCTTCTTCGTCTTGGCTGGTGTCAGCACTGATGTGTTCAACAGTGCCTTCCAACCCGCCGTAACGCGTGAAGTCATAAGCGCTGACCTTTACCACAGCCGGCAGGCCGGGGTGCAGGAAAGCAATGTCCTTTGGCAGGATCTTGGTTTCTATCAGGAGTTGGTCTTCCGATGGGACAATTTCGATAATATCCACAGCGGGTTTCACCACACCACCCAGGGTATTTATATGTAATGTTTTTATTGTGCCGTTTACCGGGGAGGTAATGACGGCTTTGTTGAGTTTGTCGGCCGCTCCCACCTGAGCCTCATTCATACGAGACAGGCGGGTTTGTAATTCATTGAGTTGGGCACGGGCTTCCGCACCAAAGTTAAATACCGCTTCACGACGTTTCAGAATCGCTTCATCGAGAGAGGCTTTGATTTTAGGACGCATCAGTCTCAGTGACTGCAACTCACCCTGAATGTCATTCACAGTACGCTCAAGCTTTAGCAGTTCAACTTCCGCAACAATCCCTTTCTCGGCGAGAGGGCGTGTCAATTCCAACTCCCGGGATACCAGGCGATAGCTGTTGGTCAGAGTGCTGATTTTGGAATTCAGCTCGGCAGATTCCTGCTGTCTTTGCTGAATTTGGCGTGCGAGAATTTCGAGCTGATTGCTCAGGTTATCCAGGCGACCGTTGTACTCATCCTGTTGCCGACGGATCATGCGATCCTGGCGGTCGTTTAGCTCCTGAGGGAAGTTCAGCGTTTGCTTGTTAATCTGAACCTGCTCTCTCCAATCAGTGGATACATCGGCCACCACCAGGCTATCCAGTTCAGTTTGAAGACGTATAACGTTAGCCTGCAGACTGTCGGTTTCCTGCTCCTGCTGAGCAAAGTCCGAACGGAAACGGGTATCATCAATGCGCGCCAAAGGTTGCCCCTTGGTAACGATTGAACCCTCGGAGATAAACAACTCTTCCAGGATGCCGCCATCCAAACTCTGAATCACCTGTACCTGAGAGGAGGGGATCACCTTCCCCTCACCGGAAGTCACCTGATCCAGCTCAGAGAGATAGGCCCACACAAAGAAGATGACTATCATGGCGGTAAGTGACCAGATGATCAGTCGATGTCCGCTGGGGGCATCTGTCATCATGGCGCCGTAGATATCATCGACCATTTCCATATCTTCAGTGGTGAGGCGCTTATTCATTGCTTTGCCTCCCCGGCCATCAGCCCCTGACTGAGTTGCTCCAGCACTTTCTCTCTGGGGCCATCCGCGAGCATTCGCCCTTTATCCAGCACTATGATGCGGTCAACCAGTTTGAGCAGGTGCATCTTGTGGGTGATAAGTAGCAGGGAACGCTGCTGACTGACGTTTTGCATGGCGCGAACAAATTGCTTTTCTGCGCGGGCATCCAGACTGGCGGTAGGCTCATCCATCATCAGCATTGGAGGGTCATTCAGTATGGCTCTGGCCAGTGAGACACATTGGCGTTGGCCTCGGGACAGCGCCTGTCCACCTTCACCAACCTGTTGTTCCAGGCCCTCAGACTCCTGATGGGTAAACAGGCCAACACCTGAAAGTTGAACGGCACGGATCAGTTGATGTTCAGTGACCTGGCGGGTGCCAAACAGAATATTGTCACGAATAGAGCCCTGGAACAGGGTTACGTCCTGAGGCAAGTAACCAAAGTTACGGCGCAGATCTGCTGGGTGTATCTGTTGGGAGTCCAGACCGTCGTATCGAATATTGCCGTTGCTGGGTTGCATCAGACCTATGATGAGTTTAGCCAGGGTGCTCTTGCCTGAACCATTACGGCCAATAATGGCAATACGCTCTCCCGGTTTTATCGACAGCGAAATACTGTTGAGTACCGATTTCTCTGTATTCGGGTAGGTGAAATTGACATGATCCAGCTCTATCTTGCCGTTCATACGTTCAATGCTGACCAGGTGTCCCTTATCATCGAACTCATCTTCCTGAGTCATGATTTGGTCCAACTGTTGCAGTGCGCTGGCGGTATGGTTACCCCGGGTCATCAGGTTGGCCAGCTGTGCCAATGGTGCTACGGCGCGGCTGGTCAAAATCACTGCTGCAATAATCCCACCCATGGAGATATCGCCTTCCGATACGCGATACACCCCAAGTACAACTACGCTGACTGAGCAGAGCTGCACAATAAAGTTAGCGACATTGGATACACCATTGGTGAGTTTTTTGGCCTTGAGTTGCCAGTTGGCTGAGTGCCCGGTCATTTGTTGCCAGCTTTTCTGCACCAGCCCTTCAGCACCGTAAGCTTTGATAGATTCCAGTGATGCCAGGCTTTCGATCAGATGACCATGTTTGACTGCGGAAAATTTACTGCTTTCTTCAATGGCGGCTTTGAGTTTGGGCTGACTGTAGAGGGTATAGCCGATAATAATGACGCCACCAATAATGGGGATCATGACAAGATCGCCCGATACCAGATAGATAATGGTAAAGAACAGCAGTGCAAATGGCAGATCCACCAGAGTGGTCACAGTGGCTGAGGCCAGAAACTCCCGGATACTGTCAAACTCTCCCAGCTGTTTGGCCATGGCACCAACACTGGGACTGCGTTTGGCCAGCGGCACGCCCATGGCTTTGGCAAAGAGTTTGGAGGAAACAATGATGTCGATCTTCTTACCGGCAACGTCAATCAGATAGCTTCGAAGCTGGCGCATCACAAAGTCGAACATAAATGCCAGACCGGCTCCTATCGCCAATACCCATAGCGACTCAAACGCCAGGTTCGGCAGGATTTTGTCATAAACGTTCATAATGAACAGTGGCGAGATCAGGGCAAACAAGTTAACCAGCACCGAGGCGATCAGGGCATCCCGGTAGATGGGGGCTGCATCTTTGATGATATTCCACAGCCAGTGTTCATCTGACTTATGAAGAAAAGCATCCATCCCCTTGTCTTCACGGTATAGCTGCTTCACCAGAAACAGGTAACCGACATACAGGGTCTCCAGTTCCTCGATGGACATGGTTTGCTTACCACCGCTGTCCGGCAATTGGATGGTTGCTGAGTCAGATTGATGGTCCAGCTCCATCAGCAAACAGGCTTTCTTATCTTTTAGCAGCAGGATGCAGGGCAGCATGATCTCTGACACCTGATCCAAGCCTTTGCGGAATAACTTGGCTGTCAGCCCTCCTCTGGAGGCCGCCTGTGGTACAAGGTCTGGTGTAAGTACCGCCTCTGACATGGGAAGGCCTGCAGAAAGCGAATCTGCGGAGCAGGGATTGCCGAAATATTGAGTCAGCAACACCAAGGCATCCAGCAAGGGATCTTCTGTGACCCGCTGGGAAGCTGAGATAGTCCATTGGTCTGGTGATTTGGAAACAGTTGCTACCACGACTCTTGCGATTCCTTATGCAAATGATTTTATGAAAGTTATTTTCATTGTGTGAATTGTGACAGAGGCTCGATAATTTACAAGCCTCTGTCACATATCCGCTACGGGATTTGACCTCCGTTGTCATCATTTGGATCTGGAATGATTGGTGTGATGTTCGGCAATTTATCCGCCACGTTGGCGACTATCGCACCATCGTCGAACAGGCCGTTAATGATGTCGCTCTCGCTCATACCGTAGATATCGAACAGATCCACACCATCCAGCACAATCGACTGTTCAAAGGTTCCATTGAGATCCGCATCGATAGATATGGTCGTAGAACCGTTGCTCAGCGAGAAGTTGAGATAGTCTTCCAGTGGATTCTGATCCTCTCCCTGGAGGATATCCTCCAGATTCAAGGTATCTTCTTCATGATCGAAGTCCATAATGCGGTCAGTACCAAACTCTCCTGACTGCCATACGAACACGTCATTACCGTCATCGCCGCGGAGGATATCGTCTCCCAATCCACCGATAAGGGTATCGTTGCCATCACCCCCTCTGAGGCCATCGTTATGGCGACCACCATTCAGTGTGTCATTGCCGTCATGACCATAGAGGATGTCAGAGCCTGATTGACCGAAGATCTGATCATTGCCCGCACCACCATTGACTATGTCAGCTGTGACACCATTGATGTCGTCGGCTTTGAGCTGGCCATCATTGTCGGTGATGCTGTTCAGATTGCCCGTCATTATGCGCAGGTTGTTGATGAAGCTGGCGGTAAGCTCAATATCCGGGTCGGTGTTATTGGTCTGGGAGTTACCCGTTGCACCTGCCCAAATCTTGTCGTTACCGCTACCGGCTTCAACATAATCCTGGCCCTGACCTGTACTGACATTCTGATCTGCGCTGCCATTGTTGTAGCCGGTCACAGGATTGGTTGGGGTGGTTACCGTCGTTTCAACACCACTGCTGTTAATGATGGTACCTGTGAGGTTATCCCCAATAAATACCTGCATCTGGTCCGGTGTACCTGAGTTGTCACCATCCTGAACTATGACTGTGTCATTGCCATCGTTGGTTTCAACTGTCAGGTCTGTACCCACTGGAATACCGTTAAAGTCTTCCGGTGTTACACCGATAATGAGGCGGTTGGTGGACACGTCACCGTCAGCATCTCTGACTGTGTAGACAAAGTTCTCCTGAGCACCTTCCGGAATGTTTTCTGCACTTTCCTGCAGCTCGTAACGATAGCTACCATTGGCCTGCAGTGTCAGAACACCATAGGTACCCTGAATCTGCGTGCCTACACCGGTAAATACATCAGTACCTGTGTCTGTTCCTGTGGTAACACCGACTACGGACAAGGCATCAGCCCCCAGGTCATTCTCAAGAACATTGCCCTCTTTATCAGGCAGCGCATAGCCATCACCCTCAACAATCCTGGCGATTAACTGGTAGCTGTTGGACTGACCTTCATAAGTTCTGACCGTACTGACCAACTGTCCCTGTTCATCGATAAAGCCCAGTACTTTAATTGTGTAGAACTCACCTTCATATTCGAACGTCACCTCAGGCTGGCCAATCTGGATAATATCTCTGGAAGCATCATCTCCTGGGTTTCCTGGTGTGTTAGGCGTTTCTGTATGGGTAAAGTCAATACTGATGGTTATCGGTGTGACCACACCATAGGAGTCGGTAATGGTGAAGGTCACTGTTAAGGTTGCCGCACTGATGGCAGATCCTGCTGGAATTGGGTTGTTATAGTGAGTAAACACACCCAGATTGATATCCTGGTTGAGATCCAGTACCCCGTTGAGGTTGGTGTCATTATCGACAAAACCATAACCCGATGAGGTTTGGTTACTGCCTGTTCCCCAACGCATCTGGTCGAGACCTGTATCATTGTCATCACCGTCATAGCGTCTCAGCGGGTTACCACCTGTCCAGCTTGTCCACTCGCCAACGATGCCAGAGGCTTCGAAGCCATCCACCAGTACGTCTACACCATTGGTATCGATAACCGTCTCGACATCGTCATCATAGATACTGACATTCAGGTTTGTGCTGCTGGTATCTCCATCAGCGTCGTAGGCGGTAATGGTGAAGCTATCTACCAGAGGGTCGGCAGACGAATGGTTCTGTGCTTCAGACAGTACATAGTTAAAGCTGACCACACCATTGCTGTAATCAGTAATCTCTATGGTGCCGAAGTCGCCTTGTACAGTTGCAGGGCTTTCCGGTGTGGCGGCTAACAACATCGCCAGGGTCACGGAAGTACTGACTGTACCGGTATCGAACACAATACGGTTCAGACCATCAGGTGCAGATACTGTGAACTGACCAGATTGCACCAGTGGTGTTGTTCCTGAATCTGTGCCGCCCTGAAGCTCACTTTCATTTAGGGTCATGGCGTCCGGATCGGTTATGCCAACGGTATCATCAACAGGTGTGACAGTGAGGAATACTGTCGCGGTATCTGTTCCACCATTGCCATCACTGATGGTGTAGGTGAAGCTGGCTGGACCGTTGTAATCCGCATTTGGCGTGAAGGTAATCGTGCCATCACCGTTAAGTACTACAGTACCGTTCTGCGGATTTTGTACTGAGATTACCGTCAGGGTATCGCCGTCAGGATCCGTATCATTAACCAACAGGTCAGACACGTTCAGCGTCAGCTGAGTATCTTCTTCTGTCGTGATAGGTACCCAGGCTTTTACTGACAAATCGAAATCAGCACCAACAGCATTAACCAATTGCACGTTCACCCAGTCGCTCACTGGAACCTGGCTGCCACTTGGATACTCTACGCCGTTGGCAATCAAAGTACCTGTACTGTATGTGACAGTGTAGTAACCACTGGTGGTCTCAACTGTGGTCGTGATGTCGAAGGTGCCTGTACTGCCGTCAGGGTATTCGATGATCTTGTTACCGTTCTCATCGACACGACCGATATAGATACTGTAGTCACCACCATTGGCTGCGGAGTCAGTACCTACAAAGGAGATAGCGTAGGCGCCGTTATTGCCCACAGGAACAATATCGAACCCAAGATCGTTGATGTTTGCCTGCTGACCGGTAAAGGTCAATTCAGCCCCGATTTTATTGCCGTCGGCATCATATTTCTGGGTGTGGACATCATAGTTGCCATTGCTGTTGATGCTGGCCCAGGCGATGACATAGTCGCCGTCTTCACCAACGCCAACCACTTTGGCTGGTCCGTGACCACCGGATGCCATGAACTTGTCAACTGCACCGTCCTTCGAGCCGTCGGCATTGAAGCGTTGGATGTAGGTGTGCCACTGACCACCTTCAATGCCTCGCCATACCACGACAAACTCGCCATCACTGCCAATCTGGGTAATCGACGGCATATCGTTAGCCGTCGTGCCAGCCAGCGAAAGAGTCTGGGTTGAGCCTGGAACCGGTACATTGGTTGTGCCGTCAACCAGGGTGATCTTGACGACACCTCCGGTGGAGCCGACAACAGCATACTTACCACTTGTGCCTATGCTGATGATATTGGTCTCAAGGTCATCAACACCCTCTGTACGACCTATGTTGAGGGTCTGGGTATTGCCGATCTTGGTGCCATCTGAAGACAGCAGCACAGTATTGGTGCCTGTACTGGTTGAGCCATGGCTCCAGGAGATAACAAAGTTACCGTTATCCAGGACAGAAATTTCAGGCTTGGCTTCAATAGAGAAACCATTGGAGTTAGCTGATATAGAGCCGACTACCTGAGCGCTGCCTACCTTGTTACCGTCTGCATCCAGCACCTGCATGTACAGAGTGAAACCGTTTTGCCACACAAGGATGCTGTTATCCCCTGATTGTGCGGAAGTAACGCTTCGAAGCGCAGAGGCTCCAAGATCCATCTCTGGGCCTGTGGTTGCTCCTCCGTGGTCAGCAGGGTTTCCATAAACCACCTGAGCATAAGAGTGGGTATTGAGTGACGAGCTGTTGTTATAGCCCGTCCAGGTTACCAGCAAATCTCCTTCGTCATTGAGCAAGGTAACCTGAGGCGATTCAATTTTCTGTCTGCTACCCAGTTCCAGCTTATCGCCTTTAGGGGTACCGTCCGCATTGAAACTCTGCAGGAAGACCTTGTTATTTCCTGAGTAACCAGTATCCCATGCACGCCATACCACAGTGTAACTGCCATCAGCGTGGGTCGTGGTCAGGTATGCTGAGTCATCTACCTTATCGGTTCCATAGCCCTCTACGATAGTGGCGTCGCTGGATGGACCCGTATATCCGGTAGCTACAACGCCTGCGTCGACGCAAATCATAGTGTCATCAACCGCATCCGGCGCATCGTTAACGTTGTTGACAGTGATAGTGACAGTCGCTGTATCTGTGTCACCATCGGCATCTTTCACCTGATAGTCAAAGTTAACTGTACCGAAGAAGTTGCTGTCTGGCACAAAGCTCATAGAGCCATCAGCGGCGATCACCACTGTGCCGTTGTCGACATCTATGTTCTGGGCGTTACCGGTTAATGCCACACCATTGATATGGGTGATCTCCAGGCCGCCATCAGGAGCTAAATCGTTGCTCAGCAGATTCAAAGTGAGTGAGGTATCCTCGTCAGTGCTGTAACTGTCGTTTACTGCATCTACAGGATCATCCACCGGTGTAACGCTAATACTGAGAGTTGCCGTATCTCCTGAGTTGGTGGTGTAGGTAATGACAGGTACTGTGCCATTCCAGTTGGCGTTAGGAATAAAGGTGTAAGCGCCATCGGCTGCAATCAATATGGTACCAACGCCGGTTATTGTTGCTGTTTGGCCTGCATTATATGTCGTATTGTCTCCAGCCACTTTAAAGGTAACGACAGAAGTGTTGCCTACGTCATTGGTCAGTACATTGCCTGTGCGAGTTTGATCCTCTGGAGTAGAAGCTGAATCGTCATTAGCCTGGGTTACCGTCGCAGAGTCAGATCCCGAGTCAGAGACATTGCCGCCGACATCTGTTTGAGTGGCACTGACAGTGATTGTGTCTCCCGCAGCAACAATTTCAGTCCATGTAATTGTTCCATTGCTGTAGCTATAACCCGTAGCTGGAGTACCGTTTTCAAACTGCAGCTCACCTCCAACCAGCTTAAGTTTCACTGTGTTTATGGTGCCGTCATTGTTGATGACCAGAGTAACCAGTCCACCTGCAGTGAAATCATCATGATTGACCGAAGCAGACAGCTGAACATTGTCTGTGCCCAGCTCAGTTTCATTGATCAGGCCATCATCATTGCCATCATCAACAACAGTCACTGTTGGTGCAGATGGTGCTGTGGTGTCGAGCACTGCAGTATCACTGCCGGCATCGGAGACGTTACCGTCACGGTCGGTCTGGGTTGCAGAGACTGTGATGGTGGCGCCTTCGGCGACCACTTCGGTCCAGGTAATGGTGCCATTGTTGTAGGTGAAGCCGGTGACAGCATCACCGTTCTCATCCACAACGACAGGGTCACCGTTGCTGTCAAGTGACAGGAATACCTGAGAGGTGGTGCCGCCATTGTTGATGGTCAGGTTGATTTGACCACCGGCAACCAGCTCATCGTGGTCAACGACTACCTGCAGCTGCACATTGTCATTGCCCAGCTCAGACTCGTTAATCACACCGTCGTCTGGGTTGTTGTCATCGACAATGGTAACAGTCGGTGCAGTAGTGTTGGCGGTGGTATCAATTTCCGCAGTATCACTGCCGGCATCGGAGACGTTACCGTCACGGTCGGTCTGGGTTGCAGAGACTGTGATGGTGGCGCCTTCGGCGACCACTTCAGTCCAGGTAATGGTGCCATTGTTGTAGGTGAAGCCGGTGACGGCGTCGCCGTTCTCATCCACAACGACAGGGTCACCGTTGCTGTCGAGTGACAGGAATACCAGCGAGGTGGTGCCGCCATTGTTAATGGTCAGGTTGATTTGACCACCGGCAACCAGCTCATCGTGGTCAACGACCACCTGCAGCTGCACATTGTCATTGCCCAGCTCAGACTCGTTAATCACACCGTCGTCTGGGGTGTTGTCATCGACAATGGTGACAGTCGGTGCAGTGGTATTCGATGAAGTATCGACAACCGCGGTATCACTGCCTTGCTCGGACACATTGCCATCAAGGTCGGTTTGAGTGGCCGTTACGGTAATTCTTTCACCGTCGGCAACCACTTCGGTCCAGGTGATAGTGCCTGTATTGGCGTCGTAGTTGTATGTACGGCCGTCACTGGCAGTAAGACCTGTACCATTCCAGGTCAGGGTGACCTCTGTGCCATCAATTGTCAGGTTAATCTGACCACCCAGCAGGAGTTCATCGTGGTCGATAACAACGCTCAATTGAACATCGTCGTCTCCCAGCTCGCTGCGGTTGATGACTCCATCATCCGGATTGTTGTCATCTACTATGGTAACGACAGGTGCTGAAGCATTGGCCGTAGTATCAAGGGTCGCAATATCCAGACCTGAGGCAGTATTGCCTGCTTCATCTGTCACTGTTGCGGTGACCTTAATATCAGTACCCTCCGCAGGGGCAGGCATGGTGATCGGTACACCGTTGTCCAGCATGTCCTGAGTTACTGTGCCGTTAAACAGCTCATTACCAGCCTGGTCAGTAACTACCAGGGTATCACCAACTTCAGTACCGGCACCCAGAGTCACAGTGATGTTAATATCGCCATCAAGCTCGCTGGCATTGATAATGCCATCACCATTTGTGTCTTCGGTAATAACGACTGTAGGTTGAGCCGGAGCGTCCACACCTACGCCATAATCCAGAGTCGCTGAATCTGAACCCTCGGCAGTATTGCCCGCAGGGTCTGTGATAGTCGCGGTCACCTCCAGTGTGGTTCCCGTCGCCGGTGGGTCAATGTTCAGATCAAGGCCATTATCCAGCATGTCCTGGGTGACAGGGCCTTCAAACAGTGTATTACCATCCTGATCGGTAATAGTCACGGTATCGCCAACTGCGGTGCCGGAGCCAAGAGTGATAGTGATTCCTACCTGGCCAGTGAGCTCGCCATCATTGATGTAACCATCATCGTTGGCATCTTCGGTTATCTCGACCGTTGGTGCGCTTGGCGCATCAGTATCGTAATCAAGCAGAGCATTATCGCTACCCTGTGAAGTATTACCTGCATTGTCTGTAACAGTTGCCGTTACTGTGACTGTGGTTCCTGTGGCTGGCGCTGGCATGGTGACAGGCACGCCGTTATCCAGCATGTCTTGAGTCACAGTGCCGTTAAACAGCTCGTTGCCGTCCTGATCCGTCACAACAAGAGTGTCGCCTACTGCTGTGCCTTCACCCAGGGTGACGGTGATGTTGATGTCGCCACCCAGTTCATCGGTATTGATATAACCATCGCCGTTGGTGTCTTCATCTATGGTGACAGTTGGGGAGGCTGGAGCATCGTTGCCATAGTCCAGAGTTGCACTTTCAGAGCTTTCCGCACTGTTTCCAGCTGGATCTGTAACTGTGGCCGTTATCTCCAGATTGGTTCCTGTTGCAGGTGGGTCAATACTGATATCAAGACCGTTATCCAGCATATCCTGGGTTACAGGACCTTCGAACAGAGTATTGCCATCCTGATCTGTGATGACTATGGTGTCACCAACTTCGGTACCACTGCCCAGAGTGATGGTGATATCCACCTGACCTGACAGCTCATCATCACTGATGAAGCCATCATCATTGGCATCTTCAGTGATCTCAATAGTTGGTGCTGCGGGAGCCGTGCTGCCGTAATCCAGGGTCGCATTGCCGCTACCGGTAGCAGAGTTACCGCTGCCATCGGTGACCGTCGCGGTAACTTCCAAATCAGTACCCGTAGCAGGGGCATCGATCTCCAGTGGCAAGCCGTTATCCAGCATTTCCTGAGTCACTGGACCATTGAAGATTTCATTACCATCCTGATCTGTGACTACCAGAGTGTCACCGACTTCGGTGCCTTCGCCCAGCTCAACGGTAATATTAACCTGGCCATCAAGCTCATCATCATTGATGTAGCCATCGCCATTGGTATCTTCATCTATTGTGACACTTGGTGAGCCAATCGCTGGTGAGCCACCGCTGGTATCCATTTCCGCGCTGGCGCTGCCATCTGCGGAGTTACCTGCAGGGTCTGTGACCGTTGCGGTGACTTCCAGCGTGGTTCCCGGTGCAGGAGGATCAATCGCCACATCAAGGCCATTGTCCAGCATGTCCTGGGTGACCGGGCCGGAATAGATGACATTGCCATCCTGGTCGGTCACTTCGATGGTATCGCCTACTTCGGTACCACTGCCAAGTTCGATAGTGATATCTACCTGACCAACCAACTCTCCATCATTAATATAGCCATCACCGTTGGCATCTTCAGTAATGGTGACGGTTGGTGCCGCCGGAGCTGTGCTGCCGTAATCCATTACCGCACTGTCACTGCCGGTGCTGGTATTCCCAGCTGGATCCATCACATTGGCTGTTATCGTCAGTGTGGTGCCAGTTGCCGGTGCGTCAACTGTCAGGCTCAGACCATTGTCGAGCATGCTCTGGGTTACCGGGCCGCTGAACAGTACATTACCTGCCTGATCCGTCACTGTGAGGGTGTCGCCAACTGAAGTGCCGGCACCCAGAGTGACAGTAATATCGATCTGACCACTCAGCTCGTCCGAGTTGATGTAGCCATCGTTATTGGCATCTTCAGCTATGGTCACGTCCGGTGCTGCAGGAGCCCCGGTACCCACACCATAATCCATTACGGCTCTGTCTGAATTTTCTGCTGTGTTTCCGGCAGGGTCAGTCACAGTTGCCGTGACCACAAGTTCAGAACCGTTGGAAGGTGCAGTAACAGTCAGCTGCAGTCCATTGTCCAGCATGTTCTGAGTGACAATGCCGGTGAAGATGACATTGCCATCCTGATCAGTGACTTCAAGGGTATCGCCCACGGCAGTACCCGCGCCCAGCGTTACAGTGATGTCTATCTGACCACTGAGCTCGGTATCATTGATGTAGCCGTCATTGTTGGCATCTTCGGTAATGGTCACGGTAGGGGAGGCCGGTGCACCGGTGCCCACGCCGTAATCCAGCGTCGCATTGTCTGAGCCCTCGGCGCTGTTGCCTGCTGGGTCAGTCACGGTGGCGGTCACCACCAAATCGGTGCCGGTGGCCGGTGGGTCAATCGTCAAGGCCAGACCGTTATCCAGCATGTTCTGGGTAACCGGACCGGAGAAGATGACATTGCCATCCTGGTCGGTCACGGTAATGGTATCGCCAACATTGGTGCCTGCACCCAGCGCGACGGTAATGTCTATCTGACCGTTAAGCTCAGTGTCATTAATGTAGCCATCATTATCGGCATCTTCGCTAATGGTGACCGTTGGTGCAGAAGGTGTACCTGTGCCGGCACCATAGCTGAGCAGGGCATTATCAGAACCTGATGCTGAATGTCCTGCCGGAGTGGTGACGGTGGCCGTGATGATCAAGTTGGTTCCACTTGGTGGTGGATTGATTGAGAGTTGCAGCCCGTTGTCCAGCATGTCCTGGGTCACGCGACCAGAGAACAGCACATTGCCATCCTGATCCGTAATAACCAGAGTATTGGATGGGTTGGTTCCTGCACCCAATGTCACGGTGAAGTTGACCAGTCCACTCAGTTCGCTGTCATTGATATAGCCATCGTTGTTGGCGTCTTCAGTGATGACAACAACCGGAGCATCTGGTTTTGGTGGATTACCGCTAAAGTCGAGAGTGGCGCTATCAGACCCTTCAACAGAGTTACCAGCGGCATCACTGACTGTGGCGGTAATCTCGAGGACGGTTCCTGACGGTGGGGTATCCGTAACCAAATCCAGACCATTATCCAGCATGTCCTGAGTGACAGGGCCTGAGTAGAGCACATTACCATCTTGATCTGTAACGGTAATGGTATCGCCTACCTCAGTGTCTGCACCTAAGGTGACAGTAATATTGATTTGGCCGTCGAGTTCAGCGTCGCTGATGGTACCGTCATCGTTGGCGTCTTCTGTGATCTCAACTGTTGGTGCAGCAGCACCTCCACTGAGCACTGCGCTGTCACTGCCTGATGCGGTATTGCCTGCAGCATCTGTGACTGTTGCAGTAAGCGTGATCGCTGTGCCATCAGCTGGAGCTGGAATGCTAAGGCTGAGGCCATCATCCAACATCTCCTGCGTCACGCTGGCGGTGTAGATAACGTTGCCATCCTGATCTGTGATGGTGATGGTATCACCCACGGCAGTTCCGGCACTCAGAGTTACAGTGTAATTAACTGCACCACTGAGTTCATTGTCAGTGATATAGCCGTTGTTATCAGTATCTTCGGTAATAGTAAGCACTGGGCCAGCCGGGGCTCCAACTCCCACGCCGTAATCCAGGGTCGCACTGTCGTTACCGGAAGATGCATTGCCTGCAGGATCTGTAACCGTGGCAGTAATTTCCAGCTCAGTGCCGGTGGCAGGCGGATCAATGCTCAGGTCAAGGCCATTATCCAGCATGTCCTGAGTGACCGGGCCGGAGAAGATGACATTGCCATCCTGGTCGGTCACTTCAATGGTGTCACCC
>NZ_JBHRTD010000015.1:0-385156 GCF_042646185.1 Shewanella submarina
CCAGAGGCCGTTTTCAACACTGCTTTTCCATCTCTTCGGCCCTTGCCGACCTGACCTGCAATCAGCCCCGTTTGTCGCTGTGTGCCGTGTCAGTGAGGGCGCATTATAGGGAGCAAATTCGTTTGCGCAAGCGCTTTTTCGCAGAAAAATACACTTTTTAGCAAATACTTACTTACCCCCTAACTGGGCACATCATGCCCACCTGTTTTCCACCAAATTATCCACAATTGGTGTTTTTGGCTGCCGCTGTCCCATCGACAACCCAGCCAAGCCGTCACATCAAATTCGGTTTCAACAGGCCGGACGAATAAAGATAGCGTAGTTTTCGAACAGGTAAAGCTTACTATGGGGAATATCTGCCAAATGAAAACGACGTTTGCTGACAGACATCATTTAATCACTTGAGAGTTGGGATAAAATTCAGGCAAAAAAATACCAGCCTGGGCTGGTATTTTTTCATTCTAATTATGACTAGATGATCAGACCAATCTTCTCATATACATCTTTAACTGTTTTCTCAGCACGAGCCTGAGCCTTCTCCGCACCATCACGCATTACCTGATTAAGGAATGCCTGATCAGCACGATACTGGCGGTAACGCTCCTGCAATGGTTCCAGCATAGCAACTACAGCTTCGCCAGTTGCAACCTTAAGTGGACCGTACATAGCCTGATCTGCATATTCAGCTTCAATATCAGCAATAGTACGACCGGTAACACCAGACAGAATGCTCATCAGATTAGCGATACCAGGCTTGTTTTCGATGTCGTAGCGGATAACCGGAGGGTTATCACCATCAGTCATAGCCTTCTTAAACTTCTTCAGTACTGCTTTTGGATCTTCCAACAGACCAACTACATTGTTGCGGTTGTCATCGGACTTGGACATCTTCTTGGTTGGATCCTGCAGTGACATTACCCGCGCACCCTCTTTTGGAATAAAAGGCTCAGGGATAGTGAAAGTGTCACCATAGATGTTATTGAAGCGGGTCGCGATGTCCCGGGTCAGTTCCAGGTGTTGCTTCTGATCCTGACCAACCGGAATTTCGTTTGCCTGATACAGCAGGATATCCGCGGCCATCAACACAGGATAACCAAACAGGCCTACGTTAATGTTGTTGGCATGCTTCTGAGACTTATCTTTGAATTGAGTCATACGATTCAACTCGCCCATTTGCGCATAGCAGTTCAATGCCCAGCCCAGCTGAGTGTGCTGAGGTACATGGGACTGAATGAATACAGTGCTTTTTTGTGGGTCAACACCACAAGCCAGGTAAAGAGCCAGAGTATCCAGACAGGCTTCACGAAGTTTGACAGGATCCTGCCTGACAGTAATTGCGTGCAAATCTACAACACAATAGAGGCAGTCATGGCTGTCCTGCATGGCAACCCACTGACGCAGTGCACCCAGGTAGTTACCAATGGTCAATTCACCGGACGGCTGGGCGCCGCTAAGTACTATGGGTTTAGTCATCGCTGTTAATGCTCCAATACTGCCTGGCGAGATTCTAGTATCGCCAAAATTTCAGAAAAATCGTTACATACGGCATCAGGGCCGCAGAGCCCAATATCTTCACCGTAGTTATAGCCATAGGTCAAGCCAATAGAGGCAGCACCAGCTGCTTTAGCCGCCAAAATATCATTTCGGGAATCACCAACCATCAGAAGTTGGTTAGCAGTAATGCCAAATTCACTTATCACTTTCTGGAGCGGCAGGGGACTGGGCTTCATTTCCGCCAACGAGTCCCCTCCCAAAACCAGACTGAAATAGCTATCCAATCCAAAAGCCTGCAGCAAAGGAACAGTAAAGCGGTAGGGTTTATTGGTGACCAAAGCTATTGGATACCCTTGCGCTTTCAACACATCCAAAACCGCTACCACATCTGGATATAATCGACTGTGCTTTTCAAGGTGGTCTTGATAATGCTGCATAAACCCGGGCATCGCATTATCCAGGTATTCATCGGACACATCAGTGTCCATAGACCAACTCAGCGCACGTTTCATCAAGATGCGTGCACCATTGCCAACCCAGCTTCTCACTTGCTGTTCACTGCATAAAGGAAGGGTCAGTTCCTTCAGCGTTGCCTGGGTTGCCGCAGCCAGATCCGGCACACTGTCGATCAGAGTGCCATCAAGGTCGAAAGCTATCGCTTTGATATCAGAGGGGTTCATTTTGCGTCTACTTTGGCAAGCTCAGCCCGCATATCATCAATAACAGCTTTATAGTCAGGCTGGTTGAAGATAGCACTACCTGCCACAAACATATCTGCACCCGCAGCTGCGATTTCGCCAATGTTGTCAGTCTTGACGCCACCGTCCACTTCCAGACGGATGTCGAATCCGCTGGCATCAATGCGGGCTCGTACTTCACGCAGCTTATCCAGCGTAGAAGGGATAAATGATTGACCACCAAAGCCAGGGTTTACAGACATCAACAAGATCACGTCCAGCTTATCCATCACATAATCCAGATAATGCAATGGTGTTGCCGGGTTAAATACCAGGCCAGCTTTACAACCATGGCTTTTGATAAGCTGAAGTGTACGATCAAGATGCTCTGATGCTTCCGGATGGAAGGTAATAATAGAAGCACCGGCTTTTGCAAAGTCCGGAATAATTCGGTCCACCGGCTTTACCATCAGATGAACATCAATATCCGCAGTAATACCGTAATCCCTGAGCGCCTTACATACCATTGGGCCAATAGTCAGATTAGGCACATAGTGGTTATCCATTACATCAAAGTGGACAACATCAGCACCGGCATCCAGCACGGCTTGAACATCATCTCCCAAACGGGCGAAATCAGCAGACAAAATAGAGGGAGCAATCAGGTAAGGGCGCATTAAGATCTCACAAACTTATAGGTGGGTTATTATTCGGCCATTTTACTACCCGAACCACCGACATCTCCACCCCCCAAGGGAAATTCATAGCACTAACACGCTGTTTCCGAAGGCTGAACAAGACTCAATATCACGATGTTTAAAAAACAGGCAGCCGCTGATATACTCAAATATTAACTGTGCTTCATCATGATGTAGAAGTGATTCGATCAGGAAGGTCAAAATGGCGGAACTAGAGAATACAGGGCGTAAGCGTTTGCTTAAATCTGTGCTGGCAACAGCCACCCCGGCTTTGCTGTTTCTTGCCGTAAGTGTTTCTGACTCATCGGTTTCATCCGAGGAACTTCAGGCTTGTGTTTGCGACAGCAAAGCCAGCTACAGCAACAATCTTCCAGCAAGTCACCCAAAAAATCGTTGTGCAACCGAGCGTCAGGATGTCAGCTGGTTTGGTTGGCTTACCGGGAAAAATGGTACCAGCCAGTTCCACTTTGTTGACCTGTTTGAACTTCTGTACAAAAAGCACAACAAACCTGCGCCACCACAGCGTGGTCTGATGGACGAGTAAGTGCAAAGGTTCTGGCAGATTTTCTCAAGCACCCTGGCAGCCTTTTTTGGAGTTCAAAAAGAGGCAAACCGCCAACGGGACTTTCAGGATACCTCCCCGCTTCCCTATATTTTTATGGGGATTATTCTTGCCGCTGGATTAGTGCTTTTGCTGGTTCTGATAGTGCAACAAGTACTGCCACAGTCATCCTAACGCCCAGGCATTTCAGACGTCTCAGCTCAAAGCCTCGGTGTGGTAAGTCTCATCGTACAGAGCCATCAGCTCATCAACTTTAACCCGTCCACTACCTTTCTGGCTGATATTCCGCTGTACCTTGATGGTTTCGAAGCGGGCACCATGATAAAGCTCCCGGGTCAGGGGGATATCATGATTACTGATAAGTACCGGGATCCCTTTTTCCAGTGCTATATGACGGGAATAACGGGCCAGCAATGCCTGGTCGTCAAGAGAAAAACCGGCACCGACATAAGTTGTAAAGCTCGCAGTAGTAGATAAGGGCGCATATGGCGGATCGCAATAGATGACATCGCCACTGGACGCCATCTCAAAAGCCTGCTCGTAACTGATGCAAAGAAACTCCGCTTTTTGCGCTTTTTCGGCGAAAGCCAGAATCTCTTTCTCCGGGAAATAAGGCTTCTTGTATGATCCAAAGGGTACGTTGAATTCACCTTTACGGTTATAACGACAAAGGCCATTAAAACCATGGCGATTCAGGTACAGGAAATACACCGAGCGCTTAAATGGATCTCTGGAGGCGTTAAACTTCTTACGTACATCATAGTAGGCCTCTTTATCGTTCATCTTGTCGACAAACATGGCCTTAGCAGCCTTGATGTACTCTTCAGGGCGATGCTTCACTATATTGTACAGCTCAATCAGATCGCGGTTGATATCACACAGCAAATAGCTGTCGTAATTGGTGTTCAGGAATACAGATCCTGCGCCAACAAAAGGTTCGATCAGACGTTTGCCTTGCGGCAGGTGACGGTTCAGGGCATCAACCAATTTAAATTTACCGCCAGCCCACTTAAGGAAGGCCCTGTTTTTTATGCTCATTTAATCTGATCAACGCCCAAAACAAAAAGAGTTGAAGATTGTACTCTGTTTGCCATCAAAATTCACGGACTCAGGGCTGATAGACACTGTACCCCTTCATACCTGACCATTTTCGCACCCAGGGAGCTGCCAAACCGTATTGAGTCATTAACGCCTTAGCCTTTGCATCTGCTTCACTTCTGGTCTCAAACTCGCCAATGACCACCAAAAACCAATCCCCATCTTTCAGCACAATCAGTTCTGTCTCATTAGATAAGTTTTCCATGACATCCTGTAATGAGTCAGCCTGCTTTACGCTGACCAGCTGCACACCAAAACCTGCCTCTGGCATCTTATTACCAGCTGCTCCATCGGCCTCATCAGAAGTATCCGAAACAGGGGATACAGCGGCGGTAACCTCAGGGTCAGTTTTCGACGACGCCAGCTCCCTTTGGCTTGTTATCTCTTTAGCCTCAGATGGGGAGACCTCCTGCGCAGTCTGTGCCTGCTGCTTAGCTCCACCTTGCTGCTTGAACGTATTGCCGGTATCAGCCATTAAATCAGCAGACTCAGTGGGAAGCTTCGCATCCTGATTGCCTGACCCTGTTGTTGGCCCGGATTCTTCCTGAGACAAAAGCTCTCCCGGAGACTGCTTTTGTGAAACCAGCCGGGACCAAACATCTGAATGCCTGCCAGCAAGAGCATCAAGACTATTATTGCTCAGCGTAAAATATTGGGTCTCCATAGGCTCCTCCACCTCTAGCGGGGGCCTGGCCATCCACCAAATCACGCCTGCGGCTGACGCCATCAACATAAAAATTAATATCCAGAGCCAATATCGAACGCCAGATTGCTCTTCTGCAGGGCTGAGTGCCCGCTCCAACAAGGCAACAACCTCTTCGGGACTACCGGATTGCCGGGCCAATTTCTCAGCAATGATAGACACCGGCAAAAAAGCATATTCTCCGCTTCGGCTGAGCAGCAATTGAAACAGGACTTCCCGCTCGGTAATAGGTAATGAGCCTATCTGAACATTGAGCATCATACCTTGCTGCTCTGCGCTCATCTGACTGGCCAGCTCCCTTAGAAACTCTGGAGTAGCAGTAAAAGTCAAAGATATGGGTTTACCGCCACATTCCAACTGACTCAACACCAGGCACTCAGCCCATAGTGTCAAAGGCAGTAGATGAGCATCGTCAATAATAATATGGAGAGGTTGATTCAGATCTTTCTTCAGCCGAAACAGGGTCTCAGCCAGAGGGTGCTCATCATCAAAGATCGGTGATGATGTTAGCTGAATAAGGATTTTACGGCGTATTTCTGCACAATCAGCGTGTGCCGGACAGGTTACCAAGGCTGAGTTATAGCCCTCAAGCTCATCAGCCAACGCAGTAATGAGTGTAGTTTTCCCAGCCCCTGCAGTACCAACAACTACCTGAAGTTGCCTGGTATAACTGGCATTCAAATGAAGACGTTGTAACAGGGCTTCCTGAGATGGAAGCAAAGCAAACGCAGCCGACAAAGAGAACCTTCCCTATCCGTGGCGGCGTATCACCTCTTCCAGCAGGGCATCGTCATTGTGTTTGACGACCTCTGAGCTGCCAATATCAGTTGGCAACACCAGACGTAATTGCCCGGCCAGTACTTTTTTGTCACGCCGCATATGTTTGATAAAACTGTTAAAGTCCATGGAAGCCGGAGCTTTGACAGGCAAGTCAAATGCTGCGATTAAGGCTTTAATACGACAGAGTTTTGACTCTTCCAGCATATCCATGGCCACAGCAGTTTCTGCTGCAAGAACCATTCCAGCAGCAACCGCTTCGCCGTGCAGCCATTCGCCATAACCCATTTCAGCTTCAATAGCATGACCAAAGGTGTGACCGAGATTCAACAGTGCTCTGACACCACGCTCAGTTTCATCCTCAGCCACCACTTCAGCTTTAATCTCGCAACAGCGCTTAATGGTATAAACCAAAGCCTGGGCTTCCAGCGCCTTTAGCGCTTCAACATGTTGCTCAAGATAATCAAATAACTCAGCGTCCCAGATAATGCCGTACTTAATCACTTCAGCCATGCCGGCAGCAAATTCCCGGGGGGGTAAAGTGTTCAGGCAATCTGTATCTATCACCACTTGTTTAGGCTGATAGAAAGCGCCGATCATATTCTTACCAAGAGGATGATTCACCGCGGTTTTACCACCGACTGAGGAGTCCACCTGAGAAAGCAATGTCGTAGGTACCTGTATAAAGTCAACACCACGCTGGTAACAAGCAGCAGCAAAGCCGGTCATATCACCGATAACGCCACCGCCAAGGGCGATGAGTACGCAATCACGAGCCAGGTTATGCTCAAGAGCAACAGTATAAATTTTGTCCAGCCATTCGAGTGTTTTGAACTGCTCGCCATCAGGTAATTGAACAACCTGAGTACGGGCAATATCACTGATACAGGACAGAAGGGAATCTAGATAGAGGGGAGCGACCGTTTCATTGGTCACAATGAGAACATCTTTATTATGCAGGAGGCGGGACCAGGTCCCGCTCACTGTCATCAAATTCTGGCCGATAAAAATGGGATAACTGCGTTCACCTAAATCAACCTGAATTTGCTGCATTTTCCTGCCTTAGAAGCCGAGTTGCTCGATAATCTGATTTGCGACAACTTTTGCACTCTGATCGTCAGTCTTAACGATCAGGTCTGCAATTTCCTCATATAGAGGATTGCGAGCTTCAGCCAGATTTTCAAGTACTTCACGAGGATCATCCACCTGCAGCAGTGGACGACGCTTGTCACGCTGAGTGCGTGCAACTTGTTTGTCGATAGTGGTTTCAAGATAAACAACAATGCCTCTGGCAGAGAGGAAATTGCGGATATCTTTACTCTGCACGGAACCGCCACCGGTCGCCAGTACAATGCCCTGCATTTCAGTCAGGTCAGCGATGACCTGAGCTTCACGACGACGAAATCCTTCTTCGCCCTCGACATCGAATACCCAGCCGATATCAGCACCGGTACGGTGTTCAATTTCCTGATCTGAGTCGTGGAACTGTAGATGGAGCATCTGTGCCAGATGACGGCCAATGGTACTTTTACCAGCGCCCATAGGGCCAACCAAAAAGATATTACGTTTTTCAGCCATTTCTTATACGTCTGAATCTATGAAAATGTGCCTATGCCAGCTCAGGGAGCGAACCAGCCAATGATTTGTTACCTTGCTCTAAAGAGACTTGACCGTGGATTATCTCAGCTTAGCGCTGGAAAAGGCAAGCAAAGCTCAGGATTTATCCTTGGATTGGTGAGTTAGCTGACAGTTTTCAGCTGTTCACCGTGCAGTAGAAACCCGGCATGATAGCCGGGTTTCTCTCGTTCCGGGACAGGTTTAGATAGCTTCAGTAACAATTTTTGGCGTTACGAAAATAAGCAATTCCTGCCTTTCGTTCTGATCCGTGGAATTTCTGAACATTAGCCCAAGATACGGAATGTCACCCAGCAGGGGCACCTTGCTCACACGGCTAATCAGACTTTGTTGGTAGATGCCGCCCAACACAATGGTCTCCCCATTATCCACCAACACCTGGGTGCCAATACGCTGAGTATCAATTGCCACTGCTGGTCCGGTTGGTGTATCTACCGTAGTACCCTGCGAATCCTGAGTGATTTCCAGATCCAGAATCACCCGGTTATCCGGAGTAATCTGTGGAGTCACCCGCAACGACAATACCGCCTTTTTAAAGGTTACAGACGTCGCACCACTGGATGTGGACTGCACATAAGGGATCTCAACACCCTGTTCAATATAGGCTGATTTCTGGTTGGACGTGGTGATACGCGGGCTGGCAATAATCTCACCCTTGTTTTCCTGCTCAAGAGCACTCAGCTCCAAATCCAATACAGTACCATCAGACAACTTGGCCACGTGGAAAGCGATACTGCTTGGGTTGCTCACCGCGGCAGGCAGGTTAACGTTCAGCCTGTCATCAATGGATGGGATAACGCCACTGGCAATATCGCCTGCACCTTCCAGGGAGCCGGACGTGCCCTTGTTACCCTGCTGATCCGTAATGCCCCAGCGGATACCAATATCTTCAGATACGTCGTCTTTCACCGTCACCATGCGCGATTCAATTAACACCTGACGAATCGGTACATCCAATACTTCTACCAGGCGGCTGATACTTTGCAGACTATCAGCAGTATCCTTAACCAACAGGGTATTGGTACGCTCGTCCACGGCTACTGAACCTCTTGAGGAAAGCAGACTGGAGTCAGCACCTTTCAGCAGTTCGGCAATATCATTGGCCTTGGCATAATTAATCTGCAGGAATTCGGAATAGAGAGGAGCCAACTCCTTCACTTCCTGCTTGTTCTTCAATTGCTGGCTTTCACGAATGGCGATCTCCTCCGCAGGTGCCACCATCAGGATATTGCCTTCAATACGCTTATCCAGACCTTTGGTTTGCAGGATCAAGTCCAGCGCCTGGTCCCAGGGCACATCATCCAGTCTCAGGGTGATATCTCCTTCAACCGTGTCACTGGTCACCAAGTTGAAGTTGTTATAGTCAGCGATAATCTGCAAAACGGTGCGGACAGGGATGCTCTGGAAGTTTAACGACAGTGCTTTACCGTCATACTTTTTCTCTTCCTTGGCAGCCACCTTGGACTGCTTAACCTTGTCGATATCCAGAACAAACACACTGCCCTGCTGTTGGTGCTGGTACTCATAGGCACCGGAAACATCAACCAGAATACGGGTAGTCAGATCATCTCGGAAGGTTTCAAAACTGGTTACCGGAGTCGCGAAATCCTGCACATCCATCACGTACAGCAGATCATTTGGAATGGAGGTGTTAAAGAACTTAAGCTCCAGCTTGGCACCGATCTGCTCAACATCCACAGCGACTGAGGCGTTGTCCATTTTCACCATTAACTTGCCGCCGCCTTCGGTATTACGGCGAAAATCAATGTTATCTACACCATTGATAAAGGAGGTATCTTTGTCATTGCCTGCTGAAACGGCATCGTTAATCGTCAGGCGGTAGACTTTGCCATCGACACTCGCCTGATATGGCTTAATCTTCTCCAGGTTCACTGTGACCTGCAGATCTTCACCCAGTTGGTCAGTCACCAAGTTGGTAACGTCATACTTCTCAATCGGGATGTCGCGCTTTTGCAGCGCCGTAGTGGCATCAGAAAACTGGAGCAGAAGTTGATTGGAATCCAGCAAAACTTCCGGCTTCTCAATCTCCTCGCTGAACACAAATTCAAACTCAACCTGATGGTCAACCACAGAGTTATACTTAACGTCCACCAATTGATTGGCGGCCATAGCTCCGGGAAGTCCTCCAATCACCAGCAAGCAGCCCATCAGGCACTTGCCAGTCACGCTTTGAACCAATTTGTTCAAGGTAGAAAATTCCATGATACCCTCGTCCTTCCCAGGATTATTCGCCGCTCAGTTCCATATTGCTGGCTCTCTCTGTCCAGCAACCGGAACCATCCGGGACCAATTCAGTTATTGCAATATTTCTTTCTGTCACTGACGCAATCTGTCCATGATACAAGCCCAGGAAATCCCCACGGCCAAGACGGTAAACATTACCATCACTGCTTTGTACCAAGGCCCAAACTACGTCGCCTTCGGTCAATGTTCCACGCATTCTCAGGTTATCCAGCGCATAGGTTTCCAGTCGACTCTTACGACGCTGCAGATCTGGCTGCAGACAGTCTTTACTGGTGTCGATAACCTCTTCTGTCAGCTCTCGGGATGGCGGAACAAAAGGGCTGCGCAACAATTCACTCTGATAGCTGAAATGCTCAAACTTGGGCGTTTCCTTTAAAGGCGGAATATAAGCCACATGCTGAGCCTTGGTCGTAGTCACAAACAGCTCCAAATCACTGCGGTCACCACTACAGCCACTGACCATTAAAACCAAAAAAGCCGAGGCAAGATAACGCATTACTTACCTCCCTTCTTTTTCTTCTTAGGAGGCAATTCTGCCCCTTCTTTAAATCTGTAAGTTCTCGCCTGAATGTCCATCTTCAGCAAACCATCACCCAGTTTGGTAATGGTGAAATCATGCAAGCTGACGATGCGCGGCAATCTTGCGACGCCAGCCACCATATTGCCCAACTGGTGATAATCGCCAACAACCGACATATTGATTGGAAACTCCTGATAAAACTCCCGATCGATCTCAGTTTCCCAATTCAGGCTGTTCATTTTCAAACCGGCATCGGTCGCAACAAAGGTCAGATCATCCAACAGGCCCGGCATTTCATTCTGAGAAGGCAGCATTTTCAGCAGTTCAGCAAACTGCACTTCCATTTCAGCCAACTGTTCACGGTACAGTTTCAAATTAGCTGCGAGCTGATATTTGGTTTTAAAGTCGGTTCTGAGCTGTTGTTCGGTTTTCTCTTCACGGGACAATCTGTCCAACGCGTCAGACATAAAAAAGTAGTAACCGCCCAGTAGCACACAGAGCGCCAGAAATGCCGCAAACACAGATTTAACCTGAGTAGGCCAACCACCTATGTTTTCAAAGTCGATATCATTAAAATCGCTGAGATCTATCTTCATTTGCTGGTTCCCTCGTTTGATCCAGCAAGCTCTTTTAGCTGTTGCTCATTAATCACAGATATATTGAGATTAAACCGTTGCAGCTGTCTCATTGCTTCTGCCTGAGAGACAATAGACTGCATATTGGGTTCGCGCAGCCAGGGGGAGGTTTCCACCTTACGCATCATGTTGGCCACGTTATTATTGGACTCACTACGACCGTCAATCCACAGCATGCTGCCCTTTTTCTCAATACTGTTTAAATAGATTCCTGGCGGCACGATACGAACCACTTCATCCAGCACATGGGTAGGCAGGTTTCTGGCTTGCTGCAGATCCAGAATAATCTCAGTACGACGTTCGATATCTTTTTTGCGTTCGCGTATTTCACGGATCTCAGCGATCTGCTTTTCCAGCAAGCTGATCTCACTTTTCAGATATTGGTTACGGCCCCGCTGCTCATCTGTCATCAGGTCAATAACCGTCAAAGATAAATAAACCAGTAAACTGCTCACCAAAAACACCAGCACAAGAATGCCAATATATTCGCGCTGTTGTTTCTCCCTGGCTTCTTCACGCCAGGGAAGCAGGTTTATGTTCGCCATTGACCGTAACTCCTCAGCGCCAGGCCACAGGCCACCATATATTTACTGATATCCTGTGACAGATTGTTCATAACTACTTCATCAGCGTGCAAACAACCCTGGAATGGATTGGCAACCATGGTGAGGGTTCCCAGCTCATTGGTCAGCAAGTTGGCCATCCCTTCAAGCAGCGAAGTTCCACCACAAAGGACGATATAGTCAACCTTATCCTGATCACTTGAAGTGCAATAAATCTGCAGAGTTCGTTTGATTTGCTGAACCAGCTGAGTCTGGAATGGAGCCAGCACCTCAAACATATAATTGCGGGGCAAGTCGCCTGATACTTTGGCCTTTTCAGCCTGTTCATAAGACATGCCATAGAAAGAAAGTATCGATTGGGTAAACTGCTCACCACCAAAAGCCTGCTCCCTTACGAATACGGTTTCACCATTATCCACCACAGCAAATGTGGTGATGTTGGCACCGATATCAACCAGAGCAATAACCTTATTCTCAGCACCTTCCGGCAGCTGTCCATATATTAACTGGGCAGATCGTCCCAGCGCATAACCCTCAACATCGACCACTTTGGCTTCGAGGGTAATCGCATCCAAAGCATCGACTCTGGCATCAATAATTTCTGTGCGGCAGGCACTGAGCAAAACATCAACTTTGGAGGGGTCGGTACTGTTTACTCGCTGGGTTTCGAAATCGATGCTGACTTCGTCGAGGGAATAAGGAATAAGATTGTCTGCTTCAATCTCAATTTGAGCTTCCATCTCAGCTTCACTTAAAGAAGCATCCATATAGATCACTTTAGTGATAACGGCACTGCCGGAAACCGCAACAGAAGCGAACTTGACGCCTCGGGGTAACTGCTTGGAAATTTGACGCAAGCTTTCAACCACAGCATCAGAGTCCCTGATATCGTGATCATTGACTGCGCCCTTTTTTACCGGGACGCTGGCAAACCCCTCAATTTTATATCCATCTGCTGTCTGCCCGAGCAACATAGCCTTAACATCGTGCGAACCGATATCAATTCCGACCATTTGCGGAGCCTGACGCTTCCATAGCTTAGCGAACATAGTCCTTTGCCATATCTGTTATTTTTAGTTACCCAGCTTTGCTAGCGTAGCACATTTATCATAGGTTATAACCATTTGTCCCAAATGTTACCAGCTTTACTTAACGATGAAGGCTGCAAAATTATTCCTACACGGGCAAAAACAATCATCACCTTCTTATTTACCTTAATTTTGCCAGTAAGCCTCTACTTTATATAGATAAATCGTTAATAAGCTGCAACTTGGGCTATTTTGCTTCACCCATACACAGGTGGTCGATATAATTACTGGCTTTAAAATTCGCAACGGGATAATTCAGTGAAGTGGATAAAACGTGCCTTAATTGCTTTTTTTAGCCTGGCCATATTAGGTATCGGGGCAATTTTGGCTGCATATCTGTATGTAAAACCGGATTTGCCAGATGTCGCTACACTGAAGACAGTAAAACTGCAAACACCTCTGCGTGTTTTCAGTCAGGACGGTCTGTTAATTTCCCAATTTGGTGAAAAGCGCCGTATCCCGGTATCTCTTGATGAGGTACCCAAGCCGCTTATTCAGGCAATTCTTGCCACAGAAGACGCCAGATTCTACGAACACCATGGTATCGACCCCATAGGCATTATGCGGGCCGCCTTTGTTTTGGCGACAACAGGCCAGAAACGTCAGGGGGCAAGTACCATTACCATGCAGGTTGCCAGAAACTTCTTCCTTACCCGTGACAAAACCTATATCCGTAAGATCAAAGAGATCTTTATTGCTATCCATATAGAGCAGTTGCTGTCCAAGGATGAAATTCTTGAGCTGTACATCAACCGCATCTATCTCGGTCAGCGGGCGTATGGCTTTGGCGCCGCCGCTCAGGTGTATTACGGCAAGACCCTGAAAGAGCTGACGCTGGCACAGCAGGCTATGCTTGCCGGTTTGCCAAAAGCGCCCTCATCTATGAACCCTATCTCCTCTCCAACGCGTGGGGAAAACCGCCGTAATGTGGTATTGGGACGTATGCAGGAAGTGGGCTTTATCACCCAAGCTGAATATCAGGAAGCAGTAAATGCTCCTGTTACCGCCCGTTACCATGGCGCCGAAATCGACCTTTATGCACCTTATATCTCTGAGATGGTGCGTGACTATATGGTGCAGAAGTATGGTGAAGAGGAAGCCTATACCGGCGGTTACGATGTCTACACCACTATAGATTCAAAGCTGCAGCAAATGGCACAAAAAGCATTGAGAAACAATGTTTACGCCTATGATGAACGCCATGGCTACCGTGGCCCGGCTGCAGTGCTATGGACAGATAGCAAACCCGCTGATGAACAGATTCAGGCTGAACTTGGCAAAGTTGCTTCTATCAATGAGCTTGAACCTGCAGCGGTCGTTAACCTTGAAGAGCAAACGGCTCAGGTACTGATGGCAAATGGCGAGCTTCACACCCTGAATTGGGATGGACTCAAGTGGGCCCGCAGCTATATCAATGACAAAAAACAGGGGCCTTTGCCTAAAACCGCAGCGCAAATCCTGAAAGTGGGTGAGCGGGTCTGGGTTCGCAATAATGGCAAAGAGTGGCAGCTTGCTCAGGTTCCCGAGGTATCCAGTGCCGTGGTATCTCTGAACCCGGACGATGGTGCTATCCGCACCCTGGTGGGTGGCTTCAGTTTCACCCAAAGTCAGTACAACCGTGTCACTCAGGCCAAACGTCAGCTGGGCTCCAATATTAAGCCTTTTATCTATGCCGCTGCGCTGGAGAAAGACTACACATTGGCGACCCTGATCAACAACGCGCCAATCAACGAGCCGGATATCAGTCAGGGGATCGCCTGGAGACCAAAGAACTCACCAAACGTCTACGGTGGCCCAACTCGTCTGCGTATGGGATTGGCGCAATCCATCAACGTAATGTCAGTTCGCGCCATGCGTCATGTGGGGCTGGATAACACTATCCGTAAGCTGGTTGACTTTGGGTTTGACCCGGCTGATTTGCCCCGCAACGAATCCATCGCCCTGGGTTCAGCTTCTGTTACACCGATGCAGGTAGTTGCTGCTTTCGGTGTATTCGCCAATGGTGGCTACCTGGTTGAACCTTACTATATTGAGCGGATCCAGAATGCAGAGGGCGATGTGATTGAGAAAGCCAATCCGACACTGGCATGCAAACCGGTAGAGAAAACCGATGAAACGTCTATTTTGGCGGATGCAGCCAAAGACGCTGGAGAGACTGTGATTGCAGCGACTCACGAGACGGAACTTCAGCAGCTTGAGCAGGACTCTACGCCTCTGTCACCCTGTGAAGTGCCAGAGAATCGCCACGCCAGGCAAGTCGTTTCAGAGCAGGATGCCTTCCTGATAACCGATACTCTCAAGAGTGTTATCTGGGGTGGTGGTAACTGGAGCAAAGGCACAGGTTGGAATGGTACAGCCTGGCGCGCCGCGCGAGTGGTTAAACGCCATGATATCGCGGGTAAGACAGGTACTACCAACGAATCCCGCGATACCTGGTTCAGTGGCTTCTCACCGGATCTGGTCACCACTGTTTGGGTAGGCTTCGACGACCATGGCCGCGAACTTGGCCGTACCACCTGGCGTGAGAATGGTCCAAAAGACCAAATCTCAGGTGCAGAATCGGGCGCTAAAACTGCGGGCCCAGGCTGGAATGAGTTTATGCGTGATGCATTGGCCGGTACCCCGGAAAAACCCGGAATGCCACCAGAGGGCATCATCTCGGTGAGAATCGACAGGGATACAGGCAAACTGACCCATAAGACAGATTACACCACCAGATTTGAGTACTTCGTTGATGGTACTCAGCCCAAAGAGTACGCCACTGAGGCGCAGCCCAATAATGAGCTGTTTGACGATACCCCGGTATCAGACGACCTGTTTCAATAACAGATCTCCAAACAGCAGCCCCGACCAAGTGTCGGGGCTGCTGTCTTATACCCAATCCAATTGAGTGAACTCCAATCATGATGATGACAATACTTGCGATAGTCGGCGGATTTCTGATCCTGACGTTCGGTGCCGAAGCTCTGGTTCGCGGAGCCAGCGCAGTAGCCCTGCGCCTGGGCATCGCCCCTCTGGTTATCGGCCTTACCATAGTCGCTTTCGGTACCAGCGCCCCTGAGCTGGCGGTAAGCCTTAAGTCTGCACTGGCAGGCAATTCCGGCATTGCCCTTGGCAATGTCATTGGCTCCAACATTGCCAACATTGGCCTTATCCTGGCGCTGACTGCGCTTATCCGCCCAATCAAGGTTCAGTCACAAATGGTCAAGCGCGACATCCCTCTGATGATCGCAGCCAGCGTGCTGTTCTGGTTTATGCTGTTTGACGGTGAACTGGGCTTTGTTGATGGTCTGATTTTGGTGATTGCTCTTATCAGCTATCTGGTATTCAGCTATATCAGTTCCAAAAACAGCAATGAAGAGATCGACGTAGATACCACACCTCAAAACCCTCTGCTTTCTACTGTGCTCATTGTGGTGGGCATCTGCATGTTGGTTGGCGGTGGTATTCTGTTTGTTGACGGTGCGGTCGATTTGGCAAAAGCCTTCGGCGTCAGTGAAGTGGTTATCGGTCTGACAATTGTGGCTATCGGCACCAGTATGCCTGAGCTGGTCACCTCTGTGGTTGCTGCACTTAAAGGTGAAAGTGATATCGCTATCGGCAACGTAGTTGGCTCTAACCTGTTCAACATTCTCGCCATTTTGGGGATTACCAGCCTGATCCAACCCGTATCTTCAGCCGGGCTACAAAACTTCGACTTTGCGGTCATGTTGGCTCTGGCTGTAGTACTCCTGCCATTTGCCTGGACAGGCCTGCGCATCGGTCGCCGTGAGGGTGGTGTTTTGCTGGCGGCCTACCTCGCCTATATCAGCTACCTTGTTATCAACGCAGCTTAAGCTTAAGGAAGGTGCGAACAAGTCCTCGCGGCACTCTGGCTTATGAGCAGAAACGAGTTCGAGGTAATCAGATAAAGGAATGCTGGTTGCCTTTCAAAGCTGAATGCCAAAGAAATCGTGATTGCTCGAAAGCCCCGGAGGGCGAGGCTGACAGCCCTATCTGCTTTGTTGCAGCTCTCGATAAGGACTAGGGCCATTAACTTCAAACTGCGCCGCGCATCTAGAGGCTGTCAGCACTCGCAGAGCACGCACGGGACTTATTCGCACCTTCCTTAATATCAAACGGGCGCAGCTGCGCCCGTTTGCATTTCTATACCTGCGGCACAGGTGACATTTGTCATCTGCTATTCATGACCTTTGTCCCTGCTCTTTCTTTCAGGTAATTCAGATACTGTCCCTGTCAAATCAACCGGCAAGGAGAGTTCCATGAAATCACTGACATTTATCACAGCAATCAGCCTGTTCAGCCCACTGGGCTTCGCAACCACTATTGAGTCTGTTGATGCAGCAGCCAACCAGATGGATGTATCGGCGCTGGAGCAATTGAGCCAGCAAGCTTCGGGCTACACCAAAGCCTACGCTGATTATCGACTGGCCATCAGCGCCAACCTGAAAGCGGATTCAGACAAAGCCAACGCCGCATTGGAGCAAGCTGTAGAGATACTGAAACCTGCTGATGATGCTGAGTCCAAAGCTCTGTTAGCGGCGGTATACGGCATGCAAATCGGCATGAATCCACTCAAAGGCATGACCCTTGGCCCTAAAGCCGGCGCCACTTTGGATGATGCCTCAGACATCGAACCAGGCAACCCAAGAGTATTGCTGGTCAGAGCCATCAGCGCCTATAACACCCCGGCTATTTTTGGTGGCGGCCCTGGTAATGCCATTGAGTTCAGCAATCAGGCAATCGCGTCTTATCAACAGCCCTGCATCGACATCTGCTGGGGACATGCAGAGGCCTATACCTGGCGTGGTCTGGCCAAGCAGCAGCTGGGCGATCAACAGGGAGCACTCAATGATTGGCAGCAGGCGTTGGAAACCAACCCTGACTATGGCTGGGCAAAATTTCTGCTTAGTCAGGCTGCAAGATAGTAGTATTGATACTAAACGGGGGCGTAAGTCCCCATTATCACGTAAGAAATCCCCGAAACCTGGCAACCGGAATTGAAAATGACAAATTCAGATCCCCTGCTAAAACTCGAATACCGTCTTGGCTGGGTCTACCTGGTTAATCTGGTGTTCTACTTTATTCCCTTGTTCACCAATGATTATCCCTGGTGGCAGATTGCCATTGTGCTAATGGCAGTACCGCCTTTTCTCTGGTGCTATTTTCACGCCTATCGCACGGTTCAACATCAGGCCTGGAAGCCCATTGTCGGTATCATAACAATTGCCAGCCTGATGATGCCGCTGAACTCGGGCTCACTGTCCATGTATGTATTCGCCGGTTTCTTTATCGGCTTTTTCTACACACGCACCATCTGGTTTTTCTCTGTCCTCGGCATCTGCGTGTTAATGGCAGCGCTGGCGCAACTTAGCGGCTATCCGGTATTTTATTTTATGACATGGGGAGTTGGTCTGGTGACTGCTATCAGCCTGTTTGGTATGGCTGAGCAGAAACGTCAGCGAGCCCGCTTTGCCCTTAGGCAGAGCGAACAGGAGATATCCATGTTGGCGACTATGGTGGAACGGGAACGGATCGCCCGGGATCTTCACGATCTTATGGGTCACAACCTGTCTTCCATCGCGTTGAAAGCGGAACTCGCCCAACGCCTGCTTGATGCCGGCAAACAGGATGACTGCCGCCAACAGCTGGTCGAGCTGCAACAGATATCCAGAGAAAGCCTGACGCAAATCCGCCACACTGTGGCTGATTACAAGCACAAGGGACTGACCCACCACCTGACGGATTTGGCCCAAACGCTGAGAGACAAAGGATTACAGGTCATCATTGAGGGAGACCTGCCTCAATTGGCCCCCCAGGCCGAAAAAGAGCTGATTATGGTACTGACCGAGCTGACCAATAATATTTTGCGCCACAGTCAGGCCAGCAGTTGTACTTTCGAGTTCTCATTTGATGGCACCAATTGGCTGATCCAGGTGTCAGACAATGGGCACTGTGAGCAGATAGAGGAAGGCAACGGTCTGGCAGGTATTCGTGAGCGCCTCAGCTCACTTGGTGGCAAGCTAAACTATCAAGTTCAACAGGGATGTCAGTTTATGGTGCAGATACCGGGAGAGCCAGGATGAAGATATTGTTGGCAGAAGATCAAGCTATGGTCAGGGGGGCTCTGTGCGCCCTGCTGTCGTTGTCAGGGGAGTTTGAGATTGATCAGGCCGAAGATGGCAGCCAGGCCAAAGCTATGCTCGAAGCCAACGACTATCAACTGCTGCTGACAGATATCGAGATGCCTGGTCTGACAGGGATAGAGCTCGCGGAACAGCTGAAAGGCGGCGACATCAAGATTGTTGTCCTGACGACCTTTGGCCGCGCTGGCTATATTAAGCGCGCTTTGGAAGCCGGTGTGTCGGGCTTTCTGTTAAAAGACGCTCCTTCTGATGAGCTGGTCAAAGCGATCAATCAGGTGATGGCAGGACGTAAAGTGATCGACCCTGAGTTGGCATTGCTGGCTGTGGGAGAGCAGGATCCGCTATCCGATAAGGAGCGCAGGGCGCTCAGGCTTGCCGGGGAAGGCAAAACCACTGCGGAGATTGCCGCGACTCTGTTTATTGCTGAAGGCACCGCCCGTAACTATCTGTCTGAAGCTATCAGCAAGCTTAATGCGGTCAACCGTGTCGACGCTGCCCGCATAGCCCGTCACAAAGGTTGGTTATAAGCCAGGAATGCACCATTGCCTTGGCGCGCGTCTCTGATAGTATATGTATAAATTCACAGTAATTGAGTGCTAACGCCTTGCAGCGGCTGGATCTTATCCCTATCACAGAACTCAAAGGTGTCGCTGCCAAAATGGCCGAGCGATTGGCCAAACTCGGTATCACCTCTGTTCAGGATGTGCTGTTTCACCTGCCGATGCGCTACGAAGACCGCACTCGAATTTACCCCATCGCAGAGCTGATGCCGGGCACCTATGCCACGGTCGAAGCAGAAATTCTGTCCACTCAAATTATCAATGGCCGCAAGCGCATGCTCACCTGTAATGTGCGTGATAGCTCGGGCCCAATGACACTCAGGTTTTTCAATTTCTCTATGGCGCAACGCAATGGCATGCAAAACGGCATGACCATAAGAGCCTATGGTGAAATCCGGGCCGGTAAACACCAACTTGAGATTATCCACCCCGAATACAAATTGATTCAGGCGGGCGACGCACCTGTACTGAACGACACCCTGACCCCGGTTTACCCCACTACAGAAGGCATTAAGCAGGCTGGCTGGATAAAACTGACAGATCAGGCGCTGGCAATGCTGACCGTGGATAACCTTCAGGAACTATTGCCACCCGCACTGCAACCCGGTGGTATTTCCCTGGCCGATGCCGTCCGTCTGCTTCACAGGCCTCCAGTCAGCATTTCCCAGTTTGACCTTGAGCAGGGACAACACCCGGCTCAACAACGCCTGGTGCAAGAGGAGTTGCTGGCTCACAACCTGTCCATGCTTAAACTCAGACAGCGCAGCAACCAGGACAAAGCTGTGCCGCTGCGTGCGACCGGACAACTGCTAAACCCCTTCCTGGCAGAGCTGCCGTTTAAGCCGACCAATGCCCAGCAAAGGGTGGTGAAAGATATTACTGCTGACATAGAGAAACCTCACCCCATGATGCGTCTGGTGCAGGGAGATGTGGGTTCAGGTAAAACACTGGTCGCAGCCATGGCTGCCCTGCAGGCGATAGAAAGTGGCTATCAGGTCGCCATGATGGCACCCACTGAATTGCTGGCAGAACAGCACGCCGCCAATTTCAACAGCTGGTTTGAACCTCTGGGCATCAAGGTAGGTTGGCTTGCAGGTAAATTGAAAGGCAAGGCACGTGCCCAGGCTCTGGAAGAGATCGCCTCCGGCGAAGCTGCCATGGTAGTCGGCACACACGCAATTTTTCAGGAGCAGGTTAGCTTCAATAAACTGGCCCTGATCATTATCGATGAGCAGCACAGGTTCGGTGTTCATCAGCGCCTTGGCCTGAGGGAGAAAGGGGCCAGTCAGGGGTTCCAGCCTCATCAGCTGATCATGACGGCAACCCCCATCCCCAGAACCCTGGCAATGACAGCCTATGCTGACCTCGACACCTCAGTGATCGATGAGCTACCTCCAGGCCGTACACCTGTTACCACAGTGGCCATTTCAGACCTTCGCCGTCAGGAGGTGATCGAAAGAGTACGTCAGGCAGCTTTGAATGATAACCGTCAGGCCTACTGGGTATGCACCCTGATTGAAGAGTCCGAGGTGCTGGAATGCCAGGCCGCCGAGGATACCGCCGAAGAGCTGAAGCAGGCGCTGCCGGAACTCAAGGTTGGACTCGTCCACGGCCGTATGAAAGCCGCTGAAAAACAGTCTGTCATGGATGAATTTAAATCTGGAAAATTGAACCTTTTGGTCGCTACCACTGTCATTGAAGTAGGGGTTGATGTTCCCAATGCCAGTTTGATGATTATCGAAAACCCGGAACGTCTGGGTCTGGCGCAACTGCATCAGCTCAGAGGGCGGGTAGGTCGAGGCGCGGTAGCCAGTCACTGTGTACTATTATACAAACCACCTCTGTCTCAAACGGCCACCAAACGACTGGGAGTCTTGCGACAGAGTAATGATGGCTTTGTGATTGCCCAGCAGGATTTGGAGATCCGCGGTCCGGGTGAAGTACTGGGAACCAAGCAGACAGGAATCGCCGATATGAAGATCGCCGATTTGGTTCGGGATCAATCGCTGATTCCACATGTCCAGAAGCTGGCGCGGCATGTGATGGAGCAGGCTCCCGACAATGTCGACGCCATTATTTACCGCTGGCTGGGGGACAGAGAACAGTTTGTACAAGCCTGATCCGACTCATATTCAAGGGCAGCTATTTTTGGCACAATGAAACACCGCAGTTTGCGTGTTGTCAGTTTAATTTAGGTATTGGCGACCTGCCGGTACGACAGCTAAGGAAGTAACATGCAAGTCAATGAAGAAGACAGATTGGTGTCTCAGGAAAAGTCTTCTGGCACCAATGGTATTGCTATCGCCGCTATTATTCTTGTGCTAATCGCCTCAGGCGGCGCCTATTTCTATTTCAGCAAAGACTCTACTCCGGAACCTGAACTGCCGACGGAGCAGGTTATATTGCCTGAGCCATCTCCGGCAGAGCCGTTGCCGGTGACCGAACCTGTCGTTGAACCTGAGCCAGAGCCGGTTGTTGAAACGCCATCACAACCCACTGTGGTTCCAGAGCCTGAGATCGACCCGCTGCCAACCCTGAATGACAGTGATACTTATATTCAGGAAAAAACCGTGAAGCTTGCAGATGGCATGGATATCAGCCGACTGCTGGTCACCCAGGACATGGCGCGCCAGTTTGTAGTATTTGTGGACAACCTGGCTCAGGGTGAGCTGGCCCGTAAAGTCAGTCCATTGAAAGGGCCGACGCAAACATTCACTGTTACTGATATCACGGACAAAACCTATCTGAATCCGGATAGCTACCACAGGTATGATGTCTATGCAGATTTCCTGTCCAGCCTGAATGAAGAGCAACTGGCGACAACCTATGAGAAGCTCTTGCCACTGCTGGATGAAGCCTTCGCGGAACTGGGTTATCAGGACCTGTCATTCAACGAAAGAGTGGAAGAGGCGATCGACGAAATGCTGGCTGCACCAGTTATCGAAGACCCGATTGAACTGAGCACCATCAGCGTGAACTATCAGTTTGTTGATCCTGAGCTGGAGGCTCTGCCTGCGGCCCAAAAACTGATGATCCGCATGGGACCCGATAACAGTCGTAAGGTTAAAGCTGTGCTGAAAAAGCTGAAGCAGCAATTGGCTGAGTAACAGCCAGGAATTTGAGAAAAGGGGAGCGCAAGCTCCCCTTTTTCGTTGCCGACTTGCACGCCACAACCCATTAGAATAATCTAATGAATGATATTTACAGATCCACACAGGGATCTCCCACACGAAGGAGCGTACTATGCAAACCATGCCACCCGTTGAAGTCGAATTGGCCTCCAAGGTTCAATGCAGAGAATGGGTCAGTCAGAAATGTCAGATCCTGGATGTCAGGGGTGAAGCGGAATTCGCCTCAGACCATTACCCCGGGGCACTCAATATCCCCCTGGACAGGCTGGCAGACTGGGCCAGCCAACAGAACTGTGACGCACCTTTGGTGCTCTACTGTGGCAAAGGTATTCGCGCCCAAATGGGAATCAACCAACTTAAAGGTCTGGGCTTTACTCAGCTGGCCAATGGAGGCTCCCTGGCACAGCTAAAGGAAACTCTGGGCTGATAGCCCAAGAAAAAACGCCGCCCGGTTTTCCGGACGGCGTGTAGAGCCAAAGTTCAAAATTAATATAACACTAACTATGAACAGGGTTGATGATGGTTTTTACGGCTCTGAAACAGGTTTGGCTGCTGACCCAGTATCAACACCCCATGAGTGCTTCCAGTTCAATAGCAGCCTGTTTCATGCCTGCCCTGGCCAGTTCACCACCCACATAAAGCACTTTGGCATAACCGCATCCACTGCCGTTACGCCTGCCAATGCCGATACTCACGCCATTGTTAGCTCTTATTCCATCGATTGGCATCTCCAGTACAGGCAGCACTGAAGTGAGCCCAGGTTCCATCTGCAACAGAGTACAGAAACGGTTAAAGAAAGCTTTGGAATAGTCTTGGAATTCAGATATCTGCTATAGAGCAAACAATCCGCGAGAATGTTAACAGAAACATCTGCGCAACAACAAGCTAGCCGCAGGGAATACTGAAGAAGGTACCCTCAAATATCGCGCATTCACGACCATCGCTCCACAGTGTTACCCTCAGGGTCTGTTTGAGTTTGGTACCAAGCGCAAGACAGTCAGGCTCAATAGCTGAATAGGTTACACAGGCGACAGGCTCTTTGGTTACAGGAGCCAGATAGCGTATATCTGCTGAGCCAAGCACAATATCTCCCTGAACACCGGCAAGCTCCTGCGCCAACCAGACAGCTCCCCATCCTGTCAGAGTGCAGAGAGTATAGATACTGCCTGCAAACATGGTCTGGTGCAGATTAAGATTGGACGGCAAGGCTGCAGCTACCTTTAACTCCCCATCATCAGCCGACAGGGGAACAATTTCCATAAATCGGCTGACAGGAATGGTGTTGTGCCAGGTTTGCTGAAGTCGCTGAAGCAAAGGTTGAACATCCATATTCGTCACCCACTGTCAGACCTGAAGATTGAACGTCACGGGACCGTCGTTCAGCAGCTCGACCTTCATATCAGCAGCAAAACGTCCGGTTTCAGTGCGCATGCCCTGAGCACGGCAGTACTCAACAAATGCCAGGTAAAGCTCTTTGGCCTTATCCGGAGTACCGGCACCGGAAAAACTTGGGCGCAGCCCCCGGCTGGTATCCGCTGCCAGCGTAAACTGAGACACCACCAATAAGCTGCCACCGGCCTGGCTGACATTCAGGTTCATCTTGCCGTTTTCGTCACTGAACACCCTGTACTTCATCACCTTGTTAGCAAGCCTCTGCATTTTTTCAAGGTCATCCTGCTGCTCCACACCAAGCAGAACCAGCAAGCCCTTATCTATGGCTCCGGTAATTTCACTGTCCACGGTTACACTGGCGCGGGACACCCGCTGAATTAAGGCTATCACTCAAACTTCCTGAACAAAGAGAAAGGCAAATCATACTGATCTGTCAGGCTGCAAGTCTACTCTTGATAGAGGGTCGCCACTGCACGGTGCACAGCCCTGAACATGCGCGGGTCAGCCAAAGAGTGATGTGCTGCCGGTACGACTTCCAGACTGAGACAATCCGGCCCGGGCTCCAATGCCCGGCGCAACATGGTTGTTGGGCAAACCCAGTCATTTTCGCCCTGTAATATCCAACACGGCACCCTGAGTTCAGCCAACATCTGCTGCCATCGCTCGGCACCATCAAAATAATCATTCATGGCATAGTGCAACTGAATAGCCGCCATCGCCTGAGCTCTACCGGTAGACTCCCAGTGAACCCGGCTACCCGGCATCGCCAATTCAGACTCCCAGCCAACCCAGCGTTGCAATGCCGCATCCCGTATAGATTCATCGGCGCTTTGTAACTCTGCAGCAAAGTTGACAAGCAGCTCCCTTAACCTCGGCTGCAACCTGTTGGAAAATCTGTGGTAAGCATCGGGAAATAACAGTGCCGCACCTGACTCACCATAGAGCCAATTGACTCCGGCGGCCGATGGGATAAACAGCCCCCAGAAAAGGCCTTTTGTCACGCGCTCAGGGTAAAGCGCGGCATACAAGAGTCCGAGCGTCGCCCCAAATGAGCCACCGGCCAGATGCCAAGTGTCAAAGCCACAATGGTGCCTGACAGCTTCAATATCCTGTAATAGATGGGAAAAGTCATTATGGTCGATGGACGCCCAGGGCCTGGACAAACCTGCACCACGCTGGTCCATCATAATCACCTGCCACTTTTGTTCACCCCACAGGGCAAGATCTCCGGGCAGGCAACCGGTACCTGGGCCGCCATGCAAACATAAAACCGGCTTGCCCTCTGGGTGGCCATACCTGGCCAAATGCAATGAGTGGCCGTCACTGACAGATAACCACTCCTTGCTGAAAGGCTTATTCTGCATCCTGCTGAGACGGCTCCCTGCTCTGGCTCAATTGATGTTCAAATTCGGGTATTGCGGCTGTGATAACGGCTCCCAACAACACCACTATCCATGATAGATACACCCACACAAACAAAATCGGGATAGTTGCCAGAGCCCCATAGATGGCCTCATAACTTGGGAACTGAGTCAGGTAAAGGGCAAAGCCACGTTTGGTCAATTCAAACAAGAGAGCAGCAATAATAGCGCCCAGCAGGGCGTGCCAGAACCTGACCTGAATATTGGGCACTACGGTATAGAGCAACATAAACGCCGCAATGGAGAACAACAAAGGCAAACGCTCCACCACCAAAGACACCAGTCCTGACAGATTGGCGTCATGGAATATCTGCAGCGATACCACATACGAAGTCGCCACCAGGCTGGCCCCCATCAACACAGGCCCCAGGGTAAGCACCATCCAGTACATGGAGAAAGACACCACCATACGGCGCTTCTCCCTGACCCGCCAGATCTTGTTCAACGCCTGGTCGATGGCCGATATCAACATGATGGCGACTACCATCAAGGCCGCAATACCCACAGCGGTGCCCTTTGAAGCGTTGCCGACAAACTGGTTGATATATTGCTGAACCGTGTCGCCGGCCGCAGGCAGGAAGTTATTGTAGACAAAGCCCTCAATTTCACTGCGTATCCCTTTGAATACAGGAAAAGCAGACAGCATGGACATGGTAACGGCGACCATAGGGACCAGAGACAACAGAGTGACATAGGCCAGATGACCCGCTCTGATATTAATTTGGTCCTCGGCCAGACGCTTTTTCAGATGCAGAATAAACTGCCAGCAGGTCATGGCCACACCTTTGAGGTAATGGATATCTATCTTGTTTTTCACGACTTTGTCTTGATTCGTTAGCTTCAGGGGGGATATCTTCGTACCATACAACCCACAACAGCTTGTTTACAAGTGTGAGGACACTATCCATGTCACAACAAGGATCTGCCGGTAACGTCATTGCGGCAATCGCCAGCTTTTTTATCCCCGGTCTGGGACAGTTGGTTCAGGGAAGAATTCTACCAGCACTGCTATTCTGTGCATTCGCCTTTGGCGGTTACGCGCTGTGGTGGCTGATATTGCCTGCCATTATTGGCGGTATCGCCCACCTGTGGAGCATTATCGATGCCGCCCGTTATAAACCTCAGGACTGAAACAATGAAAAAACCAGTGTCAATGATGTTTTTGTCAGCAGCCCTGCTGCTTTCCGGGTGCCAGAGCGCCTACTACAGCGCCATGGAGAAAGTGGGTTACCACAAGCGTGACATCATGGTTGACCGCGTTGAAGCGGCCAAGGAATCCCAGGAGGAAGCCAAGGAGCAATTCAACTCGGCGTTGGAAGAGATGCAGGCTCTGCTTAACCATGATGGAGGCGATCTGCAGACCGCCTATGAGAAGGCCACGGATGAGTATGAATCTGCCCGGGCTGCCGCAGATGATGTCACCGACCGTATCAACAAAGTCGAAGACGTAGCTGAAGCACTGTTTGATGAGTGGCAGGACGAAATTGGCCAAATCAGCAAAGCCAGCCTGCGCCGTGCCAGCGAAGGGAAACTCAGGGATACCCGTCGCAACTATGAGCAGCTTGTCCGAACCATGCGCCGTTCAGAAGCACGCATGGAGCCAGTGCTGACCGCCATGAAGGACAATATGCTTTATCTGAAGCACAACCTGAATGCTCAGGCCATTGGCGCAATTAAAGGTGAGTTTGCCAGCCTGCAGACAGATATTTCAGGTCTGATTAAAGAGATGAATCGCTCTATCGACGAGTCCAATAAGTTTATCTCCACTTTGGACTCTGGCTCCTGACAAATCACAGCAGGGCCATCCAGGATGGCCCTGCTGCGGTTAAACTCAAATCTGTGCCGCAAAAATAAGCACTACCTCTACTTTGATCTAATTTCACGCAGAATTCCTTTCCAAAACAAGATCCTCACCACAAATCCCCCAATGGGAAAAAACCTTCAGCGGTTTTCAGCGTCACAATGGCATTATCCGCTTTTCATCTGTTCTGCCATGACACTGATAGAATCTTTCACCCTGATGCTGGCACTGGTTTATATCGCCAGTCAGTTGTTCTGGGGAGGCCATCAATACGGCGCTTTAGTCGCCACAGGCACCCTGGTTGCTGCCGTTGCGGTATCCATGAGTCCGATGCTTTTGCTTGGCCTGCTGCTGGCTTCCCTGAGCCTGATGGCACTCAAGTTTGCCAAGCCTGAACTCTTCGTCAGTGAAATTCGCATCAACCCCCTCAGATACTGGTTACAGCACCTGCTGTCACTCTCAATACTGCTGACTGCTATTCACTACACGGTTTACCATCTTCTGCTGGCGAACTATGGAGAGACCGGCGTCATGCTGAGGCCAAATGTGCTGGACGCATTCCTGCCGATTGCCGGTGGCATAGAACTCAGGGCTATCACTCAATTTGGTTACTTCGATACCCAGCACCCTGCCGCGGTGGTGATGCTGGCCGCAGTACTCCTGACCGGCCTGCTGTGCAAGCGCGCATTTTGCGGTTGGGCCTGTCCTCTGGGATTGGCCGGCGAGTATCTGTATAAACTCAGAACCCGTTTGCTCCCCGGCGAATACAACCCACCGGCATGGCTGGACTGGCCTTTGAGAATGATCAAATACCTGCTGCTGGCCTTTTTGCTGTACGTGGTTATCGGTATGCCGGCACAAATGCTGCCCCATTATCTGGGCGGGGAGTACCACAAAGTCGCTGATCTTAAGATGGCCACTTTCTTCACTTCTCCCGGCACAATTACCCTGATCTGTTTCGCCGTGATTCTGCTGTTGGCAGCCTGGCGCAAGCAGGCCTTCTGTCGTTATCTGTGCCCCTATGGTGCTGCGCTGGGTTTACTGAGCCTGGCCAGCCCATTGAAGATCCGCCGCAACCCGCAAGAGTGTGTCAAGATCGCCAAGGGCACTCCCTGCAGCAAGTGTACCCGTGCCTGCCCCGCAGGAATCAAAGTCGATGAGTTGACCACGGTACACAGTGATGAGTGCCAGGCATGTCTGCGCTGTGTGGCGGCCTGCCCTCGTAAAGAAGCGCTGGCGCTGGGCCTGCCCAACGGCAAAAGACTGTCCCACAGAGGCCTGGCCATTACCCTGTTGATCATACTCTTTGCCCTGCCCATGCTGGCATACCTGCTGGGTTACTGGGAGAGCCAGACTCCTGAAGCCATGCGTCTGTATCTGATGCAGCATCTGGACAAGATAGGTATCTGATTCCAAGCATTAAACATCGGAAAAAAAGACATAAAAAAACCCGCTGCATCAGCGGGTTTTTTATTGGCAGCTCAATCACTGCCAGACACTATCTTCCGGGAAGATTAAGCGCGGGAAGCACGCTTACGGTCGTTTTCAGTCAGGTGACGCTTACGAACACGAATGCTCTTAGGCGTTACTTCTACCAGTTCGTCATCATCGATGAATTCCAGAGCCTGCTCCAGAGTCATCAGAATTGGTGGAGTCAGTACCTGAGCTTCGTCGGTACCGGAAGCACGCATGTTGGTCAACTGCTTACCTTTCAGACAGTTTACAGTCAGGTCGTTTGAACGGCTGTGGATACCGATTACCTGGCCTTCGTATACTTCAGTCGCGTGACCAATCATCAGACGACCACGATCCTGCAGACCGTACAGTGCGAAGGTCAGTGCCTTACCGGTTGCGTTGGAGATCAGTACACCGTTGGTACGCTGACCAATGTCACCGCCCTTGAATGGACCGTAGTGGTCGAAGCTGTGATACATCAGACCGGTACCGGAAGTCGCAGTCATGAACTCAGTCTGGAAGCCGATCAAACCACGGCTTGGGATGATGAAGTCGATACGTACACGACCTTTACCATCCAGCTGCATGTCTTTCATGTCAGCTTTACGGGTACCCAGACGCTCAATCACACCACCCTGGTGCTCTTCTTCAACGTCAACAGTCAGAGTTTCGTATGGCTCGCACTTCTCGCCATCGATATCCTTGATGATTACTTCTGGACGGGATACTGCCAGCTCATAACCTTCACGACGCATGTTTTCGATCAGGATAGACAGGTGCAGTTCACCACGACCGGATACACGGAAACGATCAGGGCTTTCTGTTTCTTCAACGCGCAGTGCTACGTTGTGAACCAGTTCCTGCTCCAGACGCTCCAGAATATTACGTGAAGTCACGTACTTACCTTCTTTACCAGCGAACGGAGAAGTGTTCACCTGGAAGGTCATGGTCATGGTTGGCTCATCAACAGTCAGTGGAGGCAGAGCTTCTACAGCGCCAACAGCACAGATGGTGTCAGAGATCTTCAGCTCACCCAGACCAGTAATAGCCACGATGTCACCGGCTTGCGCCATATCAACTTCGTGACGATCCAGACCCATGTAGCCCAGTACCTGGCCAACTTTACCGTTACGGGTCTTGCCGTCAGCACCAACAACAGTCACCTGCTGGTTGGTCTTCACGCTACCACGCTTGATACGGCCAACACCGATAACACCCACGTAAGAGTTGTAGTCCAGCTGAGAGATCTGCATCTGGAAACCGCCATCAGCATCAGCATCTGGTGGAGATACCTGATCTACGATGGTCTGGAACAGTGGAGTCATATCTTCACTTTGCTCATCTGGATCCAGAGAAGCAAAACCGTTCAGTGCAGAAGCGTAAACGATTGGGAAGTCCAGCTGCTCATCGGTAGCACCCAGGTTGTCGAACAGATCGAATACCTGATCGATTACCCAGTCAGGACGTGCGCCTGGACGGTCGATTTTGTTGATAACAACGATAGGCTTCAGACCCTGAGCAAAGGCTTTCTGGGTTACGAAGCGAGTCTGTGGCATTGGACCGTCCTGGGCATCAACCAGCAGCAGTACAGAGTCAACCATAGACAGAACGCGCTCTACTTCACCACCGAAGTCAGCGTGTCCAGGAGTATCTACGATGTTGATACGGTAGTCGTTCCACTTGATGGCGGTGTTTTTGGCCAGAATCGTGATACCACGTTCTTTTTCCAGATCGTTGGAGTCCATCACCCGCTCAGTCGCTTCGCCACGGGTTGCCAGGGTACCTGACTGAGCCAGCAGCTTGTCAACCAGGGTAGTCTTACCATGGTCAACGTGCGCGATAATCGCGATGTTTCTTAATTTTTCCAGCACGGATAAACCTCTATACCATCATTAAATTGGAATTTGCCTGGGACACGCCCTATGCGCATCAGGACAAAAGAGCTTGCGGATGCCGCCACAATTGGGCCACAACCGTAAAAAGTGGGCTATTCTACTCCACCAGCGCATTGTCGCACAGGATTATTTTTTGCACATTTCAATTGTGCGTTTATTAACCGACTTTCATTCTTGTTGCCAGACACAAGGCTCCTGCCCAGAAAGACTGATTTAGAGCGAACAGATAATGCCGACTCAAACCCGCCTGGCTTGCACTGCTACCAGCCTGGCTTGAGGTAACCGCACCAGATTGGTTCAGCCCTGATTGGATGCACCACAAAGATCCACAACATGCACTATACTGGTGCAACATGGAGATTTATTGGTGCATCATAAATCACATAAAACTTTAATATCAATGAGTTATATTTTTGGCACAAGTCTGGCAATATGGTTGGCAAGATTGAGATAAGCCAGCATAGATAAGCTGGTGCCCTACACAGCATACTAATTTGATTTGAAGGTACCCTACCTTTATTCCAGCGGAGGCTTAGCATGTCATACGAAGCAGTTTTACAACAACTGGCTGAAAACGAAGTAAAATTTGTAGACCTACGTTTTACCGATACCAAAGGTAAAGAGCAGCACGTTTCTATTCCTACCCATCAGGTAGACGCTGACTTCTTTGAAGAAGGTAAAATGTTTGACGGCTCCTCCATTCAGGGTTGGAAAGGCATCAACGAATCAGACATGGTACTGATGCCAGACCCAAGCACTTTCCTGCTGGACCCATTTACTGAAGAAACCACTGCGCTGATCCGTTGTGACATCCTTGAGCCAGGTACTATGCAGGGCTACAACCGTGACCCTCGCTCTATCGCCAAGGCTGCAGAAGAGTTTATGCGCAGTACCGGCATTGCAGACACTGTACTGATCGGTCCTGAGCCAGAGTTCTTCCTGTTCGACGACGTACGTTTCGGTACCGATATGAGCGGTACTTTCGTGAAGATTGATGCCCGCGAAGCCGCATGGAACTCAGGCACCTCTTATGAAGATGGCAACACAGGTCACCGTCCTATGGTTAAAGGCGGTTACTTCCCGGTTGCTCCGGTTGATTCTTCTCAGGACCTGCGCTCTGCCATGTGTCTGGTACTGGAAGAGATGGGCCAGGTTGTTGAAGCTCATCACCACGAAGTAGCCACTGCCGGTCAGAACGAAATCGCGACTCGCTTTAACACTCTGACCAAGAAGGCTGATGAAATTCAGATCCTGAAGTATGTGGTGCATAACATGGCACACGCTTACGGTAAGACAGCTACCTTTATGCCTAAGCCAATCGTTGGCGACAACGGCAGCGGTATGCACGTTCACCAGTCTCTGGCCAAAGATGGCGTTAACCTGTTTGCCGGTGACAAGTACGGCGGCCTGTCTGAAACTGCTCTGTACTACATTGGCGGTATCATCAAGCACGCCCGTGCCCTGAACGCTTTCACCAACCCAAGCACCAACTCTTACAAGCGTCTGGTACCGCACTTCGAAGCACCTGTTATGCTGGCTTACTCTGCCCGTAACCGCAGCGCTTCAATCCGTATCCCGGTTGTACCAAGCGCCAAGGCTCGTCGTATCGAGACTCGCTTCCCAGACCCAACTGCCAACCCATACCTGGGCTTTGCGGCTCTGCTGATGGCTGGTCTGGACGGTATTCAGAACAAGATCCATCCGGGCGAAGCTATGGACAAGGATCTGTATGACCTGCCAGCAGAAGAAGCAGCTGAGATCCCAACTGTTGCTGAATCTCTGGAAGTGGCACTGGCTGCACTGGATGCAGACCGTGAGTTCCTGACCAAGGGTGGCGTATTCAGCGATGACTTCATCGATTCTTACATCGCCCTGAAGACTGCTGAAGCCGAGCGTGTGAGCCGTACTACTCACCCACTGGAATTCGAAATGTACTACAGCCTGTAATTCCCGGCTGCAGTGATACACAAAACCCCGCCCTGGCGGGGTTTTTCATTTGTATACTTGAGCCCACCAACCTCAACTGCCACGACGGGCTTTGGAATAAAGTTTATCCGGCGCCACTGAATCCCCATGCAGCTCAACGGATCTGTTCAGATCTGTCACCTGCACCTTAATGGGATCGCCCTTGCGTGAAAAAGTCAACTCCAGAGTACTTTTGGAACCAAAGTTCTCCAGCTGCAATCTGAGGTCATCCCGGTTAAATACCCGAATACCCGCCACATGAGTCAGCACATCGCCATACTCCAGCCCCAGAGATTTAAGCTCTGAGCTTTTAGCTCCGGCAAAGTAAAGCATATTGGGCAAGCCTGCGGCGTGCAGACCGGAAAGATACTCCTGCTCATTCAGGGTCTCTTTGGCTTCCTGCCAAAGTTCTCTTCTGGCTTCGCTCAACTGACGCCCCATGGCCCAACCTTCACTCAACGCCTGCTTTTGCAGAGCGACATCGGCCTGCTGAATCCGTGAGATAAAGGCATCCGGTGCCACTCTGGATACAGGTTCTTCAATTTGTACGTCAGAATGAGTCGGACTTTGCCTGACTTGCATACCAGCCGTATTTGTATCGGCCCTTTGCCTGCCCGGCAGTTGCCTGTAGGTTTCCATATGTCCGGCAATATCTCCGTTGAGCCCGGCTTTGACCATCTTCATCAAGAGCTCATTCTCAAGTTGCTGCATCGCCACTTCACTTCTCAGCCGCTTAAGCTCATCAGTATCCACAGCCATATCTACGGGCTGAGGAACAACCTCATCACTCCCCATCATCCAGGCCGCACCATAACCAATGGCCACTCCGGCCAGACCGCTGAGAATTACCTGTCGAACCATACTTCAAGCCCCTTTTCCCTGGCTTACTGGTTCATTCAAATTAGCAGCTTTCCCGGTATGACAAAAGCCAGAAAGCACGCAAGACTTTGTTTTTATTATTCATAATATTCTAACATTGCGATTTTGGAATGGTTTGGGCCCCTGGGCAGGATCCATTCGAAACAGAACCGGAATAACAGGTAGCAAGCCCCTCATCACAGGCGTTCCCGCAGATTACGGCAAGTTAAAGCCCTTCTTGCTTAATTAGCTTTAACCAATATTATCAATAACTTAAACACAATCAAGATACATTTTATTACATCTTTAGCAAACGCCTTTCCTGCCTGAATATCAACCGATTGGGCAAGCGAAATTTGCTGCGTAAAACAAAAAACACCTTGAACAGCAACATTCTGTTTACGTAGACTTTAAGTGTGACGCAGATCACGACTACAAACTAACAGGAGTTTTGTATGTACAAGAAATTACTTAATAAATCAGCATTAGCCAGCCTTGCCCTTCTGTCTTCAGGTGCTGTCATGGCCCAGGGCGCTGACACTGTGATTTGCAATGATTGTAATGCCGGCAAGATCGATCAGCTCATCAGCCAACAAGCAGACAAGCAGGTTTATGTTGTTGACTTCGTTAACGCCACAGCCAAGAAATTTGAAGATGGTAAGTCAGTAAAGCTGTCGGTTTCCGAGCTGAACTCACTGAACCACAAGTTTGATTACCGCAAAACGACTCTCCGCGCGGTAAATTAAGTCAGAATACGGAGAGAAAGCCGCCTTGCTCCCGCACTTTCTCTCCTGCTGCCTTACTTTTCTCTTCTGCATTTAACCTTTCTACCTTTTCCCCACTGGTAATCAAATCCCGTCCCTGCGATGTTTATCTGAGATTAGCCGTTAAAAAATCTCAGAAATTTTTAGGGTGCTAACGCGGTCAACTGCGTAGTACCTCCAAGTAACATCAAAGTGTCATCCAAATCCGACATACATTGACCAAGGTTTGCAATCGGACTTTTATCATCAGTAAAAGGAGCTGCCATGCTGGACTATTCCCCCCTCAACCACACACTTTGGCTTGATGGTCAGGACGAACAACAGACCAGAAGGGAACTGCAAGCGCGCTTTAACCATACCTGGCAGCAGTACGAGTCACTGTTTTCAGTGCTTAATTCAGACGAGGCTTTCTATCTGAAAGCTGAGCCCCTGAGACATCCGCTGATTTTCTACTTTGGCCACACAGCCACTTTCTTCGTCAATAAGCTCAAACTCGGCAAATATTTTGAACGAAGAATAAACCCCGAATTTGAGTCGATGTTTGCCATAGGTGTGGATGAGATGTCCTGGGATGATCTGGACGAAAACCACTACAAATGGCCCAGTGTCCAAGCTGTTAAAGAGTACAGAGATCAAGTTAAGTTTGAGATAAACCAATGGCTTGAATCCATGCCATTGAATCTGCCCATTACTCAGGACTCCCCTGTCTGGGTGATTCTTATGGGCATAGAGCATGAAAGGATCCACCTGGAAACCTCCTCGGTGATCATTCGTCAATTGCCACTTAAGTACCTCAAATCAAGCTCAGCCTGGCCCGCATGCAAAGACGCAGGAGAAGCTCCCGCAAATAAACTGCTCAGTGTCAGTGGGCGCACAGTACTACTGGGAAAAAATACAGAAGACAAAACCTATGGCTGGGATAATGAGTTTGGTCAACGCCAGATAAAGGTGCAGGACTTTAAGGCCTCACAATATCTGGTGTCCAACGGCGAATTTCTGCAGTTTGTTAACCAGGGAGGCTACCAAACGCCAAGATACTGGGACAGTGAAGGTCAGGCCTGGTTGGAATACACCCGGGCAGAGTTCCCCAGATTCTGGATACGAAAGCAAGACGGGATATGGCAACGGAACCTGACGGAAGAGATGCCTTTGCCCCTCAACTGGCCGGTTGAAGTCAACCAACTGGAGGCCAAGGCCTTCTGCAACTGGAAAGCAGAACAGCTGCAGGCGCCGGTACGCCTGCCCAGCGAAGCTGAGTGGCACCTGTTGCGTCAACAAATACCGGGTGAAGCATATGATTGGCAGGATCCCATCGCCAATATTGCCCTCAGTCACTTTGCCTCTTCCTGCCCGGTGAACCGGTTTGAACAACAGGGTTTTTACGACCTGGTCGGTAATGTCTGGCAATGGACAGAAACGGCTATTGATGGCTTTGAAGGTTTTGAAGTTCACCCTCTGTATGATGACTTCTCTACACCTACATTCGACGGTAAACACAATCTGATAAAGGGTGGCAGCTGGATCTCCACAGGGAATGAAGCTATCAGCTCCTGCCGTTACGCCTTCCGTCGACACTTTTACCAGCATGCAGGTTTCAGGTATGTGGAGTCTGCTCAAAGTCCCGATGCGGGCCTTTGCCTTAATCCCTATGAGACAGATGAGCTGGTGTCCCAGTATCTGGAATTCCATTACGGCAAAGAGTACTTTAATGTCCCCAACTTCTGTGTCGCAGGAGTTGCTACCGCGCTGGAGCAGATCCAACTTAAGCAATCCGCCAGAGCGCTGGATATAGGTTGCTCGGTGGGCAGGGCCAGCTTTGAACTGGCGCACCATTTTGACCATGTGGATGCTATAGATTTCTCGGCCCGGTTTATCTCCCAGGCCTATGACCTGGTTGAGCAAGGCGAGAAGCGTTACACCATACCCACAGAGGGAGAACTGGTGGAGTTCAAGTCCGTCAGTCTCAGACAGCTGGAATATGAAGATATCGCGGCCAAAATTGACTTTGTGCAGGGGGATGCCTGTAACCTTAAGCCCAGATTCACTGGTTATGACCTTGTGTATGCCGCTAACCTGATCGACAGGCTTAACGATCCCAGACGTTTTCTTGAAAGCATTACCGGGCGTATCAACAGCGGCGGCTATCTGGTTATTGCCTCACCATACACCTGGCTGGCCGACTATACCCCCAAAGATAAATGGCTGGGGGGCATCAAGGTGAATGGTGAGAACTTTACCACGCTGGAAGGACTGACTGAGGCGCTTATCGGCCAGTTTGAACTGGTTGCCGTGCGGGAAGTGCCCTTTGTCATCCGCGAAACCCGCCGCAAATACCAGCATACTCTGTCGGAAATGAGTATCTGGCGAAAACGCAGCTAACGGTTTATTGGCCGTAGAAACAAGAACACCCGCATTCGCGGGCGTTTCTTTTTCAGTGTAGCAGCCAATTTTCAGTTTGCTTACAAACCGTAGCTGTAACTTGCCTGCAGACCCAGTGGAATACCCAGCCCCCAGTATGCCAACAGGAACAGCGTCCAACCGATCAGGAAGGCAATGGAGTATGGCAACATCATGGCGATCAGGGTACCAATACCTGTGTTTTTCACATACTTCTGACAGTACACCACCACCAGCGGGAAGTAAGGCATCAGAGGGGTAATGATGTTGGAGCTGGAGTCACCTACACGGTAGGCCGCCTGAGTCAGATCCGGAGAGATATTCAGCTGCATCAGCATAGGTACAAAGATAGGACCCAGCAGTGCCCATTTGGCGGAACTTGAACCCACGAACAGGTTTACAAAAGCGGTCAGCAGGATAATTCCGACAATAGTAATGCCGGACGGCAGCGCCATCGCCTTCAATACTTCCGCACCTTCAATCGCCAGCAGTGCCCCCAGGTTCGATTTACCAAAGGCAGCAATAAACAGGGCACAGAAGAAAGCCATCACTATGTAGTAAGCCATGCTGCCCATAGACTTGCTCATGGCATCGATCATGTCTTTAGTGGCTTTAAAAGTACCTACAGTAAAGCCGTAAACCGCACCCGGGATCCAGAACAGCAGGAAAATCAAAGGCACGATGGACTGCATCAGTGGCGCTTTAAAATCAGTCAGGTCACCGTTGGCGGCACGCATTGGAGAATCTGCAGGAGCACTGGCCAGATACAGCAACACCAAACCGGCAATCATAACGCCAGAGGCCAGTAGGAAGCTGCGTTTCTCTTTGGCGGTCACTTCATCAAATGATGGCAAGGAGCTGGTATCACCATCCACCTGAGTATTCTGCAGGCGTGGCTCAATAATCTTGTCAGTGATATACCAACCCAAGAGCACGATAAACAAGCTGGATGCAGAGGTAAAGAACCAGTTATTCAGCGGGTTTACTGCGATTTCAGGGTCGATAATCTGTGCTGCACTTTGGGTAAAGCTCTGCAGCAATGGGTCCAGACCTGAGGGGACAAAGTTGGCACCAAAACCACCACTCACACCGGCAAAGGCTGCGGCAATACCCGCCAGAGGATGACGTCCCATGGCATAGAAGATCACGCCCGCCAGTGGGATAACCAGTACATATCCTGCATCGGTCGCCGTATGGCTGACAATAGCAATCAGAATGATGGAAGGAGTCAGCAGTTTGGCCGGCGTCACTTTCAACATCAGCTTCAAACCTGTGTTGATAAAGCCTGAGTGCTCGGCCACGCCCACACCTAACATGGCAACCAGTACCACGCCCAAAGGCGCAAAACCGGTAAAAGTGGTGACCATGGATGACAGGAAGTTGGCAAAAGCATCCCCTGTCATCAGGTTATGTACCACCAGAGCCTCACCTGTACGGGGATCTATGGTATCGAACTGGAACTGGGAAAAAACAGCCGACAATACCCAGATTATCAGCATGGCCCCCAGAAAAATAACCGCCGGATCGGGCAACTTATTGCCCACAGTCTCAATACTGTTCAATATTCGGGTTACAGCTCCCTTCGACTGTCCCGAATCCACTTGCTGCTGCATCACAGTCTCCTGCTATTTTGTTATATGTATACTCTTTCCGCCTGTGTCTGCCCCCTGTCGCCACAGGCAAAAAGTCTCAGAGTGTGCGGTAAGATAGAGGTAAATGAGTGCTGACTCAAGTCAGGCAGGCTTGCAATTTGAAGCCAATGTTCCAGCCCGCCCCCACTGTAGCGCAATTTTGCACTTAAACCGCAATTATCCTATTGCCGGGCGGTGATTTTTTCCACAAAAGCCATTAATCTTGAACAGTAAGGCAATCACTGGACTGACATATGAAATATCCACTCCTGATCCTCCTGCTGCTCAGCACTCATGTTGGCGCTGCGGTGTATAAGTGGGTTGATGAACACGGAAACGTTCACTATTCCGATACCCCGGTTGAAGGTGCTCAGCAGATTGAGCTGAAAGACAATACCCATAATACAGTGGTGTTGCCCAAGCCGATCCGCATCTCAGAACCGACAGAAGCTGAGGCTGTTCAATACCAACTGCAGATCAGTACTCCGGAGCCGGAAGCAACGGTGCGCAACAATAATGGTGACTTCAGCGTCAGCGCCATGATGACCCCTGAAGCGCCAAATGGCAGCCGCTTTCAACTGATGCTGGATGGTAAAGAGTGGGGAAGTCCCCGGGCTCGTCCGGTATTCCAGCTCAGAGGCATAGACAGAGGCGAACACACCATTGCGGTAAAAGCCCTTAACGCCCAGGGACAAACACTGACAGAAACTGAGCCCAGAGTCATCTTCCTGCACCGCGCAACCTATAAAGCCCCCAGACCTCAGCCAAGGTCCAACTGAGACCGGCATTTATCCCGTGCCTTCAGGGCGCGGAACTGTTCCTCCCCCAAATAAAAATCAACGGCCGCTGTCAAAGCGGCCGTTGATTTGCATTGAGTTGTACTATCCCGCGTAAAACCAGTTAAGTTCACGGGGTAAAACTCGAAGCCAGGGAAGGATACTGAATTAAGTCTTTATATTTCATTGCATTACATAATTCAGCAAGCGGTTCTTCAAAGACCGGATTACTTGCAGACTGCACCAATGTGGTGCACCATTGTGGTGCATGCAATCAATCAGTGGATAATGGATGACAAATATCTCTCCGACAATCTTGCTTAATCATATGGTTACCGCTGTTCTGGTGATAGATCAGCAACTGATGACCCATTATGCCAATACGGCCGCTGAACAGCTGTTTGGGCTCGGCACCCACCGGCTGACTCAGGCCCCTCTGATTGAGATGTGTGAACAATTGGGTGTCAGCACTGACAGACTCGAAGAAGCTGTCGTACAAGCTCAGGGACTTACCATCAATACCGCCAGCCTGATCAGCCTGGATGGGCGCCACCACACGGTCGATATCACCCTTATCCCACTTGAACAAAGCCCTCTGCCCGGAGTGCAGGGTCCCTTTGGGCTACTGGAACTCAGACAGGTTGACCAACAGCGCCGCATTCATCAGCAGCTGAGTCAGGATGCGCAACAGCAGGCAGCTCAGTTCCTGGTTCGTAACCTTGCCCATGAGATCAAGAATCCACTGGGTGGCCTGCGAGGTGCAGCCCAGCTGCTCTCCAGAGAGCTGCAGGAAGCGCATCTGAAAGAGTTCACCAGCATGATCATCGAGCAGGCTGACCGGCTGCGTACTCTGGTGGACAGGTTGCTGGGTCCACAAAAACCTACGCCTCATAGCTTGCAGAATATCCACCAGGTATCGGAGAAAGTACTGCAACTGGCGAGAGTCACCTGCCCTGACAATATCGAGCTGAAGCGGGACTATGATCCGTCAATCCCGGATATGCACATGGACGCCGACCAGCTGCAACAGGCTTTGCTCAACATAGTGCAAAACGCCATGCAGGCGCTGGCAGAGAAAGGTGGTGAGATCTGCATTCGCAGCCGTACCCAGCATCAGGTCACCATAGGCCCAATACGTCATCGACTGGTGCTGGAACTGTCGGTTATCGACAATGGTCCGGGTATTCCCCCCCACCTGATGGATACCCTGTTCTATCCCATGGTCACCGGCCGTGACACAGGCTCAGGCCTGGGTCTGTCCATTGCCCATAATATTGCCCGGCTGCACGGTGGTCGTATCGATTGCGAGTCCAACCCGGGCCATACCGAATTTACCTTGTTGCTGCCACTTGGCGGCCAGTCTTATGCCAAAACAGAGGAGAGCTTATGAGCGAGCAGGTTTGGATACTCGATGATGACAGCTCTATTCGCTGGGTACTGGAGCGGGCGCTGCAGGGCGCCAAAATAACCAGTGCCAGCTTTGCCGCGGCCGAGTCTCTGTGGCAGGCACTGGAGACATCAAAGCCCAGGGTGATTGTCTCGGATATCCGTATGCCGGGCACCGACGGTCTGACGTTGTTGGAACGGCTACAACTTCACTATCCTGAGATCCCTGTGATCATCATGACAGCCCACTCAGATCTCGACAGTGCAGTAAGCGCCTATCAGGCCGGGGCCTTTGAATATCTGCCCAAGCCCTTTGACATCGATGAAGCCATCGCACTGGTCGAACGCGCCCTCAGTCATGTCAAAGAACAGGTACAAAGCCAGCCTGTCGAACCTGAAGTGAAGACGCCTGAAATTATCGGTGAAGCTCCGGCTATGCAGGAGGTGTTTCGTGCCATTGGTCGCCTGTCCCGTTCCTCCATCAGCGTGCTGATTAATGGCCAGTCTGGTACAGGTAAAGAACTGGTCGCCGGGGCACTGCACAAGCACAGTCCACGTAAAGAGAAGCCCTTTATCGCCCTTAATATGGCAGCGATCCCAAAGGATCTGATTGAGTCAGAGCTGTTCGGCCATGAGAAAGGCGCCTTTACCGGCGCAGCGTCTGTGCGTCAGGGGCGCTTTGAGCAGGCCAATGGCGGCACCCTGTTTCTGGATGAGATTGGCGATATGCCATTGGATGTACAGACCCGACTGTTAAGGGTACTGGCCGATGGGCAGTTTTATCGTGTGGGTGGACACTCTCCCGTCCAGGTTGATGTCCGGATTATCGCGGCCACCCACCAGAACCTGGAGCAAAGAGTAGCTGATGGTCAATTCCGGGAAGATCTGTTTCATCGTCTCAATGTGATTCGGGTACACCTGCCTCCCCTGTCACAGCGTCGGGAAGATATTCCACAACTGGCCACCCACTTTCTGGCGTCTGCCGCCCGGGAGATGGGAGTCGAAGGTAAATCACTGGCGAAGGAAACCGCAGTCAAGCTGCAGCAGCTGGACTGGCCCGGCAACGTAAGGCAACTGGAGAACACCTGTCGCTGGCTGACAGTGATGGCGTCGGGACAGGAGATCCTGCCTCAGGATCTGCCACCTGAGCTGCTGGAAAACCCAGTAGTGGTTCACAGCAATCAGGCCACCACCACAGATTGGCAGTCAGCTCTGCGAACTTTGGTGGAGGAACGACTGCAGGCCGGTGACACTGAACTCTTGAATGAGCTGATGCCTACCTTTGAGCGCATCATGTTGGAAACTGCGCTGCAGCACACCCATGGACATAAACAGGACGCCGCCCGCTGCCTGGGTTGGGGCCGTAATACCCTCACCCGCAAACTGAAAGAACTGGCAATGGAATACGCCTGAGCCACAGCAGGATTTAGCCACGAAGCGTGTTCTTCGTGGCTTATTGTCGGGATTACACCGGGTCCTGATGCACCAGCACTTCCGCCTCACCCAGGGCGTTGCGGATACGCTTTTCCGTGGCATCAGCTATCTCGTGCGCTTCGTGCAGGGTCAATTGCCCATCCAGCTCCAGATGCAATTGTACAAACATGGTCTTGCCCGACTGGCGGGTACGCAGGTCATGGAAACCTTTCACTCTGGCATCCTGAATCACCAAAGCTGCTATCTCCTCACGGGTTTCGGCATCCAGCTCTCTGTCCAGCAATGATTGGGCACTGTCATAGGCCAACTCAGCAGCCTGATAACCGATATAAACGGCGATAAGCAGGGCGAACAGACCATCGGCCCACAACCAGCCAAAACTGGCCAGCACCAGTGCCAGCAGTACACCGGCATTGAGGAAAAGATCGGATTTGTAGTGCAGGGAGTCAGCGGCAACTACGGTACTGCCGGTCGCCTCCAGCGCCTTCTTTTGCAACATCACCAACGCCAGCGTCAGTGCAATCGCGATAATGGAAACCACAATCCCCACACTGGCATGCTCCAGCGGCTGGGGCTCTCCCAAACGCTCAATACCATGGATAAGCAGGAGTACGGCTGAACCCAGGATAAACACTGACTGCGCCAGAGAAGCGAGAGGCTCAGCCTTACCATGACCATATCTATGGTCTTTGTCAGCAGGGACAATAGCATAGCGAATGGCAATCAGGTTAACGATTGAGGCCAGCGCATCGGCAAAGGAATCGGTCAGAGAAGCCAGCATACTGGCCGAGTCTGAGTACAACCAGGCAAACAGCTTGATGGCGATCAGGGTCAGGGCTGTCGCCACAGAGGCGCGGCTGGCCAGCCTGACCCAATAATCGTATTGGGAAGTTTCAGTCATAACGTCAATAATGCACTGAGTCGGGAAGAGTTATTGACGCTATTTTAACTCAGAATCAATTGCCTTTGGCTCGACTGGCACACTTTTCCATACGTTTCTGCAGTTTTTGCTGCTGCTCAGATGTCAGCAAGTTGTAGATCTTGTTCTGGGTCTCCAGACGCATCAACATGCCTTGCTGGTGTTTTTCCTGCTTCTGGGCAATCAGCTCTTCGGCCTGGGCCTTGTCAAACTCAGCAGAGGTGATCAGGGTTTTCATCTGCTGGCGGAAAGCCTTACCTTCTTCAGAGTTGCGCTTGGCTCTGACTTCCTCTTTTTGAGCCTTTACCATAGCCTTGATCTGATCTTTCTGTTCAGAGGTCAGATCCAGTCCACGGAACATACCATGTCCCATCAGGTCGCAGCGCTTCATCTTATGACCGCCTTTTTGATGATGACCTTCACCACCATGATGACCGGCCATTGCCGGAGCAGACATTAAAGCAACGCCAGTGACTGTCGCCAGTACGATAGATTTCAGATTGAATGCTTTCATAAGTTCACCTCGGGTTTTTCAGGAGTTCGAAGCCAGTCTAAACACCCGAGAGTCAATGAGGGTTATAGGAAGGTAAATGAGTGTAAATCGATGTGACCTTTACCTTGACTTACAAAGTCTGACTTCCATTGACTGTAAAAATTGTATACTGCATCAAAGAGTAAGTGACGAGGAAACAAATGAACCGGATTCTGCTAATCGATGACGATTTTGGGCTGTCGGAACTTCTGGGACAATTGCTTGAGCTGGAAGGATTCAAACTCACCATAGCGCATGATGGCCAGGCTGGTCTGGACCTGGCGCTGAGCTGCGATTTTGATCTTATTCTACTGGATGTCATGCTGCCTAAACTCAACGGCTTTGAAGTACTCAAAGCGCTGCGTCTGCACAAGCAAACTCCCGTAATGATGCTCACCGCCAAGGGCGATGAGATCGACCGGGTAGTGGGACTTGAAATCGGGGCCGATGACTACCTGCCAAAACCCTTCAACGACAGAGAGTTGGTCGCACGGGTACGGGCCATTATCCGTCGCTCTGGCCTGAGCGTGCAGGAGTTGCAAAACCCTCACGGTCAGATGCTGGGTGACCTGCTGCTGGATCAGTCCCGTCAGGAAGCCTACTGCAACGACAAACTGCTGATGCTGACTGCCACCGAATTTGGCTTGCTCTACTCCCTGGCCAATAACGCCGGTGAGTTGATGACCAAAGAGGTACTCAGTGAAGAGGTACTGGGGAAAAAGTTAATGCCCTTTGACCGCTCTCTGGATATGCATCTGTCCAATCTGCGCAAAAAGTTACCTCCCCGTGACGATGGACGCCCCAGGGTGAAAACCATTCGTGGCAAAGGCTATATCTGGATCCCTTGAGTTAAGGTCAATGAAACTGTCTTTCACCCCCAACAAGATCTTTATCAAGCTGCTGCTGGGCTTCTGGCTGTGCAGCTCGATGATTATTGCCATAGTGGTGCTGCTGCCCATGTTGCAGCAAAACCATGACAGAGCCCCCCTGCCTGCCAAGCTGGAAAAATTGCTGGCGGGTGCGGCAGGTTGGTTGCAGCAGGAAGCGATTCGGCAACCCGGGGACTTTCTGCACCGCTGGAGTGGCAGGCGTCAGGGGGAAAGCCGTCCCATACGTTTTTATCTGATGAATGAGGATGGCCAGTTTATCAATGGTAAGCGCAGCTCACGTATGATGCGCCACTTCGTATTGATGGCCGAAGATGCCGGGCATCCCATCAGCCATCAGTTCAAAAAAGATCTGGTATTTGGCCCCTATCAATTTGAGATTCAGGGCAAGCAATACAGCCTTATCGGCAAGGTACCGGCACACCATCCTCGCCCCTGGTTCCTGTTTCTGGCCAATAATAAAATGGCCACTCTGATCCTGGCGATCGCGCTGTCCGGTATTATTTGTGCCCTGTTGGCATGGCATTTGGGCAAACCTTTAAGACAACTCAAATCCAGTGCTGAGTCTTTGGCTCAGGGGGATCTGGATTGCCGGGTCGATAAACGCACCGCCCGCCGTCAGGATGAGGTGGGGCAACTGGCTCAGGCCTTTAACGCCATGGCCGACGCCATCCAGACCACAATGAACAGTCAGCAAAGGCTAATCAGCGACGTCTCCCATGAACTGCGTACACCACTGACCCGATTGCAATTATCACTGGCCCTGGCCCGTAAAAAAGGGCTGGAGGGGACTGAAGTCGACAGAATTGGCTATGAGGCAGAACAGCTCGAACTGCTGATCAGTGAACTGCTTGAGCTGTCACGGGTAAAGACCAGCCAATCAGACAATATGAAGTACCTGGAGTTATCAGAAACCCTCAGTCAGGTGCTGGATGATGCCGAGTTTGAAGCCGAGCAGCAGCTTAAGTTGCTCTATATTGATATCCCTGAAAACCTGAGTCTGCAGCACGATCCCCGCAGCCTTTCCCGGGCAGTGGAGAACCTGCTGAGAAATGCGATTCGTTACGCCACGTCAAGAGTCAGCCTGACTGCCTTGCAGTCCGGAAATCAGCTTGAAATCGTGATTGAGGATGATGGTCCGGGGATCAAGGCTGAGGAATTGGAAGCGATATTCAGGCCTTTCTATCGACCCGACAGCGCCAGAGAGAGAGAAAGCGGAGGCTGGGGCCTGGGTCTGGCTATCACCCATGCCGCCATACAGGCTCACAAGGGCAGAGTCACTGCCGAAAATGTTTCACCACACGGGCTCAGAGTCAGGTTGCAACTGCCGATGACTTAGTCTGACAGCTGCAACAATGCACTTAACTCACTGTCTTCTGGAACTTTTCGGTCCGATTGCCCCAGCAGCTGGATAAGGGCGTAACAAAACTGTCGGTACACGGCCACATTGTTGTGCGCCAACCCGGCATCATCTGAATTGATCAGATTGCCGCGAATAAAGTCGGTCACCAGTTGGGTTCGGTCATAACCATCCAGTTCGCCAATGGCTCGGATCATCTCCCGGTTCCAGGCAACATAGTCCTGAAATTGCTGATTGAACATCTGCACAAATGGCGCAGACGCCTGTGCCAACAGCGCTTCATTTGGCATCACACGCACGATGGTAAACCATTGAAACTCAAGGTTAGCTTTTAGTTTTCTGCAGTGGTGGATCAGGAAGCAAAGTAAAGGGTCTGCAATTTCAGCCCGGTCGACTTCGCAGGCTTTAAGCCATTTGCCATAGGTATCGGCAGCCACAGCCACCACCAGATCTGCCTCTGATGGAAAATGATTATAGACAGTACCTCTGGATATCTGACTGGCAGCCACAAGGTGGGAGCGACATAAATCAAACACTTTATGTCCCTGTAGATATCGCTGAGCAACATCGATTAAATAACGTTCTCTTTGTTCCCAACTACTCATATGTGATCAAGCTCAAGTCGAATTAATTTTCGCTCAGGCTCTATCTCTTTCACTGTCCATGCATTTAGGCGATAATTATATCACGTCTAAATTCACTGTTAACTTATGGACAAGATCGCTCTTCTGAGATTTTTTAAAACTGTCACAGATTTAAAGAATATTGATAAGGCTGTAGAGTTATTATCAATATCGAAACATGATGTGGTCGACAGTTTAAAAAAACTGGAATCAAACCTGGGCCACAAGTTATTCGACAATTGTGAAAACAACGAACTGACTTTAACGGCGAAAGGCAATACCCTGCGCAACCTGGCAATCGCTTTGCTGGATTCAGCGCCGTTATCAGACACAGATCGCCGCACAACCATTCGTCTGGGCATGCCAACGGACTATGTCAGCCGTTACCTCGACTCGCTGCTGATGGAGTTTATCCGGGAGTTCACCCAGATAAACCTGAGTATAGATACAGACGTCAGTGGTAACCTGCTTAAGCGCCTGCATCAGGGTGCGTTTGATATGGTGATCGCGACTCACTGGCAAGAGCCTGCCGAGGCTTGCAAACTGTTTGACCGCCGCTTCCTCTGGGTTGCTTCGGCATCAGGCCGGGCACACTTGAACTCGTCGTTGCCCATTGCCCTGTATCCGGAAAACTGCCCTATTCGCGCTCAGGTATTTGCCAATCATAAGCTCGATAAGCCGCCGTTAAACATTGTACTGACAACACCGTCACCACAGGCTTTGTGTGAAGCCGTTGAGAATGATATCGCTGTCGCTCCAATCGCAGAGTTTCGTATCAGTGACAAAATGCAGGTGCTGCCAGCTGCAGAGTTCGGCTTGCCGGAACTGCCCCTGTTTAATGAGTCAATTTACCTGTCAGACAACAATGACTCGGAGCAGCTGCAGCAGTTGAAAAAGATCATCAAGGCCAGCACTGAAAATTTCGGTGGTAAGTAATTAAATAATAAGCCCTGCTAATGCAGGGCTTATTATTTGAAAGCAAGAAAAAGCCGCCATAAATGGCGGCCGTTGAGGCATTAATCAGCCTTTGAACTTTTCATATTTGAAGGTGTGACAGTCGAGACACAGAGGCTGATAGGTCTCAGGCTTCTGGTGTTCAGAGTGACACTCGATACAGGGTAACTCTTTACCATAGTGCAGGTTATTATGTGGATTCTGCCACTCTTCATCACCACCGCGCTTGGTGGCGTCAGCCAGGTCATCCACATCATGACACTGCAGACAGGATTGATCAGAAGGGAAAGATTTCAGGCCCTGATCGTGACAATCCTTACACTTGAATCCATCGTGCCAAGGTTTGATATCTTTGGCATATGCCCCTGTGCTGGCGCTGAGAACGATTGCCGCCAATGCGAAATATTTAACCAGTTTCATTTGCTTATCCTTTCATCACGTTACGGCCAGCGGTCATACCCATCACCATGCATTCAGGGATGGAACAGGAACCCAAACGGGACACACCATGGACACCTCCGGTCACTTCACCGGCAGCATACAAGCCCTTGATGTGCTCACCTGACATGCTGTCCAGCACCTCAGCATTCACGTTGACCTGTACGCCGCCCTGACAGTAGTGAGCTTTAGGCCACAGGCGCACAACCGTGTATGGCGCCTTGATGTACTTGTCTTTGGCCATATCCATGATCTTGCCGAACTGAGGATCTTTGCCCGCCTTCACATAACCGTTGTACTCGGTAATCTGCTCTTCCAGTGCCGTCAGCGGCACATTGAAACGCTCGGCAATCTGTTCCAGAGAGTCGAACTTCCAGCCCACGTTGTACTTGAGAACTTTCTTACAGTTAGGGTGCTGACTGGCGTGCTCATAGCTGGTGATCATGATTGGAGGCAGTGGATTGCCATCCTGGTCACGACATCCCAGTTCAGCGTCCGCGCGAGTCTTGCGGTCAGCAATCTCGTTCATAAAACGCTTGCCAGTGGCACAGTGAATGGCCACTGAGTGAGGGAAGTTATAGATGGAGTAGTTGGACACGTAACCGAAACCACCTTCATCAGGTGACGCCCATGGTCCGGATTGAATATGGGCCAGGTGCACGGGAACAGCACCCAGTTTGAACATGGCCAGCATGCCTTCACCGGTTGAACCTTCCACGTTGGTACAGCCCACTTCGTGGTTCAGGGTCGGGTCCTGAGCCATACGCAGCTTGATATTCTGAGCAAAGCCGCCGGTTGCCATAATGACGCCGCGATTAGCCTTAACATTGATCACCTTGCCGGAGTCTTCCCGACCGAAGTAATAGCCTTCACGGATCTTCACACCGACAACCTGGTTGTTGGCATTCAGGATAAAACCTTCAAACTTGGCACGGTTTTGAGTTACAGCGCCCTCTTTACGGGCCATTTTCAACAACGGCTGAGTGATACCCGCACCACAGCTCACACTGGTTTGATAGGTGCGGGCAACAGAGTGACCACCCAGTTGTTGCAGGTATGGATGATATTCGGCACCGGCTTCAATGGTCAGCTGCAGCGCTTCGGCAGCATTGGAAGCGACATGACGCAACAGAGCTTCATCAGCAATACCACGGCCAGCAGTCAATTGATCCTGAACCATGGTTTCAATGGAATCGTTAACTCCTTCTCTGGCCTGCATAGGAGTATTTGGTGCAGCGAACAGACCGCCGTTAATGGCAGAGTTACCGCCAAACATAGACAGTTTTTCAAAGATAACGACATCTTTGGCACCATTGCGCTTGGCTTCAATAGCCGCTGACAATCCAGCAAAACCAGAGCCGATAATCACCACATCGTAGCTTTTATCGAAAGCCACATCTTTGTCGCATACTGTGGCTGAAAACGCAGCGGGTGCAGTTCCCATGGTAATGGCGCCAATACCTGCCATTTTCAGAAAATTACGTCTTTCCATATCATACCTTCATCAATTGAAGCCTCTGGACAGCCATCATTCATACTGCATATTCAGCCTGATGAATTATTGCTGCCACCGATGCCATCTCAGGTTATTCACCTGAGCCCCATCCATTTATGCTGAAACAACTCAGCTTATATTTGTCGACACAGTTGAAGCAGGGGGTATGTCAGTCAGACTTTCAATATTCCCCGGGCAATGCACTATTTGATGACGAAGTGAATAGCGCCTGGCCACTGACAATATAGAGGTCGTTAATTATCAGGCTTCAATCTTGTGTCTGAAAAGATAGTAATCTTGGAATGGCTTCCAATCTGAGAATAAAGCGTAAATACAAGGTGATGAGATTTAATTATTCAAAAATATAAGAACAACATCATGAATCATTAAAACTTGTCTATCGGGCAGGAAAATGGAATGGATTCCAATTTGTCATAATTGGCAATAAAAAATAAAGAAGTGATTCATCAATTAGCGCGACATATATAAGCCCATGCTAACCATGAATATAAAAAAGCGGGCCATAGCCCGCTCTTTCAACATATTCCAGAATTACAGCTTAACCAGTACCCGCCCGGTTACCTGACCACGGATAATCTTGTTGGCGTACTCTTCCACCTGCTCAAGGCTGATGGCATTGCAGGCGTGGGCAAAGAAGCTTTCAGGCAGGATTTCAAGAATGCGCTCCCAGGCTGCCTGACGCTTGGCAAATGGGCAATAAACTGAATCGATACCCTGCAGGCGCACACCGCGCAGAATAAACGGCATCACAGTTGTTGGCAGAGCAAAGCCACCGGCCAGACCGCAAATCGCAGCAACAGAGTCATACTTCATTTGCGACAGCGCGGTTGCCAGGACCTTATTACCCACGGTATCGACCAAACCAGCCCACAGCTGTCTCTCCAATGGACGGGCATCACGATCCAGCTCACTGCGATCCAGCACACTTGAGGCTCCCAGCGCTTTAAGCAGCTCACTGTTCTCTTCCACACGACCAGAACTGGCAACCACTTCATATCCCAGCTTGGCCAATAGAGTCACGGCAACGCTGCCTACACCACCACTGGCACCGGTAACCAATACAGGGCCGGACTCTGGCTTAACGCCACCATCCACCAACGCCTGTACACACAGCATGGCCGTCAAACCTGCAGTACCAATCTGCATCGCTTTGGTTTCATCACAGTTGGCAGGCATAGGTACCAGCCAGTCAGCTTTGAAACGGGCCTTTTCAGCCATACCACCCCAGTGGCCTTCGCCTACGCCCCAACCGGTCAGAATCACTTTGTCGCCAGCCTGATATCTCTCGTCAGTAGACTCAATAACGGTGCCAGCGCAGTCAATACCAGGAACCATAGGGAATTGAGTCACTACCGGTGCCTTACCTGTTACCGCCAGACCATCTTTGTAGTTAATGGAAGAGCAGGCAACATCAACCAACACCTCACCTTGAGGCAGGTCGTCAATTGAAATCTCGGTCAGCTGGGCAATGGTTTTCTTGTCTTCTTGGTTGAGCAGGAGGGCTTTGACCATAATCTGAGTCTCTCGGGTTAGGTGCTGAGCGCACTGAAAGAAGTCTGATACTCGGCAATGGCTGCTTGAGTATTAGCGATAGCTACAATAAAACAAAGATACTACAGTCGGAATCAGTTCCAAGCTGTGACAGGCACATAATTTTACGGCCTGGAACCACCCGGCGCAGGGCTGGTGATATAATCTCCTCAACTTACAGCTGTTTAAACGTTCAGACTATGTTTCACATCGCATTATACGAACCAGAGATCGCCCCAAATACCGGCAACATTATGAGACTGTGCGCCAACAACGGTTGTCAGCTTCACCTGATTGAACCCATGGGCTTTGATCTTGAGGAGAAAAAACTGCGACGGGCCGGACTGGATTACCGGGATATGGCCAATGTCACCCGACACGCAAACTTCGAAGCCTTTCTGACCGCTATGATTGGCAAGCGCATTATGGCCTGTACCACCAAGGGCAGCAGACCCCATTCAGAACTGACTTATCAGGAAGGTGATGTCTTACTGTTTGGCCCTGAGTCCCGTGGGTTACCCATGAATATCATCAACAGTATTCCCGCTGATCAGAGATTGCGGATCCCTATGCTGCCTGACAGCCGCAGCCTGAATCTGTCCAATGCCGTGGCAATTATCAGCTATGAAGCGCTGCGCCAACTCAACTATCCGGGCGCGTTATAAGACGGGTTGTAACTCAATCCCCCGCAGGACCTGGTAATCGGCATAGTCATCATCCAGAAACTGTACCTGTTGCAACCAGCGCCACCCCGAATCCTGAGCATCAAAGACCAGTCTGACCATGGCTGGTCTTTCTGTTACCTGACCCTGCCCCAGCAAGGAAAAGCCCTTGCCCTGACGGTACAGACTGAACTCGCGAACGACAGGCTCTCCCACGCCATTATCCATAATCAGTCGGATATGTGAGCCAACATCACTGAACCACCAGGATTCACTCTTGTCCCCCGCGACAGTGACGGATAAAAACAGCTGCCTGTTATCCTCACTACATACCCCCTGCATTTGCACCTGTCCGGGCGCCTGGCCGGCATCAGCAGAAGAGCCCTGCCAGTGACCTGACAGGGCTTTACACATAGAAAACAGTGGGATTTTTTCTGCGGTGGCTGGCATAGCAACCACAACCAAAAGAAGAAGTGCCTTAGAAGAGTTCGATATCATCCTCTTGTTCCAGATGCTCATCCCGGTAAAGCGCCAGCGCTTCACTCAGGGGGGTTCCCTGGATAACAAGATCAAACATTTTCTTTTCACATTCAAGAGAGTAATTCATCTTTATCTCTTTCTGGATCGCCTTCCAGGACTGAGGCTTGATACGACGTACTTCGTCGCTCAGGATATCCTCAGCCAGTTCCAGACCAGTTACAACGTGCTCAAGGCGCTGAGACAAGCGATCGTAGAATTGGAAAGCAATCACCCCCTCGTTAATTTTTGACTCGAGCACATTACCATGCTGCATAATCTCCTCCGGTGTATCCGGAGAATCCCTCAGGTGTTTATTTACCTCACGCAGATGCCCTGCCATCTCAGTAAAGAGAAGCCCCAGGCCTGTGACATTGTGGTCTCCATCCGTTAATGTCAGCTCTATCTGCGCCATCGACAGCAGCAACAACTTCACTGTCTCGTGTATATGGATCCAATCCACTGTATGAGGGTCAGCACCTTCGATGTGCCCTGCAGTATCCAGGTTACCCTGTCCCAAATCCAAATCTGCCATTATCCGTTCCCTGTCTGCACTTAAATCCTGACTTCAATCAGAGTTCCATCAGGATCATCGGAATTCGATACACATTAAGTGTAGAACACTTGCGACAATGTCACGGGTAAGTGGAAAAAAACCTTGTAAAAAGTCGGAATAGGCAAAAATAAAGGGAGCCTGCGGCTCCCTTTATAATACCAATTTCATTTAATAGTTGATCTGTTTCAGCGGGAGTTCAATGCGCTTGAGACAAGGCGAGTCGGCGAAGTCATAGTGGTTCTATGTCAAGGCGACTCAACACAGTATCAAGTGCATTGAAACCCGCACTGTGTGAGCGTGTCAGGCATCCTGCTCCTGTGTTGCATTGCTCTTAAAGGGCGCCACCCTTAGTCAATCAATGCGCCTTGAATCAGAATCCCTGACACGCTCTGAATTGATCAGACTATTAATGAAGTTGGTATAACTGCCGTATCAGCTATCGGGCAAAGCCCGGCGCAGTCATCTCAACCTGCCGGACGTCACCATGTCTGGCCGCAACGGGAGCGATCTCCGCCGCATTGCCAATCAGGACAAACTGCAGATTCTCTCTGGGGAAGTGCTTCTCAATCAGTCGTTTGGCATCATCCAGAGTTAAGCCATTCACGCTGGCTTCAAAGTCATTGATAAAGCTTTCATCAAACCCATACAGATACATGTCTGCCATCAAGCCCGCCAGTTGACCACTGGTTTCATACCTGGGCGGAAACTGACCTTTTACATAGGCTTTGGCAGAATCCAGCGTGGCCTGATCTATACCTTGCTGCCAGAGTCTGTCGTATGTCTTCAATGCCAAATCTATGGTTTCTGCGGTCGTGCCAGTCTGAGTGAAAGTGCTGATAAAGAACAGCCCATCATCACGGTATGGCGTAAACCGGGACCCCGCACCATAGGTCAGGCCTGAATTGACCCTTAGCTCATCATTGAGCCAGGAGGTAAAACGTCCTCCCAGAATAGTATTGATAACCTGCAGACCGACAAAGTCAGGGTCATCACGGCTAATCCCTTTTCCACCAATCACAAATGTGGTTTCTATGGCATCCGGCTTGTCCACCAGCAGCACTTTGGCTTTGGTCGGTGCAGGCGCAGGATTCAGTTCCACCTGGGTTGCCATGGAAGTGGTATCCCAATCACCAAACAGCTGTTGCAGATAGGCTTTCATGGACGCCAGTTCAAAGTCCCCGGCAACCGTAATGGCGGTATTGGCCGGCTGATAAAAGTTCTGATGAAAAGCTTTCACCTGCTTATTGGAGATACCGGCCAGTGATTGACTGTCGCCAGACGTCGGGTTGCCATAGGGGTGCTCGCCAAAAAGCTGGGCAGCAAAATAGTTGCCAATTACAGCTCTGGGGCTCTCCTTTGCTCGGGTCAGCGAAGCCACTTCCCGCTGCAACAGTTTATCGAACTCGACAGAGTCAAAACTGGGCTCGAGCAATACGGCTTTGATCAGTGGCAACATCACCCTGGCGTCCCGGGCCATAAAGTCTGCACTGATGTAACTCCCCTCTTTGCCTGCATTGGCATTCAGGCTGGCGCCCAGGCTATCCACCAACAGCTCGGTATCCGCCTTTGACTTGAGACTGTTACCCAACAGCAGACTTTTAGCGGTCAGCGATGCCAAACCTGAGCTTGTGTCCTGAACACTGCCTGCACGTACCACGGCATTGACGGTAATCAAAGGGACTTCATGCTGTGGCATCAACATCAGTGTCAGGCCATTTTTCAACTGCAGCTGCTCATAGGCAGGCATCTGGAAGCCGGATTGGGATGGCTCTGGCTGAGTCTTTGCTGACTGAGTCGCGCTGCAGGCGGTTAAGGACAGCGCCAGGGCAACCGATGCCGACATTACGGCTTGTTTCATCATCCTCATTGATCTTGCTCCTCCTCAGCAGCCAGAACACCAACTGTACGGTTGGCACGGGTAAAGTAGCTTTGTGCCACTCGCTGAATATCCTCCGGTGTCACTTTGGCATAGGCATCCGGTGCGTTAAACAGCTTGTCATAACTACCAAAATACAGCTCATAGGTACCTATGGTATTGGCTTTGCCGTTAATGGTTTCCATGGTGCGGTAAAAGTCCATCAACCTCAGGTTCTTCACCTTATCCAGTTCGTCCTGGGTCACACCATCCTTTGCTACTGCTGCAACCTGAGCCAGCATCGCCTGTTCCAGCTTATCGGCACTCACTCCGGGCGCAGCAACACCGAGAAAATAAAACAGGTTGGGGTCAAACGTCTTGGGCATATAGGTATCTGCGCCAAGTGCCAACTGTTCGTTCACCAGTCCCTGATACAGACGTGAGCTTTTACCCTCGCCCAAAATGGCAGCCAATAGATCCAGCGCATAGTAATCAGGATCTGAAGTCGCTGGCACATGGTAAGCCAGCATCACATTTGGGGTACTGACAGACGCCTTTTTAACAAACACCCGACGCTCGCCCTTCTGCTCGGGCTCGACAGTCTTCACTTCTCTGGGGGGCTGCTGAGCAGGAATTGGGGCAAAATACTCGGTCGCCAGCTGTTTCACTTCATCCAGCTTCACATCACCGGCAATCACCACCACAGCGTTGTTGGGCGCGTAATAAGTCTTGTGATACTGCTGCAGATCTTCCAGCGTCCAGGCGGCGATATCGGACTCATGACCGATAACAGACCAGGAGTAAGGGTGAGCACGGAAAGCGGCACCTTTCACCTCTTCCTGTATCACTCGCCAGTTGGAATTTTCCAATCCGGTCAGGCGCTCCGAGGCCACTACACCACGTTCGCTTTCCACCATCTCTGCATTGATATCCAGATCGGCAATTCTGTCTGCCTCGAGATCAAAAATGGTTTCCAGGGCTCCCGCCGGGAACCAATTGGTATAAACAGTGATATTTTCCGTGGTGTAAGCGTTGTTGGCACCACCAGCGGCTTCCATGGTGCGGTCAAACATCTTGGGACCATACTTTTCGGACCCATTGAACATCATATGTTCGAAGAAATGAGAAATGCCGGTAATGCCGGGGACTTCGTTTCTGGAACCCACTTTCCAGAACAGGTACATATTGGCATTGGGAATAGAATCATCCTCCAACACCATAATTTTCATGCCATTATCCAGGGTAAAGCTGGCAATATCCTCAGCTGTGGTCGCCCTGGATTCCCCCATGCCGATGGCCGCAGCCAGAGACAGGCCAATCCATAAAGGTTTCATCGTCAGTCCTTGTGTATTTGCCATAAGGCATCAATTCCAATGCACCATAAAAAGCCAAGGCGCATTGTTAATCAAGGAGAAAATTTAACCGCTTACCGATTTTTTTGTAATCAATGGTGACAGTGAAGGTAGAGCGGACAGGGCCCCCCTAAGTGGCACCATCAGACAGCAAAGCCTGAGTATCAGGGTTTGTGCAGCAATACCACGTCAGCAGCAACCAGGTCACAGTGCCAACCCTGTCGCCTGGCGAGCCAATGGAATGTTTCGTCGGAATAGAAACAGATATGGGTAAGATCGTTTTTGTAATGCCAGCGACTGAAGGCATCGGCATCCAGTACCCGCTTGGTCATGACTGCCAGCGTGCCACCCGGCTTAAGCAAGGTATCCAGCTTGTCGATTATGGCTGCCGCATCAGCAATATGCTCTATCACCTCTGTCATGGTGATAAAGTCATACCTGCGTTCAAGCACTTGAGTATCCGGATGATAATAGAGATCGTAATTGGCCATCAGTGCGCCATCACCGGCGGCCAACTGGCTTAGCACCGCGCCCTCACCACAGCCAAAATCCAGCCCCTGTAGAGCGGACAGATCCGGACCATGACCTTGCTGCAAACTGCTTTTCAGTGGATCCCAGGTGCGCCGTAAGAATGTCTTGTAACCCTCATCAGCCACTGAATTGTCATGCTTGTCGTATTCAGCTTTTTCCGCTTCCGCGCTCAAATGCTGGCTCGGGGGCACACTCACCAAAGCGCACACATTACAGCGGAAATAGTGACGGCGCTTATCCTGACAAAAATGAGAGAGCTGTTTACTGTGGCACAGCGGACAGTAATAGGAGATAGAAGACACTGGGTTCACTGATTATTGATCTGACTTGTCCTCTATTTTACGGTCTTTCGCCGCGGCATCGCGAGCCTGTTGCAGATATTTCTGCTCCCGGGAAGCTCTGGCATCAGCCGCCTGTTGAGCCTTTTCTTTTTGAGCCTGTTCCCAGTCACCTGACTGCTGGCGCTTCAGTACTTTCTGTTCTCTGTCGCGGGTGTCAGCGGCCGCCTTACGCGCCTTTTCCAACTGCTGCGCTTCCCACTCAAGGGGACGCGCAGTCTCAGGTGACATTTTCAATTTTGGCTTACGGTCAGCGGCCCACCCTGGACTCACTGTCATCAGGCTCAAAATAACTATCATCAATCCCTTGCGCATCTCTTTCCCTCCCATGGATACCATCAAAAATCCGGCAGCTGCCGCCACTGCACCTTTGCTGCCAGAATGACACAAAGTCTTTCGCCGACAAAGGCCCGGAGAACAGATATCCCTGCTGGAAGCGTACGCCTTTCGCCAGCAGTGCATCGGATTGCTCCTGAGTCTCCACCCCTTCGGCGATAATCTCCAAATCCAGCGCCTGCCCCATCTGCAGGTACGCATCCAACACCTGACTACGGTTGCCGGGCAGCAGCAGAGTATCGACAAATAACTTATCTATTTTCATGACGTCGATATGCAGCTCCTGCAAATAGGAAGCGCCCCCATAACCTGTACCGGCATCATCCAGCTCAATGCAAATGCCGAGCTTACGTAACCTGTCGATGGATGCCTGCGCCCGTTTAAGCTGAGTTAAAGGCAGTCGTTCAGTAATCTCAAGCGCTATCTGGCTGCAGGGATAACCCTCTTTTGCCCAGCGCTCCATATCGTCTGCCAGCACATCCGTTTCCAGGTGCCTCGGCACCAGGTTCACGCTGCAGCGAAAGTTTCTAGCCTGTGACAGAATAGACGTTAAATCGCGCGGGATCTGCTGCAGCATGCTGCGGGTCACCTGGGTAATCAATTCGCTTTGTTCCAGCTCATTAATAAAGCGACCGGGCTGCTCAACAGTCCCATCATCCTTTACCCAACGGATCAGGGCTTCCGCCCCGACAATTTCCATGGTGGAAACATCAACAACCGGCTGATAAAACGCCACCAACTCCTGCTTGCGTACCGCCTGATAGAGGCGATATCCCATACTCAGACGCGCTTTGCCCACCAGGCGAATTAAGTAACCACAAAGCCAGAACAGCAATACATAGATAGGCAAAAACAGCAGTGCCAACTCCAGCGCCCTGTCATAGACCCGCTTCCCGGCAATCGCCGAGGTCAGGTGCACCGGATACCTGTCGCTCTCAGTCTTGACGTTTTCAATCGCCCGGCCTTTGTAATCTCCTATGGTCAGCACCGAGTCACCGTTATTCAGCTTCACTTCAACCCGGCGGCAATTGCGCTTGTCATCCTCAAAGAAGGTGAACTTCTCCGGCTTGATCATCCGTACTGAGCTGATCTTTTCATCACCCAGATATCCGACAAACAGGTTATATCGCTCTTCCCCTTCTCTCTGGTATTTTGCCATAGCAAGCAATACCCGCTCTTCGTTGTTTGCCAGCAGGGGCTTGATTTTAAGTCCAGCTTCGACATTGAACTCAACTGAGCCAAACATTGAGCAGTAATGCCAGGCTTCACCTTCGAGCCTGCGAACCAGAAACAAACCGCTGTTGAGATGATCATAGAAAAAATCTCTCAGCAAAATCTGTCCGTCCATATCACACTTCTGATACGGCAAATGGTCGAGCTCTTTCACGCTGCTGACAGCCTCATCCAGCCTGTGCTCTATGTACTGCATCGCAGATTTGGCATCTGCCCTTACTTCTTTAAGGATTTGGTAATAAGCGAATCCAAACAGAGACAGCAAAGACAGGGAAAATGCCAGAATCATGGCAAAGGTGGATTTAATACGGGCGACAGACAAGTGAAGTACCAGAGTAAAACAGAAACAACTGCGGGAGCGCCTTTATACAGCTGATAAACAAAAATCTCAAAGGTGCTGATTAAAAGCGCGATCAAGATAGGCGAACAACCAAAAACACAGAACAATAAGTACGTCTTCAATCTAAAAAACAGAGGTTTTAGCGACTCTTACCCAAAGCATGGTTCAGGAAGCAGTTAAAACCAGGGATAGATATCTTAACCTCTGAAAAAATAACAAAAAATTAGGAAGCAACATTGAGTCTGGCAGTAAAAGCGTTTACCTTTTACCCAGTTCTCAAGGAAGCTATCCAGAAATGCATCATCTTTGATGCAATAACATATTGATGGAAAAGTAATTAATGTCTCAATGGTCCCAACAACTGCACTCCCTTTGCGCCGAAAGTCTGGCCATTGAGCAACAGCTGGCGAGCATTCGCGCCGTTCCTGAGAAACAACCTTTTGCGCTGCTCGATGGCGACAGTTTTATCGGTGCCAATCAGGCTTGTCTGGATTTCTTCCAGCTAAGCTGGCATCAGCTGAGTCGTCACTCACTGTCCACTCTTTCCCCCGGACGTCAGCACTCAGGAGTGTCCAGTAAAGACGCCGCCCGGGATGCCATCTATCGGGCCATGGACGGTGATAAAGTGCATATGGAATGGCTGCTCCAGGATGGCGACAATGAAAAGCCCACCCGACTGACCTTATGGCCCTGCATTCTCAAGCAGCATCCTGTGATCCTGCTGGTTATCACCCCGATAGAGCGCAGGCGTCAACAAAGGGATCCCATTGAGCATGGTTTCAAACAGCTGCCGCCGGATGTCCTGTCCAGCGTGCTGGAGCACAGTGAGGAGGCCATTTATATCACAGGCGAAGACAACCGCATTCTGGCAGCCAATATGGCGATGTCCCGTACCTGTGGTTACAGCTGCGAGCAACTGATTGGCCAACAGCCAGGCTTCCTCAATGCCGACAGCTATACCTCAGATTCTGAACAGGAGTTTCAACAAGCCCTGGCTGCCAGGGGAAGTTGGCAGGGAGAGTTACAGAAAAAACGTGCCGATGGCTCGATTTACCCGGTTCAACTGTCAACCAGCCGGATAGACTCTCTGGATGGTCGTATTTACCTGATCACCCGCTTCAGCGATATCAGCGCCCGTAAACAGCAGCAACAAAGGCTGACTGAGCAGGCAATGTCCGATGCCCTGACCGGCCTGCCCAACCGCTATCAACTGACCAAGCTGCTGAACCAGGCGCTGGAAAGACACAGGCAGGACCCTTCCAAGTTTGGCGCCTTGATGTTTATGGATCTAAATGGTTTTAAGAACATTAATGACAGTTTCGGCCATGGCGTTGGCGATCGGGTACTGCAGCTTGTTGCTGCCCGTCTGGAGGCTCACTGTATTGGGGAGGCTGAGATAGCACGCCTTGGGGGCGATGAATTTACCCTGCTTTTGGAAGACTGCCGTGATCAGCAGCAGGTGGAAACGGTTGCCCGGGAAGTACTGGGGCTGTTTGATGTCCCCTTTGAGTTGGAAGGACAGAAATTCTTTCTCGGCACCAGTATAGGCATCGCCCTGTTTCCAGAGCACAGCGACCAGGCCGCGCAGCTGATCTCACTGGCCGATACCGCCATGTACAGTGCCAAGAAGCACAGATCCCATATTCAGTTTTACAGCGCTGATATGCAGCAGGAAGCGGAGCGTAAGATTAAGTTTATCAACAACCTGCGCCATGCCATGGGCCTGCGCCAGTTCTCCCTGGCTTATCAGGGAATTGTGGATCTGGACACGGGCCATGTTATCGCGGCAGAAGCCCTGTTGCGCTGGCAAAAAGATGAACACACTTTACTGGATGCCCGGGATTTTCTGCCTCAATTGGAAGAGACAGGCATGATAGTCAAGGTGGGACAATGGGTACTGGAGCAAGCTTGCCGACAGGCCGCCAAATGGCGAGAGACATCAGGCAAGCCGCTGAATATCTCAGTCAATATATCGCCACTGCAATTGGAACACCCTGATTTTGTGGACATGGTCAGTCATGCTTTGGCCAAGGCGAGTCTGCCCGCTGAATCACTGATTCTGGAGATCACCGAATCCACTCTGTTGCGACAGCCTTTGCAGGCCAAAGGCGTACTGGTTCAACTGAGGGAGATGGGCGTTCATATCGCCATTGACGACTTTGGCACTGGATTATCATCACTGAGTAGATTGGGCAGCTTGCCTATCGATAGCCTGAAAATCGATGCAGAGTTTGCCCAACAACTGGGTGATCCCCAGGGGCAGAAACTGTTTGCTGCCGTGGTACAACTCGCCCGGGCGTTGGACATCATCTATATCGCCGAAGGGGTCGAAAGCCATGAGCAACAAAGCCTGCTGCAGACAATGGGAGGAGGCTACGGACAGGGTTATCTGTTTGGCGAACCCATGGATGCCGGAGCATTCAGCAACCGCTTCCTTCACTCCTGATATTTTCAATCATGGTAACGTTGCCTGACCGCTTCAGGCATAGCAGCCAACTGACGCTCCACCATGGCATCAAAGGCCCGGAATAAAGGCTGAACTTCCAGCCCGGGCTCAAGTTCCGCCAGGGCATAGGCCGTCGCCTCCAAGGTCGATAAACTGTCAGGCCGTTTTGCCTTGCGAATACGGTAACGTCCCTGATAATTCTCACCCAGATGCACAGCCTGCAGCTCAGCTAACCAGGGGTTAAGCTTGTAGATCTTCAGCGCTTTACGCCAGGTACCATCAATCACCACCAGATTCACAGGGTTAACAGAACTAGCCTTACTGTCAGCCACAGCGGCGAGCTCAATGCTGGCATCGGCCGGGTACAGCACCAGAGTATTCTCCCTGTCCTGCAATAATCGATCTCTGACTGCACTGAAGTCCTGCTCTCTCTCCCCCACGACCAACTCGCAATCAGTCAAAACCCGGCTCAACAACCTGACACTGTTCTTGGCATGGGCTACTTCGCTGGGATGCTGCAAAACCACCACCCGGGTGTCACTCTGTATCGGCGATATGGCGTGGCACAGGCAGGCATTCAGTGGGTAATCACAGTGGGGACAATGGGGGCGTTTTAACATAGACAGAAGCATTACTCCAATAGCATAAAACAAGGCCATACATACCAAACAATAGCCTTTATTCCTATTCAGTTTTCCCTGGCGCAGGGCTAGCATGCGAGGTGTCTTCAGCGTGCTAATTTAGCTGAAACTCAGAAATCAATGGATTTAATCAGTGAAAGGACTCGATATGAAACAATCTTATCCGTTTATTGTCGGCTTTGCTCTCCTGACAGCAACTTCCCCCCTCCATGCACAGGATTTCCAACATCAGGCCAGCTTGGGTTACTCATATGTTGATTATAACGATGGCAGTGATGACTCCGGCAATATCAACTACAGCTACTTCTTCGATAAAGTCAGAACTGACTCACCCTATGCCCTCAATGCTTTTCTGGCGCAATCCTCTCGTGTCGATGCGTCCTTTGCAACTTCCGGCAGTGAATATAATTTCGCAGCCATTGGTGGCACTTGGGTCAGCGACACTAAATTGTTTGTCAGAGGCAACTACGGCGGAGATATAGATCATTTCTCAGACAATGGAACGCTCGCCCTTGCGATTGGTTACTACCTGAATGCCAACACCGAAATTGCACTAACGTATACACATGCAGAATTTAACCAAAACTACGATTCAGAAACTGACGCATGGGGTATTGAAGCGAGAAGCTGGTTTGAACTGCCAACTACCCTGGGAATCGACGCAGGAATAAAATACCAAAATGCAGATTCAAAAAGCCGCTTTGGCAGTGTTGAATATTCGACTGAAACCAACTCAGCATCGGCCTTCGCCGACTGGTACCTGACTAAATCTCTGTCTCTGGGACTCAACGCCACATACATAGACCCTGAACATGCAGGTTCAGATACCTTTTACGCAGCATCCCTTGATTATTGGCTGCCTTTAGGCAATACCTTCTCACTACAAACAGGCGCCTATACTGAATTAAATTCAGATGTAGATGCCTGGGGAATCAACGTGGCAGTGACCGCCAGGTTCTAAACCGCTGCTGAATAAACAAAAAGGCCTGCAAATGCAGGCCTTTCTTTTACTTGTGGGTTTTACTGGGCAACCGGCTCTCTGTGCCAACGGGCAAATCGCTCAAGTCGCATTACGGTCAGCAACAAGGCACTCAGCAGAGTCATCATACCGCCCACAGCGACCGGGGCAGGCAAACCGGTTTGCTGCAGCAGCGCAGTCAGCAAAGCAGCACCACTCATCTGGAAAAAGCCCAACATGGCCGCGGCAGTACCTGCTCGGTCGCCAAAAGGAGCCAGCGCCATGGACGTCGCCGGTCCCAGCAGCAAGGCAAAACCGATACACAACAGAATCATAGGCAACATATAAGCCATGGCGCCCGCCATTCCTGCCACTACGCCCAGTCGGTACAGTACCAACTCAGCCAATCCCGCCACCAGGATCAGGGCCAGCGCCAGAATCACTGTGGGTCGGTTGCCTAATCTGCGGATCACGATTGGCGCACCGAAACAGGCGGCGATATTAAATGCAGCATTAAGGGCAAACAGACCACTGAATGTCAGCTCATCAATACCCAATTCACCAATCAACCACATAGGTGAATAGGACACATAGCTGAGAATGGCCCCCATGCCTGCCATGCAAGTAATGGCATAAAACATAAAGTGACTGTTACTGAGTACCGGCTTATAGCGTCCCCAGCGATACAAAGGGGAGCTGGTGTCTGTGGACGCCGGGCGGGTTTCAGCAAACTTGAATGACACAATAAACAGCATCAGCAAACCGTATCCGGCCATAAACAGGAAGTTGGACCGCCAGCCAAACTGCAGCGCCAGCAAGCCACCCAGAGTAGGAGCCAGCGCAGGGATCACGCAAATCGCACCGTTCAGGTAGCTGTAAATACGGGCACTTTCGTTGGTGTTGTAGCAATCCCGTACCGCGCTGAAAACCACAATGGATGCACTGCAGGCGGCCAATCCCTGTAGTACCCGGGCCAGCTGCAGCAAAGAGAACTCGAGGGCAAACACAGCCAACAGACTGGATAAGATGTAGAAACACAAACCACCCAGCACCACAGGGCGACGGCCAAACTTATCCGCAATAGGCCCAATCACTATCTGGCCTATACCCATGGCCGCAAGAAACAGCACCAGAGTGGACTGCACATCACTGTCAGACACATTAAACTCCGCCGCCATTGCCGGCATGGAAGGCAGATAAATATCAATTGCCAGAGGGCTGAGCAGCACAATTGACATTAAAAGTGGTAACAATCCGGGTCTCATCGGGTTCTCGTAACGATTAGTTTATTGGAATAGGGGTATTTTAGTTGCGACAAGGTATGAACAGAAATGATATATATTCCTAAATAAAAATTCCTCAGAGGAATATCTGTGAAACTGGACAACCTTGCCAGAGTCGATCTCAACCTGTTGGTGGTACTTCAGGTTCTGTTGGAAGAGCAAAGCGTCACCCGGGCTGCCCGGCGTTTACACCTGACCCAATCCGCTCTGAGCAAAAATCTCACCCGCTTGCGTGAGATGCTTGGCGACCCCCTGTTTCAACGTACGGCCCGTGGACTTAAGCCTACGGCCCACGCGTTACAGATTGCCGAACGCCTGCCCGGTACGCTGGAAAAGCTATACGAACTGACTCAGCCCCCCGGATTTGTACCTGCCTCCAGCGAGCGCCAGTTCTCACTGGCCATGGTAGAAAGCACCTATGAGACATTGGTTCCTCAGTTTATTGGCCCTCTACTGAAGGCCGCGCCCAATATCCGCCTTAACAGCTATGTGTGGACCGAAAACTCCATGCAGGATCTGGTATTGGGACAACTGGACTTTGCCATTGCCGGACGGGATTTGCACCCACACTCCCGCTTTAAAGTGGAGAACCTGGCGGAAGGGATAGAGCACGAAACCCTGTTTACCGACAAACAGGTGTGTTTGGTCAGAGAGGGGCACCCGGCACTACAGGCACAGGCGGCCGGATACTGGGATCTGGATTATTATCTGAGCCAGTCCCATGTGCAGGTAAGGTGTGAAGGTAATGAGTGGTGGGCACTGGATTATCACCTGGCCAAGTCCAACCAGAGACGCCACCTGAGTGCTACTGTGCCGGATTTCTATGGCGCTGTGAGTATTTGTGCCCACAGCGATCTGGTATTTACCCTGCCCTCCAGCTTTGCCCGCCATGCCTGCAAGCTATACCCGCTGGTGCTGTTGCCCCTGCCCATAGACTTTATTCCATTAGCCTATGTGCTGCTGTGGCATAGCCGTAATAACAGTGACCCAGGCCATCAATGGCTGAAACAAACCATCCTGGCCAAGGTGGACCAGGTGGTGAACAGCGATTTGGTCAGTTCAGATTTGCCTGAATCAGACTGATAACTCTATCCACCAGCCAGTCCAGATTGGCATCGCGGATACCCTTTTGTCTCACCAGAAACAGGGTTGAACAGGGGAACTTATCCAGCAATCTGCGGGTTTCCCGGTGAGCCAACTGGCAGGAGTGCAGCGTAGGTATTTCTGAAAACTTGTCGTAAAGCGAACTGTAAGAGGTCAGTGCCAGCGCATCACTGTTAAGCAAATAATCAATCAGGGAAGCGACATTACGTATGGTTATCTCAGTATGCAGAGGGATCCCTTCCCCCAGACAGAACCGCTGGAATGCGCTGGCTCTCTCTTCAGGCTTACCAAACTCAGTGTAAACAAAGGGATATTCGGCAATGCGTTCAAAGCTGATATCTGAGTCCAGAATGCTGTGCCCTTCCCGGGACAACACATACAGGTTTTCCATCGACTTGATGGGAATCACGTCCAGCTTGTCGCTGTAGGCCTGCAACTGCTCCAGGGAATAGTGGCAGGATACCGCAAAGCTAAGGTTGCCGTTCAGTACCTCATTGATGGAGTTACCGTTCCAAAGCTCCAGGGAGATGCCTATGGGGTGTTCTTTGTCATGCACCAGATTGATCAGCGAACGCATCATGGTGCAGCTGATCGCGTCGGGAATGGCGATAGGGTAATCCTGCCTGGACTTGATGATATTGGGATCCAGTCGATTGAAAGCCTTGGCAGTATCAATAATATTACGGGCGATTGGGTAAAGCTGATCGGCAAACTCATTGGGATGCATACCATACCTTTGCCGAACAAACAGCTCATTACCAAAGGTATCTCTAAGCTGTTTTAAGCAACGACTAATTTTAGGCGCTGGAATTCTTAACGCTTTAGATGTCATGGTTGCCGACTTATTTTCATAAAGTAAAACTAAGATACTCAAACTGAGTAAATCAATTTTCTCAATATCAATTTCTTTACCGAGCATTTTTCTATTCCTTGAACCTCTCTCCCCTTTTCTGAATTTTAATCAACAATCCAACCAAAGCAACAGATATCGAAAAATATTGAGCACCACAACAACTTACTAATAAAGCCTTTATCACTATACACTTAGCGCAAGTATTCTCAGTTCTGCAATTCTGGTTTTAGACTTATATATTCCACAAATAACTCCATAGTATTCCGTAAATCTTGAGCCGCACATTGTCATAAATAACAATATATTGGGGATCATGATTTTGAGATAAAGAATACTGACAATATTTAATTTCTGATATTTATATTTACGAGTGACTCGTACCAGGATGGAGGAAATTATTATGAGCACATCAGTAATAGCCAGCTATGCATTTATGTATTTCGTACTTTTTTTGATTGTGCCATTTGTCACTATATCATTTGTATTAACCTGCATTAAGTTCTTTAAAAAGGACATGAGTATCAGTGATGGCCAAATCAATATTATAAATAAGCCTCAGTTCTGTAATAAGCAGGTACTGAACTACATCCACGACCTGAACGGTGTATCCAGCGGCAAATATGACGTGTTGTACGGCCTGAAGATGGACGATCTGGTGGAAGTACAGGATAACGATGACCTAAAGTCAGTGCTGCATAACTGTACCATTGATTATGTAGTCATCGACCATGACTCATCTGAAATTAAACTTGTGATTACCGATGAGCAGGATCTGGAAAGAAGCTCATTCCTGCAGAATGTATTTACCAAGTTCAATATTAATCACATTCAGATACGCAAGGACTCTCCCTGTGATTTAACTGCAATCCGCACAGCTTTAGCTGCCTGACCGACTCCGCAGAGGGACCAAAGATGTCTAGATTACCTTTGTTAGTCGCCTTGGTCAGCCTGCTTTCCTGGCTGCCGGTTCAGGCAAAAGAGTCCAGCTCTGCGGCAATGTCAGAGATCCACAAAAGCCCCTGCATGAAGTGCCACAAACGCAACGGCACCATGCAGGGAATACATGGGAACTCAGACCTCACTGTCAGTTGCGTAGATTGTCATGGTGAAAAGCAGGGACACCCAAGAAAAGCGTCAGATCTTGTGGTGTTCAATGCTGCCACCCCCGCCGAAACTCAGGTTAAGCCCTGTATTGAGTGCCACGACTCACAAGCTCTTGGAACCCTGGAGTGGACCCACAATGTGCACTCCAACAAGGTTAGTTGCAGTCAGTGTCACCAATTGCACCCGGCGGACGACCCCATGATGAGCGTAACCCAGGCAGACAGAGCCGCGATGTGTCAGCAGTGTCACCAAAGCAAACAGGATTGAGTCATGGACAAGAGCAAACGATTCTTTTTAAAAGGGGCGGGTGCATTACTGGCAGGAATGAGTGCCTATCAGGCAACCAGAGCCAGTGAACACAGTAGCCCGGCGTCTCAGCGTAAATATGCCCTGTTGCACGACGAGAACAGATGTATCGGCTGCGACGCCTGTACCCAGGCATGTCGTGAAGTAAACCAGGTACCGGAAGGGGTCAGCAGACTGGATATCGTCCGTACCGGCCCCCACGGAGAGTACCCCAACCAGACTTACCACTTTGAGCGCCAAAGCTGCCAGCACTGTGAAAACGCACCCTGCGTTAACGTGTGCCCAACCGGCGCCGCTTACAAAGATCCACAAACAGGCATTATCAAGGTTGATGAGTGGAAATGTGTAGGCTGCCTTTACTGCATCGCCGCCTGCCCATACAAGGTGCGCTTTATTCACCCCGTGACCAGGGCTGCAGACAAGTGTGACTTCTGTGAGCAAACCCGATTGTCAAAAGGGGAACTGCCCGCCTGCGTCACCTCTTGCCCAACCCAGGCACTGGTGTTTGGGGACCTGCTGGATACCCAGTCCGGTGTTTACCAACTGGTTCGTACCCAGCCGGTATCAAGAGATAAAGAGTCACTGGGAACCTCTCCCAAACTCTTCAAGATACGTGCAGCCAAAGGGGAGGTAATCCTATGAACCCGTTCCACTTTGACGGACTGGTGTGGCACTGGCCCATTGCTATCTACCTGTTCCTGGCCGGTATGTCAGCCGGGGCTATCTTCTTCGCCATCCTGCTCAGATACTTTTGTCTGGGGCAGGATGCCTGGAAATCCAACTTTGTCAGAGCCGCCTGTTTAATCGCACCTCTGGCTATCTGGGCAGGCCTGGGCATTCTGGTGATAGACCTGACCAAACCCTTCGACTTCTGGAAAATCCTGGTGTTCTACAACCCGCTGTCAGTCATGTCTCTCGGGGTGATGGTACTCATGGTGTTCCAGGTCTTTATGTTTGCCTGGTTGGCACTGCTGTTTGCCCGTCCACTGACAAGGTTAACGGCATCCCGCATGCCCTTTATCGGCAAATTTCTGGCCTGGCTTAAACCCCATGAAGCCAGCATTACAGGTCTGACGATGATTCTGTCACTGTCTCTGGGTGCCTATACCGGCTTCCTGTTGTCGGCACTGCCGGGCTATCCGCTGCTCAATAATCCTGTGTTGCCTGTACTCTTCCTCATGTCAGGTCTCTCTTCAGGTGCCGCAGGTGCATTGCTGCTGGGAGTATTGATGAAAGGACGTCCTGACAGCAAAGAGGTGAAGTTTATTCACAAGATAGAGATCCCGCTGATCCTGATTGAACTGCTGGTGATCTTTACCTTCTTCGCCGGTCTGGTACTCAGTGGTGGTGCCAAGCTTGAAGCGGCCGGCAACGCGCTGGGTCAGGGATTCTGGGGGTGGATATTCTGGGGTGGCATCATAGGTTTGGGTCTGTCACTGCCATTGGCGATGAACCTGTTTATGACCGCCTCGGCTCAACGTCGATTCAGCTATGTGGCGTTTACCGCCAGTATGAGCCTGCTGGGCGTATTGCTGCTGCGTAACTTCATTCTTTACACAGGCCAGATGACCATGCTGTAAAACTGCACCTGTTATTCCACAGCCGCTGCCGATTTATGGATAGCGGCTTTTTTCGTTTAAATGTTTCAGCCTGTACGTTTGGTTACAGAAATAAACTATTCTTCACTCGATCTGGGAAATCACCCGGTGCAAACTGACCCTGAATACAAGAAAGAGGTTAACTATGTACCGACTGCAAATGACTCAATTGACTGGTGTGCAACGACTGCTGGCCGTATTGGTTGCCGGAGCGGCACTGTTTGTAGCCATTATCGCCCTGCCTGTCCTGCTGGCGATTGGCGCAATTGCCCTGCTGGCACTGATGATTACCGGCCGACTGGCGATTTCAAGAATGAAACGCCGCTTTGAGCAACAGGAGCATACCGCGCAGTGGGAAACCTCCCAGGACTATGTCCGTACCGGCTTTATGGACAAAGACAGCTTTAAGCCCAAGCCTCACGTAGGTCAGACCTATGAGAATGGTCAGTACTGATCCCAACCGATAAGCCAACCGAATAAACGACAAAGGCCTGAGTCATCACTCAGGCCTTTGTTTTTGCATCAAGCCAACAGCTCTCTGGCTCTTTGCAACGCTTTAATCTCTGCTTTATCTGAGGTCAGTGGCAGCACCTTATCAATTTGCTGCTGCAGCGATGTCCGCAGCGGCGCAACAATTTCTGCCTCCTGCTCATTGGCTCTGTCTTTGGCCAGTGCCAACAAGGCTGCCGCTCCTACCACATCAATTCTACCCAGTACGCCATCCGCCAGAGCCGTACTCAGCTCAAGCATGGCCGGTACACTGTGGCCGTAGCGAATCACCTGGCGCAGATAGTCCTCAGCCCTGGACAGGTCACTGCCAAAGGCACTGTCATCATTCAACATGTGACGGGCGCGCTCCAGCATGGCATCAAGATGGCCGTGTTCAGCGGCCTCGGCAAACCAGTATTCGCTGGACTCCAAATCCTGCTGACAACCCTCGCCGTTGGCCAGCATCAATGCCAGATGGTACTGGGCATTGGCGAATCCTTCCCGGGCAGCCTTACAGATCCAGTAATGGGCTTTGGACAAATCACCACGCTGATACCAGAGCACCCCAAGGTTGGACATCGCCTCGTTGTTGCCTGTCTCTGCCGCTTGCTGCAACAAAGACTCCGCCCTGGCATCATCCTGGCCATGACAATCACTACCCACCAGATAGAAGTAACCCAGCAGTGCCTGAGCCGCTTCAACACCCTGCTCTGCCGCCTCAGCTATGGACTGCTCACCGGCGCAGGGATCCGGCGCCGAAGTATAACCATGAAGCAGCGCCACACCATGTTCAAACAGGGCTTCGGGCACAGTGTCTGCGGCCAGTGAGAACCAGTGGGCGGCCTTGGCAAAACTCTTGTCTGAGAACTTCAGCGGCACCACATCAGCGCTGTCGGCCAGCGCCTGTTCCTGCTCCAGCTCCATCAGGGCACGGGATTTAAGTGACATGCCAAGCAGATACTGGGCCCTGGGGTCATCCTCCATCACAGCGCGGTAGCAAAGCTCCCTGGCAGACAGAGTCGAAGTGGCATCGAACTCATACTCAGGAGCGGGCTTGCGATGCCATTTATAGTGCAGGTGTTCCAACAGTGACAGGCAATCCCGTATCCCTTTAGCGGCCAGGGTTTGCAGCTGTTCACGGGTCAGGTGGTACTTTTCCGGGTGGGCACCACGGTTACCATGGCCCCGCAGTTTGTGCAGGGCTCTGGCTGTGGGTACGTCGATCAGGCGGGACTGATTCAGTTGCTCGATTCTGTCGTAAAGATTGGGGCTGTCGAAACTGACCTTGTCCCCGGCCAACCGCTCTGCCAGCTTATGGGCAAAGGTACGTATATGCAGCAGCGCCTGGGTCGGTACATCGCCGACATAACCTTTGGCTTCTTCATAATCCGGGGCCAGCTCCGGCACCAAACTTCGGACAAAATCAGCATCCTTCATGTCCGCTCTCCTTACTCACCGGCGTGTTGCGCGCGGGTCACCATATACAAGCGGAACAAAGCGATATTCACAAACAGGCCGACAAAGGCCAGCAGGGTATCCATAATCAACTGAGGCACCAGACCAGCCTGCGCCACTACCGCACTCAGAGTGCCACCCACCAGCGACAGTGGGATATACATCATCAGCACCAGCATGGTTTTCATGGCAATCGGGCCACTGAAGGTAAAGCTGCTCTTAATCGCGCCCAGTGGTGTCAGCTTTTCAGTCACCACCATAAAGTTCACATAAGCCAGACGGGCGAACAGGTACACACTGATAGGCAAGCCGATAATCCATAAACCACCAAAAGCGGCCCCCAGCATCACAGGCGCAATAATCGCCATACCTGAGAACACCCCCGCCAGCAGCAGAGTCGGCACAAACTGCAGGCTGCCGAACAACACCTGGTTGTTGGTAGGTTCATGACCCTGAGAGCGCCAGTCCAGAAACGCGGTCAGCGCGGCGATCAGCCAGGAGAAGATCAGCAACAGAACCATCAGGGTAACCATATGCATACTGCTGAATTCCGGATTGTTTTGATCCAGCGCCAGCATTTGCTTCCCCAGCCATAACTGCAGACCCACCTGCAGCAGCAACAGCGGGCCGGTCAAAATGGCCAGCTGACGCAGATGATTACGGAAAAAGTACAGGGCTTCACTGAAAATGGCAGACAACGACATGGCCTTCCCAAAGAGTTAATAGAAAATCAAACAATAATGGCGCTAAGAATACCCAAATCCCCCCAAGTTTGGAAAGCCGATGTCTGGCTTATAAGGTAACAAGGGGTTTTAGTTTCGCAGCGAGATTAGCATCTGTAGCCTGAAGCGCGCCTTAAGATACAACCAGAAAACTATGCAACAGATTTGTAAATCAGGCTATTATGGTGCTCATTTTGAATCGAGACAGAGGCAGTCACTATGAAATCTCCCCTGACCTGCAGTATTTTGCTGCTCAGCGCACTTACCCTTCCTGCTCATGCAGGTTGGTTTGATGACCTGTTCGGTGGCGGTGAAGAACAAAAAACGGAGCAGACTCAACCCGCAACTCAAGCGCTGGCAGATAACCCACTGGTCAGCGAAGCCATGAGCCAGCTTGGCCTGAATCAGAAGCAGGCTGAAGGTGGTCTGGGGACTTTGCTGAATGTCGCCAAATCTTCCCTCGACAGCGGCCAGTTCTCAGAGCTGACCAAGGATATTCCAGGCGCAGATCTGCTGATGGCCGCTGCACCATTGCTGGAACAGAACGAAGGCATGTCTGGCTTGCTGTCCAAGGCTGGCGATCTGGGACAATCCCTGCAGGGCGGCGCTATGGTGTATGACGCCTTTGAAAAGCTGGGCATCTCCAAAGATCTGGCCATGCCTATGGTTAACCTGCTGAAGCAATATCTGCAGCAGAATTCAGGCAACGAAGCCGTTGACCTGCTGAGTCAGGGTCTGAACAGCTTCCTGTAACTCCAGGCTGATCAAACACCTTTCAAAGGGGCGCTTATCGCCCCTTTGTTGTTTCTGCGACAACCTTCTTCCAAATTAAACTGCTTTCATCTCAGGGGGCTGACCGATATCCATATGCTGTCACCGGCATTAAGATTTGCTAGGCTTTAAGAAAGCTTTCTCTGATATAAGTGGTGGATATGATTGCCAAGCTGAAACAGTTTCTGAACGCCCATATGCACGCAGAGACACCCGAGGAAAAGCAACGAAACCTGGATCTGGCCGCCGCCAGCATGCTGCTGGAAGTTGTCTATGCCGATGAGGTGTTATCTCCCGAAGAGGAGCAATTGCTGCCCAAAGTGATGCAGGAAACCCTGGGGCTGAGCCAGGAAGACAGCCGGGATCTGTTGATGACAGCCAAGACCCGACAGAAAGAAGCCACCTCTCTCTATGAGTTCACCAATGAGGTGAATGACGCCTTCACGCTGGATCAGAAGCAAAACCTGGTACTGGCGATGTGGCAACTTGCCTATGCTGATGGTCAGCTGTGCCAGTATGAAGACCAGATTATCCGCCGCATGTCAGATCTGCTCTATCTCAAACATTCCGAGTTAATACAGCTGAGAAACCGCGCCATGGAGATGCGCTAACCCCATAAACGAACGAAGCCGGCAATTGCCGGCTTCTTTGTGTCTGTGCCTGAATCAGGCCAGCATCTTGCCCATTTCATAGCCCTGGCCACGGATCTCCTCCAGGGTACCGGCAAGCTCAGACATCTGCAGTCGTAAACCAGCATCGGCAGCCTTCTGTGACATCCAGCAGGACTTATCTGTGTCACACACCTCGTCCCAACCGGCAATTAAGGCTTCGGATGTGTGCAGCAAGCCCGCGAGTGAAGAGTAAGGACGGGAACGCTTGGGCTCGTACTGGAATCGAATCCCATCCACCAGCTGCAACGGGAACTTCCAGTTCTCTGCCAACAGCGCCCCCAACTGCGCCGAATCGTATCCCAGAACTCTCTCTTCGGCCTGGGGCTTTTCCATTCCCCGGGCAATCTCATCTTTAATTTCCAGCACCTTGTCCGGTGCTACTACGGCAATCAGCATATCGCCAATACTGTGCAAAATCGCGCAGGTAAAGGCAGCATCCGGCTCGACACTATCGACGTTCTTGGCCATGGCCTGACAATGGACCGCCACCTCGAAGGTATGCCCCCAGAACTCGCCAATATCAAAGCCCTCGATCTCCGGCATGGCACCCACCACCGCAGAGGCGATAACCAGGGTCCTGAGCTTTTGCATCCCCAAACGGATAACCGCCTCATCCAGACTCGCCACCTCCCGGCTGCGGCCGAAGTAAGCCGAGTTGGCCATCCTCAAAACACGGGCGGTAACCAGTTGGTCTTGCGACACTTTCTCGGCAATTCCCTTAATAGTGGCGGACTCATCATTAACTGCATCCAAGAGCTCACTAATCGCTTTGGGGAGACGTGGCAAGTCATCAATTCTTTCAAGCAGTGCCGCAGATCCCATAATTCTTTCTCCTTTTTATCCTCTATAAAAAATATAGACGAGGAGATAACGACCTGCTGTTTTTAAGTCAGGGAAAACAGACGGGATCGGGTCAGATCGACGCGATATTGGTCTTGCTCCGCCCCCTCAGGTGCAGCGCCAGGGCTACGCCAATAGTGATCATCACGCCATACATCATGTCCCCGGCCAGACTCCAGGCCATCAGCAAACAAAAGCCCAGCGCCAACACCACAGGCGTCAAATATCCCCGGGGTAACAGCCTCACGGCGGCGATCATCGCCGACATATAGATGATCACAAACACACCATTAACCCACACCACCAAAAATTCGAGATCGATATGCCACCAATGCACAGCCGCAGTCACCAACGCAGACAGGGACAGCAATATTGCCATCGCCAGCGCGGGGACCTGATGTCGATTCCTGCGCTTGAGCACGGCAGGCAACACGCCCTGCTCACTGAAGCTGGCAATCAGCCTTGAGGTTCCGGCACAGTAAACATTGACGGTGGCCAGGCTGCTGGCCAACCCGAGTATGCAGATAATCCACTGACCAAAGCCTCCCAGCAGACTTTGCAAAATTCCCACCATCGCCAGGGATTCGTCATTGGGGTAGGCCAGAACCAGCCAGGTACAGGCCAGATACAGCCCCCCCACCAGCACAGTGCCACCTATCATGGCCAGCTTCATATCCTCTCTGGGGGATTTAAACTCTGCCGCCAGATGGGTCATGGCTTCCAACCCCAGGAAACTCCAGAAAGCGATCGCCAGCGCTGCCATCACACCACCGCCGCCAAAGTCGGCAAGCCCGGAAGGCGTCATTTGAGTTTGTGACTCCATGGCGCCGGACACCACCAACATAAACAGCACCACGGCCACCATCGCCAACGTCAGGGCCATCTGAAACCTTGCCGATAACTGCAACCCAGGCCAGTTAAGAGCGAACAAAAGCACAATAGCAGCCAGTTGAATGTATAAAGGGGAGTTGCCCTCAAAGGCATGCAGGGCATGGATAAACTCATACCCCATCAACAGGGCGGCGGGCATTCCAAGCGGGACAACCAGCAAAAAGATCAGCCCTATGGTGCGCCCTGCTGTTGCACCAAAAGCCTGCTCCACAAAATAGGCAGGCCCACCGGCGTGGGGGTAACGTCCTGCCAGCGCCGCAAACACAATGGCAACCGGAATGATCGCCAGTGTCAGCAGCAGCCAGGCTGTCAGCGCCTGTTCCCCCGCCGCGGCAGCGGTCAACTGGGGCAGAATAAACACCCCGGTACCCAGTAATGTTGTCGCCAACAGGCTGGCCCCCTGCCAGCGTCCAATCGTTGCGCTCATCTCTCCCCCACGCGTTACAAACTGGTAACAGTATACGGAGTTAGCCAAAGGCAAACTGCCGGAATTTCCCCCACTTTGACGGAAACAAAGCTATACAGGCGCTGCTTTGTCGGACTCGGCCAACCCGAATTTTCTGACGCAGTTCAAATTTCACGCAAAAGCCTGCTGAAACCAGCAAAAAAACTGTGGTGCGATTTTGCACAACAGACCTAGTATCCAGTTGGTTGCATTGCATTTTTATCCAACAACATAAAGCACCAAACAGGTGCACTAACAACCAGGGGCCACCTTGGAGGAAACATGAAACGTAAAAAACACGCCCACGAGCATGAAGAAGCAGAAATCGACATGACACCCATGCTCGATATTGTATTTATCATGCTGATCTTCTTTATCGTGACCACCTCCTTTGTTAAACCAACAGGGATTGAATACAACACCCCGGAGAACAACACGCCTACCAACTCCAAAAAGAGTGACAATATCCTGATCACTGTGGAGAACAGTGGCCTGATTAGAATCGGCGATCGCCTGGTGGATGTGGAAAGGGTTACACCCAACGTTCAACAAAGACTGGCTGAAGCGCCCGAAGCGGCAGTTCTTATTCAGGCAGAAAAAGAGGCCCGTCATGGCCTGGTGGTTAAGGTGATGGATCAGGTTAAAACGGCTGGTGTCGAAAAGATTTCGGTAACGGAGAAAGACAAAAAATAGCGTTCTGAAAAAACGCTCAAGCTCTGATTGCATCCCTGACAGAGCTGCCGCTAGGATAGCCGGATGGATAAATTCGATCAGGCAATTATCGCCGCTCTCAAGCAGGACGCCCGCCAAAGCATGTCGGCACTGGCGCAACAGGTTAACCTCAGCCGCAGCGCAGTGACCGACAGGCTAAAAAAGCTGGAACAATCCGGGGTGATTCGCGGCTATCAGGTGCTGCTGAGTGAATCTCAGAAAACCGGTGTCGCCGCCTACTTTGAAGTTCACCATCGCAGTCGCCGCTGCAAAGATCTGGTCACCCTGTTCAATCAATTCCCCGAAATCATTACCTGTCACGGTATCAGTGGCGAAATGGACTTTCTGGTGCACCTTAAAGCTGACTCAATGCAGCGCCTGCACGAGATCCGCGAACAGATTGATGCCCATGACGATGTCACCCGGATCCGCACTCATATCGTCATGAGTGAATGGATAAATGGTCGATGTGGCTGATATGAGCCCACTTAGCCAACTCATCCAGCCACCAACAAAGCCAACCGGGCTTGCTGAACGCTGGCAACACACAGAACTCAAGCTGACCACAGCCTTGCCTGCGGACTTTCGGCAGCTGATACAAACCTATGGTTCCGGCACGCTGGGAGACTTTCTGTGGATATGGAATCCGTTTACGCCAGAGTTTATTGAAGAGCAGCAAAGATTCCTGCAGGCAGAGGCATCGCTTCGACAAGCTTTGCCAGCGCAAGCTGCTTATTCACTGTTTCCGAACTCACCCGGCTTTCTCCCCTGCGCCAGTGATGACAACGGCAACTACTATGGCTGGCTCACAGAGGGTCAACCGGACACCTGGCCAACTATGACCTGTGAAGTGCGAGGTTCAGGCTTTCAGCTGCACAGACTCAGCTTCAGTGATTACCTTGTAGCCCTGTTCAAAGGTGATATTCCTGCCCTGGCCAGCGACTGGCCGAAGGCAGAACACAGAGTGTTCGAGCCCGGTTGATACTTTAAGACCAGCCACAGTTCCCACCTGCCTTTGCTTAAAATTTGACCTGAATCAACAAAGCCTTAAATAGACCTCAAAACGACCTGACTAACACCCTATCCCTGTGCCTAACATGGTGTTGGGTATTCTGCAGTTGCTCATTTGGTATCTAATCTAAAACCAAGACCATTGGAGAAAACCATGGCACGCAAAAAGTACGCTTCAGAAACCGAAGAAGCCAAAGTCGATATGACACCACTGCTGGATATCGTCTTTATCATGCTGATCTTCTTTATTGTCACCACCTCTTTCGTCAAACCCATGGGTGTTGAATACAGCGTCCCCGAGTCAAATACCCCAAACAACTCTCAAAAGAGTGACAATATCCTGATCTCCATAGAGAAAAGTGGGCTTATAAAAATTGGCGACCGTCTGGTGGACATTGAGCGGGTCACCGCCAACATCCAACAAATACGGGCAGAAGCACCGGAGGCATCAGTGCTGATACTGGCAGAGACTGAAGCCCGCCACGGTTTGGTGGTGAAGGTAATGGACTATGTGAAGATAGCAGGCGTTCAAAAAGTCTCAGTGGCTGAGAAGAAAAAGGGCTGAAGCCATACTCACAGGATCTCACAGCATACTCTGCTGTGAGGTTCCTCCCTGGACGCGCAAATGGCGTGCCCAGCTGACCTTAAAGTGTCTTATCCCGGCTTTGCCTCAGATAATTAAACACTGTCGTGCGGGCCAGCCCCAGCACTCCCGCAACATATCGAGTCATATTCTTGCCCTTGAACGCCCCGGTTTCATCAAGGCTGATCACCAGCTCCCGTTTCTGATCCCGGGTAAGGTTGTGCAGGGCGAGCTGACGCTCTGCCAGCCAGTTACTGATAAACTGATTGACCCGTTCCTGCCAATCATCCCTGAACAGCTTTTCAGGCTGGGCGTCATGGGTATGTTGCTTCAAAAACAGATCCAGAATATCCCGCGCATGTTGAAAACTCGACAAGTCAACATTGATGCACAACAAGGCCCGTGCAGAACCCGAATCGTCCCTCAACACCACACTGATAGAGCGGATTGATTTGCCGTCCGGGCTGACCTTTTCATAGGGGCCGAGCACAGTCTCGTCGGAACCAAAGCTGATACCGTCCAGCCCGGAGTCCACACCCGGCCTGCGGTGAGAAGCATTGCCTGCGATATAGAGAACCTGATTTTCATTCAAATCGTGTAATACCACCTCGGCATACCCGGGCATCAGCAAACTGACTGCATCGGCAATCCCCTGATAACGCTGTAACAGTGTGAAATGATCCATCTTTACCCTTTTACAGAGAGCCTTTCCAAAGCTCTACCCTAAATCCTGTCGCTTCAAATATTCCCGATAAACCAGAGACGCGACAATAATGTCCTGCACCGCGACACCGGTGAAGTCTGCAATGCTAATCCCATCATCGCCACATTCTCCACTGGCCAGGAACTCACCGAACTCCCTGACTTCCTCCGCCTGAGCCTTTGCCAGGTATTGAAACTCTCCATGCTCCAGCGACTGACTCATGCTGTCGGCAAGCAACAGCTTTGCTGACTGTACAACAGTTTCACTTAACTCACGCTTTCCCGGTGAGTCGGCTCCCACAGCATTAATATGCACATTGGGCTTTAACCAATCCAGCGCCACTATCGGTTCCTCACTGGGGGTCGCTGTCACGATCAGATCTGACTGTCGGCACAAAGCCTCAGCGGAGCAATGCCTGACGACCTGAATACCCTCAGCCGCCAGCTTGCTCGCCAGAGTTTCAACCCGGTCGGGACTGCGGGAATATATCTGCACCTGCGTTAAGCCGAGCGCACGACAATGATACAGCGCCTGATAATAGCCCTGAGTCCCGGCACCAATAACCCCAAGCACTTTGGCATCAGGCGCGACCTCCTTCGCCAACATGGCAGCGGCTGCCGCGGTTCTCAGTTCGGTCAGCAAGCCTCTGTCTTCCAGCAATGCCACCATTTGTCCGGTGGCGGCATCCATGATCATTATGCAGCCATAGCTGGATGGTAACCCACGCAAATGGTTGTCATAACAGCCGGAAGCCAGCTTGATAACAACCCACTCCCCAAGTTCCGCCCGGCCAAACTTAAGGTGCAGCTCCCCGGCGGGCAGTTTAAGGTAGCCAACTGGAGCTATGTCATAAAAGCCAAGGGAGAAGTCGATAAACCCTTGTTTGAGCGCTGCCATTAACGCCTGTGGTGCCGGTGTAGAAGCGGTTATGTCTGAGTAAGGTACAAGCCTCATTGTTTGCTGACCTCCTCAGCGGCAGCAAATGTCTCGTCGGTTATATTGCCGCCACACAACAACACCACCACGTTTTTACCCTTGAGCCTGGGCGCATCTTTAATCACGGCAGCCAACGACGCGGCCGCAGAGCCTTCGACATGCATGCCATGTTGCCGCCACACACTCATCATGGCCCTGGCAATTTCAATTTCCGATACGGTTTGACACTCATCGATAAGATTCTGGCACAGAGGCAAAGTGATGCTGTCACTGTCCAGTCCCCCGGCAGTGCCATCAGACAGTGTTGGCTGCTCATCAACCTCAATCACCTTTCCGGCTTTCATGCAGGTCAGCATCACAGGCGAGTTCTCCGCCCAAACCCCTGTCATCTCAACCTCTGGCTTAAGGTGTTTGATATTGGCAGCAATACCAGAGATCAAACCGCCGCCGCCGACACTGACGTAGATGCAATCCACCCCAGGTAATTGCTCTGCAATCTCGCAGCCCAGGGTGCCCTGGCCGCTAATCACATCAAGATCATTGTAAGGACTGATATAGACCATAGAGCCACTGTCAGACACAGATCGCGCCGTTTGCTCTGCCACTTCTGTTCCGCCTGCAACCCGGATAAGCCTGGCTCCCCTGGCCTCAATTTTCTCAGCCTTCACCTCACTGACACTGTCAGGTACATAGATGGTGACCGGCACCCCCATGGCCTTGGCGGCAGCGGCCGTCCCAATACCATGATTCCCCGAACTGGCCGTCACCACTTCAGCGTCTGGATCCCGCGCCACCAGCCTGGTGATAGCACTGGTCGCCCCGCGGATTTTAAAGCTCCCTGTGTTTTGCAGGTTCTCGCACTTGAAGTACAGGTTGCAGCCCAGCTGCTCAGATAAGAGTTTGCTATGCAGCAAAGGCGTTTGTACTACTCCGGACTCAAGGTAAAAGCCCTCGCTAATCAAGCTTTGAGTTCTGCTCACTATCTCTGTTATGTCATCAGTCAACACCATGCACCTCAACTTGAACTTAAATGTCAAAATGAACTTAAAAGTACAAATCAAACTATAGTGTATTTTTCAAACAATCCAGAGGATGGATCCGGACACATCTGAGCAATGCCGCATTAGCTAATGAAATAAAAAGAAAAGTTGTGGTGGATAGATTTTTTCGATTGATAGCCTGATGGCCTTTGTGTGGGTGGCAGCCCGGAAAGCTGCCAGCGGGGTATCAAATAACTTGAGTGACGATAAGTATCAGCAGCATTCAGCCTGCTTAAGGCGCTGCAGAATACTGCAGTCCTCAATTTTGTGGTGCTCGCAGGAGATCAATGCCGTAAGTGACGCCTCCAGTTTGGCCAGCTCCCTTTGGGTTTGCTGAATCTTTGCCAGCTGCTCAGCGATAATATCATCCACCACAGAGCAGCAACCCTGTGGCTGCTTTTGCACTTCCACCAGCTTGCGAATATCACTCAGGGCAATATTCAACGAGCGACATCTGCGGATAAAAATCAACGTATCCACATCCTGCTGAACATAGTAGCGATAACCATTGGCACTTCTTTTGGCCTCAGGCAACAAACCTTCCTGCTCGTAATAGCGAATCGTTTTTGTAGGGACCTGGGTAACTGCTGCCAGTTCGCTAATTTTCATCTTGACCTTCCAGTGGCTGTAAGCTTTAGCCTGCATCCTATCATTTACCCATTATTCAACACTATAGGTCACATCAAGATGGCTAAATTCTCTCCCGCAACCCTGCTGTTACTGTCTTTGGGCAGTGTTTCAGTTGCCGCCGACGCACTCGCCCATGACCACTCAAACAAGGCGCATGCAAGCTCAGAGCACCAGGCCCACACAGATAAAGATAAACATGGTCATGACGATGAGCACGGCCACAAGGATGAACATGGCCATGGCGATGAGCACGGCCATCAGGATGAACATGGACACGGCGACGAGCATGGGCATGACCATGACATGGAGCGCATTGTGGTGCACTCCACCCGCTTTGGCCGGATTGTTGATGACCAACCCATGAGGGTTGAAGCCATTGTGCGTGAGGAGATCGAAGAGAAGGCCGCCATGCGTCCCGGCAACATCTCCATGCTGCTGGCTGAAACCGGTGGCGTAAGAGTACAAACCACATCACCTGCTCTGGGCAGCGCCAATGTGCGCCTGCAGGGCTTATATGGTCGCTATACCCAGCTGCTGGCCGACGGTCTGCCGCTTTATGGTAACCAGGCTTCATCCCTTGGGCTGTTGCAGATCCCGCCAACCGATCTTGGCCAGGTGGAAGTGATTAAGGGTTCCGCCTCATCGCTCTATGGCGGTTCAGCACTGGGCGGCGTCATTAACCTGATCTCCCGTAAACCCGGAGATGAAGCTGCTGGTGAAGTGCTGCTCAACGCCACCACAGAGAACGGCCAGGATATTACGGCCTACGCTGAAACCCCGATTACTGACAACCTCAAAGGATCTGTCACTGCCGGTGCACACTATCAGAGCATGGAAGATCTGGACGCCGATGGCTGGGCCGATCTGCCTGAATATGAGCGCTATACACTGCGCCCGAGAATGTTCTACGAAGGTGATGCAGGCGACACCCTGTATGTGACCGCAGGCTTTATGACCGAGAACCGTCAGGGCGGTACACTGGAAGGCAATACCGTTGCTGACGGCAACCCCTTCGTACAAATTCAGGATTCAGAGCGGGTCGATGGCGGTCTGGTTTACACCCGCCCGATTGGAGAAACCCTGACTTTCAATACCCGCGCCTCTGCCATGGTGCAGGACCACTTCCACGCCTATGGCGTCGATCAGGACAACGACAAACACAGCAACTACCTGCTGGAAACCAGCCTGTCAGGTTACCTGGATAACCTGGACTGGGTGCTGGGTGCGGCCTACCAGTCAGAGCACTACGAGTCAGACAACTATTCAAGCTTTGACTACACCTATGAGGTGCCCGGTGCGTTTGCCGTCGTCGACTACCATGTCACTGATGACCTGATTGCCTCGGTCAGCAGCCGCTTTGACGATCACAGCGAATATGGCACACAGGTCAGCCCAAGACTGTCCATGCTCTATCGCGCCGATGAGTTCACGGTTCGTGGCTCCTGGGGTCAGGGCTACTATGCACCAACGCCATTTGTAGAAGAGATTGAAGCTGCCGGTCTGTCCCGACTGGAACCTCTGGGTGACCTGAAGGAAGAAACCGCAGAAACCGCGTCGCTGGACTTCACCTACCGTCTGGGTGATCTGGAAACCAACCTGACTCTGTTTGGCTCAGATATCCACAATGCCACCCAGCTGGAAGCATTCTCCTCCACCGACAATGGCCCACTGGATCGTGTACGTCTGGTTAATGCCCAGGGCGAAAGTCAGATCCGTGGCTCTGAAGTGCTGCTCAGATACTATCTTGGTGATGTGAAGCTGACCGCCAGCTACCTGTATCTGGATGCCACCGAGCAGGTGGACAGCACAGGTCAGCGTCAGCAAATGGCCCTCACCCCAGAGCATTCCGCCGGCTTTGTCGCCATGTGGGAACAGCACGGTAACTTCCGCGCCGGTTTTGAAGCTTATTACACAGGAACTCAACGCCTGAATGACAACCCATACATGGACAAATCCGAGCCATACTGGCACCTGGGTTTGATGGGTGAAATCACCACAGGCCGTTTCAGCTGGTTTATCAATCTGGAGAACCTGCTGAATATCAAACAAAGCGACACCCACCCGTTGCTGCTGCCTGAGAGAGCCCCTTCCGGTCAGTGGACTACGGATATGTGGTCCCGCAACGATGGCTTTATTGCCAACGCCGGAGTAAGAATCAAGTTCTAAGACCGAACCTGTATTTCAACCAGAAAAATGCCCCGCCAGTCGGGGCATTTTTATAGGCTTATCGCCGTTTATCGCCAGCGGAATTAATGCACCATCCTGGTAGACAGGGCGATACGATTCCAACCGTTAATCGTGACCGTCTGCATAATCACTTCAGCCACGCTCTGCTCGCCCAAATGCTGCAGTACAGCCTGGTAAACGGCGTCACTGACACCAGCAACAGAGATCAAGGTCACCTCATCCACCAAAGCCAGAACAGCCCGTTCGGTATCGGTAAACAAAGGTGACTCCTGCCACGCGGCCAAGGCGAACAGCCTTTGCGCATCTTCCCCATGCTTTAATGCTTCTTTGGTGTGCATTTCAATACAATAGGCACACTTGTTAATCACAGAAGCTCTCAGCTTTATCAGGTCCTTCATTGAGTCAGTCAGCTTGCAGGATGACAGATATTTCTCCAGTCCCATCATAGCGTTAATAGCCTCACCCTGAACTTCAGCAATATTGATACGTTTACTCATTTGCACTTTCCTCATCTTGAAAAAGTCCGACAGTCCGTCGGTTGATGAGGGCATTGTGAACCTCTCCAGATTAGGTGAGAATACCAGGCATAAGCGCAATACCTTTGCATAAAACGCAAAGATAAAAGAGAGGTTAACATGCTGGAGCTGATCCGTATTTTGCTGCAGGTACTCGCCAGTGGCAGCTTTTCCAAAGCCGGGGCGGTACTTAATATGGCACCCTCCTCTGTTGCCCGCAGCATAGACAACCTTGAAGCCCAACTGGGTGTCAGCCTGCTGCACCGCAGTACCCGGCATTTGGCACTCACCGAAGAGGGTGAGCACTTTGTTGAGCACGCCAAAGGCTTGATTGATGACGCTGACAACCTGGTCGCATCACTGAAAAGCAGCAATGCCGAGCCTTCCGGTACCCTGAGAATATCCGTATTTGAAAGCTTTGGCGCTCTGGTGATCAGCCCTATGCTGGCTGAGTTTCTCACGCGCTTCCCCAAGGCGGCGATCGAAATAGATCTGGATAATCGCATGGTAGATCTCAACCGGGAAAAGGTGGATCTGGCTATTCGCATCGGCAAGCCTGCCGACAGCAACCTTAAAGCCCGAAGATTGATGGCCAATGAAACCCTGCTGTGCGCCTCCCCCGGTTATCTGGATAAGTTTGGCCGCCCCGAAACGCCGGAAGATATCCAACACCACAACTGCCTGCTGCTGAGTCACGACAGGCAAAGGAACTACTGGCATTTTCGTAAGGGCAAACAACACCACAAGCTGGCGGTTACCGGTAACCTGGCTTCCAAAGGTGGCACGCCACTGATGGCCGCAGCCGAAACCGGCGCAGGTATACTGCTGCTGTCCAGCTGGATGACAGCCGAGCAGGTTAGATTGGGCAAGCTGGAGATCTGTTTGCCGGACTGGCAGGCATCCCAATATGAAGATGGCAGCGGCGAAATCTATGCAGTCTACAAGGGCGGTAAATATCCCAACCCACTGCTGCGGGCCTTTATCGATTTCCTGGTGGAGAAGATCCAGGGCCAGCTCTGATAACTTGTCACCTACAACAGGGAATCACGCCGGGCAGTAAGAAACGCCCGCTCGCTTTCTACCTGGGTCAGCGCCAGCGCCTGGTTATAGGCTTTAATTGCCTCCCCCCTCAGCGAGGGAGACCTGGTAACATCGCTGTGGTGTAGTCGCCTTAGCAAGTCAGCTCTGGCGGCATGAAAAGGCTGATAGCCAGCCAGTGAATGCGTCAGGGAAGCAAGGGCATCAAGACCGGCTTGCGGCCCCTCAACCCAGGAGATTGCCAGTGCCAGATTCAGCCTGATCACATCATTGGCCTGGCAGCTCAACAGTAATCGGTACAGAACACAGATCTGTTGCCAGTCAGTGGACTCAAAATCTGTCGCCTCACCATGTAACGCCGCTATCGCCGCCTGCAACTGAAATGGCCCCGGTTTCTTCAGCGCCAGTACCTGTTCAAGACGATTGGAACTGTCAGCAATCACCTGGCGATCCCACTGGCTTCTGTCCTGCTCAGCCAGTGGAATATAGATGCCATCGTCCGATTGTCGGCTGTGCCTGCGAGCATGGGTCAGCGCCATCAGACAGTTCAGACCAAGCACTTCAGCTTCATTGGGGCACAGCTGCCCCATAAGCTCACCCAGGAAGATTGCCTCTTCGCATAAATCCAAACGAAGCTGCTGCTCCCCACTGCTGCAGGCATATCCCTCATTGAAGATCAGGTAAATCACCTGCAGCACAGAGGCCAGACGTGCGGGCCAGTCTTCCGGCCCCGGCAGGCCATAACGGATACCGGATTGCCTGAATTTGCGCCTGGCTCGGCTGAGTCTCTGCCCCAGAGTGGCGGACTTATCCAGAAAGGCTCTGGCAATCTCTTCCGTCGACAGGCCAGCGATCAATTTCAATGTCAGCGCGACCCGGGATTTCTCTTCAAGAGCAGGGTGACAGCAGATAAAGATCAGCTTCAAACGCTGGTCCGGCAGCCTGTCCAAACCGGTCACAGAGGTAAGGTCTGCGTCAGTGACGTCAGTCTCTGCCATATAAGACAACTGAGCCGAAATGCCCTGAAAATGTTGCTCCCGCCGCAGCACATCGATCGCTTTGCGTCTGGCCACCTGCAGCAGCCAGGCGGCGGGTTTCGCCGGAACCTGTTGTTGCCATGTCAGCAGAGCCTGGGCTTTGGCGTCCTGCAACGCCTCTTCGCACAGCCCCAGGTTGCCAAACTGCGCCATCATGGTTGCCAGCATTCGGCCCCGGTCGGCCCGGATAAGATGCTCCAGCAAGCCGACAACAGAGCCGTTACTGGACGGGTTTTCCGTCACTGATTAATACTCAGCAACCGGCCGCACTTCGACAGTTCCGTAACGGGCGGAGGGGATTTTGGCCGCCAATCTCAATGCTTCATCCAGATCTTTGCACTCCAGCAGATAGAAGCCGCCCAGCTGCTCCTTGGTCTCGGCAAAAGGCCCATCCACCAACTCAGTCTGGCCATTGCGAACCCGAATGGAAGTCGCAGTATCATTCCCCTGCAAGCCTTCACCGGCAACAAAAGCACCACAGGCAGTGTACTCCTCACTCAGCTGCATATACTCCTCCAGCAGGCTGTCAAACTCAGGGGTGCCGTAGACGGGCTCAGCCTCAGGGGCTGCATAGATCAGTGCCACAAATTTCATAGTGTTCTCCATTAGCTGTTTATCTTTGATAGCACAGCCACAGGCAAATGAATAACCGGGCTGTACCTCTAAGACGAATGGCACCTGGGGATTTCGACATGGGGATAAAAATATTTTGTGATTGGCTAACAGTAAGAACGAGCGTCAGCTGCACTAACCATGAGTCAGGCGACAACAGAAGCCTGCCGTCACCTGTTATGGAGGTTCGATTCAGAGCAAACATGCTCAATAAAAGAGTTATATAGATTGAGGCTTGGTTGGCAGATGAAAGTTGGCGACCCGCTTTTTCTCCAACACAAACCCCAACAAACCAGCCATAAACAACATCACACCAATAATCTGCAACTAGGCGTTGACCGGTCTGGGTATCTCTTGTTGATGCTCCAGCTCATAAGTTCGTTTGCCACCCTCTACATTTTCTGTGAATCCCTGGCCACGATAGTCAGGAGTCACCAAGGTTTTAATATCTCCCCGCTGATAGATCTCCTGCTCCTTTTGATCAAGCAAGGCTCTGATATCCTCCCCTTCTTTAGCAACAACCAGGCGACGCCAGATATCAAACATACCGTCAGGTTCATCCAGGTTCTCAACTCCCTTGGAAACATACACATAGTAGTTTTCAGTAAACAGCAGCCTGCTGTAGCCCGCATAAAAGCTGCCAACAGCAAGCACCAACAGCAAACTGCTGAATATCAACAGCAACTTACGCTGTTGATTCAGCTTTCCGCTTCTTTGCTTAAGCAGTATTTCCACATCTGAAATCTGCTTCAGTCGCTCCATGTCATCGGCGAGTTCACCCGATGCAATCAGAGCGGGGACATCCTGCCCCAACGCTGACATAAGATTTCTGAACATATCGTTTGATGGCAGCGATTTGTCATTTTCCAGTTTGGACAGGTAAGACTGTTCTATGCCGACGCGCTCAGCCAGCTCTGGCTGACTAAGTCCCAAACCTTGCCTGAGTTGCTTTATCTTCTCTCCTAAGGTCATCCTGACTCCTTATTGAATTGCCTGATTTAATTGAACATCACGGCAAAGTCTTGGGTATTCATTTCAGAATAAGAAGATGAATATTCACGGATACTTAAGAATATTTACAGCTTGAACGGAAAAATGGAAATTAGCCGCGCTCCCGACTCACCGTCGTCCGTCCAAAACAGCAGAAAGATAATTCCCCCTAAAGTAGGGCAATAATCCCTGCCGCTCAGAGATATGCTGGAGATACTCGGTTCAGGGGAGCAAACTATGAAACCCGCCACCACCTTTTACTGTCTTACCGCAGCCTGTGCAGTCCTGCTCGGCAGTCTGTCCAGCCAGGCGGCAGACACCAGCGATCTGGCCTACAGCGAACAGATCCACAGTGATAAACGCATGAAGTGTTTGTACGGCTACTTTGCCGAGAAGACCGGCGACCATGAGTCAGCCGTCGCCATATTGCAGGACTGCATAGACAGGTGGAACGATGTGTACTCCATGCTGCTGTTAGCGCAAATCCATGACCTTGGCGTCTATCTGCCTGCCAACCCGCAAAAGTCCACCGCTCTGATGCGCCGCGGCGCCCTGCTGCAGGATGAAGCGGGCTACGCCTCCCTCGCCCGCTATCACTATGGCAAAGCGCTCTACACAGGTTATGGCACTGAAGTTGATAAACCTGCGGGGATTAAATACCTCAGACTTGCCGCCAATGAGGGGGTCACAGAGGCCTGCCAGTTTTTGGCCTCAGTTGGCGAAGCCTGCAGCCATTGATTGGCCAAGCTTCGCTTGGCAGAACGTCGTGGAGCAAATACATCCCTGTATAACGGCCAGTTCGCCCTCCATGGCTCTCGCTCATGAGCTTGTCGCATTCGCGGCACTCGCCGCCCCACACCCGACCAAGAGGGGCTCAACAGCAAAGAGTAGTCGGTAGCTCCTCTGCTTATCTTCCGCATATTCTGTAAGGGTTAGGAAGGCAAATACTGAGTTAGTCTGCTGCTGTTGAGATTGGCGATACGGTGCAAAAAACCGATTCGTCTTGCTCGTTACAGCGCATCTGATAAGTGCTTTGAATGGGGCGGTATGATGAGGCTGGGCAAGTTGTCACAGTTTGATTGGTGCTAAACGAGAACACCCCGGTTCCATGCCTACCTCGCCACCTTCATAAACCAGGTAAGCTCCACGTCATCATCAAGGTTCTTTACGCTGGTGCGAACCAAATAGTGGTTCTTTTCATGCTCAAGCACCTGATAATCCAGGATTTCAAAGCGTTGAGCTAAAGCAAAAGACAGGAAGTCATAGGCATTTGAAAACTGAAACGCATCCAACGCGGTTAAACCTCTATGCTCTTTCCAGATATTCTCTATACCCAGATACACCTTTCCCCCGTGGACAAAGACTTTATCAAGGCTATTTTGTCTTTCATGGCAAATAGCTGCCATGAGGTGTCCTGTGAGGCTCTGTTCGTTCAGAGCGAGAATTTCCTCTGTTACCTCCAAACATATCTGCCAATTCTCAGAGTACAGACTTTTAAAGGCTTTCTCCCCAAGCCAGACATCCATTACCACTCCGTATGGCATGGATGCATCCAGCAACGACTGAATACTGTCATAGCGGGACTTCAACTGTTCGGCGTTCCCCCAAACCACAGTGACCGGGGGTCTGAACGAGGTCAAATCGACATTGCTGAGCTTACCCATGGCCTCAGACAGATCTTCCTCGCCGACATCAGCCTCCACCGCCGAGCTCTCAAACAGCTTCTCGATCGCCGCATCCGAGTGCTGCCGCGACTTCATAGCCGTAAGCTCTGCCGTGTTGTTGGCACAAGCTGACAAAAACAGAACCACCAAAGTGATGAAGCCAAGCCTTCCAGTATCCATACATTCCATCTGCAGTACGCAATGGTTACCAACCTACCGCTCGCAAGCTGAGTAAGTCCAGCCAAACGGCAGTCGCCCCCTCAGGAACTCGCTGTACCGCTGCTACATTCGACTGACAACAAACGAGGGAGAACGCCGCTTTCAACATCATCACCCACAGCATCTCTGTGCTTATTCCCTTACAAAATTAGTGGATATAAACAAAAAAGCGAACGCGAAAGAGTAACCGCTCAGAAATGTCCTGACCAGCCAACATTTTCAACTAAAACAATTAGATGTGAGACATCACTTACAGACGTCGCCAACTCACGCTGATAGATTAACCGCACAAATTGTATACATCGCTTGCCGGATTAAAACCTTCGCAATAACGAGCCCGGTTGTCATGTCATCGTTCAGAAAAATAACCCAACCCACAGCAAATATGGGTACTCATGATATTTCTCTAAGGAGAGGAGATGATCAACGAAATCCAAATCAATCCACCGATAGCAACCTATCAGGTACGCTCAAAACTTAATGAACTTAGCCTAATAAACTATATTTTTGGCGCAAATGGGACTGGAAAAACAACTATCAGCCGCGTGATTGCGGGAGAGCAAGGATACGAGCACTGTCTCCTCGTGTGGCAAAATGGTCAAGAACTTGAACGCATGGTGTACAACCGGGATTTTGTTGAGCGTAATTTTACTCAAGATGGTCCTCTCCAAGGCGTATTTACCTTGGGTGAGAACCAGGTCGAGGCCGAACGTGAAATTGCTCGTTTGTTGCCCGAGATTGATAAAATAAATGCACAAATATCAAGCCTGATGGTTCAAATTGATGGGGAAGATGGTCAATCAGGTAAACAAAAAGAACTTTCAGATTTAGAGCCTGTATTAAAGAGTAAATGCTGGAAGCAAAAAGAACTGCATGACGCTTATTTTAAAGAGATATATGCAGATGCGAGTGTTCGGGGTAACAAAGACCGATTTAAAGCAAAAGTATTGGCAGAGCAGGCATCTAATACCGCAGATATTCTGTCACTCGATGAACTAAAACAAAAAGCTCAAACCATCTTCTCAAGTAATCTTGAGAGTGTCCTGCCCCTCAAGACTCTTTCTGCAACTGACCTTGTGAATGTTGAAACAAATGCATTACTACAAAAAGTGATTGTCGGTAATCAGGATGTTGATATTGCGGCACTAATTAGTCGCCTTGGTAATAGCGACTGGGTGAAAAAAGGGCGCCAGTATCACCAGCAAGAACCAGAACTCTGCCCTTTTTGCCAACAATCGACTGACAGACAATTTGCAGAAGATCTAACGAACTTTTTTAGCGAAGCCTATGATAACGACATTCAATCGTTAAAGCAGATACAAGCAAACTACAAGGATGCAAGCGATAACCTGTTGGCTGCTATACAGCACAGTGTTGAAACTCGTAACCCATTTTTGAAGCATGACCTGTTTAACTCAGAAGCTCAGCTCCTTATAGAAAGATTGAAAAGAAACCAGTCCATATTGAGTACAAAGATTGATCAACCTAGCAGAAAGGTTGAACTGGAATCTATCGAACCATTGGTCACACAGTTGCAGTCTTTGTTGGATGAGACTAACAAAGCAACTCGTGAGCATAATCAGCTGGTAGCAAATATAACTACTGAAAAACATACCTTGACCACTCAAGTCTGGCGCTATGTATTGAATGAGCTAACCGATGATTTACAGCAGTATCAACAAAACAAAGATCGTCTTGAAAAAACAATTGATGGTATGAAAAAAGGTTTACTAGCAAAAAGAAGTCAACTTCATGAACTGCAAGAACAAATAAAGAAACTTGAAAAACAAACAACATCCATACAGCCAACCATTATTGCAATTAATGATTTGTTGCAAAAGTTTGGCTTTACTTCCTTTTCAATTGGAGAGGCAGATCAAGGCCGTCACTATCGAATAATTCGGGCAAATGGTGAGGATGCCAGTCGCTCACTGAGCGAAGGTGAGAAGACCTTTATCACATTTCTGTATTTCTACTACCTAATCAAAGGTGCTCAATCCCCTTCAGGTATTACAGCTAATCGGATCGTTGTACTTGATGATCCTATATCATCTCTGGACAGCGATATTCTTTACATCGTAAGCAGTCTGATTAAAGGCGTCATGGAAGAAGTAAGATCAAAAGTCTCTCAAATAAAACAGATGTTTATACTTACCCATAATGTCTACTTCCATAAGGAAATTAGTTACAACAGAAAAAGGCCTGATGATAGTGCTCTTCAAGAAGAAAGTTTCTGGTTAGTAAAGAAGCTAGAACAAGGCTCCTTTATTGAACGCTGTCGAACTAATCCGATTCGTTCTGCCTATGAATTACTTTGGGAAGACGTTAAGGCAGAAAACATTTCGAGTGTTAGCCTTCAAAATACACTGCGTAGAATACTTGAGAACTATTTCACCATGTGGGGCGGAATGGGCAAAGACGAAATTTGTTCACTCTTCGATGGACGAGATAAGTTAATTTGTCAGTCTCTATTTTCCTGGGTCAATGACGGTTCTCACTCAATTCATGACGATCTTTATATTAATCATGGAGAGCAGACTAATGAAGCATACCTCAGGGTCTTCCGAGGTGTATTTGAAAAAGCTAGTCAGGCAGGTCATTACAACATGATGATGGGAGTTTCATAGACACATTGGGCATCCATTATTTTCATGCCTTACTCAAACAAGACACCAATCCCCATCGGAGACGCTGAAGGACGTTGGGCTAAATCTCGGACACGAGACATGGATGTCGAGTGAGGAAGGGCTGAGCAGGGATGCGAATCACCTTCGGTCGGGATTTTGACCATAAGGTCGAAGGGCTGTCGGTTCCGTCTGGGTTCGCAGGGGGTTGGAAAGGGGGGGATGTCGAAACTATCCCCTTCCCCGGGTGTGGGCTTGGGTGAGTATCGCGGAGCGATTAGCTCACGAGCGAGAGGTAAGGATACCGAACTTTGTACATGGATGCACTTGCCCACGACGTTAGGTCGCATCAGCGGCCATGTCCCGCAGGGACAAACCTACCCCTGTGGCTGAAAGCCATATCAACCAAAGCGATTCAGTGTAGTAGTTGATATATGGACATATTATTTATCTATATACCTAATAGTCGGACTTTTTATAAACATTAGTTTCAATCAGTTTTTTATCTTTGCCGAAAAGAAATGTGATCTTCGCGCCTTGTGGTGCATTATAAAGATATACAAAGCGACCATCTGGGTTATAGTCCTCGTAGCCCGGCTTTCCCATACATGACAAAACATCATCTGAAGTTGCTACCCCAATGGGGAATCCAGTAACATTATTAGGGCACTGAGTTTTATCCAGATTTTTATCCATTTGAATTACTTCAAAACTTGCAGAATCTAAACCCGTTTCTTTAAATGTCAGTAAAAACTGAACATCTCTATCGGGCTGTTTAACGATCCACATTTCACGCCATGAGCGAGAACCAATGTCACCTACAGGCTGCTGAATAATAAACTTCAATAATTCAGAACTATTGATCGGTTGTCCCGTTAACTCGCGCAAGCCAACAGTCACATCTAGAATCAGTTTCTCATTGGCTAAAGAACCTTCTTTCGAAATCGTAGGCTTTATTTGGGATATAGGCTTAAGTTCTTCGGTAGATTTACACCCCGTCAGCAGTACAACAGCAATTGATAACACACTCAATAATTTCATACACAGTTCCTTTGTTTAACCTTTGACAAGGTAACGTTATCCCCTGCCGATTGGCTTACCTACCCAAAAAAACTACATAAAGGGTAATAAGAAAACAACAATAAGGTGCAGATAACTCCCGTTCGAACTGCGCCAGTGCTGACTGGCATCCTGATGCACGGCGTAGTTTGAAGTCAATGACCTGGTAACGACCGCTCTTCAAACATGAATAACCTTGTCACTTCCCAGCGTAAACTGACTCAGCTCCACCAGGGTGCTGATTTGGGCACCTTCAATCAAACGACTCTCATCCACACCACGCATCTGGCAGCAGGTTTTACACAGATGTACTTCAACACCCTGCGCCATCAGGATCTCCAACATCTGACCAATGTGATAGCTCAAATCCGGGGTGTTTTGACCGCTTAATGCCGCCACGACTGCATCAGACATTAAGAACAACCGTTGCCTAATCGGGCTATCAGCATGCTCCTGCAACGCCAGCGCAATACGCAGCGCGTTATAGGTTTTCTCACTGCCATAGGGACTATCGTGAAGCACAGTCAAAATCGTCGTCATGATCCTTTCTCGAATGAAGCCAAATGAGTCGCCAAGATTACTCCCACAACACGCATTTCACCAGTGCCATCGCTGGCTTCAGAAGGCGTCCAACCGACTTCCCGCTTCTCCCGCTGTATGCACTAAACGTGTTTACTACCTCTTCCTGATTTCCTCTACCGCCTTCTTTTGAGCAGCTTTATATCTTCGAATGTTTTCATTCACATCATCCGTTACTTCAAAATCCACTTTAGTGGGCAAGGGAATATCATTCTGGAAATTGTCTAGCTTTCGGTACCTCATGAAAACGAAGCGAAATACCGACAACCCAATGCCTATCAAAATTACATAGATACTGAATTCCCGTTCTTCGGAACCAGTGACTTCCACACCGTTGACATAGGTTGATATATCTTCCGGAAACAACAGGGTGAAAAAGCCCACGAAGACAATTGCTGGCCCTAAAAACAGCAGGGTAGTTCGATTCCCGTTATATACACGAGCGAATAGACTCAACATTCGGCATCAGCGCCCAAGAACGATTCAAAGATAGGTTGAAGCTAACAGCTCAGGGTTAGAAAGTTAAATACGGCAACTCAGAACGAGAGGAATACACCAGTCCCCGTACGAAGTTGCCGGAGGGTGCTGCTGAAAATGTCGTGGCGAAGCATGGGCGAGTATCGCGCAGCAATAAACTCACGAGCGGGATGTAGATAGCCTAACAGGAAAATCGAGGTGGGCGGGATGGGGCTCCGAGTTTAAAACAGAACTGCGCTTTGGTTAAATCCTGGGCGAAATTAACTTCCGCCCAAGTGTTTAGAGTGTCCTATATTGTTTTGTTAATTTAACCTAATAATATTATCTACTTCTAAAATTGCTTCTGAACTATCTGTCGACACAACGTTATTACTGCCAATAAGTCTATACCAATCTCTTCCTTGATTCGTTTTTATTAAATTTCTTGACAAAACCTCCGGTGAGGTTGAAAGCTCAGTTTCATATCTTAAAATATCAAATATTTCTCTTATATTAACATTATAGGCTTGTTTTAATACTTCACCATTATTTTTGAGCCAAAGATGTCTGCTCAACATTTCGTTGTCCTCAGCATTAATTACTACACCTATTCTAGCTTCAAACTCGTCTTTATCTTTTCCGTCTTCAAGGTATGTTAAGATTTCTTTTTTTAGTTTAACCGAGTCATTAGTTGGCGTGCTTCCAAATGCTTTTATAGGTTTAGACTGAATGTATATTCTATTAGCATATACAAGTTCAGCAGAATCACCATTTTTTATCCAAGCTTCACAATCTATGACATTCAATAGCCTAAGCTTAGATGATGTATAATAAAACTTTGGAGTTAGAAAAAAAGTAATAGCATTGCTATCACCATTCTTTATTAAACTTGTACTTTTAGCACCTTCAAAAATAGATACTCCAATATTTTTACCTTCATGGCTATTAAAGTTTTTTGACGATCTTTCGAATAAATACTTTAAGTTATCTTTAGAAATAAATTCTTTTATTTCTTGTTCTTCGCTATTTTCATAAACACTTGCAACCATGTTGAATAAATTCATACCAGGAATTACTGCATGCCTTGCATCAAGTTCTGATTTTGTGTAATTGATATAAAAATTGGCTTTATAAAAATTATTAATATCAATTGTTTTTGCTTGTTTATTGTTTGTAGATACACAACCGCTAATTAATATCACTGTGATGATTATTAGTATGTTCTTCATGTTATCCCTCCCATCCAAAAGAACACAATGCCATAGAGTGACAACATATCCAACACTTAAACTAAATCGCAATGATTTTTCAGCACATTTAACCACACCTTTAAATGCTAAGGTCATGCGGGTCACATCAATCGTTGAACCTCAATACTCTTAAGACCTTCAACCTCGCCTAAAAATATAGAGCATCTCTAACTGTTACTTTGTAATTGCTGAATACACCAATCCCCGTCCGACGCTGCCGAGGGTGTTACTGAAAATGTCGTGGCGAGGCATGGATGCCGAAGCAGCGATAGTCGAATCAGGGACGAGCGTTTATCGCGACAGACAATTTTCAGCATAAGACCGAGGAGTTGTCAGCGGCGGTTGGGGCGGCAAGGGAGATCCAAGAGGGAATTGCTGTTGATCCCCTCTTGGTCGGGTGTGGGGCGAAGCTCCACGACTCTAAACCGGGTGTGGGCTGGAAGCCCACGACATTCGGTCGCGTCAGCGGCCTTGTTCCGCAGGAACAAACCTGTATCAGTGACTGCAAGTCACAAACATCAAATCAGCGATTCAGGCAGTCGCACTCTGCCCTACCACCTTTGCGAAGCCAGAAACATCAAACCATGTTTCGACTCGCACTTCGTCTCTGAATATACAAACCTTCCAACTGCTCACTGAACTTAATCATCTGCTCACGCTGCAGCACAGCGGCATCATCCAGCGACTCTATGGCCGTATCCACAGCGATACGTTTGGCCAGTGCCAGAATCAACTGCTCAGCCTGACTCAGACCACCGGATTGCACCTCTTTGATAAACAACAGGCGGAAGCAGTCATGGAATACAGAGATCAGAGTGTTGTTACTGAGGACGAATTTATCCGAATTTTCCGGGTCTTTAGCAAACCGGACGTCATCGGCCTGATAACTCATGCCGGCAATCAGATTGCAGACAGTGGTCAGTGAGGTGGCACCGCCAAACAGCTGCGCCACTTCCGGTTTTTGTGCCAGCACCAGCGCCAGCTGATGGGCAAACTCAGCCTTACTCCACTGTTCGCCCAGGGCGTTAATCACACTCATACATTACTTCCTCAAACTAAACCGCTGCGCTCTTGCTGGTTCAGTGCATTGTGTCGCTTTTGTGGCTGATCAACTCTGCTTCCAGTTGTGATTGCAGGCTCTGCAGATAGTTCAGGGTCAGAGGTGCCAGTGCACGGTAAAAGTCTGTTTTGGCATTGGCGGCCAGCAGCTCGATACATTTGGGCGCAAATGGCATCAGGTATTCCCGCAGTAGTCGAGCCATCCAGGCGGTACTGAAGGCGACATCGTCATAAGCTTCCATCACTGCCGGGATCGCGCCTTCTTCAGTTGCCAGCGCATTGGCCAGCACAGCCAACATCAAACCCAGATGATCCATCGGCTCGTTACGGGTCGAGTCCAGCTCCAGCCCTGAGTCTTTGTAGAAGGCCACCAGCGCCTGAGTGCTGACATCGTTAAGCAGACCAGTCTCACACAGGTAGACACTACCCCAGGGTGGACACAGCGGCACACCCGGGCCAACAAACAGACGGGTGTAATCCATCTGCAGGGCTTCGATAGCCTGCTCATCATGTAGGTTTGCGCTGGCAGCATCCATCAGCTCACAGGCCTGCATCACTTCTGGCGAACTGTCGCCCAGTGGCCACTGCTCGGCGAAAGGAATTTCAGCCACCATTTCCAGCAACTCTTCGCCCGGCGGCTCGAACCACAAATTGTGAAGGATCTGAGCCATGGCTTGCAGTTCAACGCGATCGATATTCATTAATTCTCTTCTCTGTAAGAGGGCTTGCCTAATCGCCCGTGTATCCATCAGGTATGGTGCGAACCTGAAACAAAAGAAGGTGCATTATGCACCTTCTCTGGATAAAACGAATACGAACTGTATGCGCTTTTTGTATTTAAGTCGCGTCCTCAGGGGGAATTCAATGCTGTTGAGACAAGGCCATTAACCGCTCCTGCGTGAATGGCATTCACCACTTCCATGTGGCTTGCGAGTCGACGAACGTCATAGTGGGCCTATGACGAGTCGACTCAACACAGTATCAAGTGCAGTGAAACCCTCTGAAATTACACTTCAGCTGGGTTGAGGATGCTACCTTCAACCAGGTTCAGCTTAGGCTCGCTGCCTACTGGCCATGGCTCACCGTAGCAGATACCAATGCTTTCTTTCACAGGACGACCGTGACGGTTGGCCTTGATGATCAGGTTCGGCTTGGTGATCTCAGGTGATGGCAGCGGTGCGATATGACCGTCGCCTTTACCATATTTGGCCTGCAGCTTATCCATGGTGTCGAAGTCCAGAGCACGCAGTGGGCAGGACTCAACACAGATAGGCTGACGACCCACGGCCAGACGCTCGAAACAACCGTCACACTTGGTCATTACCTTGCGCTCAGGGTCCAGCTGCGGCGCGTCGTATGGACAGGCACAGGCACAGCTTTCACAGCCGATACACAGTTCCTGGTTTACGTGCACCAGACCATCTTCTTTACGCTTGTGCATGGCGCCGGTTGGGCAGTACTTCACACAGGCCGGCTCATTACAGTGGTTACAGCCGATAGACATGTAGTAAGCAAATACGTCCTGCTCGAAAGTACCGTCTTCGTTGGTCTTCCACTCACCGCCGCCGTACTCGTATACGCGACGCCACAGCACACCTTTCATGGCAGAGATGCCTTTAGCACCTTCATCTTTGCCACCTTCACCCTGGCCGCGCTGAGAGCCGACCATGCGGTCTTTACAGGCTACGTGGCAGGTCTTACAACCGGTACATTTGGTGGTGTCGAGGTAAAAACCATATTGAACTTCAGGTTTCATGGATTATGCCTCCTTCTTAGCGGCAATCTGTACACGATTGGTGTGTTGTGGGTTACCTTTCACAATCGGTGTCGGGTGGTACTTGGTCAGCACGTTGATAGCACCGTTCACATCCACAGGACGACCTTTGTGGTCTTTGTCTTCACCCGGCTTGTACCAGCGACCTTCACCCATGGCAACCACGCCCGGTGCGATACGTGGCGTGATACGAACCGGCAACTCGGTCATACCGCGGTCGTTCCACACGCGAACGGTTTCGCCTGAGGTCAGCTTGCGGGCAGCCGCATCCATTGGGTTAATCCATACCGCATCTTCAACCGCTTCACGCAGCCATGGCACGTTGTCGTAGCTTGAGTGCACACGACCCTTGGTGTGGTAACCAATCAGCTGCAGCGGGTATTCCACGGCAGTTTCTTTATCTTCATAGCCATCCCAGGTCACCACGTACTGTGGCAGCGGGGTGATCTTGTAGCGATCGGCCAGCTGCTCAGCGCTGAAACGCTGACGCTCTTCGGCGGTCCAGTAGTCCTGCAGCTGCCAGTTGGCGCGCTTGTCAGCCATGGCCAGTGAGTAGATCTCAATCTTGCCGGACGGGGTCTTCACGCCGTAGGCGTCTGGTTTACCTTCGACCCAGTCTTTCAGCACGATAAAGCTTTCCGGCATGTACTTACGGAACACGCCCTGCTTGGTGGCCTCATCATAGGTGGCTGGCAGACCGATATCCGGGTTGTTGGCACGGGTCTGGGCGTACAGCTCGTTGTTCCAGTCGGCGACTGTCTTGCCTTCGGTGTAGTCATCGCAGTTCATGGCTTTGGCCAGACCTGAGCAGATGTCGTACATGTTTTTGGCTTCGCCCAGTGGCTTAACGCCTGTGCTCATCATGGTCATGTAACCCATTTGACCAGACGCATAGGAGTCGCCTGCCAGGTCATCAGACTCAAGCCAGGTTGCCGCAGGCAGAATGTAGTCGGCGTAACGGGCGGATGGGGTCATCCAGCAGTCACACACTACGATCAGCTCACACTTGCTGGTGTCAGACAAAATGGCAGTGGTGCCGTTGATGTCTGAGTGCTGGTTAACGATGGCGTTACCAGACACGTTGATGATCGCCTTGATGTTGGAATCCAGCTTGTCTGCGCCCTTGAGGTTATGGGTGTAAGGCGTGAACTCCTTACCGCGCTCAATCGCTTCAGAGAAGGTGAATACCGGAATGGTGGCCTTAACTGCGTTGTCACCGATATCGATACCGGCTACGCCCAGACCATAGTTCATTGGCATGCCGCCGGTGTTCACACCCGGCTGACCCAGCTTACCGGTCAGGATAGACAGCATGTACAGGGCACGTACCGCCTGGTCACCGTTGGCGTGACGACTGACACCAGCACCGATGCTGATGTAAGGCGCTTTGGCGTTCATGATGGCGTTAGCCAGTTCACGGATCTGCGCCGCCGTGATACCACAGCGAGCCGCAGCCCACTCAGGGGTGCGCTCCAGGCCTGTGTAGGTACCCAGGATGTAATCTTTGTAGTTCTCTTTTGGATCGATAAGCGCCGCGTAACGCTGCTGCTCGGCATCATCAGATGCTGCCCACTCCGCCTTGAAGCTTTCCAGCGAGGCAAAGTCATAACCCAGACAGTGCTTGTCCAGGAAGGCTTTGGAGTTGGCATCAATCCAGCCAGAGGTGATCATCTCGTGAGCCACCGCTTCAGCCAGGGCCGCGTCGGTACCCGGACGGATTGGCATCCACTTGTGCTCTTTACCCAGCATGGAGTCGGTGTAACGGGTATCAACCATGTACACCTTGATATGGCCTGGGTGGTTTTTCAGTGCCTGCACGAAGTCATAGCCTTCGCCGCTGCCGCTCATACGCATTTCGTTCGGGTTGAAGGCAACACCGATAAACAGGTCAGCGTTGGCGATTTCAGCCAGACGGGAGCCGTAGTAAGCGTGGCCGGCATCACCGAAGGTGGCTTCGGCAGCTGAGTACAGCTGTGCCCAGGAGTAGTCCCAGTGGTGATCCAGGTAACCGCCGGTTTTGTTCAGCAGACGCTGCCAAACCTGATAACCGGCAAAGCCGTAGTAAGCGCCACTGCGGTAGTGGAAATAGGTAGACGCAGGGCCATGCTCAGCACGGATCTGGCTCAGCTTCTCACCCACTTCTTTGTATGCCTGCTCCCAGCTGATGGCCACGAACTGGTCAACTTCACCGGTACGGGTGGCACCGATGCGCTTCATTGGGGTACGCAGACGGTCCGGAGCATAGGTACGCTGGCGCAGAGAACGGCCACGGGTACAGCAACGGATCTGATGGTTGTCGCCGTACTGATCTGAGGTCTCATGATCAGTTTCGATGCGGGTGATCACCCCATCACGGCTGAATACTTTGATTGGACAGTTAGAGCCACAGTTCACCAGACAGGCGGACCAGTTCTGCACTTCTTCACCTGTAGGCTGCACTGGCTTGGTGAACACCTTCTCTTTGGCGCTTGGGGTACAGGCACTCACAGTGGCAGCACAGCCCATGGCTGCACTCATTTTCAAGAAACTTCTGCGTTCCAATTTACTTATCCTCTTAGGACGACATCTTCGAAGGGGCCCGGCGGTGCAAACTCTGATGCTGCGCTCACTGTGCCAGCCCTGGGGAGAGGTATTTGTCTTCAGCAAGCTTCCGCAGTGCTCCTGCCTGTCCCGAGCCTCGCTTCAGGGAGACGGCAGAAACAGAAAATGCAGTGGACAAATTTGATGGCGAGTCATTGGCACACCCCGACAATTTCAGGTGCACACCATGCTCATTCCCTGGCCTTTCTCTCTTGTTGTTGTGCCATGTCTTTGATGGCTAATAATCCAACATGGGTATTCTAAAAGAGGGATTTGCCGAAACTGGATTTGTTATATTTCGTGAGTGAAATATTGAGGGGAATCACACATAACACGTTGATTTGCGGATGAGATCACACAAATTATGTGACCTGAGCCAAACCGGACAACAATTGCAAACCAATGAATTATTTGGCTTTTTAACTGACGCTCAAATTTAGCGCGGCGCCAGGTTAAATAACTGAGATCCAAATGTAACAAACAACGTGAAAAACCGGCCTCACTGAATGTGATCCGGTTCATAAAATTCATTAACATCTGCGTTAAACCACATCAGGTTAAACGCAAATCGTTATCAGATACGTGTATTTGGGGCATCAGCGGCGATAAAACCGGCTTGCCCCATCATCGCTTTCAGCGAAACAGTCGGGCGCTGACAGGCACCACGTTAAAGTCGTTGGCCAGCTGCTTGAGGAAGTCCTCTGCCAGCAGTGCCACACCAAAGTAAAACTCAGTCTGGGCGTGCTCTGCCGCCAGCTCCAGACAACGACCAGACCATGGCAACAGATGCTTGCCCAGCAGCAGTTGTACAAACTGCTTCAGCTCTTCGTTGGTACGTTCCTGCTCAAGACGACCCAGAGTCGAATCCAGTACCGCGAAAAAGAATCCAATATGATCCACTGGCTGGCGGTTGGCCATCTGCAACTCAACACCATGAACCTTGTAGTAGTCCATCAAGGCCACTGTGCTGCGGTCATTCAGCAGTTGCTCTTCGCCCAGATACACAGAGCCTTGAGGGATCGCCTTGGGTTCACCCGGGCCAAAGAACAGCTGACCATAGTCCAGCTGCAGCTCGGTCAACTGGCTGTCATCCCACTGCTGCAGGAAGTGGCTCAGCGCCTCACGTCCCACACGGTTGCCATCACGCCCCTGGCCTTCACTCGCAAAAGTGGGCCAGCTTGCTGCCACATCGTTGCCGATAAAGTCATGGATCATCTCTGCCTCAGGGTAATGACTGAGCAGATGGTAAAGAATGCGGGCGATGCCCTGATACTCTTCAAACGGCAGGTTGGTAAAAGGTGTTTTCATTTATCGTTCAACTAAATCACTTGAGCCAGGCTGGCTATCCCAAAAACGTCTGCCACAAATGGTTTTGGGATAGCAAACAGTTAGTAAGAGACGCGGCCTTGCCAGCCAAACGTCTCTTATACCTGTCATCCCCCGCGACTGCAGGGGACGACATCACAGAATTACACTTCTGATGGATTCAGCACCTTACCTGAGCGACCACCATTGATGTTGGCCTTGATGATCAGGTTAGGTGAGGTGATACCTTCGCTTGGCAGTGGCGCGATATGGGCGTCGCCTTTGCCATACTTCTCTTCCAGTACTTCCATCTTGTCGAAGTCCAGTGCGCGCAGCGGGCAGGATTCAACACATACAGGCTTGCGACCCTGGGCCAGACGCTCGTAGCAACCGTCACACTTGGTCATTACTTTGCGCTCACGGTCGATCTGAGGCGCATCGTAAGGGCAGGCGCGGGCACAGCTTTCACAGCCGATACACAGATCTTCAGCCACATGTACCAGACCATCTTCACGGCGCTTGTGCATAGCGCCGGTAGGACAGGCCTTAACACACACTGGCTCAGAGCAGTGGTTACAACCTACAGACATGTAGTAAGCGAATACGTCGTTCTGGAACACCTTGGTGCTTGGGTTCATAGAGCAGCTGCCGCCGCCATACTCGTACACACGACGCCAGGTTACGCCCTGCAGGCTTGGTACGCCGCCATTTTCAGGGTTGTGGTTACCACGGATAAGATCTGCCTGACGGTCCTTACAGGAAACGTGACAAGCCTTACAGCCGGTGCACTTGGTGGTATCAACGTAGAAACCGTATTGAGTTGGTTGAGTCATTTACAAGTGCTCCCTTAAGCTTTGCGGATCTGAACACGGATAGTCAGCTGTGGGTTACCTTTGGCAACCGGGCTTGGCTGGTAACGGGTCAGGGTGTTTACTGCACCACCGATATCCAGCGGACGACCACTGTCATCGGTACGACCTTTGGTATCAGCCAGATACCAGGCGCCCTGGCCCAGAGCCACAACGTTTGGTGCCACACGTGGGGTAATCTTCACAGGCACTTCAATGGCACCACGGGCGTTATACACAACAACCTTGTCACCAGAGCTCACGCCATAGGCATCGGCATCAAACTGGTTCATCCACAGTGCATCTTCAACCGCTTCACGCAGCCATGGCACGTTGTGATAGCTGGAGTGAGTACGGCCCTTGGTGTGGTAAGTGGCCAGCTGCAGCGGATAGTCAGTTGCAGTGTCAGTATCTTCGTAGCTGTCCCAGGTCACTGTGTACTGAGGAATGGCTGTGATGGTGTCACCTTTAACGCCGGTCACATCTTCCTGAGTCCAGTTGGCAGCGCGCCATGCCAGCTCGGCAGAGTAGATCTCAATCTTGCCGGAAGGCGTGTTCAGTGCTTTGCCGTCCTTCACGAAGCTTTGCAGGGCGACGTGGTTCAGCTTCATATCCTTGCGGAATACACCAATCTGCTGGGCTTCTTTGTAAGTCGCAGGGAATGCTGGTACTACACCGCTGTTACGGCTGTTGGTACGAGTCTGCTCATACAGATGTTCCAGCCAGTCAGCTTCGGTCTTGCCTTCGGTGAACTGAGCGCCAACGCCCATCTTGTCAGCGATCATGGCGGCAGCTTCGTACATGGACTTGCAGTCCCACATAGGGTCAACTGCGGCAGACATGGCAGTCAGGTAACCCAGAGAACCGGCAGCGTAAGAGTTGTCTACCAGATCGTTGGACTCCAGCCAGCTGGTGTCAGGCAGGATGATGTCAGCGAACTTGGCACCCGGAGTCATCCAGCAGTCACAGGACACAACAAACAAGTCCTGAGCATCACGCAGAATTTGAGCCGTGTTGTTAATCTCGGCGTGCTGGTTCAGCAGTGAGCTGTCAGAGGCAGAGAAGATAAAGTGGATGTTGGTACCCAGCTTGTCATCCAGGCCTTCAGTGCCACGGATACCATGGGTACGGGCAGTGAACTCTTTGCCGTTCACAACCGCTTCAGTCCAGGTAAAGAAAGAGATAGTTTCTTTAACCGGGTTGGTGCCCGCAGGGATACCAGCACGGTACATACCTGTCATGTATGGCAGTTCACCGTTGGATACACCACGGTTACCCAGTTTGCCGGTCAGCACAGACAGCATGTACAGGGCGCGCATGCTCTGCTCCCCGTTGGCCTGACGGTTAACACCTGCACCCACCACTATGTATGGACGCTGAGCGTTCATCAGATCCTTGGCGATAGCGCGGATCTGAGCGGCAGAGATACCAGTGATCTTTTCAGCCCACTCAGGGGTGCGTGGCTCAGAGTAGATACCCAGACCCAGAATGTAGTCGCGGTAGTTCTCTTCGCTGTTCATGTGCTTGGCGTATTCCACCTTGGTGGCGTCGCCGCTGGCTTCAAACTCAGCTTTCTGTGCGTCGATGGAGGCCGCATCATAGCCCACAGTGTGCTTGCTGATGAAATCCAGAGAGTGGGTATCAACCCAACCGGATTTAATCATCTCGTAAGCCACAGCTTCAGCAAATGCTGCATCGGTACCCGGACGGATTGGCAGCCACTGACCTTCTTTACCCAGCATGGAGTCGGTGTAACGTGGATCGATCATCACGATCTTCAGATCCGGGTTACGTTCCAGTGCTTTAACGAAGTCATAGCCTTCGCCTGAACCGGACTGACGGATTTCGTTAGGGTTGTAAGCCACACCCAGGAAGAAGTCGCTGTCTTCGATAGTTACGGTGGAAGAACCACTGGTACTGCCGGTACCGAAGGTGTGCTTGGCCGCTTCCATCTGCTGTGCCCAGGAGTAGTTACCGTAAGCATTCAGGCAGCCACCTACCAGGTTGAACAGGCGGTTGAAGTTGGCGTTGGAGGCAAAACCGTAGTAAGCACCTGAGCCGTAAGAACGGAATACTGCCTGGTTACCATACTGGCTGATAACGCGCTGCAGGTTGTCAGCGATAGTCTGTGTTGCTTCATCCCAGCTGATAGGTACAAATTTACCTTCACCACGCTCACCCACACGCTTCATTGGCGTCTTCAGACGATCCGGCGCATAGGTACGCTGACGCAGAGAACGACCACGGGCACAGGCGCGAACCTGATGCAGGCCGTACACGTCTTCCACTTCGTGGTCGGTTTCAACACGGGTGATCACGCCATCACGGCTGAATACCTTGATTGGGCAGTTAGAGCCACAGTTCACCAGACAGGAAGACCAGTTCACCTTCTCTTCGCCAACCGGAGGCTGTGGAGGTACCACGTCTGCGTCCTTCGAGCTGGAGTTACAGCCGGAGACGGTGGCGGCCGCGCTCAGAGCAGCACTCATTTTCAAGAAACTTCTGCGTTCCATTATCTTTATCCTCAAAGAATGTAGCTGAAGGACAACATCAGCTGATGGGCGTTGTAGTTATGGTTACCCAAGCCCAGAGTCGTTAAACCGGTAATTGCATCCACGCCAACTTCGCTGGCGTCGGTGTCATAGAAGCGTTCGTACTGGTAAGCCAGCTTCAACTGCATGGACTCGCTCAGGGCGTATTCGCCATAGAGCTCAACACTGTGGTTAAAGCTGTAGTAGTCGCCGTAGCTGGTGCTGCCAGTCAGGTTGGCGTCGACCAGGGTTTCACCATTGGAGTTGGCAAACAGGTAGTCGGCACCGACAGTCAGGCGGTCATCCAGCAGGCCACTGTAGGCCACACCTGCACCCAGGTTGATAAAGCTGTCGTTGATATCCGCGTACCAGATATTGGCCTGATCTCCCGCCTGCTCAGAGTCGATCCACTGCTGACCGGCAAAGCCGTAGGCAGTCAGTTTGTCGCTCAGGAACAGATTCAGGTTCAGGTCATAGCCGTAGTCACGGGACTCATGAAGACCAAGAACGGTATCGTCACCCTTTCTCTCATCAAAAGAATCAATGGCGTAGTGCACCGTCAGATCCAGCGACATCCAGTTGGCCGGGGTGTATTGAGTACCCAGTTCCAGCTCGGTGCGATTGCGGTCAGCCAGGTTGAACTTGCGCAGCAGGCTTTGCTCTTCGCTGGAGGTCAGCTCACTGGCTTCATAGGCGCTGCCACCACGGATACCGTGACTGGCCTTGATTTCGAAGCTGACAGTGTCGAACTTGCGAATATCCAGCTCGGCCCAAAGCGTGTTATCGCGGGTCTGCTCACGCTCGCCATAGCTGCGTTCAACCTGCTTGTAGTCGTAACCGGCCTGCAGGCGGTAGCCCTGAGCCAGACGGTAGGCGGTGTTCAGCTTGACGGTCTGACGCTCGATATCCAGCACAGTGTTCTGCTTGAACGAGTTGCTCAGCGGGTCATAGCTCAGACGTGGCTGCATAAACTCATACACAGATGAGTCGTTGTCACGCTTTGAGTAATCCACACTGCCGCCAACACGCAGGCGCGGGGTCAGCATTGAGGTGGCTGCCAGCTTGGCATCCAGAGTATCGACCTGACCGTCCCAGTTTTGCAGTGGGTTACCGGCAACCTGGATCAGGTTATCGTCCTGGATCATACGACCCGCCACCACACGGCCATTGAGCACAGTGGCATCCAGACGGTACTGACCGGCTACCGCCAGTTGGTGCGCCTGGTTGTCTGGCGTGGCTGCGTATACGTCATAAGCGTATGGCAGGCTCATGTGGTTGATATTGTTCTTGTACTGGCTGCCGTGATAGCTGATATCCGTCATCCAACTGTCACCGCTCAGCACTACACCGGCACTCAGCTTGTCAGTGCTTTCATCCACTGGCTGGGCAAAGTTGATTGGGCGAGGGCTCATCAGACTGGCGCTCTTGCTGCCTGTCTTGTCTTCGCGGTCGTAACGGACATAGGTGTTCAGATCTTCATTGATCTGATACTCAAAGCCGAGTCCGCCCTGCTGACGCTCCAGCTTGAGGTCAACAAAACGCACTGACTCACTTGGGGTCAGCATGCCGCCGTGATGCCACAGCTGAGTTTGAGCCTCATCCTGCCAGGTGGTGATGTTGCGGTAGTCCAGCTCAACCTTGTACTCGCCAATCTTGCCACTGCGGGCAGAAACAAAGCCGTTGTCCATCCCCAACTGATGAGCCTGCAACTGACTGCGGTAGCCCTCAGCGTTCAGGTAACTGACATTGGCATCAACACCGGCAACTACACCTTCATCATTGGTGCCAAAGGCGTTACCGGCATGGCTGTCGCTGCTGTCTACATAGCCCAGGCTGGCGGTCACGCTGCCGGTATGGACTGCAGGGATTTTGCACTGCTTGCACTGGTAAGCAGCCTGCTTCACCTTGGCGGTGTTGGCATGCTGAATACCAAAGTCGGCAGCAGTCACGGCACCGGTCGCAGACAGCAGTGCCAGGGTCAACAGATTCAAAGAAAATCGCATCTCTCGCACTCCTTGTTAGCGGCCAAACAGGCTGCCGCCCGGATGGTTGGAACCGTGGATCTGGTTGTGACAGTTCAGACAGCTCTTGCCACCACCGAAGGAGCTCATGCCATCCTGTGGTACAACGCGGGCACCGTGGCCATCGTCGGCGTGACACTGCTGACACAGCTGTGGCACACGCTTATCCAGCAGGTCTTCATTTACACTGCCGTGGGCGTTGTGACAGTTGGCGCAGTTTTCCACTACCGGAGCATGCTCAAACAGGAATGGACCGCGCTTGTCGGTATGACACTCGTAACAGGTGTCGTTCAGGCTTGGCTTCACCAAGGCGCTTTCGGTCATGCTGCCGTGGGGGTTGTGACAGTCAGTACAGGTCATCTGATCCCACTTCAGCGGGTGAGATGAGCGCTTGTGCATATCCGCTTTTTCCTGGGTGTGACAGCTTACGCAGGTGTCATTCACCTTGAGTGGATCCAGCGTAGGATCTTCAGCAGCGTGGATCTGGTGACAGTCAGCACAGGCAATCTCTTCCAGATTGTGGGTGCTGTTGTGCCATGCCATCTGTTGTGGGTCGTTGTGACAGCCCAGACACACACTGTTCTGGCTTTGGGCTGGCAATTTAGTGTCACTGCCAAAGGTGATCATCGGCTCTTTGCCGCCGCGGTTATGCTTGCCCATTGGGCCGTGGCAGGATTCACACTGCAGCTGTGCCATAGGCGATGCACTGCTGTTGGTCGCGCCATGCACGCCCTTAAACAGGTCCATCACCTTTTCGTTGCGCTTGTGGCACATCAGGCAGGAATCTGCCCCTTTAGGAGAGTATTTGCCTTCGGCAAACTTCTGAGACAGCTGTTGCTCCAGCTCTTCCCCGGTCAATTTATCCCAGGGAGCAGCAGAAACTGAAAACGCCATGGACAATCCCATGGCGAACAGTGCGCTCAGACTTATCTTTAAGCCCCGCTTTACACGCTCAATCATTCTCTGGCCTTTCACTTCTTGTTATTAATTCACGAATCGGAATTTGGGGCTGGCTACCCCGGTAGAGGTATTTTAAAAGACAGAAATATAGAAACTGGGTTTGTTATTTTTCAGAAGGGGAAAAATGCGACATCGCATACACAAAAATAATATTCGTGATTAAACACTCACTGGACGACCATAAAAAGCACTACAAATGCTTTTTATAACCATATGTTTAGTAATGTTTTTATGTTTTACGCCTGAACAGCTCAAGCCAAGATTGTTAATGCCTGTGAACAGGTTTGTGAACGGAACGGGGAAATCGCGAAATATTAAAATATGACCAAGGTCAAAAATAAGTGTCATACCTCCATTGGGATAAATAAAAAATTATCCCAAAAGAGTTAATGAAAATAGTTCTCAAATGCAGTGAGAGCAGGAGCTGCAGTTAAAACAGTGTCGACTAAATCACAATATCAGCCGACACTGAACTAACAAAAAAGGGAGAGTGCAACGCAATAATAGTGGTTACATTCTTAGCCTCCGGAATAGCGCCTGTCCCAGTCTTTCCACACCACGTCAAAACCCGCCTGTTTTACTGTCTTTGCTACCTCGGCCACACTGCGCTCATCACTGATGCTGAACTGTTCTAATGCGGGTTCAGGATTGGCGTAACCGCCGGGCTGAGTACTGGAGGCGGCTGACAGAGCAGTTACCCCTAAAGGCAGCAAATTATCCCTCAGCCAGGGGGATTCCCGGGTCGACAAAGACAGCTCCACACTGGGGTTAAATAAGCGGTAGGCACAAATCAGCTGTACCAGATGCTTGTCCTCCATAATGGACTTTATCTCTGTATTACCTGCGCAGGGACGCAGACGGGGAAAAGAGATGGAGTAACGACTCTGCCAATAGTGGCGCTCCAGATACTCAAGGTGAGCAGCGACATACAGGCTGTCGGTGCGCCAGTCCTCCAAACCTATCAAGGCTCCCAAACCTATTTTGTCGATACCGGCCCGCGCCAGCCTGTCCGGGGTTTGCAGCCGATAGCCAAAGTCAGCCTTTTTCCCCCTCAGGTGATGCCTGGCATAAGTCACAGGATGATAAGTTTCCTGATACACCATTACCGCATCCAGCCCCAGGGCTTTGAGTTCGGCATAGTCATGGCTTTGCAGCGGCTGCACCTCCATCGCCAGATAACTGAAATAGCGCTTAACCAAAGGCAATACCTGACGGAAATAGTCCATGCCCACCTTGGTTTCATGCTCGCCGGTGACCAGTAATATGGAGTCGAATCCCATGGTTTTAATGGCCCGGCACTCTGCCTCTACCTCATCCAGAGTCAGAGTTTTGCGCTTGATGCGGTTATCCATGGAGAAGCCACAGTAGCTGCAGACATTGGCGCAAAGGTTGGACAGGTATAAAGGCAGATACATGCCCAGGGTGTGGCCGAAGCGCTGCCGGGTAAGGGCAGCACTTTGCTGCGCCATCTGCTCCAGGTAAGGCTCTGCCGCAGGCGAGATCAGCGCTTTGAAGTCTTCCAGCGTGCGCTTGCCCGACTGCAGGGCACGCTCAACATCCGTCGCCCTTTTGGCATAGATACTTAAGCGCTGTGCATCCCAGTTGAGCCCGGCAAATGTACTGACAAACCCCTCAGCAATGTCATGCTCATTCACAGGGCAGGCTCTCCAACAGACAGAAAGCCGGTAAGCGGACTGGATGCCACCGCCTGGGTGTGCTCAGGTGCCAGTCCTGACTCGAAGGCTATACGTCCGGCTTCCACAGCCAATTTAAAGGCACTGGCCATAGCAGTGGGATTGGCAGCCGTGGCGATAGCGGTATTCACCAGCACGGCATCGGCCCCCAACTCCATCGCTTCTGCGGCATGGGACGGCGCACCAATACCTGCATCCACCACCACAGGCACCCGCGCCTGATCGATAATAATCTGCAGAAACTCTCTGGAAGCCAGTCCTTTATTGCTGCCAATAGGTGAACCCAGTGGCATCACTGCGGCGCAGCCCACCTCCTCTAAACGCTTACAGAGCACAGGGTCGGCATGACAGTAGGGCAGCACCACAAAGCCCTCCTGCACCAGCTGCTGTGCTGCTTTAAGGGTTTCGATGGGATCCGGCATCAGGTATTTGGGATCCGGGTGGATCTCCAGTTTGAGCCAGTGGGTCCCTAAAGCCTCCCGCGCCAGCCGGGCAGCAAATATAGCTTCTTCAGCACTCCTGGCGCCTGAGGTATTGGGCAGCAGATTGACCCCGGCAGCCAACAGAGGCGAGAGAATATCGTCGTGCTTGTTTTGGGACTCCAGTTCCAGCCGCTTCAGCGCCATGGTCACCAGCTCTGAACCTGACGCCTTCAGCGCTGCTGCCATCTGGCGACTTCCGGCAAACTTACCTGTGCCGGTAAACAGCCGGGAATGAAAGGTTTTATCGGCAATGGTTAACATGGTCAGCCTCCTGCAATTACCTGAAATACGGCGAGATCATCTCCCGGACTGAGCCGGGTATGGGGCCACTCACTTTTGGGCAGCACCATGCCATTAATGGCCAGTGCATAGCCCTGGGGAGTCAGTTCGAGCGCATCAAACACTGCGGTGACATCACTGCCCACAGGCAGCTCAATCTGTCGGTCATTTACCTGTATCAACATATTCGCTTCTCCTCTGTGAGCTTCCCCTGTTCTCTCGACTGCGACTCCCCTGATATCCACAAACAGGACAATCAGCATCTCTGGCAACCGCCAGCGTCTGCCACTCCAGTGTCAGGCCGTTGAAACGTCTCAAGTAAGACATTCCACTGTCCGCATCCAATCCCAATATCAGCTTGATCGCCTGCAGCGCCTGCAAGGTGCCAAGGGTGTTAACCACAGGCCCCATAATCCCCAGAGTGCGACAACTGCCAATCGGTATTGCATCGTCCGGGCTGAGATTGGAATCAAAGGGGAACAGGCATTGATAGCAGGCCGCATCAGACCGCCGGAAATCAAAGGTCATCAGTTGTCCCTGCCAGCCGGTAGCTGCTCCGCTGACAAGCGGCTTTTGCCCCTCTGCACATTTTTGATTGACCTGATATCGGGTGCTCAGGTTATCCGAGCAATCCAACACCAGATCCACGCTCGCCACCTGCTCAGCAAGCAGTTCGCCCCGCAACGCCAGAGGCAAAACCTGTAACTGAATATGAGGGTTAAGACGCGTTAACCTGGCCGCTGTGGCCTTGGCTTTATTGATACCGACGTCGCCACTTTCAAATGCCAGCTGCCGTTGCAGATTGGACAGCTCCACAGCGTCCGGATCGGCAATATGTATCTGGCCGACGCCAGCGGCAGCAAGGCTCAATAAGGCTGCACTGCCCAGCCCTCCGGCACCGACCACCAGCACCCTGGCCCGTTTAAGTTGTAACTGCCCTTCTTCACCCAATTCCGGCAGCATTAACTGGCGGCTGTAACGCAAAAACTCGGCGGCGCTCAGCTCCTCTGTCGCGCTTGTCTCATCAATCACAAACTACCTCCTTGCGGCGTGCCAACAGGGTGTTAAAGCGTGCCAGATCGTCTGTCAGATCCCGTGACTCCGTCACCGCCCTGACCACAGCGACTGCATCAACACAGGTTTGCCAGACATCGGCGGCGCGGCCGAGATCGATACCGCCAATGGCAACTGTGGGTATCCCACCCGCGACCGTTTGCACATGCTGCTTCAGGGTTGCCAGTCCCTGTGGTGGCGTGCTCATCTGCTTGGTGGGAGTGGGAAAGATATGACCTATAGCCAGATAGCTGGGACGCATCCTGATAGCTGTAATCAACTCATCGGCGGTCCGGGTTGATACCCCAAGACGCATACCCGCGGTCGCGATCCCGCTCAGATCTGCTTTGGGCATATCTGTCTGCCCCAGATGCACACCATAGGCGCCGTGCTTCAATGCCAATTGCCAGTAATCATTGATAAACACACAGGCATTGTGCTCCCGCCCCAGCGCGATCGCCCGGCAGATCTCTCTCTCCAGTTCGCAGGGATCGCCCTGCTTTATTCTCAGCTGCACAGTGCGTATGCCCATGGGCAGCAACCGGGCAATCCAGTCAGCGCTGTCTACCACAGGATAGAGATGGGCCAGACCTGCTGGCTCACCACAATTGCTGTCACCGGCCTCAAAGCTGTGCCGGGCAAATTCAATATTGGCCTGAGTCATATCAGGCCTCCGCTTTGGGTCGGTACAGCTCAGCACCTGAGTCTCTAAACTCTTTGGCTTTGTCGGCCATGCCCTGCTCTGCTATCCCGTGTTGGACAAGCTGTGCCTGAGCCATGGAGGCGGCAGCCTGCTCAGCACTTATCATGGTGACTGCGTCACCCGCCAGGGTTTGCAGCGATGGGTTTTCGGCGGCGTACTGACGTACCTCCTGACTGATCTTCATGGAGCAGAACTTGGGGCCGCACATGGAGCAGAAGTGAGCCACCTTACCCGACTCTTGAGGCAGGGTTTCATCATGGAAACTGCGGGCGGTATCGGGATCCAGCGACAGGTTGAATTGGTCTTCCCAGCGGAACTCAAATCTGGCCTTGGACAGCGCATTGTCCCTGATCTGCGCGCCGGGATGCCCCTTGGCCAGATCCGCAGCGTGGGCCGCCAGCTTATAGGTGATAAGGCCGGTTTTAACGTCCTCCTTGTTAGGCAGACCCAGATGCTCTTTGGGGGTCACATAGCAGAGCATGGCGCAGCCATACCAGCCGATCATCGCCGCCCCAATGCCAGACGTTATGTGGTCGTAACCCGGAGCAATATCTGTGGTCAGCGGGCCAAGAGTATAGAAAGGCGCTTCATCACAATGCTTAAGCTGCTCTTCCATGTTCTCTTTGATTAGATGCATAGGCACATGACCCGGCCCCTCAATCATCACCTGCACATCGTATTCCCAGGCGATTTTGGTCAGTTCACCCAAAGTTCTGAGCTCGGCAAACTGAGCTTCATCATTGGCATCGGCAATAGAGCCGGGGCGCAGGCCGTCCCCCAGCGACAAGGAGACATCGAAGCGGGCACAGATTTCACAGATCTCACGGAAGTGGGTATAGAGGAAGTTCTCTTTATGGTGGGCCAGACACCACTTGGCAATGATGGAGCCGCCGCGGGAAACAATGCCCGTCATGCGTTTAGCCGTCAGTGGCACAAATCTCAGCAGCAGTCCGGCATGAATGGTGAAGTAATCTACTCCCTGCTCAGCCTGCTCAATCAGGGTATCGCGCATCACCTCCCAGGTGAGATCTTCGGCAACCCCATTCACCTTCTCCAGCGCCTGATACATGGGCACTGTGCCTATGGGCACCGGGCTGTTTCTCAAAATCCATTCCCGGGTCTCGTGGATATTGCGACCGGTGGACAGATCCATCACGGTATCGCCGCCCCAACGGGTGGACCAGAGCATCTTCTCCACCTCCTCCTCAATGGAAGAGGTCACAGATGAATTTCCTATATTGGCATTCACCTTCACCAGAAAATTGCGGCCGATAATCATGGGTTCAGATTCAGGATGGTTGATGTTGGCGGGAATGATAGCCCTGCCCCCGGCCACCTCTTTACGGACAAACTCCGGGGTGATCTGCTCCGGCAGATTGGCACCAAAACCCTGACCTTGATGCTGATGATTCAGGCTGTCATCTTTAAAACGCTGAGCCGCCCGCCCCATATTCTCCCGGATGGCGATGTACTCCATCTCAGGCGTAATCACGCCCTGACGGGCATAGTGAAGTTGAGTGACACACTTGCCCGGCTGACCACTGCGAATGGCAGGCAAGGCTGGGAACCTGAGTTCGTCCAGGGTGTCATCCGCCAGTCGTGATTTGGCAAACTCAGAACTGACGCCCTCAGTCAGCTCAGTGTCATGACGCTCTTCAATCCAGGATTGCCTGACTTTAGGTGCTCCGCGATAGATATCGATTTGATGGTCAGGATCTGTGTAGCAACCCGAGGTGTCATACACGCGAATACTGTCATTGGGCTCAAACACAGGCTTGTCTTTATCACCCCCCACCAGGCTGGGCGCCAATGTGATTTCCCGCATGCCCACGTTAAGGTCGGGTCGTGAGCCCTGCACATACAGCTTGTTTGAGTTGGGAAAAGGTTGGGTCGACAGGGTGTCGAGGTAAGTTTTGGCTTCGAGCCGGGTTTGTTTTCTGGTCGACATAGCATCACTCCAATTTTATGGGAATTAATGCTTGTCGGATGGCGTTGATGGCAGGTGATTACTGACTGGCGTTTCAATCGCTGTTGAAATGAAACCTCAATAAAACAGCAGTTGCTAATATTGATGCACCATATCCAATACCAAACTGCAGATATGACACGGCCTGTCAGCCACACTTGTTCCCTTCGCAGGTATTAGCCTGATCAGGTTCAACGGATCCCACTTACGTGGTCTCAGCCCTATGCCTGTTGATAAGACAGTTAGCGGGCACTCCGACAAGTAGTAAAGACACAGCTTTCAAGCCTATGTCTCAGGGCACTCAGTATATTTACCGGCTGAAATTTAACAAGTGATGATATTTCAATTAACACCTTCGCCTGAGAATTGTTCGATTATTCCTGCCCTCTGTGCTCAATTCATTGCTCAGGTCACAGACAGAAGTAAAAAAAACGCTAAATTAGCGCCCCCGATCATGTGTGATATTGATGGAACACAATTGAAAACCACAACAACCTATTTAAATAACAATAAGATGAGAAACATTTTCAGGCTCGGTCTGGTGGCTTCTCTGACCCTGACTGGCGCTGCATTCGCAGATGACGATTACCGCAGAGTAATGGAAACCACAGATGACTTTGTTGCGGAACGTGTTTCCATAGCACCTGTGGATGAGATCTTTTTCGGTCGCGCCAACCCCAACAACCAGTTTGAACCCTACGCCGGACTGACAGAAGCCGATGCAGAGCACACCGACGAGCCTGCGGCTGCGCGTCGTAATGCTTCTTACGCCTGGGGCGTGGCTCAGGTGGGTGAAGAGATCTGGTTCGGCAGCCTGAACAACGGCTGGTGTGGCTGGATGATGAAACACCTGAAGTTGCCTATGCTGGTCACCGCGTTCGACTCTGAAGTGCAGGCCTGTAACCTGGTGGATATCGACCGCCCGGGTCAGCTGTATATCTATGATGTCAGCAGCCAGCAAACCAGTGTGATCAACCCCAATGAGATCCAGAACGCGCCGGGCCAGAACTATGCAGACGATATCGCCAAAGGCCCGACCAAGCATCTGGGCAATGGTGTATTTGAAGGCGAAGCCAGCAAGATCTATGGTTTCCGCTCTGCCGGTGCCCACAATGGCGTAGTGTTCTTTATTGGTCATGCCAACCTGGACAGCCAGAGCGCCACTGAATCTGCCGAGGGTTTCCTGCGGGTATTCGCCTTCGACAGTCAGACCCGCACCTATTTGGGTAAAGCTGACTTCCCATACGACTCTTCCCGTCGCATGACAGTGCTGACTCACCCCGATGGCAGCAGCGCCCTGTATACCTTTATGGGTCCGGATACCTCTCTGGGTCAGGCGGGCACTTCAGGCACAGTGGGCCTGCGCTGGGTCGGCACTAAAGACGCGCCATTTGCCGGTGGCGATACCCATGGCTTTGACGTGGTCACCCCTGACAGCTTCCAGTATGAAGGTCTGCCGGGAGAGTTTGTGACAACTCAGGATGAAAAAGGTAAAGAGCGACTGGTGGTCAGTACCTGGGCACACCCCAAGGCGGCCAAAGATCCAGCCTATCAGGGTGGTAACCTGTTGGCGTCCAACCCTATGCCAGTAGCCGGTTTCAGTAAAGCTGAGCCTATGCAGTTCACCACTATCTTCAAGACCGAAGATTTCGATGCTGACCCTGTGATTGCCAAGACCTATGAGATGGGTGCCATGACAATGTTTGATGGCTACCTGTACTTCGGCACCATGCATGTGGGTCACTCAGGTGGTTATGACAAACTGAAAGCGGCATACCCTGAGCAGTTCCCTGCGGTGCAGGATGGTGAATACAGCGCTGTGGAAGAGGAGTTGGCTATCAAGAGCTGGCGTGCGTCGTCTATCTTCCGTATGAAGATGAACCGCTTCTACAAACCTCACAAGTTCAAGCCTGAGCTGCTGTACGGTGATAAAAAACAGTGGGCTTTCAACGGTAGTAAATGGCGTAAACAGCCAAACCGTATGGGTCTGGAACCCAAGTATGGACCTGCAGGTTGGGGCGAAGTGCTGAACGTTTATGCCTGGACTGCCGTGGTGCACGACGAGCAGCTTTACATTGGTGGCTTCGATCTAGGCAGTGGTATGCGCGATTACTATGACAATATCGAAGCGATTCAGAGTAAAGCCGCCAGGCTGCCACGACTGGCACCGGATCAGTTCTGTCTTGCCGGTACCTGTTTCCCTGTCGATATGATGGGTGGCAACAGCTGGCAGGATCAGGCTTACAACAATCCAATGGGCTATGTGTACCGCTGGGCACAACAGGTTCGTGGCAACAGCAACCAGTCCGGCGCCGACCTGATTGTGTTTGAAGAGTCAGACGAAGCTGCCGAGCGCATCACTGCAGATGGTTTTGCCAACCCTGACAATAACGGTATCCGTAACGCCGCAGTGGTAAATGGTGAGCTTTATTTCGGGACTTCAAGCTTCTCAAACCTGGGCAATAATTCCGGTTTTGAGTATTACAAAGTCACCGAGAAATAATAACTGTTATTAATCTCATCGAGATATTTGAGTTATTTCACGAATAAAGTTCAGGGCGACATTAAGTCGCCCTGATTTTTTTAGTAATTAACTAATTTAGTTATCACTTTGCAGAAACCTGTTCCATGATATAGCTCTTCAAAGCAGAAATAAGCAGAGGTGGAATTTTCTCTCTGCGATCCTGACGACAGATAAAGCCATACTTGGGAGCTGGCACTTCTAAATGCAATTTAGCAAACTCTTCTGCAGGCAGTGCCATAGACCTCATACCCGGGAAGCGGGTAATAAACTCAGAGGCACAGGCGGTACCCAACAGGGACACTCCTTCAGACAGGGTCAGACTTTCCAACAAGGTCGCCAGGCTGGCAGTACGCTGCGCCACACTCAACGGCAGACCATGCTTGCTGCAGAACACCTCAAAGGGATCAGTTTCATCGTTAAAGCCAGGCATCTGGGTAATCACATAAGGGTGCTGAGCCAGGTTTTCCAACAGCAACTCCTGCTGCCACAGCGGATGAGATTCAGCGGCAACCACATACACGATACTGCCATTACAGACTGGCTCTGCAGTGATCATTGAGACCCCCTGCTTGCTGCAGTCCGCAGTACGGGTGCACTCTCTGTGGGTCAAGGCAATACAGACATTGCCCTTGACCACATCTTCACAAATCCCTCTGCGGGTTGGCTTCAGTGAAAAAGACAGGCCGGGATAGATTAGCTTGAGAGTCTTATCCAGATAGTCAGGCAGGCCCACAGAGAAAGTCGGAGGTACGGCGATAACACATTCGCTGACATCCACATCCCGGCTGTTTTGCTGGATCAGCTCTTCAGTCAAAGAGACAACCTGGCTGATCACAGGGTAAAGCTGATGCGCCCGGGCTGTAGGAACAAAGCCGGTTTTTTTACGAATAAATAAAGTATCCGCGTATAAATCTCGTAAACCGGATAAATAGCGGCTTACTTTTGATTGCGAAATATCATACATTTCGGCAACGAGTCGGGCGCTGCCAGTTTCATATATCGATTTAAAGACAAAGAATGCCCTGATTTCCTGATCCAACATCTCAACTACCAAGCGTCTTATAGTTATATATTTTAGGCGCTAATATAGCTCTGAATCTCAATTTATAAAATTAAAATGTTGTGAAACAAAAGCAGCCTCTTAAAAATTTAATTATAGGATTCTGAAATAAAAGTCAGCGTTCACAAATTGAGCGATGACTGATTTATTTTTTCTCTCCAATGGCTATTATGCCGCCAATTCCAACACCTGAAGCTTGCCCTCTAAGCACACAGGCTTCGCCTGTCTGTGATGACCCCCTGGTTTAACTACCGGGTACAGATATGCGCCCCTGACCACGACTGTTCTCAGGAGTTGGCAGCCATGATGGATATGGAACACTGTGAAAAACTGACTAACTGACCAAAACGTCAGTCACTGCTGAAACGATTTCCCTGCAAGGTTCGTACGCTTCATCACGTACGGGCCTTTTTTCTTTTTCGCTGTAGGCAAAAACTCCCAAGTTTAAGTTAGAATCTCAAGCAACTCTTTTTACTGTCATTACGCCCCGGCGCAAGGCAGTTCGATAGATATGGTACAGACCTATGCAAACCCATCAAATCGCCGAGCTCAATCTGCTTTGGGGCGCCTTGATACTGGAAGAACTGGCCCGTCTGGGTGTTAAGCATGTATGCATGGCACCGGGTTCACGTTCGACCCCACTGACACTGGCAGCCGCCAGACAGCAAAAGCTCAAACAACATCTGCATTTCGATGAGCGCGGTCTGGGTTTTCTGGCGCTGGGGCTGGCCAAGGCAAGTCGTTCGCCGGTTGCCATTATCACCACTTCAGGTACCGCGGTAGCTAACCTGTATCCAGCTATCGTTGAGGCCTGGTTGACCCATGTGCCCTTGATTGTTCTGTCTGGAGACCGTCCACCTGAGCTGCTCGACTGCGGCGCCAATCAGGCCATTGTGCAACCCGCGATTTTCGCCGGTTATGCCAAACAGATGAATCTGCCGACGCCGGATATCGCCATCGCGCCACAGGCCTTACTGAGCGCCATTGATGATGCCGTCAGCAACCAGTTTCAGCCGCTACATATCAACTGTATGTATCGCGAACCTCTGTATCCCAATGAAACTCACACTGACACCTTTGCCGACTATCTCGCGCCGCTGAATGACTGGCAGCAAGATGACCAGCCATGGTGCCGGGTTGCGACCTGTCAGCCCTCCAGCCTGCCAACTGACGCTCAACTACAGGAGTTTGTCAGGGGTAAAGGGGTGATAGTGGCGGGCACTTTGTCACCCGAACAGGATCCCGCAGAGCTGCTGGCCCTGAGCCAAAAACTGGGCTGGCCACTGCTGACCGATGCCCAGTGCCAGTTGCGCCAGCATCCCCAGGCGATAGGGCATATAGACCAACTGCTGCAGGAGCCCAATGCCAGAGCTTTATTGGATGAAGCCGATAGAGTATTGGTGGTTGGTGGGCGTTTACTGTCAAAGCGCTTGATCAGCTATCTGGCCAAGCATAAGTGGAGTGCTTACTGGCAACTGCTGTTCCGTCAGGAGCGGCTGGACCCAAGCCACAACAGTAAGCAGCTTTTTACCGCCCCGCTGGCGCAGTTTGCGGGCCTTCAGTGGCCTGAATCCAGCCACCGGCAGTGGGCTAATGCACTGAGCCAACATAATCAAGCTCTGGAGCAACTGCTGCAGCAACAGATAGATTTGGGTGAATTTGGCGAAGCCCAGGTGATTAGAACCATAGCCAGAGCCCCGGCCCATCAGCTGTTTATCGGTAACAGTTTGCCGGTCAGAATGTTTGATATGTTTGCCCCCCAGGGTGAAGGCGACACCAGTGTGACTTACACCAACCGGGGCGCGTCTGGTATTGACGGTCTGTTGGCAACGGCCTGCGGCGTAGCAGCCCATGAGGATCAGCCAACCACTTTGGTGATTGGTGACCTGAGCCAGCTCCATGATCTGAACTCCATGGCGATTGCCCGCACCGCAAGCGGGCCATTTGTATTGGTTATTCTCAATAATGATGGCGGCAATATCTTTAACCTGCTGCCGGTTCCCAATGAGGCGCTGCGCAGCCAGTACTATCGTCTCAGCCATGGCCTGAGTTTTGAGGGGGCCGCCACTATGTTTGGTCTGCCTTACCACAGGCCCACTGATGCCGATGAGTTTAAACAGACCTACCTGCAAGCGTTGCAACACAAGGGCACCACAGTGATTGAAGTCGTTGTCAGCTCAAATCAGGCCAGCGACCAGATCGCGGCTATCGGTCAACTGGTGAGACAGGGCCTGTGAGCGCAGAACTGGCAGCAACCGGGTCAGAACTGGCGCTGAGTCGACATGGCGATCCTTCGCTGCCGGCTCTGATGTTGCTTCATGGCTTTCTGGGCAATGCCGATGACTGGCAGCCCTTGCTGCCTTTGCTGACACCTGAGTTCCACTGCCTGTGTGTTGATCTTCCCGGTCATGGCAGCAGCGAGCAATTCAGGCTGCCGACGCCGGGTTTCGATACCTGTGCCGACCTGATAATCAGCACGCTGGACAGCCACGGCATTGATGAGTTTTCTCTGCTGGGTTATTCCCTTGGCGGCCGGGTGGCGCTGCATTTGGCCAACCGCCTGAATCAAACTTCTCCCACCCGACTCAAAGCTCTGATGCTGGAGTCCTGTCATCCGGGGTTGCTGACTCAGCAGGAGAAAGATGCCAGGGCCATCAATGATAATGCCTGGGCTGAGCGATTTGAGAGTACTGAACTGGAAGAGGTACTGCAGGACTGGTATCAACAACCTGTGTTTGCCGACCTCACTGACAGCCAGAGGCAGGCACTTGTAGCCAAACGTCGCCATGCAAACCCTCAGGCTCTGGTCAATTGCTACCGGGCCACCTCTTTGGCGCTGCAACAGGATATGTGGCAGTTGCCCACCAGGCTTGGTTGTCCGGTTTGGTTTTTTGCCGGAGAGAGAGACACTAAATTCTCCGCCCTCGCCGATAGCTGGGCCAGCCAAAGCAGGCTATGCAAACTAAACATCAGGGACGCTGGCCACAATGTTCATATTGAGCAGCCCGCGCTGCTCGCCGATGCCATCATGGAGCAGATAAGAATGACAATGGATGCCACCCATGGCGCACAGCATGAAGTTCAACCTCAGCAATCGGGGCATGAACCAACAGAAACGCAGCGGATCAGCAAAGTCTCGCTATACCGTTATCAAATTCCTTTGCAGCCCTGCTTGCCCGTAGGCGCGGCCCGCATAGACAACAGACAGGGCTTGCTGCTGAGCATCAGCAATCAGCTGGGCGAGACCTTCCACAGTGAGATCGCGCCCCTGTCAGGCGTGGATGTTGACGCAAATCCCCTGACCGGCTTCAGCCGCGAGTCTCTGCAGCAGGTAACTGACTATCTGCAAAGTAAACTGACTTCCTTGCCGGGACAGAGTTATCAACAACTGCTGCAACTGGCAGATGAGAGCCCATTTCCCAGTGCCGCCCTGGGCCTTAGCCTGCTGGAAGCCAAGCTGACGGCGCAACTGCCGGAGGTGAGGATCCCACAGGTGGAGATACCTCTGGTCTACTTCGATAAAGAAGCGGCCAGTCAGGATATTCAAGCCGTTGGTGCTGAGGTCAAAGCCAGAGTATCAGCTCTGCCGCCACAGCTGCACAGCGTTAAAGTGAAGGTGGGACAACTGCCGACGGCACAGGAGATTGAGCTGATTCATCAAATCCTGGCCGCCAACCCCAGACTCAAACTGCGTCTGGATGCCAATCGGGCATTCAGTCTGGAGCAGGCGATAGATTTTTGCGCCTGTTTGCCACAGGATGCCATCGAGTATATTGAAGAGCCTTGCGCCGATCCGGCGGACAATCCCGCAGTTTATCAGGCCACAGGCGTACTTTACGCACTGGACGAAACCCTGAACGATCCGGACTATGAATTCGCCGCCACAGAGGGACTGACTGCGCTGGTGCTCAAACCCATGCTAATCGGCAGCCTCTATCGCCTGAGTGAGTTGATACTCACGGCCGACTCCCATGGGGTGCGCTGTATTCTGAGCAGCGCGTTGGAAAGCTCACAGGGAATCGCCGATATTGCTCGGATTGCCGCCTGGCTGACGCCACAGGAATCTCCAGGAGTCGACACTCTGTGTGCCTTTACCCAGGGCTTGATTGAGCCTCTGGCAGATAAGCCCACACTGCTACAGGCTGATCTGACGCTGCTACAGGAGTGGAACGCCTGATGGCCAGCACTGTGCCCACCATTTTGCCCAACAAGGTGTCGCCACTGCATCTGGCGGCCCTGACAGCCCCTGACTCACTGGCGATTAAATCTGGTGAGCGGGAGCTGAGTTATCAGCAACTGAGTGAGCATGTACTTGCGCTGGGACAACAGCTGACCGAGAAGGGTTTAACAACTGGCGACAAACTTGGGGTTATTTGTAGTAACAGGCCAGAAGCGCTGATGCTCTATTGGGCGTGTATCGATCTGGGCTTGCTGTTCTGCCCCATCTCGCCAAAATTTCCTCAGACCCAGATATTGGCTTTGCTGCAGCAGTACGATATTCGCCATCTGTGGAGTGATGACTGCAAGTTTCTGAACAACACAGAAAGTAAACACTCACTCTTACCAGAACCACTGACTGACTTAAATTTCAGTGCAAAAAGTGAACTAACACGTGCTGAGACTATTCCCCAAATAGATCCGGATACCCGGGCCAATATCATCTTCACTTCAGGCTCCAGCGGTACGCCGAAGGCCGCCGTCCACTGCCTGAGTCAGCACATCGTCAGTGCTAAGGGTTCGGCCTCGCTGATCTCGCTCAACAGCGGCGACAGATGGCTGGCCTCATTACCCCTGTTTCATATAGGTGGACTGGCGATATTCAATCGTTGCGCGCTGGCCACAGCCTGCGTGGTGTTTGCCACCGAGGGCCAATCTCTACCCCAGCAATTGATAACCAACAAGGTCACTCATGTGTCCCTGGTGTCGACTCAATTGCAGCGCCTGCTACAGCAACACAGCGACAGTCTGCAGTACTGCAAAACCCTGCTGCTGGGTGGCGGCGCCATTCCCCAGCCTTTGCTCGACAAGCTGGCCGATATGGGGATCCCGGCATTCACCAGTTATGGCATGACAGAGATGGCTTCCCAGATAACCACTGGTAAAGCGCTGGGAGATGGCAGCAGTGGAAAGTTGCTGCCAGGCCGGGAGCTGGAGATCCGCAACGGCGAGATTTGGGTTAAAGGCGATACCCTGTTCTGCGGCTACTTAACCACAAACAAACAAGGCGAAGCTGCTGAACAGCTCCAGTTGGCAATCGACCAAGATGGCTGGTTCTGCACCCGGGACAGAGGCTATTGGGACAACAAGGGTAATCTGCATATCACAGGGCGCAGCGACAATATGTTCGTGTGCGGCGGCGAGAATCTGCAGCCCGAAGAGGTAGAAGCTGTACTGAAACGCTTCCCCGGTGTAGAGGATGCCCTGGTGTTCCCGGTGGCTGATAAGGAGTTTGGCTGCTTGCCTGTGGCTGTTATCAAGGGAGAGTTGCCGGAACAGCATAAGCTGGATGAGTTTGTGGCTGAGCAGATTGCCAGATTTAAACGCCCCAGATCCTGCTTCCCCTGGCCTGAGCAAGAGCAGCCAACCGGACTCAAGATCAACCGCAAACAGGTTATTGCGGAGGTCAGGGCTCAATTTAATCTGGCTGAATAGCTCCAACTCTACTTCAGTCGTAACTTGTATATACAGGTAATACAGCAGCAGACGCCAGAAACAACAAAGCCCGCATCAGCGGGCTTTGTTTTGAATAGAGATTATCAGAAAGATTCCAGACACAGCTGCTGTTTCAGCTTGTTCATGGCGTTCTTCTCCAGCTGACGAATTCGCTCAGCTGACACCTGATATTTATCTGCCAGTTCCTGCAATGTGGCCTTGTTTTCGTCCAGCCAACGGGTCTGCAGAATATACTGACTGCGCTCATCCAGTGTCTTGATAGCAGACAACAGACGAGTCTGAGAGTCGTTTTCCCAGTTGTCGTTCTCGACCTGGGCTGCGATATCAGAAGAGTGGTCTTCCAGATACAGTGCCGGGGCGAAGTCATTGGAATCATCGTCATTGTCACTGGCCAGATCAAACGCGGGATCCTGAGCCGACATACGGGATTCCATCTCGGTGACGTCCTGTTTGGACACGCCGAGATTTTCTGCCACCATGGACACTTCATCGTCGGTAAACCAGCCCAGGCGCTTCTTGGCTTTACGCAGGTTGAAGAACAACTTGCGCTGCGCTTTGGTGGTCGCGACTTTAACAATACGCCAGTTTTTCAGCACGTATTCGTGGATTTCAGCTTTAATCCAGTGCACGGCAAATGACACCAGACGCACACCCACTTCAGGGTCGAAACGCTTTACCGCCTTCATCAGGCCGATATTACCTTCCTGAATCAAATCCGCCTGTGGCAGTCCATAACCTGAGTAACCTTTGGCTACATGCACAACGAATCTCAGGTGGGACATAATCAACATCTTTGCCGCCTGCAGGTCACCTGTTTCCTGCAAACGCTTGGCGAAACGATACTCTTCCTCGGCATCGAGAACAGGAATACTGTTTACCGATTGGATATAAGCATCGAGACTGGCGCTCCCCTGAGGAACCATCAGTGCCATTGATTGCGTTTGTTCAGTCATTCACGCTCCTGTAAAAAAATCGTTGTTTTAGGCTAAGTTAGACCAGCCCAAGCTCGCTAGAGCCTGCCAATTGATGCTTTTTGCAACAATTCATGCAGCTGAACTATCGTTGAATTAGTGGCCGCTGTCAACTTCACCGGCACCACATCTGCCCTGTGTAAACCAAAGTTCATCCGCATCTTCCGCTGTCAGCACACCAGCTGACAAGACAGCATTTGGTAAGCAGTTGTTACTGGGGCTCAATCGCTCTTAAATGCTGGCGAACCGAAATATATGAGCCCAGCCATCCCAGGAAGGATGCAACCCCAACCAACTGCAGTAACTCATTAAACGACAGCGCCTGCATGGACATCTGACTGCCATACAGCCCCAGGAGTTCCGCAAGCGCACCGTCCAGATACCAGACCAGCAGGTTGATAATAATCCAGGCCAGCACACCGCCAATCACACCGTACCAGATACCGGTATAAAGGAAGGGACGCTGAATAAAGCCCTCAGTGGCCCCCACCAGTTTCATGACTTCAATTTCGGTACGACGGTTCATAATCGCCAGTCGTATGGTGTTACCAATAATCAGCACTACGGCCAATATCAGCAGAGCAGCCACAGCTGAGACAGTACGCTCCAATAAACTCACTACCGCCTGCAAACGTTCCAGCCACTCGATATCCAGTCGGCCAAAGCTGACTTCAGGCTGTTGCTGCAGTTTTTGCAGCAGTTCCCTTGCCCCTTCAGGGCTGGAGTATCGGTTGGTCGGGGTAACCATCACTACTGCTGGCAGTGGATTACGATCCAGATAAGAGAGAGCATCACCAAAGCCGGACAGGGTCTGAAACTCTTCCAGCGCCTGATCCCGGCTGATGTAACTGACATCAGCGACTTCCGGGAACACCTTGATGCGGGTGATCAGACTTTGAATCGCCTGTTCGCTGCGTCCCTCATCAATAAACAGGGAAATTTGCGCGGCGCTTTCCCAGCTGCGGGTAATGGATTCGGCATTCTTCACCAGTACCTGCAGGGCGGCCGGTAAGCTGAGGCTCACTCCCAATACGGCCATGGTCATAATGGACGAGACAGGGTTGCGCCAAAGCTCTCCCATACTCGCCATCGCCTGCTGGATATGACGGATAAAGAACATCACGATTCTGCCGGTAAATGGCAGCTTACTGCGATTGAGTTGCGGCTGGCTCATCCCTGTATCCTCAATATCCCGGTCCAGCCGGCTCCAGTTCATTGGCACCCAACATACGACCCTGCTTGAGTGTCAGAGTTCGGTACTTCATCCGGGCAATCAGCCCCAGATCGTGGGTGGCGATAAGCACACTGGTACCCGCATCGTTGAAGGTTTCAAACAAACGCAGAATATCCATGGAGAGCTTGGGATCCAGGTTGCCTGTTGGCTCATCCGCCAACAGCAAGGGAGGCTTATTCACAATCGCGCGGGCGATACCCACACGCTGCTGCTCACCGCCGGACAGCATGACAGGCGAGTGCTTGTCTTTACCATACAGGCCAACCATATCCAGCGCACCATCGACCCGCTTGCGGATCTCCCCCAGAGAAAAGCCTTCGATAACCAATGGCAAAGCCACGTTGTCAAATACGCTCTTGTCCATCAACAGATGGTGGTTCTGGAAGATCATGCCGATATGACGGCGCAGATAGGGCACCTGATTGCGGCTGATGTCGGCAATATTGTGGCCATTAATCCAAACTTTGCCGGCACTTGGCCGCTCAATCACAGTCATGAGTTTGAGCAGGGTACTCTTACCGGCCCCTGAGTGACCGGTTAAAAATGCCATTTCTCCCTGCTTGAGGTGAAAACTGACATCTGTCAGCGCTTTCTGCCCACCCGGGTAGACCTTGCTTACCTGCTCAAAGCGAATCATGGCTTTGTTACTGTTCCTTGTCGTGGCTGAATAGCGCGTCGATAAAGTCTTTGGCGTTGAACTGACGCAGATCATCAATCTGCTCGCCCACACCGATATAACGAATAGGAATACCAAACTTATCGGCAATCGCAAAGATCACCCCGCCTTTGGCCGTACCATCCAGCTTGGTGATACTGATACCTGTCACGCCAACCGCTTCCTGGAACAGCTGTGCCTGACTAATGGCGTTCTGGCCTGTGCTGGCGTCCAGAGTCAGCATCACTTCGTGTGGTGCATCCGGATCCAGCTTCTTCATTACCCTGACCACCTTCTTCAGCTCTTCCATCAGATGGCTCTTGTTCTGAAGACGACCGGCGGTATCTGCAATCAAAACATCAACGTTACGGGCTTTTGCAGCTTGCAGCGCGTCAAACAGTACTGAGGCACTGTCTGCACCTGTGTGCTGGGCAATCACAGGGATATCATTACGCTGACCCCAAACCTGCAGCTGCTCAACTGCAGCGGCACGGAAGGTGTCACCGGCAGCCAACATGACAGACTTGCCTTCACGCTGATATTGCTTGGCCAGTTTGCCAATGGTGGTGGTCTTACCCACACCATTTACCCCCACCATAAGGATCACAAACGGGCCATTGGCATTTTCCGGCACCAAAGGCACATCTACAGGCTCGATAGTGTCATGCATCTCTTTACGCAGCAGCTCGTAAAGGGCTTCTGCATCTTTTAACTGTTTGCGGCTGGCATGGTCAGTCAGGTTATTGATCAGCTTGGTGGTAGTTTCCACGCCCACATCGGCGATCAACAGTTGCTCTTCCAGCTCCTCAAACAGATCATCATCGATCTTCTTGCCACGGAACAGGCTGGCGAAGCCACTGCCGATGTTCTCGCTGGTGCGCATCAGGCCACGTTTCAAGCGAGCAAAGAAGCCCTCTTTAACCGGCTTTTCCTGCGGTTCTGGCTGAACTTCGGCCTGCTCCGCTTGCTGGCGGGCCGCTTCCTCTTCAGCCTGGCGTTGAGCTTCTGCTTCAGCCTCTACACGCGCAGCTTCTTCGGCCTGACGCTGAGCTTCTGCTTCAGCCTCTAAACGCGCAGCTTCTTCTGCCTGACGCTGGGCTTCTGCTTCAGCCTGCAAACGCGCCGCTTCTTCTGCCTGACGCTGAGCTTCTGCCTCTAAACGTGCCGCTTCTTCGGCCTGACGCTGGGCTTCCGCTTCAGCCGCCAAACGTGCAGCTTCTTCTGCCTGACGCTGAGCTTCTGCTTCAGCCTCTAAACGTGCCGCTTCTTCTGCCTGACGCTGAGCTTCTGCTTCAGCCTCAATACGTGCCGCTTCTTCTGCCTGACGCTGAGCTTCCGCTTCAGCCTGCAAACGTGCCGCTTCTTCGGCCTGACGCTGGGCTTCCGCTTCAGCCTGCAAACGCGCAGCTTCTTCTGCCTGACGCTGAGCTTCTGCTTCAGCCTCTAAACGTGCCGCTTCTTCGGCTTGACGTTGGGCTTCTGCCTCAGCTTGCAAACGTGCAGCTTCTTCTGCCTGGCGGCGAGCTTCTGCTTCTGCCATTTCACGAGCCTGAGCTTCAATGCGCTCCTGCTCGATACGTGCAGCTTCGGCAGCTAACGCCTGCTGGCGTTCAGCTTCAATACGAGCCTGCTCTTCAGCCTCCAAACGTGCCTGCTCAGCCGCTATTTCCGCTTGCAGTCTGGCGGCTTCTTCAGCCTTCAAGGCTTCTGCTTCAGCTGCCAAACGTGCAGCTTCTTCAGCCTGACGCTGGGCTTCTGCTTCAGCCACCAAACGAGCAGCTTCTTCTGCCTGACACTGGGCTTCCGCTTCAGCCTGCAAACGTGCTGCTTCTTCGGCCTGACGTTGGGCTTCTGCCTCAGCTTGCAAACGTGCAGCTTCTTCTGCCTGACGTTGGGCTTCTGCTTCAGCCTCTATACGTGCCGCTTCTTCGGCCTGGCGCTGAGCTTCTGCTTCAGCCGCCAAACGTGCCTCTTCTTCTGCCTGACGCTGAGCTTCGGCTTCAGCCGCCAGACGTGCCTCTTCTTCGGCCTGGCGCTGGGCTTCTGCCTCAGCTTCCTGGCGCGCAGCCTCTTCCTCAGCCTTCAGACGGGCAGCTTCCTCAGCAGCCTGCTGTGCAGCAAGCTCCGCAGCTTTGTCTTCTTCTTTTGATTTATCTCTGCGGAACCAGGAAAAAAAACCTTTCTTTGCCATGTGTGCTACCAATACTCAAGGAGTTGTAATTCAGTGATTGCGCTGCCTAACGCAGAAACGGCTCAAGTTGCCATTCTCCGGATTAAACAGCCAAACCAAGGGCCACAGGGACTCCCCCGCCGCCCTCAGTTCATGTAAAATAGCGCCCCTTAAACCAGCTGCAGACCCGTTTTTGTCGAGGTCAAATTGCCGGCTGGGCAGGAGGCTGCATAGTCTACCACTTTCTTTCTTCAGGCAAAATCACGGGGGCATGATGGCCAGAAATCGACCAGGCAGTGGCCAGGTAAGAATCATTGCAGGACAGTGGCGTTCCCGCCGTTTGCCGATCCAGGATCTTGAGGGCTTACGCCCGACAACAGACAGAGTCAGAGAGACGCTGTTTAACTGGCTGAGTGGCGAACTGTCTGGTGCCCGTGTGCTGGACTGCTTTGGTGGCAGTGGCGCATTGGCGATGGAAGCTTTGTCTCGTTATGCTGCCTATGCCAGAGTTTTTGAGCTGCAAAAAAGTGCCGTGGTGCAACTGCAAAGCAACCTGAAAACCCTGAAATGTGAACATGCCGATGTAGTTGCCGGTGACAGCCTGAACCTGCTGGCACAGGGGCCAAAGGGACAGACTGCACGTCAGGACCCAGCTTCAGGCCAGGGTTTCGATATCATCTTTATCGACCCTCCGTTCAGAAAAGGGCTGGCAGAGAACAGCATTAAAGCACTGGCGGCTCACAACTGGCTGAAACCTGATGCCCTTATCTATGTGGAAACCGAATCAGAGTTACAGGCCTTACCTATCCCAGCTGATTGGCACCAGCTGAAAGAGAAAACCGCAGGCCAGGTGTGCTATCGCCTGTATCGCTTCGAACCCGAATCAACACAAGAATAAGAGACACAGATGAAATACGTGATGCTACTGGGAAAATGTATGACAGGCTTTGCCTGGGCAGTGATGGTGTACAACCTGTTTATGCCATTTGAAGGCAACACAGGCCTGGCGCTGAATATCCTGCTGCTGGTCACCGCCTTTATGCACGGCATTCAGGTAATCATGTTTTACGGCATGTTCAGCCAATATATGGCACTGACCAAAAAAGACTTTCTGAAGGTGTTCGGTTTCGGGGTTTTCGCCCTGCTGGAGTATCGCCAAAAACTGATGCAAAAGCTGCAACAGCAAAACGCCTGATCTCTGAATATGGATAGTGCCTGCAGTGCAGTGGGCACTTTTATCCTTTCTCTATCCTGCTTGTATCCTATTTTTATCCCTCACTTATCCTTTCCTTATCCTGCTTTTTAGGAGCCGTTCGGCGCTGTGATTGTCGTGTTCGGTAAAACAAAAACCCCCGCCGAATGGCAGGGGTTTTTCGTATCAGGTGTTTACCCTAAGGTCCAAATTAGTTCTTTGGATATGGGTGAGCCACGCCTTTGTGACAGTCGATACAGGTCTTTCTGTCTTCAGGAGCTTTCTTGAAGTTCATGGCGTGCATTCTTACAGCCATCTTCTTCATTTCTGGAGAAGGATCTTCATAGATACGGTTGTGACAGTTCTGACAGGTAGAAGAGTCGATAGAACGCAGGTAGTTGCGGGCCAGCTCAGCCTGCTCTTTGCGGTTTTCTTCCAACCATTCCTGAGTTTCAAAACCATCAATAGTCAGGTAACCGATGATGTCTTTGGACACAACGATTTTCTTAACCAGGTAGTTGAATGGCTCCTGCGCAATGTGACACTGCTGACACTGAACCACGATACCTGCACTGTTAGCGCCGTGTGGAGATTCCAACACTTCATCTTTCAGTGAGTGACCAGCGTGACAAGTCATACAGAAAGCATCTGTACTGGTTGCATGCAGGGTCTGTTGAGTAGCAAAAAAGCCAACTGCGCCGACAACGATACCAACGATCAGCAGGGCCAGTACTGAGTATTTTGCGCTGGGCTTTAAAAGTGCACGCCAGTTCATCACTCTTCTCCGATTTTTTCAGTAATTAGAAAACTATAGAATTCTTTTTTTTAATAGTATGCGTTTTACATTTTCAGAAAATTGACTCCAGGCCAATAAACGAAAATTTATACAAACTTAGTGTAAAAATGAGATCTGGATCCTGCTGTTGTCATTGCAATGACATTCACAAGCATGCGCTCTAATTTAAACATCAGGAATTTATAATGATCTCAATGCGATAATTTTATCATCAGCAATCTGGACGATATTCCACAACCTTGGTGATCCAGCTCACATTTCATTATTTGCAGTAAAAAGTTTTCTCATCTCTGAAACGACAACCTGCTCCCTCTGGTCTTGTTTTACAAGTCGATGGCCAATAAAGCGATCGGCTGAAATCAAGCTATCAACCACTTTGGTAGTAATTTCAAAGGAGAACAGACCATGAAAGCATCACAACTGCTCTTGCCCACCTTATTGACACTTATCTCGCTTCAGGTGAACGCGGGAAGTCTGAGCGTAGGCGATAATCTGACTATCGAGTCAGTCAATGGGAAACTGGTAAATGCGCAGCAAATTCAACTGGATGAAGGTATTCATATGGTTGCCCTCAGGTTCAGTGACTTCTATGTCATCAATGCAGAAGATTCAAGTTGGGTACGATCCGACCCCTTGTTTACCAGAGTAAAAGTGAAAGCTGGCGAACAACTCGAACTCAACACCTCTCCATTATTTTCGGAAGAGGATGCCAGAGCGTTTCTGCAGGCGCCGCAAGTTAACGTTCAATCGAACAAAAGGCCTGATGGACAGCAGGTATTGATGAGCCAGGTGCAGCTTATCACCCAACTGTTTCAGGAAAAGTAATGGATAACGTGCACAAAGTGTTCGAACGGGAGTATTTGCATGAGTCAAATGAAACTTTTTCCATTCGGCGTTTGTCACATAAAGTAACTCCGGCATAATCCCAACTTTGCGATGAAACTGAGAATCGGAAAACTGGCAATATTGATAGCACTCCTGTGGCAACTTCTGGTCGCCTCAGTGTTTGCCATGCCCGCTTCGATGCTGGAGCAGATTCATCATGCCAACTCAGGTTCACATCACACTGAACTGACAGGTTCACAAACCGCGGAAGAAGACGAATGCTGTCTGCCATCCGCAACTGAACATTGCGGTCACCATTGCGTAACTCTATGGCTAAATCCAGACAAACCATTAGTTCCTTCTGAGTCTTCCGGAAATGGCAGAATACTCCAGCCTCATCAGCTCGCGATGACCGGATTACCTGCGGATATTAACCGCCCTCCAATTAAAAGTTAGTTCACTGCACTCTTGGTGCAGATCACTGTTTAGACACAATTAACTAACTATGATTCAACAGCAGATCGAAAATGGCAGGGCTATTTGCCCCTTCTTTTACGCCGTTCGATTGCAACTTTTATTGGAGAATAATAATGAAATCAACTATCCGTTTTTTTACTGCAATCACTATGTCACTGGCCACACTGGGCGCTCACGCGGCAACCCTCACCGTTGGCGATAACCTGATGATCGAATCCGTCAATGGTAAGGTCGTTGAAAATCAGCCTGCCACCCTGGGTGAAGGCACCCATCTGGTAGAGCTGAGATTCAGTGACCGTTACTACACCAATGCCGGTTCATCCGGAACCTGGGTGCAATCTGCTCCGCTTTTTACCCAGGTTACAGTTACCCAGAATGAGGTTTTGCAACTGGCAACGCCTGAACTCAAAACCGAGGCTGACGCGAGACAATATGTTAAGCAGCCGCGCGTATTGGTTAGCTCAGACACGGGTCGCAATGAGCAGTTGCAACTCAATACTCAGGCGCAGTTGATGACTCAATTGTTGACCCGTTCGTAATCTTAACTGTGAACAAGATCAACACCCTATGTTGATCTTGTGGTAGACTCAGATCGTCCATTGTCCGGAATGATTATGATTAACAGATTCAAATCACCACTGCTGTCACTACTGACCGTGCTTGCCCTTCTGGTGCAAGGCATGGCTTTTGGTGCTCAGACGATGGACTTGAATCAACAGATCGGTCATCAGGCCATGATGATGGACGACATGCATTGTGCCCCCCACAGCACTATGGATATGTCGGCGATGGACTGTTGCTCGACAGACACCCAGGCCAGCAGCAACTCCTGTTGTGAAGGTCAGGGAAGCTGTAGCGGCGACTGTATCCACTGCTTAAGCATTTCAGTGACCGGCACTCTGCTCAGCGACAGCTATTGGCCCGAGGCTCTGCCTCACGGCATATTGCTGAGCGCATATATACCTCACTTCCACTCCATATCTTTACCAATGGCACTTCGGCCTCCAATCGCCTGAAGCTGCTATACCCTGCCTGCTGTTTAAGGCCGGGGAGCGAAACCGGTACACCACCGGACATTTCAATACTGGTAATTAATTCAAGCCGTTTTCTCTGGCGGGTTAGCTGCACATGCGCTGCCACCATATGAAGTACACGGCCATCGACTCGATGGAGTGATAATAATGAAGACCCTGATCAACCTGGTTTTAACCACTTTTATTCTGTTCTCTGCCGCGCCTTCCATGGCGATGGACCATCATGCTGCTCATCAGGGCTATGAGTGTCCTATGCACCCTGAAGTGACCGGTGAGAAAGGCGACTCCTGCCCCAAGTGTGGTATGGACCTGGAGCCGGCAGCCAAGGAAGCAACCCACCACTGTCCTATGTGCCCCGGTGTTGAAGGCCATGCCGGTGACAGCTGCCACAAGTGCGGTATGGACCTGGAGCCAAAGGCAGCCTACGCCTGCCCTATGCACCCTGAAGTAACCGGAGAAAAAGGCGACTCCTGCCCTAAGTGTGGCATGGACCTGGAAGCGACTGCTAAAGGCCATGGCCATGGTCATGGTCATGGTCATATGAAGCACCACAAGCATCATTAATCCCGGGTGGAAGTGAGGTATCAATTATGAAAACCATCAAACCTGCAATAACCGCACGCAGCAAACATTCGGGTAAGGCCAGTGCCTGCCTGTTGGGACTGTCTTTGGCTTTCTCTCCTGTATATGCGGTGGCTGCCCAGCAGCATGAACACAATCATCAAGCCGAAGCCAGGGCTGAAGCTGCCCATTACTACTGTCCCATGCATCCGCAGGAAACCAGTGACCAGCCGGGTCGCTGCTCTATCTGTAAGATGTTTCTGGTAAAAGACGAGGCGGATTCCGGTGCAGATACAGCCAAAGCTGCCGACCATTACTACTGTCCCATGCACCCGGAAGAGACCAGCCACGAGCCGGGCCGCTGCTCTATATGCAAGATGTTCCTGGTAAAGGATGAAGAGCAGGAGGAGGAGACACATTCGGCTGCAGAGCACGCTGGCCATGACCATGCTGCTCACCAGCATCAGAGCACGACTCCTGCCGCCGACAAGGTATTCAATACCCCTCAGCCAGAGCCTCTGATCAAAGGCGGCGCTGCGCATCAGGGAGAGGGCAAAATCAAATATGTGTGCCCTATGCATCCGCAAATCGTCAGTGATGAACCAGCATCATGCCCTATCTGCGGCATGGATCTGGAGCCAGTGACCATGGCCGCAGATGCCCAGGAGATAAAGATCAATGTTTCCGGCGGTATGCAGCAGGCGTTGGCCCTGCGCACAGAGCCGGTTAAGCGCGGCACCATGTGGAAATATGTTCGCACAGTTGGTCAGGTGGATTATGACGAAAGCCAGATCGAACATGTGCACGCGAGAGTCACCGGCTGGATAGAGAAGCTGCAGGTCAGCGCCGCCGGTGAAGAAGTGAAAAAGGGCCAGTTACTGTATGAACTCTACTCTCCAGAGTTGGTGAATGCTCAGGATGACTACCTGCTGGCAATGGAGACGCTTACTCAGTCAAAGAACAGTAAGAACTATCAGGAGTTGGTGCGCAAAGCCGGCCTGCGGCTGGAACTGCTGGGCATGAGCAAAGCCCAGATAGAACGACTGGCCAAATCCGGCAAGAGCCAGTATCGCGTGCCCTTCTACGCCCAATCCAACGGCGTGGTGAAGAAGCTTAATGTTCGCGACGGCATGTATATACAACCTCAGACAGAGATCCTCTCCATGGTGGATCTATCCAAGGTATGGGTCATTGCCGATGTGTTTGAAAACGAACAAAGCTGGCTGGAAATAGGCCAGGAAGCTGAAGTCTCGGTTCCCGCCATGGGACTGCAGGATATCAAGGGCAGAGTTGATTACATCTATCCCGAACTGGACCCTGTGACCCGCAGCCTGAGAGTCCGTATCGTACTGGACAACCCCGGTGCTGATCTGCGCCCCAAGACACTGGCGAAAATCGCCCTGTTTGGTGGTGCCAAACGCAAAGCTTTGACCATCCCACAGGAAGCCCTGATCCAAACGGGTAAAGAAAACCGGGTGATCGTCAAACAGTCCGACAACAGCTTTGTCGCCCGTAAGGTCGATGTGGGCATGCAAAGCAAGGGCAAGGCAGAAATCCTCAAAGGTCTTGAAGAGGGAGAGCAGGTGGTGACATCCGGTCAGTTCCTGCTGGACTCTGAAGCCAGCCTCAAAGGCAGTCTGATGCGTTTGAGCTCAGGCCACCAGCACTAACGGGCGGAACTCATTATGTTGAAACGTATTATTGAAGCATCACTGCAGCAGCGCTTTATGGTGCTGATTCTGGCAGTGATGATCGCCGCCTGGGGTCTGCTGGAACTGCGTAAAACACCACTGGATGCCCTGCCGGACCTGTCTGATGTGCAGGTGATTATCAAAACCAGCTATCCGGGTCAGGCACCACAACTGGTGGAAGAGCAGGTCACCTACCCTCTGTCCACTGCCATGCTGGCAGTGCCGGGAGCGAAAACCGTCAGGGGCTACTCCTTCTTCGGTGACTCCTATGTGTATGTCATTTTTGAAGATGGCACTGATATCTACTGGGCCCGCTCACGGGTGCTTGAATATCTGAGCCAGGTCGCCAGCCGTTTACCCGACGGAGTTCAGCCAGCACTGGGACCGGATGCTTCCGGGGTGGGCTGGGTATACCAATACGCCCTGGTGGACCGCAGCGGCAAACTGGATTTGTCACAGCTCAAGAGTCTGCAAGACTGGTACCTCAAACTGGAACTTCAGAGTGTTGCCGGAGTATCCGAAGTGGCTACCGTAGGCGGCATGGAACTGACCTACCAGATAGTGCTGGATCCGGACAAACTGGCGCTGTACAAGCTGGATATCGCCTCGGTTAAAAATGCCATCAGCAAGGCTAACAGTGAAGCCGGTGGCTCTGTGGTTGAGATGGCCGAAGCCGAATATATGGTACGGGCAAAGGGCTATCGTCAGACTCTGGCCGACTTTGACCATATCCCTCTGGGTGTGACCAGTCCTTCCGGGACGCCACTCATGCTGAAAGATATCGCCACAGTGCGCAAAGGTCCTGCTGCCCGCCGCGGCATCGCCGAACTTGATGGTGTGGGTGAAGTTGTCGGTGGCATTGTAGTGATGCGATATGGCGAAAATGCCCTGAGCACAATCGACGCCGTAAAGGCCAAGCTGGAAGAGCTTAAGTCAGGTCTGCCTGAAGGGGTGGAGATAGTCACTACCTATGACAGATCCCAGCTGATCCTGGACTCGGTCGATAACCTGTTTAATAAGGTTGTTGAAGAGATGCTGGTTGTGGGTCTGGTGTGCCTGCTGTTCCTGCTCCATGCCCGCTCGACCCTGGTGGCTGTAGTGACCCTGCCGTTGTCGATTCTGATCGCCTTTATTGTGATGAATCATATGGGGGTCAATGCCAACATCATGAGCCTGGGTGGTATCGCCATTGCCATCGGTGCCGTCGTGGATGGCGCCATCGTGATGATCGAGAACCTGCACAAACACCTTGAGCACTTTAAAGAGCAGCACGGACGTGAGCCTGACACCAAAGAGCACTGGAAGATAGTCTCTGAAGCGTCGGTGGAAGTGGGGCCTGCGCTGTTTTTCTCGCTGCTGATTATTACCCTGAGTTTTATTCCCGTGTTTACCCTGGAAGCTCAGGAAGGACGCCTGTTCACGCCGCTGGCCTATACCAAGACCTTTGCCATGGCCGCTGCGGCAGTGCTGTCTATTACTCTGGTTCCGGTACTCATGGGCTACTTTATCCGGGGCAAGATACCGTCGGAGCAAAGCAACCCTATCAGCCGGGTACTGATCGCCCTGTACAAACCCGTACTGAAGCTGGTTCTGCGCTTTCCCAAATTTACCGTAGTGCTGGCACTGGTCGCTTTGTTCAGTGCCTGGTACCCCTACTCCCAGATGGGCAGAGAGTTTATGCCCGAGCTGGAAGAGGGTGACCTGCTCTACATGCCAACGACACTCCCGGGGATCAGCGCGGGCAAAGCGGCTGAAATTCTGCAACAGACAGATCGCCTGATTAAAACCGTGCCAGAGGTTGAACGTGTGTTCGGTAAAGTCGGTCGGGCAGAAACCGCAACCGACCCGGCACCACTGACCATGCTGGAAACCACTATTATGCTCAAGCCAAGGGATGAGTGGCGGGAAGGCATGACACTGGAAGGGATCATCGACCAGTTGCAGGCAACAGTGAAAGTGCCCGGTATGACCAACGCCTGGGTGCAGCCGATCAAAACCCGGATCGATATGCTTTCAACCGGTATTAAAACTCCTGTTGGCATTAAGATCACAGGTGCAGACGTGGAAGAGTTACAACGTATTGGCGCTGAAGTAGAGGCGATTCTGGCACCTCTGCCTGGCACGCAATCAGCCTATGCTGAAAGGGTTGGCGGTGGCCGTTACATTGATGTGACTCCCAAACTGGAGGTGGCTTCCCGATATGGCATGAGTCTGGCGGATATTCAGGATGTGGTGCGCCACGCCGTGGGCGGCATGAAGATAGGTGAGTCGATTCAGGGGGCTGAGCGTTACCCGATCAACCTGCGTTACCCAAGAGAGCTCAGGGATAATCTGGAGAAGCTCAGAGAGTTGCCTGTCATTACCAAAACCGGCCACTACCTGCCGCTGGCCAATCTGGCAGACCTGCAGATCACCGACGGCGCCCCCATGCTCAAAAGCGAGAACGGTCGACTCATCTCCTGGGTGTTTGTGGATATCAAAGGCATGTCTGTGGGTGAGTACATAGATCAGGCCAAAACTGCCCTGAATAGTCAGCTGCAGCTGCCTCCCAGATACAGCTACAGCTTTGCCGGTCAGTATGAGTATATGCAGCGGGTAGAAGCCAAGCTAAAGACAGTGGTACCCATGATGCTGGCGGTGATATTTATGCTGCTGATGATGACCTTTGGCTCAGCCGCCCAAGCCAGCGTTATCATGCTGAGTCTGCCTTTTGCGCTTGTGGGCTCAACCTGGCTGCTGTATCTGCTGGACTATAACCTGTCGGTCGCTGTCGCTGTGGGTATGATAGCCCTCGCTGGAGTCGCCGCGGAGTTTGGTGTGGTGATGTTGGTCTACCTCAACAACGCGATTAAGCAGCACAAGGCTGAGGGCAGATTCAATACCAAAGCCGATCTCAAGGATGCCCTGATTGAAGGTGCAGTGATGCGGATCCGCCCCAAGGCGATGACAGTTGCCACCATCTTCTTCGGCCTGCTGCCCATTATGTGGGGCTCAGGCAGCGGTAATGAGGTAATGCAAAAGATTGCGGCTCCTATGGTTGGCGGCATGGTGACGGCGCCGATATTGTCACTGTTTGTGCTACCGGCCCTTTATCTGCTGATATACGGCAGAAAGCTGAGTAACAGTCAGTAACAGCAAGGCCACCCAACACGGGTGGCCTTTTATTTAGGTTCAACCTAAAGACTGATTTGGCTTGTGGCACGTCAATAAAGCGAGCTTTTGAAATATAAATGAAACATAGCGCATCCATACTGGCTCCATCTCGCAAGCATACTTGATAGTCCACTTATCAATTTGTCGCTGAACTCCACTCCAGGGTTCGGCTTTTTTTTGCCTGCACTAAACTCAAATATCCGACTGATATCTTTTGTTATAATTCGCCAACTCTTCCCTATCCCAAGTCAATGATGAGACGTTTATTTACCGCATTGCTGCTGTGTTGCAGCTTGCCTGTTCTGGCCGCCCCGGCAACCGGCGAGTTTATCGCAGACAAAGCCTGCCCTCTGTATCAGTCAAAGAACAAGAAAACCAACCCGGGCAACCAGATGACAGCACCGGGTCAACGCTTGGAGATCAGAGAATACCTGGGCCAGGCTCAGGCGCCCGAGTGGGTTAGAGTAAACACCAGTGCCAGCAGCTCACCGGCGCGTTGGTTGTCGACCAGCTGCGGGCAACTAAAGGGGTTCACCCCAAAAGGGCAAAATGCAAAGGCTAGCAAAAGCCACAGTGGCGGCAGTTGCAACGCCCCGGATCAACATGACAGTTTTGTGCTGGCATTGAGTTGGCAGCCGGCATACTGCGCCATGGGCGGCAAAAGTAAGAGAGAGTGCAGAGCCCTGTCGCTCAATCCACTGGCAGACGCTCACAGTGAGTTCACCCTGCATGGTCTGTGGCCCAATAAAGCATCATGCGGTACCAAATATGGCTATTGTGGACAAGTCAGTCGTAAACCAAAGTCCTTTTGTGATTACCCCAGGTTGAAGATGTCTGCAGATGTCAGGGATGCACTGGAAGAGGTGATGCCAAGTGCCGAATATGGCACCTGTCTGCAGCGCCATGAGTTCTGGAAACACGGCACCTGTATGACCGACAGTGCCGACGAGTACTTTGCCGTATCTGTCACCCTGATCAATCAATTGAATCAGTCTGAGTTTGTTCAGCAATTTATCGACAGGAATATTGGCAGCAAGGTAACCCGCAGCGCCTGGCAACAGGCATTCGATAGCAGTTTTGGTCAGGGAGCACACCGTAAACTCAAGCTGCAATGCCGCAGCGGCATCCTGACGGAAGTTCAAGTGCAACTGCCAGTGTCACTGGATGCGCCTTTGCCGCAACTGCTTAAGCAGGCAGCTAATGCACAGCGCGGCTCCTGCCCAAGCACCTTCAGAATTGGCGATTAAACTGGGTCACTCAGGGTAATAACCGAGAACACCGCGCCTTGAGGGTCAGTGATCACAGCGAAGCGGCCAACACCGTCAATCTCTGTGGGAGGAACGCAAATCTCGCCGCCAAGTTCCTGAGCTTTGGCGGCAACCTGGTCACAATCTTCAACCCTGAAATACAGCATCCAGTGACTGGGAATATCTCCCCACTCCTCAGTCATAGGCATCACCCCACCAAAGGCGATATTGCCCTGCTCCAGTTCAGTGTAGGGCATGCCTTCCATATCCAACCGGCGTGATTGCCAGCCTAAAGCTTTTTGGTAAAAGGCCAGCGCTTCAGCATCCTGTCGGCAGGCAAGCTCGACCCAACACAGGGTATTGAGCTCGCCAAACTGGGCTGCACCATGATGATTTCCCGCCTCCCAAAGGCAGAAGGATGCACCTTCAAGATCTGAAATCATCGCCATACGGCCCGCCTCGCCCACCTGATGTGGCCCGGTCCGGATGATGGCACCACCCTCCTGCAGGGTATTGAGCACGGCATCCAGATCGTCCACCGCAAAGTAGAGGTTCCAACCGGGCACAATAAAATGCATCTCTTCGGTGACCTCATACATGGCCCCCAGTGTCTGTCCATTGAAGCTGTACATGGTATAAGCTCCCTCAGGCAGAGGAATATCCGCCAACTCCCAGCCGAGCAAAGACTCATAAAAGCGCCTCGCGGCGACCGCATCACTGGCTGCCAGCTCTGTCCAGCACGGCAACCCCTGAAGATATTGATTGATATTCATGTCAGCACTCCCTGTTGGCAATATGGCTTGGTGGGACAGCCCCATCAAAACGAACATTTTTTATTCAACTTAAGCTAACTTAGCGGTGTTACGTCATTTTTTCCAGATTGAACTACCAATGATGACAGATAGTTACAGGAAGAATCAAAGGATTTGAACTAGGCTGAAAGTTGGACTGTCATTACTTGAGGAAGCCCCGTGAGCGTAACAGCACATCAAATCCGCCTGGTGCAGGAGTCTTTTATGAAGGCGGCTCCCCATGCCGACAAATTAGCGGAGCATTTTTACAAAACCCTGTTTGAAGTAGCACCGGGTGTACGACCTCTGTTCGGCTCAGATTTAAGATCCCAGCAACGCAAACTAATTGTGATGCTCAAAGCCGCTGTAGAGGGGTTAAATGATCTGGACGCTCTGGTTCCTGTATTGAATGACTTGGCTCAACGGCATGTGAAATATGGCGCCAAACCAGAACACTTTACCCCTGTGGGCAATGCGCTGATATTCAGCCTCAAGTGTCAGCTTGGCGAAAAAGAGTTTAATTCTGAGGTAAAAGAAGCCTGGATCGCGGTAATCAGACTGGTGGCCAGTACCATGAAGCAAGCAATGAGACCCGCAGCATAGGCGGGTCTCATTTCGGCTGGGCAACGCCCTTGCGATAAGGGATTATTGCTTCACACACATGACGTGGTAAACGCCATCCTCCACTTCGGTCCCCTCGGTTTCATGCTCGAATCCGGGGAACTCCTTATCCCAAATTTCCAGACTCTTGAGATAGCCAATCTGAGGGCTGGAGTCATCACCGAAGTTCTCACCAGACATCAACATGGGAATACCCGGTGGATAGGGGATAACCGCGTTGGCCGCCACTCTGCCCGCCAGTTTATGGCTGGGCACCATCTCAACGTTATCTTCAACAATGGCCTGGAACGCTGAGCGGGGAGAAATATCGGCATGTGGCAGCGTGGAATAAGCCGCATTCAGCTTCTCTGATGGATTGTGGGTTCTCAGATAATTGAACATCTTGTCACCCAGGTCCTTCAGCCCCATACCGCCATAGGTCTCAGGATTGCCATTAACCAGGCCAGGCAATACATCCTCCAGCGCTGTATTGGCATCATAGTGCTTCTTGAACGACAGCAGGGTATTTACCAGGGTCGCCCACTTACCCTTGGTGATCCCCATGGAGAACAGGAACATTACCTGGAAGTCTGTGGTACGGGTAGGAATAATGCCAAAACGCCCCAAATATTGGGTAACCAGCGCGGCGGGCACACCGGTCGACAGCAAATTGCCATCATCCCCCATACCGGGAGCCAGAATACTCACCTTGATGGGATCCAGCATACACCAATCAGCCGGCATATCTTTAAAGCCGTGCCACGCATCACCAGGGTGCATCTTCCAGCAATCCTGATCAGTCACCAATAACTCTGGTGGCGCCTCTTCAAACGGGTAGGTCTTTCCAGTGGCGGGATCTGTTACCGTTTCTGCATTCCAGGGCTTGAAGAACCAGTCTTTATCATCCTGATACTCCTTGTGCAGGCGTCCCATCGCCTGACGGAAATCCACCGCCTCACGAATCACCTCTGTGGTCAGCGACAGACCACGGTTACCATCCATTTGCGACACAGCAATATCATTTGAAGCTGCAATAGCGTAGAGCGGAGAGGTGGTAGCGTGCATCATGTAGGCTTGGTTGAATCGCTGAAAATCAATGGCATCTTTACCATGACGTATATGCAGTAAAGAGGCCTGAGAGAGCGCGTTCAACAGTTTATGAGTTGAGTGGGTAGCAAAAATAGTTGGGCCATCGTAATCAGGATCCGGCTCACCACGCATCGCATAGTGATCTTCATACACAGGGTTGAATCTGGCATAACCATACCAGGCTTCATCGAAGTGAATACGGTTACTGCTTTCAGACAGGATCTCCTGTGCCCGCTTGGCGTTGTAACAAAGGCCGTCGTAGGTACAGTTGGTCAGCACAGCATAAGGCGCGACCTTGCCCGCCTCACTTTTGGTCATCTCGTTGGCTTTGGCCGTGGCTTCCAGCGCAGCTTTGGTCATCTGTTCAGGGTAGATGGGACCAATGATGCCGTAACGGTTACGGGTGGGTACCATATAAACTGGCAAAGCCCCGGAGAGCATTAAGCCCTGCTCGATGGACTTGTGGCAGTTTCTGTCACAGATGGCCAGGGTGTTTTCCTTCATACAGATCTGCATGATGGTTCGGTTGGAGCCTGAAGTCCCGGTCACCAGGGAATAGGAGGAATCAGCCCCAAATACCTTGGCCGCATAACGTTCACTGTCACCAAAAGCGCCGGTGTGGTCCAACATAGAGCCCAGATTACCCCGCTCAATCCCCATATCGGTACGGAACAGACCTTCACCGTAATAGCTGTAAAAACGCTGCCCCGCCGGTGTCTTGGTAAAACCAACACCACCCTGGTGACCTGGCGCAGCCCAGGAGTACTCATGCACATCGTCATACTTCATAAAAGCAGACATCAGCGGCGGCAACTGGCGCTCACGGTATCTCTGCATCGCCGCCATAGCACGGCCGGCAATAAAATCAGGGGTGTCTTCCAGAATCCACGCAAATTCATCGACATTGGCCATCAGCTCGCGACTGACCGTCAGGGTGATCTTTTTACGTTCCGCCAACAGAAACACAGGCACATTCTGCTGACGTTGATTAAGTTTCTGAATTAGAGAAAAGAAGTGTTCATTTTCATCCTGTTGCGAGCCACTCATTGACGAGGTCAACATTAAGCAGTCAATGGCGATATTGGCATTCAGGATGGAATAGCAGTCGTCATAGGAACTGGCAACTGAGACCTTGGCACCGGCTTCAGACAGCTCCTCTATCAGGCGGCTGATCGCGTTACCCACAACCCCCTGCTTGGTTACCTCTTCCAGGATCAGGACAGTATATTTTTTCCCGTAACTTCTCATTGGCCATACTCCAGCATAATTCACTTAGATTAATCGGATATAACCCCGCCTACAGATATAAGCGAAGAGCAATTCACATTGGTTATTCAGGGTTAATGAACAGCAATAAAGACATTATTGTGAGGTTTCTGTATTGGAGAACTGAGAGTAAGTCATTAACTTAGAAGATCTGCAGCCACTTTGACAAATATAATTATTTATTTAGATTACATACAGATAGCCACAAAAACAAAACTTTACCCCGTAAATTCATACACTTAAAATGCGAACAACATCCAAACACCATACTAAACACCTAAGCCATTAATTTTAATACGCCTTTATACTTACACTCCGTACAAGTTAAAAAACATTTGTATTCTTTAAGGTATTTTTTCTACACTGCTGTACTTACAAAATAATTCTATTCTCTCTCCTGTGTAACTCTAGAGTCATTTATTGTTGCGACAATTGCTCATAAATAACGATTAAAACTAGATAGTTATAAATATCAGAAAGGCGGTGCCGTAAGTCAGTTGCGGGAAGCACTGTTTGAAGTGCCTTTAGCGAGCTGGCTGCCCCGAACTTTCACTCTTATATTTGGCAATGCAGTCGTTTGACGTTGCCGGGCTTATGGAACGATCTGGATCTACGGAAGGCGCTGCTCGTCCAGGCAGATCTGTGGCTATCTGTCCCGCCATGATGCTTTGATGCGCGCCTTCCCAAATAACCTGGGAGTAAAAACGAATGGCATCTGAATCCAATAAAATGGGCTTGGTTGGCCTGACCACAATTGTCACGGTCAATATGATGGGGTCCGGGATTATTATGTTACCCGCCAGCCTTGCTCAAACCGGTGCGATATCACTCTTGAGTTGGCTGGTAACCGCAGTGGGCGCCATGTGTATCGCCTATGCCTTTGCCAAATGCGGTATGTATTGCACCAAGGATGGCGGTATGTCGGCGTACTCGGCCGAGGCTCATGGCAAGTCCTCCTTCTTTATTGCGTCATACACCTACTATGTCTGTCTGGTAATCAGTGCCGTGGCCATTGCGGTTTCGGCGGCAGGTTATCTTGAAGAGTTTATCCCCTGGCTAAAAGAGAAGCCCATCAACACCTTTGTTGGTGTGGTTGTGATTTTGATTGTGACCATGATAGCCAACTTCAAGGGCCCCAAAATTACCGGCCAGATCTCTGCATTTACCGTATGGGGCATCATTATCCCCGTGGTGGGCCTGTCGGTCATTGGTTGGTTCTGGTTCGACCCTCAGCTGTTTAAATCAGCCTGGAATCCCCATGAGATGACCACCATGGATGCCATCTCTTCCGGTATCGCGCTGACACTGTGGGCCTTCCTGGGGATTGAGTCTGCGGGAGCCAACTCGGGAACGGTAGAAAACCCCCAAAAGAATGTCCCCCTTGCCTGTATGCTGGCAACCAGCTTCACCGCGATTGTTTATATCACCTCCACTGCAGTGATTCAGGGTATTGTCCCCAATGCAGAGCTGGCCAAATCAGATGCGCCATTCGGTTTGGTTTATACCTATATGTTCAGCAAGGAAGTGGGTCTGGTGATCACCGCGCTGGCCGTAATCGCCTGTATTGGTTCCCTGTTGGGCTGGCAGTTCACCAATGCCCAGGTTTCCAGGGCTGCCGCCGACATTAAGCTGTTCCCCAAGATCTTTGGTGAAGTCAGCAAGGACAATGCGCCTATCAAGGGCATGATGATTATGCTGGCGTTGGAGCTGGTGCTTGCGGTCATGACCATATCTCCGACTCTGGTCAAACAGTTCAACGTACTGGTGAACCTGGCTGTGTTTATTAATATGGTACCCTATATCCTGTCGCTTACCGGTCTGGAAGTTATCCTGCGAACCAATAATGCCAGCAGTAAGGAGTACAAGATTGGCTCCATCGTCGGCACACTGGCCGTGGTTTACAGTATTTATGGCGTGTATGCCTGTGGCGAGGAAGCCGTGTTTTACGGCGTGATAGTGACCCTGTTTGGCTATATCTTCTATGGCTTTATCGCCGCCAGAGATGCGGTGCCTGCCAGCAAAGCCTGATGGTCATAAGATATTAAAAAGGCCCCAGCGGGGCCTTTTTTGTATCTGATTGGTATTAACCATACACAGGCAGCAGATCCGCCATCGCCAGCAGATGACATACTCCGGTCACCAAGCCAAAGGCAATAACCAGAATAATCAAAGGAGTGCCGCCGGGAACTTTAAAGCCCTGATAGTCCGGATACATCTGGCGGGTTTTGTAGGCCATCAAGGCTGGCACAATCACGGCCCAGATACAGGCAGCCAATGCAGCGAAGCCGATGGCAACCAGGAAGCCATTTGGGAACAACACGCCCATCAAGGTTGGCGGAACAAAAGTTACCAATGCGGTCTTGGCGCGGCCACTCAATGAGTCATCAAATCCAAACAGATCCGCCAGATAATCGAACAGTCCCAGAGTCACACCGAGAAACGATGAAGCCACTGCCAGGTTGGCGAATAATGTCAACATAGTGCCGAGCCAATCAGATGCCATAACCTGTTGCAAGGCACCAACCAGCACTCCCATATTCCCGCCCTGGGAAATAATATCCACAAAGCCGGTTCGACTGATATTCCCCATGGTCGCAATCAACCAGCACACATAGATAATCAGTCCAAGGAAGGTGCCTATAAAGATGGCTCTGATAATGGTGGTCGGCGCCTTGCCATAGTATTTCACCAGGCTTGGCACATTGCCGTGATAACCAAAACTCGCCAGACCAAACGGTAACGCCGCCAGAATATAGGGTGCGTAGGACTGCTCACCATTGGGGCTGAACAACCTGGATGGTTCCACTTCCAGCAACAGGTTACCAATTGCCAGGAAGAAGGTGATGATCATCCCACCGAGCATTATGGTGGTAATGCGATCAACCGCCTTGGTGCTGATCAGTACTATCCCTGCAAGAATTCCGGCAAACGCCAGGCCCGCGACGCTTTGCGGCAAACTGATATCCAATCCCTGCAGGCTGTGATTTACCACAGAGGAGCCGCCACTGATATACGCGTAGGTCAGGATGTAGAGTACAAACGCGATAGAAAGACCGCTGACAATTCGCCAGAAACGTCCAAGAGTTTCCCGGGTCAAAGTATCGAAACTGGCACCGGGCTCGAAGTGCAGATTGGCTTCCAACAGCAGGAGTCCAGACATCAGCATAATAAACCAGATGCCCAGCAACACCATGAGTCCATAGCTGAACCACATCCCTGCGCTCACCACCGGCAGTGAAAACATACCCGCGCCAACAGTGGTCCCCGCGACAATCATCGCCCCACCCAGCAGTGATTTGCCCCCAGGGGCTGCATTCATGTGATTCGCCATATTCTTTCCATTATTAATTGTAATCAGCGATAAAAAACGCCTGCGTTGGCAGGCGTTGGTATATAAGCAAGATACGCTTTTTATTGGCCGGGAATCAATGCTCGGCCGCAACTGCGTCGACTATGGTCTGGCGTACCGAAGAACGCAAGAGCCTGTTAGCATGACTGCGAACCCGGTCAATTTGCTCAGGCTCAGCCTTGCCAGCTAGGTATCCAAGGTCTTTCAAACGAACACTCAAGGTGCCGTAGAGTTTCTTGTCGTAGAACTCCGGCGCAGTAACACCGTGCAATGCACCCAGGCGCTTCGCCAACAGGTGGCTGTCAGCTTCCAGCTCGGAACGTTCTATGTTCGGACGCGCCGCCAGCAGGTTAAAGATGATGGCATAACGCTGCATGGTCTCACTGATCAGCCCGCTGAGCAGGAACAGCATATGACTCTTGTCCTGATTGACGGTATAGGTGTCTTCGCCTGAGATCAGTTGCTCTTCATGGAACTGGGCCAACAGCTGGTCTACATAGCCGGGCAGATCCTCGATGCCCATGAAGAGTTCAGCTTCCAGTAAAGGATAAAACTCCCGGGCCACCTGATGCACCAGCTCACGGGAGCAATGCTCATAGCGGGTCAGGCAGTTGGCTATCAGGGCCGGAACAATCAAAAGGTGAATAATGTTGTTGCGGTAATAGGTCATGGATAGGGTCTGTACCGGATCAAGACGGATAATAGTGCCCAGCGCGTCCGCTTCCTGTACCAGCTTGTTCAACTCAAGTCCCTGGTCAACCAAAGACGCGCCATCCCCCTCTACCACCGACATATAGCTGGTGTAAGGAACTTCTTTCAGCAGCTTCAGATAGAGATCCAACTGTTTCTCAAGCTGGCTTCTTTCCAGCGCGTTCTGCTCGGCAGCCAGCAGCACTGCACTGTTGAGAGTCACAGCACTGGCCGCTGCAGCATCATTGATATTGGTCATCACACGATTGGCCAACTGATTCACCACTGGGGTCAGCCAGCTTGGCTTGCTTTCCGGGTCTTTGCTGACCTGCTCACGCCAATCTTCTACATTTTCTGTCAGGAAACTCTGCAGCGTAATGGGCTGGCCAAAGTTGACATAACCCTGACCAAAGTTACGCAGCTTACGAATCGCTCCGAACACCTGCCAAACAGACTCTTTTTCCTTTTTCTTACCGCTTAACTCTTTGTGGTAAGTCGCTACTTCCATCACATGGTCATAGCCCAGATAGACAGGTACCAGGGTAACCGGACGCTCAATGCCTCGCAGCACACTGTTGACTGTCATCGCCAACATACCTGTTTTTGGTACAAGCAAACGGCCGGTACGCGAACGTCCACCTTCGGTGAAATACTCAACTGAATAGCCTTTGGCGAACAGCTGATCCAGGTATTCGCGGAATACAGCGGTGTAGAGTTTGTTGCCATTGAAGCTGCGACGGATAAAGAAAGCGCCGCCACGACGGAACATCGGGCCTGCAGGCCAGAAGTTCAGGTTGATACCCGCAGCAATATGCGGCGGCACCATGCCCTGGAAGTAGAGGATATATGAGAGCAGCAGGTAGTCCATATGACTGCGGTGACAGGGCACATACACGATCTCATGACCGTCGTGATGTAACTGGCGGATCTGCTCGGCGCCACGGATGTTAATCCCTTTATACAGCTTGTTCCAGAGCCAGGTAAGGGTGCGCTCTGCAATACGAACCAGAGAGTCTGAGTAGTCAGCCGCAATCTCATCCATATACTCAATGGCACGGGCCTTGGCTTCAGACTCTGAAATCTGCTTGGAACTGGCTTCTTCTGCGATGGCGCGCTGCACATTCTCTGAGTTCAACAGCGAATGGAATAGGTTCTGGCGATTAGGCAAAGCCGGTCCTGTCATCACTTTGCGCTGACGACGGAAGTGAACCCGGGCTACACGGGCCAGTTTGTGGGCGATGGAATGATCTGTGCCATGCTCATCTGCCATATAGCGCAGAGACACAGCATTGGAAAACTGAATAAAGTTGTGTCGTCCCAGGAACAGAATCATCAGGGCCTTACGAAGCCAGCTTGGATCTTCACGCTCCAGCACCGCGGCCTTCATAGTGTCGTCATCTTTGCCCGGTGTCCGTCCCCAAAACAGACTGACAGGCACCAGCTGAACATCCAACTCACTGTCCTGACGGTGCAGCTCAAGCAGTTGAGTAAAGGCCTCCAGGAAAGGCTCGTTACCGGCTCTTTGACCAAACAAGGGCTTGGCTCCTTCAAGGCAAACCACACGGGGAATCGTGCGACCTTTCAGGTGCAAAGGTTCATTGGGATTTGGTAACCCCAACTCCTGACTGATATTCAGCAACACGTTCATATCGCTGAAAGAAGCAGTCTTAAGGACATAAACCACAGGGCGCTCGGGATCCAGATTCAGATCCTCAAAAGGGTGCTGTGGCACGGTAATGGTATGGACAAGTTTGTCCTGAATCCATCTCAGGGACTTCAACCAAAAAGAGTCTTGTTTGGACATTATTTGCTGCAATCTACATCACATTGAATTGCACATAGAATATCAGACATAACAGGAGTTGTGCCACGCACAGTATCAGACAGTAGTTGAACAATACTTGCACTGTATAAAATACTGTATATACTGACAGGTACTGTATGAAAAAACAGGGACTGACATGAGACCGCTGACGCCGCGCCAAGCTGAAATCCTTGAGCTGATTAAACGCAACATTGCCGATACCGGCATGCCACCTACCCGTGCTGAAATTGCTTCAACACTGGGGTTCCGCAGCGCCAATGCTGCAGAAGAACATCTCAAGGCGCTGGCCAAGAAAGGCTATATCGAGATCATGCCAGGCACCTCCCGGGGGATCCGCCTTCCCCATGAAGAAGCCCAAAATGATGATGCCGGTCTGCCGCTAATCGGCCAGGTTGCCGCAGGTGAGCCTATCCTCGCCCAGCAACATGTCGAGAACTACTATCAGGTTGACCCAGCCATGTTCCGCCCCGCAGCAGACTTTCTACTGCGTGTTCGCGGCGACAGTATGAAAGATATTGGGATTCTCGAAGGCGATCTGCTGGCAGTACATAAAGTTCAGGACGCCCGTAACGGACAGGTTGTTGTCGCCCGTGTAGAGGATGACGTCACAGTTAAACGCTTCGAGAAAAAAGGCAATGTGGTTTATCTGCACGCTGAAAATGAAGCATACAACCCCATCAAGGTCGATTTAACCTGCCAACAGCTGACAATTGAAGGCCTGGCAGTTGGGGTGATTCGTAACGGAGATTGGCTATGAACAAGTTAATGGGAATCGCACCACGTCACCCTGGATTGTGGCAATCAAGCTCTGCCTCACAGGCCGGTCAAATACACACTCTGCAGAGTGATAATTCCGGTCTGCAGGAATTGCAGTCCTGTGCTCCTCAACTGGCTCAACTGAGTCAGCAGGGTCGCTGGGTGGTTCTGATTAACGCCCCTAAGTTTGAATATAAGCGTCTGCTGGCCCAGGCAGGTGTTCGGATGGATAGAATCCTTCTGGTGCGCACTCGCGATGAAGTCGAGACACTTTGGGCGATGGAGAGAGCACTGACAAGTGGTACGTCCAGTGCTGTAATTACCTGGTCCGCACCCCTGGATGCCAGGGATCACAGACGATTGCAGTTGGTCGCAAAAAGCGCCCGTGCAACGGGTTGGTTAATTGAGGATGTAAACACTCACTCACATGCTAGCCATGAGCCACGCATAACAAACTGCTCTCCGGCAAGCCTGAATCTGCACAGCTTCCACTGATCTTTAGTAGCAAACTTATCCTACCAAGCCCCGAGTCTGGGGCTTAACTGTTTATATTCACCCAAGAAATTTCATTTGCGCCTTGAGCTTGATCAATATTTACTCAGCAAGTAATGTAAATTTAAAGGGCAAAGTTTTCTGCCCAACTACTCTCCTCAAAAAAACTGACCGGAAGAAGTTGGTGCCAGAATAAATAGTCGGACGTACAGCGATTAGTGTGTTGTTTGCAGTCGGTGATATAAGGCAAAAAAGCCGCACCGAATACACTTGCAGTCTCGTTGCTTATTGTGGGAACCGAAGAGTTAACATAGAGCAGAGATTTACTGTGTGACTCTTCTTTGTAGTTGCGATTGCAATTATACAGAGGAGATGTCTTTTGAAGCATTGGCTGTATTTATTAGTGGGGATTTTTTCTCCCACTTTGGCGGCATCGGAATTGCCGCTCAACATGACCCAGGGGGTCACAGAAATAAGTAATCAGGTCTATGACCTGCATATGACGATTTTACTTATTTGCTGTGTCATCGGTCTGATTGTGTTTGGATTAATGTTTTACTCCATGCTCAATCACCGTAAGTCCAAAGGCGCTGTTCCGGCGCAATTTCACGAAAGCACCAAAGTTGAAATTATCTGGACGCTGATCCCATTCCTTATCCTGGTTGGTATGGCGGTTCCCGCCACCAGTACCCTGATTGCCATGGAAGACACTTCCGATGCCGATATCACTGTGATGGTGACAGGCTCGCAATGGAAGTGGCACTACAAATACTTCAACGAGGAGATTGAGTTCTTCTCTATTTTGTCGACTCCCAGAGACCAGATAGACAACAAGGCGCCCAAGGATGCCAACTATCTGCTTGAAGTCGACAAGCCGCTGGTGTTGCCCATCAATAAGAAAGTGCGCTTCCTTGTGACCTCTGAAGATGTGATTCACTCATGGTGGGTACCTGCTTTTGCGGTGAAAAAGGACGCCAACCCGGGCTTTATCAACGAAGCCTGGACCAAGATTGATAAGCCCGGTACCTACCGGGGTCAATGCGCCGAGCTTTGCGGTAAAGACCATGGCTTTATGCCAATTGTGGTAGAAGCTATGCCTGAAGCCGAATTTGACGCCTGGATTGCAGGCCAGAAGCAGGCAGCTACTGAAGCCGCAGCTCAGGCTGAAGCGTCTCTGTCACAAACTCTGACCATGGATGAACTCATGGCTCAGGGCGAACAGGTTTATATGGCTCGTTGCGCCGCCTGTCATCAACCTAATGGTGCCGGTCTTCCCGGTGTCTTCCCCGGACTGCTTAAGAGCCCGATTATTCAGGGCCCTGTCGGTGACCACCTTGACATAGTGATCAATGGTAAACCCGGCACAGCCATGCAGGCCTTTGCCAAGCAGCTGACAGCGCAGGAAATTGCCGCAGTTGTTACCTATGAGCGTAATGCCTGGGGTAATGACACCGGCGATGTAGTTCAGGCTGCTGATGTCAGCAACTTTGAAAAATAACGGGGAGACAGATAGATGAACACCACGACACAAGACACAGATGCCACGTTGGATCCGGTCTCCCATGACGATCACCATCATGATGGGCCACCAAAAGGCATAATGCGTTGGATACTCACTACCAACCATAAAGATATCGGTACGCTTTACCTCTGGTTCAGTTTCATTATGTTCCTGGTCGGCGGTGCTATGGCACTGGTGATCAGGGCTGAGCTGTTCCAGCCTGGTTTGCAGTTGGTTGACCCCAACTTCTTTAACCAGATGACCACAGTGCACGGCCTGATTATGGTATTCGGCGCAGTAATGCCGGCATTTACCGGTCTGGCCAACTGGATGATCCCCTTGATGATTGGTGCGCCCGATATGGCGCTGCCAAGGATGAATAACTGGAGCTTCTGGATCCTGCCATTCGCCTTCTTTATCCTGCTCAGTTCGCTGTTTATGGAAGGTGGCGGCCCTAACTTCGGTTGGACTTTCTATGCTCCACTTTCAACCACCTATGGCCCTGACTCCACCGCCCTGTTTGTGTTCTCAGTACACATCATGGGTATCAGCTCCATCATGGGTGCCATCAACGTCATCGTTACCATAGTCAATATGCGCGCACCGGGTATGACCTGGATGAAACTGCCGCTGTTCGTATGGACCTGGCTGATCACCGCATTCCTGTTGATTATGGTGATGCCGGTGCTGGCAGGTGTGGTCACTATGGTGTTGACAGACAAGTACTTTGCCACCAGCTTCTTTGATGCTGCCGGTGGTGGTGACCCAGTGATGTTCCAGCACATATTCTGGTTCTTCGGTCACCCTGAGGTATACATCATGATCCTGCCTTCGTTCGGGATCGTCTCCTCCATTGTGCCTGCATTCAGTCGTAAAAAGCTGTTTGGCTACTCCTCAATGGTATACGCCACCGCCAGTATTGCGATTCTCTCCTTCCTGGTTTGGGCGCACCATATGTTCACCACAGGTATGCCCCTGGCGGGAGAGCTCTTCTTTATGTACTGCACCATGCTGATTGCAGTGCCTACAGGGGTGAAAATCTTTAACTGGGTAGCCACTATGTGGCGGGGTGCTTTGACCTTCGAAACCCCAATGTTGTTCTCGCTGGCCTTTATCATCCTGTTCACCATTGGTGGATTCTCAGGTCTGATGCTGGCTATCACGCCTGCTGATTTCCAGTATCACGACACCTACTTTGTGGTCGCTCACTTCCACTATGTACTGGTATCAGGTGCAGTGTTCTCCATTATGGCGGCCGCCTACTACTGGCTGCCAAAGTGGACCGGCCATATGTATAACGACACCCTGTCCAAGTGGCACTTCTGGTGTTCGCTCATTTCGGTGAACGTGCTCTTCTTCCCTATGCACTTTGTCGGTTTGGCAGGTATGCCAAGACGTATTCCTGACTACGCACTGCAGTTCGCCGATATCAACCAGATTGTTTCTATTGGTGGCTTTGCCTTTGGTCTGTCGCAACTCCTGTTCCTGGCGGTAGTGATTAAGTGCATCAGAGGCGGTGAAGCAGCGGCAGCCAAGCCCTGGGAAGGCGCGGAAGGTCTGGAATGGGAAGTCCCAAGTCCTGCTCCTTACCATACTTTCAGCACGCCGCCCGAGGTGAAGTAATCATGAGTCAGTCAACGCAAAATCGAAAGCTGATAGGTTTGTTGCTGCTGGGTGCAGTAGGCATGTTCGGCTTTGGTTTTGCGCTGGTCCCCCTGTATGACGTTCTGTGTGATGTACTGGGGATCAATGGCAAAACCAATGAAACTGCCGTTACCTACAAGCCCATGGAGATAGACACCAGTCGTCTGGTGTCAGTGGAGTTTGTGGCCATGGTTCCGGGAAAAATGCCCTGGGAGTTCGGGCCTGAGGTCAAACGTATGCAGGTTCATCCCGGTGAGCTTATCAGAACCAAGTTTCTGGCAACCAATAATACCGGCGCCACTATGGTAGGTCAGGCTATTCCCTCAGTTTCTCCGGGAACCGGGGCAGCTTATTTCAATAAAACAGAGTGCTTCTGTTTTAACCAGCAAACCCTGATGGCCCATGCCAGTGCGGAGTTGCCTCTGATTTTTTATGTTGACCCCGACCTGCCAGAAGAAATCAACACCCTGACTCTCTCATACACCCTGTTTGATATTACTGCCCAGATGGACAGTACAGGGGGGAGTGAGCAGGTGAAACAAGATAACCAAAAGACAACCAAGCATTCTGATTTCACCGCCCGATACACCTTGGGCGGCGGGAATGCAGAGCAAGGAGTCGCTAGATGACAACCAAACATGAAGCCTACTATGTACCGGCCCAAAGCGCCTGGCCCATTGTCGGCGCGATAGGTCTGTTTTTAATTGCCTGGGGTGCAGGCACTTTTGTATCTCAGCTGGAAACGGGTGGCGGTGTAGGCGGTTACGTATTGCTGGCCGGCATCTGTGTAATCTTATTTATGCTGATTGGCTGGTTCCGAAATGTTATCGATGAGTCGATGCGAGGCCTTTACTCGGCACAGATGGACAGATCCTTCAGACAGGGGATGAGCTGGTTTATCGTTTCTGAAATTATGTTCTTTGTGGCCTTTTTCGGAGCCCTGTTCTATGCCAGACAATTCTCAGTGCCCTGGCTTGGCGGAGCCTCCAATAACGCCATGACCCATGAAATCCTCTGGCCGACTTTTGAAGCATTCTGGCCACTGATTAAGACGCCGGATGGAACAGAAACTGAAGCGATGGGCTGGCAGGGATTACCATTGATGAACACCATACTTCTGGTGATCTCTTCAGTAACACTGCATTTCGCCCACACCAGTCTGGAAAAGGGCAAGCGTGGCCTGCTCAAGTTCTGGCTGGCGATTACCATAGCCTTGGGTCTGGCCTTTCTGGTCGGTCAGGTCTACGAATACAAGTTCGCCTATCAGGATATGGGGCTGCGCTTGGATTCAGGTATCTATGGCAACACCTTCTTTCTACTTACCGGTTTCCACGGCATGCACGTGACACTGGGAGCGGTGTTCCTGATTGTGCTGCTGATGAGGGTACTCAAGGGACACTTTACCCCTGAGCACCATTTTGCATTCCAGGCAGGCAGTTGGTACTGGCACTTTGTCGATGTGGTATGGCTGTGCCTGTTTGTATTCGTTTATATCCTTTAACGCTAGTAAGGGCGCGGATTTGGAGTAACCAATCCGCTGCCCAATGCGATCAACAGCAGGATAATTATCAGAGCTGAAAACAGTACCCGGCGACCAAGAAACTGACTCATGGATTGCTGACTGTTACCTCTGAGCATAATGAAAAGTGCCCGTCCCAGGTTAAATAGGACAAAGAGTAATAAGAGCACTAACAGAATTTTAAACAGCAACACGAGATTCATTGGCAGTCCTTGCATCGAGGTAAGATGATTAGAGCGATTTTTGTACTGCTCACTTTGGGGATATTTGTGCTGATGGTCAAGCTCGGCTTCTGGCAATTGTCCAGAGCAGAAGAGAAGACCCAGTGGCAGGCACAGCTTGAGTCCAGAATGAAGGAGCGACCTCTGGGCTTCAGTGAGCTGTTGGTACTGGCTGAGAATGATGACAACCCCAGTGGTTACCGTTTTCAGCTCAGCGCCTCCGCTCTGGCCGGGCCTCTGATATTGCTCGATAACCAGGTGGTTGATGGCAGGGTTGGATATCTGGCTTATCAGTTATTCGAGGTCACCCAATCCGGCCCCAGAATTTTGGTTGAACTTGGCTTTGTACCTGCGCCGCGACAGAGATCTCAGTTGCCGCAGGTACCAAGCGTACAGGGCGAAGTCCTGTTACAGGGAAAGGTGTATCGCAAGGAGGCAAATCCGTTAAGCCACAAATTGCTGGCAGACACCCACTCCCCTTTAAGAATACAAAACCTCAACTTTGTTGAGTTGAACGAGCATTTGGGTTTTCCGGTCATGGCGCTGGCATTGCAACCGGACAATTTGGCGGGAGTATCGCTACCCAGATCCTGGCATCCCATTCCGATGCCGCCAGAAAAGCATATGGGATATGCCGTACAGTGGTTCTCCATGGCCACGGCTTTATTTTTACTGAGTGTCTTTTTTGTGCTGAGACAGAGGTACAGAAAAGCGAACTGAAAAGATGTCATTTCGCATCATAACCAGAGGAGCCAAGATGAACTCCCTATTTAAAAGCCGCTTAAGTCTGATACTGGTGCTCGTCGCCTTTATTCTGCCGGTGATACTGGCCAAGTTGGTACTGGATAATCACTGGTATCAGGGTGGAGTCACCAATAAGGGCGTGTTAATCAACGAGCCCGTCAACTACTCCACTCTGGGCATGGAAAATCCCCATAAAGGCCTGTGGCAGGTGATCTATATGCCTCCTGCAAACTGCAACACCCAGTGTCAGGATCGCCTTTATGTCATCAAACAAAGCCATACCGCACTGGGCAAATACAGGGACAGAGTCACCCCTGTTGTCATGCAGCCTCAGGCTGCAATACCACAGACAGCTCAAGACATGCCGGTCATGACACCCTCTTCAGCGATGGCGTCCCAATTGGCAGGCGGCGAGATAGTAATCGTCGACCCCATGGGTAATCTGGTGATGCGTTATGCCACGGTATCCGGCAAGGATGCACAAATCGCACAGGGCAAAGATCTGCTGGCAGATCTCAGAAAAATGCTCAAGTTGTCGAGGATTGGCTGATGACACTGAAATCTCTGCTTAAACTCACCCTGATCTTTACCCTGTTCGTCATCATCATGGGTGCCTATACCCGCCTTGAGGATGCGGGTCTGGGCTGTCCGGACTGGCCTGGTTGTTACGGTCATCTGACTGTGCCCGATGAAGCCCATGAGCTGGCTAAAGCTGACAACCTCTTCCCTGATCAGGAGGTCGAACCCTATAAAGCCTGGCTTGAGATGATCCACAGATATGTAGCCGGTACCCTGGGTCTGCTGGTGCTGTGGATTCTGATCCGTTGCCTTAGAGATCCTGAAGCTCCCAATAAACTTCCTATCTTTATCTCAGCCCTGATTATCTTTCAGGCGCTGCTGGGGATGTGGACTGTCACCATGAAGCTGATGCCCATAGTGGTGATGAGTCATTTGCTCGGCGGCTTTACGTTACTGTCACTATTGCTGTTGCTCTATTTGAGAACCAAACCCCTGAGAATCCCCGGGGGCGACAGCACAGCCCGCAAACTGGCCCCCCTGGCCATGGCCGGTTTGGTGGTAGTGGTTCTGCAGATACTGCTGGGCGGTTGGACCTCATCCAACTATGCCGCCCTTGCCTGTACCCAGCTCCCAGTATGTGAAGGTGACTGGATGGCTAATCTGCAGCTGGCCAAGGCGTTTTCCCCATTTCAGGGTGACCACCCCAGCTTTGAATATGGTGTACTGGATTATCACACCCGCATGACTATCCATGTGGTGCACAGGTTTGGAGCTGTTGTCACAGCCGGTATTTTGCTGTGGCTGGCCTTCAAGCTGTGGCGCACAGCTCAATCCGGCCGGCTTCGCAGTAGCGCGGTACTGCTGGTACTGGTGCTTGCCGTACAGATAGGACTGGGTATTTCCAATATCGTGCTTCATCTGCCTCTGGGCATCGCAGTTTCCCACAATGTTGGCGCAGCGCTCCTGCTGTTGACCATGGTTTATATCAATTACGCCCTGTGGCGCAAGGCATAACAAGGAGTTGAGTATGGCGAAATCAACACAGGTGGCGACCCCACAAACAAGCAGTGCCTCGCGTCAGCCTATGACCTTTCAGTGGCGAGCCTACTATGAAATGACAAAACCCAAGGTGGTGGCGCTGATGCTACTCACTGTATTGGTGGGTATGTGTCTGGCGGTGCCGGGCAGTGTTCCGCTGCAGCCAATGATCTTCGGTTTGATTGGCATCGCCATGATGTCGGGTGCCGCTGCAGCACTGAACCATTTGATTGACAGACGTATTGACGGGCAAATGGCCCGCACCTATAACCGCCCCCTGCCCAAAGGTAAAGTCAGCGCTGGGCATGCTCTAACCTTTGCCTTACTGCTGGCAGTATTGGGCTTTGTCATTCTGTATACCCTGGTGAATGCCATTACCGCCTGGCTCACCTTCGCCAGCCTTATTGGCTATGCCATTGTGTATACGGCTTATCTGAAGCGAGCGACTCCTCAGAACATAGTGATTGGTGGTCTTGCAGGCGCTATGCCTCCCCTGCTTGGCTGGACCGCAGTGACAGGTGAATTCCATGGTCACAGCTTGCTGCTGGTCATTATTATATTCACCTGGACCCCCCCCCATTTCTGGGCTCTGGCTATTCACCGCAAAGCCGATTATGCCAAAGTGGACGTGCCTATGTTGCCTGTTACCCATGGCACAGAGTTCACCAAGACTTGCATTTTGCTGTACACCTTCCTGCTGGCTATCGCCTGTTTGTTGCCCGTGCTGGTAGGCATGTCCGGGCCTCTGTATCTGGTCAGCTCCACCCTTCTCAGCTGCGCCTTTATCTATAAAGCCTGGCAGTTGAAGTATGCAGATGAGCCTGGGTTGGCGATGAATGTGTTCAAGTTCTCTATCTATCACCTGATGCTGCTGTTCCTGGCCCTGCTGGCCGATCACTATCTGTGGAGCTGAGCATGATGAAGCGACCCTTTATCATTGTCGCTGCGGTGCTGCTGATGACCCTGGGAGTGTTGGCCGCTTCCCAGTGGCGTCAACATCAGTCACCGCCGGAATTAAAAACCAGCTATCTGTTCCCGGAGGCGAGAGCCCTGGCGCCCTTCGAACTAAAGGATCAGTATGGCAATCCATTTAACAACGACAGCCTTAATGGAAAATGGAGCCTGATTTTTATTGGCTTTACTTCCTGCCCGGATATCTGCCCCACCACCATGGGAAAATTGGCAGCAGCCTATGCAGATCTCAATGAGGAAGCTCCGTTGCGTGTGGTGTTTATTTCCGTAGATCCCGAGCGTGATACTCAGGATAAACTTGCCAGTTATATGGAATTTTTTAACCCAGAGTTTGTTGCAGCTACCGCTCCTCATACCGAACTGTTTCCCCTCACCCGCCAACTTGGGATGATCTATGCCATGGTCGGCGAGGGCGAAGACTACACGGTCGACCACAGTGCATCCATGGTATTACTCAACCCCAAAGGGGAGAAGGTCGCAGTGGTCAAGCCCCGTAGCGATGGCAAATCCCTGCCTCAAATCCGGCTTCAGGAAATGGTCTCGGACATTCAGACGATCCAATCTCTCTAAGCCCGGCGGATCCCGATACTCATGTCGGGATCCGCTTGCTCAATACTTCCTGCCGCAAAATCTGCGACCTTAGTTGTACCCTCTACCGACCCATTCCTTTAATCCTTAGCTCCCCAAGCTAAAAAAATTTTTTCCATGGCAGGCAATACTCTGAATTGACGACTATCTTTTGTTGATAGAGGGAGACGTTGGCTCAAGTTCAGGGGATGACTAATGCCAGATTACACAGAGACTTTCGACACAGAGCTCACCATCAGATCCGTACAGGATGTGTATACCAAATTGCATGAACATCTGGCTCAGGGAGACGCCCTGACATTGGATGCAGGCAAGCTGATTCAGGTTGATACAGCAGGAGCACAACTACTGCACTTGTTAGCCAAACTTGATGAAAGCGACTCTCACCGACTCACCTGGCAAAACGGTACAGCTGAGTTGCAGGCACAACTTCAAAGCTTGGGAATTGAAATCCCTGCGCTATTTTCCGACATCTGAAAGGAACACAGCATATGAAGAAAATACTTGCAGTTGATGATTCAGCATCAATGCGTCAAATGGTGGGCTTCACGCTTAAGACAGCAGGTTTCGATGTCACTGAGGCCTGTAATGGCGATGAGGCTCTCAAGGTGGCACAGCAGGGGCAATACGATCTGGTGATATCAGACGTAAATATGCCCGTGATGGATGGCATCACACTGATTAGAAATCTGCGGGATCTGCCCGCCTACAAATTTACTCCCTTGCTGATGCTGACCACCGAATCCGGTGGTGAAAAAAAGCAGGAAGGCAGAGCTGCCGGCGCAACCGGCTGGATTGTCAAACCATTCAATCCGGACCAGTTGTTGGCAACAGTACGTAAAGTCTTGGGTTAATAACAGGATCACGGAGATCAAGGGCATATGGATATCGATCTCAGTCAGTTCAGTCAGGTTTTCTTTGAAGAAAGTATCGAAGGTCTGGCTGCGATGGAGGCAGAGCTACTGAATCTGGATGTGGATAACCCGGATGATGAAGCTATCAATACCATCTTCAGATCAGCACATTCAATTAAAGGTGGCAGTGGCACCTTTGGGTTTAACGCTGTAGCCAACTTTACTCACCTGCTGGAAACGTTGCTGGATGAAATCCGTGATGGCAGGCGCAAGATGCTGCCGGATCATGTCGATATTCTACTGCACTCAGTGGATGTACTGCGGGGTATGCTCGACGCCCTGATGGCAGAAACAGAGTATACCGATCCCAAGTTGCAGGAGCTGGAGCAAAGGTTGAATGAAGCGCTCGGCGCCGAGAACCAGGCTTCTTCAGAGACCAGTGCTGATGAAGAACCGGCTGCAGATACTCCGGCAAGCCAAATCTGGCGGATCCGCTTTATTGCTGGCGAGCACATCATGCGCTGCGGCAATGACCCTATGTTGATGTTCAATGAACTTAGAGACATAGGCTCACTCAATGTCACTCTGCTCACCAAAGAGATGCCACCCCTGGATGGTTATGACCCAGAAGCCTGCTATCTCAGCTGGGAACTTGAGCTGGAAACGGATCAGCCTCAGGAAAAGATCAAAGAAGCCTTCGAGTGGGTCGAAGATGAGTGTGAAATCAGTTACGAACAAATCACTACTGAGCCCGCTGAACAAGAGCGAACCGAGACAGAAACGCTTGCTGTAGTCCAGGCTGTCACCTCACAACCTCAGGCTAAAGGCGCTGCAAAATCCAAGAATACTGACGGCGGTTCTATCCGGGTCAGCACAGAGAAGATAGATATGCTGATCAACATGGTGGGTGAGCTGGTGATCACCCAGGCCATGCTGGGCCAGATAGGTCAGCAGGAAGAGATCTCGCAAGAATCTGTGCTCATGCTGCAACAGGGTCTGGAGCAACTGGCATCCCATACCCGGGATCTACAGGAAAGCGTTATGCAGATCCGCATGATCCCCATCAGCTTCGCCTTTAACCGCTTCCCAAGATTGGTCAGAGATACCAGTCAGCAGCTCGGCAAGAAAGTTGAACTCATTATGAAAGGTGAGGAAACCGAGCTGGATAAGACAGTGATGGAGAAGATTGTCGACCCTATGGTGCATCTGGTTCGTAACTCGCTGGATCACGGCCTGGAATCTCCGGAAGACAGAGTCGCCAAGGGTAAGCCTGAAACCGGCTCCATTACCCTCAACGCCTATCATCAGGGCGGCAATATTGTTATTGAGATTATTGACGACGGTGCGGGTCTGAATACAGAGAAAATTCTCAACAAGGCCGTTGAAAAAGGCCTGGTTGGTCCGGATGAGGATCTGTCCGATGACGCCATTCACCAGTTGATCTTCAAGCCTGGGTTCTCTACTGCAGATGCCGTCTCTGATCTCTCAGGCCGGGGAGTAGGCATGGATGTAGTTAAACGTAACATTCATGAACTCAACGGCACCATAGATCTTCGTTCCCGCAAGGATGAAGGCAGTCGCTTTACCATACGTTTACCGCTGACATTGGCGATTCTCGATGGTCAGCTGGTCCGCATTGGCGATCACGTCTATGTAGTACCACTGGTTTCTATTTACGAGTCGCTGCAGGTCTCTCAGGAAAGAATCAACCGTCTCAGCGATGAGCATGAACTCATTCGACTGCGTGATGAATATGTCCCTGTGGTCAAAGTATTTAAAGAGTTTGGCCATCACGCAGAGGCCCAGGACATCAAAGACGGTCTGGTGATGGTGGTAGATAACAGCAACGAAAAAGTCGGCCTGTTGGTCGATGAGTTGCTCGCTCAACAGCAGGTAGTCATCAAGAATCTGGAAGATAACTACACACGTATACCCGGCGTATCTGGTGCCACGATTTTGGGCAATGGCACAGTAGCTCTCATTATCGACGTTGCGGGCTTGGTCAATCTGGCAGGAATTGGCCATAGCAACGAGCATGCAGCGTAAGGAAGCTGACAATGGAAAATATTGCCACTGAAGAAAACATGGCGGTCGCGGAACATGAAGGACAGCAGTTCCTGAGTTTCATCATGGCCGAAGAGGAATATGGAGTAGACATACTCTCAGTGCAGGAGATCCGCGGATGGGAGCCGACGACGGCTATCCCCAACGCCCCTGAGCATGTCAAAGGGGTGATCAATCTGCGAGGCACCATAGTGCCCATCATAGATCTCAGGCAAAGATTCGGCATCGCCTCGCTGGAATATGGCCCAACCACAGTGGTTATCGTGGTCAAGGTTTCAGTGGAAAGTACGCAGAAAGTCATAGGCATAGTGGTGGATGCTGTATCAGATGTGTTCAGCATTAACCATGGCAGCATTCGCTCAGCGCCGGACTTTGGTCAGGAAGCGGATCTCAGGTTTATCAAGGGGCTGACCAATGTAAACGAGAAGATGGTCATCCTGCTGGATATCAACCTATTACTGGGTTCAGAGGTGCTGCCGGATGCAGCAAAGCTATCACAAATGATTGAAACACTAGATAAAGCACAGCCCACTGAGGCAATCGCGTAACAGGGTCTTAAGAGGACGGACGAATGGAAGCAAGCAAAATGACTGCAGCGTCCACTGCAGAAACTTCGACATCACTCGGGGCTGCCCCCCTCGCTGGCGCGGGTATAGCCATTAGTCTGCTGGGCCTTGTGCTCAGTTTGGCCAGTGTGCCCTCAGTCTGGGTTGCCGCTGCACAGGTTGGCGCCATTGTGGTGTTCGCACTGGCTTACGCCAAAATCAACCAGATGGATCAACAAGTCTCGCTGGCGTTTCAGGAGCTGTCACTGGCACTGGATGGCAATTCCACAGGTTTCTCCAGATTGGCCCTGCCGGGCTGGATGGCGTTAACGGCCAAATTCAAGCAGCCCAAAGCTGGCAACGATCTGTCAGAAATTACCAGCCAGGCACTGGATATCTGTCAGGCCAATGTGATGCTTGCCAGCCCTGATGGTGAAATCCTCTACCTCAACGAGTCTCTGCAAAAAGCACTGGATAATGCTGAATCAGATATTCGCAAAGAACTGCCTGAGTTCAACAGTAAGCGACTCGCAGGCGCACACATGGATATGTTCCATAAGAACCCTGCTCATCAGCGAGGTCTGATTGCCGGTCTGCGCAGTGCTCACAACAGCGAAATTACCGTGGGTGGCCGTACCTTCAACCTGATCGCCTCTCCGGTGTTCGATGATGACCATCAGCGCATTGCAACTGTTGTTGAATGGAAAGATCTGACCAAAGAAAAGGCAATGCAAGCCGAGAGCGAGCATAACCAACGGGAAACCAACCGTATTAAACAGGCGCTGGATGTATGTCAGGCTAATGTTATGGTGGCAGACGCCGACCTCAACATTATCTACCTGAATGACTCACTCGATAAGATGCTCAGCACTAACGAGGCTAAACTCAAGCAAAGCCTGGCGCACTTTAATAGCCAGACCTTGATTGGCACCAATATCGATGTATTCCACAAAAACCCCGCTCACCAGCGAGGTATGCTGGCGAATCTGACCAGCAGCTACAAGACCCGTATTGAAGTGGCTGGCCTGAAGTTCAACCTCATCGCTACACCTATCTTCGATAACGGCGTCCGTACAGGTACCGTGGTGGAATGGGCTGATGTCACGGCTCGACTGCAGCGCGAAGAAGAGGAAGCTCGGCTGTCAGCTGAAAATGCCCGCATCAAACAGGCATTGGATAACGTGACTGCCAATACCATGGTGGCAGATGCCGACTGCAACATTATCTATCTGAACAAGTCAGTGATGAACATGTTCCGCAAAGCGCAATCGGACATAGTGAAAGACCTGCCAAAATTCGACAGCAATTCACTGATAGGCACCAATATCGATATTTTCCATAAAAACCCGGCTCACCAAAGAGGCATGTTGGCAGGGTTAAGCAGTACCTTTACCAGCCAGTTGAACGTAGGTGGACGTACCTTCAAGATTATCGCCAACCCTATCATCGATGACTCTGGTGAGCGTATCGGTACTGTGGTTGAGTGGGCTGACCGCACCGCAGAAGTGGCGATTGAACATGAGATCGATGACATCATCTCTGCCGCCAATGCGGGTGACCTCAGCTGCCGTATCTCCACTGCAGATAAAGAGGGCTTCTTCCTTAACCTGTCCAATGGTCTGAACAAGCTCGTCAGTATCGCCGACGACGTCATTTCAGATGTGGTCGATATGTTTGATGGCCTGGCCAAAGGGGATTTGACCCGTCAGATCCAGGGTGAATACCAGGGTCAGTTTGGCAAGCTCAAGACAGATGCCAATGCCACTGTGTCACGTCTGACAGAAGTACTCAACGGTATTCTGGAGTCAGCCAGCACAGTAACTGCAGGGGCTGAAGAGATAGCCAAAGGTAACGCAGACCTGAGTCAGCGTACCGAAGAGCAGGCAGCATCTTTGGAACAAACCGCCTCCAGCATGGAAGAGATGACTACCACTGTGCGTCAAAGTGCCGACAATGCCAACCTGGCTGATGACCTGGCTCAGGAAGCCAGCGACAAGGCCAACCATGGCGGTAAAGTGGTCAAGCAGGCAGTCAGTGCCATGGAAGCTATCAATGAATCCAGTAAGCGCATCTCGGATATTATCGGTGTTATCGATGAAATCGCCTTCCAAACCAACCTGCTGGCACTGAATGCGGCAGTGGAAGCCGCACGAGCGGGTGAACAGGGCCGAGGCTTTGCTGTGGTCGCCGGTGAGGTTCGTAATCTGGCGCAGCGCAGTGCAGGGGCAGCTAAGGAGATTAAGGATCTTATTCGCGACAGCGTAAATAAGGTTACAGATGGTACTTCTCTGGTCAACCAATCCGGCGAAACCCTGCAGGAAATCGTCAATGCCGTATCCAAGGTCGCTGAGATGATTAATCAAATCAGTGTTGCCTCAGAGCAGCAATCCTCCGGCATCAGTGAGGTGAACAAAGCTGTGTCGCAAATGGATGAAATGACCCAGCAAAATGCCGCTCTGGTAGAAGAGGTATCGGCCGCCGGTGATGCTATGGCAGAGCAATCCCGCAATATGCGTCGCCAGTTGGGCTTCTTCAAGATGGATAAAGCTGTAGCTTCTGCTGCACCTATGATGGAGCCCAGCGCTGCACCTCTGGCTCTGGTTTCAGGTGAGCCTGCCAGTAAGCCCAATATAGGTAATGAAGAGTGGAATGAGTTCTAGGAGTAAAGACATTGGAACTGAGCGAAGAAAAGGAATTCTTAATGACGTCAGCGGACTTCCGGTTTATCCGGGAGCTCGCTTACAGGCAGACAGGGATAGTTCTGCCTGAGCGCAAGCAACATATGGTGTACTCGCGCTTGTGCCGTCGGCTTAGAGCACTCAGATTAGCAACATTTAAGGAGTACTGTCAGTACCTGTTGGATACCCCGGACGAACTGGGTCAGTTTATCAACGCACTGACAACCAATCTGACCTCATTTTTCAGAGAAAAGCACCACTTCGATTATCTGAAAAATACCCTGGTGACCTCCTGGCAGCAGCAACAAAAACGGAGGATCCGTATCTGGTCCTCCGCCTGCTCAACCGGTGAAGAGCCCTACAGTATCGCCATGTCTGTGGCGAGTCTGTTTGGCAATGCCAACTGCGATACCAAGATCCTGGCCACAGACCTGGATACCAATGTGCTGCAAAAAGCCCAGGCAGGGGTATATCCCATGGACGCTTTGGAGAATATCCCCAACGAATATCAGGAAAAATTTCTGATGCGCTCCGGCAGTCAGATAAAGATCAAGGACAAACTGCAGCAACACATTCATTTCAAACAGCTTAATTTGCTTAATGACTGGCCGATGCAAGGCAAGTTCGATGTGATTTTTTGCCGCAATGTCCTGATCTATTTCGATAACGAAACAAAAACGCAAATCATAAATAAGTTCCGGCGCTTTTTGGCAGATGATGGCGCGTTATTTATCGGTCACTCAGAGACGCTGCACCAGATCTCCGATGACTTCTCCCTGATAGGACACACTATCTACAAACCCATTTAGCAGAACTGCCGGGAACCAACAACAAGGAAAGAGATATGATCAAAGTTTTGGTAGTGGATGACTCTGCATTAGTCAGACAGCTGCTCACTCATATGTTATCTCAGGCGCCGGACATAGAGGTGGTGGGAAGCGCTGAAGACCCCTATGAGGCACGGGACAAGATCAAATCCCTCAACCCTGATGTACTGACACTGGATGTTGAGATGCCGAAAATGGATGGCATCGCCTTTCTGCGTAATCTGATGAAGCTTCGGCCCATGCCCGTCGTCATGATCTCCACCCTGACGGAAAAAGGCGCAACCATTACACTGGAAGCCCTGAGTCTGGGCGCCGTGGACTACATAGCCAAACCCAAAAATGATCTCAGTAATAAACTGGTTGAGTATCAGGATGAGTTACTGGACAAGATTCGTCTGGCTGCCCGCTGTCGTATCAGAGCCACCCCGATACTGCCAAGCCAGCCTGAGCCTCAACCCGGGCTGAAACTCAAAAACCGTCTTATCGCGATCGGAGCCTCTACCGGCGGAACAGAAGCGATTGCCCAGGTAGTGTCTCAGCTACCGGAAAATTTTCCTCCGATTGTAATAGCCCAACATATTCCTGCTGCCTTCAGCGCATCCTTTGCCAGACGGCTGGACTCAAAATCTGCCATGACGGTGCAGGAAGCCAACGGCAATGAGATGCTCAAAAATGGCAACGTCTATGTGGCCCCGGGAGACAAGCATTTGGTGGTGGTCCGCCGTGGAGCTCATCTCTACACCATGTTGCAGGACTCAGAGCCGGTCAATCGCCATAAACCTTCGGTAGAGGTGTTATTCAACTCCATTGCCGACTGTGCAGCCAAAACAACCATTGGAGTGATGCTGACAGGCATGGGTAAAGATGGTGCAGATGGCATGTTGAATATGATGAATCAAGGGGCTTATACCCTGGCGCAGGACGAGGCCAGCTCTGTGGTATGGGGTATGCCTGGCGCCTCTGTGGATGTGGGAGCCGTGCAGGAGCAGCAGCCCCTCAGCCGTATTGCATCACGTCTGCTGGAGCTGCTGAAAGTCGATTAAGACTTACTCCTTAATCCACTCACCATTATTTTTGGGTCTGACCCAGGCCTGAGAGAACCAGTAGTACCGCCCTTTAGTCTTGCTTGGGGCGGTACAATTGTATCTGGAGCGCCCTGCCGGCAGGTCCAAATCAGCCTGAATCATAAACTCATTTGCCGATAGCCAGGTCGGCTTCTTGGCCCCCTGCCCCTGCACAAAGCACATCAGCTGATGAGGGTAGATATCCGACGTATCCAGTGTCACTCTCAGCTCAGGACGCCAGCCACCCGCTTTAAGCTCAGGGTTGGTGGTATTCTGCGCCAGCACTGGCATATTCAGGCTATGCATTTTGACCTTAAGGCTGGACATATCCGCATAGGGACCGGCAACCGGGAAGCGTGGCAGAGCGGTCAGCTCTGAATATACACCGGCGGCACCAGACTGCTGACCAACGGCAATATAACCATGACGTTCCAACAGGGCCTGGATCTCCGCATTGTATTCACCATATGGATAAGCCAGCATCTTGAAGTTGTGGCCCGTCGCCTTGGCAATCGCCGCTTCGGTATCAAGAATATTCTGCTCCACCCGTGCCAGCCAATCTGCGTCAGTCTCGCCGGCTAGCTTTCTGACCAGGTGCTCATGGCCCCAACTGTGATTGGCAATATCGGCGCCTTCAGCCGCCAACTGCTGTAACTGTTGCCAGCTCATCATCTCGCCATAGCCTTTCTCTATGGGTTCTATGGCAACAAACAGGGTGTAGGGGAAGCCATACTCCTTTAGAATAGGGTGCGCTGACTCGGCAATGTTTTTGTAGCCATCGTCGAAGGTGATCACTATGGATTTTTCCGGCAGAGACTCATTCGCTCTGATTGCGGTAACCAGTTGAGTCAGAGAGATCACATTGAAGTTATTCTCGGCCAGATAGGCCATCTGCTCGCGGAACTGAGCAGGAGTCACGCTGGTGATGGCCGGCGTTTTATCAGATACATGATGATACTGGAGAATCACTGCGCCATTTACAGGCCCTGAACTCGCTTCAGGTTTGGCGCTTACACTGAAGATCAGTGAAGTCATGAGCGCAAAAAACACTCTCAACATAAATAAACCTCTATAAATATGACTAAATCAGTCCTGATGTTCGACGCCCAACGAAATCGGCGCATGCTGGCGTTAGCGCTGCCCATGATCCTCTCCAATATCACTGTCCCCCTGCTCGGGTTGGTGGATACAGCCGTAATAGGTCATCTGAGCAACGCGTATTATTTAGGCGGTGTTGCCGTCGGGTCAACGATTATCACTTTGATTTTCTGGCTGTTAGGCTTTCTGCGCATGGCCACGACCGGCCTGGTTGCCCAGGCCTGGGGCGCCAATGATACCCAAAGACAGTTCCAATTGCTCCTGCAGGGTGTCAGTCTCACTCTGCTGCTCAGCGCCCTGATACTTATTTTACAAAGACCACTGCTGGAACTAGCCCTGTCAATGACAGAAGCCAGCGCTGAAGTTATTCGTTATTGCCGAGAGTATTTCAGCATTCGTATCTGGTCCACGCCGTTCGCCCTGCTCAATCTGGTACTGCTGGGTTACCTGCTTGGCAGGCAACAGCCCAAGGCTGCCATGTGGCAGTTGATTATTGCCAACAGCGTTAACATCCTGCTGGACGTCCTGTTCGTTATTGGCCTTGGTTGGGGCGTTAAGGGCGCAGCAATGGCCTCGGTGATCGCCGACTTCTGTGCCATGTTGGTTGCACTGACCATGGTGAAACGTCAACTCAGCTTGCAGGGTGGATTTCATTTGGGGGAGCAGCTGAAACGTCTTACCCCTGCCGGTTACGGCCAACTGCTGCGACTCAATGGTGATATTTTTGTTCGCAGCCTGTGTCTGCAGGCCACATTCGCCTTTATGACATTCCACGGCGCCAGCCTGGGCGATGATACGGTTGCTGCCAACGCGGTATTGCTGAATCTGCTGTTGCTTATCTCCTACGCCCTGGATGGTATCGCTTACTATGCCGAGGCGGAAACAGGCAGAACCTGGGGCAAACGGGATATGCCGGAATTGCGCAATACGGTCGCCCTGGCGTTTCAGTGGTCAGCAGTGTCGGCGCTGGGATTCAGTCTGCTGTTTTTCCTGACCGGAGAGTACATAATTCAGCTACTGACCGGGATTGAAGCGGTTCAACACCTGGCTTTCCAATATCTGCCCTGGCTGATCGTCATGCCTGTGCTGGCCTTTGGTTCCTACCTGTTTGACGGTGTCTACATAGGCACGGCGCAGGGCAAGATAATGCGTAATAGCATGCTGTTCTGCACCCTGATGGTGTTCTTCCCGGTATGGTGGAGCCTGCAAAGCTGGGGCAATGGCGCACTGTGGGCTGCCATGTCTGCCTTTATGCTGTCCCGCAGTCTGTCCCTTGGACTGCACTATCGCCTGTCACTTTCCAGAGGTTAAAAAAATACCCCGCTCAAGGATATTGGGCGGGGTATTTATCTCACCAGTCGTTGTTACTGGTAAGAGTGGTCACCGTGCTGGTGATCTGTGATATCACGTACACCGGTCAGCTCACCGCTGAAACGCTCCAGCATCTGGGTTTCGATACCATCTTTCAGGGTGACATCAACCATGGAGCAACCGTTACAACCGCCGCCAAACTGCAGCACAGCAATACCATCTTCAGTCACTTCCACCAGCATAATATGACCGCCGTGGCTGGCCAGCTGAGGGTTGATCTCTGACTGGATCATATATTCGATACGCTCATTCAGTGGTGCATCATCAGCCACTTTACGCATCTTGGCATTTGGAGCTTTCAGGGTCAGCTGAGAACCCAGCTGATCTGTCACGAAGTCAATGGTGGCATCTTCCAGGAAAGGCGCGCTCTTCTCATCGACCATGGCGCTGAAGCCATTGAACTCGATCTCTGTATCATCATCTTCCACCGCATCAGGTGGACAGTAAGATACGCCACACTCCGCCTGAGGTGTGCCCGGGCTGATAACAAACACGCGAATATTGGTGCCTTCAGGCTGATCCGCCAATAGCTTAACGAAATGGGCCTGAGCCGCTTCGGAAATGGTAATCATGACAACCTGCTCCCTCAGGCTAAACCTGAGTATTTTGGTAAGAATTAGCCGTATGATACTCATAAGCCGACTCTGTGTGTAGCCCCAAGGCCCGGTGATTAAAGGTTTTTTTACTGTTTTTTCGACACATATTCAGCATCATTTTTTTAACACCCATGTAGCACGGGCAGCGGCAAGATGATAATTTACGTGAAAATTCAATAATAAAAATACGACTCATGTTGAAATCACTGACCCTGGCCATCGCTTTGGTTCTCAGCCCTGTTGTTTCTGCTCAGGCGCCTGACTGGTATCCCCCGCAGTCGAGTAGTAATGCCACTATCACCACACCAGCGGAGTTCCTTGGCTATCCTCTGGGTGAGTGGCATCTGCGCCATGACCAAATCAACTTCTATCTGAAGCAACTGGCAGCCCAAAGTCCAAGAGTCAGTCTGGAAGACACAGGCCTGAGCCATGAAGCCAGGCAGCAGTTAACCGCAGTGATAACCTCCCCGACCAATCAACAAAAGCTACCGCAAATACTGGCGCAGAGGGCTAAAGTCAAACAGGATCAGGCGGAAAACTCACCTCTGGTGATCTGGCTGGCTTACTCCATCCATGGAGATGAAGCCAGTGGTGCCCACGCCGCGACAGCGCTGGCCTATTACCTGAGTGCCAGTGAAGAAGCCTGGGTAAAGGAGCTGCTGGACAAAGCCGTGGTATTGGTCACCCCCACCCAAAATCCGGATGGCCTGGACAGGTTCTCAACCTGGGCAAACAACAACAGGGGTAAGGTGCCGGTAGGCGACAATCACAGTCGCGAACACACTCAGGACTGGCCAAGGGGTCGATTCAATCACTACCTGGCCGATCTCAACCGGGATTGGTTATTCCTGGCTCATCCGGAAAGCCAGGGGCGGGTTGCCCTGTTCCACAAATGGCAGCCCCACTATCTGGGAGACTTCCATGAGATGGGTCATGAACAGTCTTACTTCTTCCAGCCCGGTGTACCGGACAGAACCCATCCATTAACACCGGCAACCAACCAGGCATTGACAGATAAGCTGGCTGACTTTCACCGAGACGCTCTGGATGCCAAAGATCAGGCCTACTTCAGCCGTCAGGCATTTGATGACTTCTTTTACGGCAAAGGCTCCACCTACCCGGATATTAACGGTGCCATTGGTGTACTGTTTGAACAGGCAAGTGCACGGGGTCAGTTGCAGGACTCAGCCAACGGACCAGTGGTATTGAGTGAGGCCATTGCCAATCAGTTCGCCACGTCCCTGTCCAGCCTGAAAGGTGCCATGGCGCTGGAAGACGAGCTGAAACAGTACCAGACAGAGTTTTTTAAGGGTAAAGCCAGCGATGACAGCCGCCGCTTGAGTGGCAGTCTGCTGAGAGCCCCCAAAGACCCCGCCCGCCGGGATGCTCTGGCCAGCCTGTTTGCACAACATAAGGTGGAACACTTCTTCCTGAGCAGAGATGTTGAGGCAGATGATCTGATATTTAGCGCCGAAGACAGCCTGTTTATTCCCGCCAACCAGCCTCAACAGGCGCTGGTAGAGGCCATGTTCGACAAGCGCACTGAATTTAAAGATGCCACTTTTTACGATGTTTCCAGCTTTGACCTGCAATCAGCCTACGACCTTTTGAAAGCTGATGAGGTTAAGGTAAGCCGTAATCAGCTGACGGCAGACGCCGCGCAATCTCCTGAACAAGCCCTGCCAGACAATGCTGTCGCCTATCTGGTGGATTGGCGTCACAGCAATGCTGCGCCTATGCTGCAGCAGCTTCTAAATGCAGATATCCAGGTCAAAGTCGCCACCAGGGGCTTTAGCGTACGTGGCATCGAAGCCCTCAACTGGCCCGAAGGCAGCCTGTATATACCTGCCAAACAGGCTCATGTGAGCAAACAGCAACTCAGGGAGTTGCTGTCCCGGCAAAGCCAGGAATGGGGTGTCAAAGTCGTCCCGGCTTCCACCTTTGCGGGTGCCGGAGGAATCGATCTGGGCAGTGATGATTTCCGGGTCATCAAGCCGGTCAAACCTCTGCTGATCGCTGGCAGAGGCACCAGCACCACAGAAACCGGTCAGCTGTGGAACTTCCTGGACAGCAGACTGGGTATCGCCACCCCGTTAATTGATGCCTCACGCCTGAGCAGAGTCGATCTTGGCAACTACAGTCACCTGATTTTTGCCAGCGGCAGCTTCAGCACTCTGGACGCAGAATTGGCAAGGGATATCGCCAGCTTTGTTGAACGTGGTGGCACTGTGATTGCCCAGAAAAGCGCTCTTAACTGGCTCAGCAAAAACCGACTTATGAGTACTGAACTGATCTCTTCCAAGGAGTTTGCTCAGGCCTTCGACACTAAGGGGCTGACTTTTGCGGACAGGGATTCACTCAACGCCCGCAAAGCAATAGGCGGTGCCATTGTCGAACTGACCCTGGATGCGGGTCACCCGTTAAATTACGGTATGACAGACGACAAATTGCCCGTCATGAAAAACCGTGCCATAGGCTTCAAATCTGTGGATAAGCCCTTTGTTGTCGCCGCCGAGTATAGTGAACAGGTGCTGAAGAGTGGTTATATGGCACCTGAATATCAGCAGAAGCTGGCCTCCACTCCCGCGATATTGGTTGAAACCAAGGGTAAAGGTGAGATTGTCGCATTGGCGGATAACCTCATGTTCCGCAATACCTGGCTGGGAACAGAAAGAGTGTATGCCAACGCCCTCTACTTTGTGCCAGTCTCGGTGAGGTAATTCAGTCCAACAGGCCCGGCGCTTCAGCCCGGGCCAGACACCAGACCTGCATATCCGGTGCCTGCACACGTATCTGTGCGGCAATCTCAGAAACGGTGGTGCCCGTAGTCACCACATCGTCGATTATCGCGACCCGTGGATAAGGCAGAGCCTGTTGCAGTTCAAAGGCCTGTTTCAGGTTTTGTCTGCGTGCTTTGCCATCCAGCCCGGCCTGCGCCAGAGTATGCTGGGTACGAACCAGACAATCATCCACCAGTGGAATACCCAAAATCACTGACAGTCGGTTGGCGATCATCCAGGCCTGGTTGAAGCCGCGCTCTCTCAGCCTGCCGGGGTGCAAGGGTACCGGCAACAAAGCCTGAGGACGGGACACCAACCCCAACGCCTCCAACTCTTCGAATCGCTCCACCAGTGCCTGGCACAGAGACTCCAGCGCCGCCATCTGCCCCTGATATTTAATCCCACTGATAACAGGCCCCAATCCCTGGTGGTAACTGGCGGGTGCCACTACAGGCAAAGGCCGGGACTGCTGACAGGAGCCACAGTACTTGAGTTGCAACGTCATGCCGCGACCGCACCCCAGACAAACCGGCTGCTGATATAAGCTGGCACCCAGGCACGCACTGCACAACCCAGTCTGTCCTCTTGCCACACCTTGATGACAGAGCAAACACCGGTTGGGTAAACTAGCCCCAAGCAAGTTAACTATTTGACTGAAAACCTGTCTTATCACTTTGTATACCTAAGGCCTGACAAACTGTGACTCAACTTCATATCGATATTCGCGGACAGGGTCCGGAACTGATCCTGCTCCATGGCTGGGGGGTAAACAGCGCCGCTTTTGCGCCCCTGTATGAGCATCTGTCTGAGTATAGGGTCTACTATGTGGATTTGCCGGGCTTTGGCCACAGCCAGCAGGGAGACAACAGTCTGCAGGGTTGGGCCAAACAGCTGGCTGAGCAGTTACCTGATGGTGCTATCTGGGCCGGTTGGTCTCTGGGAGGCCTGGTTGCCAGCAGAGTTGCGCTGGATTATCCCGACAAGGTCAAAGGACTCATCACTATCGCCTCCTCTCCCTGCTTTATGGCCCGGGAAGATGAAGGCTGGTTTGGTATTCCTCCTCAGGTGTTGACGCAATTCAGCGACCAACTGGGTAAAGACCTGCCCAAAACCATTGAAAGGTTTCTGGCAATACAGGCCATGGGCAGCGTGACCGCCAAAGAGGATATCAAGCGCATACGTGAACTGGTACTTGCCCGCCCCCTGCCGACACCCGATGCACTGGCAGCCGGGTTACAGATGCTGGAGCAGCAGGACCTCAGAACTGAAGTTGCAGGGCTGACTCTCCCCTGGCTGAGAGTGTGGGGGCGTCTGGACGGTCTGGTGCCCAGGCGGGTAATCCCGGCGATGCCTGCGACACCACAGAGCCAGGATGCCATTATCACCAAAGCATCCCACGCGCCGTTTATCTCTCATACCCATGAGTTTGTAGAGCTTGTTGGCAACTGGCTGCAACAGCACACAGGCTGAAAGGCCTTTAACCTCGCGGCACAATTGACTATTATTTAAACAGAGAGTTTAAATCAGGGTTAACTATGCAGCTGGTGTCCAACTATCCCAATGTGCCTGTAGCCACAACCAATGTGGCTACTGACAGCGCGCGGGTGGATAACCAGCAACGCCCGCCGTTACTGCCCCCACAGCAGTTGGGTAAAACCTATCAGGAACGCGGGCTGGAACAACGCCAGGAAAGGGCGACAGAGCAACAGCAGGAGCGCCTGGACCGAATCCAACAAAGACAGTCGGGTCAACAACAGCAGCAAACCAGAGAGCAGCAACAGGGAACCGAGAAGCAGTTACCCCGCACTGAGCAGGCAGCCCTGGCTAAGTTGGCCACCAAAGGCGGTGGACTCAACAGACGGGATATACGGGACAGGACTCAAACCGCTGAGACCACGGGTAAGCAGATGCAAGGTGACTCCAGCCATCCCTTCCCCAACGAGGCTCCCAGGTTCTATCGGCAGATAGGCACCATCATCAAGGACACTTATCAGTCCACCAGCACTCCAAGAGATCTGCCCAGGCTGGAACTTCAGGCCTGATTCATTCACTGGCAAAGCACTGAAACCAACTCGATACAAATAAAAATCCCCCACGCCGTATAGGCTGTGAGGGATTGATATCTCTTTCGGCCCCCAGCTTGTATATACAAGCCAGAGTTCAAGGCAGATTTACTTCTTCAGCTTGGCAAATGCATCAGCGAAAGCATTACCCATGGCAGCATTAATGGGTTGATTGGACTGCTGACGGCCACCCTGTTTGGGCTTGTTGCCACCTTTGTGCTGTCCCTTGTTACCACCATGGTTATGGCCTTTGTATTGCGGTTTGCTGCCAGCAGGCTGAGGTTTTTCATCCAGACGCATGGACAAACCGATACGACGGCGCTCTACATCCACTTCCATCACCTTCACCTTCACCACATCACCCGCTTTCACCACGGTATGAGGATCAGACACGAACTTGTCGGTCAGAGAGGAGATATGCACCAAACCATCCTGATGCACGCCGATATCCACGAAGGCACCGAAGTTGGTCACGTTAGTCACCACGCCTTCCAGGATCATCTCAACCTTCAGGTCTTTCAGCTCTTCAACACCATCTTTGAACTTCGCGGTTTTAAACTCACCTCGGGGATCGCGACCCGGTTTGTCCAGCTCGGCCAGAATATCTGTCACGGTTGGCAGACCAAAAGCTTCTGTCGTGAAGTCAGCGGCATTCAGGGTGCGCAGCAGTTCTGTGTTGCCGATCAGAGCTTCAACCGGCACGCCTTTGGCAGCGGCAATCCCCTCTACCAGAGTGTAGGCTTCCGGGTGAACCGCTGATCTATCCAATGGATTGCTGCCTTCGCTGATACGCAGGAAGCCTGCGGCCTGCTCATAGGCTTTGGGGCCAAGACGGGACACCTTCAACAGCTCTTTACGGGTATTGAAGCGGCCATTGGCGTCGCGGTAATCCACCACGTTCTTGGCCAGCGTCTTGTTCAAACCGGCAACCTGAGCCAGCAGTGGTGCAGACGCCATATTCACATCCACACCAACACGGTTTACACAGTCTTCTACCACAGCTTCCAGTGATGAGGACAGCTGGCTCTGACTGACATCGTGCTGGTACTGGCCCACACCGATGGACTTGGGTTCAATCTTCACCAACTCTGCCAGTGGGTCCTGCAAGCGACGGGCAATAGATACCGCGCCACGCAGGCTGACATCCAGATCCGGAAATTCAGCGGCAGCCAACTCGGAAGCGGAATAAACAGATGCACCGGCTTCGGACACCATTACCTTATTGATATTGGGTGCAGTGTCTTTGACATAGGCCAGCAGCTCGGCGGCCAGCTTATCGGTTTCACGGGATGCTGTGCCATTGCCCACAGCCACCAACTCAACCTTGTGCATTTTTGCCAGATTAGCCAGGGTGCGAACTGATTTTTCCCATTGGTTCTGCGGTGCATGGGGGAAGATGGTGGTATGAGCCACCAGCTTGCCTGTGGTATCGACCACAGCCACTTTCACACCGGTACGCAGACCGGGATCCAAACCCATGGTCGCCTTGGCACCGGCAGGCGGCGCCATCAGCAGGTCACCCAGGTTACGGGCAAAGACCTTAATGGCTTCATCTTCTGCGTGTTCACGCATGCGGGCAACAAACTCGGTTTCCATCTGCAGAGCGATCTTGATGCGCCAGGTGGCGGTCACCACGGCCCGCAGCCATTGATCGGTTTCACCTGAACCCAGGTTCAGTTTCAGATGGTCGATAATGATCTGCTCGCATACGCTGCCGCTGGCTTCAGAGCCCGGGTCAGCATCCAGCGACAGACTCAGGATGCCTTCATTGCGACCACGCAACATGGCCAGCGCACGGTGGGAAGGCACCTTGGTAATGGCTTCGTTGTGCTCAAAATAATCGCGGAACTTGGCACCTTCTTTCTCTTTGCCAGCCATCACCTTGCTCACCAGCTCAGCCTGGCTTTGCAACTGCTCACGTACCTTGCGGATCAGCTCGGCGTCCTCGGCGAAACGCTCCATCAAAATATAACGGGCACCATCCAATACAGCCTTGGTATCAGCAAACCCTGCTTCAGCATTGATAAACTCGGCAGCTTTAGCTTCAGGAGACAAGCTGCGATCTGCCAACAGTATATCGGCCAGAGGCTCAATACCCGCTTCGACTGCAATTTGGCCTTTGGTACGGCGCTTGGGCTTGTATGGCAGGTAAAGATCTTCAAGGCGGGTCTTGGAATCGGCGCTGTTCAGAGCCTCGGTCAGCTCTGGCGTCAACTTGCCCTGAGCCTGAATGCTGGACAGGATAACCTGTCTGCGGTCATTCAGCTCACGCAGGTAGCCCAAACGGCTGAACAGGTTACGCAACTGAGTGTCATCCAGACCTCCGGTCACTTCCTTACGGTAACGGGCAATAAAAGGCACGGTCGAGCCTTCATCCAGCAGGCCAATAGTGGCATTTACCTGCTGCTCACGAACATTGAGTTCCTGAGCAATAATCCGGGCAATATTTTGCATAGTCTTGGTTTCGATATTCAGTATGGCTTTGAGGCTGCCAGTCAAGATATCACAGCGATGGAGCAGGGGTTAACCCTGGCTGGATTTCTGAACTCAACAACATTATTCGGTTTCTTCAAAAGGCTTGTAGCGAATGGCATTGACGTACCACTCTTTTGGACCTGAAGGGGTCTGGACTGTCACTTCATCGTCGACCTGTTTGCCAATCAGGGCTCGGGCCATAGGCGAATCTATGGTGATATAGCCCAGCTTGGTATCCAGCTCATCTTTGCCGACAATACGATAGCGCACCACATCACCCTCTTCGTTTTCCAGCTCGAACCAGGCACCGAAGAAAATCTTGCCCTCTTGCTGAGGGTCGTAGTCGACGATTTTCAGCTCTTCCAATCGCTTCACCAGATAACGCACCCGGCTGTCGATTTGGCGCAGCAGGCGTTTGTTATAGGTGTAATCAGCGTTTTCGGAACGATCACCCTGAGCGGCAGCTTCCTGCACTTTTTTGGTGATCTCAGGACGATACTCTTTCCAAAGGTACTTAAGTTCCCGGTCCAACTCTTGCCAGCCGGCGCGGGTGATCAGATGGGCTTTCTTCATAGGGTGTGCGTGTTGCCAACAAGCATTTGCAATAATTTCTCAGTTTGTATCACTTAAGCCCTTGTTCCTCAAGCCGTGCGGACACTATGCCACCGCTCTGACCGACATATTCCGCAACACTGCTCAGATTGTGTTCTGTCGTCAGTAAGTTATGCTGCACAAAAATTTAACAATGTTGAGAGACTGCGCTGATGACTACCCTGAATCGATTGCTGGCCACAGGCCTGATGCTGCTTGCGCCACACACCATAGCCCAGACCACCTACCTGACCGCTGATGCCATGCTGGATGTGGAAAATGGCAAACTGATCAGTAAACCCGCCATCATCATTGAAGATGGCCGCATCACCGCAGTCGGTAAACAGGGGGAGCTGAAACAACCAGCCGATGTGGACAGTGTGCTCCATCTGTATCAGGAAACTCTGGTACCGGGCCTGATGGACATGCATGTACACCTGAGTGGCGATGCCGACGATAACTTTCTCGCCTCCCGCAACTACTCCATCCCCCGACAGACCGTGATTGCAGCCAAAAATGCCCGTAAGACACTGGAAGCAGGGTTCACCACAGTGCGAAACCTGGGGGCTTCCGGTTACAGTGTGATTGGCGTGATGGAAGGCATTAATAACGGTGATATTCCAGGCCCGAGGATCTGGGCAGCCGGGCATTCAATCTCTGTCACCGGAGGGCACTGTGACGATAACTTCAGTGCACCGGAGAAGAAGGCAAAGTCAGGTGGTGTTGCCGATGGCCCCTGGTCGGTGCGGGAAAAGGTTCGGGAGAACATCAAATACGGTGCCAACACCATTAAAATCTGCGCCACCGGCGGCGTGTTCTCCAAGGGCACCAAAGTGGGCATTCAGCAATACACCTTTGAAGAGCTGAAAGCCGCGGCTGACGAGGCTCATATGCGCGGCCTGGTGATAGCGGCACACGCCCATGGTACCAGTGGTATTAAGGATGCCATCCGCGCCGGTATCGATAGTATTGAGCACTGCAGTTTTATGGATGATGAGGCTATCAAGCTGGCAGTAAAACACGGCACTTACCTTTCCTGCGATATCTACAACACCGAATACACCCTGGCCTTTGGTGAGGCCAATGGTGTACCCGAAGAGAATATCAATAAGGAAAAGCAGGTTTCCAAAGCCCAGCGGGAAAGCTTCCGTAAAGCGGTGAAAGCCGGTGCCAATATGGTATTTGGCTCAGATGCTGCCATCTATCCCCACGGGGATAATGGCAAGCAGTTCTCCCGTATGGTGACCTTTGGCATGACGCCATTGCAGGCAATTCAGGCCGCCACTATCAATAGCGCTGCACTGATGAAGCAAACCGATGTGGGCCAGATAAAGCCTGGCTATCTGGCGGATATTATCGCCGTAAAAGGCAACCCGCTTGAGAACATCAGCCTGCTGGAAAACGTCAGCTTTGTGATGAAGGATGGCAAGGTCTACAAGCAGCGATAGTCCTTTTTCAGACAACAAAAAACCGGCCTTTAAAGCCGGTTTTTTTAGTGTGTATTCCCTGGGAATTATTTCAGCATTTCAGCGGGACGGATCACCTGGGCGCGATAGCCGGTGGCAAACAGGTCATGGCTGTCGATATCGATACGCACTGCCGGCTCTTTCTCACCGTATCTGTGCTCAACCAGAATCGAGTGTACTTTACCTGTGGTGTCATCCAACTTCATATTGCCGTAACCACCGCCCAGACCAAACAAGCCCGCTGAGGCGAAGTAGCTCATCATGCTGTTTTTATCAGCCTGGTACTTCACAATCGAAGTCACCGGAGAGTAGCCGTCATAGCCCAGCTCTTCCTTGCCATATTCCCACACCTGCTGAACTGTCATCTTGTCTTCGTCAATCTTGTACTCCACTGCCCGGCTGTACTTGCCGGTAGGGAACATAGGCTGGGCCAGATGACGGCCATCACCATTGTCGAATACAGTCCAGGTGCCCTTCTCATCCACCTTGTAACCTGTGTGCGGCGTGTAGGAGAAATCGAAATCAGTGCCACTGCAGAAACCACGTACAGTGCAGGTCAGGGGGTTGCCTTTGGCATCAACCGGTGTCAGCAGCTTTTCTGCCAGTTTACCTTCCCAGCCCATATAGGGGCTCAGGATCCACTTAACCTCTTTATCGCGACCAATCTTGATCACAGCGGACTGGTGACGAGAGGTCACAATAATGCTGTCATCCACAGGGTCATAATCCACGGCGTTAACGTGAGCCCAGTTACGGCCGGTTTGTACGCCATGAATATCGCCATAAGGCGCCTTTCTCAGTTCCTCTTCGGTAGCCACTTTGCCCGCCTGCTTAAGGTCGATATTCAGGCAAACGGCACCTGCGTCCAGCGACAGCAGTGCCGCATCACGCATAGGGTCCAGAATCTCATTCAGGTCCCAGTAATCCACCAACTTACCGTTGGCGTCCACCTCGACAATGTGGTCGCGAACCGTATTGACCACCATGCCGTCGGCGCGGGTGTAATCTTTGGCAGCGACCCGCAGCAGGAAGTTACCGTTCTCCACCTGAATCCCTTCATGGGAGGCATCGATAAAGTTACCCGGCAGGGAATGGGAAGCGATCATGCGTCCCATCAGGGTCATATGTTTCCAGCTTTGTCCCTGAACCCACACCATGTTGCCGTCATCGGTAATATTCATACCCATGGCATAACCGGCATCATCATAGTTTTTGGCGTTATGGGTGGTGTAGGGATTCATATACCAGCGAATGTCACCGGCAGTATCGATAATAAAGAAACCTGGCTTACCATCCCATGAGAAGGCTCCGGGGGCTGCCGGGTTGTTGTGCATCAAAGGGGATGCCTTGCCGTCAGCATTGGTCCAGTTCAAAAAGTAGAGACGATCCTTAAACTCAGGGTCTACATGTTTTACCGTTACCTTGGGTGCCTTGGCCCACTGAGACTCAGAAAAACCCATGTCCACATCCGGCGTCATCATCCGGTATTCATGGGATTTACGCTCGCCCTTCTCAGACCAGCTCACGGTAAAGGTGTTGAGGTAATCAGGGTACAAACCGAACACGGGTACGCCGCCTTCATCCATCACCCGGATATCAGACACCTTATAACTGATCGGCACGCCAGCTTCGCCTTTGGCATGTACTGTGACTTCAACATCTTTAATCTTGTGTCCACCCAGAGTGACCAGTGCGGTCAGAGGAGCATTCTCATAAGGGTTGTGGATCAGATATCCCAAAGGTGCATCGTCTGCAGGCATGGGTTTCATGCCGGTCAGCGCAGCCAGAGAATGACCGGAAAAAGACAGGGCCAGGGTTAGAAGGCCAAGACGACAAAGCGGTTTGAACATGGATAACCTGCTACTCAGAATCAAATTCGGCGGCAGTATACCCTCGCTCCACTGAGCCCCCCAGCATCCTGATCACCAAATGTGAATCAGCACAGGAAACCGACAATCACCATGGTGCAAATGGTCAAATTGCTCAACAAAGATGAACTTTTTCAGTTCAGCCCGGTCACCCTGCCCCAGCAGTCCACTTAAAACCTCTGGTAAATCAGCAAAAAACTCCATGAACAAAATTTAAGCTGCCCTTAACCCCGTGACTATGGGCATTCTGCTACTTTTTTAACTTTCCCGCCTTTTACTTCCTACTCAATACTCAGGGGTATCAAATGACCCAAGCCGGTTCCAAAATCGCCCGTAATTTACTGGTTCTGGCCCTGCTGGCCGCTCTGCTCGCCACCGCCGGATATTTCTACATTAAGCATCAGGAGCAGTATCCCAGCACAGAAGATGCCTATATACATGCCAATGTCCTGTATGTAGCGCCACAGATCAGTGGCGAGGTTATCCGGGTCAATGTTGAGAACTATCAGCACGTCAACGCAGGAGACCTGTTGGTGGAGATCAATCCGGCGCCCTATCAGGCAGCCTATGAGCAAGCCAAGGCAGCCTATGAGGTTGCAACTCAGGAGAACAAGGCAACAGACGATGCCATTCTGGCCGCCAGTGCCAACGTCAACAGCACTGTGGCCCAACTGACCGACGTGCAGCAAAACTACCGCCGCACCATGGATCTTGTCAGCAAAGGCCTGCTGCCACAGCAACAGGGTGACGATATCAAGGCTCAGCTGGCCGCCGCTCAAACTGCAGTGGAAGCCGCACGCGCCAAGATGTCTCAACTGATCACCCAGCAGGGTGCCAAAGGCGATGAAGCCCCTCAGGTCAAACAGGCCGCGGCGGCGTTATCAAAAGCGACACTGGATCTTTCCTACACCCATATCAGCGCGCCACACAGCGGTAATCTGGGCAAGGTCAGCGTTCGTCCCGGCAGCGTAGTCGCGCCGGGTACCGCCATGATGCCATTGGTGGAAGACAACACTTTCTGGGTCGAAGCCAACTATAAAGAGAGTGCTGTGGGCAAGCTCAAACCCGGTATGAAAGCGGACATAGTGTTGGATATGTATCCCGACGTAACCTATGAAGGTCAGGTGATTGCTATCTCCCCTGCCAGCGGTTCCTCTTTCTCTCTGCTGCCTCCGGAAAATGCCACAGGTAACTGGGTCAAAGTGCCACAACGTTTCCCTGTCAGCATCAGTATTCAACCCCTGGCCGGGGAACCGGCATTACGGGTTGGTGCCAGTGCCGAAGTGACAGTTGATACCCTGACTGGAACCAGCAGCAAATGAACCAGAATGCTCCGGTGGAGGGCACTGCCAGACTGCTGATCGTATTGGCTGTAATGCTTTCAGCCATCATGGTGTTGCTGGATATGACCATTGCCAACGTTGCCCTGCCACATATGATGGGCGCGCTGGGAGTGACCTCAGAGCAGATAACCTGGGTACTGACCTCTTACTCCATGGCAGAAGCGATATTTATTCCTCTGGCCAGTTATCTGTCTCTGAAGTTTGGTATTCGTAACCTGCTGCTGGTGTCTGTGGCGGGCTTTATTACCACTTCAGCACTCTGTGGTCAGGCAGACACACTGACGGAAATGGTCACTTTCAGAGTGATGCAAGGGGCATTTGGTGCATCTGTTATTCCACTGTCCCAGTCGATTATGGTGCAGATCTTCCCACCGCAGGAGCGGGGGAAAGCAATGGCACTGTTCAGCGTCGGTGTACTGCTGGGACCAATTCTTGGTCCTACCGTGGGCGGCATAATTACCGAATATATGGACTGGCGCTGGATCTTCTACGTCAACCTGCCAGTAGGCATTCTTTGTCTGGCTCTGCTTTACTTCTTCGTCAAACTGGATGGCAAAGGTCAAACCTCAGTCGACTGGCCTTTGGTTATCGGCATGGCCATAGGTATCGGCTTGCTGCAGATGGTGCTGGACAGGGGTAATGAGTCCGGCTGGTTCAGCGACAATCTGATCCTTTTCTCAGCCATCATCTCAGCCATCGCCATTATCTTCTTTGTGACCCGCTCCTTTATGACCAAGGGGGATATTGCCCCCATGTGGTTGCTGAAGGACAGAAACCTGGCTGTCTCCTGTCTTATCATGGCGTGCTTCTCCATGGGCATGTTTGGTATTACCCAGTTGCAACCCATGATGATGGAGCAACTGCTGGATTACCCGGTTGAAACTACCGGCTTCCTGATGGCGCCAAGGGGGCTTACCTCAGCCATAGTGCTGCTGATTATGTCGCGCTTTATGGACAGACTGGATGCCAGAATGCTGATTCTGGTCGGTTTATCGCTCAATGCCGCAGGCACCTGGTTTATGACCCAGTACTCACTCAATGTGGATATTTTCTGGATGGTGCTGCCCAGTATTATTCAGGGCGCGGGAATGGGTCTGGTGTTTGCACCACTGAGCCAGCTTGCCTACGCCACCCTGAGCAAAGATGACACAGTTGGCGGCGCAGTGGTGTTTAACCTGTGTCGAACCATTGGTGGCTCATTCGGTATTTCCATCGTCAATACCTATTTCAGCCGCAGTGAACAGGCCAATTGGCACAATCTGGGGGCCACCCTGAGCCCTGATAACCCACTGCTTCAACAGGCTGCCGCGATAAAGGACACCACAATTACCGATCCCGGATTTATTGCCTGGCTCAGTCAAATGCTGCATCAGCAATCCACCATGCTGGCATTTGTTTATACCTTTGGTTTTATCTTTATCTCTTACCTGGTGTTGATGCCTTTGCTGGCACTGTTCAAGCCCAGACCCAAGCCCGAACCCAAGCCTGAGCTCAGTTAACCGATATCCACGGGGAAGCTGCGCTCTCCCCGTGGAAAGATTGTGCCCATGACTTCTATCAAGACTTGGTTACAATTTTTCCCGCTCACGACCACCAGCTAAAACCCATTAAAATCAATACAGTAACTTACTGACTTAGCGCTAGAGCCATAGCTTTTCGTCTACTGCCCCCCTGTCCCCTGTATTGCCGTTGCCAATAAAGCTATATTACTGAGATATTAGAGACTTAAGCTCAGCAAGTAACGGACATGCCCATGGGACAAGAAACCTCAAAAATTCTGGTTGTAGATGATGATATGCGCCTGCGCTCTTTGCTTGAACGCTACCTGGTTGAACAGGGGTATCAGGTTCGGGCTGCCGGCAACGCTGAGCAGATGGATCGCCTGCTGGAAAGGGAAAACTTTCACCTGCTGGTGCTGGACCTGATGCTGCCCGGTGAAGATGGCCTGTCTATCTGCCGCCGCCTGCGCCAACAGGGAAACCAGCTTCCCATCGTTATGCTGACCGCCAAAGGGGACGAGGTTGACCGTATTATCGGCCTTGAACTGGGTGCCGATGATTACCTGCCCAAGCCATTTAACCCAAGAGAGTTGCTGGCAAGAATCAAAGCGGTAATGCGTCGTCAGATCCAGGAAGTACCAGGCGCTCCATCGCAGCAGGAAGAGATGATCACCTTTGGCGATTTCAGCCTGAACCTGGCCACCCGCGAGATGTCCCGTGGTGATGAGGCAATCGCCCTGACCAGTGGTGAATTTGCGGTACTTAAGGTACTGGTGTCGCACCCTCGTGAACCTCTGTCCCGTGACAAACTGATGAATCTTGCCCGTGGCCGTGACTACTCTGCGCTGGAGCGTTCCATCGATGTGCAGGTATCCCGCTTGCGCCGACTGATAGAAAACGATCCCGCCAGCCCAAGATATATTCAAACCGTATGGGGTCTGGGCTATGTCTTCGTACCGGATGGCAGCGCACGCAAATGATGGGAAAGTGGTGGCGGCAGTTTCTGCCGCGCAGCGCCTTCAGTCAGATTTTCCTGTTGATCGCCTGCCTGCTGTTGATCAACCAGATAGTCTCCTATGTGACTGTCGCCTTTTACTTTATTAAGCCTACCTATCAGCAGATCAATCAGCTGATCGCCCACCAGGTTAACTTCCTCTTTTATGATGGCGTCACCATAGACAGAGATAACCTGACCGTGGTTGATGCCCTTAATAACAAGATCCGCCAGGATGATATGAAGGTGTTCAACCTGCAGCAGGCCCAAAGAGCCGGGGTGGAGCGGGCAACCTACTACAGCACCCTGTCAGCACAGATGTCTGAGTATCTGGGTGGCAACGCCGAGGTGAGAGTCGATCAGGGTAAGCACTTTTATATCTGGATTAAGCCCCCACAGGAGCCATCAGTCTGGATCCGGGTGACTCTGACCAGCTTCAACGAATATGAACTCTCGCCGCTGACACTCTACCTGGTGGTGATTGGCGCGCTCAGTGTACTGGGTGGCTGGCTGTTCGCCCGCCAACAGAACCGTCCGCTCAAGTCACTGGAGAAAGCCGCGATCTCAGTATCCAGTGGCAATTTCCCGCCGCCCTTACCATTGCAAGGGTCAACGGAAATCATCGAGGTGACCAATGCCTTTAACCAGATGTCCCACAGCATGCATCAACTGGAACAGGACAGAGCCCTGCTGATGGCGGGTATTTCCCATGACCTCCGTACGCCGTTGACCCGTATTCGGCTGGCGTCGGAAATGATGGTTAAAGAAGATGAATATCTGAAGGATGGCATTATCAATGATATCGAAGATATGGATGCCATTATCGACCAGTTTATTGCCTATATCCGCCGGGATCAGAAACCCAACCTGCAGCCGGATCAGGTCAATCGAATCATTCAGGAAGTGGCGCAAGCAGAGTCGGCCCGCTGTGACAATATTGACCTGGAACTGGCCGATTGTCCGGAAGTGCCTATGGCTCCCATCGCCATTAAACGCGTGGTCAGTAACCTGGTAGAAAACGCGCTGAGATACGGCAATGGCTGGGTTCGCATGAGTACTCAACACCTGCCGGACAGAGTTGGCTTTTGTGTTGAGGACGACGGCCCGGGCATAGACCCTTCCCAAATCGAAAATCTGTTCCAGCCATTCACCCGTGGCGATACCGCCCGGGGCAGCCTGGGCTCAGGCCTGGGACTGGCGATTATCAAGCGGATTGTGGACATCCACAAAGGTAAGGTTGTGCTGACCAACCGTCCCGAAGGCGGCCTGCGCGCACAGGTTTGGCTGATGAAGAAGCCAAGGGTTGATTGAGTTGAACCCATAAAAAACGCCCCGCAATCAGCGGGGCGTTTTTGTCAGAAGCTGTTTTAAAGTTGCGCCAGCACGTATTCAGCCTTGCTCACTTCAAAGCTCTTGGCCTGCTCTATGTTGAGCTTCTCAACCACACCGTCACGGACGATCATGGCATAGCGAACCGAACGCACACCACCGAAGCTGCCAGTGTCCATTTCCAGACCCAGAGCCCGGGTAAAGCTGGCATCACCATCGGCCAACATGCGCAGCTCACTGGCATTGTGCACCTTACCCCAGGCGCGCATCACAAAGGCATCGTTTACCGCCAAACAGACGATCATATCCACGCCCCTGGCTTTAAGCTCATCTGCCAGCACCACGTATCCGGGCAGGTGAGCCTCGGAGCAGGTTGGGGTAAAGGCGCCCGGTACCGCAAACAGTACAACAGTCTTACCGGCAAACAGTTCGCTGGTATTCAGATTTTGCATCCCCGCTTCCGTTAACTCAGTGAGTACGGCATCAGGTAACTTATCACCTTGAGCAATCATGGCAGAACTCCTTTGGTTGGTTACCAAAACAGCATAGCCGGAAAACCACGGAACAAACACAGTAGATCAGTAAGGACTTAACCAGAGACAGACCACCACTTTTGGCGCAGGCAACAAAGCCTATAAACCTGTGTCAGGACTTCATTGCGGCTTTGACATAAACATCGAAGCGGTTTTTCTTGGTGGCGATAACTGCGCTTGGCTTAACCCCATCCAGATCTTCGGCATAGTCAGGGCGTTTAACTACAACTCGCATACCCGCCAGCGTCAGAGCCGGTGCCAACAGGCCATCGGCATCCAGGTCAGCGCCTACCAATGACTGGAATACCCGCATCTCTTTTTTCACCAGCGCGGACTTTTCGCGGTGGGGATACATAGGGTCCAGATACACGACATCCGGTGCCAGTCCCAGCTCAGGCAACGCCTCCAGGCTGGATGCATGCACCATGGACAGGCGCTGTTGCAGCCAATCGCCAATCTCGCTGTCTTCATAACCTCGACGCAAGCCATCTTCCAGCAGGGCTGCTACCACAGGGTGACGCTCAACCATGGTGACCTTGCAACCCAGGCTGGCCAGCACAAACGCATCACGACCAAGGCCGGCAGTGCCATCAACCACGCTTGGGTTTTCACCCTGCTTCAGACCTACCGCCTTGGCAATCGCCTGGCCACGTCCACCGCCAAACTTACGCCTGTGAGCGACGGCGCCGGAAACAAAATCGACAAAGATGCCGCCAAGCTTAGGTTCATCCCGCTTTTTCAGGGTCAGGCAATCGTTCTCAAACACCAACTCAAACAGCGCCTCGTTATCAAAGGTCAGCTGCTGACGGGCGCAGATATCTGCAATACGGGTATCGGATGAATCGAAGAAAATGCTCTGGGTCACGGGAATGCATCAATGGGAATTATCTGCCGCTATTATGCCATCTCCTGTACTCACTTGCTCAAGTCTTACATGACAACCGGCATTGAAATGTCAGCCCAAAGCCTTTGCTGTGGGATTCGGGTATACTCTGGCCAATTTAGACTTCCCGGAACCAACCACAATGCTGAGTTACCGCCACGGCTTCCATGCTGGCAACTATGCCGACGTTCTCAAGCACACCATGTTGCTGCAAGCGATTAAGTCCCTGCAAAAGAAGAACAAACCATACGTCTACATCGACACCCATGCCGGTGCCGGTGGTTACAGTCTGCAGGATGATTTTGCTCAGAAGACCGGAGAGTACCTGGATGGCATAGCTAAAATCTGGGGCCAGACAGATCTGCCCGAACCACTGGCTGACTATGTAGATGCGGTAAAAGCATTCAACACTGAATCGGACGATCTGGATTACTATCCTGGCTCACCGGCATTTGTGGATATGACACTGCGGGAAAAAGACCGCATGGTACTGCATGAACTGCACGGTACCGACTACCCAACTCTGGCTCAGGGCTTCGCCGGTGACCGTCAGGTTAAAGTGCTGAACAAGGATGGTCTGGCGGGTTTGATTGCCGCAGTTCCACCTATTGAACGTCGTGGCCTGATCCTCATCGACCCCAGCTATGAGATTAAATCTGACTATCTGGATGTGGCCGATACTGTGATTGACGCCTACAAGCGTTTTGCCACTGGTATATACATGATCTGGTATCCGGTAGTTGACCGTGACCGTACTGAGGCTATGTTTGACCGCCTGAAAGCCAGCGGCATTCGCCGCCAGCTGCGTATCGAACAGGGCATTCGCCCTGACACTAACGAAAAGGGGATGACTGCTGCCGGTCTGTGGATAGTCAACCCGCCATGGCAGCTGGATGAGCAAGCCAAATCCACTCTGGATTATCTGGATGCCAAGCTGAACCAGGGTGGCGGTTTTACCCGGGTTGAATGGGAAGTGGGCGAGTAAAAACGTTATCCAAGATCAACAGCGGCCTGCCACGAAGGGCACGAAGAAATGCTGAAGAACGGCAAAAGCATATCTGTTAGCAGCTCTTCCCTTCGTGTTCTCTGTGCAGCGAACGCAGTGAGCGCTTCGTGGTTGACAGCAGTTAACAGCGAAAAGCAGTGACCCACGAAGGACGTGAAGAAATGCCGAAGAACGGCAAAAGCATATCTGTTAGCAGCTCTTCCCTTCGTGTTCTTTGTGCAGCGAACGCAGTGAGCGCTTCGTGGTTAATAGCATTTATAAACTAAAAGCAGTGAGCCACGAAGGACGCGAAGAAATGCCGAAGAACGGCAAAAGCATACCTGTTACCAACCTCATACCTTCGTGTTCTCTGTGCAGCGAACGAAGTGAGCGCTTCGTGGTTAATAGAAGTTAAAAACGAAAAGCAGTGAGCCACGAAGGGCACGAAGAAATGCTGAAGAACAGCAAAAGCATATCTGTTAGCAGCTCTTCCCTTCGTGTTCTCTGTGCAGCGAACGCAGTGAGCGCTTCGTGGTTAGTCGCTTTTAGCTTTCCCCTATAACCCGCTATATCTCATTACGGTATCGTTTTAGCAGTATCTTGACCCGCTCCACATAGGCGCGGGTTTCTGCGAACGGCGGAATGCCCTGATACTTCTCCACATTAGAGGGTCCTGCATTGTAGGCGGCCAGCGCAAAGTCCAGGTCGCCATTAAAGCGGGTCAGCATTTTAGACAGGTAGGCACTGCCGCCCTGGATATTGGCATCGGCTTCAAAGGCGTTGCTGACACCCAGTTCTTTGGCTGTGGGTGGCATGAGTTGCATCAAACCCATGGCGCCACGACGGGACAGCGCCAGAGGATTAAAGTTGGACTCTGCATGGATAACGGCACGAATAAGCGCCTTGTCGAGCTTATGGGTGTTGGAAGCCTGTTCAATGGCATGACTGAATCTGTGGGTTTCCAGTGCCAGACTGCGCCAATCTACTTTAGAGTCAGGCTGGCAGGCAAAACAGTCAAACAGCAGGATCTCAAACTGGCCGTCCCCTGGAGGCTGATCACTGAACACTACGCTGCCATCTGCCTTATAGTGTCGATAAACCTTTAATTTATCTTGATTTCCGGTGATACCCTGCTCAGAAAAACGGGCAACAATGACCGGCTTCTCCGCCGTTGATGCCACGGCTCCCTGGCATACCAGCAGTGTCAGTATCCATAGACAAGGCGCTTTCAATCATCCCTCCAGTTAAGCTGTGATTTTTTAACCACCCAGACAAGAGTCTCGCGGTTAAACAGGCATAATCCCTTGTTGACAAAGCAGTTTTACAGCAACTCTCCAGCCATTACCGCTAAGAGTGCCAAATCCTGTCCGAGCTGCTGCAAAATCGGTCAACGCCTGCAAATATCCACTTAATATTCAGCAGGTAACATCAAAACCCAAATGGTAATTATTGAGCAGTATGACACTGACGCAGTTAAAAAACCGCTAATTTTCAGCAAAATAATTATATAAAATTCAAGCCTGATACAAATTTGCAGTTAAATAACTAAAAATTTTAACTTTATACCTTTAACCCATAGTGTCCTGTGAGTATTATGGTTCGCCGGGACAGGGTAGCCCTCAGCCAAAAAAGCACAATAATCCGCAGCTGATGGTTTGGTCAGCCCCCTCTTAAGTCAGGCTTAACACGACAAGTTTAGCCTTTCAGCCACGGGCACAGAGCAGAAAATGCCGCGCCCGGACTCACTTGTCCCGTGAAAATAATTATTAGAAGTCAAGGAATCAGCATGAGTTTACCCTCCAACCAGGGCAGTGCCGCACCGGCCTCTTCGCCCACAGACCTCAGCAAAAAAGGCTGGTTTATCAAGTTCCTCAACATAGTTGAGCGCCTGGGTAACCTGTTACCCCATCCCATTACCTTGTTCGCCATGTTCTGTCTGGCCGTCATCCTGATTTCAGGTGTAGCAGGTTATTTCGAGCTTTCCGTTGTCGACCCTCGCCCAGAAGGCGCTGCCGGTCGCAGTCCTGACGGTCTAATCCATGTGATCAGCCTGATGAATGGCGAAGGTCTACGAATGATAGTCTCCAACCTGGTGACCAACTTCACCGGCTTTACCCCACTGGGCACAGTGCTGGTGGCACTGTTGGGTGTGGGTATTGCCGATCGCTCCGGCATGTTGTCAGCGGCAATGCGCCTGCTGGTCATCGGTGCTTCCAAACGTCTGGTCACTGTAGTTGTCGTATTTGCGGGTATTGTTTCCAACACGGCTTCTGAGCTGGGTTATGTGGTACTTATCCCCATGGCGGCCATGATATTCCACTCGCTGGGACGTCACCCGCTGGCCGGTCTGGCGGCAGCATTTGCCGGTGTATCCGGTGGCTATAGTGCCAACCTGCTGCTGGGTACCGTTGACCCACTGCTGTCGGGTATCACCGAAGCTGCTGCCCAGATGATCGACCCTGATTACATCGTTGGCCCTGAAGTGAACTGGTACTTTATGTTCGCCTCTACCTTCCTGGTATCTATCATGGGTGCCGTGGTCACTGAGAAGATTGTTGAGCCCAACCTGGGCAAATACAACCCGGAAGACGCCGCCATCGACCTGTCTGCCCAGCAGATGGAAACTGTTACCCCTGAAGAAAAACGCGCCCTCAAGCTGGCAGGTCTGGCTGCACTGGCTGTGACCCTGGTCATTGCCGCTCTGGTTGTTCCAGAAGATGCGCCTTTGCGTAACCAGACTACCGGTGATGTATCCGGCTCGCCTTTCCTGAAGGGCATTGTGGCCTTCATCTTTATTGGCTTCGCCATTCCCGGACTGGTATACGGCAAGGTAATTGGTGTATTCAAAAAAGACAAAGACATCATCGATGCCATGTCTGAAAACATGAGCTCAATGGGCATGTATATCGTGCTGGTGTTCTTTGCTTCTCAGTTTGTTGCCTTCTTCAAATGGACCAATCTGGGCGCAGTAATGGCAGTAGCCGGTGCCGATGCCCTGAGCGCTATCGGTCTGACCGGTCCACTGGTATTCGTCCTGTTTATCGCCATGTGTGGCATCATCAACCTGTCGCTGGGCAGCGCTTCAGCTCAGTGGGCAGTGACGGCACCTATCTTCGTGCCAATGCTGATGCTGATTGGCTACGCCCCGGAAACCATTCAGGCGGCTTACCGTATCGGTGACTCTGTCACTAACCTGATCACCCCAATGATGAGTTACTTTGGTCTTATTCTGGCGGTGGCCTGTCGATATAAGAAGGATTTGGGGATAGGCACGCTGATCGCCACCATGCTGCCATACACCCTGGTGTTCTTTGTTGGCTGGGTAAGCTTCTTCTTTATCTGGGTGTTTGCACTCGGCTTGCCTGTCGGCCCTGGCGCAGCGACTTACTACACGCCTTAAAACCCGATTAATCAGATAGTTATTAATCAAATAAAAAACGCCCTCCCATGAGGGCGTTTTTAATGCGCTTCAACAGGCTTGCAATGCCCAATGCCGGCGCTATATTGAGCGCCTAAATCTCCATTCCGGCCCCTTGTTATGACCCTGTTTTTTGCCTCCGATCTTCACGGCTCCCTGACCGCCACCGAAACCATGCTTGAGAAGTTTGAGCAATCCGGTGCCCGATATCTGGTCCTGCTGGGCGATATTCTTAACCATGGCCCACGCAATGCGATTCCTGAAGGTTATGCCCCGGCTGAGTTGGCCGAACGCCTGAACCAATATGCCGACCGTATTATCGCGGTGCGCGGTAACTGTGACAGTGAAGTGGACCAGATGCTGCTGGAGTTTCCCCTGACCGCCACTTACCAAAACCTGCTGCTGCCGCAGATGCGCCTGTTCCTCAGCCACGGTCATATCTATGGCCCGGACAAGCTGCCTAAACTGCTGCAGGGCGATGGCTTTGTATATGGTCACACCCATATTCCGGTAGCCGAATACAAAGAGGGGGTTCTGCACTTCAACCCCGGCTCCACCACAATTCCACGCAATGGTGGCCGTGCTTCCTATGGCCTGTTCAGCGAGACCGAGTGTCAGGTACGGGATCTGCACACAGATGAAGTGATCGTCAGCTGCAGCCTGCGCCAAACACTGTAATTTGAGATCGAGAAGCCCGGTGAAAGCCGGGCTTTTTGTTGGGGTATGATTCAAGTCGGGTACAGTCAGCTTTTGTTATGCTGTTAGCAGCACATCACCAAGGAGGAAGCTTTGCTCAGCATTCTTATCACTCAGTTCGTTGTTCTGTGGGCCGTGATCGATCCGGTCGGCTCAGTCCCTGTTTACCTGTCGCAAACCCAACATCTGTCAGCCAAACAAAGACGCCTGGTGGCACTGAAAGCCGTCGGTATTGCCACAGGTGTGTTGCTGTTCTTTCTGATTGCCGGACAATTGTTACTGGAAGCCATGCAGATCCCTTTGCCTGCATTTCAGGCCGCCGGTGGACTGGTGTTATTACTGTTCGCCCTGACCATGATCTTTGGCGAAAGCAAACCTGAGCAGGAAACCAAACTGAGTGAAGAGGTCAGCCATTCAGACCTGGCAGATCTTGCTGTGTACCCACTGGCCATCCCCTCCATCGCCTCCCCCGGCGCCATGATGGCCATCGTCATGCTCACCGACAACTCCCGCTATGCCGTGATGGATCAGGCAATTACCGCAGGCATCATGATCGTAGTCATGGTCATCACCCTGCTGCTGTTGCTGGGTGCCACCAAAATCCAGAAGGTAATCGGCAACGTCGGCGCCGCCATCATCAGCCGCGTCATGGGGTTAATTCTGGCCGCCGTGGCAGTCAGCAATCTACTACAAGGCATCAGGGATTTTTATCTGTAGCTAAGACAAACTGTGCAGCCGAGTAGAGGTCTCTACTTGGCTGACTTAGGAGCAGGGGTTGAATCTGAGATTGGTACAAGCAGCAATGTCCTCGACCGCCTCCAAACAGCTGACCATTTTGACTATCGAGAGCATGCCTGATGATGACCTTCAGTCTACTGGAACTGAGGCTCGTACTTACTTTCCGCTCGGGAGTCGTATTCAAAAAAGCCGAGAAAAGCCATATAGGGATCGTCGTTGATTCCTGTCACCGATGTGGAATATGACCAATCATAAAGACATCGAACCCATGATACTGAATCCAGCCCTCTCTTCCTCGCCATTGAAACTGCATGATCCACGAACGACTTTGAAAAAGAACACTCACCTAGAATTCGATCTAAAGAGTCACTTCCTTTTGCTACGCCATTGTCCTCTATTTGATCATGGTCGTAGTATCCAAAACCGAAATTCTCGCACCACTGGCTAAGAGGAGTATCCTCGTGTTCCTCCCCGTACCTCTCTTCAAAATAGTCTTCAGGAATCTCATCCAGAGTAACTTTGCTTACCCAAATGGAAACGTATCCTTTTTTCTCGAAGTTTGGACCACCGTATCTCATTCAATTCTCTTTAGGCTATAACGCCCAGATATTGTTTTGGTTGTGTATAAATATATGGACATTATCACTACGGTCTTGTGCGACGCCAACCTTACCCCACTGATAAGAAGTGTAAGTGTCCTGTCCCTTACCCAGTTTTGATTGCAACCAATCAAGATGCATTTGCTTACGTTCAGGTGTGCTTGAGTAGAAATCAGCGGCTTCTTTGTAGCTTTTAGTTAAGTCCGTCAGGTGAATAAATACACTAACCAGTTTGTCACGCTCAAATCTTAAGTTTACTTTGGTCTCAAGACTATCTGTGGCCTCAATGAATGATGAAAACGTACAGGGGACTTTTTCTCGTATCACTTGTACGGTCATCTCCTGACCTGTCATGAATGATTCAGGGAGCTCGGCCAACTTCGTGCTCGGCTTAATCTGATAACCGTCCACATTTACCGTTCCTGTCATTTTATCGATCGTTATCATCATTCCACTCATCTAACGCCCGCAGCTGCGGACGATTTGTCACTATGAAGAAGCGAAAAAGTGTTCCGGCAGCCTGTGCTGATTGTTAGTTAAACTACGATAAAGCATCAAAGACAATCACTGTATAATACTCATGGGATACGCCCAGAGTGTAGCCACCAAATTCAACTTGGGAGTCCTCAGACTTTTCTACCCAAAGTCTATCTGCGCTCAATATTTCACATAGACCGTCAGGATCCCGAACTCCAATGAGGTTTACATTAACAATCTCATCAGAAGCAATAAAAGAAAAAGAAACTAGGAATGAATCACCCTCACGCCTTACGTAAAACTCGTTAACGGACACCCCTTTATATATTTTTCCTAGCTCCATATGCTAATACTCTTTGACTAATAACATTTGTGGCAGACGCATCAGTAGCAAATTCCTTGGAGGCAATTGTTATGAGTTAAGTTGCGGGGAAGCACTTACTGCACTCAAGCCAAATAATGCCGAAATCGCCGACAATTTCGAAACCCTTATCAATACGATTAATAGCTTCTAGCTCACCCAGTGAAACAGTATTTCCGTCGTGATCATAGATTATATTCAGAGATATATGAGAGAAGTCTACTCTCATCTTTGTACCATCATCATTGGCAAAACGGATATTTCTGATTTCTCTATTTTCACCAATTAGTCTAACTGTAAATTCACTACGATCTTGAGGTGCCGATATAGAAATCACATCTAAGCCGATTAACTCTTCCATTACTTCAGACTCATAGCATTTTAATAACGCGGCTGCCCGTTTTCCCATCCTGTCCGGGCGGAACAGCAACTGAATTCAACCAATAAAATCATAAATTTAAAAACCGAAAGATAGCAGGCTCGTCGAAGTAAATTTGGGGTAACTCTGAGCTTGAGGAATACACCGGTCCCCGTCCGACGCTGCCGAAGGTGATTGAGAAAATGGTGTAGCAAGGCATAGATGCCGAAGCAGCGACATCGAATCATGGACGAGCGTTTGTCGCGTTAGCCTATTTTCGAAATGAGCCTCAGGAGTTTTCAGCGTTGGTTGGGGCGTCCTTGGGGTTGTTAGGGGTATTGGACGAGCAATACCCCTAACCCGGGTGTGGGTAGGAGACCCACGACTTCGGCCAAGCGCAGCTTGGCAAACTAAATCCCCCCTGCGCCAGCAGCCCACCAGGGCACTCTTTCGTTGCCAAAACGAAAACAAAAAACCCGGCATAAAAGCCGGGTTTTCATCAATCAACAACTTGTATAGACAAGTTATTCCGCCTTACCTGCCTTCTTGGCATCGCGCTCACGCTTGCTGAAGATACGCTCAACAATCACGAAGAACAGCGGCACGAAGAAGATACCCAGGAAGGTGGAGCTGAGCATACCGCCCACAACACCGGTACCAATGGCGTTCTGTGCACCAGAACCTACACCTGTACTGATGGCCAGAGGCACAACACCCAGACCGAATGCCAGCGAGGTCATCAGAATTGGACGCAGACGTACACGCACCGCGTGCAGGGTTGCATCCACCAGGGTAGCACCCTTCTCGTAGTATTCCTTGGCGAATTCCACAATCAGAATGGCGTTCTTGGTCGCCAGACCCACTGTGGTCAACAGACCCACCTGGAAGAACACGTCGTTGTTCAGGCCACGACCATAGGTCGCCAAAAGGGCACCGATAATACCCAGCGGGATTACCAGGATGACCGAGAATGGTACGGACCAGCTTTCATACAGAGCCGCCAGAACCAGGAACACGACCAGTACGGACAAGGCATACAACATAGGGGCCTGGTTACCGGACAGACGCTCTTCATAAGACAGGCCGTTCCATTCGATGCCGAAGCCAGGAGGCAACTGCTTAGCCAGACGCTCCATGGTTTCCATGGCGTCACCGGTACTGTAGCCAGGGGCTGTCGCACCCTGAATGTTCACCGCAGGCAGACCACCGAAACGCTCCAGACGAGGTGCACCAAATTCCCAGCTGCCGGTGGCAAATGCAGAGAATGGCACCATCTCACCCTTGGTGTTGCGAACATACCACTTATCCAGATCTTCAGGCTGCATACGGTACTGGTCTTCACCCTGTACGAATACCTTCTTCACCCGGCCGCGGTCGATATAGTCGTTCACATAGCTGCCACCCCAGGCGGTTGCCAGCACTGAGTTCACATCATTGATGCTCAGACTCAGGGCGCGCAGTTTGGCGTGGTCGATATGCAATTGATACTGAGGCGCATCTTCCTGACCGTTTGGACGAACACCCACAAGGTTCTTGTCCTGAGCGGCCATACCCAGCAGCTGGTTACGGGCTGCAATCAATGCGTCATGGCCCTGACCGTTCTTGTCCTGCAGGAACAGGTCGAAACCATTGGCTGTACCCAACTCCAATACCGCTGGCGGCACGAAGGCGAATACAAAGGCTTCCTTGATGGACATAAAGTAGCCCATGGCACGGCCCGCAATCGCCTCTACGCTCTGGCTTGGCTCAGTGCGCTCATCCCATGGCTTCAGACCGATAAAGGCGATACCCATGTTCTGACCCATACCCGCGAAGCTGAAGCCGGATACTGCGAATACAGACTGTACGTTCTCTTTCTCAGACTCCAGCAAGTAGTTGGTGACTTTATCCATCACCTTCTGGGTGCTTTCCTGGGTCGAGTTGGCTGGCAGGATTACCTGAGTAAAGATAACGCCCTGATCTTCGTCTGGCAGGAAGGCGGTAGGCAGGCGCATAAACACCCAACCGGTTGCCACAACCAGCGCCAGATAGATAACGAATACACGGCCGGTACGCTTGATAATGGCACCAACACTGGACTCATAACGATTGGTCCAACGGTCGAACCAACGGTTAAATGCACCGAAGAAGCCTTTATCCGTCAGCGCGTGACCTTTGGTCACAGGCTTCAGCATGGTGGCACACAGTGCCGGAGTCAGGATCACCGCCACCAGCACAGACAGCGCCATGGCCGATACGATGGTGATAGAGAACTGACGGTAGATCACACCGGTAGAACCGGACATGAAGGCCATAGGAACGAATACCGCAGACAATGTCAGACCGATACCCACCAGGGCGCCGGTGATCTGATCCATCGACTTACGAGTGGCTTCCAACGGGCTGCAGCCCTCTTCCGCCATAATACGTTCCACGTTCTCCACCACCACGATGGCATCGTCCACCAGCAGACCAATGGCCAATACCATGGCGAACATGGTCAGGGTGTTAATGGAGAAGCCGGTAGCAGCCAGAATACCGAAGGTACCCAGCAATACCACAGGTACTGCAATCATAGGGATCAGAGTAGCGCGGAAGTTCTGCAGGAACAGGTACATGATCAGGAATACCAGTACCACGGCTTCCAGCAGGGTGTGCACTACGCCTTCAATGGATTTGCCTACGAATGGGGTGGTATCAAACGGCACCACTACATTCAGCCCCTGCGGGAAGAAAGGCTTCATCTCATCGATCTTGGCCATGACCGCTTCAGCCGTTTCCAGTGCGTTGGCACCGGTTGCCAGCTGAATTGCCATACCGGCAGCCTGGCGACCATTGTAGAAGGAGGTCACCATGTAGTTTTCAGCGCCTACTTCAACCTTGGCAACATCACCCAGGAATACCTTGGCACCCGACACATCAGACTTCAGCACGATCTGCTGGAACTCTTCAGGAGTCTGCAGACGGCTTTGGGCCGAGATAGTGGCGTTAAGCTCCTGGCCCTTCACAGAAGGGGTACCACCCAGCTGACCGGCAGATACCTGAGCGTTCTGCTCACGAATCGCCATGATCACATCATTGGTGGTCAGGTTGTACTGGTTGAGTTTTAGCGGGTCCAGCCATATACGCATGGCGTACTGGGCACCGAACAGCTGAATATCACCCACACCGGCAACCCGGCTCATAGGGTCCTGAATGTTGGCAGCCACATAGTCGGAAATATCCGCCTTATCCATGGAGCCATCTTCAGACACAAAGCCCAGCACCATCAGGAAGCCGGCACTGGTCTTGGCCACGCTGACACCCTGGGCCTGAACTTCCTGAGGCAGCAAAGGCATCGCCAGCTGCAGCTTGTTCTGCACCTGTACCTGAGCAATATCAGGATCCGCTTCCGCGTTGAAGGTCAGGGTAATTTCCGCGTTACCGAAACTGTCACTGGTAGATTTGATATAGCGCAGATGGTCCAGACCCGTCATACGCTGTTCAATCACCTGGGTAACCGTGTCTTCTACCGTTTTGGCAGACGCACCCGGATAGTTAGCCGTAATCGCCACCGTCGGCGGCGCAATGCTGGGATACTGGGACACGGGCAGGCCTTTAATGGCCATCACCCCCGCCAGCATAATAATAATGGCGATCACCCAGGCAAAAATTGGGCGATCAATAAAATATCGAGCCATAAAACTGCCTTAAATTATTCTGCTTCTGCCTGAGCCTTGGTCACCAGCGCTGGTGCAACCGGAGCACCCGGACGGATCTTCTGCAGACCAGCCACAATCACCTGGTCGCCTGGCTGCAAGCCTTTGGTTACCAACCACTGGTTGTTGATCACTTCAGCAGTTTCAACCATACGTGGCTCGGCCTTGTTCTCTGCATTCACTACCATGGCAACACCCTGCCCCTTAGGGTTACGGGTAATGGCCTTTTGAGGAACCAGAATGGCGTTGGGATCAGTACCTACGTTCAGTACTGTGCGAACAAACATACCCGGCAGCAGCAGGCCATCAGGGTTAGGGAACTCAGCACGCAGGCCAACAGCACCTGTGTCTTCGTTTACTGTCACTTCAGCAAACTGCAGCTTGCCCTTGTGCTTGTACTCAGTGCCATCTTCCAGGATCAGGGTCACGCTGGTGTTGTCCGGCTGTACCAGAGAACCATTGGCAATACGCTGCTTCAGACGCAGCATTTCGGTACTGGACTGGACGATATCTACATTGATTGGATCCAGCTGGGAGATCATCGCCAGTGCCTGCGCCTGACCGGCACCAACCAGGGCACCAGGCGTCACGTTGGATTTGCCGATACGGCCAGAGATAGGAGCCTGAACCTTGGTATATTCCAGGTTGATCTCAGCAGTGTTGATAGCGGCTTTCGCCATGGCAACACTGGCCTGAGCTTCCAGATAGGCGGCTTCAGCCTGATCAAAGTCCTGTTGACTCACAGATTTGCTCTTCACCAACTCTTTGAATCGGGAAGCTGTGGCCTTGGTAGATGCCAAAGCAGCTTCGGCACGCTTGAGTTCAGCTTTAGCTGAAACCAAAGCGGCTTCATAAGGTGCAGCATCAATCTGGTACAGAGACTGACCTTCCTGCACTTCGCCACCTTCAACAAAGGTGCGGGCTTCAACAATACCGTTTACCTGTGGACGAACCTCAGCTTCCATATAGGCGCGGCTGCGTCCGGGCAATTCAAGAGTGATCGCCTGCGGCGCTGCCGCCACTTTGATCACATCCACAGGCACACTTTGAGGGCCTTTCGGCGCCTGTGCCTGCTGTTCCTGTGAATCGCACCCTACGATCCACAGCGCCGCAGCAATAACTGTGGCAATTGTAAGCATTTGCCGCATCTGAACTCCTGAGTTTTAAGCACCAATACTCCCGCCTGAGTCCAAGCAAGAGTATGAAAATTTGATATGGATAAAAATTAGCGAGCATTTATCTCATACCCATAAGGTATCAACAAGCGGATATAAGGATGAAAAGTGTAAACGAATGAAAATATTAAATTATTTCAACAGCACTTGTTAAAACATTGTTGTGACAGGCTTTGGCGGGCATGGTGAATTAAAACAGCGTTTATTTTACAACACCTTGTCAAAAGCAAAGGGCTGGGAACATTCAGTTAAAACATCTCATTTAACCTCAAGTCGACTCAGCACAAAACGCGACTTAACAGTTTGGCAACAGAAGATCTCACTTGCCACAAACACCCTTTCGGGGAATGGAGAAAGCCAGCGTTCCCATCTATCTTTTCAGTAGTGGATATAAGGAGAGTAAAGGAATGGATTGCAAATGGATGCTGGCGGCCCTGATCACCGCACTGCCCTGTACTGTATTGGCGGCAGAAACCGATGAAAACAGGGTGGCAGGTGGCACAGTCGGGGGCAAACTTACCTTCGCGACAGATTATGTATTCCGGGGTGAGTCGGAAACCCTGGACAGCGAAGTGCCAGTGGTTCAGGGCACGCTGGGCTGGACCCATGATAACGGCTGGTACCTGGGCGCATTTGCATCCAACATCAAATTTCAGGATCCCAATCTGGAGATAGTTACCGCACCCTATATTGGCAAGTTCGGTGAAATAGGGAACTCCGGCTTCAATTACGACATTATGTTGTTCGCTTATCTGTACCCGGGGGCTTCATATTCCAATTACACTGAGCTATGGCTCAGGGTCAGTCGCGCGTTCGATGACCTCAACCTGCAATTGGAAGTGACTCCCACTCTGGATGACTGGTTCGGGGTCGAAGGCTGGAAAGGGGTCAACTATGCCCTGCACCCCAGCTATCAAATCAGTGGCTGGACAGTATCTGGATCTGTGGGCTATCAGGATTTGTACGACTCAGATGATGCGGCTGAGGGCTGGGCGCACTGGAACCTGGGGGTCAACAAGCGCTTTATCGGCCTGGATTTCGACCTGAGATACCATGGCAGTACAGTGGATGAAGACCATAAGGTGTATGGCACTCAGACCATTATTTTTGATGACCGATTGGTGTTTGGCGTCAGCAAGAGTTTCTGAGCTCACAATCAGATAAACACGAAGCCGCTTCGCTTTGAAAGAACACGAAGAATAGCCTTGAACCAGCTCATGCTTTTCTTCGTGTCAGATGCTTTCAGGCTTTTCTCTCAAAGAAAGTTATCACCAACCCCACAGGCCAGAATGCGACTTATCTCAGCCAATGAACGCCCGGATTCCTGCTGCCACTGATTAAATGCAGCCTGGATCTGCACCATGCCCTTTTTGGATGTGGCGCTGGCATCCAGCAACTTATGTCCTTTGAAGTAAGACTCCACATCGCCGGTCAGCAAAAAGGTGTCCTTGCCAATGGTGCGCAGAAAATAGGGCCCGGTATTGCCACCCAGGCGGGTTCCCCGCTTTTTCAACTCAGCCCACAGGCCAATAATATTGTCTTCTGGCCAGTCTGCGATAAAGCGGGCAAAGCTTCCGTGTTTATCGGCCAACTCCTGCACCATCAGAGCGTTGTCGTAGATGGCCTGAGTTTTTTTAGCGTGGCGGATAAGGTTTGGGTCAGATGCCCTTTGGGACAACTGCTCCGGAGACATCATCAATACCTTGAACGGCACAAAGCCAAAGAAAGCCTCTTCATAGGCAGGCCATTTGTTGTCAACCACCCGCCAGACAAAACCGCTTTTCATCACCTGCATGCTCATGGCAGACAGCAGCCTGTCATCTCCCAGCGTCGCGATCTCCTCATGACTGCGCCCGGATGGTAACAGGGCTTCCAATGCTGCCTTGCCGCCTTTGCGCTCTGCCGCTCTTTGATAAATCTGCTTGAATGACTCCATTCAGGCCCCCGAAGTGTCTTTGATTGTCGCTTGTTATATCAAGTCCCTGCGTCACTGGCTAATCAGTTTGTTCGATAGACAAAAACTGGATTGGAATTAGATAATTCTCGATTATTCAGCTAGTTTGTTAATCAGGAATAACAAATAAGGGCAGATATGGACGCTTCTCAACTCTATCGAATGCTGGTGTTTGCCACAGTGGTGGAACAGGGTTCCTTTACCCGGGCAGCCGACAAACTCGGCGTCAGCCGCTCCATGGTCAGCCAGCATCTTAAAAAGCTGGAAACCCGACTGGATAACAAACTGCTGGAGCGTACCACCCGCAAAGTCAGCCTGACTGATGCTGGCCGCCAGTTTTATCAATATTGCGCCGAGCTGCTACAGCTCGCCGAACAGGCAGAAAATGCCGCCCTGCCCAGCAGCGCCGAGCTTCAGGGCAGTCTGAAAGTGTGCGTTCCCCACGCACTGGGGCAAAGCCATCTGCTGCCCCGCCTAGGCGAGTTCGCCCGCCAGTACCCCAAGCTCAAAATTAACCTGCAGCTTGAAGATATGCGTCTGAACCTTGAAGAACACCATATCGACCTGGCTATCTATGCCGGTCAGGCCCGGGGGGCCACCAGCTCGGGACTGGATCAACAATGGCAACACCTCAAACTGTCGGAGTATCGTGAGATTCTGGTAGCTTCACCTGAATACATTGCAGGACACGGTCGCCCGATTCATCCCGACAATCTTGAGCAACATCATTGGATCTGCAGTGGCCATCATCTGATGCCCCGCCCTATGGTACTGGCCAACAGTGACAACGAAGAGTTCCGTATCCGGATTACCCCGGCTCAGGTGTGCAATCAGGCGGTGGGCATACTGCAAATGGTCATGCAGGGTATGGGCATGGCGCCCATCGCTGAGTCATTGGTTAAGGGCGAACTGGCAGCTGGCAGACTGGAGCGGTTATTACCTGACTACCATTTAAATCAGGGGGGTGTATTTCTGACCCACAGATTTGAAGAGGGCATGCCACCAAAAGTCAGGGCATTTGCAGAGTTTCTCAGCCAAAAGGTGTACAGCTGCTAGAGTTAATGTAAGACCATAACTCAGGAGTTGTACCTTTGGAGCTGTATTACTTCCCGCTGGGGCGTTTTTCCCAGAAGGTACTGATAGCCCTGTATGAAAAGCAGGTGAACTTTAATCCCAGAGTCACAGATTTACGGGTACCGGAAGTTCACCGCTTGTATCTCAAACTCTATCCCCACGGCAAATTGCCACTGCTGCGAACAGACACAGGCAATGTACTACCCGAATCGAGCATCATCATCGACTTTCTGGATAATAAGTTTGATTCAGGGACCTGCCTGTTACCGGTTAATCACTCCCGTGAACTGGAGGTCAGATTGTTTGACCGGCTGATCGACAATGACCTGAACCATGCTCTGGACAAACTGGACGGCTCAATTGGCGAGCAGGAAACACTGACAGTTGTAAGACTGCAAAAGCAGCTTACCGAGTTTTTGCAGGAGCTGGATAAGCAATTGGCCGATCGTCATTGGCTATGCGGTGACAGCTTTACTCTAGCAGATTGCGCACTCTTGCCCTGCCTGCGTCATCCCTGGGTAAGCCATCAACTCAGAGAGCTGAGCCACCTGAGTCGTTATCGGGATCAGGGAGACCTCAGGGGTTCATGGAGACTGGTACTGGACGAGCTGGAACTGTTCGAGGCCAATGAGCCTTCACAACAGGACTGTAGTTACCTGACTTAAGCCGCAGACTTAACCGGCAAATTACACTGCTTCTTTAACTCCAGAAATTGCTTCCACTTCACCACCTCAGGTGGCATCTGGGGAGTATCGCCCTTGTAACCAGCAGCTTCAATCAACTGCTCAATGGCGACCTGCTTACCTTTGCAAACAAACAGGCCACGAACATGTACTATGCAATGCAAACCACGCTCAGATACAAACCTCTGTTCGATATAGAAATACTTTTCATCCCAGGCAACCACTTTGCTTTCTACATCAAAGGTCTGCAGGGGTTTGATATCCTTGATATAGGTAAATTCGGAGGCGTTGACGATTGGCATCCAGCCTCGCTTGAGGAAGGATTTAAGCAAGCCCATTTCCGCCAACATATAGGTGCGGGCCAGATCCATAAAAGAGGGGTAGCGGGAATTGGTGAGGTGCATATTGATATCACAGTCGGTTGGCAGCGCCCGGTAACGGATCACACTGGTGTCCAGAAACCCAATACGACGACAATGACGCACCCGCCACACAAACAACCAAAACATCCTGAATATCAGATTCATCTTTCCCTACTTCCTGTTCGACCTCTGTAATCCGCCTTGCGGATTGATGCCAAAAGGCTAGCAGAGGTCATACCAGATGGAAAGAGTGAAGTGAGTCACACTCCTCAGACTTTGGGCGTCGCAATTAACACCACGAAGCTGGATTGCTTGTCATCACTGGCCTCACGGCTGTAATTGAACACAATATCTTCCCGGCCATCGCCATTAATATCATCCGTTACTACGTAATCTCCAGAGTCCGGTAAAGGTAACTTCACCTCTTTGCTGCGACTGCTGAACATGGTCGTACCGGCAACCCCGGGGAAAATCTGCAAACTGTCTTCATCGGCAGATAGCATGAGTTCCTTGTAGCCATCGCCATTGACGTCGGCCAGCAAAATTACCGGCTCTCCCGTCTGACCGGATGACAGGGAAAAACTCAACTCAACGGTTTCTTCAAAGCCGGGACGTTTACTGAATCTATCCTTGTTATCCAGGCGGAACAGATAAACATCCACATCAATGCTGCCCGCCAGCAGGGCGCTGATAATCTGTGACACACCAATATCAAAACCGGCCACCAGCACCTCGAGTCGCTCGTCACCATCCAGATCCTCAAATTCGAATCCGGTCAGTGTGCCCTCACCACTGATCACTGTATCGGCTTCTCTGGCGAAGCTCAGCTTGCCCTCTTTGTTACGTCGGCCGTAATAGATCTCATAGTCATTGACTCTGTCCAACACCCCTGAACTTTTGGCGTAGCGAACCACCATGTCACTGATGCCATCAGCATTGACATCGTCAATATGCTCAACGAAGCGATAGACCATATTGCTTTGATCCGGGTCCTCTCCCCAGGCATCCCGGTGAAACCACCACTCAAGGCCATTAATCGGCTGACTGACAGGCAGATAATCAGGTAGTTCAGTAAAGCTGCCATCCGGGCGTTGCCAGAACACCTCCATATCGCCCTCACCCACCTTGAGCAGATCTTTCAAACCATCAAAGTCGGCATCGACCGGATACAGGCGCGCCTGCATATATCGGGCGCCATTGCTGTAGAGCAGCATATCGGGTGTCACAGGCAAAGTTTGCGTCACCAGGCCTTTCCGCCCACCGACATTACTCAGTACAGTCACCCCATTCAGCCCCTGAACCACCAGTTCCGGCCAGGGATTTTTATCCAGTTGATGTACCAGCCCTCCCCGGGTCAGAAAAGGAACGCGAGACTTCAGAGACAGAGAATCGACCTCAGCTACAGGTTCAAACAGCTTGTCCTCAGCTGGGATCCCCAAAAAGTGCTCAGGCCTGAACTGATAAAGGGTATCGTTGGACAGAAAAAATACCTGGCCCTGTCGATCATTGTCAGGCTCGTGGATATCGAATCGATAAAAGTTGGGAGGAATCTTTACCTTGCCGAGCAAACTGTAGGTACCCGGAGCATTTGGGTCCCGCTGAAAAAACAGCGCCAACCATTTTTGCTGCAGCTCATCAACCCCAAGCACCATCAACTCTTTGCCAGGATTGTTTAGCAATTCAACCGGTACCACTTTATGAGTCAGCTTAAAGGGCACCTTAAGTGTTTGCTCATAGAAATCGATACCGTCATCGGCATGGGACATTGCCGATATCAGTAGTAGCAGGCTAACAACAAGCGGCAGCAAGGGCATGAACGACATCCTGTATCCGTTATATTTCAGGCCTTCAATCTACCCAGCAATGATTAAAAAAGAAACACAGGTTGACGCTTTGTAACAATTAACCGGGAATTGCCACCGGGACAAGACACAAAAAAAGCGGCCTGAGCCGCTTTTTGTTTCATTCCAGAGAGTTAGGCTGCAATACCTGAGTGACGCAGCAAAGCATCAATCTGCGGCTCGCGGCCACGGAAGCGTTTAAACAGCTCCATTGGCTCCTCACTGCCGCCCATCTCGAGGATATTATGCAGGAAGTCGGCGCCGGTTTGAGGGTTAAAGATCCCCTCCTCTTCAAAGCGGGAGAAGGCATCGGCCGACAGCACTTCAGCCCATTTATAGCTGTAGTAACCTGCAGCATAACCACCGGCGAAGATATGGCTGAAACCATGTTGGAAGCGGTTGAAGTCAACCGCCTTAACCACAGCAACCTGCTCACGTACCTGGTTCAGGGTCTCCTGAATGCGGGCTCCCAACTCTGGCTTGTATTCCAGGTGAATACGGAAATCGAACAGGGAGAACTCCAACTGACGCAGCATCATCATGCCGGACTGGAAGTTCTTGGCCGCCAGCATCTTATCCAGCATCTCTTTAGGCAGAGGCTCACCAGACTCATAGTGACCAGAGATTTCGGCCAGAGCTTCTTCAGACCAGCACCAGTTCTCCATAAACTGACTTGGCAGCTCAACCGCATCCCAGGGCACACCGTTGATACCGGACACACCGGCCACGTCGATACGGGTCAGCATATGGTGAATACCATGGCCAAACTCATGGAACAGAGTCGTCACTTCATCATGGGTAAACAACGCAGGCTTGCCATCAACCGGCCCGTTAAAGTTACAGGTGAGGTAAGCCACTGGCTGCTGCAAACCTGTGGTAGTGGTGCGACGAACACGACACTCATCCATCCAGGCACCGCCACGCTTACCACTGCGGGCGTACAGGTCCAGATAGAAGCTGCCACGCTGCTCACCCTTATCGTCATAGATATGGAAGAAGCGCACATCTTTGTGCCAGCGATCGAACTCTTTTTGCTCTTCTATCTTCAACCCGAACAAGCGGGAAACAGTGTAGAACATGCCGGACAGGACACGCTCTTCCGGGAAGTATGGACGCAGAGCTTCCTGAGATATTTGATACTTGTGCTGCTGCAGCTGCTCGCCGTAATAGCCCACATCCCAGGGTGACAACTCATCGACACCAAATTCAGATTTGGCAAAGGCTTTCAATTCCGCCAGCTCAGCTTCGCCCTGCTTTTTGGAGCGCAGTGCCAGCTCGTTCAGAAATGCCATCACCTGAGCCGGAGATTCGGCCATTTTGGTAGCCAGTGACTTATCCGCATAGCTGTCGAAGCCCAGCAGATTGGCCAGCTCGTGGCGCAGTGCCAGGATCTCATTCATCACCTCTGAGTTGTCGAACTCACCGGCATTAGGACCAACATCAGACGCACGGGTCACGTAGGCGGTATACATCTCCTGACGCAGTGCACGGTTTTCGCTGTAGCTCATTACCGGCAGATAAGACGGGAAGTCCAGAGTGAACAGCCAACCCTCTTTTTCTTTAGCCTGTGCCATGGCTTTGGCTGCCGCCCTGGCGGAATCCGGCAAACCGGCCAGCTCAGCTTCGTCTGTGATCAATTTTTCCCAGGCGTGGGTCGCATCCAACACATGGTTGGAGAAGGTGCTGGTCAACTCGGACATACGCTTGGCAATTTCGCCATAACGCACTTTCTGTTCATCTTCCAAACCAATACCGGACAGCTCGAAGTCACGCAGACTGTGCTCCAGATAAGTTTGCTGCGGCTTGGTCAAAGTCGCGAATTCATCGGACTCAGCCAACTCTTTGTAAGCCTGATACAGGCCCTGATGCTGGCCCACCCAGGTGCCGTATTCAGACAACAGCGGCAAGCACGCATCGTGAGCGGCGCGCCACTCCTCAGTGCTGAGCACAGAGTTCATATGGGAAACCGGAGACCAAATGCGATTCAGTTCATCATCGACCTCATCCAGCTGTGCCACCAGGTTATCCCAGGTATAACCCTGTCCACGGGCAGTCACCTCTTCCACTTTATCGCGGCAGCGTTTGATTGCTGTTTCCACAGCTTCCTGAATATGTTCCGGTTTAATCTGGGAAAAAACCGGCAGCTCGGTACTGCTCAGCAAAGGATTGGTCATATGATTCCCTCAAAAAAATGACAACTTCTCTGCAAGTATAGATAAGGGTTGATTAAGCGTTATTCAAGGTGGCTTATGTCGATTGCATCAATGGATTTTCAGCATTGGAGGTGTACACTCGGAAAAAAACCTCTGAGCATGGACGCAATGAAGCTTTATCTAACATCTTTCCTGTTCGCTACATTGGTACTCCCTCTGCAGGCCAAGCCTGTAGCACCCTCCAATACAATAAAAGATGCCAATGGCAACCCAATCCTTTGGGGAGATAAACCGGAGGGCGCTTTTGATGCCGATGGAAATCCAATACAGATACGTTCTGATGGCGCCAGCATCATTAATATTTCGCCGCAAAAGCAGACTGCCAAACCCATAAACACAGGCCTGTCACCTTCAAACAGAAAGTATGTCAGCGTTGGCAAGCCTGCAGTCAGCCGTCGTCCATTTGTTGCCAATGACCCTTCATGCCGCTGGCTCGACCAAAGAATGACCCAGCTTGAGAGTGCGCCCTTCCAGAAATATGGTCACCACAAAAAGGAGTTGCAGACACGGGAATGGGAGTGGAGATGCCTCAAGTGCTACTCTGATGGCCCTGGGCGAAGCGATCTGGACAGATGCAGAGGCAAGTAATCCTATCTCACGCCAGGTGGCGGCCTCAAAAGCTGAGAACTACACTCAAAGCACTGTTTTTATTCAATCATGGATGACATATGCAGCGCTTTGCCCCTCTCGCCGCACTCATAGCATCAACCACTGGCTCAATCTCAGCAGCACAGGCTGTCCCCACAGACTATGAAATCATTACCGCCTGGGACAGCAACTATGTGCAACAGGGCCGGGACACACTTGATGACACAGGCCGTTTCTGGGCCTTGCTCAGTGCCAACTGGCAGTCAGTTACTCTGTATAGCGAGCTTGTCCGCGGTGACAGCCAGGATTATTCAGAAGCCAAATTCGGAGTCGAATATGGCTTCGACACGCCTGATAATATTGAGCTGTCAGCCGGATACCACAGAATAGAGTTCTACGGCCTGGAGCGGGCCCACGACAATGAGGTGTTCGCCGACCTGGCCTACACAGGCTGGGATTGGTTAACTCCTTCGGCCAACTATACCTATGCTACCGAAAACTCGGGTTATTTCATTGAGCTTGCTGTGGCCCATGAGTGGCAGCTCAGCGAACAATGGGTACTGGTTCCCTATCTACTGCAAGGATTTGATTATGGCTATGTGACCGAGGAGCATGACGGCAATAATCACACCCAGATAGGTATTGAGGCCAGCTGGCAATGGAGTGACAAACTGAGTGCGACCTTGCACCTGCATCATGCCTTTATCGGCACAGATATCCGGCGTGAGTATGGCGGCGCCGATCTGGTACCGGACGGCAGCGATATCACCTGGGGAGGGGTGCTTCTTACCTGGGTGATTGACTGATGAAACTGCACTTGAGTATCGCCGGGTTACTGCTCGCCCTGGTGAGCTTTCACTCGTGGAGTAAAGATCCTCTGCCTTTGGACACTGTGCTGGATGAGCATGGCAACCCCATAGCCATTCCAAAACAGCAAAGCGCGCTTGAGATGCCAGCCCCTGCAACACCAAGTCCCGAAGCCCCCCGCAATAAATCCAACGAAAAGCAGGTCTCTGACAAAGCGAAGAAACCCAGAAAGCTGAGCCGGAAACAGCAACTGGCCAATCGTACCAGTGTTGCCAATGACCCATTTTGTCGCTGGCTTGACCAACGCCTCAAACAGTTGGAAAAAGCCGGCACGCAAAAATATGGACACCATGCGCAGGAGCGCAAGGTCAGAATGCAGGAGTGGCAGTGTCTGAAATGTGGTGCTGAGGGCCCGGCTACAGGTGATCACCATAAGTGTCAGGCACGCTAAAGTTTCTCTATTGCGGCGCCTTAACATTTAAGGCTGTCCCTGCGTCACAGTTTTTGGCAGTATTCGGCACAACAACAAGAAAATTGCGGCACCGAAATCTGGACAGTGGCCGTGACTGAAATGGAGACCGAAATGGCACAACACTTTGATTATATCTGCCTCGGCGCAGGCAGCGGCGGTATCGCATCAGCCAACCGGGCGGCCATGCGTGGCGCCAAAGTATTGCTGATTGAAGCCAAGCAACTGGGTGGTACCTGTGTAAATGTAGGCTGTGTCCCCAAGAAAGTGATGTGGTACGGCGCTCAGGTGGCAGAAGCCATGAACCTGTACGCCAAAGATTATGGTTTCGATGTCACCATCAATAAATTTGACTGGCAGACACTGGTCAACAGCCGCTGTGCCTATATCGATCGTATCCATGGAGCCTATGAACGTGGCCTGGGAAGCAATAAGGTTACTGTGGTTAACGGTTACGGCCGCTTTGTGGACAACAACACCATCGAGGTCAATGGCGAGCATTACACTGCCGACCATATCCTGATCGCTACCGGCGGTCGTCCAAGTATCCCCAATATTCCCGGTGCCGAATACGGTATCGACTCAGACCGCTTCTTTGAGCTGACTGAGCAGCCAAAGCGTATGGCTGTGGTTGGCGCAGGCTATATCGCGGTGGAAATTGCCGGTGTAATGCACGCTCTGGGTACTGAGACTCATCTGTTTGTGCGTAAGCACGCGCCACTGCGCAGCTTCGATCCTATGCTGGTTGAAGCATTGACCGGCTTTATGGAGAAAGAAGGTCCAAACCTGCACACCTTCAGCACGCCAAAAGAGGTGGTGAAGAACGCCGATGGCAGCCTGACTCTGACACTGGAAAATGGCGAGAGCTATGAAGTGGACTGCCTGATCTGGGCAATTGGCCGTGAGCCAGCCACAGATAAGATCGGCCTGGAAAATACCGATGTGACCGTTGACGAACGTGGCTTTGTGTTTGTCGACGCCCAGCAAAATACCTCTGCCGAAGGCATCTATTGTGTGGGTGACATTATGGCTGGCGGTATCGAGCTGACTCCTGTCGCAGTAAAAGCCGGTCGACTCCTGTCCGAGCGCTTGTTCAACAATATGCACGACGCCGCTATGGACTATGTCAATGTGCCAACCGTGGTATTCAGCCACCCGCCAATCGGCACCATGGGTCTGACCGAACCTCAGGCTGTTGAACAGTACGGCGAAGACAATGTGAAGGTTTACACCTCTACTTTTGCGTCCATGTATACCGCCGTCACTGCCCACCGTCAGGAGTGTAAGTTCAAGCTGGTGTGTGCCGGTGAGGATGAAACAGTGGTCGGTATCCATGGTATTGGTTTTGCCATGGATGAGATCCTGCAGGGCTTTGGTGTCGCCATGAAGATGGGTGCCACCAAGAAGGACTTCGATGCCGTTGTGGCTATTCACCCAACCGGGGCGGAAGAGTTTGTAACCATGCGGTAATTGGCGCGCTCATGCGCTTAAGCATAGCTAAAAGAAGCCGCCCTTAAACAAAAAAGCCGCGACTCATTCGAGTGGCGGCTTTTTAATACCGATAATCTACCTGAGTCTTATGCCAGCGTCATAAACAGACCGGCAATGGTGGCTGCCATCAGGTTGGACAGGATACCTGCCGCCAGCGCTTTCAGACCCAGAGTCGCGATTTCAGAGCGACGCTCAGGTACCAGGCCGCCGATACCGGCGATGGCGATAGCGACAGTACCGAAGTTGGCGAAACCACACAGGGCGAAGGACAGAATCACCTGAGTACGCTCAGACATGGGCTGACCAGTGGCTTCGACAATCGCCTCTCCGGACAGGTAAGGAGCCAGGTTGATATAGGCGAAGAATTCGTTGATGACGATCTTCTGACCGATAAATGAGCCTGCCAGCATAGCTTCATCCCAGCTGACCCCCATCAACCATGCGATTGGAGCGAACAGATAGCCCAGAATCATCTGCATACTCAGGCTTTCAATGCCAAACCAGCTACCAATACCGCCCAGCATACCGTTCATCAAGGCAACCAGGCTGACGAAGGAGAACAGCATAGCGCCAACCGCCAATGCCAGTGACAAGCCACTCATGGTACCGGCTGTCGCTGCATCGATAACGTTCTTTGGCTTATCCTCTTCAACCACTTCCAGCTCTTCGTCAGACACGGTTTCAGTCTGAGGGATCAGCAACTTGGCAAACAGCAATCCGCCCGGAGCCGCCATAAAGGAAGCCGCCAGCAGATATTCCATCTTGATACCCAGCTGGGCATAACCGGCCAGCATGGTACCTGCGATGGACGCCAGGCCACCACACATCACGGCGAACAGCTCGGCGCGGGTCATCTTTGGCATATAAGGTTTGATCAGCAGTGGCGCTTCGGTTACGCCCACAAAGATATTGGCACTGGCAGACATGGATTCCGCCTTACTGGTTTTCAGCAGCTTTTGCAGTGCGCCACCAACCCAGTTCACCACCAGCTGCATTATGCCCAAGTGGTAAAGCACGGCAGATACAGCAGAGAAAAACACAATAATTGGCAGTACCTTGAAGGCGATAACGAAACCACCTGGCCCAAACAGCTCATACATCTTATCGCTGACCAGGCCACCGAACATAAAGGACATACCTTCATTGCTGTAACCAATCACAGTGGATACGGCACCGGCCATGGAGTAAATCACCGACTGACCGAAGGACGAGTACATCACAAAGGCACCCAAAGTCAGCTGCAGCAGGAAAGCGACACCCACAGTGCGGTAATTAATGGCTTTACGGTTTTCAGAAGCGAAATAGGCAATCGCGAGCAGGGTTACAATACCCAGAATACTAACTAAGATTTGCATTTTATATATCTGTCGTTAATAAAAGAGACGAGTTAAACCCCGGACTCTGAAATTAATACTGAGTCCGACATTATATTTATTGGAACAGTTGTTTTTAATTAATTTGAATGAGGATATTTATATACCCTGAAATTAATTACTGAGCCTTGATTAATTCATCAATAACATTCAACACAAAGTGCTGACAATCAATTGCAGTTTGTGGCTCAAAGTCCTGACCATGTTGGTCTGTGTTGGACAACACCCGAATACTGACGAACGGGATCTTGTATGCTTCAGCTACCATTGCTGCTGCGGAGGTTTCCATCTCTTCAATGGCTGTATTAAAGTTCTCATGGAACCAGTTAATGCGGTCAACCTCGCGGTTCCACTCATCACCGGTACCAATCACACCTTCCACTACCTGCCCCTTGTCATAGCGTGATGCCAAAGACATGGTCAGCTTAACCAGCTCAGGGTCAGCTTTGAAATGGTTGTGTTTAACCACTTCGCCGTTTTCACGCAGGTACATGGTCATATCAAAGTTCTGCCATTGGGTCGGGTGCATACCCTGACCTTTTTCAGTGAACTCAGTCTTATAGGAACCCATGTTAAAGCTGCTGGTGCCCACAACAATATCACCTCGGAACAGCTTGGGGTCGTGACCACCGGCAGTCCCCTGGTTGATAACAAACTTTGGCTTGTAATGCTCAATACCTAAAGTGGTTGAAGCTGCAGCGTTGGCCAGACCGATTTCGGTGCGGGAAACCACTACTGGATAGCCCTTGATTTGACCTTCCCAGAAAGTCCATGACCCAAACGTTTTGACTCTTACGTCAGACAGGGCTTCAACAAGAGTTTCAATTTCTACGTCCATCGCACCCTGAACAAGAATAGGATTCAGTGAGGCAGTTTGATCATGATTTTGCATATGGATTAATTCAAAGCTGAAAGTGCGCGAATATTAACAACAGTCAATCTTTGGAACAATGAAACAAAGCGTAAGCGCAATGTTATAAATATTCTGATTATTCTTTTTGGATATTTGAATAAAATTGGTAGGCAAAAACGTTAGACATTGTTTCTCAACGACTTTAGTTTTCACTTATTTAAACGGTCAGAAGAAGTAAATTTACAACGAGTTTATTCCGGAACACTGTATTCAGGATACCGTGCTATTGGGAGGACACCAATGTACAGGCTTTAAGCAATTTACATGGTCACTGATAACCTTTCAGCTCAGACCGCGCTATATCAAGACACTACTCCTATGGATATGAGTTCTATGGAGATGAGTTCTATGGAGATGAGTTCTATGGATATCAGCTCATTTCAGAGACTCTGGCCCTTGATTACGCTCAGGTCCGGACGTACAACCTGAATTTCCCAGCTGCGCTTTACCGCCGTCAAAGCTTCAACATACTCAAATGATAACTCCCAATGCACCCGATATTGCGCAAACCAACGCCGACTGGTCGGGGTTTTATCTGTCGGGATAGTGAACTCAAACTCCAACCAGGTGCTTTCCCGCTGGCAATAAGCATTGACCTCGATATCCTGCTGCCACAGGGTTTGGTAACTGGCAATCTTGTTGTCGTTCTCTCGCCGCAGGCAGCTTAATTGAACTCTGCTGACCCGGTTAAACTCAGGCTTGTCGATCTCGACTCTGGCTTTTATCGCCAGGCCAAGTTCACATCTGTCTGTCGGCAGCACCAGCACACTCTTACCCAGCCTGCGATACTTGTTGTCATGGTACTTACCGATAATCAGCAGTAGGAGACCCATTGCCAGAAAGGGCGAGGAGAGCAGAAACAGGCCGATACTCCAGTTATCTGTCAGTTGGATTAGCAGAGCAGCAAAACACAGGACGCCAGCGGCTATGTACAACCCTTTGGCAGTTGTACGCTCTTTGCTGTAAATCCGCTGCTGAGACATCACCTTTCCCTGGCTGTTTTCTTTCACAAAGCAGGCATTGTGCGATTAACAGTCAAATATATCAACACCTTACAAATGACATTCACTTTAATCGCCCAGGTTTTATTTACGCCGTTTAATCTGAAACATGACGCTATTACTGAATAAAACGAGCACTCACAGCTCAATATTACAAACTGGAGTTCGCTATTGTTTTTAAGAGAAGGTTTTTGTTAGGTTGAAAATACTCTACGCAACACGGCATTGGTGTTTTATTTATTTTGCTGTGGCTTGTTTATTTCTGCACTGAGTTATCTGTAATAACCGAATAGCTGTATCGGACATGTTTTTTAGGAAAAACTATGAATATCAAGAATAAAAAGCAGCATTTCATCACAGGTTCAGTTGGATTGGCCACGGTTGCAATCCTGCACATGGCCATCACTGCCATGACAGGCTCTGCAAATATCTTTATGTGGTTTCCCCTGTATACGACATTTTTGACCTTTATGCTGATTGGCGCACCGACCCGCAAAGGTAGTTGGCAATAACCTTAGCTGGATGATGAAAGCAGGACAGTTAGATAATCAGGGGGAAGCGTTGGACAACTCATCAGAAAAATTTTTACCACTCTGGGTCTGGCTTGTAGCCTTGATTCAAGTGGCGCTGGTCCTCTTCTTTTCTGCTGGAACCGCCATGAGTCCGGCCGATTTCATTCCGGGCGCAACTGAGCTGGACTATGTGACGCAACTTTATATCACCCGTAATATCGCCATGGCACTGGGCATAGTGCTGGCTCTGGCACTCAAGTCACGCCGTGCATTACTGCTCATTCTGGCGGTAAGGCTGATCACGGATATCTCAGACGTGATAAGTGTTTATTCACTCAATGTGGAAGCCATTAAATCCAGCGTCCCTATGGTCGTTGTCCTGCTGATCATACCGGCAGCTCTGGCCGTGACCTATCTATGGCGACACAGAGACTGAGGCAGCAGTCAACCTGCGGCCTCACTGTTTAAGGTTGGGTTTGAGCAGGTAAGAACTCACGGCCCAATGCCGGCGAAATACAGGGCAAGACCTGATATTGGTATCCTATTTCGCTGTCAGTGTCATAATTCTGCTGGTCGGTGATCAGCAGAATCTCATAGTCATTCAGCTCTACTACTTTGGTACCCGGTGGATGTTGGCAACGGGACTTACCGTCCGCCTCGTAATCAAACACAAACCAGGCCAGTAACTGTTTTTGTCTCAGGTAAAATTGATCGGCCCGGGATACCATGACTTCCAGCTCCTCTTTACCTTCAGCAATTTTATCCAGCGCGACCTGCAGTTCCTCTGCAGACAGTTCCTGCTGTTTAAGCTGCTCCTCTTGCTCAATCGCCTCGGTTAACTCAGTCGTAAACTGAGCATAATAGTCAGCATCGACTCCCTCATTACCGGCAATACCTGTCATATGGCCAAACAACCACAACTGGATAAACAACACCCAACTCCACGCATAACGTACCAGTGCGGTGGTAAATACATACCTGTAATGAGGCGGATGCCACAGGCCGTGCATCCCAAACAGCTTAAGTAGCAGTAGCAGGAACAGATAGAAAGGCATCAACAATTGCCAAAACAGCAAGGCCACCAGCGAGGTGATAAAAAACCACACTGGCATATTCAGCAGCAGGGCAAAATTATGACTGTAGGGCAAAGCCCCAGCGCTGACCCCTGTCACCTCATTCACCAGCCCGGATGCACTACCCAGGGCAAAATTGGCAACCACAGCATAAAACAGCAGGATTAAGGCTCGCCCCTGCAGGCTGTCCCAAACCTTAAGAAACTTAGGCCAGAACTCAACGGTAATACCCGCCAGCGCCAGCAGTCCCAGGAATTGAAAACTATAGCTTTCAACATCGCCACTGGTCATATACAAAATCACCACCGCCCCTACGGAAGCAACCAGGTAGCAGTGCTGAGAAAAGGTCAGTGAGTTCCACAGTGACTTCAGGCCACTGGTGGCACTGGCTTTGCCTCCTTCGGCGGAGGTTTTAAGCTGGCCAAAGGTGACCAACAACCAATTTTTTATCCTGACCAACAGGGCCTTAATCTTGTTGATAAATTCCATTGGAATTAAAACGGACATCCATATTCATTTAGGTGACACAAGCTTAACCTGTTTCCGCCTTCAAGCTCAAAAAAACGCCAAACAGTTCACAGTTTTGTATTTCAGTCCAGTCAGATATGTCCGCTGAAACCCAGTCAATTGTCACCTCAGGGGCATGATCCAACCAAATGAGTGTGAGTGATTACACACCTGAGCGGCCCCGCAGAAATCAAGCTTAGAAATGACGGACTCAAGCTGACCTATGGCCATGATTCGCCGAAAGATGACAGTACTTTTAATTTCCGATGACAGAGGGATGAAGATTGTCATCTGGCTGTCATATTCGAGCAATCTGACTGTCACATAACTGCCCTAAATTTGCCGCTGCCTGGTACATCAACCATCACAGGCCAAATTCAATAAACGAGGGTAGTAACTTGAAAACCAAGATGTTTGCTTTGCTGGCTCTAACCAGCGCCATGACCGCAGGTACCGCTGTAGCAAGCGAGACTATTTCTGTATCCGGTTCCACCTCTGTCACCGAAGTGATGGAAGTTCTGGCTGAGACCTATCAGCAGAGCAACAAGAACACCTTTATTGAAGTTCAGGGCACAGGCTCTTCTGCCGGTGTGAAAGCCGCCAAAAATGGCACCAGTATGCTGGGTATGGCTTCCCGCTCGCTGAAAGACTCTGAAAAAGAACCTGAATTGAAAGAGACCACTATCGCCCGTGACGGCATTGCAGTGGTAGTAAACGGCAAAAACCCGGTGGCAGACCTGACCAAAGATCAAATTGCAGCTATCTACCGCGGCGAGATCACCAACTGGTCTCAGGTAGGTGGCGAGAGTAAGCCTGTGGTTGTAGTGACCCGGGATACCGCTTCCGGTACCCGTGGCGCCTTCGAAGACATTATGAAGCTGAAGCGTAAAGTGAACGGCATCTCTGTATCTGCCATCTCTCAGCGCGCTCAGGTAGGTAATGGTAACGGCGTGGTAAAAACCATTGTCGCCAACAACCCATTCGCCATCGGCTATATCTCTCTGGGCTCAGTAGACAACTCAGTGAAAGCGCTGAAAGTAGACGGTAAAGCTGCTTCTGTTGCTGCAGTTCAGTCCGGTGACTATCAGGTTGCCCGTCCATTCCTGGTACTGCACAAAGATGCCAACACGTCAGATGCGGCACGCAAGTTCCTGGACTGGGTAGTCTCTGCAGAAGGCCAGAAAGTGGTAGCAGACAAAGGTTATATCTCAGTTCTGTAATCACTGAATCCAATAAAACCAAAATCACGATTGACGCGCTGTACCGGGCCGGCGTAACAACCGGCCCAATGACCATAGCCGCCAGAACGTACTGAGCGACTATCGGGAGAAGATGTAATGCAATCAGCATCCATAGACACCACTGTTGTGCCAGCAACTGGCACTATCCTTCCCCAAAGCGGCCGCCGCCGTGACTGGAAGGAGCAGTTTTTCAAAATCCTGTTTCTGCTTGCAGCAATCATAGGCGTCCTGTCTCTGGCAGTGATCGCTTACTTTATTTTTCAGGAGAGCCTGCCCGCCTTCGCCGAAGCAGGTGTAACGGGCATAGTGACGGGCACAGAGTGGTTACCACCTGCCCTGTACGGCATCCTGCCCATGATTGTCGCCTCACTGGCGTCCACCATAGGTGCAGTGGCTATCGGTGTTCCTGTCGCCCTGCTCACCGCAATTTTTATCGCCGAAGTCGCCCCCAGGTGGCTGGCCAACATTATCCGTCCTGCGGTTGAGCTGCTGGCAGGTATCCCTTCTGTGGTTTATGGCTTCTTCGGCCTGATCATTATCGTTCCCATGATCCAGGAATGGTTCAATGTGCCCGCAGGTAACACTGTGCTGGCGGGAATGCTGGTGCTGGCGGTGATGATTCTGCCCACTGTAATTGCGGTATCAGAAACCTCGCTGCGTGCGGTTCCCAAGACCTACAAAGAGGGCTCGCTGGCACTGGGTGCTTCGCCCATGTTTACCATTTTCAAACTGCTGGTACCGGCTGCGCGCTCAGGCATTCTTACCGGCGTGATTCTGGGTATTGCCCGCGCGCTGGGTGAAACCATGGCGATCATCATGGTAATGGGTAATGCCCCTGCTATGCCTGGCAGCATTCTGGAGCCAGCCCGTACCCTGACTGCCAACATTGCCCTGGAGATGTCCTATGCCTCCGGCGTGCACGCCAGCGCCCTGTATGCCACAGGCATAGTTCTGCTGGTATTTATCATGATGCTCAACGGTACTTTGCTGTACCTGAACCGCGAAAAGGCCAAGTAAGAGGCACACTTCTATGTCATACACTCTGACCCGCGCCCGTAAAATCCAGGACACAGCTGCCAAAGCCCTGATCTGGCTTGGCGCCAGCCTGACCGTTGGCTTCCTGCTGTGGATCCTTTGGTACATCCTCAGCAATGGCCTGGCTCATGTGAACTGGGAATTTATCAGCTCTGACTACACCAGTATTGGTGAAGCCTCAGGTATCTGGCCCATGATTGTCTCCACCATCTACATGGTGCTGGCATCCATAGGCGTTGCTGCACCGATAGGCATTATGACCGCCATCTACCTGACCGAATATGCCAAACCCGGTAGTAAGTTGGTTAAGGTCATACGTTTCTGTACCGAGTCTCTGGCGGGTATTCCTTCCATTATTTTCGGTCTGTTCGGTCTGACCTTCTTTGTTGGCGTATTGGGACTGGGCTTCTCGGTACTGTCCGGCGCACTGACCCTGAGTATTCTGATCCTGCCTGTGATTATCCGCACCACGGAAGAAGCCCTGATGGCTGTACCACAGAGCTACCGTGAAGGCTCCTATGGCCTGGGCGCACCCAAGATTTACACCATTACCCGATTGATCCTGCCAAGCGCCATGCCGGGCATAGTGACCTCAATCGTACTGAGCATTGGCCGCATTATCGGCGAGTCCGCCCCGGTATTTTTGACCGCAGGTATGGTGGCACGTATTCCGGAGAGCCTGATGGATTCAGGCCGTACCCTGACGGTACACCTCTACAAATTAACCCAGGAACTGTACACGATTCATGAGTGGAATCAGGCCTATGCAACGGCCACTGTACTTATCGTGGTGGTCTTGGTCATCAATACCATTACCAAGCTGATCGCCAGCCGCTTCAACAAGGCAACTTACTGATCCTGAGAACCAGATGATGAACAAAATTAGTATTAAAGACCTGAACCTGTATTACGGCAATGGCGCCAACCACGCACTGCACGGCATCAACCTGGATATTCCTGCCCGTCAGGTGACTGCACTTATCGGTCCCTCAGGTTGTGGCAAATCCACCCTGCTGCGCTGCCTGAACCGTATGAACGACCTGATTGAAGGCGTAAAAATTGATGGTCTGGTGACCCTGGATGAGCAGGATATCTACCAGAATGTGGATGTGGCCTCGCTGCGTATCAAGGTAGGCATGGTGTTCCAGAAGGCCAACCCTTTCCCCATGTCTATCTATGACAATATCGCCTACGGTCTGCGTGCCCAGGGCGTGACTGACAAGAAAACCCTGAACGAGGTGGTGGAGCGCTCACTGCGCAGTGCAGCCCTGTGGGATGAAGTAAAAGATCGCCTCAAGTCACCGGCCTTTGGCCTGTCCGGTGGTCAGCAGCAGCGCTTGTGTATTGCCCGCACCATCGCTATGGAGCCGGACGTGATCCTGATGGATGAGCCGACTTCGGCACTGGACCCTATCGCCACCAAAAAGATTGAAGATCTGATCCAGACCCTGAAGCAGAAATACACCATAGTTATCGTGACCCACTCTATGCAGCAGGCCCGTCGTATCTCTGACCGCACCGCCTTCTTCCTGATGGGGGATCTGGTGGAGCACAACAACACAGACATTCTGTTCAGCACCCCGGCAGATGACCGCACCCGTGGTTATGTAAATGGTGACTTTGGTTAACCAGGTCAGGCGCGATCAGCGCTAAATCAACTACCCCATGCGTCGAACAGGGACGTTTGCGCAACCTGATACTATTACCCATCTAGGCTGGCATCATCTGGTGCCAGTTTTGTTTCAGGCCAAAGGCATACAACAAACCTATTATCAGGCAGATGACCGAGCTCACCATCCAGAAGGTATTTGAGTTGGCCGCCAGTGCCGGATGCTCCATCAGCCAGGGCAGAACCAGACCCGCAAGGGCCCTGAGTAAAAACACACCCGCGATACCAATCAGGATTAGACGTCTCAGTGGTAAGGCAGGAATCACGCCCGCACCCGACCAGGCATAAGCGCCCCAAATCGCCAGCACCAAAGCAATGCCGGCGGTCATGATCGCTGGGTAAGCCTCTCCCGCTTCCGCCATTTTCGCCATCCCTTCACCGGCACCGAAAAAACGATACCAATCCGGGCCACCGATAATGATGGCGATATGCGCCAGCGAGGCGACAAAAGTTGCGATACCAGCCCAGAACAACAAGTTTTTCATTTCCACTCACCCATCCCCAGTTTAGCCCTGTCTGTTTTTTCATCCATAGTGGCCCGAGTCAAGTGGTAACTCACACCAAGAAACTAGTAATAAAGTCGTAGTTACGTGCGATTCTGAGTCGATCCCCGCAATAACTCAAATTTACATCGATTTTCGCTGTAAATTTGTAGGGTTACAAAGTGTCATCTAAGCTTTAGTTTGAGTCTGAGCAGCAGGAGTTGCCCCTGAAAATGCCTGAAAGTCACCAATACAAAGCAAAACAACCCGGCTTTACCCTGATAGAGCTGGTTGTGGTGATTATTATCCTCGGCATTCTGGCGGTCACGGCAGCTCCCAAGTTTATTAATCTGCAAAAAGACGCCAAAGTCAGCGCACTTGAGGGAGCCAAAGGAGCCTTCGACAGCACCAATAAGTTGGTTTACAGCAAAGCGCTGCTTCAGGGGCAGGAAAGTGTCGATGCCTCAACAGCCAATATCGACCTGGACAATAACGGGACGGCCGATGTCATCGGCTATTACGGCCTGATTAAGTTTGTTATCTCAGCCAGAGAGTATTCCAGTCTGGGCAATGAAATTACCATTTCCAAACACTATGGCGGCTCGGGACCCGGCTTGCCATGGTTTATCATCTATTTTGCCGACAACAAACCATCTGCATCCTATGACTGTCATATTGAGGTCTACTACCCCACGGCTCCCGGTGGCACTGTCACCTACCAGCTAAAGGATGATGATTGCTGACGCAAACCTCCACTTTCAGGGCTGTGACTCAGTAAAAGGGGGTTGGGTCTATTTCGAGAGTGCAGGGTGACACACCACGGTTGATGTTCAGCTCTGTTCGACCGACATCCACATACTTCACATCTACAAACTTCTTGTGTTTCATTGAATAAAAGCATTTCACAACCGGGTGCAGCGCATCACGCCCCTCAAGATCCCAGACGATACCCAAACGACCATCGGACAGCTCCACCAAAGAGCCGACAGGATAAACGCCGATACAGCGGATAAATTGATAGACCAGCTTCTGATCAAGGTGGAAGGGGGTGAGTTTAAGCAGAATTTTGCACGCCTCTGCCGGGCTCATGGCTTCCTTATAACAACGGTTGGCAGTGAGTGCATCATAGATATCACAGATGCAGCTCATGCGCCCATGAAGCGGGATCTCATCCCCTTTCAGACCTTTGGGATAGCCTTTACCATCCAGCTTTTCATGGTGCATAAAGCTGACATCTTTACTGATTTGCGAAAGGCCGGTAAGGCCATCGAGCAGGGTGATGGCATGCACCTGATGCATCTTCATCTCCTCAAACTCTTCCGGCGTCAGTTTGCCGGGTTTGTTGAGAATATCGTTGTCGACCCGGGTCTTACCCACATCATGCAGGATCCCACCAATCGACAGATCTCTGAGCATCTCTTTATCCAGATTAAGATAGCGGCCGAAGGTCACCAGCAGGAAGGAAACATTGACTGAGTGTTCAAGCAGATAAGCATCTTTGTTGCGCAGGGCCGAGACACATTTCAATGCATCCGAGTCCTGCATGACCGACTCAATCATCTTGTCGGCCAGCTCTGCGAAAGGCTCAGCATCCACCTCTTTACCATCAAAGACTTCACTGAGGACTTTACGAATAAGGTTTTTGGCTTCACCCAGTAACTTTTTCGCCTTCTGTTGCCTGAGATCGCGATTCCCGGCTTTAACTTCTTTTTGCTCTGCAGGCGCCTCTTTCTCTTCCGTAGCCAGGGCACGGCTGGGATCAATCCATACATAGTCGATACCGCTTTTTTTCAGCTTCTGTATCGCCTCTTCTGATTTAATCAGACCGGCTGCAGCCACTTTCAACTTGCCACTGTCTTCCAGTTGAGCGACAAACATACCCACCTTAAGCTCAGTTACAGGTAGTTTTACCAGGGTTGAAGACAGCGCGGTCTCAGCCATTCATTCACTCCAGATTCCATATCTGACATTGATGCTGACGGCTGCTTTTCTATCTATCTGATTAATAGATATTTCAATCAAATACTGCCGTCAGGGTTTCATACGATAGGGCTAGTCCCCTATGACTCAAATACTCATAAAGTATAGACGCCTGCAGCAGTTTGACCGGATTTCCCTCCGCTATTTTTCGTTAAGGACGATGGCAGCTTATCTTGTGCTGCAGCCATCTGCGGTACTGGCAGTTGAAGCAGGAAATCTGAATGTCATCCACCCACTCATCTTCATCATCAGGCTCAAAGAAGGTACAAACAGCCGCCGCCTGCCGGGCAGCGCCGGACTCCTGCGCCGAGAAGAGTGAAAGCTTGAGTCCACCATCAATTTCAAACCAGTTATTCATATCAATATGCCTTGAGTTGAGAGCGACTGGCGTTCCGCCATACACCGGATTCCTGAGCCACCAACAAGGCGAATTTACCCTGATGCACTACGGCTTTTACCTTGCCACACAGCTGCACCGATTCAGTTGCCGCCAAAGATTCACCACTGGTATTCACTACCAGATCCAGGCCACTTTGAGACAGAATGTCCTCTACAGTCAGGGTGACACTGATCTCTTCGGTTTGACCCAGCTTTATCTGTCCCTTAACCCGGCCATCACGCCCCTCCAGCCTGAGCCCCAAACCAGCCAGCGCCCCGATAACACCCTGCCCGGTTCCACCGTGTTCAGTCAGGGAAATACCCAGCGCCTGTGCCAGAACGTAGGCCTGACCCTTGGTTTTAACCTCCTGCTTGGCTTGTCGCCCAAAGGCAATCAGGTCATTGCCGCCCCGAAAATTCGCCAGATTTAAAATCCCAAGCCCGGGATCCGCTGCCGGGGCTGAAACACTAATCAGATGCTCTGCGGCCAGGCGCTGAATATCATCAACACTCGCGGGCCCTGAGTAGGCAAAACACATGGCAGAGTTATGGGAGGTATAGGGAATATCCGGGTGCACATATAACTGATGACGGCTGACCAAACCGGCCTTCCCTTGAAAGCGTGCAACCAGCAGTTCACCTATTTCACCCGCTATCTCGCCTGTTCCCTTGGTGCCGATATCGTCAGTATCATCAATGCAGATAAGGTACTGGTTTTCCAGAGTTTGATTCATTGTTGTTTTACTCTTTGATATTCATCTTCAACAGGTCATGGGCCTGTAATCGTTTCGCCAACGCAAAGGCCAGTGCGGCACCCAGCAGCCCGAAACCTGTCCCCTGTGCCACACTGATAGCAAATTTGATCAGCGTTACTTCTATCGCCATCCCAGCAAGCATATTGGTCAACCAGACCTTACCGGCCCAGGCTATCGCAGCGCTGACTACCAACACGCAAAAGCGCCACTTCAAAGGCCAGGCCATCACCAATAACAGCGCCACATCCATAGCCAGTGCAGGCAAAGCAAACTTAAGCAGAATCATGGGGCCACCTTTACCCACACCCAGCGCCATAGCCACCAGTCCGGCCAGCGTGCCGCACAGGGTGATGCTGCCCAGACGTCCCACCACGCCGTAGCAGGTGAGGTACATAAAGCTCATCAGCAACATGGTGTGGCCTGAGATACCCAGCTTAAGCCGCAACATACCTTTGAGTGCCACCAGCAGTGTGGCGCAAAGCCCAATAAACAATGCGTCCTGCAGACTGAATTCAAATCGTTTTGTCATAAATCCTCTGGCGCTTGCCAATGTGTAGGTTTGGGGTGGGTGCCGAAGTGTCGGCTTTTGGCAGCCAGCGCCTGTTGGCGCGACAACTTCATCAGTTCAATTAACAGCGGGAACAAAAGGCAGGGACCAAGCTCCAACCAGTTTTTGGGATTACGCAGTGCCCGTTTGGTAATAGGCGCCCCCCGCAGACATTGCAGGCGGTAGATCTCCATCGCTTCCCGTTGAATATGGGGCAGTAAGCTCAGGGTAGCCGCCAGCACAAAAGCCCACTTGGAAGGCAATACCCGCGCCAGAGAGCTTCCAAGTTGTTCAGGGGCAAACCGGGCAGACAGCCACCACCCCGGGATAAGCGCCAGCAGCAGCCGGAATACCACCAGAGCCGCCTGGGGCAAGCTCTGCCAGCCATACAGCAAAAGGTAGAAAAGAGATGTCATCAGCAGCTGCAGGGCGAACACCACCAGAATGCCTTTGAGGCTTCCCAAACGGCTGCCCTGTATCAGCATCGGCAGATTAGCCAGCGCCAATAAAGGAAGAGCGGTATCCGACAGCAGGAAAGCACACGCACTCATCACAGTAACTAACATGATCGCTGTGCCACACCACTGTCCCGGTTGGCGTTCCACCACTGAAATCTTACGTCTGGCCCACATGTTCAACCTCCAGGCGCTGATTACGAATATGCCAGTTTTGAGTTTGTGCCAGCGCCATCGGCCTGTGAGTGGCGATAATCAAAGTACATCCCCTGGCCCTGAGCTGCTGCAGCAGGTTCACCACCAACTGACTGTAACCACTGTCCAGGCCCGCAAAGGGGTCATCCAGCAGGAAAACCTTGGGCTCAAGACATACCAGAGAGGCCAGTGCAATCAGATGCTGCTGACCATAGGAGAGCCTGTGGGGGGAGTGCTGAGCCAGCCCGGCTATCTGCAAGCTGTTCATTACCCGGGTCGCTCTCTCTTGCGGCAGCCCATAACGTTTCAGGCTGTAACTCAGCTCTGCCTCTACCGTCATCTCAAACAGCTGTCGGTTTGGCCTTTGCATCAGGTAACAGAGGTTATAGCCAAAGGTTCCGAGTTCAGGGGTCTTGCCCATAACAGAGACTGGCAGCCCGGCGGCATCGCCACAGCCGGCCAGCATGGACAGCAACGAGGACTTGCCACAACCATTGGTGCCACACAGGAGCACCAATTCGCCTGCGTTAACCTCAAGAGCAGGGGACTCGAACAAAGCCTCTCCCTGAGAGTGTTGCAGGCTAAATCCGGGAGATGTCAGACGTACCTCAGCATTGGGGCTTTGAAAAAAAACTGTAGAGGGTATAAAGCAGGGCTGAGGCTCAGCCTGTGGAGCTATCTCTGAGGCTGTGAGCCTCCCGCCTTTCAGCGCCCAGTAATGGTCGATCAAACCTGCAAAGGCATCAGCGTGGTGCTCGACCAGTAACAGCGCCATCCCCTCGGCCTTGAGTTTCATCAGCAGCGCGGTGAGGGACCTTACTCCCTCATCATCCAGCTGTGCCCATGGCTCATCCAGCATCAAAATCCCGGGCTCACTGACAAGCTGGGCTGCGATCATCAGGCGATATTTCTGTCCCAGCGACAAAGTAGCGACCTGAGTGCTGAAGGGCAGGTCCAGTCCCACTCTTTGCAAAGCCCGTCGAACTTTCACCGGCATTTGCGATGGTTCGATGCCAAGATTTTCCAGTGAAAACGCCACTTCAGCGCCTATGGTGCGGCGCAAGAGTTGAGTATGGGGATCCTGTAATACCAGAGCGCGGGTCACACCGGGTTGAAGGCTAATCCGGCCCCGACACAAAACACCGCCCAGCCCCGCGGCTAACAGCAACAGAGTAGACTTACCGGCGCCTGTGGCTCCGCTGATGCAATGGCACTCGCCGGCGTGCAGCGACAGGCTGATACCGGAAAGCAGTGCCGGCTCACCGTCTTTATGGGCACAGTCAATGCTGTCCAGTGAAAGCAGAGGCGTCATTGGGCTGGGTTAGTAGGGTACAAACCCGGCATTGTCGGCATCTCCCTCCCTGTTGAGCAAGCATTGGCCGCCCAAACAACAAGCCAGATCGAATTTATCCCGGTTGGATCCCTAGTGAGCAGGTTGGAAAAGACAAATGTTCCAACTGGTTAACAGCAAACGACAAAATGTCCAATCCCCCTTACCCGGATAGTGGGATAACTCCCCCTGTAGCAGGGATACATATCACAGCCTCGGGGCCTGATAGTTGACACCTGCCCAAGCCGCCCCTTAACTTTGCCCTTTGGAAGGTCTGTCCGGGGCAAGCGCAAAGACAAGGCACTAAAGATGCCAATGCCTTACACTATCTTCCCACCTGAATTTCCACTGCACCTGAGGTGCAAAGTCACTGTTTTCGGAGTGTGATTTGCCAGCCAAGTCCCTGTCATTCGCCGTTGAGAAACTGCTGCAACAAGTGTCCGACCTGTCGGCTTCCCCTTGCCCTGAGGCTGAAACAAGCCAGACTAAGGACAAGGTGATCCAGCTGAAAGTTGAAGTGGATACGGCAATCCCGCTTATCGCCTGGTTGGCTTCTCAACAGCAGTATCCCAGAGTCTATTGGCAGGGGCGCGACAAGAAGCAGGAAGTGGCAGCAGTAGGCTGCGCCAAGGACTTTCTGTTTCAGGACAGTATTAATGATGAGCGACTGGCTGAGATTTACCAGAGCCAGAAAGCACTATCGACAGATCCCTCTATCCGTTATTACGGCGGCGTGGCCTTCGACCGCTCCATAGAGAGCTGGCCTGAATTCGGCCGGGCCCGCTTTATTCTGCCCAGAATTGAGTTGCGTCGCAGTGGCGAGTTGTTCTGCCTGATGCTGAACCTGAATTTTGCCGACAATGATGTAGCCACTGAGCTGCAACAGGCGACAGATGCCTTGAAGCAACTGATGCCTCCAAGACCTTTGGTTCCGCCATACAAGGTGGGACTTATGGCCAGGCATGACAAGCCAGCCTATCCGCGCTGGGAAGAGCTGGTGCGCCAGGTTACCGACCCTGAGTTCAACCAGACAGTGCCCAAGGTGGTGCTGTCCCGGGTGTCCCAGCTTGAAGTCAATGAAGTGATAGATCCCTGGATGGTGTTGGCTTGCTGGCAGGGACGTAACCAGAACAGTTTCCAGTTTGGCTTTCAGTTCAGCCCTGACAGAGCCTTTATCTCCTGCTCACCCGAGCGCCTGTTTCAGCGCCTGGACAGAGAGTTGCATACGGAGGCGCTGGCGGGCACCACGGTTCGCGGCCTGAACCAGGATGAAGATGAGATGTTGGCCAACCAGCTGCTGGATGACAGTAAAAACAGTCATGAGAACCAGTTGGTGCGTGAACATATCGTCGATGTATTGGGGCCATTAAGCGAAAAAGTGGATGCAGATGATGCCCCCAAGATTTTCAAGCTGACCCATATTCAGCACCTGCACCGAGATATTCGCGCCCAGTTGAACCCCGGCGTCAATGACTTCCAGCTCTTGTTGGCGCTGCACCCCACTCCGGCTGTGGGCGGCTTGCCAAGACAGGAAGCCATGCACTTTATCCGGGGACAGGAAGGGTATCTGCGGGGCTGGTATGCCGGAGCCTGTGGTTATCTGAACAAGTATGAAAGCGAGTTTTCCGTGGCGATTCGCAGCGCATTGCTGGAGCCGGGACGCATCAACCTCTATGCCGGTGCCGGGATAGTGGCGGGCTCAGACCCCAGAGCAGAATGGCAGGAGCTGGAAAACAAACTGGCCACGATTATCTCAATTCTGATAGATTTCTAACCTCCCGATTCAAAGCCAGAGTGTATTGCTCACTCTGGCAACCCAGCCCCCTATTACCCATCCGCTGTAGTGAGCCGCTTCAAAATTAATCAACTGGTCGGGCCAATACTATTGCAATCCCCCACCTTGTCCCTATAATGTGCCGCCCGGTCAGCGGTGAAATTCTGCACAATGACCGGCAAAGTCCTGTTCGGGTCCATGATCCGGAAGGCAGTAAGTCGCGGGTTCCCTCACCCCGCTCCAATGAAAAAGGTATGACAATGCTAATGCTCACTGATCAGCAGCACCAACGTGCTGTACTCCTGCTTGCCGGGTTCCACATTCTGATTATTTGCGCCAGTAACTATCTGGTTCAATTACCGTTTCAGATCTTCGGCTTTCACACTACCTGGGGTGCTTTCAGCTTCCCGTTTGTGTATCTGGCGACCGATCTGACCGTCCGTATTTTCGGACAGGAAGCCGCTCACAAGATTATTTTCCAGGCCATGTTCCCGGCTTTGGTCGTCTCCTACGTGATAGGAGCCCTGTTCCATAACGGTCAATTCCAGGGCGCAGCAGCACTGGCTGAATTTAACAGCTTTGTGTTCAGAATCGCCTTAGCCAGCTTTGCGGCATATTTGATGGGTCAGCTGATGGATATCACGGTATTTGCCCGAATCCGTCGTGAATGTGCCTGGTGGGTAGCCCCGGCAGCATCGACCCTGGTAGGTAACCTGATCGACACTCTGGTGTTTTTCAGCGTCGCCTTCTACGCCTCAAGCGATGCCTTTATGGCAGCCAATTGGCCGGAAATTGCAGCCGTGGACTATGGTTTCAAACTGATGGTGAGCCTGGGACTCTTCCTGCCAGCCTATGGTGTGTTACTCAAGGTGTTGCAGGACAGAATTCTTCAGCAATCTCCGACACAGCAATTGAACTGAGGTAACCATGTACGCCAGCCATATTGAACATATTGAACTTTGCAGCGACGAACATCTGAACACTCTGACAGGCCTGATTGAAGCCCTGCCGGAATTTGATAGCCGTCATGATCTGGATGCCCTGGTATCCCGACTGCAGGGTCAGCCACATTTAGCCTTGCTGAGCTTCGTAGAGGGCGAACTGGCAGGTTTTAAGCTGGGCTATGCGCTGGACGATACAACCTTCTACAGCTGGTTGGGCGGAGTATTACCTGAGTTCCGTAATCTGGGATTAGCCAAGTCTATGCTGGTTGCTCAGGAGAGTTGGGCCAAAACCAAGGGCTACCAGTGCATGGAAGTAAAGACCATGAACTGCTATGCGCCCATGTTGACCATGCTGGTCAGTAACGGTTATCAGGTTACCGCGCTGGCGGCCAATGATGATATCAAGCTCAACAAGATGACTCTGAGAAAGAGCCTCTAACCTCAGATCTCCTCTACAGGTGGATTGAGACAACAGCAAAAGCCAGGCATAGCCTGGCTTTTTTGTTTCACCTCACCAGAGGCTCAATAAATTGATTTATAAGCACTTATTAAATAAGTTCAAAATAAACACAATTACCGCTTGCAAACAATAATGAGAATGATTATTGTTTATTTGCGTTCCGGAGCTATTCCCTGCAAGGTTTGGTTCCTCTCATTCTTCATTGTTTGAAGAAAGCACGACAATGCTCACTCACTCGTTCGCCGGGAGTTTCTCCCGGCATTTTTTTGCCTGTTGAAAAGTGCATCTAAAAGAAAACCCCGGCCTGAGCCGGGGTTCCGCTATACAGAATGCATAGTCACTCTAGTTCGGCTTGTCACCGCCCTTTTCCGCGGTCACGGACGCAAACTGCAATCCATCATAAATGCCCACAGAAGACTCACGGGCATGACGGTACAAACCTATGGTAAACAGAGTACCTTTGCCGACAGTTGAGTCCACTTCAATAGTGCCACCGATACGTTTGATAATGCCGTAACTCAGAGACAGGCCAAGTCCGGTACCATCCTTGCGCGTCGTGTAGAAGGGGTCGAAAATACGGCTCAGTAACTCAGGCGGGATCCCCTGACCTTCATCTTCCACCTCAATTTGCACACCCAACAGCTCATCTTGCGGATCATCGTTACGATACCAGTTACGACTGCGGATCCAGATCTGGCCTTTTCCTTCCATTGCGTGAGCGGCGTTGATCACCAGATTGATCAGCACCTGCAGCAATTGAGGCTGATTCACCTCCACCGAACAGTTGGCTTCCAACTGGGTGTTGAGTACCACCTCCTGCTGCTTGATGGAGTGACGCACCAGTACCATCATCTCTTCGATGATAGGTGTCAGCTCATGCATCTCCAACGGCGCGTTAAACTCGCCCGGACGACTGTACTGCAGCAAACTGCGGATAATGGTGCTGATACGCCCCACCTGCTGAATAATCAGTTCGATCTCTTCAGAGACGGTTTCCGCCCCTTCTCCCAACTCATACTTGAGCAACTCCATATTGCCCAGAATGACAGCGGTTGGGTTATTGATCTCATGGGCGATACCCGCGGTGAGTTCACCCAAAGCGGTAAGCTTCTCGTTAACCACCATCTGCTGCCGGGTTTCATTCAACAGACGCACGTTTTGCTGCAACTCTCTGGTCTTTTGCTGCAGACTGCGGGTGCGCTCCTCAACCTTCATCTCCAGCTGCTCGGCGGCCGCCTGAATCTGGGTATTACGCTGTTGCAGCAGATCCAACATAAGGTCGAACTGCGCCGCCAGGTTGGACAGTTCATTTTCCCGCTCCAGCCCCAATGGGCCAATCCGCACATTACGTCCCGCCTGCACCGCGTTGACCACGTGATGAATGCGCTCAATCGGCTGCAGCAAACTGTAGGCACCGCGATAAACCAACAAGCCGGAGACAAACAGCACCAACATCAGAATGGTGCCCAGCTCAATAATATTCAGCAGATAGTTGTGGACGAACGGAGATTCAGAGAAGCCGGTATAAATCATGCCGATACGTTGATTGCGGATATCGGTCAGAGGTGCATAGGCGGAAATAAACCAGTCGTCGAACACAAATGCCCGGTTAACCCAATTTTTCCCCTCCTGCAGGACAGTAGAGCGCACCTCTTCAGATACCAGACTGCCCAGCGCCCGGCCACGCTCTTCGCCCTGGCGGGGGAAAAAGTGCAATGGCACGTTGGTACTGATACGGACATTATCGAGGAAGATGGTCACTGTGCCGATGGAACGCTCCGGCAAAGTCCCCTTTTCGTAAACCAGATCCCGTATGGTATCGACTATCTTGGTATTACGGTTAAACAGTATGCCGCCGTCCAGATACCAGAACACATCACCGTCAGCATTGGGCACTGGCAACAGGGTGCGGCTCAGCAAACCATTGGTTTCATATCTTTTGCTAGGCATTTCTGCCTTTTGGGTGGGTACCAACTCGATACGGGCCTGCTCGGCAAGTTTCGGGCTCAGGCGCGCCAGACGCTGCTCATTGAGCACCATCAGGCCTGAATAGGGATTACCCTCACTGGTGTAAGCCAGCATCAGACGCAGATCAGGGTCCGCCTGGGCATCCGCTACACTCACCAGGCGTAAGAAGTCGAGATTCAGTTCCTTGCGCTGGATTTCCAAATCTTCAGCTATGGTCGCCAGCCGGCTTTCATCATCGCGACACAGGCTGTTGAACTCCTCCTGGAAACTGAAGGACTCCTCAACACCTTCCAAAGCCTGTTGCTGTTGCTTTTGGGTCGCCTTAAGCATGCTGTTGGCAACGGCTAAATCGGCCTTTACCTTCATAAACAGCTGGGTGCCTGTGTAACTGATATTCCAGTAGATGGTGATAAATACCAGGCTGACCAAAGTCAGCAGGATAGGTAGCAAGGTCAGGATCAGAATGCGATATCTGACCTTGGCTTTCATCTGTTGATAGCTGACGCCAAAAAACTTTTGGAAGATCCCCACCCGTTACTCTCCGTCCACGCTCTCGCCGTCGAACCACTCTTTATATTTGCGGTCCAGAGTCTTGCGGGAAACACCAAGATCACGGGCTGCGGCCGACTTGTTACCACCATGGGCGTCTACCACCTTCATCACATGACTCTTTTCCACTTCCTTCAATGGCCACTCCAGAGGGTAACCGCCTTCGGCAACCACTTCCTGGCGGACAGGTTGCTTCCAGTACTCTGCAGGAGGCTTACCCAGCAGAATGCAGCGCTCAATCATATTGCGCAGCTCACGGATATTGCCGGGCCAGTCATACTGCTGCAGTTTTTGCAGATCTTCATGACTCCAAACCACCTCCCGCACGCCCAGCTCTGAAGAAAGCTGCAGAGTGAAGTAGTGGGTCAGCTCAACGATATCTTCCGCTCTGTCACGCAAAGGTGGAATAGTGATATCCAGCACGTTGAGGCGATAGTAGAGATCCTGACGGAAGTTACCCGCTTCGACCTCTTCAGCCAGATTACGGTTGGATGCCGCCACCACACGCACATCAATGGCCACCTCTTTCTCACCGCCCACAGGGCGTATGGCACGTTGCTCCAACACCCGCAACAAGGCGGTTTGCATCTTCAGCGGCATTTCGCCGATCTCATCCAGGAAGATGGTACCGCCGGAGGCAAAGCTGAACAGGCCTTCACGACTGCCCTTGGCACCGGTAAAAGCACCGGCCGTATGGCCAAAGAGTTCGCTTTCCAGCAATTCAGGCGCAATGGCACCACAGTTCACCGGTACAAAAGGTCCCTGGCGGCCACTGAGCTGATGCAGCTGACGGGCCACCAGCTCTTTACCTGTGCCCGACTCGCCCTGGATAAGCACGACGGCATTGGTTGGCGCAACCCGCTCAATCACCCGCTTCACTTCCATCATAGGTTCACTGTTACCGATAATGGTGCTGGCGTAGCCGATAGCCACATCACGGCGAAGCATCAGGTTTTCACGCTTGAGCAGACGGCGTTCAATACAACGATCAACCGCCTTCATCATCTGCTCCAGATGGAAAGGTTTCATGATGAAGTCCGAGGCGCCTGCGCGCAGTGCGGCGATGGCCACTTCAATGTCGGCATAACCTGTCATAAAGATGATATCGGAACGGCGTTCCTGATCATCCAGCGCTTCATGCCATTCAATACCACTGCGGCCAGGCAGACGAATATCCACTATCAAGAGGTCGAAATGGCAACGACTGCGCAATTGCTCAGCTTCTTCAACGCTGGATGCGGTCTCTACCAGGGCAAATTTCTTGGACAGGGCCTTGCTCAGGAAGCTGCGCATGCCGGGCTCATCGTCGACAATCAACACAGAAACAGCAGAAGGCAAAGGCTTTATCAGGTTTTCACTCGGACTCATGGTATTGGACATTCTGACTCAATTTTCAGCTAGTCTAACACTTCCCACTCAGCCAGGGTCACTATGAACCATAGAAACTGCAGGCTGAGACAATTTGTCCGGAGAACTTTCGACAACTACGGGACACAGGTCACAGTTTCGGCCTAATTTCCTGCCGAACATGGTACTTTTCAGTTTGGCACTCAATTTGCTATTGCTCGGCCCACAAGGATTATTCCCGCTTTTTTTATTCCCAAGGAGCAAACATGTTCACTCTAAAGCGTCTTTTCAGTCTGGTTGCCACCGCAGGCCTGGCCGTTTCCATGGCAACTGTTCTGCCAGCCAAAGCCGACGATCAGGTTGTTAAGCTGGCCACCACTACAAGCACCGAAAACTCAGGTCTGCTGGGTTACCTGCTGCCAAAGTTTGAGCAGGAAACCGGTTACCAGGTACAGGTTATTGCCACAGGTACAGGTAAAGCACTGAAACTGGGCCGTCAAGGCGACGTAGATGTAGTGATGACCCACGCTCCGGCTGCTGAAGCCAAGTTTGTTGAAGAAGGTTATGGCATCCAGCCACGCGGCATCATGGAAAACGACTTTGTGGTTCTGGGCCCTAAGAATGACCCAGCCAAGATTCGTGACAGCAAGACTGCTGAAGAAGCCTTCGCCAAGATTGCCAAAACCAACCAGACCTTTATCTCCCGTGGTGACAACTCAGGTACCCATATGAAAGAGCTGGCTGTTTGGAAAAACGCCGGTATCACCCCTGACTTTAAAGGCTACACCTCTGTTGGCCAGGGCATGGGCAAGACGCTGCAGATGACCAACGAACTGCAGGGCTACACTCTGTCTGACCGTGGTACTTACGTCGCTTACAAAAACAAGGTAAACCTGGGTGTGGACTTTGACGGCGGCAAGGCGCTGGCGAATCCTTATCAAATCATTCTGATCAACCCTAAGAAATACCCTGATCTGAATCACAAAGGTGCAGAAGCCCTGAGCAATTGGTTGATCTCTAATGAAGCACAGCAGATGATCAATGGCTACCGTGTTAACGGTGAGCAATTGTTTAAGGCCACTTACGGAAAATAAATGACAGAAAGCTGGTTTTCCCTGATACAGCAGGCCTTTGGTCTGCTGTTTTCGCTTGACCCCAACACCTGGTCGATTATCGGGGTGTCGTTCAATGTGTCATTGGCAGCCCTGCTGATCACTCTTATCCCCTCGCTGATATTGGGTTTTGTATTGGCTTTTGCCCGTTTCCCGGGACGCTGGACCGTCATCAACCTGGTGCAAACACTGCAATCTATTCCCACGGTTGTTATCGGTTTGCTTGCTTATCTGCTGCTGACCCGCATGGGACCTTTGGGGGATTTGCGCTGGCTGTTTACCCAAAAAGGTATGATTCTTGGTCAGATGATGATCTGTGCCCCTGTGCTGATCGCCATGAGCCAGGCCGCCTTTACCAGTGTTGACCGCCGGGCCTGGGAAACCTCACGTACCCTGGGCGCCTCCTGGATTGCGTCAGTTTGGGTTCTTTGCCGTGAGCTGAAAGCACCGCTGCTGATGGCTATCGTGATGGCTTTCAGCCGTATCGTCACTGAAGTTGGCTGCTCTATGATGGTGGGCGGCAATATCATGTTCGTTACCCGTAACATCCCCACAGCTATCGCGCTGGAGACCAGCAAGGGCGATTTCGCCCAGGCCATCGCTCTGGGTCTGGTGTTACTTATCCTGTCACTGCTGCTGAACTTTGCCCTGGGAACACTCAGAGGCAGGTCTGAGCCAAGAAGTCACTGACGGAGGCGGTCATGGTTCAACTCAAGATCAACAAGCTGTGCATGCAATTCGGTGACCGTCTGCTGTTCAAGGCTGACGCCCTGCAATTTGCCAAAGGCGATACCATATTCCTTCAGGGTGATAACGGCACAGGCAAGACCACGCTGATGAAGGTGTTGGCTGGTCTTATTCCCGCCACCAGCGGTGAGCTGGTATGGCAGGGACAAACCCACACCAAATGGTGGCAGAAATCGCCGCAGCTGGGAAAATTGGTTTACCTGCATCAACATCCCTATCTTTATGAGGGAAGTGTGAAATATAACCTCAGCTTTGCCGGGCGCCACCAAAAAATGTCCGGTAAACTACTGGCTCAGCGGGTTGAAGCCGCGGCCCAAATGGCTGGCCTGGAACACCTGCTGGATGCCAATGCGTCCAACCTGTCCGGTGGTGAGCGTCAGCGTCTGGCGATCGCCCGGGCCTGGGTTATTCAGCCCGACCTGCTGATGCTGGACGAGCCGGTATCCAATATGGACAAAGAGTCACGACGCCTGGTGCTGGAGATGGTGCACACCCTCAAGCGTCAGGGCACGGGGCTGCTGGTGAGCAGCCACCAGACCTGTGGTATCACAGCGCTATGCCGCCAAACGTGGCAGATAGAAAATCAACGCATTACTTCTGGTCCCTTCAACACTGAACAGGGATCGGTACAAGAGGAGTCCTTGCATGTCATCACAAGTTGAGGCCGTTATTCTGGCCGGTGGCCGCGCCCGCAGAATGGGAGGCGAAGACAAGGGTCTGGTTGAGCTGAAAGGCCAGCCGATGATCCGCTATGCCATCGACCGGCTGCAACCCCAAACCGCAGACCTGATGATTAATGCCAACCGCAATCAGCAAGCCTACGAAGCATTTGGCTTCCCGGTTTTCTGTGATGAACAGGAAGGATTCCATGGCCCACTGTCCGGTATGGTCAGTGCCCTGAAACGTACTAAAGGCGATTACTTGCTGACGGCTCCCTGCGACTGTCCTTTGCTGCCTACAGATCTGGCCAGCCGCATGGTCGCCGAGTTGGAATCTCAGGGCGCAGACATGGCGGTTGCCAGTGATGGCGAACGTCACCAACCAGTGGTGCTACTGCTAAAACCTGAGCTGCTTGATTCCATGCAGGCATTCCTCGACGCCGGCGACAGAAAAATTGACCTTTGGTATGCCCAGCATAAAGTTGCCGTGGTGAGTTTTGCCGATCAGCCCATGGCCTTTGTTAACGTCAACACCCCGGAACAGATTCAGCAGCTGGCCGACAGTCTGGCATGAGGTAAATATGAGTATTCCATTCACTAATCCACTACCAGTGCCAGTATTGGGCTTTTGTGCCTACTCAGGTACAGGCAAAACAACTCTGCTCACCCAGCTGATCCCTGAACTGAATCGTCGCGGTGTCAAACTGGCTGTGATTAAACATGCTCACCACAACTTTGATGTGGATATTCCGGGCAAAGACAGTTACGAGATGCGCAAGGCTGGCGCTCGCCAGATGTTGGTTGCCTCCCATGTACGCTGGGCATTGATGACAGAAGATGCCGTGGAAGGCGATCCCGAGCTGCCACACCTGCTCAGCCAGATTGAAGCCGACAAGGTGGATATGGTTCTGGTGGAAGGTTTTAAAAAGCTGGAGCTGCCCAAGATTGAGCTGCACCGCGCAGCCCACGGCAAGCCGTTTATTCATACCCATGACGATAATATCCTTGCCGTTGCCTGCTGCGATGACACTGAGCTTCCGGCTGAAATGACCCGACTGGATCTGAACAATGTTGCGCAAATCGCAGACTTTGTTCAGCAGTACGCCGCAAACTGGCAGCCTAAAGCTGTCGAGATGCCAATCGTTCCCGCCTGTGAGCTGAATGCAGACAACACCTCTTCTGTCGCTCAGGGCATTGGCCATATCCTCAGTTGTGTCTCGCCGCTGACTGACAGCGAGACTGTCTCTCTGGATGAGATGGACAACCGGGTACTGGCGAAAGACGCCATCTCTCCGGTTGATGTTCCCCAGCAAACCAACTCAGCAATGGACGGCTACGCCTTCGCGCTGGCGGCACCAAACACTGAGTACAAACTGGTAGGCGAAGTGCTTGCCGGTCATGGCTATGCCGGTACCCTGCAGCCGGGTGAAGTGGTCCGTATTATGACAGGCGCTCCCCTGCCTGCCGGTGCTGATACAGTGCAGCCAAGAGAACTGGCCACCGAAGCCGGTGACACTGTGACCTTCAGCGGCGAACTGGAACAAGGTCAGCATATCCGACTGGCCGGTGAAGATATCGCCAAAGGTGCCACGGCGCTGGCTACCGGCACCCGTCTGGGCGCGGCCGAAATTGGTCTGCTGGCCTCTTTGGGGACAGCTCAGGCAACTGTGGTTCGCAAGCCTGTGATTGCCGTGTTCTCCACTGGAGATGAGGTCTCCCAACCCGGTGAAGCACTGGCTGAGCACTGCATTTATGACTCCAACCGTTACACCATCAAATCCATGGCCCGTCGTCTGGGCTGTGAGGTGGTCGATCTGGGGATTATTGAAGATTCTGATGAAGCGCTGGAAGCCGCACTGACTGACGCCTCGACCAAAGCTGATGTGATTATCAGCTCAGGTGGAGTGTCTGTGGGCAACGCCGACTTTATCAAAACCGTACTGGCCCGTATCGGCAAGATTAACTTCTGGCGTATTAATATGCGTCCGGGACGTCCATTGGCTTTCGGTCAGATAGGTGATGCTCTGTTCTTCGGTCTGCCGGGCAACCCTGTAGCTGTAATGGTCTCCTTCCTGCAGTTTGTGCAGCCTGCACTGCGTAAGCTGGCCGGTGAAGCCCAATGGCAAAATCAATTTATCCCGGCCATTACCGATGTGAAACTGCGCAGTCGTACCGGCCGTACCGAGTTCCTGCGTGGTATCTATCATATGGGAGCCGATGGTCAGCTGCATGTGGTCACCACAGGTGCTCAGGGCTCTGGCATGCTCAGCTCTATGGTCAACGGCAATTGTTTGATCATTGTCGGTGAAGAGGCTGACTCAGTGGCACCGGGTGAGCGGGTGTTTATTCAACCTTTTGCCAATCTGCTGTAAGGATTCAGTGTGAGCCAGTTGGTCGACCGCTTCGGAAGGCGGGTTGAGTATCTGCGCCTGTCTGTTACCGACAGGTGCGATTTCCGATGTGTATATTGCATGGGAGAAGACCCCTGCTTTCTGCCAAAAGAGCAGGTGCTGAGTCTGGAAGAGCTGGCCTGGGTCGCTCAGGCCTTTACCGAGCTTGGCGTACAGAAGATTCGCCTCACCGGTGGTGAACCTTTGGTGCGCAGTGACTGTGTGCAACTGGTCAGCATGATCTCCAGCCTGCCCGGCCTGAAAGAGCTGTCGATGACCACCAATGGCTCCCGCCTGACCAGGCTGGCTAAACCACTGCGGGAAGCTGGCCTCAACCGCCTCAATATCAGCCTGGATACTCTGGATGCAGAGCGTTTTTCAGCTCTCACCCGTAACGGCAAGCTGGAGCGGGTTATTGCCGGCATTGACGCAGCGCTGGATGCTGGCTTTCAACGTATCAAGCTCAACGCCGTGGTACTCAAAGGCCAGAACGATGCTGAAGTACTGGATCTGGTGGATTTTTGTCGCTCACGCAGCCTTAACATCGCCTTTATTGAGGAGATGCCTCTGGGGGAGATGGATGAGCGCAAGCAAAGCCGTCACCTCAGCAGTGATGATGTTCGCGCCATTATCCAGACCAAATATCCCCTGACTTTGTCCGATGCCCGCACAGCCGGTCCTGCACGATACTATGATATGGCCGACAGCGACTGCCATATAGGCTTTATCTCTCCCCACAGCCACAACTTCTGCCATGAATGCAACAGAGTCCGGGTCACTGTAGAAGGTCGATTACTTCTGTGTCTCGGTAACGAGCACTCAGTGGATCTCAAGGCGATAGTGCGTGAGCACCCGGGTGATATCGACAGGCTGAAACAGGCCATTATTGACGCCATAGAGCTTAAGCCTTTGAAGCATCACTTTACCCATGATGGCACTCAGGTATTGAGGTTTATGAACGTCACCGGCGGCTGATACTTTTATCTGAGCGGGTTATCCAGTTACACTTGCTCATTCCAATGCAGAACAGGGATTTCAAACGCTTATGGCTATGAGCCGAAGAAAATGGAATAACATCATCATTATTGCCTGCCTGATGATGATAGGCACGCTCACCATATTGGATAACCGCACCAAACAGCTTCCCGAAGACGCGCTGTCTTTGTTTGACGACAATGCGCCTTTAACCCAATTGCAGATGCAAGGCGAGTGGTTGAACAAGGGGGAGTCCGGTTGGCAGTGTGCATCCCAGGTGCTCAATTGTGCCGAGTGGAGCAAAGCCTGGGCGGAGCTTAAAGTGTCAGCACTGGCACAATCACCCGAGCTGTTTTCCAGTCCAAAAGAGCTGATGATTCAGGTCGCGACCTCACCTGATGGCCTGGTGTGGCAGTTCTACCCTGAACAGGGACTGTTAAAATCCGCCTCCGGCAACTGGTATGAAATTCCCCCCAGTCTGCGTCACGATCTTGAACCTATTATTCGAGCCGGCAGCTGAGTTCAGCGCCAGGGCAAATCTGCTGCTGAGATGGAGAAGAAATGCCAGAACTACCTGAAGTTGAAGTCACCCGTCAGGGTGTCGCCCCCTACCTGGTGGACCACAAGGTCACCGATCTGATTGTCCGTAATGCCTCCCTGCGTTGGCCGGTACCGGATATTGCGGCCAATATTGTCGGCCAGACTATTCGCAGCGTGCGTCGACGCGCCAAGTATCTGCTGATAGATACAGACGCCGGTACCACAATCGTTCATCTGGGCATGTCCGGCAGTTTGCGAATTGTTCCAGCCTCCACCCCCGCAGCAAAGCACGACCATATCGATCTGGTATTGGAGAATGGCCGGGCTCTGCGTCTTAATGATCCCCGCCGGTTTGGTGCCTGGCTCTGGTGTGAGCTACCGGAAGAGGTGCATCCACTACTGCAGAAACTTGGACCTGAGCCGCTGTCATATGCCTTTGATGTCGACTATCTGAATGAGGCGTTAAAGGGTAAGCAAAAAGCGATCAAACTGGCGCTGATGGATAATCATATCGTGGTTGGTGTCGGCAATATCTACGCCAATGAGGCCCTGTTCGCTGCCGGGATCCATCCCGAAGCCAAGGCAGGTAACATCAGCAAGAAGCGGCTGTCACTTCTGGTGGACGAAGTTAAACGGGTGCTGGCCCATGCCATCAAACAGGGCGGCACCACGCTGAAGGACTTTACCAACGCCGATGGTAAACCCGGCTATTTCGCCCAAAAGCTGCATGTTTACGGCAGAGGGGGCCAAACCTGCACTGAGTGTGGCGGCATGCTGAAAGAGATCAAGCTGGGTCAGCGAGCCACTGTGTTCTGCCCGGTTTGCCAGAAGCGCTGATTGACCGGGTAAACAGACAAAACAAAGGCGCCCAAGGGCGCCTTTTCAATATGAAGTTATTTATCGTCAGAACTTATACTCATAGGTACCAAACACAGTGGCGTTGGTATCTGAGCTGTCAGTCTCTTCAAACTCTGAGTTGGACACAGTTCCACCCAGGCTGACCATGCCATACCAGAGTGGCATGCGATAGCTCATCTCCAGCATAAAGAGGTCCTCCTTCGGACGCTTGGGAGCCCACTCTGAACCAGGGTTCTTGCCATCCTTGTTCAACTGGGCGTAACGTACAAATGCCTTGAGACCATGGCTGTTCTGATACTGGCCAATCAAGCCCATCACATAGACGTGGGAGTCTGAATCATAGGTCGAGCCCAGTGATCGACCATAGTAGCGGCTGCCGCTTTGATAAGTACCGTGCTCATAGAAGCAGTTGAATACATTTTGATCCTCGCCACAGGCTCGCAAAGTGTCTGTGTATTCGAAAAACAACTTGTACTGCTGCTCCTTACCACCAAAGCGTGTATCTGCACCATACAGGTAACCGCAATCCGCCAAATCCAGAGGGCTGGGACCGCTCGAGTCTTCACAAGTCTTCTCTAGATACAGACCAACAGGAACTTCCCAGAAGGTATCGCTATAACGGATGTCAAAGCCCGCCATCTGATTGCCTAAACGGGTATTAAGGGCTGGGTCGCAGTTTTCGTCGCCGTTGGCACACTCTCCGCCACCGGAAATCGCATCCCACCAACTGGACAAGCTACAATCCTGACCTTCGCCACAAAATTGCATAGTCCAGGAAACACCAATTTCCAGCTGTTGCAGGGGCCGGACAGTTCCTCGCATACTCCAGAGCAATGCGTCAGGTACAGCACGCTCTTTCTCCATCAGGCTCACACCCGAAGTCAGCGTCCAGGGACCAATCCAGGACAACCATGGAGTTTCAAAGCCATGGGCATCATTTCGACTTACCATAACTGTCGGCATTGGTCTGGCATTGCTACTCTTAATTAACCCGGTATCGAAGCCAGGTCCCCACCATTGAGATACTGTTCCGGCAGTAAACACCCAATTACCCAGCACCATAGCCACGTAAGAGTCATCCAGTCGAACCTCTTCTTCTCCCGGACGCAAGGCTTTCTCTTCGTCAGACATATAGTTGGCTGAGCCAGAAACCTTAAAAGCGAAGCGCTCGCCCACGTAATCATATGACGCTTTGAGCTCGCCTTGCTCTCGATAGTCTGAGCCAAAGTGTTGGAATCGGGCCGGATCGCTGGCCAAACCAGCTTTGATACTCGCAGGACCACGATTATCAATGGCATTGCGATAATAGAAGTTAACCCGCGCAAAGGTTTCCATCAGTGCAGGCGACAGCATGGAGGGTTCGACTTTTTCCAAATCCTTACCTATGCCTGACCACATCAAGGGAAAGGTATTAACCGGCACGGTAATTACACCAGCATCAGCCAAGGCTTGAATATCAGCACGCAGATAAATATCGGAAGTATCAACCCATGGAGCAGACCAAGCAGGCACTGCCATAAATCCAGAGGCGACTGCGGCAGCCTTCAGTATCTTTTTCACGTTTTATTACTTCCTGTTATTTCTTCAATGAGGCCAGCAGGGCCTTAACAACTTCCGGGTGGCAGAATTGAGCGACATCGCCGCCATGCAGCGCCACCTCTTTAACCAGAGTGGACGAGATAAAGGAGTTTTCCTCAGCCGGAGTCAGAAATACACTCTCCAGTCCAGGACTCAGACGGCGGTTCATATTGGCCAGTTGAAATTCATACTCAAAATCTGAAACTGCGCGCAAACCGCGCACCAAAATTCCAGCCTGCTGCTCTTTGGCAAAGTCCACCAGCAAACCGGTAAAGCCTACCACCTCGACATTACTCAAATGGGATGTCACCTTTTCGACGAAGCTGACACGTTCAGCCAAAGAGAATCTGGGTTGTTTGGAAGGGCTGGCCGCCACACCGATCACAACTGTGTTGAACATCTTTGAAGCCCGCTCAATAAGGTCTGTATGCCCGTTAGTGATAGGGTCGAAAGTTCCCGGATAGATGGCGCGCGTATGCATAAGCATTTCCATATGTTCAGATCAGGTAATTGAATAGAGATCCTACATTTTCGATAGTGTTTTGTGAATATTGTCTCTCATGCAATGGGAGAACCACCTCAACGAGCAGCCAGTGTAAACTTTGCGCCCCCCTTTCACCCGGCGCAAATGCAACAGAAACCAAACACAAAACCACCGCACAACACCCACGACAACAACACCTGAGCAACGACGCACAAACACTCGGAACACACTAATCACACAATTGACCAGACGCTCATTAAATTTAAGTTCAAATCACCGCCAGAGCTCAAAAATACAGCGACACAATGATAGAATCCGACGCCTTTTTAGTGACGTCAGAATTATAGGTGGTATCTGTGTCAAAAATCCGCGTAGCGCTGTTGGTTGATGAATATTTTGGTGGTGCAAAAACCAAATTTGGTGGCTATGGCTTTCTGGCCAGAAACCTGGTGGCCAAATACTTGCCCGGCAAAGATGTGGAAGTAGAAGTACTGCTTAAAAAGGACTGCGGTAAGGTACGACTTTTTCCAAAGTGCCACATGATCGACGGCGTCAAGGTCTACAAGCTGGCAGCAAGAGCATTCGACCTGGTGAATACCGTGTTTTTGATGCAAAAAAAATACGACGTATTTCTTTCCATCGAATTGACCACACACTCCTATCGCATATTCAGCAAAGCTCCTGGGAAGGATAAAAAGCTGTTGCTGTGGATCCAGGACCCTAGGCCCGTTTATGAGTGGGATGAAATTGAGACAGTAAAACTGTTTCCAGAACACAGTTATTGGGATGCTGAGGTCTATGACTTTGTGCACGAATACAATAAAACTGGCAATTTGCACTTTATCAGTCAGGCAAAATTTCTGGATCAAAAAGCCAAAGATCTCTATCGCTTACCAACAAATACACCGATTCGGTATTTGCCTAACCCGATCGAGATTGATTACAGCTTTGATGTAAAAACTTATCAGAAGCAAAACAGTGTAATTTTCCTGGGTCGTATCGAATCAGTAAAGCGTGGTTGGTTATTTGCTGAGATAGCTAAAGCTATGCCTCAATATGAATTCTATATGTTAGGGCAGGCACATCGCCAGGCTGGTGAAAACAATGCGGTGATGGCTCCCTACATGGAGATACCCAATCTGCACTTTGTTGGGCATGTGGAAGGTGAGGTTAAGAATCAATTAATTAAAGATGCCAAGGTCTTGGTCAACACCTCTATTCATGAAGCTTTGCCAGTATCCTTCCTGGAAGCTATGGCATATGGCACCCTTTTGGTGAGTTGCCAAAACCCCGATGAGTTGACCAAGAAGTTTGGAGTATACACAGGAAAAGTGTTGGGCGATGGCTTCGATAAGCTATCTCCGTTTATCGACGGAATCGAGAAACTGATGACAGATGACGATTTGCGGCAGCAACTTGCTGAATCTGCTGTGAACTACATCAAGCAGACTCATAGTTTGGATAAGTTCAAAGCAGATATGACTGATGAACTGAAAAATTGCCTCAACACTGACCACACAACCTCTGCCGGCGATGAAACTGGTTCTCTGCTGGAGCAGCAAGTATAGTTAAGCTTTCTTCAGCTGCGGCAAGATAGATGAAACGCTTAATAGTTGATTTAGACGGTACGCTCACCCAGGCAGATACCAGTGATTACAGTGAAGTATCCCCGCGTTTGGATGTAATCGCCAAACTGCGGGAATACCAGCAACAGGGCTTTGAGATAGTGATTTCAACAGCCCGTAATATGCGAACATACGAAGGGAACGTCGGCAAGATTAATATCCATACACTGCCAGTGATCACAGCGTGGCTGGATAAGCATCAGGTACCCTATGATGAAATATTGGTAGGTAAACCCTGGTGCGGTCATGAAGGCTTTTACATCGATGACAGAGCAATTCGTCCCGCTGAGTTTGCCCGCCTGAACCAGGAACAAATAGAACTACTGATCGCCGAAGATAAAGCATGTATTTGATCACCTCTGCAGCCTTTGTCGACTCTGAACTTCAATCAGAGTTTGGCCCCCTGCCCCCAAGCTTTCTCCCGGTAGGAAATAAGCGCCTGTTTCATTATCAATTGGCGCTAATCCCCTCTGGAGAAAGGATTTTACTGACCCTCCCGGAAGGCTTTTGTCCGGGTCCTTATGACAGCAAAGCACTCGCAGGCAAAGGTGTGGAGATTCTGTATCTCCCAACCCACCTTAGCCTAGGAGAATCGGTGGTCTTTGCTTTAAACCTGATTGAGTTTGATCCCAAAGAACCACTTCATATTTTGCATGGTGATACTCTCTTCAAGGAGCTTCCCCCTGACACAGACCTGATTGGGTTGAGCCAGGTAGAAGACAACTACGACTGGGCTGAATATGATGCTGAAACAGGCTTATTGAATAAGTATCAGGCAGAACAGCCACCTCGAAGCGAGCTCATCGTTAATGGCTTCTTCAGTTTTTCTGCCCCCAAAACATTCATACGACACATCATTACTGGCGGGTGGGACTTTATCGAGGGGTTGAACGGTTACATCAGAGATAAAGGGCTTACCCCCTGTCAGTTCGATGAATGGTATGACTTTGGCCATAGCCAGACCTATTACCAGTCTAAAACCCGCATGACCACGCAAAGAGCCTTTAATGAAATGGCTATTGCTGGGCATGTTGTCACTAAATCAAGTCAAAAGAAGTTCAAACTGGCTGCTGAAGCTAATTGGTACCAATCAATCCCCGGGCCCCTGCGCATCTACACACCGCAACTGCTCGCTACCGAAGAAACCAGCAGTCATTTTGGTTATAGCATTGAGTACCTCCATCTGACAGCATTGAACGAGCTCTATGTATTCAGCCAACTACCAGCATTTGCCTGGAGAAAAATACTCAAAGCCTGCTGTCAGTTTTTAAAGGACGCTGCCCGCTACAAAACTGAACCAGAGGCGTCATTTCACGACCTTTTCGCAGGAAAGACCCTATCACGGCTGCAACAGTACGCTCGACAGTCTCAGGTTGATATCCAAAAACCACTGATTATTAATGGTAAAGCTCAACCCAGTTTGGTTGAGCTGGCTGAAAATAGCCTCGCTTATTTACCGTTAGATAATCAGCAGATGAATGTGCTGCATGGAGATTTTTGCTTCAGCAATATCCTGTATGACTTCAGAACCTGCAGCATTAAGGTGATCGACCCCAGAGGGATTAATGCCAGCGATCAACCCTGCATTCACGGCAACACACTCTATGATGTCGCCAAATTGGCTCACTCGGTTATTGGGCTTTATGACTCCATCATTGCTGGCTACTTCTGTGCCAAACATAAAGGGGACATGTTGCACTTTGAGATCGCCATAACTGAGCGTAGAGAAAAGATAATGGCCGACTTTGTTGAGCAAATGCACTGCCACTTCGGGATTGATGAAATCCAGCTCTGTGCCATGCAAATTCAGCTGTTTATTTCCATGTTGCCATTACACAATGACCGCCCGGATAGACAATTGGGTTTTATCGGCAATGCCTACCGTTTATATGACAAGATCCAAATGCTGTCGGGAACAAAGTAATGATAGTTATTCCTATGGCGGGCCTCAGCTCGCGCTTTTTCAAAGCCGGTTATGACAAGCCAAAATATATGCTGCCGGCTCATGGTATGCCTTTATTTGATCATGCAGTACTGAGCTTTAAAGCCTACTTCGACTCAGTCCCCTTTCTGTTTATAGTCAGGGATGTATACCAGACCCCTGAGTTCGTTAAAACGCGCTGCCAGCGATTGGGTATCAAATCTTTCTATATCGTCATACTTACCGACGAGACCAGAGGACAGGCTGAGACAGTATTTCTGGGCCTCGATAACATAACAGATGACACCCCACTGACAATTTTCAATATAGATACCTTCAGGCCTGACTTTGTACTGCCGCAGATTGCCAGCCAAAGTGACGGTTATCTGGAAGTCTTTAGAGGGGAAGGCAGTAACTGGTCATACGCTAAACCAGAGTCTGCAGAGAGCACCCGGGTTGTGGAAACCGCGGAGAAAAACCCCATATCAGATCTGTGCAGCACCGGCTTGTATCACTTTAGAAGCGCCGGAGACTTCAAGCGTATTTTTAAACTTGAGGCTGAACGCCCGGCATCTGAGTGGCAAAAGCAGGAGCTCTATATTGCCCCTCTTTACAATTATCTAATCAAAGAAGGACAACAGATTCACTATCATCTGATCGACAAAAGTGAAGTGATTTTCTGTGGTGTTCCACATGAGTATCTGGATTATTTGACCAGGAAAGTATAACTCTATGCCTCAGTTTTCAGATATCAGCGTGGTGATTCACGGGCCCGTTAATGCCCTGCCGGAAAGAGATATGGATCAAGGTATTACCTTGATGAGTATCAAGTCTGTCAGACAACATCTCCCGGGCGCCAAGATAATCCTATCGACCTGGGAAGGACAAAATGTTACCGACCTGGACGTCGACGAGGTGGTATTAAATCAGGATCCTGGTCCCAACATCATGGGCTACTATCCTGATGGATTACCCTATAAGGAAAATAACAATCGTCAGATTGTGGCGGTCAGAGAGGGGCTTAAAAAAGTCAGTACCCGGTATGCCGTCAAGTTACGCAGTGACAACTATTTGCTGCATTCAGGTTTTGTGGGCCTGCAACAGGCGTTCCCCAAACGCAGTGAAGCACTGAAACTACTTGATGAAAGAGTGGTGGTTTTACACAGGTTCACCAAGATGCAAACTGCTGGTCGACGTATTGTCAGACACCTGTGTGATCTGTTTGCTTACGGACTGACCACGGATCTGCTTAAAATGTGGGATATCCCGCTGCAGCCTGACTACCTCTATAATCCTGATATAAAGGGTGAGTCACAATACGCCTATTTCCCGGAAAGAGTGCTGTCCACGGAACAACTGTTCTGTAGCAAATGGCTGACCAAACTAAACCCTGATTCCAAGATGCTAAACTTTCACCACGATTGTGATGAGAGTCTCCTGCGTGAATGGCAATTACTGCTGGCCAATAATCTGATTATTGCAGAAGCTAACAATGCGGGAGTCGCAACCACAGCACGCCTTAAAGCAGACAAAAGCCGCGCCAATGAAATCTCATCAGCAGAGTGGAAAGCACTCTACCAAAAATATTGCGACACCAGTTATTACCTACCTAGACAAAGATTTTGGGTGGAAACCGGTATCTACCGCCAAATAAAAGCACCGTTTGAAATCATCAAACAAAGCTTGAAGAAGCCAAAACCCCTTAATAACTGACCCAAATACGATCATTCTTGCAGCGGAAGGCTCGGGACCTTACACATATCTCAGAGCCTCCGCCTTACAACTTAATCCACAATCACTCACAAAATTACGTAAATCAACTGATTTACATTGAAAAAGTAGTACCATACGCTTAATTAACTCGCGTACTACAGTTGTTTCCCAATGGTAATCGAATTTAAAGATATCAGCGTCGTTGTTCAGGGGCCGGTGCAGGCTTATCATGGGCGGGCTCAGGAAACAGGCATCACACATAAATGCCTGCAGAGTATCCGTGAACATCTGCCGGGAGCGACAATAATTCTATCAACCTGGGCAGGGCAAAACTGCGAAGGCCTGGAACCAGATCTTTTATTGTTAAATGAAGATCCCGGCCCAACCATCTCATCCTACGATGCACAGGGAAAACCCGGCTATCTCAACTTTAATCGCCAATTAGTGTCCAGTGCTGCAGGACTTCGTGAGGTCAAGACACCTTACGCGGTAAAGTTAAGGTCAGATAACTTTCTGACCAGCAGCGATTTTGTCAGGGCCCAGCAAGCCTATCCACAGCGTTGCCTTGCCGACACCCTGTTTCAGGAGCGGGTGGTGGTAAATACCAGCTACTTCAGGCGCTACAGTGATGGGCAGAAAGTGGTGATGTTACCCAGTGATTTTTTTCACTTTGGTCGAACGAAGGACTTGCTGACAATCTGGGACATCCCTCTGTTTAAAGATCTGCCCTTTGATGAAGAGCGACGAGGTCATCCCCAGCACAGAGGCGCACCAAATACCTGCCCCCATGCGGAACAAATATACTGCAACACCTGGTTACAGCAGCTATCTGCGGATATCCCCTATCTGGAACACCGGCATCATGCTACGCCGCAAATGCTGGAACATTGGGACAGGTTTATGGCGTCAAACTTTGTGGTACTTGAACCTCAGCAGATCGGGCTGGGGTTGATTGACAGGTTTATCCCAAAGTCAAAACGCCCGAATGAGATAAGCCACCTGGACTGGTTGCTGTTCTACAAGAAATATTGCGACCCCAGTTACCCGGCGTCCAAAGTAGAGCTGTTTTACTCAATTGGCTGGCGAAGGCTACTGAAACTGCCATTGAGTCACTTAAAACATCGATTTAAACAAGGTAAATAAACCAATGAAAAAGGAGCCCCAAGGCTCCTTTTTACTACAAATAACCTTTAATTTATTAAAGCGAGGTACTTTTCAGCAACGGTTTGAGCGCCCACCTGAGCCAATATCTTGGCATTGGAGCAATCAGGATAAGAATCCAGGGCATTATCCAGTTTTTCAGCCAGAGCCGAAGGATCCCGTCGCGGCACCAGATACTGCTGCAACTCATCCAGCAGGATCTCCTTGGGGCCGTGATCACAATTGGTGCTAACCACAGGCGTACCAACCGCCAGGGCTTCAATCAGCACGGTTGGCAGTCCTTCATAATCTGAGCTCAATGCCAGTAATCTCGCCTGCTTAATCCAGGGATAAGGATTAGTCTGAAATCCTGGCACGATCACTCTGTCTTCGACCCCATACTTACGAGCCACTTTTAACGCTTTCTTTTTGTTGTTGCAAAGCAGCACCAAAGGCAATGTGTGTTTCATACTGGCCAATGCCTGAAACAAGATGTCATGGCGCTTTTGCCGTGCAAATCGCCCAACATGAACCATGTAGTCTCCGTCAGGTATCCCTTGGGCTGGCTTGCTCGCTTGCGTGGCTATGCGTTCCAATTCAAATGGGTTATAGATGGTTTGCATCGACGCTGGGTGAATTCTTCCTTTAGAAGCGATTTCACCGGCAATCCCCTTTGATACGGTAATCAAATGCTGACCATTCAGGGCTTTCTTGGCACGAATCATATCCCAGTATGCAAATGGCCCCAGCTTTCGCTGCCTTGCCAATTCCTCTTCAACAGAGTTGTGCACGACAAAATACAGCGGGGATACTTGAGTTCTGGACATCAGCAGATTGGTTTTATCCAGATTAGACAGGAACAGGTCAAATTTACCAACCTCTTGCTGCACCTGGTCGATAAACTGCTTCAGCCGCGCAACGGACTGGCTAAGTTTCCAAAAGCTATCCAGGTTTTTTTCGTTCTGGGCAAAACAAAAATGTACTGGAATATTGGCAGGCACTTCGTGATGACAATGATTCTGTAAAACCAGCAAATGGGGCTCATGGCCCAGCTCTATAAGACTGGAAGCCAGGGTCAGCATCACTTTTTCAGCACCACCGCCTGCCAGACTGTCGATCGCTATCGCAATTCTTTTTGTCACTTGTCATCTCCCAGCAATCGCATTATTTCGGCCATGCCTATTTGCAACCCATTCATTCCCGGGCTGGTATCCATCTTCTTTTTCAACTGCTGTAAGCAAGCCTCGGTCAGCAGCTGTTGGTATGCCATAAGCATCGGCGTTTCTTTTGTCTCAGAGGCTAAAATCAAGCCTTCCTGTTCACAGGCAGCAATACGGGCAGGCTGATCCTTTGATACAGGCGCAGTCAAAGTAGGAACTTTCAATGCAATAGCCTGGAGCAGAGTATCCCCCCCGCTGAGCACTGCGGCCTTGGAAGCAGCAAGCAGATTGATAAATTCTGCGTTGGACAATGCAGCTACCGATATAACGCCTTCAAACTCTGGCATGGGGCCGGGATAATTGGGGCCGAAGACCATAAGACTTTTCAGGCCTGAGTCCTGATAACCGGATTTGGCGGTCTCAGCAAAGATATCAGCAGCCAGCGAATCACCAACCTTGTGGCCACCAGAGCCTGCATTGAAGATCACAAACTCGCCGGCAGTCAGGCCATATTGTTTAAGCAGCTCAGATTGGAGTTCAATATCAGGATTAGTAAAAACCGGGCCGGTAAAGATAGGCTCCTGTTTGCCAATGAGCTTAAGCTTAAACTTATCCAAAGCAGAAACAGGACCGATAACAAACTCTGGCTGCACTACCCAGTGGCTGTCTGTCACCATGGCGCGGCCAAGCTTCATACCACGACTGCGCTTACGCTTGTGCTGACTGATAAAAATCACTTTGGCACCAAGTTTATGGGCCTGCTGTAATTGAGACTTTCGTCCTGAAGCATCAAACACTACCAGCTCAGGCTTAAATGTCTGCATCAGTTGGTTCACCGCCTTAACTTCCTTGGTAGGGCTTTGATCCAGCAAAGTGGCGGGATAAGGACATGAAGATGCATAAGGCGCCTGACGGCTTAGTACAAATTGAATGTCTGCATCCGGCCACTGCTGACGGATAGCATCCGCCAATATAACTGAGCGCATGTATTCGCCAATTCCTTCCGCTGAAGAGACGGGAACGAACAACACTCTGGGAGACCTGGACATATAACTTCTCTCGAATTCAGATTCAGATATCAAGCTTGGCAACCACAGCATCTAAGTTTTGCTGAACCGACTCAACACTTATCCGGCTCATCAAATCACTGCCTTTAGCACGTTTACCCCAGGGAATTTCACCTGCAGGGTGCTGCTCGTGGATAACCTCATCGTACACACTGGCGACATAATCGCGGTACAGATAGGGACCGGTGCGGCCCGGGTTGGAGTGGGCATATAAACCAATCACTGGCGTCCCCTGGGTCACCGCCATATGGGCCGGGCCGGTATCAGGGGCGATTACCAATGATGCCTGCTTCAGCAGAGCCAGCATTTGAGTCAGGCTGGTTTGCCCCACCAGATTGGTCAACTCAGTCTTACTGTGGCCGATGATGTCGGCTGACAACTGCTTCTCCAGCGCACTGGGACCGCCACACAGATAGACCTTAAAGCCTTTTTCTGCTGCATAATCTGCAATGGCAGCGTATCTGTCAGGCATCCAGTTGCGCTCCGCTTTACTGGCTGCAGGACAGATAATCAGGGCCTTACCGCCGTCCGGAATATGGGATTTGGCAAACTCGGTGTCAGCCTCCGGCACGGGGATATTCCATTTGAGCTCGGTGTCCTGCACGCCAATTTTACGGGCAAAGGCCATAAAGCCATCCAGTACATGGGGAGAGTCCTGAGCCTCTACCCTTTCATTGGTCACCAGAAACTGCCCCTCTTTCGCGCGAGCACGGTCAAAACCAATACGGATTCTGGCCGGGATCATCAGAGAAGCAATAGTTGCCCTCAGTGCCACCTGCATATGCAAAAGCACATCAAACTTCTGGCCTTTAAGGGCACTGCGCAACTCAAAGTAACTGCGCCAGCCTTTGGATTTATCGAAAATAACAAACTCGATGCCGGGCAGGTGCTTGAGCAGTTGATACTCCACCTTGCCTATCACCCAGGTAATCGCCAGATTGGGATATTGGCGCTGAATCGCCTGTACCATTGCGACCGCGTGGCACACGTCGCCGATGGCGGACAGGCGCAATACACAAAGTGACTTCATTTCAGACAAATTCAGGCTCATAGGCTGGCTGGACGCTCTCAAAGCTAAATAAATGCAAGGCGTGGATCTTAATGTAGAATAGCGCCAGGTTCCACGATCTTGCCGATATTCTATGCCGTCTGAATTGAAAACATTACCTCTTACTGCGGGCTCTCATGCCGACTCATCTCAAGTCAATGGCTGGCTGGTGCTGGCAAGCGATCTCGACGGCGTTACAAGCGATTGGTTTGATTCAGAATTCTGGCAGCAACAAGATGCCATTGAGGGTACATCCAAGGGGCGCTACACCACCTGGTTCATTCATTATCAGCCACAGCAGGCTGATGAACACTGGGTGCTGAGACACTACTGGCGCGGCGGCCTGATGGCCAAGTTGTCCAAAGATACCTACTTTTATACCGGCCTCGAGCGTACTCGCCCGGCAGCAGAACTGAAATTGCTGGATATTCTCTACAAAGAAGGCTTCCCGGTACCCAGGCCCATAGCGGCGCAGATCCGTAAACAAGGTCTGGGGTACAGTGGCGATATCCTGATTGAACGTATTCAGGGGGCCAAAGATCTGGTGGCAGTTCTGTCAGAACAGGAAATGGGTGAGCAGCAGTGGCAGGCTCTGGGTGAGTGTATTGCCCAGTTTCACAACCGCGGGGTTTTCCACGCCGATTTGAATGCCAAAAATATCCTCTTGTCTCCTGAAGGCTTCCACCTGATCGACTTTGACAGAGGCGCAATTCGCCCCGTGGCCCACCACTGGCAAGCTTCCAATCTCGACCGTCTGCACAGATCCTTCAAAAAAGAGCAGGGCAAATTCCCACAGCTGACATTTACTGAGGAGAACTGGATGTCACTGCTGAAAGGCTATAACGGTACCAACCGGGCCAACTCAAGAGTCAGTCGCCACTGAGCGTATTCAGCTACGGTCTCGCCTTAACTCACGTTCGCCATAGGTTAGATGTTTACAAACACTGAGTCTGGCGCACAGACTCAGTGTAGATAATTATCCACCAACGCAAACTGGCGTTGCAGTGCGCCACGATTACGCTCCAATACTTCGATACCGCCCTTACCTGCTGACTCTCGAATCTCCACACTTGAGGCCAGCTCTTGCACTTTGGCAGCCAGTACATCGGCATCCTGCACCAAGCTCAGGTTGCCTGCCTGCTGAAGCATTTCAGTGATTTCCAGAAAGTCTCTGTAGTTGGGCCCCATCATCACAGGCAAGCCAAGTGCGGCGGCTTCCAGCGGGTTATGGCCACCATGGACGATCAGACTGCCACCCACAAAGGCAAAATCAGCAGCGCCATACCATTTGAGCATCTCTCCCATGGTATCCCCCAGCAGCACCTGAGTATCCGCCCCAACGGGTGTACCTTCACTGCGACGCACAAATTTCAGACCACTTGCCACCAGCGCCTCGGCGGCATTATCAAACTGCTCCGGATGACGGGGCACCATAATCAACAGGGCGTGGGGGTACTCAGTAACCAGCGCTTTATGGGCTGCAAGCACAGCATCAAACTCTCCGGGGTGGATACTGCCGGCAACCCATAGTGGCACATCGGCTTTGTGCCACTCAGTGCGCATCGCCATTGATGTGGGGCGCAACTGGGTATCCAGCTGCAGATCAAACTTCAGGCTGCCACATACCTGTACTTTGTCACCTGGCACCCCAAGCTCAACATAACGCTCAGCTTCTGTCTGTGTTTGCACCGCAAGCATATCCAGCTTACTTAACATGGGACCGGATATTCCCGGCCACTTCTGATACTGGGCAAACGACTTGGCAGACAGGCGGCCATTGGCCAGTATCACTTTTGCACCATTGCCAGCGGCACAGTGAATGAGATTGGGCCACAACTCAGTCTCCATAATGATGCAGACTTTGGGACTTATTTGCCGGACAAAGCGCTTGATACAGACAGGCAGATCAAATGGCAGGTAACAGTGCTGCACCCTTCCCGCCTCCAGCTCGTTGGCAAAGGCCTTCACCACTTCAGCGGAGCCGGTCGGGCTGGAAGTGGTAATTGTCATGGTCAATTCAGGGTGTTGGCTCAGCAATCGGCGGATCAGCGGCACGGCGGCCAGCGTCTCGCCCATGGATACCGAATGCAACAACACATCTGTCGGGCATAGCGAAATCATGCCAAAACGCTCACCCCAACGCTTTTTATAGTCAGGGCTTTTTCGACCACGCAGGGCCAAATACAGCAATAACAGCGGGCTGAGCAGAGTAACAAGAATTGAATAACCAATACGGTTCATGGAGTTGCCGGGTAATTGGGTTTTGCCTGTTGAATTGCCGCAATGCTAACATAAATCCTTCGCTCCGGCGTTGGTCAGACATACAGCGCACCTTATATGGCTATACTCCGGCACAATAGATAAGAGAACCCACAGGTTATGAAAACCCGCGACAAGATTGTTTTAGCCAGCCTCGAGCTGTTTAACGAACACGGTGAACGCAGCATTACCACCAATCATATAGCTGCCCACCTGGGGATCAGTCCGGGAAATCTCTACTATCACTTCCGTAATAAGGAAGACATCATCCGCTCTATCTTCACTCAGTACGAAGAACACCTGGAATCGGGCTTCCAGCCCTATCGAGATGGCCCTGTCACGGTTGAGCTGCTGGTAGGTTACTTCGACGCCATGTTCTACACCATGTGGCAGTTCAGGTTTATGTACGCCAATCTGGCGGATATTCTGAGCCGGGATGAACTGCTTAAGGCCAGATATTTAAAAGCACAGGAGCAGGTGCTGACTCGCTGTGCCCATGTTCTGGAGCAGCTTTGCGCCGATGGATTTCTGACGATAGAGAAGGACAAGGTGCGTGATTTGGCGGATACCATCAAGATGATTGTGGCGTCATGGATTGGCTATCAGCTGACTCAGTCAAGTATCGCTTCCATCACCAAGGGCAATCTGTATGAAGGCCTGTTACGGGTACTGCTGATTTTCCGTGGCTATGCAACGCCAAGTTCACTGGAGACCTTTAACCGCCTGGAATCTCATTACCTGTCGCTGGCACGCGCGGCCTGACCCGGAATTTACTCAGCAGGAACCTGATCTTATCCGGGTTCCTGGCTACCTCCCAGATTTTAACCACAGAATAATCCAGCCAGATTAAAGCAAGGCAGATCTCCGCCTTCCGCCCCGTCACTTTTAATTAGCTTTTCTTATCTATTTTGCAGCTGTGCACAAGCCCAGTTAATGACGCTAACGTTAAGGGAAAAAAACTGTCAGAGCGGCTAAATTTAAGGTTAAAATGCGGACAACTCCAGGTCTCTGTCACGACTGAATCAGCGTCCCAGACACCGAAATAATTAATCCAACAAAGGAGACCGAAAGGTGGCTTCTGACCAATTCTACCAACAGATAAATCAACAGCTTGCCGAGGTAAAAGCGGAAGGCCTGTACAAGAGTGAGCGGGTGATTGCTTCTGCCCAGCAGACCGCCATTGAGGTAAACCAGACTGAAGTTATCAACTTCTGCGCCAATAACTACCTGGGCCTGGCCAATCATCCCGACCTGATTGCCGCCGCCAAAACCGGTCTCGACAGCCATGGCTTTGGTATGGCCTCAGTACGCTTTATCTGCGGTACGCAGGATATCCACAAGCAACTGGAAGCCAGTCTGAGCGAGTTCCTCGGCATGGAAGACACCATTCTTTACTCTTCCTGTTTCGATGCCAACGCGGGTCTGTTTGAAACCCTGCTCGGCCCGGAAGATGCCATTGTCTCCGACGCCCTGAACCACGCCTCCATTATCGATGGTGTACGCCTGTGTAAGGCCAAGCGTTTCCGCTACGCCAACAATGATATGGCCGATCTGGAAGCTCAGCTGATCGCTGCCCGCGATGCCGGTGCCCGCCACATTTTGATTGCCACAGACGGCGTGTTCTCTATGGACGGTGTTATCGCCAACCTTAAGGGTGTGTGTGACCTAGCTGACAAGTACGGCGCTCTGGTGATGGTGGATGACTCCCACGCCGTTGGCTTTGTTGGCCATGAAGGTCGTGGTACCCACGAACACTGCGAAGTGATGGATCGCGTGGATATCATCACAGGTACCCTGGGTAAGGCACTGGGTGGTGCATCCGGCGGCTTTACCTCGGGCAAGAAAGAGGTGATCGACTGGTTGCGCCAGCGCTCACGTCCTTATCTGTTCTCCAACTCTCTGGCACCAGCCATTGTCAGCGCCTCTATCAAGGTGCTGGCGATGTTGAAAGAGGGTCAGGCACTGCGTGATCAGGTAAAAGAAAACAGCCGTTACTTCCGCGAAAGAATGTCTGCTGCCGGCTTTACCCTGGCAGGTGCTGACCACGCCATTGTTCCTGTGATGATAGGCGACGCCAAACTGGCCGGTGATTTTGCCAACCGCCTGTTGGAAGAAAACATCTATGTTATCGGCTTCTCCTTCCCGGTGGTGCCAAAAGGTCAGGCCCGCATCCGTACCCAGATGTCTGCTGCCCACACTCGTGAACAGCTGGATCGCGCCATCGACGCCTTTATTCGTATCGGTCGCGATATGCAGATTATTGGGGAATAAATCATGAAAGCACTGAGCAAACTGAACCCTGAAGAAGGTATCTGGATGGTGGATGCGCCTCTGCCAGAGGTGGGTCACAACGATTTGCTGATTAAAATCAGCAAAACTGCAATCTGTGGTACCGATGTGCATATCTACAACTGGGATGAATGGTCACAGAAAACCATTCCTGTGCCTATGATTGTTGGCCACGAATATGTGGGCGAAGTTGTAGGTATGGGCCAGGAAGTCCGTGGTTTCAATGTGGGCGATCGGGTATCCGGTGAGGGCCATATTACCTGTGGTCACTGCCGCAACTGCCGTGCCGGCCGAACTCATCTATGCCGCAACACCTCAGGTGTTGGGGTAAATCGTCAGGGCGCCTTTGCCGAATATCTGGTTATCCCTGCGTTCAACGCCTTCAAAATCCCTGATGATATCAGTGACGATCTGGCCTCTATCTTCGATCCATTCGGTAATGCTGTGCACACTGCCCTGTCATTCGACCTGGTAGGTGAAGATGTGTTGATCACAGGTGCAGGCCCTATCGGCATTATGGCCGCTGCGGTATGCCGCCATGTAGGCGCCCGTCATGTGGTGATCACAGATGTGAACGAGTATCGCCTGGAGCTGGCTACCAAGATGGGTGCCACCCGCGCAGTTAACGTTGCCAAAGAAGACCTGAAGCAGGTGATGGGCGAGCTGGGTATGACAGAGGGCTTTGATGTTGGCCTGGAGATGTCTGGCGTACCTTCAGCCTTCCACTCCATGCTGGAAACCATGAACCACGGTGGCAAGATTGCCATGCTGGGCATTCCGGGCGGGGATATGGCTATCGACTGGAGTCAGGTGATCTTTAAGGGTCTGATTATCAAAGGTATCTATGGCCGTGAAATGTTTGAGACCTGGTACAAAATGGCCAGTCTGATCCAATCCGGTCTGGATATTTCCCCTATCATCACCCACCACTACAAGGTGGATGAGTTCCAGCAGGGCTTCGACGCCATGCGTTCCGGCCTGTCCGGTAAAGTGATTCTGGATTGGCAGAACTAATATTCCTTTAATCACTGTTAACAGTTCGGGGCTGTACTCCTGCAGCCCCATATTGCACACTTGCTGCAGTTTCGTTTTATTCACAAGGCCGAAGTATGACCACTTATCAGCATCTGAGCGTTGCGCAGCTCAAGTCCAAACTCGCCGACAATGAAAGTCTGCAGATCGTCGATATCCGCGATCCAGCCAGTTTCAGTGCTGGCCATATTCCGGGCGCTTTTAACCTGAGCAATGACAATCTGGCCGACTATATCCGTGATGCGGATCTGGACCAGCCACTGGTTGTGGTTTGTTACCACGGCATCAGCAGTCAGGGCGCATCAGCTTATATGATTGAGCAGGGCTTTGATGAGGTGTACAGCCTGGATGGTGGTTTCCAGGGCTGGCAGGAAAGCCTGTAACCAAATCAGCTCCAGCCAGTCCTTAACCAGAGAGAAGGAAAATATGCAGGAATTTGGCCGCTTGCCCAATATACGCGCCGCTCAGGCACTGGTGGATTACCTCAAGGGGCAGGGCGTTGACTGCCATGTCGAACAGCTGGAGCAGGGAGTGGTGCTGTATGCAGTCAATCCCGCTCAACATGCTCAGGCTGAATTTGAGTATCAACACTTTATTGCCCATCCGGGAGACTCCAAATATCTGGCAGCGTCCTGGGATCATGGCAGTACAGCCAATCGCATGGATTACGGCAAGCCGTCTTCTCAGTTGCTGATGCAGTTCTTTACCGGTGGCGGCCCGCTCACCATGCTGGTGTTTTTTGCCTGCGTGCTTATCTTTCTGGGCTGGAATATTGGTTACGCCGAGTCACTGTTTTCTGCACTGGGCTTCTTCAATGTCACGCCCACTGCCACACTGGGTGAGTTCTGGCGGGTGTTTACCCCTTCGCTGATCCACTTCAGCGCCATGCATATCATTTTTAACCTGCTGTGGTGGTGGTATCTGGGCGGTAAGATTGAAAACCGACTCGGTATCGGCACACTGGCGATTCTGCTGCTGGTTGGTGGCACTTTACCCAATGTATTGCAGTACTACATCAGTGGACCCGGATTCGGCGGCCTGTCAGGAGTAGTTTATGCGCTGGCGGGATACACCTGGATAATGGGGCAACGCAAGCCTGAGGCAGGTATAGGTCTGCCCAACTCCTATATGGGCTTTATGATGATCTGGCTGGTACTGGGCTTTACCGATATGTTCGGTCTGTCCATTGCCAATGGTGCACATATTGGTGGTTTGGTCGTCGGCCTGCTGCAGGGCATATTTGACAGTCGCAGGCGCTAGGGTCTGTTGACCATTGAAGATGGTTTTTATCGTTGTTTTGTACAAAGCAACGCACGGTGGTGTGGTCGCTCTACATCAATGACCCCCTAATCATTTTAAAAAGCCCCGCAGTGCGGGGCTTTGTGCTGAACGGGTGTTACGCCAGCTCGAGTACCTTGTGTACCAGCTTCTCAATACCTGAAGCGGCTTCCACAATATTGCCGGCCAACATGTAGGCCGGGGTACTCACCAGTTTACGCCCTTCATCCACGACGATTTCATGCACTGCCGCATCCTGATGGTCCCCCCCCATGGTATTGAAGGCTGCAGCAGTCCCTTCATCGGTTCCTATGGTGCCTTTGGCACCAGCACCATAGAAGTGCGGGATCATCACTGGAGAAATGCAGATAAAGCCCACCGGCTTATTGGCATCAACGAACTGGCTGACAAAGACTTTTACCTGAGGGTTGATTTCACAGTCGGCCCCCTTCACAGCAAAGTTGCAGAGATTTTTGGCAGCACCGAAACCACCAGGAATGATCAGCGCATCAAACTCGCTGATATCCAGATCTGAGGTTGCCTTGATTTCCCCTCTGGCAATTCGGGCAGCCTCAACCAACACATTTCGGCTGGCGCCCTCTTCCACTTCACCGGTCAGGTGATTCACAACATGCAGTTGGGGAATATCAGGAGCAAAACACTGGTAGTCCGCGCCGGCTCTGGCCAGAGTCAACAAAGCAAGCACTGATTCGTGGATTTCAGCGCCATCGAACACGCCACAGCCACTGAGTAAGATTGCGATTTTTTTCATTAAAACATCCCTCTTATGTCATATAGTTTTAACAAATCGGCCATAAATTGGTTGATCTGGTCATTATTCGTGCTAATTTAAATCAGCGTGATCGCAGGGTGTACAAAAATGCACCACAAGCCACAGCGAATTACCAGCAGGAATTAAAAAATCCACAAATCAGGATGATTTGCCAAAAGTTTTACCGATCTCACACATTTTTTTAATTCCCCATAAAAACAATAATTTACGCTGAATTCATTTTGCCGTTCAAAAATGTTCTCTACGTGTTGACTTTTTTCACTCACAGACTTATCCACAGGCCGTGAGTCAATTTGCCGTGGCTGATTTTCCTGCTCTGTGGCATGCTACCCGCATCTCAGATTAAAGACTACTGAACCCAAATTTATGCCAAATATCCCCAGCAACCCACTCGTCCTTGTGGATGGTTCCTCTTACCTTTACCGCGCCTACTATGCTCCTCCACATCTGACCAACTCCAAAGGGGAGGCAACGGGTGCAGTATATGGTGTGGTAAACATGCTGCGCAGCCTGCTGAAGCAGTTCAAGCCCAGCCATATTGCCGTGGTATTCGATGCCAAAGGTAAGACCTTCCGCAACGATATGTATGCGGATTACAAAGCTCACCGTCCACCAATGCCGGATGACCTGCGTGGTCAGATTGAACCTTTGCACCGCATTATTAAAGCCATGGGGCTGCCACTCATCTCCATTCCCGGCGTCGAGGCCGATGATGTCATTGGCACGCTGGCACTGCAGGCCAGTAAAGATGGCCGCGCCTGCCTGATATCCACAGGTGATAAAGACATGGCGCAGTTGGTGGATGAGAACGTCACACTAATCAATACCATGACAGACACCATCATGGGTCCGGCAGAAGTCACCACCAAGTTTGGCGTAGGTCCTGAACTGATTATCGACCTGCTGGCGATGATGGGCGATAAAGCGGATAACATCCCTGGCTTGCCGGGTGTTGGCGAGAAAACCGCACTGGCGATGCTGACTGGTGCCGGTGGTGTGGATAAATTGCTGGCAGATCCAGATGCCGTCGTTGCGCTGGGTTTCCGTGGTTCCAAAACCATGCCTGCCAAAATTCGCGACAATGCTGAAATGCTGCAGCTCTCCTATGATCTGGCCACCATCAAAACCGATGTAGAGCTGGATCTGAGCTGGGGCGAGCTGGAGCATAAAGACGCTGACAAAGATGAGCTGGTTAAATGCTTTGGCGAGATGGAATTCAAGCGTTGGCTGGCAGAGTTACTGGACAGTGGCGAATCCGTAGCGTCAACTCAGGTTAACACTGAAGAAGATATTGCTGCGCCAGCGGTAGTCGATATCGAATATGAAATCATTCTGACTCAGGCGCAATTGGATACCTGGTGCGACAAGCTGGCCAACGCCGAGCTGATCGCTGTGGATACCGAAACCACCAGTCTGGATTATATGGAAGCCAAACTGGTGGGTATCTCCTTTGCCGTTGAAGCAGGCAAAGCCGCTTATCTGCCTTTGGCCCATGATTATGTCGACGCCCCAGAGCAACTTGAGATGGCGGCCGCGCTGGCACAACTAAAGCCTCTGCTGGAAGACGCTGCACTTAAAAAGGTCGGTCAGAATCTCAAGTACGACATGGCTATCTTTGCCAACGTGGGTATTGAGTTGAAAGGCATCGCTTTCGACACCATGCTGGAGTCCTATGTCTTCAACTCCGTGGCTTCCCGCCACGATATGGATGGCATGGCCCTTAAATACCTGGGTCACAAGACAGTCAGTTTTGAAGAGATTGCCGGTAAGGGTGCCAAACAGCTGACCTTTAACCAGATCCCGCTGGAGCAAGCTGCTCACTATGCAGCTGAAGATGCAGATATTACCCTGCGTCTGCACCAGCACCTGTGGCCACGTCTGGAGCGCGAGCAGGGGCTGCCCTCGGTATTCAATGAGCTGGAAATGCCGCTGGTCGATGTATTGTCACGGGTTGAACGAACCGGCGTACTGATCGATACCATGCTGCTGGCCCAGCAGAGCGATGAGTTGGCCCGCAAGATCGATGAGCTTGAAGCCAAAGCTCATGAAATTGCCGGCGAGCCATTCAACCTGAGCTCCACCAAGCAGCTACAGGAGCTCTTCTTTACCAAACTGGGTTACCCCATCATTAAGAAGACACCAAAGGGTGCACCTTCTACCGCCGAAGAAGTCCTGGTAGAACTGGCATTGGATTACCCACTGCCCAAGATTATTCTGGAGCACAGATCTCTGACCAAGCTGAAGAGCACCTACACAGACAAATTGCCTCTGATGGTTAACGCCAGAACCGGTCGGGTGCACACCAGCTACCATCAGGCCAATGCCGCTACCGGTCGTTTGTCTTCCAGTGACCCGAACCTGCAGAACATCCCGATCCGCACAGAAGAAGGTCGTCGTATTCGTCAGGCCTTTATTGCACCACAAGGTAAAAAAGTACTGGCTGCCGACTACTCACAGATCGAACTGCGAATTATGGCTCACCTGTCTCAGGATGCCGGTCTGCTGAAAGCGTTTGCCGAAGGCAAGGATATTCACCGCGCGACCGCCGCTGAAGTATTCGATGTGGCCTTTGAAACTGTCACTCCTGAACAACGTCGCCGTGCCAAGGCAGTTAACTTTGGTTTGATCTACGGTATGTCAGCCTTTGGTCTGGCACGTCAGCTGGATATTCCGCGGGCTGAAGCCCAGTCCTATATTGATACCTACTTCAAGCGCTATCCGGGTGTACTCAAGTATATGGAGGACACCCGCGCTGCAGCAGCCGATCAGGGGTATGTATCCACTCTGTTTGGTCGCCGCCTGTATCTGCCTGAGATCAAGGCTCGTAATGCCATGCGTCGACAAGCTGCTGAGCGCGCCGCGATTAACGCACCAATGCAGGGTACGGCTGCTGACATTATCAAAAAGGCGATGATCAGCATTCAGGAGTGGCTGGACAAGGACACTTCAGGTGAAATCCGTATGATCATGCAGGTACACGATGAATTGGTGTTCGAAGTGGATGCCGACAGGGCCGACGAACTGAAAAATAAAGTTTGTGATCTGATGGCGGCTGCCGCCAGTCTTGACGTCGAATTGCTGGCTGAAGCCGGTATTGGCGACAACTGGGAGCAGGCACACTAACCTGAATCACCAACTGTCGGTGTCGTTTAAGCCGAATAAAGCGCCAGCCACTCAGTGAGCTGGCGTTTTTTATTTCAGAATACACACCGAAAACCGTCACCCAGACCACACATCTGTAATAAAACGACAACTCAGAGCGGTAAACACCCGTATCAATCGAGATCCACATCACAAAGCTTGTTGTTTATTTAGAAAACTGTTTTTCAATTTCCGACAAGTGGGGTATTATTCTTGGCGTAGGGTACAGAGGTTAAGATGTTCTATCTTTCAGACCTTTATTTCACTTTTTAGTGATTGCCAAATTCTGGCGCCCCGGCGAGTCTTTCGCCGGGGCTTTTTTTATGCCCGAAAGAAAATTTAGAGTAATTACTTTAAATGTTCATTTTTTCGCTGTATGCTGTTTACATTGAGAGCCATTACAGAGTCTTCGGCCCCAATCTGAAGCCTTGATGGAACTTGAGTCTTGTTGAATATTTTTTAGCTTCTCCCCAAAAGAGCTAAGTCTGTATTTTTGGCCGGTGACTCTGTCCCCGGCTATTTTTTTGCCCGCATTCCAGCCTCTTGAGTTCAAACCCTCATTCAAATCTCAGTGCAACAACTCAAATCACGGGCACAAAAAAGGCGCTCCGGGAGCGCCTTAATCAATATCAAAAGATAGCTGTTACTCAGCATCTTCCTCTATAAATTCCAGCCAATCCGGGTGACACCATGCATTGAGGATGCTCAGCACTTTAGGCTTGCCCGTCCCCTTCAATGAAGAGAAAGGTTCAACCTGCACCCAATCACCAAATTCAGCCAGCGCCTTACGTACTTCATTCACTGTCTTCATCTTGGCACTTTGCGCCAGTTTGTCGCTCTTGGTCAGCAGCGCCAATACAGGGATTTCACTGGCTACAGCCCACTCAATCATCTGCATATCCAGGTCTTTCAATGGATGACGGATATCCATCAGCACCACCACACCACTCAGGCAGCGGCGTTCCTGCAGGTATTCACCCAGCGCATTTTGCCACTTTATTTTCATGGCCATGGGCACCTGAGCAAAACCGTAACCCGGTAAATCCACCAAACGACGATGCTCATCAAGAGCAAATACGTTGATCAGCTGAGTACGCCCTGGCGTTTTACTGGTTCTTGCCAGGTTTTTCTGTTCTGTCAATGCGTTAAGCGCGCTCGACTTACCCGCATTGGAACGCCCGGCAAAAGCAATTTCCACCCCGGTGTCACCAGGCAAATGCTTGTCCAAATGGGCGATATCCGGGGCACTGATCAAAAATTTGGCCCGGCGAAAGTCGATTTGAGGATTTGTCACGTATTACTCCAAAAAAGGATCAACTTTTGTCATAAATATCGATGAGTTGCTTACATTTTCACGTTTTCATGTAAAATATAAGCCTGATCACAGTTATCGTATCTTATCATGCTTGCGGGTCTTACTTGTAAGCTCAGGACTATAAACAAACAAGAAGTTGGAACGCCATGAAAAAGTTAGCCCTCGCTTTGTCAGCAGTCGCCGCCATCTCTTTGCCAGTTAGTGCACAAGGTGATGCTGAAGCTGGAAAAACCAAGTCTGCTTTATGTGCTGCCTGCCACGGTGTCGACGGCAACAGCATGATCGATATGTATCCTAAGATTGCCGGTCAGCACGCTGCCTACACAGAAAAGCAGCTGCATGACTTTAAAGATGCCATGGCATCCGGCGGTGCAAAAGGTCGCATGGATCCTATCATGGGTGGCATGGTTGCCGCACTGACTGATCAGGATATGGCCGATCTGGCGGCTTATTATGCGACTCAAACCCAGTCTGAAGCTCCTGCTGCTGACGTTCCTGAGCTGGGTGAGAAGCTGTATAAAGGTGGTGACATGTCTCGCGGTATTACCGCTTGTATTGCCTGTCACGGTCCAAGCGGTCTGGGAATGGAGCTTGCTGGCTTCCCAATGGTCTCAGGTCAACATGTCAATTACATCAAAATTCAGCTGAATAAATTCCGTGATGGCACCCGTAATAACGACCTGAACGGCATGATGAGTGATGTATCCAAGAAGCTAAGCGATGCCGACATCGAAGCTCTGGCAGTTTATATTTCCACGATGAATCAATAACCTGCCACTAACAGAAAGGCGCCATCCGGCGCCTTTTTTGTGCATAAAGTTTACGTAAACGTCACCCTTTTGACATTTCACCTTGACACAGGTCACACATTCAGATTTAATTAGACCCGCATCGGACAGAACCCAACTGATTGTGCAATAAATTAAATAACAACTTTCAGAGTCCGCATGTGCTATACATTCAAGATATAAGAATAACGAAGTCAAATAATAACTATAACGCTTAGACCACTCGCCAAATAATAATAACGAGTCGAAATCTCACTTTGAGATTCAGGTCAGGGACTATCGGGATGGCCATGATGGCCGCAAGCTTGAAAAAGCACTCCCAAGCGTCGAGGGAACCACTCCAACCGGAGACTGATAGCAGGATGCCATCAGAGCAATGGAAGCATAGCTTTGGATGCAACGGCTGGACGCTGGATTCACTGGATGTGAACAACAAGGATGGTTGTACTTCGTCATAGATGACGGTTGATGTGGTGGTGTAAAGACCATCTACGGAAATGACTTGAAGGATTCAGGTCAGGACGAAAGTCTGGAGACAAAAACGAAAAATAAATTGCATGGAAAGCAAACAACAACAAATGGAATCGACCGGGAAAGTCACATAGCCAGTACGGATACTGGGATATCAGAATAAGTGCTTAGAGCACAATATTCAGGCGGCAGTGAAAACTGCCGCTTTTTTTATTTCCGCACCAGTCAGCCAGTCACTGCCCCACAAACCACTTTGGGTATATAATCTGGCCAAAGCTGTAACCTTATGATCTCTAATGCCTAGATGCCCACTGTGCCAAGATAGTCGTCCTTCGCTTTTCTATACAGACAAAAAGCGCGGCTTCTTTCGCTGTCCCAATTGCCAGTTGGTGTTCGCCGATGTGCATTCTCAGCTGCCTCCCCAGGCGCAAAGGCAGAAGTACGGTAAGATGAATCCTGCCAGGCAAAAACAACTGTCTCAGTTTATTCAGCAGCTAATTGCCCAATTGGCCGAGTTTAATGGCCAGCCCCTCAGTGGCCTTAATTATGGCGGCCTGCTGCCGGAAGAAGTACTGGTCCCACTGCGCAGTCAAGGCCACAGTCTGAGTCAGTACGATCCATTCCTCGCTCCGGATCATAGCGTGTTGCGACAAACTTATGACTTTGTTTGCAGCTACAGAGTATTTGAACATTTCAGCTACCCACTCAGGGAATGGGGGCTGCTGTGCAAAACCCTTAAAATCGGCGGCTTTCTGGCCATTAATACCCGATTGCTGACAGATCCTGATCAGTTCGCCAAATGGCATTATAAGAACAACCAGGCCCATGTTAGCTTTTACTCTCGCCACACCTTTGAATATCTGGCCGCCCACTATGGCTTTAAGCTATTATTTGCCGCAAATGACCTCATTCTGATGCAAAAAGCAGCAGAATCTGATATAACACGCACCCCCTGATTTATCCCCCCTGCCGCGACTGCTATACCGGCTGATGGGATAAGGACACGAATTTAGTAGAGAATCCTATGTCTCGCAGCAAAAAGACACGCAATATCAATGAGAACGGTGCAAAAATGGCACCTCGCACAAAGAAGTCAGATCGTAAGATTGCCTCAAAGAAGCGCGATAACGGCAACAAAACCGGCAGTCGTTCAAACGAAGGTGCACTGAAGCAAGCTTCCAGTGGCAATGGTAAGACCCAGGCCAAAGATCCACGCCATGGCAGCAAGCGTCCTATCGTCCTGACTCTGCCAGAGCAAATTAAGCCAGTGGTGACTGAAAAGGCGGCCAAGCCAAAGCAGCCTAAGATCACTGACGAGCAACGCCTGCTGATGCTGGAAGAAGATCCACGCCTGAACGAACTGCTGGATATGCTTGAAGAGGGTCGTAACCTGGCCCCGGCAGATCAGAAGTGGCTGGACAAGCAGCTGGCTGAAATCGAGAAGCTGATGGAGAAGCTGGGTCTGGCTGAAGAGGAAGACTTCGCGCCGAGCAAGCCTAAGTCAGATGACGACCTGCTGGATCAGTTTGAGTCCGGTATGGATCTGTTGAAGCAGTATCAGAACAAAGACTGAAGTTCCAAATAAGCTGTAAGGAGACGCTGTGTACACACCATGGATAATTCTGGGCCTTGTAATTATTTTGGCACTGGCAGCCTATGCCTTTGTGCTGCTGCGTAAAGTCAGTCAGCAGCAACTGCAGGCGGCCAGAATCAAAGCCAAGAAGCAGGCAGAGGCCGACGCCAAACGGGAAGAGATACTCGGCGATATTCGTTATATCGCCCAGGCTATGCTGGAAGACAGGTGTGAACTGTCAGAGGGCGTAGTGAGAATAGCCCGCCTGTTTGACCGTCTGTCACTGACCGAAAGGGTATCACCGGATTATCCCAGGTTGTTCAGCCATTTTGAGGTGATCAAAGACCATCCCATTATGGATGCCCGCAAAGCCCTGCCAAAACAGGAGCGGATGAAGTTGGACTTACAGCGGATGAAATCTGAGTCAGAGCATGAAGATGCTATCCTGGCTGAAGCCAAACTGCTTACAGAATTCAGCCTTAAGCCAGCACACTAAGCTCTTTCAAGAACTGACAAAAAAGCGCTGCGACTCAGTCGACAGCGCTTTTTTAATTCCTGACTATCGGCTAATCAAGTGCCACCTGCTGACCAGACTTAATCACCATAGCAGGTGTTAACAGCACGCTGATATCCTCCAGCGGATTACCCTTTACACCGACAAAGTCGGCATAGCGACCAGTCTCAACAGCACCTACCGACTCATCGCCTAACACCCGAGCCGCCACAGAGGTGGCACTTTTGATCGCGTCCATCTCATCCATACCTGCCTGAGTCATCAACACAAACTCACCGGCATTCTCTCCATGGGGAAATACTCCGGCATCTGTACCAAAGGCAATCAGCACACCGGCATCATAGGCCCTGGCAAAGGTTTCCTTGATTTGAGGACCAATCTTCTGGGCTTTAGGACGAACTATTTCAGGAAAGAAACCATCGATTTTCGCTTTCTGCTCCACATACTCCCCGGCAGATAGAGTCGGCACCAGCGCCACACCGTTTTTCTTCATCAGCCGGAACAGTGACTTATCCATATAAGTACCATGCTCTATGGTGCTGACTCCCGCTTCAATCGCCCGGCGCATCCCCTCTTTACCGTGGGCATGAACCGCCACCTTAAAGCCATAGTCATTGGCAGCCTCCACCACGGCTTCCAACTCACCTTCGGTAAATTGAGGGTTCTGACCACTCTTGGCCACAGATAACACGCCGCCGGTAGCCGTCAGCTTAATCAGGTCAGCCCCCTCCTTATAGCGCTGCCTTACCGCTTTATAGGCATCTTCCGGTCCATTAATCACTCCCTGAGCCGGTCCTGGGTCTCCCATCAGAGCATGTTTATGACCATTGGTTGGGTCAGCATGACCACCGGTCGTCGCCAGTGATTTGGATGCAGTGTAGATACGTGGGCCAGGCACCAAACCGGCACTGATGGCGTTACGCAGGGATACAGTCACATTGCCTCTGTCCCCCAAGTCCCGCACCGTAGTAAAACCTGCTTTCAGCGTAGTGTTGGCGTTGGCCGCGGCCCGTAAAGCCAGGTCCGCCGGGTTCTTGTTGAAAGGGTCCATATAAGCACCCTTGCCCCCATTGGAGCTCAAGTGGGTGTGCATATCGATAAAGCCTGGCATCAGAGTGCCGTCGCGCCAGTCGACAACCTGGTCATCATTGCCTGGCTGACGGTACCCCTCTTCCACTGCCACAATGCGGTCTCCATCCACGACCACTGTGACTTTTTCTCTGGGTTTAGACTCAATACCGTCAATCAAACGCCCGGCATGGATCAATGTCTCGCCGTGAGTCGGCGCACAAATTGCCAATAAAACCACAGACAACCAAAAACTTTTCATAGATAGTCCTTATCCAATCATCAAATGGACCACTGTGCGAAGTGGTTAAAATCCCGTCACCCCTTGTCTGATACAGGTTTTAGCGGTGTTGTTTTTTTCTACCTGGATCAATGTTATTTGATCGTAAAAGTTGCATACTTCGCACAATACTAAAATACCCTCGGAGGACACGCCTTGAATCAGCCCACTAAAATCAGCTGGGATCAGTCGATGATCGAAAAATATAACTACAGCGGTCCCCGTTACACCTCTTACCCAACGGCGCTGGAGTTTAACGATCAGTTCACTGAAGCGGATTTGCTGAAGGCGATCGAGCACAGCAAGAGCGACAAGTTGTCACTCTACATACATATTCCTTACTGTGCCAAGCTCTGCTACTACTGCGGTTGTAACAAAATCGTAACCCGCCACCAGCACAAGGCGGATCAGTACATCCAGTACTTGGCTCAGGAAATTGCCAATCGCGCGCCTCTGTTCGAGAAGTACACTGTGACCCAGATGCACTGGGGCGGTGGTACTCCAACCTTCCTGAGTGAAGAGCAGATCATGCGTCTGAGCAAGTTGCTGAAACAGCACTTCAACTTCGCCGATGAAGGTGAATTCTCCATTGAAGTGGATCCTCGTGAAATCGAACTGACCATGCTGGATACCCTGAAAGAAGCCGGTTTCAACCGTATTTCTATCGGGGTGCAGGACTTCAATAAAGAGGTTCAGGTTGCGGTGAACCGTGAACAGGATGAAGACTTTATCTTCGCTCTGATGGCCAAGGCCAAAGCCATGGGCTTCCAGTCCACTAACGTAGATCTGATCTATGGTCTGCCACACCAGACGCCGGAAACCTTTGCCCAGACGATTGCCCGTATTCTGGACCTGTCTCCGGACCGCCTGTCTGTGTTCAACTATGCGCACCTGCCATCCCGTTTTGCCGCTCAGCGCAAGATTAAAGATGAAGATCTGCCGTCACCACAGCAGAAACTGGACATGCTGCAGCAGACCATCGAAACCCTGACCGGTGATGGTTACCAGTTTATCGGTATGGACCACTTCGCCAAGCCGGACGATGAGCTATCCAGACTGCAGAACGAAGGTCGTCTGCACCGTAACTTCCAGGGTTACACCACCCAGGAAGAGTGTGACCTGCTGGGTCTGGGTGTGTCTTCAATCTCTATGATTGGTGACTGCTACGCTCAGAACCAGAAAGACATTCGTCCTTACTATGAGTCTCTGGACGAAAACGGCCATGCGCTGTGGAAAGGTTGCGGATTGAACCGTGACGACGAAATCCGCCGTGCTGTGATCAAGCAACTGATCTGCCACTTCGACCTGGATATGGCGCAGATGGATGAGAAGCTGGATATCAAGTTCGAAGAGTACTTCGCCGAAGATATGAAGCTGATGCAGACCTTTATCGACGACAAGCTGGTTGATATCACAGACCGTAAGATCACCGTCAGCCCCACTGGCCGCCTGTTGATCCGTAACATCTGCATGTGCTTCGACGTTTACTTCCGTGAGAAGGCCCGTCAGCAGCAGTTTTCCCGTGTGATTTAACCCTCTCTCTGACATCTGTCAAACAGCAAAAAGCCGCTCATTGAGCGGCTTTTTCATATCTCTGACTTTGGAATTAAGGCAGATAATCCTGCTTGGCAAAGTACAGGGCCTTGCGTTCACTGTCAGACAGGAATGCCATCTCCACGCCATAGCGCTGAACCTGCTCCAGCTCTGCATCGCTCAGGCCCAGCTCAGTTTTGGCAATCCCATACTCGTGATTGATATCGATGTTGCTGACACCCGGGTCATCGGTATTCAAACTCACAGGCACACCGGCTTGCAGGAAGGTCTTCAGCGGCTGCTGCCCATAACTGGCGACCGTTGAAGTGTGTACATTACTGGTTGGGCAGGACTCAATACCGATATTGTGTTTGGCCAGATACTCCATTAATTCAGGGTCTTTAATGGCGTTAACGCCATGGCCAATTCGGGTCGCACCCAATTCGCGAATGGCATGCCAGACACTTTCCGGCCCCTTGGCCTCACCGGCATGCACCGTAATCCCCAGGTCAGCATCCCGTACCCGCTTAAAGTGACTTTCAAACAGGTCACCGGGGAAACCCATTTCATCGCCGGCCAGATCCACGGCAACGATTTTGGGACGCAGGGACATAATGGCATCAAGTTCGGCTTTACAGGCCTCGACGCCGAATGAGCGGGACATAATACCGATAAGATTGGTCTTCACCTGGGTCTCTTTCACCCCTTCGGCAACACCATCAATCACGGCTTCAACCACACCTTCCATCGGCAACTTGTGGGTCATCGCCATATAGTAAGGACTGAATCTCAGCTCAGTGTAATCCAGGCCAGATGCGTGGGCGTCCAGTACGTTTTCATAGGCAACTCGCTTGACCGCATCCAGGTCAGCCAACACGGCCACCATCCAGTCCAGCTTCTTGAGGAAATCCACCAGGCTGGCCTCTTTCCCCTGAATTTGCACATAGGGTGCCAGCAGTTCAGGAGACTCTGCAGGCAGAGCGATTCCATGTTGCTGACCCAGTTCCCAAATGGTGTTCACCCTGACATTACCGTCCAGATGCCTGTGCAGGTCCACCAATGGAATAGATTTATTAATCATACAACCCCCCATGTTTAACCTCAGTCCGGAGAAAGAGTAAGAGAAAGACTCTGTCAGAATCAATCCATTGCGCTGTTTCTTAGCCAAAGCTGAGTTTGATTATTGTTTTATTTTGTATACAAGCAGTCTATCACAGCAAACAATAGCCCGATATCTCAGGCCAGAAGATAGCCGAACGGCTAAATGGCAACTTTTGCTGACTTGGGCAAAAATCAGGCATAATTCAGCAACAATAATAACCAAAGTCCCTTCACTTAACGCCTTGTTCAGTAATAGAGGACAACCAAAGCAAAGGAATGAAGATGTATAAACTTGCCCTCAGCGCCGCCATTGCCCTGGCACTCACAGGTTGCCAGATCAATGTTAGCCACTCCCCTTCCGCATCAGCCCCAAAAGCCGAAGCCAGCGAAACCAAAAATCTCAGCCAGCAGCAACTGGCGGATATTATCGCCGCTGACTGGCAGCTGAAGCTCAAGCGCAGCCCCTCACTGGCTATGTCCAAAGGTGATAAAAGCGCCGCGGGCAAGCTAACCGATATGTCCCCTCAGGCGCTGGCACAACACCACCAGGCGCAACTCGATCTGCTGAGCAAGCTCAGCGACCTGGACAAGAGTCAGCTGAGTAAAGAGGAGCAGATCAACGCCCTGATACTCGAGTATCAACTGGCCAACAGCACGGATATGTACGGCTACAAAGACCACTATGTGCCCATCTCATCCGAAAGCGGTTTTCATGCCTATATCACCAGCATCAGCAAGGGACGATTCAATTCCGTTGAGGACTACGACAACTACCTGGCCCGCCTGAAAGCCCTGCCCAACTATTTTGCCCAGCAAACCTATTGGCTTAAGCAGGGTCTGGCTGAAAGGATAACCCCTCCAAAAGCCACTCTGAAAGGGTTTGAAGACAGCATCAGTGCCTATCAGGTCGATGTCGAAGAGAGTGGCTACTACAAGCCCTTTACCAGTTTCCCCAAACATATCAGTGAAGCCGATCAGCAAAGACTACAGGCCGAAGGTCGCAAAGTGGTTGAGGAGCAGGTTCTGCCTCTGTATGACAACTTCTACACCTTTATGACTCAGGAGTATCTGCCCAATACCAGAGACACCATAGCGGCCGCTGATCTGCCCAATGGCACCGAGTTCTACGAGAACCGGGTACGCCACTACACCACCCTGGATATGACTGCCGACGAGGTACATCAGCTGGGTATCAAAGAGGTCGCCCGCATTCGCGCTGAGATGCAGACTATTATTGATGAGCTGGAGTTTGAGGGCAGCTTTGCCGATTTCCTGCACTTCCTGCGCACCGACCCTCAGTTCTACCCCAAAACGGCGGAAGAACTGCTGAAAGAGGCAGCCTATATCTCCAAAAAAGCCGATGCCATGCTGCCAAAGTACTTTGCTACCCTGCCGCGCACGCCATACGGCATTAAGGAAGTACCAGCCGAGATTGCCCCCAAATACACCACAGGCCGCTACTCAGGTGCCAGTAATGAACGTGAAGCCGGATACTACTGGGTTAACACTTACGCCCTGAACAAACGCCCCCTGTATGAGATGGAAGCCCTGACCCTGCACGAAGCCGTCCCGGGACACCATCTGCAGATCGCCCTGAATCAGGAGCAGGAAGCCCTGCCGGATTTCCGCCGCTACAGCTATATCTCCGCCTTTGGCGAAGGATGGGGTCTGTATGCCGAATACCTGGGGCTGGAAGCCGGTTTCTATCAGGACCCATACAGTAACTTCGGACGCCTGACCTATGAGATGTGGCGTGCCTGCCGTCTGGTAGTGGATACAGGCCTGCATGTGAAAGGCTGGAGCCGCCAGCAGGCGCTGGACTATATGGCCTCCAATACCGCACTGTCGCTGCACAATGTCACCACAGAGGTAGACAGATACATCTCCTGGCCCGGTCAGGCGGTGTCTTACAAGGTGGGTGAGCTGACTATCAAGCGCCTGCGTAAGCAAGCCGAAGAGGCTCTGGGTGAAAAGTTTGATATTCGCACCTTCCATGATGCCATTCTGGAGAACGGTTCTGTGCCGCTGAACGTACTGGAACAGCAGGTGCAGGATTATATTCAGGCTCAGCTCAACAGCTAAATGCCTGCCTGATGCCCGCCTCCAAAGGCGGGCATGACTTCCCGCTTCCCGGCAATGCCGCTACACTGTCGCCAGTTTAATTTTCAGGAACCCTCAATGAGCATATCCCCTTCTTTTTCGGAAGAAAGCCATACCTCAAGTAAGGCTGGTCAACAGCAGCTTGCCGAATTCTGGCAGCAGGTGACCACAGGCTTCTTTAAAGGGAAAAAGGGCTGCAATATCGCCTGGTGCAGTATTCGTCACAATGACAGTGACAAAGCTGTGGTGATCAGCAACGGCCGGGTGGAGTCATTCCTTAAATATCAGGAACTGATCTTCGACCTGTATCAGCAGGGCTACAGTGTGTATGCACTGGACCACAGAGGGCAGGGACTGTCGGGCCGTATGACGGCTAATCCCCACAAGGGGCATGTCAGCCAGTTCGACGACTATATCGAAGACCTGCACAGCTTTATTAACGCTCAGGTGAAACCAGCCAAACACCAATCCCTGTATCTGCTTGGCCACTCCATGGGGGGCTGTATTGGCACCCTGTACCTGCAAAAGCATCCGGAAACCTTCAAGGCTGCGGCGTTTTCCGCCCCCATGTATGGCATTAAACTGCCGGCTCCCAAGGGCCTTATCCGTTGGCTGGCCAACGCCCTGGATAAACTGTCGGGCGATGAGCCCTGGTATGTCCTTGGCGGCACAGATTACAAATGCCAGCCGTTCGAAGGCAATGAACTGACCCAGAGCGAAGGCCGTTACGGCGTATACCGCACCCTGTATCAGTCCCAACCTGAGATTCAGTTGGGTTCACCCACTAATCATTGGTTGGTACAGGCGCTGGATGCCTGTGACAGAGCCATAGAAGCAGCCCGCAATTCCAGAGTACCCATCCTGGTGCTGCAGGCGGAAGATGACACCATAGTGGATAATGCAGCTCAGGATGCCGCAGTGGGCGGTCTGTGCGAGAAGCTGCTGATCCCCGGTGCCCGGCATGAAATCTTTATCGAGACAGATGCCCGCCGCGAAGTGGCGCTGACCCGGGTCTGTGACTTCTTCGCCCGTTACCAATAGGCTGAAATAAAAAGGCTCAGACAGATGCTAAAAGCCCCTGCTCTTTGTCAGGGGCTTTTACTTTATGACGGCATAAATGCAGCTGCAATCGCCTGCTGTGCCATGGTCACAGTCAAAGGCACCGCGGCCTCAAAAGGGTGCAGGGTATACACATTCACAGGATCCAGCTGAGTGATAACTTCTATCCCCTCACCCAGCATAAACTCAGGCAATACTCCTATGCCCAGGCCTGCGCGAATCAGCCCCTGAGTCTGGGAAACCGTATTGGTGCTGTGACATGGGGTAAATTGATATTCCCTGCCCTCAAGGGTGTGACTGATCTGTCTGCCCTGCCAGTGATTGGCGATATAGGCAGTGTCAGCCAATGCTCTGCCATCGCCTTTGGCCCGGCACAACACCTCATTAAAGCTGCCTATTCGCTTTTGCCGGTAACGGCTGTCTACAGACTCGCCCACCCGCACCGCCAGATCGATATCTTCCATCATTAAATCCAGCTGTTGGTCCTGACACAGAAGCTGCAGCTGCACCCCTGGGAACCCGGCAAAGCAACTGACCAGAGCAGGCAGTACCATAGAATCCATTAAGGCATGGGGAGCCGTTACTTTGAGAGGTCCGCCCGGGACTTGCTGGCGCTCCAGCACTTCATCCCAGGCCAACTCCGCCCGCGAACAGATCTCCCGACAGTGCTGATAAAAGCCCTGCCCGGCTTCAGTTAAAGACTGCCGCCTGGTAGTGCGCTTAAGCAGTGTGGTGCCAAGCTCCGCCTCCAGCGCTTTCAGGTGTTGGCTCAGCACTGACTTGGATAACTCCAGGCGGTCAGCCGCCGCGGTAATCGAGCCTGTCTCCACTATGTGCATAAACAACATCATCTGCCGCAGCTTATTCATATCGACACCTATTGTTTGATTAAACCAAACAGTACTTTCCAAAAGGCCTGTTTTTCAACCTGAATCATAGCCCTAAACTTACGGTCATTACAGAGATTCAATCAGGGGAACACACCATGACATCATCAGTACTCACCACCTGTCAGGCGGGTATCAAAGCCTGGCAAGACGCCTTCAACCGTCAGGATGCAGCAGGCTGCGCGGCCTGTTATGAAGAGGGCTGCACCATGCTCGCCAAACCTTTCGGTGAATTCACAGGAAAGGAGCAGATACAGGCATTCTGGCAACAGATTATCGATCAGGGCTTTAAGGATGTGGAATACACTCAGATGGAGTGGAGTGCAGAAGGTGAAGATGGCTATCTGCTGACGTCAAGCTGGACCATGAACAAGGCCTACGGAGTAGTGCATAAGGAACACTGGCAATTGCAGTCTGACGGCACTGCCAGACTGGTGTATGACGAATTTGAAGTGCTGGGTGAGCGTTAAACGCCAAGCGACCCGGACATAAGCAAAAAACATAACCAAAAGTAATGATCAAAAGTCATGGCCAAAAGCAAAGAGACAGGCAGTGCCTGTCTCTTTTGGTATTCCGCTATGCCGAATTACCCCAGCTGACCCGCCACCTGCAGGTCCCGGCTTTCAGGGATCTCATTGTAGGAAAGCACATTCAGACCTCTGGCAAAGGCCAGCGCATAACGTCCCAGCAAAGGACGCAACTGAGGCGGAACCAAAAGCATTGGGTGATGCCCTTCAGCCCGGGCCTGCGCCAGCATCACAGGCATCTTCTGCTGCAATTGAGCCAGCAGCGCCGGCTCAACCGGGAAACTGTCCAGCGACACCTTACCCGCCTGCTGCGCCTGATTCAGTGCAGTTATCAGGGTACGCTCCAGCTCAGGAGCCAGAGTCATCACTCTTAACGGGCTGGAGTCACCGGCAATCTGATGCACTATGTTCTGCCTCAGGGCGCAACGTACGTCAGCCGCCAGCAATACCGGATCCTTGGTGTTCTCGCTGCAATCCAACAAAGTGGTGGCAATGGTGCGTATATCCTTGAGAGAAACCTGCTCCCGCAACAACAATCGAAACACCCGCAACTGCTGGATTGGCGTAAGCGCCAGTCCAAGCGCTTCCGCCAACTTGGGAGATAAACGCCCAAGACGTTCAGACAGTGCCACCACATCATCATGCTGCAACATATCGGACAGCTGCTCCCGCATCAGCTTGGATACGTGAGTGGCAATCACTGTGGCGTTATCCACAACTGAGTAGCCCAGATTCAGGGCCCGGGATTTATGGTCAGGGTCAATCCAGACCGCCTCCATTTGATAAGCGGGATCCCGGGTGATAATGCCATCCAACTCACCGAATACCTGACCACTCTTGATAGCCAGCAGTTTGTCCGGCTCCAGTTCACCGCTACCCGCCGGATTCCCCATCAGATTGATCTGATACTTATTGGGGGGCAGCGACAGGTTATCCCTGACTCTCACCTCTGCCAGCAGGAAGCCCGCCTGCTCAGACAAAGTACGACGAATGCCTGTCAGTCGCTTGGGCAGCTCGGCTCCCTTGGTCCGCTCCACCAGAGGCACCAAACGATACCCCAGGCTGACCTCCACCAGATCTGTGTAAGGCAGCGCATCCCAGCTTGGGGCGGCTGGCTCGGCCACGGCGGCTTCTGTTTTCAGCTCCAGTTCCGGCTCGGGTTTGGTCTGCTCTGCCCCCATCTGTTTCCAGGCAACAAAGCCCAACACCATGGCAAAACTCAGGAAAACCAACGCAGGCATGCCGGGCACCAGCCCCAGTACCGCCATCACCAGCGCCGCTGTGGCTATGGTCTTGGGGTTGGCCAACAGCTGCTGGCCAAACTGGGCGGGCATCTCCTCCGAGTCGGACACCCGGGTCACGATAATTGCGGCAGCCGTCGCCAGCAGCAAAGATGGGATCTGAGCCACCAGACCATCACCGATAGAGAGCAGGATATAGGTCTTGAACGCCTGAGAGGCATCCAGATCGTGCATAAAGATACCGATGCAGATACCACCAATAATGTTGATCGCCAGAATCAACAAACCGGCAATGGCATCGCCCCGGACAAACTTGGATGCACCATCCATAGAGCCGTAAAAATCCGCTTCCCGGGTCACTTCCTGACGGCGTTTGCGGGCCTGCTCCTGGTTCAACACTCCGGCATTCAGGTCGGCATCAATGGCCATCTGCTTACCCGGCAGGGCGTCCAGAGTAAAGCGGGCTGATACCTCAGAGATACGTTCGCCACCCTTGGTGATCACCACAAAGTTGATAATCATCAGGATCAGGAAGATCACAGCACCCACGACGTAATTGCCGCCAATCACCACTTCACCAAAGGCCTGAATCACCTTACCCGCAGCGTCTCCCCCCTGATGGCCTTCAATCAACACCACCCGGGTCGATGCCACGTTCAGGGTCAAACGCATCAGGGTTGCCAACAACAGCAAGGTCGGGAAGACAGAGAAGTCCAGCGGCCTTCGTATCGACACGCTCACCAGCAGCACCATAATGGCCAACACTATGTTGAAGGTGAACAGAATATCCAACAGCCAGGGCGGCAAAGGCAGAATAATCATGGCCAGAATAGCCAGCAACATCACTGGAATGGCCATAAAAGCCCGGTTATCGGCAAATGTACTTCTGAACCAATTCATCGGTCAGGCTTCCTCTAGTCTTTCCGCAAATGGGAAGGGATATCGAAATTCGGCAGGGGTGACGGCATCGCCGACTTACCCTGTCTGGCGGCGCGGATCTGCAACACATAGTGCAGAACATGGGCCACAGCCATAAACAGACCTGCAGGGATCTGCTGTTCAATCTGGGTTGAGTGGTACACGGCCCGGGCCAGAGGCGGAGCCGACACAATCTCGACCTGGTGTCGACGGGCCAGCTCCCGCATATACAGAGCCACTTCATCTACACCTTTACCAATCACGAAAGGCGCTTCGGCACGCTTGGGGTCATACTTAAGCGCCACCGCATAATGGGTAGGGTTTACCAGAATCACATCTGCCTGAGGCACAGACACCTCGGCACGGGAACGGGCCATCTGTTGCTGCAGGGCACGGATTTTGGCTTTAATCTCCGGCTTACCCTCCATCTGCTTGTGCTCATCCTTCACCTCCTGCTTGGTCATCTTCAGCTCTTTCTTGTGCTGCCAGTACTGGTAAGGCACATCAATCAGAGTGATAAACAGCAGCCCGGCACCAAGATACATAAGTGCCAGACTGATCAACTCAACCCCACGGGAAACTGCTTCGTCCACCGGCAGCTGACTGATATTGAGCAGATAGGTAAGGTTATGGGACAGGAACAACCACATGATGGTGAGCAGCAAACTCACCTTAAGCACAGATTTAAGCAGCTCCACCAAAGAGCGGGTAGAGAAGAGTTTCCCCAGCCCCTTGATCGGGTCGATACGACTGCCTTTAAAGCCCACCAGGGTCAGGTTCAACACAGGTCCCCCGGGCAGTGCGCCTGACACCAGGGCCAACAGCAGTACCATTAAAAACAGCGGACCGAGTATCTGCAACATGGCCAGCAGGCTCTGGCCCGCATGCCGCATCATCATCCCCGGGGTATCCAGCTCCTCCCGGGTCAGCATCATATTGTGGGCCGCCATCTCTCTTATGCCAGCTGCAAACCAGTCGGCGCTGGTAAACAGCAGTAGAGAACAACCGATAATCAGGGCGCTGGATGCCAGATCTTTGGAGCGGGGCACCTGCCCCTGCTCTCTGGCTTTACGCAGTTTCTGGGGCGTGGCCTGTTCTGTTTTATCGGCGCCGCTTTGCTGGCTCATGGCGTCCCCCCGATAAACTCATACATGGATTGCAGTGCCTGCAAACAGATATCCGAGTAGCGGGTCGGCAAACCGGAAAAAGAGAGCAATACACACAGCAGGCCCATGATCATTGCCATAGGAAAACCCAGAGAGAAGATATTCAGGGACGGGGCGGAACGGTTCAGCACCCCGAAAGTCAGGTTAACCACCAACATCGCCAGTACCGCCGGCAGCGCCAGCATAAACGCCGCACCGAACATCCAGGCAAAGCGCTCCACCAAGCCCATCAAAGGCAAGGCAAAAATCCCCTGCCCCACGGGCCAGAGGTGAAAACTGTCCACCACCACGCCGATAGCCACCAGGTGACCATCCAGTGCCAGAAACAGCAAGGTGCCGTACATCAAAAACATCTGCCCCAGAATCGGCTCACTGCTGCCGCTGCCGGGGTCATTCACCAAGGCCATCGCAAGCCCCATCTGCATCGACATCATGGCGCCCAGCAGGGTCATCACATGGATCATCAGGGTCAGAAACAGCGCCAGCATAAAGCCAATCAGTATCTGCTCGGTCACCAGCCACACGGCAGCCAGGGATACAGGATCCACCTGCGGCGGGGGCGGCAGTGTTGGCCCAAGCAGTGCCGCCATCATAAAAGCCAGCAAAATTCTAACTGTCGCCGGGATATGCACATGTCCGAGAAAGGGCATCATGACAAAGGCCCCCATCAAGCGACAGAAGGGCCACCAGAAGGTACCAATAAACTGGGTTATCTCGGCGCTCGTCAGGCTCAGCATATCAACCGATCACATGGGGGATACTGTGGAACAGGCGATCAAACAGATCCAGCAGCTGCTGCAGTATCCACTGTCCGGCAAAGATCACCATCAGGAGGGTCAGCACCAGCTTGGGCAAAAAGCTGAGGGTCTGTTCATTCACCTGAGTCGCCGCCTGAAACACAGCGATTATCAGACCAATAATCAGGCCGGGCACAATCAGCACTAATACCAGCATCACCACCAAATAGATGGCGTCGGAGAAGAAGGTGGTAATTTCCATCAATTCCATGGCGCTATCCAAAACTGGCGGTCAGAGTGCCGACCGTCATCGACCAGCCATCGGCCAGCACAAATACCATCAGCTTAAAAGGCAGGGAGATAATCAAGGGGGACAGCATCATCATACCCATGGACATGAGCACACTGGCCACCACCAGATCGATCACCAAAAATGGCAGGTAAAGCAGGAAGCCAATCTGGAATGCGGTTTTCAGTTCTGACAACACAAAGGCAGGCAGCAGCACAAAGAAAGGGATCTCGTCAGGCTTCAAATTGACCGGCTCATCGGCAACCTTCAGCATCTGTTCCAGATCTGTCTCCCGGGTCTGAGCCAGCATAAAGCCCCGCAAAGGAACCTCTGCCCGGGTCACCAGTTCAGGTAACTCAATCTGGCCCGCGTCATAGGGCAAATAGGCGTTCTGATAAATCTCTTCCCCGACCGGGCGCATGATAAACATAGACAGCACCAGAGCGATGCCAATCAGCACCTTGTTGGGAGGACTCTGCTGCAGGCCAAGGGCCTGACGCAGGATCACCAGTACAATAATGATGCGGGTAAAGCAGGTCATCATCATCAACATGGCAGGCAGAAATCCCAGCACTGTCATCAGTGCCAGAATCTCCAGTTTGATGTTGACCTTCTGAGACTCGTCGCCCTGCCCCAAAGTCAGCAGTGTTAAACCATCTGCTGCCTGAGCAGGAAAGGCCGCCAACAAGATCAGCAGCACAGCCCAGAGCGGATTAATCTTGCATTGCGGCAATGCCACCGGCCTCAACCTCCAGCAAGCGCACACCATAGCGGCCGTTAACTTCGACCACTTCACCGCGTCCCAACAGAGCGCCGTTCACCCGGATATCCAGTGGTTCGCCAACCATACGATCCAGGGTCACCACATCACCCTGACCCAGACGGGTCAGTTCACCCAGAGACATCTCCGCGCTGGCCAGCTCCAGGCTGACCTGCACCGGCAGTTGATTGAAGAACGACATGCCGCGGCTGGGCTTGCTTCTGGCCACCGGAGCCTCTTCGGCAAACAGTTCGTCATCCAGCAGGAAATCGTCGTCATTTAACAGGGCTTGCTCAGACACGGGCTACATCCTCTTCTTGGTAAGCATCTTGATTCAAACGGGCGACCAGCTGCCCCTCGTGGGCATGAACACTGGCATAAAACAGGGGACGTTGGCCCAGAGAAACTGGACAACGACGGTGCAGAGTCAGAGGCAATACATCCCCCACACTCAGCTGTGATAAAGAATCAACCGGCAGGTGCTGACGGCCAACCTCCAGCTTCATCTGCACCGGGATCTGCATCAACCTCTGCTCCAGTCGGGCAGCGAGATCATCCGCTACCTGGTGAGACGTGGCCGGACCGGTCAGCAGATTCAGCAGATGGTCTGTCATCGCAAACAGCATGGGCGCAACCGGGTAATCGTCGGCGAACGTCAGTTGCCAACAGGCGGCGGTTTCCAGCGGCAGTCCGGCGGACATCAGTTCCAGCTGAAGGTTGTCAAAATCGAGTGGCGGGAGGGGCATGGTCGCCAGGGCAGCTTTCAGTAGTTTCAGCCCCAGCCTGAATTCGGATTGAGTGGGTGAGCGCAGTGGCGAGAAAAGATGACCGGACTGGCCGCCATAATTGCTGCTGGCCAGCTGTTCCAGCGTGCAGCGGTCAATTCGCCACACCGCCAGCACCCGGCGTTGCTGACTCAAAGAGAACCACACATGCTCATGGCAGGCATGGACACTGCGGGCTTCTGGATCCAGCGACACCCGCTGAATACCGGCTCCGCCCTGGCGCATAAAAGGCTTGAGAACCTGATTGATGTTGCTGCAAAGACGCTGCTGACCCTGTTCAAGCTCAAGTAGCAGTCGACTGCGTGCCAGCTTCTCCTGTACCAAATCCACGGATCTCACCGTTATTTGACTGTCGGAAGGCAGCACCTTCGCTTTGGCAGTAGTTTTCATCCTGTTGCCCCGAAATTCAGTTTTTTGAATTAAGTTATTAATTCACTTTTTTGACAGACGACAATTTATTGTCATTAAAAAATGCGCCATAAAAGTCGTGCACATTAATAAACCAAAGTTCAATTAGAAGCGACCAAAATTAATCGAAACTTTAATCGACTGATTAATATTTTTATATTTAGCGCAGTTTTTAATCACCAAAGCCAGTAAATATATATGCAGGATTTTTATTTGACGCACGCTAAAAAAATGACAGTTTATTGACACCAAAACCCAGTAATGACGCGGCATTGATAGATGTTGACACCATATCACCGGTTAAGCTAATTTGTGCCGACTTTATTTACTTCGGCGGTTTCCGCCAGATGCTAAATATTTTTTAACCCGACTTCAAGATAATAAAAAACCTAATAAAAACATTTAAAAATATCCTGTTATACACGATTAACTTAAGGATGATTATTATCATGCCGGCCGTTTGTTATTTATTCAGCGCAATTATATCAAGCATGTTACTTATTAATTTTGCACATGCTGAGCCGACTCGTTATCAAACGCCTCTTGAACAGGTGAAATGGCAATTTAATGGTGATGCATTTGGTTGCGAACTGTCTCAGGAGATCACCGGCTTCGGCCGTCTGGCACTGCGCATGGAACCAGGTGTCAGACCGGCACTTCAGCTGGATGCTGATTGGTTAAGTAACGCAAGCACCACCACCGCCAGCGTGGTTGATTCAAGCTGGAATACAAACACCCGCCCGCAAATTTACACAGAAATGTTCTGGCACCAACACAGAGCCCAGGCCAAAGGTTCGGTGCTGGAGCAGTTTATCGAAGCCCTGGAGCAGGGTTACAGCTGGCAACTGGATATCAGACAGTCCGACAAGCTCAGCTATCGCCTCACAATTCCCCCGGTCAATGTCAGCGAATCCCTGCAGGCATTTCGACAGTGCCGCCGCGCACTTTTACCGCAACCATTTGAATACGTAAGACAAAGAGAAATTCGCTTTGGGACGTCCTCCTCTCTGCTGAGTGCCGATGCCGAGCAGGATCTGAGAGCTATCGCCAGGTATGTCAAAGCCGATGGCAGCATCACAGGCGTCCTGGTCGATGGTCACGCCGACGCCAGCGGCAACCGCCTGTCCAATCTGGTACTGAGCCAGGAGCGGGCCGAGAATGTTGCCTCCCGCCTGATTGAACTGGGTATCGATGCAAACAAACTGCAGGTATTCCATCACGGTAACCGTAAGCCCATCGCCTCAGACAGTTCTGAAAACGGCCGGGTACTCAACCGCAGAGTCACAATCAGACTGGTTAAAGCGATTGGGGGAGAGAAACAATGAGAGTCAAAATCTCCGGCTGCAGCACACTGATTTCAGACAATTGTCGTCACGCTCTTGAAGCTCAGGGATTTGTGCTGGACGATTCAGCCCAGGGCAATTGGCTGACCTTTGTTGATCTGTCCCGGGCCGAGCTGGAACAGGTTCCGGGTCAGCTTAAGCAGATCCGCAGCCGCAACCTGGTTGCCTTGCTAAACCCTGAACAGTCGGAGCTGGCCAGCGCCGCCATGGGCTGTGGAGCCCAGGATTACCTGCTGTTGCCGCTGGATGAAGTACAACTGCTGAATCTGGTACAGCGCCTGCGTCGACTGGAACAAACTGACCAAAGCCTGGTCGCTGCCTCCCCGGTGAGTAAACAGCTGCTGATGCTAGCTCACAGAGCCGCCATTGCCGATGCCAGTGTATTGCTGACCGGTGAGAGCGGCACAGGTAAAGAACCTCTGGCCCGTTATATTCATCGCCATTCCAACCGCAACGACAAACCCTTTATCGCCGTTAACTGCGCCGCCATTCCAGAGCAGATCCTGGAGTCCGTGCTGTTTGGTCATGTCAAAGGTGCCTTTACCGGTGCCAGCCATGATCAGCCCGGTAAATTTGAGCTGGCCAACGGCGGCACCCTGCTGCTGGATGAGATTGGCGAACTGCCACTGATGCTGCAGGCCAAACTGTTGCGGGTACTGCAGGAGCGGGAAATCGAACGGGTTGGCAGCCATAAAACCATCTGTCTGGATATTCGTATCATCGCCGCCACCAACAGAGACCTGCGTCAGGCGGTGCAACAAGGACAGTTCCGCGAAGACCTCTTCTACCGACTCGATGTGTTACCCCTGAACATTCGCCCGCTGAGGGAGCGGAAGGAAGATATTCTTCCGCTGGCGGAACATTTTATTCAGCGCTACCAACACCTGACTCAAGGACAGGAGTGCTACTTCAGCGATGCCGCCAGACAACTGCTGCTCAGCCACCAATGGCCCGGCAATGTGCGGGAGCTGGAAAACACCATCCAGCGTGCCCTGGTGCTGCGCCATGGTCAGGCACTGCAGGCGGCAGAGCTGGGTATCCAGTGTGATGCCATACATCAGCCTGTAGCGACGGATGCCGCTCCGGGTGAAGGCCTGAAAGCCTCAAAGAAACACGCAGAATTCCAATACGTTATCGATACGCTCAAGCGCTTCGCCGGTCACAGGGCTCGCAGCGCCGACGCGCTGGGCATGACCACCCGTGCGCTGAGATACAAGCTGGCCCAGATGCGCGATGCCGGCATAGATATAGACCAACTGCTTGAACAGGCGCGTCAGGCCGCCTGATCCCAATCGCAAAGGAAGCCAATATGTCTCTCCCCCTGAATACCACAGCGACGGATATGCTGCAGACCATGCAGGTCCACCAGGAACTGGCCAAAGGCGCCATTAAACCGTCCAACATATTTGCCGAGCAGGCTGTCACGGTTTCCTTCTCAGATCTGATGAAGCAGAAGGTGTCGGCGGTAAACCAGGACCAACTGGTTTCCGGAGCCATGACACGGGCCGTGGACACAGGCGAAAGCGATGATTTGGTGGGCGCCATGGTGGCCTCACAGAAAGCCAGCCTCTCCTTTGCCGCCCTGATGCAGATAAGAAACCGCCTGGTTCAGGCATTTGATGATGTGATGAAGATGCCGATTTAAGGAAGCCCCATGTCAACTAGCTTAACCCACTCCCAACCCGCTTTCCCCGCCGATACCGGCGCAGGCTTGAAGACGGTTAAACAGAAGCTTCAGCGCTTTACCAAGGGCGACCAACAGGTTATCGCACTGGCTATTCTGGCGTCAGTAGTGGCCTGCGTTATCGTGCTGCTGCTGTGGACCAGCTCTCAGGGTTACCGCCCCCTCTATGGTCATCAGGAGAAGATCGATTCAGCCCAGATTATCGAAGTGCTGGATACCGAGGGTTTGAACTATCAGCTGGATGCCAGCACAGGCCAGATCCTGGTGCGGGAAGATCAACTGGGAGAAATCCGTATGTTGCTGGCTGCCCGCGGCGTAAAAGCTCAGGTGCCATCGGGTATGGAAGCTCTGGGTGATGCAGCCCTGGGTACCAGCCAGTTTATGGAGCAGGCCAAGTATCGTCACAGCCTGGAAGGGGAACTGTCGCGCACCATTATGGCACTGGAGCCAGTGCGTCATGCCCGGGTTCATCTGGCCATTCCAAAACGCACCCTGTTTATCCGCGCCGAGCCTGAAAAACCAACTGCCTCTGTGCTGCTGGAGCTCTATGCAGGTGCCAAACTGCAGGAAGCCCAAATCACCGCCATCGCCAACCTGGTGGCTGGCAGCGTAACCGGCATGACCCCGGACCTGGTACAGATAGTGGATCAGGCGGGTAACTTCCTCAGCGCCGATGTCACCTCCAATCAGGACATCACCCAGGCCAGAGACAAGCAGCTGAACTACACCCAGGAGCTGGAGCAAAGCCTGGTAACCCGTGCCGAAAGCATGCTGGACCCGATACTGGGCGCCGGAAACTACCAGGTCCAGGTTGCCGCCATGGTGAACTTCAATCAGGTTGAGGAGACCCGGGAATCTCTGGATCCCCAATCCATAGTCACCCAGGAAAATGTCAAAACCAATGAAACCAATAACTCACTGGGTCTGGGTATTCCAGGCGCACTGAGCAATCAGCCAGCCACTGCAACAGGTGAAGATAACAACAACAGCCGCAACCTGAGTCAGCAGGAAAACCGCCAGTACGCCGTGGGCCGCTCGGTTCGTCATACACGTTTCCAGCAGATGCAGCTTGAGAAACTGTCGGTATCGGTTTTGGTCAACAACAGCGTTGCCGGTGAACAGGGCTGGCAACCTCAGCAGCTGGAGCAGATCACCACCATGGTGAAGGATGCCATCGGCTTTGACACCACCCGTGGTGACTCATTCAGTATCAGCAACTTCGCCTTCCTGCCCGCCAAAGAGGTGGTGTTTGAACCTCTGCCATGGTGGCAAACCAAGGATTATCAGGCGTACCTGAGATACCTGATCGGTGGCCTGCTGGGTCTGGGTCTGATCCTGTTTGTTCTGCGTCCCCTGGTCACCCATCTGGTTCGCACCACCAGCGCCGGGGCAGCACCTCAGCCTCAGGGCGCTTTGACCGAAAAGGTGGAAGCCGTAGCTGCCGACGCCGAAGAGCAGCATGACTACAGCAGCCTGCCGGCTCCCGAGCAACACTCAATGCAAACCGCTCTGGCACAGTCACTGCCACCGCCGGGCTCCCCGCTGACAGTGAAGATGCAGCACCTGGGCCTGCTGGCCAACGAAGAACCGGCTCGCGTGGCCGAAGTGATCAGCCATTGGATAAGAGATAAAGACAGTGAATGACGAACTGCTGAACATCAAGATGGACAATATGGAGCAGGCAGCCATGCTGCTGCTCAGTATGGGCGAAGAGGGAGCCGCCAAAGTGATGGCCCACCTGGACCGCCATGATGTGGAGCATCTGAGCTATAAAATGGCCCGTTTGTCATCCACCACCCAACAGGAAGCCGAAGCTGTGCTCAACCGCTTCTTCGGTCGCTACGAGGAGCAGGCCGGTATTGCCAGAGCCTCCCGCACTTACCTGCAAAAGACACTGGATCTGGCACTGGGGGACAGGGTCGCCAAGAGCCTGATCGACAGCATCTATGGCGATGAGATCAAAACCCTGGTGAAACGCCTGGAGTGGGTAGACGCCAAACTGCTGGCCCGGGAACTGCTTCATGAGCACGTGCAGCTGCAGGCCGTGATGCTGGGGCTGTTGCCACCGGAAACTGCCGCTCAGGTACTGCAGCACCTGCCCCAGATTAACCAGGACGAAATTCTGGTGCGTATCGCCCAGTTGGGCGAGCTGGACAGAGACGTGGTAGATGAACTGCGTCAACTGGTTGAACGCTGCATGCTGATGGCAATGGAAAAGAGCCACACTCAGGTATCCGGTGTGCGTCAGGTGGCCGACATTCTCAACCGCTTTGAGGGTGACCGCGAGCAGCTGATGCAGCTGATCCGCATGCACGATAGAAAACTGGCCAGCGAAGTGGCCGACAATATGTTCGACTTCATTATTCTGGGTCGCCAGAAACCTGAAGTGCTGCAGGAGATTATTGGCGCAGTCGATGCCGAGACCCTGGCGCTGGCGCTTAAAGGCATAGAAACAGAACTCAAGCGTACCCTGCTGGGCGCCCTGCCCAAACGTATGTCCTCCGCCATTGAAACCCAGGTTGAAGCCCTGGGGGCTGTGCCGCTGAGTCAGGCCAATGAAGCCCGCCGCCAGATTATGGAGATCGCCAAGGATATGATGGCCGAAGGCAAAATTGAGCTGCAGTTGTTTGAAGAACAGGTAGTGGAGTAAACACTATGGAATCAACACGCTGGCGCCTGAATGGCACCTTTGCCCGCCGTCACCAGTTCGCCCCCTTGCAAGTCAGAGAAGCAGGTGAAGCCGACGCCGGAGACTGGCAGGATTATCAGCAGGCCTTCGACAAAGGTTATGACGAAGGCGTCAGTCAGGGCTATGAAGCCGGACGTCAAAACGGTGAAGAAGAGGGTAAACGGGCAGGCTATGCCGCCGGTTTCCATCAGGGACGTGTCGAAGGTCAGCAGCAGGGAAAGATGGATATCGATCAGCAGCTGAATGAGATCATCACCCCAATCAGCGCGCTTAAAGCCCTGCTGGAAGAGGGTCACAAACAGCAGGTGCTGGAGCAACAGCAACTGATAGTGGATCTGGTTCGCCGGGTTGCCCATCAGGTGATCCGCTGCGAGTTGACCCTGCAGCCACAACAGATTATCGCCCTGGTGGAGGAGACACTGTCTGCCCTGCCCGCCAATGCCAAAGATATCCGTATCCACCTGCAGCCTGCAGCCGTTAACGAGCTGGAGCAACTGGCGCCGGAGAAGATCAAAGATTGGCATCTGGTGGCAGATGCCAGCATCAGTCAGGGTGGCTGCCGCGTTATCAGCGATCAATGCGACGCCGATGCTTCGGTGGAAACCAGACTGGATACCTGTATGGATCAGGTTGAAGCGCACCTTGCCAGACAAACAGAAGCCGGAGTCGGCGCCTGATGACAGCCGAGCTGTACGACTGGCCCAGTGTCCCGGTCGCCCGCCTTTATGGTCGTCTCACCCGGGTTAATGGCCTGCTGCTGGAAGCCGTAGGTTGTCGTCTGGGAACGGGCGACAGAGCGCTGGTTGAGTGTCGTGATGGCGAATATGTCGAAGCTGAAGTGGTGGGATTCCACGGCGATACCCTTTGTCTGATGCCAATATCCCACACCACGGGCCTGATGCCAGGCGCCCGGGTCATGCCCATAGAGGCCAGCTACCGGGTTCCTGTGGGACCCGGCCTGCTGGGACGGGTACTGGACGGTCTGGGTGAACCCATGGATGGGCTGGGGCCGTTGTCAGCGGTTCATCAGGTCACTCCCTCCAGGCAAACGCCCAATCCCCTGCAACGTCAACCTATCTGTCAGCCTCTGGATGTGGGCGTCAGAGCAATCAATGCTTTGCTGCCTGTGGGCCGGGGCCAGCGACTGGGGGTGTTTGCCGGACCCGGTGTAGGTAAAAGTGTGCTGCTTGGCATGATGACCCGCTTTACCGAAGCCGATGTGGTGGTGGTTGGCCTGATTGGTGAACGGGGCCGGGAAGTCCGGGAGTTTATCGAACAGTCTCTGGGTGAAGAGGGACGTCGCCGCGCTGTCGTGATTACCGCCCCGGCGGATACTCCACCATTGATGCGGCTGCGGGCCATGCGCCTGTGCCACCAAATCGCCTGTCAATTCCGGGATGAAGGCAAGCAGGTGCTGCTGCTGGTTGATTCCCTCACCCGCTATGCTCAGGCCCAGCGCGAAATCGCCCTCAGCATGGGTGAGCCACCGGCGACCAAGGGCTATCCGCCTTCCGCTTTTGCCCAGCTGCCATCACTGGTGGAAATGGCAGGCAATGGCAGCCATCCCCAGGGAACCCTGACCGCCTTCTACACTGTGCTGGCCGAGGGTGACGACCCCAGTGATCCGGTTGCCGATGCCGCACGGGCGATTCTGGATGGTCACTTTGTACTGAGCCGTAAACTGGCTGAAGCCGGGCACTTCCCGGCACTGGATATCAACGCCTCGGTCAGCCGTCTGGCCTCACAAATCGCGCCTCAGGCACAGCTCAATGCCATCTCTGCCCTGAGACAGTTACTGGGCCGCTATCAGGAAGTAAGGGAGCTATTGCCCCTTGGTGGCTATCAGCCGGGTCAGGATGCTCAGTTGGATATGGCCGTCAGCGCCTATCCATCCATAGCGGATTTTCTTAAACAGGGCACCCAGGAGTGCCACACCACCAGCGCCAGCCTTGAACAGCTGCAGCAACTGTTGGAGCAGATAGGTCACAGATGAACGCCATACAACGCCTTTCAGAGCGGGAAGAGGACAAGCTGAGACAGCTGGGTGAACGCCGTCGGGAGCTGGGCAACAAGGTCTCGCAGTTACAACACCAACTGGACACCCTGCGCCAATTAAGCCTGGAGTATCAGGGTGGCGATCACGCTAATGCCCTGCTGTGGCAAAACCAGCAGCAGATGTGTAATCAACTGCAGCCAATGGATAAGGCCCTGGAGCGCCAATTGGCACTGACGATTCTGGAACAGCAAAGGCTGGAGAAATTGTGGCAGGCCCAGCTGGGACGCTGGCAGGGGTTAAACTGGCTGGTAGAACAAAAAAAGCAGGCACTGCAACAACTGCAGGCCCGCCAGGAACAAAAGGTGACGGATGATCTGGCCGGGCACAGCCGTTTCCGTCAGTAGCCCAAAGAGGAAGTTTGAGAAGAGGGAGACTGTTGCAGCAGATCTCTGATCAGCTCCTGCTGACGTACCAGTAATCGACCATTCTGCTCATTGGCCGCCTGGCACTCAGCGCCCAGTGCCATTAATCGCTGCCACATTGTCTGCACCTGACCGGCCACTGACGCAGGCATAGCCTTGAGTAGCTTTTCCACCCCGGCGGCATCGGCTGTCACACCAATGCGCTGCAGCAACTGACTGCGCTGTGATGCACTTTGGGCAAGCTGCGCCACCAGTTGATCCTGCACGCGATTATGCTCAACCAACCCGTCGTTATCACGCCCCAGCATTAACTGACGCTGGGCGGTAAGCAGCTCTTGCAACCGGGCATAATCGGCCAAATCCCGGCGAATACCGCGGATCAGTGCCTGCAGCAGCTCTTTCTTGCCCGCCATATCAGCCGTGCTGACGCAGCATGGCGCCGGCAATCAGGCCGACATCCAGATCAAAAGAGCCATCTTTCAATGACTGACGCAGGGTGGCGACCTTATCAGCATCAAAGTCACTGGTACTTTTCAGCTCTTCATGGCCCTGCTCCAACAGGTGCCAGTCCGGGCTCACGGCCGGCTCATTTCCGGCGGTTTTCACCTCGGCTTTGGCCTGCTGGGGAGCGGCAGATTTCTGGCTGTTGACCAGAGTCACCTGTGGGGTACTTGTCTTTCTGATTTCCATCAGTGGTCTCCGTTATACGCTTCTATCCGGTTAAAACGACCGCAGCTCGGAGTAACTGAAATGACGGAAGTCAATTTTCCGCCATCTTATTGAACAGCAAAGCACAACTCCGACTGCTAAGCTGATGTCATCAGCCAGAGTGAACACAGAAAAAGACATGTTGATACTCATAACCACCTCAGTGCTGGCACTGAATATCTTGTTGAACTATCGAGTCACCGGGGCTGCATTGGATTATCTGAAAACTCACCACCCGGATGAGTGGCAGTTACTTGTGAGTCAAGCGGAACGCAACTACCAAATGACGAAGTGGAGCTCTCCCGGTGGTTATGGTTTCTGGACAAGACTGTTGCTGATTAATTCTTTCAGGGAAGGAAGGCTGGCAGCAATCGACGACCCTCAATTGCAAAGCTTCAAGCATCGTTTGAAAAGGATTAGAGAGTTCACCATAGCCGGGATCATTTTGGTATTGGTCATAGGCATGGCACTCGCAGCCAACCATTAGTTAAAACCGGGTTTCCACCACACCCGGGGCAATGGGATAAGCGGTAATCACCTTACCGGAACTCAGGTTCTTCACCCGAATCGCCTCGCCTTCACTGCCATTTTCCAGTGCCTGCCCCTGCATTCTGGCGACAAATCCGGGACTTTTTGCCTCAATAACCACCTGCTGCCCGGCTGTGACCCAATCGGCAGATTCCAGCTGTTTGAGTTTGATCGGTGTCCCGGCTCTGATGCGTCTGACCACCTGTTTACCCAGTAATTGAGTCTCTCTGGTAACCAAACCTCGATCTGATGCGCTAAGTGTTTGCCATTGCCAAACAGTATCCGCCTTTGTAATCACATCGCCCCGGCGTTTCGCCGACCTCAATACAGGTAAGTTTGCCTCCACTTCCACCTGAGCTCTCAGTACCAGCTGCCATTGTGGCGAGTGACACTCTGCCCGCAGGGAGATCTGTCCCCACAGGGCTGCCGAGTCGGACACTGTCTCAACATCAGGCGCCTGCTCACAGCGAGGAAGTCTGGAAACCCCTGATGGCAACTTCACTTCCACCCGGGTTTTCAACGGCTGCAGTCCCACGCTTCGACACCAGTGTTGCAGTCGCTTAAGCAAGTGCCGCTCACTTTGCTGCTGCAGTTGTTCAACCGGATTGCCGCCTTGCTGTTTCAGCTCAGCCGCCAGCGCCCTGCCCGGCACCAAAAACACCATCAATAGCAGGACAGTGAATAACAGGCAGCCCCGGGATATTGCCGGGGCAGACACGGGGAAACAAAGGCCGGAAGCAGTGGCCCGGAAACGGGAAAAGTCGGTTCCGCCAAACCTGAGCAAAAAACTATAACTCATTGTATTTAATCAACTTAATAAATTGGCACGCTATTTGGTATCAGAACTGAAAATGCCGACATACCTTACTGGGAGCACAGATGACTATCAAGCTTGATGAAGCACTCGGGGTACACCCCCAGCTGCTGGACTTCAGGGTCGAGCGCAGCAAGATCCTCGCCAGCAACCTGGCCAATGCCGAAACCCCGGGCTATCAGGCCAAAGACCTGGATTTTTCAGCTCTGATGACAGGCCTGAATGCCGGTATGCCCATGTCCCGCGAATACCAGACAGGCTACCGCGTTCCCCATCAGGCCAGCGCCGACGGCAACACTGTTGAGCTGGGCGCCGAACAGGCCAGATTCTCCCAGAACGCCATGGACTTTCAGACCAGTCTGACCTTCTTGAATATGAAGATCAGCGGTATCCGCGGCGCCATCGAAGGCAAGTAACCCAATCCAAGGACCTAAGGTAAGCAACCAAGATGTCGTTCAATGAGATTTATTCGATTTCCGGCAGTGCGATGACTGCCCACACAGTACGCCTCAACACTGTGGCCAGTAACCTGGCCAACGCAGGCGTGGCAGCCGAGTCTCCGGAGCAGGCATATCGCGCCCTCAAGCCGGTTTTCTCCACCAGCTACAACCAGGTGGCCGAAGGTAAAACGCCGGGTGCAGGCGTGGAAGTGGCCGGCATAGTGGAAGCCGATGCACCGCTGCAGATGCGTTACGAACCGGACCATCCTTTCGCCGACGAGAAGGGCTATGTGGCCTATTCCAACGTCAACACTATGGAAGAGATGGCGGATATGATGGCCGCCAGTCGCGCCTTCGAGACCAGTGTTGAAATCATGAATCGGGCCCGCAGCATGCAGCAGGGTCTGCTGCAGCTGGGCAACAAGTAAGGACGCACCATGTCAGTACAACTCCAGGCCGACGCCGCATCCAATCCTCAGGGCAGTAATACAGTCACTCCCAATGCCAATGATGCCGCCTCGCTGAAGAATGAATTTATGACTCTGATGATCGCCCAGATCCAGAATCAGGACCCCACCAACCCCATGGACGCCAACGAGTATGTCAGCCAGTTGGCCACCTTCTCCCAGGTTGAAAGTCTGGAGCATATGCGCCAGAACCAGACCACTCAGATGATGATGATGGAGAACCTGGGCGTAGTGCAGTCCGCCTCTTTGATCGGTAAGGAAGCTATGGTTCCGGCCACTGAGTTTGAGCTGGATAGCGAAGCCGTAGACGGCAAAATCTATCTGGAACACTCGGTAGAGTCGCTTGATATCGAGCTGGTGAATGAGCAGGGAGAAACTGTCAGCACCATCACACTGGGCAGCCAGGAAAAGGGCGATATCCCCTTCACCATAGATCCCGAAGCATTGGGTCTGCCCAAAGGTGAATATGAGCTGAAAGTGGCCGCCAAAGAGGGGGAGAAATCCATCGAAGCCAAGAGCTTCCTGTCTGCCCCCATTACCAAAATTCACTTTATCAGCGCCCAGGGCATGATGATGGCCGAAATGGGCCACGGTCTCGGCACTGTCTCTGTTCTCGATATTTCTGAAGTTTCTTAAAAGGATAAGCCCATGTCTTTCAATATTGCCCTGAGCGGTCTGCAGGCCACCAGCCAGGATCTGAACACCATCTCCAACAATATCGCCAACTCCTCTACTGTGGGTTTCCGCGGTGGTCGCAGCGAGTTTGCAGCCATCTATAACGGCGGAAACCCGGGCGGTGTAAACGTGGCCAACACCAGTCAGAACTTCTCCATGGGCGGCTCTCTCACCTATACAGGTCGCCAATTGGACATGGGTATCCAGGGCGAAGGCTTCTTCGTTCTCAATGCCACCGACGGCACCAAGATGTACTCCCGCGCTGGTATGTTCAGCCAGGATGCGCTGGGCTTTATCACAGATCCGGCCGGTAATCGTCTGCAGGGCTATGCAGTGGGTGCAGGTGGTCAGCTGCAGAACGGCAATATGAGCGACCTGCAGATTCAGACTGGCTCGCTGCCAGCCAAGGCCACCACTGAGATTGGTCAGGTATCCAATCTGGATGCAAGAGTCGACGCCATCGACCCGGCGGTTACCCCTTTCGACGCAAACGATCCGGGCAGCTTCCACTCTTCCGGCACAGTGACTGTGTACGACTCTCTGGGTAATGAGCATGCTCTGACCCAGTACTATGTGAAAACCGGCGACAATAGCTGGAATGTTCACTACATGATGAACGGCGCGGAAGTGGGCCCAGCCGGTGGTCACCCGATTAGCTTCGACAGCAAGGGCAAGCTGGCCACAGGTGGCGACCTGAACCTGACCATTCCCGGCACAGCGGGCGCAGAGAACCTGCAACTGGCACTGAACTACGACAGTTGCACCCAGTATGCCGCCGACTACAACAACTCCAGCCTGAGCCAGGACGGTTACACAGCCGGTGAGCTGAACGGTATCCGTCTGGATGACAGCGGCATGATCTACGGCACTTACACCAATGGCCAGGAGCAACTGCAGGGACAGGTGGTACTGGCTGACTTCAATAACCCCAACGGCCTGACCCCTGTGTCCAATAACGCCTGGGTGGCGACTGCGGCAGCCGGTCAGGCGGTAACCGGGGCGCCGGCCTCAGGCACTTTGGGTTCAATCACAGGCGGTTACCTTGAAGGCTCCAACGTCGACACTACAGCCGAGATGGTGAGTCTGATGACGGCCCAGCGTAACTACCAGTCCAACGCCAAGGTGCTGGATACCAACTCCACCATGCAGCAAGCGCTGCTGAACGCAATCTAACGGTCAGTTATGGACAAGATGCTCTACACAGCGGCTCAGGGTGCCAGCCGCATTATGGAAGCCCAGACCATTCGCGCTCATAACCTGGCCAACGCAGATACCCCAGGCTTTAAGGCCGATCTGGAACGTGTTGCTGCCATGCGGGTCGATACTGTGGCAGCCGCCCTGCCCACCCGGGTTCTGGCTCACACTCAGGACAGCGGCTTCTCCGGCGCTGCCGGGGTTGCCAATCCCACGGGCCGGGATCTGGATCTGGCGATTCGTGGCAACGGCCTGTTCACAGTGCAAACCCAGGATGGCGAAGCCTACACCCGCCACGGCGGTCTGGTGGCCGACGCCAATGGTCAGCTGACCATAGATGGTCGTCCGGTGGTGGGTATCGACGGCCCTATCGTACTGCCGGAATACAGAGATCTGTTTATCAGTGATCAGGGCATGGTTTCAGTTCTGCCCGATGCCGGTGGCGTGATTGAAGAGGTGGGGCAGCTCAAACTGGTCAACCCGGAAAATGCCGATATCCGCAAAGCGGAAGATGGTCTTTTCTATGGTATCGATGGTAACGAACTGGCCGCAGCCAACGATCAGGTACAGGTGGACTCAGGCGTACTGGAGAGCAGCAATGTCGAAGCGGTCAGCGAACTGATCGCCGCCATGGACCTGACTCGCCAGTTCGAAGTTCAGGTGAAATTGATGAAAAGCGCAGAGAAGCTGGCCGATGCCGGTAACCGTCTGCTGCGCGACGCTTAAAAGGAATAGAGAGAATGCACAGCGCACTTTGGGTCAGTAAGACAGGTTTGACCGCTCAGGACGTCAAGATGACGACCATTGCCAACAACCTCGCCAACGTCAATACCACAGGCTTTAAGCGTGATCGCGTGGCCTTTAATGACCTTTTCTACCAAACGCAGCGCCAACCCGGCGGTCAGGTAGATGAGCTGAATCAACTGCCGGCAGGTTTGCAGCTGGGTACAGGTACCCGGGTCGCGGGCACCCAGAAGGTATTTACCGGCGGCGATATCATGACCACCAACCAGCAACTGGATCTGGCCATTGAGGGTCAGGGTTTCTTCCAGGTGGAAGAGCCCAATGGCGATCTGGCTTTCAGCCGCGACGGTCAGTTCTACCGTAACGCCGATGGCCTGATGGTGACCTCTCAGGGTCTGCCTTTGGTTCCCAATATCGAGATCCCGGAAGATGCCCTGACTATCACCATAGCCACAGACGGTATCGTCAGCGCCCAGCTGGCGGGACAGGCGGAAGCTCAGGAGCTGGGACAGATCACTCTGGCTCACTTCACCAACCCTGCCGGTCTGGAAGCTCGTGGCAACAACCTGTATCGGGAAACCGATGCGTCCGGCGCCGCCATTGAAGGTATTCCCGGTGACGAAGCGCTGGGACAGCTGCGCCAGGGCGCTCTGGAAGGGGCCAACGTTAATGTGGTGGAAGAGATGGTCGAGATGATCTCCACCCAGCGCGCCTATGAGATGAACGCCAAAGTGGTGTCCGCCTCCGACGATATGCTCAAGTTCCTCAACCAGTCACTGTAAGCACTGGCAGCCAAGGTACAGATATGCGACTGATTGGACTCTTGATATTACTCATGCTGGGGGGCTGTGCCTCCCATCTGCCCGAGCCGGAGCAGAAGCCGGGAACCCGGGACTGGGCACCGCCGACCATAGACTACACCCTGCCGGAAGCCAAAGACGGCAGCGTCTATCGTCCCGGCTATATGCTTACTCTGTTCAAGGACAAGCGGGCTTTTCGCGAGGGGGATATCCTCACCGTTAATCTGGAGGAGAAAACCTACTCCAGTAAGCGCGCCAACACCCAGACCAGCAAGTCTCAGGATATGTCCATGGGCATTCAGGGGAGCAGTGATGGTGGCAGTCTGGCGGCCAGTGGTGATGGTTCAATCAGTCGTGGCTTCAACGGTGCGGGTTCCACCACCCAGCAAAACCAGCTGACCGGCTCCATCACGGTGACAGTGGCCAAGGTGATGCCCAACGGTGTGTTGCTGATCCGTGGCGAAAAGTGGCTGCGCCTGACCCAGGGTGACGAATATCTGCGCCTGCTGGGACTTATCCGCGCCGAAGATATTGATAACGACAACACCATCTCCTCCCAGCGCATCGCCGATGCACGGATTATTTATGGTGGTCAGGGTGCCATTGCTGACAGCAATGCCATGGGCTGGGCAGCCCGTTACTTCAACAGCCCCTGGTTCCCACTGTGATAAGAGATTTTATGAAGCGATTTTTTTACGCCCTGATGCTGGTCTCTGCCATTGCAGGCATGCCGCTCACCGCCAATGCCTCCAGCAATGACAGATACCTGATGGACATAGTGGATGTGCAGGGCATACGTGATAACCAACTGGTGGGCTATGGCCTGGTGGTAGGCCTGGACGGCACAGGTGACAAAACTCAGGTGAAATTCACCAGTCAGTCTGTGGTGAACATGCTCAAGCAGTTCGGTGTGCAGATTGAAGATGGTACCGATCCCAAGTTGAAAAACGTCGCTGCCGTGGCGGTAGTGGCTACCGTGCCTCCCATGGCCAGTCCGGGTCAGTCACTGGATGTCACTGTGTCTTCACTGGGTGATGCCAAAAGCCTGCGGGGCGGCACCCTGCTGATGACGCCCATGCGAGCGGTGGACGGTGAAATCTATGCGGTCGCCCAGGGCAATCTGGTGGTGGGCGGCGTCTCTGCTGAAGGCCGCAACGGCACCTCTGTCACCATCAATGTGCCGACCGTAGGCACTATCCCCAACGGCGCTTTGCTGGAGGCCGCTATCAACAGCAGCTTTGCTTCAAACCCGACGGTGACACTGAACCTGAAACAACCCAATTTCACCACAGCCCGCAATATCGAACGCGCCATCAATGGCATGTTCGGACCGGATGTGGCCCAGGCGCTAAGCCATGCCAAAGTCAGTGTTCGAGCCCCAAAAACCGAACGTGAACGTGTGACCTTTATGTCACTGCTGGAAGAGGTTCAGCTTGAACAGGGACGCAAGATCCCCAGAGTGGTATTCAACAGCCGTACCGGCACTGTGGTGCTGGGTGGCGATGTAGTGGTGCGCAAAGCCGCCGTCAGCCACGGCAACCTGACCGTCACCATCACAGAGCAGCAACAGGTCAGCCAGCCCAATGCGGGCTACTTTGGTGAAGCCGCCGGTGAAACCGTGGTGACCAGTGATTCTCAGGTGGATATCGATACAGGTAATGGCCATATGTTTATCTGGCCCGAAGGCACCTCGCTGGAGGAGATAGTCAGAGCGGTAAACAGCATGGGCGCTTCTCCAATGGATTTGATGGCGATACTGCAGGCGCTGGCGGAAGCCGGCTCACTGGAAGCAGATTTGGTGGTGATCTAATGAAACTGACCAATAACCAAGGCGTACTGGGCAAACTGGATGCCGGTGAACTGATTAAAAGCAATGGCGAGTATGGTGCCCTCAAGCAGGTGAGCCAGCAATTTGAGGCTCAGTTCCTGCAAACGGTACTCAAGCAGATGCGCACCGCCAGTGATGTACTGGCCGATGAGGACAATGTGCTCTCCTCCCAGAATGATGGCATGTACCGCGACTGGTACGACAGCGAACTGGCTGGACACCTGAGTCAGGTGCAGTCCACCGGTCTGGCCGATGTGATGACCGCACAACTGGCAGCCGGACTTCAGTCCACCGATGCTGCGGTCGCCCTCAATCAAGACAGAGGACAAGTCCAGCAACAGCCTGTCACCAACGCCATGCAGCCCGCTTTGATCCTGCCGTTGGTGTCCAAGGAGCCTAAATGAAGATGATCAACACGGCAGTGTCAGGCCTGAACGCCAGCATGGCGGCACTGCAAACCATGGCCAACAACACCACCAATGGCATGACTCCGGGGTACTCCCGTCAGCAGGTGATTTTCAGCTCTGTGGGCGGTGGCGCTTATGGTGCCGGAACCGGCGTCATGGTTGAGGGTGTACGCCGTATTTCAGATCAATATCAGGTCGCCCAGCTGTGGCGCACCAGCTCAGATGTGGGCTTTGCTCAGGTACAGGACAGTTACTTCGGCAATATCGAGCAGGTATTCGGTGCCGAGGGCAACAATATCTCAAACGGCCTGGATCAGCTGTTTGCCGCCATGAACTCGGCGTTGGAGCAACCCAATGAGATTGCCTATCGCCAGGCCGTTTTGAATGAGGCCAATGGTATGGCCCAGAGATTCAACTCCATTGCCGAAGGTATCTCGGCCCAGCAGCAACAGATTGAAGGCCAGTTGGGCGCTTCAGTCAGCGAAGTGAACACCCTGCTGAAAAATATCGCCGGTTTCAATAAAGAGATCAGCTCGACTCAGGCCAGCGGCACGCCACCGGCATCCCTGCTGGATGCCAGAGATGCTGCCATTGATGAACTGGCAGGGCTGATGGACATTCGCGTGGTCACCGACAGTCAGGGGCTGGTCAATATCTCCCTGGCTCAAGGCCAGCCCCTGCTGAGCGGTACCACACACGCCACACTGCAAAACACCACAGATGTAGCCAACCCGGACAAGTCGGTACTGGCCATCAAGTTTGGCGACGCCAGTTTTCCCCTGGATCAAAAAGCCGGTGGCAGCCTGGGTTCGCTTATCGACTACAGAGACACCAGCCTCACCGAGTCCAAAGCCTTTATCGATGAACTGGCCTCCACCATGGCAGACGAGATCAACGGCGTACTGGCGGGCGGCACAGACCTCAATGGTAACCCGGTGACAGAGCCGCTGTTTATCTACGAAGCCAGTAACCCCTCCGGCAGCCTGAGGATCAACAAGAACCTCAAACCTGAGATGCTGGCCTTCGGTAAAGATGGCACCCCTGGCGACAACGCCAACCTCAAAGAGCTTATCGCCCTGGCCGACAAGGAGTTTACCTTTGGGTCTCTGGGCACCACGGCCTCGATGGGCGATGCCTTTGCGTCCAAGGTGGGCCAGCTGGGTTCCAGCGCCCGTCAGGCTGATATGAACAAGGACACCGCCATGGCGCTGCAAAAGGAAGCCCAGACTCAGTGGGCCGCCACCAGCGGGGTAAACCTGGATGAGGAAGGCGCCAACCTGATCATCTATCAGCAGGCATACCAGGCCAATGCCAGAGTGATTGCCACTGCTGATCAACTTTTCCAGTCACTGCTTTCCAGCTTTAAGTAACAGGAGAATTCATCATGCGCGTTGCCATGTTGAACATGTACACATCCAATATCTACAGCATGCAAAGCAGCCTCAGCACCATGGCGCATCTGGAACAACAGATGGCCAGCAGCAAGGCGATTCTGCGTCCCTCCGACGACCCGATCGGCACGGTAAAAGTGCTGACCAGCGAACGTCACCTGGCGGCCACAGAGCAGTATATCGACAACATCGACTCCCTCTCCTCCAGTCTGGAGCGCAGCGAAACCTACCTGTCAGGTATGGTAGACCTGCAAAACAGGATGCGGGAGATCAGCTTACTGGCCGCCAACGGCAGCTCCTCTGCCGAAGACAGGGCAGCTTATGCCAGCGAGCTGACCGAACTGCTGGAGAGCATGGTCGACAGTGTTAACGCCAAAGATGAGGCGGGCAACTACCTGTTCTCCGGTAACCTGACCAACACCCCGGCGGTAGCCAAAGATGCCAGCGGCCAGTATGTGTATCAGGGTGACAACAACCACAGAGAGGTACAAACCTCTGCCAACGCCTGGACCGAGGCCAATGTCACCGCGGGAGAGTTTATGTTTGCCAACGGCAGCATGGATATCCTCAACCAGACTCAGCAGCTGATCGATGCCCTCAATGACCCGGCTCAGGGACCGGGAGAAGCCGGTTTCGATAATCTGGTGTCCGGCATGATGACCACGCTCAACGACTCTATGGACAGCTTTAACGCTGCGATTACCGATATCGGTGGCAAGCAGAACAGCCTGGAGCTGGCCAAAGGCGCACACGAAGAGATGGTGCTGTTTAACGAAGAGGTGATAGGCGAAACCGAAGCGCTGGACTACCCCAGTGCCGTATCTGAATTTCAGATGCGATTGACGGCTCTGCAGGTGTCCCAGCAGAGCTTTGTCAAAATCAGTCAGCTGACCCTGTTTAACCATATGTAATACCGGCTCTGGCGCATCACGACTTCCCTTGCGGCATCGGCTCTCTTAGACTGATGCCGCCTTTCTATTAAGAACCCAGCAATATGATTAACGGTGTATCCGACGCGCTTAAGCTGGCGGGACAACTCGCCCCGGTCAGCCAAACGGTAAAATCCACAGCCACAGGCAATTCCCCTGCCCAACAACAGCCGCAGCTGCTTGTGGGTCAGTTCCGCCATGCGGCGTTTGAACGCTGGGCCAAAATGACTGAAGCCCAGCACAGGGTCAGCTCTGCACAGTTGGCTGTACAGGCACAAAGTCAGATACATCAGATGCTGAAACAGATGTTGCAGCTGCTACCCCAGGCCCGCAACCAACAACCTCAGGCACAGGCACAACTGGAACAGCTGCGTGGCGAATTAAGCCGTCAACAACCCAGCTACCTTGGGCTGCCGCTGCTGGACCATCAATTTAATCTCAGACTGAATCAACAGCGTGCTTTGCGTCGTCGCTTCCGCCTTAAGTCGGTCAACCTTGCCTCAAGTAAAGCCAGAGACGAGCAGATCACCCTGCAACTGCCCACAGCTGAAGGTCCGCTGATACTGAGTATCACGCTGGCTGCCGGTGATGATGGTCACTCTCTGTGTGAACAGCTGACCCGTGCACTGTCCCCGGCCGGATTACAGGTCAGTTTTGATGGCAGCGAATCCATTTTTGAGTGTGATGACAGCCAGTGGCCACTGCTCAAAGAGGGACTGCTGCTGAAAGGACAGGGCCAAAGACTACCGGCGGGAGACACCCGACTGATTAAGGTGCAGGAGCAGTTGCACTGGCAGGACCCCAGAGAGTGGGATCTGAAAACGGCTCAGGGTTTGCAGCAAACTGAGATAAAACTGACCAAGACCTGTCGCAAGCTGGAAGCACAAATCCGCCAGACCAGAGCCCAACTGGCTCACCTGGGGAATGTGTTGCATACCCGCCCGGACACCCCAGAGCCGGAATTGTTGGAAACCATCAGCAATCAATTTGCCAAAAGCCCCTTCTCCGAGCAGCTTAAAGCCCTGTTGGCTCAGGCAAACCTGGGACGCAATCAGGCAAAAGACCTACTAAAAGAAGTTTAAATACAACAAGTTATAAAATATTTTCAGTAATAAATTCAGTTTGGTTTTTCCCTGTCGCTCTTTTTTCTCTGAGACATGAATAATTTCGCAACGGAGACTTAACCATGCTGTCTGTACACACTAACTACTCTTCTCTGGTAGCTCAGAACTCTGTAAACAAGAACAACAGTCTGCTGTCCACTGCCATGGAGCGTCTGTCCACAGGTCTGCGCATCAACGGCGCTGATGACGATGCAGCCGGTCTGCAGATCGCCAACCGCCTGAATGCCAACGTAGTGGGTATGACCACTGCCAGCCGTAACGTTAACGATGCGACTTCCATGCTGCAGACTGCTGACGGTGCCCTGGACGAGCTGACCAATATCGCTGAGCGTCAGAAAGAACTGGCGACCCAGGCTGCCAACGGCGTGAACTCTTCCGCTGACCTGACCGCGCTGAATGAAGAATTTACAGCGCTGAAGACTGAAGCAGCCCGTATCTTAGGCAACACCGAGTACGCAGGTAACAACCTGTTCACCAAACTGAACGCTGGTGTTGATTTCCAAATTGGTGCAAGCAGCACTGAAAAACTGAACGTAGGCATTACAAGCCCTACTGCTCTGACCGGAGACCTGACAACTCAAGCCAACGCGACTGATGCTATCGACGAAATCAACACTTACATCGATCAAGTAGGTACTGCGCGCTCTGATCTGGGTGCCAACATCAACCGTCTGGAGCACACTGCGTCCAACCTGGCTAACGTCACCGAAAACACAACTGCTGCTGCAGGCCGCATCATGGACGCTGATTTCGCCACTGAATCTGCTGCCATGACCAAGAACCAGCTGCTGGTTCAGGCCGGTACCAACGTACTGTCCAAGGCCAACCAGAACACTGGTCTGGTTATGGGTCTGCTGGGCTAATACCTCCTCCTTTCCTATGTTGTCTGCCAACGCCCTCTTCGAAGGGCGTTTTTTATTGCCCTGTTCCCAATTACCCCAATAAATCTCCCGCCCCGGCTTTAAACCACCCTTGCCACTGCCGCCTTAAACAACAGAGAACAGGCAGGAAACACAGGAAATTTCGGTTCCGCCTCTTCCTCTTTACAGGGGAAATCCAGGATTTCCCCCGGTGCTCAACCAAAACAGTAATCGCTTTAAAAACTGAGCCTTACATAACTTTAAACAGCTGGCATATGGCTTGCTATGGCAGAGCAGAGACTCAACCCATAGCCTGCGCCCGGACCAGCGCAGGAGGATAAGCATGATTTCCGGAATGAGCGGCGCCCAATTTGCCGAACAACTGATCGCAGCCGAGCGTATGGGCAAAGACCAGCTGTACAAAGCCAAGATGGACAAATATGAAGACCAGCTTGATGCCTACAAGCTGCTGGACAGATCTATGGACAAGATCATCAGCAAGCTGGAAAAGCTGGAGAACGGCTCCTTCGAAGCCAAGAAGGCGGATGTCACCGGCGAAAACGCCACTGTGACCGTCAGCCCAGACTCTCCTGCCGGCGATTATGAGCTGCAGGTACACCAGCTTGCCCAGGCCCATCAGCTGAGTAAGACCTTCGGCTCAGAAACCGACCTGCTGCCAACATCCGGCGTGCTGAGTATCAATGTCGGCGGTAAGCAGCTTGATCTGGATATGTCTGTGCTGAATGCCGATGGCAGCAAAACCGTCACCAGCCTGAGAGACATGATCAACGACCATCCTGACAACCCGGGTGTGCAGGCCAGTCTGGTTCGTACCGGCGGCCAGGTCGAGCTGATGATGACAGCCAAAGACACCGGTGCAGCCAGCACCATCTCTGTGACTATGGATGGCGCTGACTGGGGTATGACAGAGCGCCGTGCCGCCCAGGATGCCCAGATCACCCTCAATGGTATCGCTATCTCCAGCAGCTCCAATCAGCTGACCAATGTGATTGATGGCATGGATATCGAGCTCAGACAAACCCACGCTGCCGGTGAGTCCAGCATGATCAGCGTTAAAGCTGACTATGAGGCCAGCGAACAAGCGGTAGAAGACTTTGTCGATGCGGTCAACGACCTGCTGGATCAGATCAACTCACTGACCCGCTCCATGGGCGCAGAAGCTCTGGATGAGGACGACAAGGATAAAGACGATGAGGACAAGGATGATGATGACGATCGTCCCACCTCAGTCGACGAAGACCAGATAGGCATTCTCAAGGGCGACAGCACCATACGTAACCTGCAGAGCAAACTGCGCAATATCGTGTTTGCCGACGCCCCCAACGGCATGCGTCTTGGCGATATCGGTATTGAGCTGACCCGTAGCGGCAAGCTGGAGATCGACTCTGAAAAGCTGACTGATGCCCTGAAAAACAATCCGGCCGGTATCACAGAGATGTTCACCTCTAAGGGTGGCCTGGTTGATCAGCTGGAAAACACCATTGAGCCCTTCACCAAATTCGACGGCTATCTCGACAACAAGAAAGACACTCTGGACGGTCAGATAAACCGGGTGGAAGACAACATCGACCGACACAACCGGCTGATGGAACAGAGATACCAGATCTACCTGGGGCAGTTCACTGCGATGGAATCCGCCATCAACGAAATGAACTCCGCCAGCATGCTGTTTTACTGAGGACACCTCCCATGATGCTAAATGAACAAGACCCTTTCAGCGGCTACCGTCAGGCCAGCCTTGAGGCCCGCGCGGCCTCGGCCAATCCCCATGAAATGGTACGCATGCTGCTGGAAGGTCTGCTGGAAGAGCTGGCCCGTGCCGCCGGCCACATGCAGCGTAAGGCCTTTGAAGACAAAGGTAAGAGCATAAACAAGTGCCTCAACATAGTGCACGGTCTGGACTCCATGCTGGATATGGACAATGGCGGTGAAGTAGCGGTGAACCTGAATCGTCTGTACGACTACTGCAGCCGTCAGCTGGTCAGCGCCAGTGTCGATAACAACCCCAAAGCACTGCAGCCTGTGGTCGAGGTGATCACCCAGATCCAGGAAGGCTGGGCCAACCTGAACTGAGGTATGCAGATGAATAACTCCTCCAACAGGGAAGTCCAGTACTGGAAACAGTTTCAACATGCGCTGGTGACCCATGCCGACAATGGTGACCTTGATGCCCTGCGGGCGGTTAACCGCAAACTGGTTAACGCGTTGATTAAACGTGGGCAGCCCCGTAACCATGCTGAACTGGTGGCCAGACAGGAGCTGGCACAGTGCCATCAGGCCATTATCCATCGCCTGCAACAGGACAAAGATCAGCTGGCGGAAACCATGCAGAGCTTCCGCGCCAGTCAGGATGGTTTGAACGCTTATGCGATGACAGCCTTGAGCTCCGAATCAGCCCTGAGCTCACAGTCAGCCCTGAGCTCAGGCGCCACAGTCACCACAAAGCCAGAGCAGCCCCAGCGACAAGGTAAAGGATATTCCTCCCCCTATGGCAATTGAACTTCTTTACGCTCAGCCCCAGGCGCACTCTCACAGCCAGATTAAGGGATCTTCCGGGACTGATTCACTACAGCCGCAATATAAAGCAGATGAGCAGACCTCAACTGAGCCCGGTGACAGTGGCAGCTTTGCGGAATATCGCCGTCAGGCCAGTAAGCAGGCCAGCGCCGAGCAAGCCAGCACCGGGAAAGCCAGGGACACAGACAAAACGTCTCAGGCGTCATTGCCCCGGGATGAGACCACAGAACCTGAGGTCGATGGCTTCAGCCAGCATACTGCATATGCCTCTCATCAGGCAGGTACGCCGCTGTCCACTCAGTTCTCAGCTGTGCACTCGGGACAAACGTCAGGCGCAGTGACAGGCACCCATGCCCAACTTAACCCTCAGTCCACAGCCCAACCTTTAGCTCAGCCCGGCAATCCGCTCAATGGCCAGCCGAAAGGACAGGACTCTGCTCTGAACACACCTGCACAGCCACTCTTCGGGCCTGCTGTTGCTACACCTTTTGTTGCTGCGTATGGCCAGAGCCAGGCTCAGGTAACCGCGTCCGGCTTGATTGATGGCAACAGCGCGACCACAGCAGCGGTAAGCGCGACAGCAGGCACTGCGCCGCAAACCAGTCTGACCCAGGCAAGCGGTCATACCCAATCTCTCTCCTCCCTTTCGGGAGGGACATTATCGTCACTGCAAGGAACAACTCTGCCCGGCGCAGAAGCCAGTCCGGCTGACTGGTTAACCCAACGCAGTGCCGGAGAGCTGATGCGCAGTGCGCCACAGGCTCAACTCCTGTCGCCACTGACCGCGGCGGCCGATGCCCAGACTCAAGTGGATGCCAGTCAGGCGAGTCGTCAAACCGTCAGCCAATGGGGGCCACTTCCACTGACCCCCAATGCTCAGGTTCCACAACACGCCAGAGAACTGCTGCAGCCCCTGCGTGAGCAACTCAGATTCCAACTGGATCAGCATATCCAGAAGGCAGAGCTCAGGCTGGACCCGCCGGATATGGGCAAGGTCGACCTGAACATTCGTCTCGACGGTGACCGCCTGCATATTCAAATGCACGCTGCCAACAACCATATCCGCGATGCACTGCAAAGCGGTCTTGAACGCCTGCGCGCCGAACTGGCCCAGGATCATCAGGGCGATATTCAACTGGATGTAGGCCAACAGGGAGGCGACACCGACCAGCGCCAGGCCCATTCACATCAGGATAGCCAGCGCATATCCGCCACGCACCTCAGTGATTCGGACACAGGTTCACAACCTCAGCGTCCGACCGCCAGCTCAGATCTCAATCTGCTGGCCTGACCAAGGAGACCTTATGTCCTTTATGAAAAAGCACCTTAAAACCCTGACCATCGCCCTTGGCTGCAGCGCCGGTGCCTTCTACCTGGGTTGGCAATCTCCCACCCTGATGGGGGATGTATTTGAGCAGCAACAGGTCGCCCAGCCCACACCCAGATTCTATCCGCTGGAGCGCTTTATCATTTCAGTGCCGGGCAAAGAGTATCAGCACTATGTGCTGCTGGAGCTGGCGCTTAAATCCTCCTCTGCCAATGCCAAACATCAACTGGCAGAAGCTGATCCACTGGTGCGCAACTCTTTGATGAAGATGTTCGCCGGTAAGCAGGTGGATGAGCTCAACAAGCCCAAAAATCTGGAGCAGCTGCAACAGGAAGCCAAAGATCTGCTGACCAATGTACTGAGTGCCAACAAGTTCGCCGTGAAGATTGACGACGTGCTCTTTACCCGACTGGTCATTCAATAGGAGGCGCTATGGTGAACGTGGAACAACTGGCCTATCAGGAACCCCAACAGCAATCAGCCAAGCGTCTGACCGAAGCTCAGCTGATGTCTCAGTATCTGCCTCTGGTAAAGCGCTGCGTCTCCTCTTTGCGCAGCCACTGCGGCCCCATGATGGAGCCGGAGGATATGGAGCAGATCGCCATGATGGCGTTGCTGGAAGCGGGACGACGCTACCCGGGGGATTATGACCCCGGCTTTATCTCCTTTGCCGGTCAGCGTATCCGCGGTGCCATTCTGGACGAACTCAGGCGTCAGGACTGGCGTCCCCGCCCGGTAAGGCAACAGGCCCACGAGCTCAACGACACGGTGCGCAGATTAACCCGGGAGCTGGCCCGCCCGCCCAAAGATAACGAAGTCGCCGATGCCCTGTCGCTGTCGGCCGAGGATTACCGCCAGCGGCTGTTCGCCATTCAGGCCGAGTCCATGGCCAGCCTGGATGACATGCTGGCCGGCGGTCAGGAGCCGGGTCAGGACGAAGGCGAAATCGACAGATTTCAGCGCCATAAAACCCTGGAAGCCGCTATCCGCAAATTAGCCAAAAGAGATCAGGTGATCCTGTCGCTTTATTATCAACATGAACTGAATTTAAAGGAGATCGCCGCCACCCTCGGCCTGACGGAAACCCGTATCTGCCAGCTGCACAAGGCGGCAGTGAAACAGCTGAATGGGCTGTATCAGGAGTGGCGCTGACTCAAACAGGTGACAGCAAATGAATAAACTTGTGGGATTGGTGGTCATTATCTTGTCTGTGTTCGGCGGCTACGTCTGGGCAGGCGGTCTGCTGGGTGCTCTGTGGCAACCCGCTGAAATTTTGATTATTTTCGGCGCAGGTATCGGTGCTCTGGTCATCGCCACACCCAAGCCAGTCCTGCTGGAGATGCTGACCCAGTGTCGCAATCTGTCCAAAGAGCAGGAAGACCCGGAGCTGTATCCGCAGCTGTTTGGCCTGATGAGCATGCTGATGACCCAGATCCAGTCCCAGGGTTTGAAGGTGCTGGACGCCCATATTGAAAACCCCAACGAAAGCTCACTGTTTTTAATGTATCCCACTGTGCTGGAGCACCCTCAGGTGCTGCAGTTCCTGATCGATAACCTCAGATTGCAATCCATAGGTAAGATCTCCGCCCATGATCTGGAGGTGATTCTGGAAGAAGAGATCCACCGCATCGAGCACGACGCTCTGCGTCCGTCAGAAGCTGTGGCCAAGATCGCCGAGGCTATGCCGGGATTCGGTATTCTGGCGGCGGTGATGGGCATTATTATCACCATGTCCAATATCGACGGTCCCATTACCCTGATTGGCGTTAAAGTGGCGGCCGCTCTGGTGGGAACCTTTATCGGTATCTTCGCCTGTTACTGCCTGTTCGACCCCCTGTCCAAAGCACTGGAACATCAGGTGGAGCGTGAAGTCACCCGGCTGCGTTGTATCTCCGCCATGCTGTCTACCTTCGCCAAGGGCAAACCGCCTATGCAGGCGATTGACGCTGGTCGTAAGCAGATCCAACTGGAAAACCGCCCCAGCTTTATTGAACTGGAGCAGATGCTGATGGAGCAACGCTTCTGATGGCTGTCTCCAACGATCCTGTCATTATCCGCAAGCGCCCCCGGGGCGGAAAGCATGCGGCGCACGGTGGTGCCTGGAAGGTGGCATTTGCCGACTTTACCCTGGCCATGATGGCGCTGTTTATGGTGCTCTGGATTATTCAGGTTGCCGATCAGAAAGAGCGGGAAATGGTGGTGCAATATATCAATGGTGACCTGTTTGCCGCCGGTGAAATGAACCCCTTTGATATCAGTAACAGTCCTTCACTGATCGACCTGCAGGGCAATATGCAGGTGCAGCCCGGCGCGATTCCCACCCACCACGCAGGTACCGACAGAGCCGGTGCCTCTATGCATGTCAGGGTGCCGGAAGGGGAAAAGCAGACCAAGGCCGGACTGGGCCCTGAGCTGAACTCGCTGGTGCCCGGAGAGTTCGCCACCCAGGCTCAGCTGGAGTTGCTGGCACGGGAGATCAATCAGGTCATTGAAGCGGCGCAGATGGGCTCCAATGTCGCCCTGCAGATACTGCCTCAGGGAATACGTATTCTGATCCACGACAGCGAACATCAAGCCATGTTCAAACTGGGGCAGGCACAGATGCAGCCCTATTTTGAAGACCTGCTGATGGCGCTGGCTCCCTTGCTGGGTCAGGTCAAAAACGGTCTGACGGTTTCAGGCCATACCGATGCCCTGCCCTATGTGGGCCGCAGCTATACCAACTGGGAGCTGTCGGCAGACAGAGCGTTAATCGCCCGCCAGACGCTGGAGTACAGTGGCGTACACCCAAATCAGCTGTTACAGGTCACAGGAATGGCAGCCAAAGTCCCGCTGATCCCTGAAGACCCTTATCATGCCAAAAATCGCAGAATTGAAATCATGGTGCTGACTCAGGATGCGGCCGGAAAACTGTCCCGCCTGCTGACCGGAGAGATGCTGCCACAGGCAAGGGAAGCCGCAGAAATGAATCAACCCAAAGCCAGGTACCCTGGCGCAGCCTCTGTATTGGAGCGCTGAGTGCAATGAAACAACACCGGGAAGATCCCCGCAGAGCTCACCCCAGAATCAGCCTGAGGTTGAGCACGGATTCAGATCTGCTGCTGGCCTGTGACGGCGTGACCGTCAGTTTGCACCATCCACAATGGTGGAAGCCGGGCCGTATCGGCATGGCCAATATCAAGGATATCAGCCGGGGAGGCGTTGGCCTTATCTCCAGTACCAGCCTGCACTCAGGCCAGGAGCTGAAGCTCAGAATGGACGACATCAGTTTACCAGTGGTGATTACCCATGGACGCAGGGTGCAGGGACCATTGAAGTTTTACGGTGCCAGTTATCGGCAGGTCAGTGATGAGTTGCTGTTGCAGGCCATGAAGTGGGTACGCGCCAAAAAACGTCAGTACCGTTTTCCAAGAGATAAAGGAATGAACAGTTTATTCATGGATGATGGGCGTTAACTATGTCTAGTGCGTTTAATCGAAAGGGCCCGGACGGGCCACAAAAGGTGTTTCTGTATCTGATTTTGCTGGGGTGGCTGATGCTGATCTGGCTGACACTCAACCTTCAGGGAATGAGTGCCAGATACGCGGTCATCAGCTCCGGTCTGTTGCTGGTTTATAACCTGCTGATGGTGGGAATTTGCTTCCGCAGAGCCCGCCGTACCGACGATGGATATCTTATCTATCCTGTGGTCGGCAGTGCCATTGGCAGCTATGTGCTGACCGCCTGGTACTTCTTTAGCTGATCCCAGGCTTCTAAGATTACACTGCCAGTTGCCGCTGTCGCTGAATGTAGGTAATAAAGTCCCCTTCAGCCAGCGGCTTACTGAACAGATAGCCCTGGAAGTAGTCACATCCCAACTGTTGCAGATACCTCAGCTGCTCCTTGGTCTCCACCCCTTCTGCCACCACTTCCAGTCCCAGTGAGTGGCCCATATCCACCACAGCTTTGACTATGGCGTCTGAGGCGCTGTCTTCCCCGATCTTCTGTACAAAAGAGGCGTCCACCTTAAGACGCGACAGCGGCAGTGACTGCAGATAGCTCAACGAGGAATAGCCGGTACCAAAGTCATCGATGGCAATATGCAGACCGTGTTCCTTCAACGCCGCCATACGTTCGCTGATAGCGTCGACATTATTCAGCAGGGCGTATTCGGTCACTTCCAGTTCCATCGCCGACGAGTCCACCTGAGTGCGCTCCAGCAGGTCAAACAACTGAGGGGCAAAGCCGGATTGATTAAACTGACGGGCACTGACGTTAACCGCAATCGCCGGCACATCCTGACCTGAGCTGCGCATCCGCACCACGAAGCGGCACACCTCTTCCAGTACCCAGTTGCCTATATCCAGAATCACACCTGAGTTCTCCGCCACTGGGATAAACTCAGCGGGTGAAATAAAGCCCCGCTCAGGGTGATACCAGCGCAACAGGGTTTCGGCACTGACCACCTCGCCTCTGGCATCCATAATCGGCTGAAACACCAAGCAAAACTGGTTTCTCTCTATGGCGTATCTCAGCTCATTGTGAAGCCACAGGCTGTCCATGGCGTTATGTTCCATCGCCTCGTTATAAACGCAGCAGTGGTTACGCCCTTCCTGCTTGGCCTGATACATGGCGATATCTGCCCACTTCAGCAAGTCTTCGGGGGAGTCAGGACGACTGTCCACCAGGCAAATTCCCACACTGGCGGAGATGGTCATGGGCTGACTGTCCAGCATAAAGGGGCGGGACATCAAACGGCGAATCCCGCCACCAAGGGCCAGCGCCCGATTGGTGGCCGTGTCGGCATCCTGACCAACACCGTAAGCCAGCACGGCAAACTCATCACCGCCCAGCCGGGCCACCAGCGCGTTATTGGCAAAATAGCCGGATAAGCGGTTTGCCACCTGCACCAACAGGCGATCACCGGCCTGATGCCCGAGGGCTTCGTTAATGGTTTTGAAGTTATCCAGATCCAGCACAAACAGGGCTGCAGTGCGGGTATGCTCATCTGCCTGTTGCAGATGCTGCTCCAACGTATCCATCACAGCGCTGCGGTTGGCCAGATGGGTCAGGGCATCATGATTGGCCTGGAACGCAATCGCTTCTTCATTGCGGATATTCTCAGACACATCTGTGTGGGAGCCGATAATCCGGGTCGGATTACCACGCATATCCCAGCTTACCTGCATAGCCCGGTCCAGCACCCACACATAGTGACCATCCTTGTGCTTGAGGCGATGCACATTCTCAAACTCGGGAATGGTACCGTCGATAAACTGGTTCAGCTCTTCCAGTACACGCTCTTTATCATCGGGATGCACCCGGGTAGTCCAGGCCTCAAAGTCAGACTCAAGCTCATCCGGACGATAGCCCAACATGCCCTTCCAGCGTTCAGACAGATACACCTGACCCGTCGCGATATTCCAGTCCCAGATACCGTTTTGCGAACCATCCACAGCAAACAGCCAGCGCTGCTCACTGTCGCTTAATCTTTCCTGCAGCTGTTTGCGCTGCTGTCGATACCAGTGCAGCTTTTTCTGAATAAGTTTGAACTCACGGGTGGCGTAGCCCTGTATCGGTCCATCTGATGCGATGGAGCCCAGCGGTCTGATCACTATCATGTAGAGCAAAACCAGAGCCAGTACGATAACCAACACCGCCAACATGGCGAGTACATAAAATCTCTGCTTAAGTCCCTGCTGCAGGGCTTTCAGTTCTGGTTTGATATCGTATTGAACAAACAGGAGAAACTGCCCTTGCCCATTATCGAAGCCAGATACGGGGAAATAACTTTGCAGTCGGTCGGAGGAGTCGTCGAAGCTGAAGATAGCTTCATTGTGCTTAAGTGCTTGCTGGTGCAGCCTGGGCCAGTAACCGGCAATCATCTCCCCGGCATTATTGCCTTCCCAGATAAGGTAGTTGGCGTAATCAATGTGCCCGGATGGACTGAGAACCAGAAAAGAGAGGAAATTAAGGTCGATGGTGATAAGAGAGAGTTCCTGGCGCACACGGCTGACATCCCCCTGCTTCAGGGCATTGCGCAACACATGGGACATTCGCTGAAGTTGCTGATTCAGCCTTGCCTGGGTGTCCTCTTTGGCCTGTGCGACCTGTTGCAAACCTTCATATCTGAAGCCGACGCCCAGGGTCACCCCGGCGATCAACACCAGCAATAAGGCAGCCAACAACATCAACGGCGGGCGGGAAAAAATACGCACCAAGTACCTTTAATTATTTGAATTTATATGCAATCAAAGCGACCGCCCAATGCTAACTGTTAACCCGGCCGAGCGCAAAAACAAACTGAGTTCAAATTATTACAACATGTAATTGTGATATACCCGAGAGGCGACTGCTGAGAATTTTCTGATAATCTAGGGTTATAACCCTAGCGACAAGCTGAATATTGGAGATTCAAGATTGGACGAGAGACTCAGGCACCAAATTGCTGAGTGGCTGACGGCCATAGGCATAGATGCACAACCCTCTGAAGGGATTCCCACCCTGGTACTGATTATTGCCAGTCTGGTGACTGCACTTATCGCCTACATCATAGTGCGCCGCGGGGTTATCCGTGCCATCAATGTGGTGATCAAGCGCTCCAAAGCCAGCTGGGATGACAGCTTTATGCACTTTAAAGTGCTTGAGAAGCTGGCACTGCTGGTACCGGCACTGGTTATCAACCTGCTAATCCCCATCGCGCTGTCTGAACACGCCCTGCTCTCCAGTGTGGTCGACCGACTGCTCAGCGTCGCCATCGTGGTGCTCATGATACGAGCGGCCTACGCCTCGCTCGATGCCGCCAACGAGATTGCCGATATCAATCTGGTCAGCCGCCGTATGCCAATCAAAAGCTTTGTGCAGCTGTGTAAGCTGTTCCTCTTCTTTGTGGGCATCATTCTGTGTATCTCGGTACTGGCCAACCAGTCCCCGGTTATTTTCCTCTCCAGTCTGGGTGTGGCAACCGGTTTGGTGATGTTGGTATTCCGCGACACCATTCTGGGTTTTGTAGCCGGTATCCAGCTTGCAGCCAACCGCATGGTGAGCCAGGGTGACTGGATCCAGATGGATAAGTATGGCGCCAACGGCTCCATTGAAGAGATCTCTCTGACCACAGTCAAAGTGCGTAACTGGGACAACACCTTAACTATGATCCCGGCTTACGCCCTGGTGCAGGACGCCTTTAAAAACTGGCGCGGCATGTCGGAATCCGGCGGCCGTCGCATCACCCGATCAGTCAATATTGATGTGGACTCAATCCGCTTTCTGACAATAGAAGACATCAACCGCCTGGAGCGCATTAACCTGCTGAAAGAGTATCTGGCGGGCATGAAGCAGCAGCTGACCGAATATAACCAGAGTATCGAGTCCGGTGATGATCCGGTGAATGGGCGCTACCTTACCAATGTGGGTACCTTCCGCGCTTATATGAAGGAGTACCTGCTTAAAAGTGAGCATACCCGCAAGGATATGACCATGTTGGTACGCCAGCTGGAACCCGGCCCTACCGGCTTACCTATCCAGATATATGTGTTTACCAATGATACCCGCTGGGGCTTCTACGAAGACATTCAGGCAGATCTGTTCGACCATGTGTTTGCGATTCTGCCCGAGTTCGGCCTGAGACCATTCCAGAACCCAACCGGGGAAGATATGCGCAATATCAACACCCAGTTACTGCGCCGCAGGAGCACGCAGCCTACTGCGCCAACCCAGCAGTAGCGCTCAGCCAATATGAGAACACCGAGACCCCGGCGCCAGCCGGGGTCTTTTTTAAAGCAATTGGCCACGAAGCACTCACTTCGTTCGCTACACGAAGAACACCAAGTAAGAGCGAAGAGAGAACCCGACCAGGCTTTTCTTCGTGTCCTTTGTGTCCTTCGTGGTTAGCAGCTCTTCAGCTTTTTAAAAGCAATTGGCCACGAAGCACTCACTGCGTTCGCTGCACGAAGAACACGAAGTAAGAGCGAAGAGAAAACTTGCCCAGGCTTTTCTTCGTGTCCTTTTTGTCCTTCGTGGTTCGCAGCTTTCGAGTTTTAGTCTTTCGCCACAACCATTCGACAAAAACAAAAGAGCCTGACTCATCAGGAGTCAGGCTCTTTATGGTTTTAACTATGACCGCAGTTGCTGCTTAGAAGCTTGGCATCAGGCCAGCAGGAAGGAAGCGGTTGTAAGAAGCGCCGCACAGCAGGTGAGTGGCGTTCTCAATGTCAGGACCAAAGTATCTGTCCTTGTCATAGTAGGCCACGAGTTCGCGCAGCTCTGCCTTCGCTTCGGCCACCGCATCAGCAGGCTTGAGCGGTGCACGGAAATCCAGACCCTGAGCCGCCGCCAGCAACTCCACTGCCAGCACACCACGGGTGTTCTCAGCCATATCCCGCAGACGACGGGCGGCAAAGGTCGCCATGGAGACATGGTCTTCCTGGTTGGCAGAGGTTGGCAGACTGTCTACTGATGCCGGGTGGGCAAAGGTCTTGTTTTCAGACGCCAGCGCCGCCGCAGTGACCTGGGCAATCATAAAGCCTGAGTTCACGCCGCCGTTTTCCACCAGGAAAGGGGGCAGTTTGGACAGGTTGGAGTCGATAAGCAAAGCAATACGGCGCTCGGCAATGGCACCCAGCTCAGCAATAGCAATCGCCAGATTATCCGCCGCCATGGCCACAGGCTCTGCGTGGAAGTTACCGCCGGAAATAATGTCACCATTGTCGGTAAACACCAGCGGGTTATCGGTCACGCCGTTTGCTTCAACTTCAAGCACTTCGGCAGCGTGGCGAATTTGGGTCAGACAGGCACCCATCACCTGGGGCTGACAGCGCAGTGAGTAAGGGTCCTGCACCTTTTCGCAATCCACGTGAGCCAGGCTGATCTCAGACTCTTCACCCAGCAGGTGACGGAATACCGCAGCTGAATCTATCTGGCCTTTCTGACCGCGCACTTCATGAATACGTGGGTCGAACGGGCTGCGACTGCCCATGGCGGCTTCAACGCTCATGGCGCCAATGACGCTGCCAGCGGCAAACAGATCTTCAGCGTGGAACAGACCTTCCAGCGCCAGTGCAGTGGATGCCTGAGTACCATTCAGCAGTGCCAGACCTTCCTTGGCAGCCAGCTCAAGCGGCTCAAGACCGGCAATCTCCAGACCCTCTTTGGCTGACAGGATCTGCCCCTTGTAGCTCATTTCACCTTCGCCCAGCAGCGGCAGGCACATGTGAGACAGCGGCGCCAGATCACCGGAAGCGCCCACGGAACCTTTTTCTGGTACACAGGGGTAAACTTCGGCATTCAGCAGGCTCATCAGAAACTCAATCACCTGCAGGCGAATACCCGAAAAACCGCGGGACAGGGAGTTAATCTTCAGCACCATCATCAGACGCACTGTGGCGTCCTGCATATACTGGCCGGTACCGGCGGCATGGGACAGCACAATGGAGCGCTGCAGCAACTGCAGATCTTCCGGCGCAATCTTGGTGTTGGCCAGCAAACCAAAGCCTGTGTTAATGCCGTAAACCGTGCGGCCTTCATCCAGTACCTGCTGCACTGTGGCAGCACTCTTGTGAATACCTTCCAGCGCGGCATCTGCCAGCGAAACCTTCACCGCATGGCGGCTGATATGACGCAGCTGAGACAGGGTCAGCTTACCCGGGTGGATAACAATATGTTCCATCAATGACTTCTCCGGCAACGTCGGGCAGGTCGAGCCTGTGACCCGGCGTTGCGCTTAATTATTCTTAGTAGAATGAGTAGCAAAACCGTGCGATTAATCTTCCAGCATGGGCAGGTCCAGGCCCTGCTCTTTGGCGCAGTTTTTAGCTATGTCGTAGCCCGCATCGGCATGGCGCATTACGCCGGTGGCTGGGTCATTCCACAGCACGCGACCCACCCGCTTGGCTGCGGCATCTGAGCCGTCACAGCAGATCACCACACCAGAGTGCTGACTAAAGCCCATGCCCACACCACCACCATGGTGCAGAGATACCCAGGTCGCACCACCGGCAGTGTTCAGCAGCGCATTCAGCAGCGGCCAGTCAGATACGGCATCTGAACCATCCATCATGGATTCGGTTTCACGGTTGGGGCTGGCAACAGAGCCGGAATCCAGGTGGTCGCGACCAATCACTACCGGGGCGCTCAGTTCGCCGTTTTTCACCATTTCGTTAAAGGCCAGCGCCAGACGGGCTCTGTCTTTCAGGCCAACCCAACAGATACGGGCAGGCAGCCCCTGGAAGGCGATACGCTCGCGGGCCATATCCAGCCAGTTGTGCAGGTGTGGGTCATCGGGGATCAGCTCTTTCACCTTCTGATCTGTCTTGTAGATATCTTCCGGGTCACCGGACAGGGCAGCCCAGCGGAAAGGACCAATACCTTCACAGAACAGAGGACGGATATAGGCAGGTACAAAGCCGGGGAAGTCGAAGGCATTTTCCACGCCCACTTCCAGAGCCATCTGGCGGATGTTGTTACCATAGTCCAGGGTCGCTGCACCGCGCTCCTGCAGGGCCAGCATCGCCTTAACCTGCACCGCCATAGACTCTTTGGCCGCCTTAACCACAGCCGCTTCATCTTTGGCGCGCATCTCTTTGGCCTGCTCCATAGTCCAACCCTGTGGCAGGTAGCCGTTCAGCGGGTCATGGGCAGAGGTCTGGTCGGTCACCACATCCGGGGTAATGCCACGCTCTACCAGCTCGGCAAACACATCGGCCGCATTGGCCAGCAGGCCAACAGACACAGGCTTGCCTTCAGCATCGGCGGCTTTCACCATCTCCAGCGCTTCATCCAGGGTGTGGGCTTTCTTGTCTACATAACGGGTGCGCAGACGGAAATCGATACGGGTTTCATCCACTTCACAGGCGATCACAGAGAAACCGGCCATGGTACCGGCCAGCGGCTGTGCACCGCCCATACCGCCCAGACCACCTGTCAGAATCCAGCGACCTTTGGCTACGCCGTCAAAGTGTTGCTTGGCGACAGCCACAAAGGTTTCATAGGTGCCCTGCACAATGCCCTGAGTACCAATGTAGATCCAGCTGCCTGCGGTCATCTGGCCGTACATGGCCAGGCCCTGCTTATCCAGCTCGTTAAAGTGTTCCCAGTTGGCCCAGTGTGGTACCAGGTTGGAGTTGGCGATCAGCACACGAGGCGCATCAGCATGGGTTTTGAACACGCCCACCGGCTTACCGGATTGCACCAGCAGGGTCTCGTCATCTTCCAGACGCTGCAGTACTTCAATAATCTTGTCGTAGCACTGCCAGTCACGGGCAGCGCGGCCGATACCACCGTACACCACCAGGTCTTCAGGGCGCTCGGCCACATCCGGGTGCAGGTTGTTCATCAACATGCGCATGGCGGCTTCGGTCAACCAGCTCTTACAGGTGATTTCAGAGCCATGGGGCGCAATGATCTTGCGGGTCGGGTCGTGTCTCTTATCCATCTTATGTTCCTTGTTGTGGGTTCTCCTGCGCCTGTCTTCGCAGGCTGGGTTTCCAGAGAATCCCTTTGTTGTATTGCTGAATTTTTACCGTGTTACTGGTCGTTTTACTTGTATAACTACTTGTATAACTTTGGCTTGCAAACGCTTGCCACGGGCCTATTTGAAGGTCAGGTGACCGCCTACCCGGAAGCGACTGCCCGGATGTACCAAACGGGCAAAACTCACCACACCATGGCGTGACCAGGTGCGGCGTAAAATCTGTAAACAGGGCTCATTGGCTTTCAGGTGCAACTGCTCTTTCAGCTGCTGACCGGCTGGAATAGCCTCAATAATGTGACGGGCTTCAGTCAGAGGGGCGACAGTCGACAGGTATTCATGGGGAGTGATCTGACTGAAATCCTGACTCAGATAATCGGGGATCAGCTTGGGATTGATAAAGCGCTCCTCCAGTTGCAGCGGGGTGCCCTGTTCGCAGTGCAGCAACACAGAGCGATATACCTTATCGCCCTCTTCCAATCCCAGCGCAATGGCGATGGGGGCAATGGCATCTATCTCTTCCAGATCCAGCTGCTCAACACTGTAACCATGGCCACGCTCTTTAATCTCATCGGCGATATTACGAATGGCCAACATGGAGGATTGGGACTTCAGTGACGCCACAAAGGTGCCCAGCCCCTGCGAGCGTTCCAGCACCCCGGCCTCAACCAGTTCGGTCAGGGCACGACGAGCCGTCATGCGGCTGCAGTTAAACTGCTCAGCCAACTGATTCTCAGAAGGTACCTGAGCATTTTCCTGCCATTCTCCCGCTTCAATCCTGCCGGTGATATGCTGTTTGATAAGCGTGAACTTTGCTGTGGCCATGACCTGTTCCTTTCGTCCGGTTACCCTAAGTTCGAATACCTAAGTTCGGCTGCTTGTTTCAATCTGACTGAAAAAGCGGCTACAATCGTAGCTTGTATATACAAGTAAATACAAGTGCGTTTACATTATTCACTATAGAGCAACACGGAGTGGAACGGATGATGGACTGGGACCAGGTTTGGATTGATCTTAATATCGCCACAATGAACCCCGACAATTCAGAGCCTTACGGTGCTATCCGCGATGGCGTTATCGCCATTAAGAACGACAGAATTGTGTGGATGGGCAGTCGCGCCGACCTGCCGGAATTCGATGTTATGGCAACCCCGGTTTACAGAGGCAATGGCGGCTGGGTCACCCCGGGCCTGATTGATGCCCACACTCATCTTATCTTCGGCGGCAACCGCGCCAATGAATTTGAAATGCGCCTTAATGGCGCCAGCTACGAAGAGATAGCCCGCGCCGGCGGCGGCATTCTTTCCACAGTAAAAGCCACCCGTGAAGCCACCGAAGGTGAGCTGTTTGAGCTTGGTCGCAAGCGTTTGAATGCACTGGCCAAAGAAGGGGTCACCACGGTTGAAATCAAGTCCGGCTACGGCCTGGATAAAGACACAGAGCTCAAGATGCTGCGGGTTGCCCGTGAGCTGGGCAAACACCACCATGTGGATGTCAAAACCACCTTCCTGGGTGCCCACGCCGTACCGCCTGAGTACAAAGACAGAGCCAATGATTACGTGGACTTGGTGGTCAAAGAGATGATCCCCGCCGTGCTGGAAGAGAACCTGGCCGACGCCGTGGATGTATTCTGCGAGAACATTGCCTTCGACCTGCCACAAACCCAAAAGGTACTGGCCACCGCCAAAGCCCGCGGTTTGGATATCAAGCTGCACGCCGAGCAACTGTCCAATATGGGCGGCTCGGCACTGGCAGCCAATCTGGGCGCCAAGTCAGTGGATCATATCGAGTATCTGGATGAAGAAGGGGTTAAAGCCATCGCCGCCAGCGGCACCTGCGCCACCCTGCTGCCCGGCGCATTTTACTTCCTGCGGGAAACCAAGCTGCCTCCAATCGACCTGCTGCGTCAGTACCAGGTACCCATGGTCATCGCCAGCGACTACAACCCCGGCTCCTCACCAATCTGCTCTACCCTGTTGATGCTCAACATGGGCTGCACCCTGTTCCGCCTGACACCCGAAGAGGTACTGGCAGGTGTGACCCGCAACGCCGCCAAAGCACTGGGTATCGAGTCCAAAGTCGGTGTATTGGATGTCGGCATGCAGGCCGACTTCTGCCTGTGGGATATTTCCAGTCCGGCAGAGCTGGCGTATTCCTATGGACGCAATCCGCTTGTTCATGTAGTTAAGGGTGGGAAACTCATACATCAATGATTTAGATGGGGCTAGCCAAATTTCATTTGGCTTTTGATTGGGTAGCCAAGCTGCGCTTGGCAGAACCTCGTGGGCTTCCAGCCCACACCCGGGTCAGGGGTGTTGCTTGTCCAGCACCCCTAACAACCCCAAGGACACCCCAACCGAAGTTGTTATCCATCGTGCATTGCACGCAATTGACGTGACCAGCGTCGATTCACCATCCCTGGCTCAGCGACGCTTATGCCATCATCCATGATGGCATCCACTATTGCATCCAATCCCCTCCAGCAACTTCGGACGGGGACTGGTGTAATCGTCAGTTACCGCGTAGATCACTTTAGGCATTAGTCACGCCTGACTAAGGTGCTGATAACGTATTAAGACAAAACTCAAACACAGCAACTACAGCCTTCCATGATGCGTTTATTATTTATCTAACTCGATTTCTAAATTTTTATTTAAGCGGATACTATATAACTTAAGTATATCGATAGCAGTCTTCTTGCCGGACGTAACTAACAAGTCACAAGTAATTGAAACCTGCTTTTTTGCGTGCTCAGCTTTCAAAGTTTCATATAACTCTGAATCAGTCTCGATGTAACAAGTGAAGTCCTTTCCATCCATATTCAACTTTAAGTATACGCGCCCCTTTTCATCATCAATAGGCCAACTATACTTTTCAATATATGCAGGCAAATCGACGTACTTTTTACTTCGACTATTACTTAATAACTTTTCAATTCTCTCTATCTTTTGCCTATCTGAATAGTTGAACTCGATCTTATTGGGGACGTTGTCCGGTAACTCTTCCGTAAAAGACCAATCAAAATTAAACTCTAGCCTATCTGAATTATTCGAGAACAAACCTAAAAAATTAGAGCAAAATGTGCTGTCAATTCCAGAACAAAGTAACTTAGATGGATAATTTATATCATTTGAATTAATTTTCTTAGAGACTCTAGCTAATGCAATAGCCAAGTTAGCATTAATATACCGACTTAATGAAAAGTTCTGTTCAAAGGAGGCTTCACCATGGCTATCAGATTCACCCTGCAGCTGTAATTCAACTTTATAAATGAATGAACCAGCCTGAGGTGCTAACATATTTACACCCGCAAGATAGTCATTTACAGCCTTTCGTTTACCTTTAGTTTTAATACTTCGGTTTGCTGCAGACTTTATTATTCCATACAAACCATTCAGTGCATCTAACCCCTCCGAGAAGTTGATGCTACCATGTAGTATTCGTTCACCTGAAGAACGCACTTGTAAAAAGTCACTATATCTATTTAACAACCTAAACCTGAAACTATCAACATCAAAGTCTCGTTTGTCTGCTAACTTTTCAATAACTTCATTTAATAATAATTCGGACTGTTCATGGTCTACCAACTTTTCATCTGGCAGCATTAATTCAAGGTCAAACTCTTTGTCATACCAAACACTAAACCTGTTTGGGATGTTTACTTTCTCAACAATTCCAGTCATTACGAAAAATTGCTTTAGGGAGAAAAAAATAGCTTTGTTATCACTCACTTGCTCTCTCCTTAAGGTTTTCTATCATTTGACCATTGCTAGCTGACTCCATCATCCTCATTAGCGCTTTACTGTCGAAGCGTTGTTCGAGAGGGATTCTAACAACGCGAGAACCAGCTGAAATTGGGTCATGTCCGTAAAGGCTATACCAGTAAGATGCGTATTTTATTGTTGTTCCGTCTTCATGTTCATCTAACCATTCACCAAACGTTGGTGGAGCGTGATGTACAACCAAAATTAATGGAATCGGTGAAGGTTTCACTAAATAGTTATAATTTTTCTTTTCCAGTTGATATACGAGTTCATTATTCTCATAGTCTATACAACCATCACGTGAAGTACACTTCAACTGTACTTCTAACTTTGGCTCTTCAAAGTATCCACAGAACCCTTTACCTCTGATCGTAATATCAATCCCATCATTATCAATCTTTGGTTCATTATGGTTTAAGCCCGTAGCAGCCAATAAAGCTTGCACATAGGCAAGGCTTAAAGACTCTTTTGAATGAGACAATGCAGTTCCCCCTGCACCCCTTACAGCTTTAGCACTCAAAACTCAGCCTATCCTCTGCTATTTTTGCATTGAAATGTAGCTATTTTCAGACAAAAACCCATGCTTAACATCAACCAAAAAAACCTAACATTTTAATAACTAGACAGCCTGTTTATAGACTCTCGTTCCCCACGAAACTAGTCTGTTTCAATCGTCAATTCACCCACCAGAAATTTAGAATTTATCACTCTACGGACAAAGCGAGATATTTGGCTATCTTATTAAGCCGTCCATGCTTATTGGATAAGACGTTACCAGCAATACGCTGATAAATCGACACTTTTTAGCTTTTAAACTGAACAGTTTGAATAGATTGGGAGCTATAACGGGAACCAGTCCTGTTATCATCGTTACAACAGAGTATCTAGTTGTTGAAAGTGGAGTTGGGCAACTCTCAGTTGGGGGACATCACTTCCCATCGGTGCCGCCGAAGAATGTTGATGAAAATCGCGTGGCTATACCGTCTGGAATGGCAAGGGAGATTCAAAGGGCGAATGCTTGCTGGTAGCAAGCGCGCTTATGAGCGCGAACCAAGTATGGTGAGCTGGCCGTTAAATAGGGATGTTGTTCGAAGCCGTCTAGTCCCCTTTGCCCGGGTGTAGGCTGGGCGAGTGTTTGCCTAGGGCAAACATGCTTACGAGCGAGAGCCATGGAAGGCGAACTGGCCGTTGTACATGGAAGTATTTGCCCGCGATCTTCTGGTCGCTGAAAGCGACCTCATTTGTGCCCGATTAGGGCAAAAACCTCATCAAATCAGACCGTGGAAACCATGGGCTGAACTCATATATCATCGTTCCAACGATACCCTTCAATAAAGCTGCTTCCTTCAGCAATAAGGATTAAAAATGGCACATCCTACTTGGCAACTCGACCTGAAAACTTCAGGTGCACTGATTTTGACCCCATGCCCGGGTACCAAAGGCGTGGATCTGCAAACCTCACTTGAGCAGCTCAAAGCCATGGGCGTTGAAGCGATAGTGACAGCGCTGAGTGATGGCGAACTGGCAGCGCACAATGTCGCTGCGCTGGGCGACAAAACCCGCGAGCTGGGTATGCAGTGGTTCCAGATTGAGATTGAAGATGACAAAGCACCTGGAACCGAGTTTGCTGCCAAGTGGCAGGCGGCCAGTCCTGCGTTGCATGCAATTGTCGATAAAGGCGGTAAAGTGGCTATGCATTGCCTGGGCGGCTCAGGTCGTACCGGTTTATTGGCTGCACATTTGCTGCTGGAGAAAGACTGGCAGTTGGATGAGATTATGCCGGCGGTGCAGGCTCTGCGTCCGGGTGCTTTTACCAAGCCAATTCAGGTGGAATATATCAAGGCGGTCGCTGCGACCACCTCAGCGACTTGATGCTGATATCTTTTGCTTCGACGATACATAGTCCCACCTTACAAGCTAGACCAGGCTTACAAGGTTGGGGTACTTTGTAAGGCCACTTTAGGTGCCAAGGAAATTATGAGCATAAATCTAGAAAAGCATCGAAGAATGGAACTGCGTAAGGCTACTGAAACCCGGGTTATTCGTCCGCCCGAGCCGGTCCCATTCCATCGTGGCCCTGAATATTTGGTGGCTCATGCGTGCTTCAACTGCCGAAAAAGTTACAAAAGACCTGTTGAGTACTCTGGTAAAAAGCCAACTCCATGTCACTCTTGCCCAGATTGTGGCGAATGTATGCATGAGATGGGGCGTAGCTTCAAGGCACCGAAGGCAGGTGATAAAAGGCAGTGGCGTAAGGTACAAATTCTATTCGCTGCTGGCTTCCGGTTCATCGGCTGCGGTTCCCATGAGGGCGATAAGCTACCTACTGAGCTAAGTGAATTAGAAGATTTCTTAATCAATAATCAAGAACACCCGCTAAAGGTAGCAGCACCTAACAATCTAATGTTGCCGGACGGTTACCGCGGTGCGGCAACCGCCGCAAATTAGGCCGCTATACGAATGTTATGTTTCATTGCGATAGAGAATTGAATGCCAGTTTCAAAGCCATTGGATAGAGTTCTGGAAGTGTATTGCCATGTAAATGCGATCAATATTGAGCTGCTTGCTGAACATTGTAAAAAAGAAGATTGGTCTTATGCGTCACCAATGGAATATAAAGATCAGCTCAGAGACGCCATTTCTAAACATTCAATTTCTGTCGCTGAATATGATCGAATTACCCAAGAAGAGTTCGATAGTGAGGAAGAGTTGTATGCTTGGCTTACTGAGGTGTGGGATAAGACCATTGGTGAACCTCTGTAAAAACATAACAAGACCAAGCTGTCATAAAACTTGAAACGAATTTTCCGCCAGCCAGCGCTACCCATGTTGGCGGCGCTGCTGGAGGCATTCTTCTGAACAAGAAAATTCGCCATATCACTGTAGATGATAAGAAATACAATTGGATAGTAACTTCTCTGGATGACCAAAATGTCCTTGTTAGAATTTGGATTGATGGCTTCAAAAAGTTGCCCTTGATTGAGGCTAAGTTTCCATTTAGAGATCCCTGGCTGAATTTCGCTGAACTTGTTGCCGAGCGCAACCAAGGTTATGGCCCCTCAAGCGATAACTTATTTGAAGGTATTACCCCTAAAAAAGTTAGATGTATTATTGAGGCAGTTATTCGAGATAAAGGGATAGCCGGAGAAATTAACAAGCCAGTCAGTTTAGATTGGAGCCCAAAACAACTCCAGGCAACATACAAGGCTGATAAATGAGCGCAGCAACGGTCATCCTGACAACAACATCAACACCTGTTGACCATGAAGACAGCGGGCTTACAGGCACAGACTCCCTCTAATTTCTTCCCAATTTCTACCCGGTTTCCCCAGTTTTATCCCTGTAAATTGCTAATGCTCCCTGATGTTTGTCGCTACCTTGGCTGGGTATTTTTAATCCAAGGATATTTGCCATGAACATAGCAACAAGATCGAGGAGCCAGGCCTGCTTTGGGAAAATAACGGCAGGGTTGCAGACGTTGACCCGACTGACCCAGGGCGTGTTTATCAGCATGCTGATGCTGGGCACGGCCCACGCGGCGGGAGGCATTGGCTCGGTGTGGGGCACAGGATCTGATGATGAGTCCATCTCCATTACCTGGACAGTGCCAAGTGGTGACTACGACCATGTGGGGTCCAGCTACAAGGTGTGTTACCGCAAGACCCCCACGCTTAATGTGTGTGGCGGTTCTGAAAACTACACCGCCCCCAACAGCTTTACCGCAACAGGTTTGAATTCAGACACTGAGTACAAGTTTAAGGTGTGGTGCTACTGCAAAAAGAAGAACTGGCGGGGCAAATGGAAGGATGCCAAATGGCGCAAGATTGGCACCTACAAGCAATCCACCCTGCCTGAGTCAGAGCCAGATGTGCTGATAAGTAATATCGCTGTGGTTGATGTGGCACCAGGCAGCTCTTCAGATGATGCCTCAATTGATGTTGAAGTGAATTACACCAACCCTGCTGCGTTTGAGTTTGTGCGTACCTGCTACAAGAAACTGGGAAATATGACCTCAATGAACTCCATCTGTTCCGATAGAAATGATCCTCCCAGCTCCTGGGGCAGCTCAGATCATGGACGAGGCTGGTTGGATGTGGAGCCCGCGCCATCAGGGACTGTGTTCTCCTTTGGTAGTTTGCGGCAGTGTCGCCAATACAAGGTCGTGTCTTATGGCTTCTATGATGGTGTTAATACAGGGCTGAAACTGGGCGAAACCAATGCCCATACGCCGGGTGACTGTAAGGCGAATAAGATGGCTGTATTGATTGTTGATGACTACAAAGAAACCGTTTTGCACGAGTACGCTCAAATGGTTTCCCGCATCTACGACCAACACCTGTTCCAACATCTGGCTGAAAGATATGGCAATGAACTTCATACTGCCCAGAAGCTGATGACAGAAGAGGAACGGGTCGATCTGGTTCAACCGCAGGCCCTGCTTGAATATCTGATCAGCACAGACTCAGAGGTGTGGGAGCAATGGCAAACCGAGCGTTATCTGCAGCAGCAGAGAATGACGCTGGACAACTTTGTTGAAGACAAATACCCAGAGCTTTACCAGGACCTGCTTGATGAGATCCCTCAGCAGCAGGAGAGAGCAAAATGGACATCCAGCCTGTTTTGAGACAAGAGCACTGAATCAGGTTTGCCCCTCATTCAATGATTGAGGGGCACAATACCAACACGGTAATAACCCAATTTATATTGGAGATGCACCTTTTCGATGACGGCCTGACACGTCGCATCCGAAGGCCGTTTACTCTCCCGTGACGGGAGTATTGCCCATCACTTCCTCCCAATATGCCAGACGCTCTTGATAAAGAGCCTCTTCTGACTCGCTGAAGTTTTGCAACAGTGAATCCAACATGGCTTCCATCTCGCCACTGCTGAAAAAGAAGCTCTGATGTTCGATGTACAATTTCGCCCAGACGGCTGAATCAACTTTGCGTTCCAGCTGAAGACAGGTTTTAGCCAGCGTCTCCAACACAAACCGATCGCCCCCTCGTAAAGCGCGCTCCAGTAAGTCAACCGCTTGCGGCAGATCTTGTTTAAGCTCGCTATTGCCAACCAGTAGACGCATGGCCATATCATGGTCCATGTTTGCCTGAGCTTGCTGGCTAATTGGGAATCGTTTTATAAAGTCCTGGTAGCTTTCTTCGGCAGTGGTTTTTTCGTACTGCCCCAAACGCTCGCCCATAGCATCCCTTGCCTGCACATATTCAGGGATCGGAAAGCTCGCAGCCAATCGATAATACAACCATGCAGTCGGTAGGTGACGGCGTACACCCCAACCATTTTCATGAACCTGAGCTAACAAAAACTGCGCGTGCGACACCCAATTCTCAGCCAGTGGCATTAACAGCTCGATGGCTTCTGCCTGCGAGCCAGAATCTTTCTTTTCCAACAATACCTGGGCAAGGAAAGAGGCAGTGAGACCGGGGTTATCCCTCTCAGCTTCCCGATACCAGAACTCTGCTTTATCCAGATCTCTATCAATTACCTGACCGCGGAAATACAAGTCTGCCAGGTAGGTCTTGGCTGCATCCACCTCTGTTGCGCACGCTTCCAGCAGAAGGATGGCCTGATTAATATCAGCGGAGCTACCCCGCTCTTCAATCAACTGCGTGGCTAACTCAAACCTGGCCACATTGCTACTACCATCACTCGCCTCTTGCAACAGTTGGCGGGCTTTGTCTGGATCATTCCCCTTATCCGGCGATTGATAGTAAATCCCCAACTGGGTTTTCGCGTCTGCATTCCCCTGTGCTGCGGCCTTTTCCAGCCAATAAAGCGCCTGACTGTTGTCAGGATCTTTCAGCGGATTGCGCAGGTAAAAAGCCCCCAGCTGAGCTTGCATTTCGGCATCACCAGCTTCCGCCCCCGGCATTAGCAGCGACTCAAAATGCTCCTTATCTCCCCCTAATACAGGATGAGCATTAAAAGACAGCAGCGCCCTTTGCACAGTGGCAATCTTTTCATCCAGTTCACCAGCGCGCTTGTACCAATGTTCGGATTTTTCCAAATCCAACATGCCAAACTCGTCGTTGCTGTATAGCTCACCCAGCGCCTGTGCAGCAAATCCACTTCCCTGTTGAGCCTTCTCGGTGAGCATGACTTCAAGCGCACTATATTCGCCACGCTCCATCAGGCGAGAAATCTCTCTGGAGAGATCTTCCAGTCCGTTACCCGTGTTCGATTTATCATGAAAGTAGAAAATATAAATGATGAATGCGATAGCCAGCGCTACGACCAAGTACTGTTCCATATCTCTCCCTATTTGGATGAAACTTCGATAGTCCATATAACTGGCCCGTAATTTGACCAAGCCTTCGACCTCAGTCTGAACAGGGCATGAGGGTAAAACAACTGCACCTTACGGCTATTTTGAAATGTATTAATCCCAGTGACCTCATTGAGGCTGAACCAATGCCTGATTATTTTACTAACAGGCCATAGCAAAGCGCCCCTGGATTTCCAGAGGCGCTTTTCAGGCAAGAGCGTCGACTTTCTATCTACACCTTAAATCTTCTTCAGAAGCGGTGAGCCCGGGATACCAAGCTCAGGCAGCGCCGCAGTGTTATGGGCATATTTCTCCGGCAATTCGGCTTTTACCAACTCGGCTTGTTCAGTATCGCGTTGCTGTGTGTAGATAAAATACTTCAATAAGTTGTGCTGTAGTTCCGCACTGGCATTGGTTTGTGCATCCTTTATGGCGTTGGGGTGCGCCAGGGTAGCAAGTGCTTTTTCAAACTCTCCCATGTCAATGTAGGCTCTGGCCAGCATACGCAGTGAACCTCCATGTACCCTTTCACCCAGACCATTGCCCAGCGCCTCCATTTCCTTTGCTGCAAACTCAGGCTGCTGCAGCTTCAGGTAGGTTATCGCCTTAACATTGTTCAGGAACAGTGGCACAGATGTACCTTCGGGAAACCATACCTCATAGGCATCAAGCACTTCCTGGTAACGCCCTGCCTTATGCAGCACATGACTGAAGATAGTGAAGCTGTTTATGTTCATCATATTTTCTTCTGAACCCGATAGTCTGGTTCGTCCCTGCTGCCAGCTCATCACCCCTGATGCAACCTGCGCCAGCTCCTCAGCATCATGACTCTTGGCTCCAGCTGACATCTTCAGCAACTCATCGAACTGCGATTCATAGTTGGCAGTGGCATGATTATCAGTCGATTGACCAGCGGCAGGTGTTACAGCATGACCATCCTCCGTCAGTTGTGCAGCGGCCACTACGGCACTGGCCGACAGCGCCATCAATATCATTCCAATGTGTGTACTTTTCATCACTTTCTCCTTGTTTAGTAACTTAATCCTTTGCACATTAAAGTTTTGACTATGAGTGATATTCAGTACTGGCCCACCATGGCCAGCACCTGTTGAGGACGATGTGCATGGAGACAGCAGCAGACTCGCCAGATCATGCTGATACCTGTCACTTAACACATCAAAGCAGTGTTCATCACAGCTGATTTCCAACTGCTGTCGGGCTTTTCTGGCCAGCACCCGACATAAAGGATTCCACCAAAACAGGCTTTCAGTGAGGCAGATGATCCAGACCCAAAAAATATCGCCATGTTTTATGTGGGTGGTTTCGTGCAGCAATACAGATCCAAGTTCCTGCCGTTGGCTCATGGCGCTATCCACCCAGATAGTTGGCTTGAACAGACCTGTAGCAATGGCTGGTGTCGCGAGGCGAGATACCCGGATTGGATATTGAGAGCTTGCGGCAGTCATTTGCTCACACTCCGAAGAGTTACGGTGCAATCTGCTGAGCAAGGTGAAGTAGTGGAATAAACGAAAGGCAAACAGCATAGCCCCAATAGCTGTCACCAAAAACAGTGCATTCCAAACCGTGAAATAGCTGATGTTATCCGCGGTAACACCCGGGGTTTGCGGATGGCTCTGTCTATTTTCCAATACAGTCATTGGGTTGGAGATATTGAAGAGTTCGATAGTAAGGGCGCTACTGTCTACCGGGGGGAAAATAGTGATGGAGGGTATTAACTGCCAGGGTACAAACCAGGATAGCAGAGCCGACATAAGCAAATAGAAACCCACTCTGGCCGGTGCATCCTTCAGCCAAACAAGACATCCTAATACCGTCAGGCTGATCACCGTGTTCGTTATTATGTAGTCCATAAAATCATCCTGTTTTTACTTTTTATTTTTGTTATTCAGTAAGGTTTGAAGATATTCAATGTCTTCTTTATTCAGGTCTTCTTTCTCAATAAAGTGAGCAATAAGGCTTCGTGAGCTGCCACCAAAAAAGCGCTGCATAAATCCTGGGGTGACCTCATTTGACAGGGTTTGCTGAGCCACTTTAGAGCGATAAATAATGGCTCGTCCCTGCTGACCCACTCGCTCAACAGCATCTTTTTGCTCAAGACGGTCTACTATGGTTTTCACTGTGGTATAAGCAACCTGCTTGTCCTGGGATAAATACTGATGGATTTGCGACGCAGTACAGGGCTCATGTCGCCACAGCAGTTGCATTACATCCAACTCAAATTCACTTAATTTCATATCCGCCCCTTCGATTACTACAAATGTAGTTTTATTTTCTACAAACGTAGTAATAGCTGTTCAAATTGTCAACAACTTTTATTCGGGGTGACTAATGTAGGTTGAAGCAACTGACTTGGGGCTATTTTGAAATGCGCCAGTGCAACACTTGCCTGTCAGTCATATCAGGGCATCCAGCACGGCCTGCCACTCAGCCAATGACGAGCTGTGGTTTACCGGTACATCATCTGCATTGTTGATAAAAATCGTTGGTGTTGCCCACACAGCCCGGGTGGCGGCATATCGGATGGGGGTACGGCCGGCAATATAGATATCATCATCAGCCATGCGACTGATAAATTGCGCCTTATTGATATCTTCCAGAGAACAGGCTTGCTCGGCTATCAGCCGAATCAAATCTTCCTGAGTCTTATGACGGAACTGGCCGTTATAAAACAGCTCCTGATGGGCATACAAATGGGTAGCAAATTGATAAAACCTGTCGCCATTACCATCAGCAAAGGCCAGCAAACCCAGAGTCATATCCCATGCCTGCCTGTGATTGCTCAATGTTATCAAGTGCGTCTTCAGCCCCAGAGACTTGCCTTTATAAGCGTTCATCACCTCCATCAGGGTGGGCCAGAGCTTTTTCGAGTGAGGGCACTGCAAATCAACAAAGACATCCAGGGTAACCTGGGCTGAAGGATCACCCAATAAAACACCGCTGGGACGTTGAGGAATAGGTATCGCCATGTTCTGTTTCCGGTTATCACCAATATGGATAGAAAAGCAGCAGTTGTGCATTTAAGTCAACTCAATGACTCTTATGTCCTGCACAAACCAACACCCATACAGATAACCTGAACCTTACGAATTTTAATGGGTCACACAATAAATCCCCCCATCCATGGAAGATGATAATGATCGGAACTCGCGTCATTTTAATGCTGGCAGCACTGCTGCTGATGACTTATCCACTCTGGGGTTTACTGCAACCTCAAAGCTACCTGAATGAGTTGCTGGAAACCTACCCTCAGGCCACCGAAGCGTCCGACGGGCAAATACGCCAGAGCAGCTTAATTCTCTGGTTAAGTAATGGCGTACTGGCCGCAGCACTGGTGATGATAGCTCGCTTTATCGGTCAGCCACACAGGTACCGCATTGGGCGTTTTGGTGCCGCATTAATTGGCTTCTACCCTCTGGTGTTGAGCATCTCTGAGGTTTTCATTGGTCTTAGCCTGACCAGCCACCTGCAAGATGCATCTGTGGCTCTTGAGTTGAATGCATCCAAGCTCTTCTATCTGGTGTTTGCCGTAATGCTGTTTGGCATAATCAAGAGCCAGCAGCAAAGTCACCACACCAGGGCGGCAGTGGCAACTGACCCTTTTATTGAGAAAAGCGCCAGCGGACAATAGCTGGCGCTTTGTTATTTCGGGGAGAGTATCAAATGGTCTCGGAAGACTGCCCCAGCAGGAAATTCTGTAACTCTTCTGTCAGTTGATTAACGCGTGAATCCAACTGAGTCTCGGTCAGTTCACCTTTCTGGAAACGGACTTCCAGAGCCAACAGTTCATTGGTCAGCTTCAAGGTTTCGATATACAGAGGTACGTTGACCATCTGTACTCTTTTCAGGTTGATAAGACTCTCGTTCAACTTGGCCAAAGCGATGCCGGACAGATTTTTACTGACGATATTCTGCGTCAGGAAGGTATCCAGATAGCCCGGATAGGGTGGCGGATTTTTTTGGTAAAAGTCAGTTTTCAACGCATGGTCTTTTGGAAGCTTGCTGAAGTACTCCATCAACTCCTCGCTGTAATCATGGCATTGCTCAACTGACGATATTGCAGCGCCCAGCAGCTTGATAACATCCTGCTTTTCGCTCTGCCCGGCCTCATAATTGGTAATTGATATCGCCAACATTACACCCGCCATGGTGGCGATCAGGGTGAGCAAAAAATTGATGCCCGTGTTGTAGCGCTCAACCAAACCTTTGAATCTGGGTAAGAAGGTAAAAGCGCCAAAAAGGCTTAAGATGACAGTGAGAACGAGATATAGCATTTCAATCCCTAAACTTGATATTAGCTTCCATAAAAAACCAGTAACTCAAGAGTTTATGCTATCAGTGTCGAACCAGACTGTTCAAGTTCTCAGCAGCCAGTCACATCAAGGCTAAAGCCCTGAGTTGAAGCGCTGTGGGAGTATTGGGCATAGCAATGCCCATTAATCAGCGAGGCATCACTGTCATTCAACCGATAACCGATACGGGAGATATCATTATTTTCATAGACATAGACATCACCATATTGCGCAATATGGGTACCACCGGGGAAAGACTCTGATTCCGGGGAACCTCCCAGATCGATAAAGGTTTGCACAAAATAGCGGGCAGGACTGGTAGATTCACTGCGGGTTTCAGGGTAGGCATTGTGAAACTGGTAAGGCCCGAAGTCGGTATCCACAGTCACATCTGCGCCCGTCTTTCCCTGGATATTTGCCTTCATATGCAACATACCCACGGTACTCTTGATACTGCCGAGAAACCCTTGAACTGTCGCTGTTTTGGCATCGCTCTGGAGATTGATAAATTTTGGAGCCGCTGTAACCGCCAGTATGCCCAGAATTAAAATCACAACGACCAGTTCTATCAGAGTGAACCCATTACGCCTGCTCATATGCCAGCCTTTTACCCCAAAAAATACCTAATCAATGAAAAAACATCCTATTAAGCGAGGGGCAAGATAGCAACAAAGGTTGCAGCAACGTGAGCATTTTGACTGATGAAACACCATCCATCCCCAGCCCCTTTAGCCTTGCTAACCTGTCTTTGTTTAAAAATCTGTAAACAGTCCTTCCAATATCTTTTTATTTTCTGTCTATTTTCAACGCTTTTCAGCATTTAGCTCTGGTTTTATATGTGTAGCAAATTAAACCTTGGGTTTATGTTTAAAAATAGCGTTAAGTATTTATTGTTAACTCAGGGTTATTTTCGTCAGTTGAAATAAAAAGCCCACACCCTAGTATATTGGCCAGGGTCTTGATTGGTTAGCTTACTTTTATATTGACTGGTGAGTCGGAGGACACAATGGACAAACAGAAAATGAAAAAGCCACAGATGGACATTAAAGAAAAACGTCGGTTGAAGCGAGAAAAGTCGGAGCAGAACTCTGTACTTAGCCTGGGCAGAAAGAAGCGTAAAAGCAAAGGCTGACAGCCTGGGTCAGTACAGCAACACAAACCGCCCAACAACCAAACCACATCACTGATTTTATTACGGTAATAATTTCAAATGAATAGTCAGATTCACATCTCCAGCTGTGACTTAAATGGGATTCTATCTCTGCTGGAAGACTCCAAAATGTTGTCATCAAACATAGCGGCTCTGGAAGAGGAGCTGGTTCGCGCCAATGTAGTGGACAAAGAAGCCATACCGAAACAGGTGGTCACGATGAACTCCACCGTGGTATTTAAATTTGTCGGCGAAAATAAAGTTTATATTAAAAAACTGGTTTATCCGGTTGATATAGAAAATTACGATGACATTTCTATTTTAGCGCCGGTAGGCAGCGCATTAATTGGCATGTCAAAAGGACAAACCTTAAATTGGTTAATGCCAAACAAAACCATAAAGACAATTAAGGTGATTAACGTTATTAAGTAGCACTGATTAATAATATACGAAACCAGCGCCCTTCAGGGATGAGGGCGCTTTAAGCAAACCCGCTGCTGACTTCATTGACCCAAAAGTGGCGGCCAGCAGAGCCTTGTAAACATCGCAGCCCAGGTTCAAAACTTGGGTGCAGCGGCAACCGCCTTAAAACTCATCCCATATCCCCGAGTCGCCTTTGGTCAACTTTCTTCTGTCTTCACCGGAGCGGCGCTCCTGAGTGGGCTTCAGTTCTGCAACATGAAACCCGGTGATCATTTCCACCACCTGACCCGCCATCTCGGCGACATTGGCACTGGCCGTAGACACCTGCTGCACCATTGCGGCGTTTTGTTGGTTGGAGTCTTCAAAGTCCATGATGGCTTGTTCTATCTGTGCAATCCCCGAAGCCTGCTCGCGGGTATTGGTATTCAGGGTTTCAATCACTTCGGTTACTTCGGCCACCTGAGCCTTGATATTGATCAGTGCTTCTCCTGCCTTGTTGACATGCAGGGTTCCCGCGTGAACCTTATCCATACTGTCCTGAATCAGCTCATTGATATTTTTGGCAGCCACTGAGCTACGCTGGGCCAGACTCCTGACTTCACCGGCGACCACGCCAAAGCCCCGCCCCTGCTCACCGGCCCGGGCTGCTTCCACAGAAGCATTGAGCGCCAACAGATTGGTCTGAAAGGTAATCTCATCGATAACAGTCAGGATATTGGTGATTTTCTTGCTGGAAACAGCAATGTCGTCCATCGCCTTGATGGCGGCAGTCACAATCTCGCCCCCTTCGACCGCCTGCACCTTGGCCTCTTTGGCGCTCTCATTAGCCTTGTTGGCCTCGGTGGCACTGGATTCGGTAGAGCGGCGCATTTCGGATATAGAAGCTGAAATCTCCACTATGCTGGAGGCCTGAGACTCTGTCCTTTGGCTGAGGTCGGTATTACCTGAGGCGATCTCCACGGCGCCGGATGCGCAAATATCGGCGGCCTCACTCACCTGAACCAGGGCAGAACTGATCGAACTCAGGGTCTCCTGGGCACTTTCCTGTAATTCTTCAAATTGGCTCAGCCGGAAGGTGTCTGTGTCCGCCTGCTCTGCTTTGCCAGTCTTCAGCTGAATCAGTTGTTGGTAGAGCCTGGCCATAGGCAGCGCAACAAAGCGCTTTATCATCAGGAACCCCAGAATGATTAATACCAGAGAGCTGACCGCCATAATCAGTGCAAAAGTCACTGATTCCATCACCTGTTCCAGCCTTTGTTGCTGGGCAGCAGCAGTTCTTTGCTCCAGTGATTGAAAGAACTCATCCACCGGCTGCATAATCCTGGCCTTCTCCTGGTGATAGGCGCTGTTGTGCATTAAGTCCCTGGCCAGCTGCAGGTTCGGTTCCCCCTGCACACTGTACTCACCTGTCGCAGGGTCCAAAAAGCGGCCTTTTACGGCGTTCATCGCCTTCACTTCCATATTCACCAGGGCATCTGAGTTGTTCTGGGCCTGGGTCAACAGTGCAAACTCCCTGTCACTGAAGCCTAGCTGCTGCATGCGGGATTGAAGCGCTTGCAGTTCACCATCCACTTTGGGCTTATCTCCCTGCTCTAACACCAAATCCCAATAGATAAGGTGGTAGTTTTCCGGCCTGGGAAGCTCACCATTACGAATATCCAGCACGGCCTGATACATCTGCTCATATCTGGGGTCTCCGGTGACCACATAGGTCCGCGCCAGCCGGGTTAAATCATCTGAACTTTGGCGCAACTCATCAGCAGCCTGATAGCTCTGGTAACGGATATTGGCAGTCTGCTCCAACTGGCTGACGATCTCTTCAACCCTTACCACCAAAAAGCCGGTAAATATGGTGAACAAAGAGATCAATCCGAAGATCCCCAAGAGTACATTTCGTAATTTCATTGATGACTCCCGCCGCCCAAGCGCAGTGTGTATCCTTTCAGTATAGAAAGTCTCAGCGAGTCAACAGGTAAAAGGTGGGATTATCCCGACCGTACAGAAGTTTTATCAGTAAAAGAGCCTGCCTCTGATTGGAAGCAAGCTCTTTGTTCAGAAGGGTCAGTAATCACTACTGGAATGCCACCAGTCGATAACCCCAGGTTTGACTCTCATCGGGCGTCAGTACCAGAGTAAAGTCCAGATTGTCTTTCAATTGAAGGGCTTGACGGTGCAACAAGTTGAGAGTGTTGTCATTTTCCCGCTTGATCACAGTTACTGTGTAGCTGTCTCTGGGCAGGGTAATGCTCAGGTTCTTGGTGAAGTCCCACTTGGTCACCTTGTACTTGGCTGTTTCTACCGTTTCATTGCCACGAACAAAGTAAACCTCCAGCCCCTTGGTGCCTGCGGCCAGGTTCAACAGTTGGATACTGTACTGATAACTGCGGGGTGTCAGGGAGTGCTCTATCACTGTGGCTTTGAGCTTATCCTCAGCGTCCGGGTACAGCAGAATGGATTTGGAGTCGCTCTGGTTGTAGGTCACCAACAGATTGTTGAGCAGCGTATTACCCGTTGCTGCATCGCTGATCTCCACGTCATAGTCGCCAAATTTAGCTGGCGTAAAGCTGGAGATCGCCCACCTGGCCACTTCAACTTCATGGGACTCACCTGACTTGCCCTTGAGTTCGGCTTTGACCTTATCGGTTTCTTCAAAACCGTTGTAGACCCTGAACTGCACCTTTTCATTGATATCCGGCAACGAAGATACTGATTTGCCGCCACTCACTGCATCCAGCTTGATACCTTCTGTTGCTGCGCCAAAACCCGGCCGAACCAGCAACTTGTAGACAGTCTTGGCATTCAGATTAACCTCTGCCGTAGTATAGAAAGGCTCATTACTGCCCGCCTTGGTGAGATAAACAACATACTTCCCGGTTTCCAATATCTGTGACTCGGTCACTCCTTTGTATTCGGCCTGCCCCAGAAACTTAGCCGAACTAAAACCATCCTCCTTTTTGCCGATGTATATCCCCAACTTTGCCGTACTCTTGCTGACATGGGCTCCCAACACCTGCATATAAGTTTTCTTGTCTTCGTTGTCATTCTCTTTATCGAGCTTGTCCGTGGTGAACTTAATGTCGACAAAATCGGTTTTGGCATAGTCTCCGGCCAACACATACAAATGGTTGTCACCGGCCGCAAAAGTGACATCCTGCTTATGAAAGCTCACATCTTTGTTTTCTGCATTCTTACCGGTAACACTCACCTCATTGCTTCCGGTAGTCACCGCAAATCGCTGAATTGCCTGCCCGAAATTGACCGAGGTGTACTTTTTACTTTTCAGGACCAGGTTGGTTGATGTGCTGTCAGGTGAGGCATTGTAATACTGCACATACGCCACCTGTTTTTTGGGTTCTTCTTTGTCACTGTCACTACATCCAACTACAGATAACACCACCCCCATTGCCAATATAAGATTTACAGTTAATTTCACTTTTTCCTCCGCACAGAATAGTTAACTATTTTTGCCAAATGGCCTGTTACCCAATTTCCGACTGGATTGCGGCGAGATTAGTTCGAAATACTTTGTGACACTTTGCATCAAATTCAATAATTTAAGCTGCAAATTACTGACTTTGCAGACGTTCCATCTTTAACAATGTCAATTAACTTCAATTTTTATCTGAGCGACACTCCCTGTCATTGAACCAATAGGCAAAAAGCCTTCGAAGCCGAGACAGAACTGTATAAAGACAGAGCAAATATTCAACAGATTCAAACTCATAGTGATATGCTAAACGGGCGCAGCAGGGAAAGCGGGAGGAGTAATGAGGACGTGGGGCAGAGGATGGCCGTTATTGGCATTGTTATGCAGTGTCACATGCAACGCAGGGGATATGCAGATTCGGGTCGGGGGATTTTATGCCGAGTCTGATTCCAGCATAGATGTGACAGACCCTATTCTGGGGGAGGACTTCAAGCTGGATTTCGAAACTGATCTTGAATTGGATCAGTATCAGTTTCTCCCCTTTTTCGAGCTTGAGTATGCCTATGATCACAAGCATCACTACTATCTGGACTGGAAACAACTCCACCGCAGGGGCGATACGATTGGGCTCAGCCGTGGGTTTCAAATAAGTATCGACGATACCATTTATCAGGTAGATACCGGCGCTCGCCTGGATACAGAGCTGGATATCGATATTCTCAGGCTCGGCTATGGTTATGACCTGTTTGAAGGCCAGAACTATACCCTGGGCGTCACTGTTGGCCTGCATACCATGTTTATCAGCATTGCCCTGGAAGGAGCCATAGGCGCCTGTATTTCAGGCCAAATAGAGGGCAATCAGTGTGCTCAGACTCCTATTCCCAGATTGGTCGAGCATGAGGTTACAGCACCGCTTCCGGATATCGGGCTGATCGGCCGCTATCAGTTAATGCCTGGCTGGGAACTTAATGGCCATGCCCAGTACTTCTATCTGGAGCTGGATGATATGAAGGGAGCGCTCACAGATATTCGGGCCGGCATCAGTGCAGCACTGAACCAAAACTGGAACCTGTCTGTCTCCTACAACTACTACAGAGTCTCTGTTGATATGACCGAGACCTTCTACAACATCAAGGTCGCCGACTTTAATATCAACTACAGCTTTATTGGCCCCAAACTGGCACTCACCTATAGATTTTGATCTTCTACCTAGGGTGAAAAGGCCGACGACGGCGGGTTAGCCAACAGGTCTGCCAACTGAATACATCCCTGCTCCAATTCCACTGTGCTGGTTGGCGCACTGACCGCAATCCTGACACACGAAGGTGCCGGATATCCGGGGGGGACAAACAACTCAGAAGACTTCAGCTCCAGTCCCCGGGTTTTACTCGCTGCCATAAATTCACTGAGTGACCAGTCGTCAGGTAATGAAAGCCAGCCATGAAACCCATTTGGATGAAACGTCAATTCCACTGCAGACAGTATCTCCGCAACCATGCTCCAACGGGATTCCATCTCTTCTCTGATGCTTTCCAACACCTTATTGGCAGCACCATTTTCCAGCAGGATAGCGGCGATAGCGGTCAACAAAGGACTGATCATCCAACTGTGATTTTGCAGCGCATGAACGATGCGGCAATAAAGTGATTCGGGTAGTAACATAAAGCCAAGACGGAGCCCCGGGGCCAGGTTTTTGGACAAGCCACCTATGTAGATAACCTGCTCCGGAGCCATATTCACCAGGGGTTCCGGCCTGTGATGCGGCAGCAGACCATTAACGTCATCTTCCAGTATCAGCAGTTGCTGCTGGCGACATACCGCAATCAACTCTCTGCGACGCGCTTCACCCATAGTCACGGTTGTGGGGTTTTGCAGGGTCGGCATCATATAAACCATACGTGCCGAGTACTGTTTACAGGCCGCAACCAGGGCTTCAGGTATCATCCCCTGTTCATCCATTTCGACCGGTTTTACGGTAATGTGCAGCTGCCTCGCCAGACTCAGCAGGCCGGGGTAAGTCAGCTTGTCCACCAGCACAGTATCCCCCTGCCGACACAGTGTAGTGAGGCAAAGTTGAATGGCGTTCTGGGCTCCGGAGCAATAGAGCAACCTGTCGACATCGGCTCTGACGCCATGCTGTTGTAACCAATCAGCGAGCACGGCTCTGTGCTGCACCACCCCGGAGGGAGGCTGGTACAACATCAGCTCATTGAGTTCAGCCGGATGCGAGGCAATCTGTTGAACCGCCTGGGTAAAGAGTTCCGCCCGGTCGAGCTGTGGCGGTACGTTATAGCCAAAGTTCATTTCATCTTGCCGGGTGCGGTGCGAAAAACTCCAGGCTGGCCTGTCTTTTCGACAGATAAAGGTGCCGGAACCCACTTTGGACTCAACAATCCCCCGACGCTCCGCCTCAGCGTACGCCCTGGTCACTGTTCCCACTGTCACCGACAAGCTGTCGGCCAGGGCCCTGTGAGTAGGTAGCCTGGCTCCGGGCAGCAACTGCTGCTGTTGCACCATCTCTTCAATGGCGGAGGCAATCTGTCGGTAAATGGGCCGACCATCTCTTTTTAACTCAATGCTCTCGATTGTCATGGTGACAATAAACCTTTTGATCTGAATTCAGCTCCCTGATACGGTCAAAAACTAACACAAGTACAAAATTCAGACAATTACCAGCAAATTGTACCCATACAATTTATGAGGATCCCGTCAGTGACAGAGCCATCTTTACTACTCACCTTAGCTGTGTTCGCCGCCACCATGACTGGTACGCCGGGCCCAAACAACATGATGCTGACCGCATCCGGGGCCAATTTCGGTTATCGCCGAACACTCCCCCATCTGTTTGGAATTACGCTGGGTGTTGCCACTCTGATTACCCTGGTGGCAGCCGGACTGGGCTTACTGTTTCAAATGTACCCACTGATCCAGCAGGTATTGAAGGTGGCTGCCAGCGCCTATCTGCTCTATCTGGCCTGGCGTATAGCCAGTGCCGCACCGCCGGGGGACAAGCCCTCAGCAGGCCGACAGCCGATGACTGCCACTGAGGCAGCAATGTTTCAATACGTGAATCCCAAAGCCTGGGCCATGGCCATTACCGCCGTAGGCTCATTTACCAGTGCGGGCAGTGACTACTGGAGTTCAGCCCTGCTGATCGTGTTGGTGTTTATGTTAGTGGGTTTTCCCCTGACATCTATGTGGGCAGGCTTTGGTGTGTGGCTGGGCAAATTGATGTCCGGTGACCGCAGCTGGGTGTATTTCAATCGAACCATGGGAGTATTAACCGCGTCCTGCCTGCTGTTTATCTGGTTATAAGCCTTTTACCTTATTTGGCTAGGCAGAGAGAATATTTAAGGGCAACAGGAAATATAATAACCTTAAAAAACAAACTATTTATTGAATATCACAATTCAAATGTAAATTACCCCATTAGGCATAACTCTTATTCTCTGATAACTATACAAATCAGGGAATAGTTATTTATAAAAATATTTACCTCATATTTTCAAATATACACACCTCGACCAAGACTCAATCCAACTATTTGAAACAAAAAAATAATTGGTCATAAAATAGATGGGTTCAACTCAGTTGAAAATTCATTCAGCCCGCGTTCATCTTCGAACAGGGATAAATATGCACTTGACCTGACTCTCTGTCAGCACGTACTAATAATACTTGTGGCGACTTCTAAAATAATAACATTAACTCTTATTCAATAGCCTGAATGCTATTAATAGTTCCAAAGAAAAACATGCTTCCCGGGAAGCAGAGTTTCTCTTTAATTATTGTTATTGATGGAGGTTAGTATGACGAGAAAACTCAGTCGACTAACATCAGAAGTCATTGCCGGACTGACAATATTGTCATCTGCTGCGGCTTTTGCGCTGGAACCGAATACAGGCGTCGCCAATGTTGATGGGGATCCCGGTGAATGGGATGCCAGCGAAACCGGTGAAGACTTTTTTGCGCCGCTTTATGTTGCGGGAAATCCCAACAAACCCCACCTTGCCAACTCATACCTGCGTTATGACTGCCACACCAATACTATGTTCGTATTGGTGCTGGATCGAGACACTTCTGACAACACCTACATAGAGCAAACCGGGCAAAACGCCTGGGTGCGAATCGCCGAACTTGGGGCGAGCCCAGTGGTTGATCTTAATCCCCCTGAGTCAAACGGCATTCCCCCGGACTCCTCCTGGGTTCCGGAAGATGGACAACAGGGGCCTGATGGCATTCCCTTGCTGACAGGCTATGAAGCCTCATTCCCGCTATATCCTGGGTCTTACAGCATTGAAATTCACACCAACGCCACCACCAATGGCAACTCAGATACCCTGTCGACCGGGAAGAAGAATTCCAGCGGACTGCTGCAACTCAACGTACTTTGCCCTGTCGATGCCAATCCTCAGCTCGATGTCGAGAAATCTACCAATACTCAGGATGCAGACCTGCAACCCGGCCCCACCATCAGAGAGGGCGAACAGGTAACCTGGGACTTTGTGATAACCAATACAGGTGATGTCACTCTGACCGATATTGTGCTGACCGATGATCAGCTGGGCGGAGATATTACCCTGGCCGCCTGTGGCGTGGCTTCCACCGACCTGACTTTGGAGCCGGGAGAGAGTGTGACCTGTACCATGACGGGTACAGCAACTCAGGGACAGTATCGCAACGTAGCAACAGCGACAGGGATCTACACAGACGAATCAGGTACCCAACTTGCCGTTGATGACACAGATCCAAGCCACTACCTGGGCAATCAGGACCCTATGCCTGCCATAGACATTGAAAAATCAACCAATGGCGAAGATGCCGATGCGCCAACAGGTCCTGAGATAGGCGAAGGCGGCATGGTGACCTGGACTTATGTGATCACCAATACAGGCAATGTCACCCTGACCAATATTGCCCTCAGTGACGATAGACTGGGCGGGGATATTACTCAGGCAGCCTGTAGCATTACCGCTGCCGATCTAAGTCTGGCTCCGGGAGAAAGTCTTACCTGCATTATGACCGGCTCAGCCATGCTGGGACAGTATGACAATACAGGATCCGTAACCGGGGTATACACAGATGACGCAGGTCAGCAAACCCAGGTAAATGATGCCGATATGAGTCACTATCTGGGTATTGATGACACTGGCTTTGGACTGCCAAGAGTCGATATCGAGAAGTACACCAATAACGTAGATGCCGATACCCAGGAAGAAGGCCCTGAGATTATCGAGGGTGAACGCGTGATCTGGCGTTATGAGATATTCAACAGTGGTGATATTACGCTGACAGACCTGCAACTGACCGACAGTGTCATTGGTGCTATTTCTGCCGATAACTGCGTGCCCGGTCTGGATGTACTGGCTCCGGGAGACAGCATTACCTGTACCCTTGAAGGTATCGCGGGTGAAGCGCCTTATATGAATCTGGGTACGATTGAGGCCAACTACACTGATGCCGATGGTGTAGGACAGGTTCTGGATTCTTCAGACCCAAGTCACTACAACGGCGTCGCCGCCCAGCCCGCGCTGGATGTTGAAAAGTACACATTTGGTCAGGATGCCGACGACCCAACCGGCCCTGTAGTGCTGACAGGTGCCACAGTTCAGTGGGCTTATGTAGTCACCAACACGGGTAACGTGCCCCTGTCCAACGTCAACGTGGTGGATGATCAGGGCGTCATAGTCAACTGCCCAGAGACCTCTCTGGCGGTAGGCGAGAGCATGACCTGTACCGGGTCAGGCCCGGCAATACCAGATCAGTATGCCAACATAGGCAGCGCCTCAGGTGACTATCTGGATGCCGACGGCAATATCAATGACTCAGCCAATGACAGCGATCCAAGCCATTACTTTGGTGCCAATCCTGCGCTGAATATTGAAAAGTCGACTCAGGGATTCGATGCCGATAACCCAACAGGACCCAATATCGAAATCGGAGACACTGTGTACTGGCTCTACAGTGTAACCAACACAGGTAACGTCGGTTTGACGAATATTGAGGTCACAGATGATCAGGCTGTCACAATCGATTGTGGTGACGGTGACAATGTGATTGAGTCTCTGGCTGTTGGTGCTACTCATACCTGTAGCGGCAGCGGTATCGCAATCGAAGGTCAGTACGCCAACATAGGTACTGCCGACAGTGATTTCACTGACGATCAGGACAACAGCACAGACGTCAATGATGACGACCCAAGCCATTACTTTGGTGTAAACCCAGGTATTGACGTTGAGAAGTGTACCAGTGGTTCAAGTCTGACAGCATGTTCGGAAGACAGTCCGTTTAACCATGACAATGCGCCGGGTGAGTTTTTCATTGAAGGCGATACGGTTTACTGGACAGTCACTGCAACCAACACAGGTAATGTCACCCTGGATAATGTCACTGTCTCAGATAACCTTGAGACTCTGGATTGTGGCAGCTTCGACGGTTCACTGGATCCCGGCGAGTCGGTGACCTGTCTGGCATCCGGTGTCGCGACTACAGGCCAGTATGTCAATGAGGCAACAGCAACAGGTGACTATACGGTTGTGATTGATGAGTCAGGCAATACCGAGACCCGCACCACTCAGGATATGGATCCAAGCCATTACTATGCGGTCGTGGATAACCAGCCAAGTCTGGAGGTAGAAGTAACCAGCTTTGACCCGGCCAATCCACCGGAAAACACCCAGTGGGAAGGCAGCTTCAACATTGAAAACGCCAGTGGCGGACCTGAAGTAGATGCGATAGCGGTAACTGATCTCAGCTTTACCATTGAGTATCGTCTGCCCAGAGGTAACCGATGGGTTGAAGTCCCCACCAGCTGTACCAGCGACCCAACGGCACCATTCGTATTTACCGGACCGGGTGAAGACTCACCGACACCTGGCTCAATAGATGTCGACTACTGGTGTTCTGTGACAGATACAGGGGAAATTCCGGATGAGTATTCAGCAGCAAGAATCACCATCTGTGTAAATATCTTCAACAGAGACAAGACCTTCTGTTCGAAGCTTAGTTACACTCCATAAGGAAAACTCCCCCCCACAAAAATGGCCGCTATATGCGGCCATTTTTATTAGGGTCTGTTGACCTTTCATGGTTGAATTTTGCTCGAGATAGACGCGCTTTAATCGCGACGCAAGGTGTGCCGCCTAGTGGGCCTAAGCAAATACCTTGCAACAAAGAGTAAAGCGCGTATAGCCGAGCCCTTCGGGCAGCGTTTGTCGTCGCTTTCTACTGCATTAACGCTCATTTATGTAGAACAACTACACCACAATCGCGTTGCTTTGTATAAAACAACGACAAAGTGCTGCAAAAACCATCTTCAAAGGTCAACAGACCCTAGTGTGAACCCCAGTATCTAAAACATAAGTTTGATATGTCCTATATTACTGAACTGGAAGTTGGCGTAGTCGGCAGTATGGCTAAAAGAGGTTCCCAACGATGGAAAGTATCGTCCCAGCGCTATCGACAATCCCATGGCAATCCCAGTGGGCTCAGAGTAAGTATGCATCACTCTTGGGCTGGATTCGCTGAAAGACATGCCCACATATTCCGGGCTGGTGTGAACAAGCAGGTAACGGGCATTTTCCGGCAGGGTAAAGTGATTACTCAGCACATTATCGACAAACTCAAACTCATATCTTGGTTTGAGTTGACCAATATTCTGTCGGTTTTCATCCAGCGCTGTGATCACCGGATAGAAAAGAAACGCCTGATCAGATTTGGTACTGACATAGCTCTCTATCACCAGATTCTGCACATCATCGCCAACACGCACCACTCTGGTCGGCGATTGATACTCGCCAAAATCCAACATCAGCGCCTGTCCCGGCAGCATGCCCAAACGCTTATTGGTCGTCGACGTCAGATCTGCTGCGTTGTCACAAAAGCCTGTCTCAGAAACTGGCACTGCCGCCTGTGAACTGAAGGCCGTATGTGCCTCTTCCAACGTAATTGGCGACAACACCCTTTTGTTGACCTGACAGCCAGTTACCAGCAATGCCGCAAACAGCATCAAACCGGTAGAGAGTTTTTTACCCATGAGCTTCACTCTTCTTATTTTTGTTTTAGTCCAAGCTAACACAGGTTCTTCTTAACTGAAACAGAATATGTAAACCATGTGATAACAACACGTTACAAAAACAAAAGCCTTCAAATAAGAAGGCTTTCCATGTGGCTTTCATGAGTGCAGATCAGTTACTTCGAATCTTAACCTGCCAGTCCTGGACGACCGGTAAATTTGCCAACCAAACCATCAAGCTCACTGGCCAGTTGCTCAATAGAATGAGTTGATGTTCTGGAGTTTTGTGCTGCTACAGCCGTGTTCTCCGCCAGGTCTGAGATCGCAAGGATATTAATCTCAACACTCTCTGTGACTGTCGTTTGCTCTTCAGATGCCGTGGCTATCATCATATTTTGCTGCGCAATATCCTCTATCTGAGCCACTATCCTTGCCATCGAATCCGCACCATCCCGGGCCTTCTGCACACAGGTCTTGGCCAGGTTGTTGGAATCGGCAATCAAAGAAACACTCTGGCCGACATCGAGTCGCAGCTGCCCGATAATTTTGGTAATTTCGTCGGTCGATTGATGGGTTTTCAGCGCCAGCTCCCGCACCTGATCTGCCACCACAGCAAAGCCCCGTCCCTGCTCTCCGGCCCGAGCGGCCTCAATGGCCGCATTCAAGGCCAGCAGGTTGGTTTGCTCTGTAATATTGCGGATAACATCAATAACGGAACCTATGCGGGTACTTTCAGCATTGAGCTTGTCAATGTTGTCGCTGGCCAGCCTCATGCTGTCGTCCAACTCGCTAATCTGCTGTGAAGTATCCGCATTGACCTGTTCCCCTATGCGGGCTGAATCCTGCAACTCCTGAGCAATATTGGCTGCTGTCAGTACGCTTTGTGCGATCTCACGACTGGTAGCGGTCATCTCATTCATCGCCGCAGAAACCTGCTCGGACTCCTGCCGCTGTTGTTCAGCATTGCTTGAAGTGTCTTTCGCCATAGTCAATCCCTGCTTGGCGTTAGTGGAAAGCTCTGTAGAGATGCTGACAATCTTCTCCATCGTCATCTGCAAATTAGCAATGAAATTGTTGAAATGACCTGCCAACTCAGAGAGTTCATCATTGCCCTTCAGCTCCATACGTACTTGTAATGAGCTGTCCCCTTCGGCAATTTTCTTCATCAGATTATTGGCAACTGCGACCTTGAGGGTAATGGCACGACTTATCAGCCACAACGCAGAGCAAAGCAGCAGCGCCAACACGCCACCAACCAACGACAGGCGCATAGTCAAAGCTGACTCACGGGCATCAATCGCGCCCAGAAGCTCTGTACTCAGGGTTTGCATCTGCTTTTCAGCTGCCTGCACCGAGGCCCGTAAACTACCATGCAGCCCTTCTGCAGGTGTTAATCCATACTCCTGGAGGCTCTGCGCCAACGCATTGAATTTTTGCTGATAATCTTCAAGATCAGCTGTCATGCTCAGCTGTCTGTTGAGGGGAGTATTGCTCTGCTCAATCATCGCCTGGGTTTTCACTACCTGCTCATTAAACCTCTCTACATACTTAGGGTCAGAGCGCAGCAGGAAGTCTTTCTCATGACGGCGTAACATCAACAGATTGCTGTAAATTTCAGTATTTAAGGCGCTCTGAACATCGGTCTCAATACGATGAGAAGCGGCTCTGACATCCCCCATCAAACCGTCGTCTTTGGCCATACCTATCACTGTTCGCTTGTCTACCAGTGCATTAAAGTCCTGCTGGTATCTGTTCAAACGGCTCAGGGTTGTCTCAATGATGGTGTCACCATTCATATCGAGATCGACCAACTTGGCTTTAGCTTCAGTCAAGCGCTGCACCAGTTGCTGGTAATCTTTCTGAAATTTTTCCTGATATTTGACGTCATGACGCGCCATAAAATCTTTCTCGTGACGTCTGAGCATCAAGGTAGAGGTCTGACTTTGCAAAATCTCTGAGGAGGCGCTATCCAGAGTGGCCAACTCAGAAAATGAGCGCTGAAAGATAATGGCAAACCCAATCACTGACACTAAAATGGCAACGACCACACTGGTCAGCTTACCTTTGATGGTTTGAGGCAAAGCAACTCGCATAGGTACTCCCTAATTCCTTATCCGGGACAACGCATCCATTCGAAGTCACTGACAAAACGATACTTTGTTGTATCAGTCAGGAAACCTAAGCATAGTCTCAGTACTTTAGAATTCAATAAAGCTGGCGTTTACTCCTCCATCAGCCACGGGACGCGTATATCAAATAGTTCAATCCGGCATTGACCTGTCTACAGCTTCATAGTTTATCTTTCCAACATAACGACGAACGCCTTCGGGCAGTTAATTCCCAGCCTTTGGCCAACAACAAGGAAAGCTCGTGATTTATTACCGCATCAGCGAACTGGCAAACGCCGTGGGTCTTTCCCGCTCAACCCTGCTCTATTACGAAAAGCAGGGGTTGATAAAAGGCAAACGCCTGAACAATGGCTACCGGGTCTACTCAGACAAGGACCTGCAAAGATTACGGCTGATGCTGAAACTTCAGGCCGGCGGTCTGACATTAAAAGAGTGTCAGGCCTGCCTTGAAGCCAAGGTGGACAGGCAACTGCTGCAACAAAGGCTGAATGCGCTTGATGAGGAGATTGCACAAAAACAGGCCTCAAGAGACCTGCTGGCCGCCCTGCTGGGACAGGGAAATCTCAAGGAGTGGCATAAGTCAGTGGACGAAGTCGCGCCGGATGCGCATCTGGATTGGTTAATGAAACAGGGCTTCACACACAAAGAAGCCTTAAGACTCAAGTGGATATCCAAAGATATGAATGAACACGAACAGTATATGGCCGACTTTATGAAGGTATTCGAGACGCTGGACCGCTGGGGCCCCGGCAGTGAATCCGATACCCGCAAAGCGCTGGCCGCTGTACCCCATGCTCCGAAAAAGTTGCTGGAGATCGGCAGTGGCAAAGGCCTGGCAACCCGCATACTGGCGGCGAGCACTCAAGCTGAGATAACGGCACTGGATAACGAAGACACTGCGCTGGCACGTTTGCAGCAACTGGCCACCGAAGCAGGCTTCGCCGAACGCATCACCACAGTGAATGGGGACATGACTGATATGCCATTCCCACCCGCCAGCTTCGATACTCTCTGGGCCGAAGGCTGTGCCTATATTATGGGGGTAGAAAAAGCTCTGCAGCAGTGGCGGCCTTTGCTGACTGACGATGGCATTCTGGTACTCAGTGATCTGGTGTGGCTGACAGACTCTCCCAGCGAAGCAAGCCAGACGTTCTGGAAGCAGGATTACCCGGATATGAGCAGTGTCGCCACACGTATTGAACAGGCTGAAGCTGCAGGCTATGAGTTGCTGGACACATTCGCTTTGAGTCACGACTCCTGGCGTGCTTACTTTGAGCCACTGGAAGCCAGAGTAAAGGAGTTAAGGCCAGAGATGCCGGAATCAGCGGCACTGGCTGCCATTGAGAAGGAAGTAGGGATGTATCACAGCTATTTGAACGAGTTTGGATATCAGTTCTTTATTCTGCGAAAAAGCTCGGTCTAAGCCTGATAAAAAAGCCCGCATTATGCGGGCTTTTTTGTCAGCAGATTAGGTTAGGTTGGGTAAAGCTTTACAGGCAGGCGCGGTAGATTTCGATAATCTCTTCCAGGCTCGCTTTACGAGGGTTGGTCAGAGAACACGCATCGTCCAGAGCGTTTTGTGCCATAAAGGCCAGTTTCTCTTCTTTCACACCCAGATCTGCCAAATGTTGTGCAGTACCAACTTTTTCAGACAGCTCTGTAATGGCCTGGATACCAGCTTCAATCGCCTGCTCCTGAGTCATTTCCGCAGTATCAACGCCCATGGCTTTGGCAATATCCACAAAGCGTTCGGGAGTGACTTTCGCATTAAAGCGGGAGACTTCCGGCAGCAGAATTGCGTTACACAGACCATGCACCAGGTCGTATACACCGCCAAGCTGGTGTGCCATTGAGTGCACATAACCCAAAGAGGCGTTGGAGAAGGCCATACCCGCCAGATATTCACCATACTGCATGGCATCACGGGCCTGACGGTCTTCACCATTGTTTACCGCGGTTTCCAGATTACGGGAAATCAATTCAATGGCTTTAATTGCTGAGGCATCAGTAATCGGCGTTGCCGCAGTAGATACATAGGCTTCTACCGCGTGAGTCAAAGCATCCATACCGGTTGCAGCAGTCAGGAACTTTGGCATGGCAACCATAAGTTCAGAGTCATTCACCGCAATGATTGGGGTAAAGTGCTTATCAACCACAGGATATTTGGTTTCATCAGCTTCGTTGGTGATGATCGCGAATACCGTCATCTCTGAAGCTGTACCGGCAGTAGTGTTTACCGTAACCAAAGGTAACTGTGGCTTACGGGACAGATGGACACCCTTGGAGTAATCGCGGATATGACCGCCGTTGGCAGCAACCAGAGCGATACCTTTGGCCGCATCGTGGGATGAACCACCACCAAAGGAGATAACAAAGTCACAGCCCTGCTCCGCCAGCATATTCAGGCCATCTTCAATGTTCTTTTCGGTTGGGTTTGGCTTAACACCGTCATAGATAGCGAAGCCAATACCGTGTTGACTCAGTTGTTCGGTCAGGCGGTTCACCAGACCAATTTCAACCAATACCTTATCGGTAACAATCAAAGCTTTGGTCAGCTCTTTGGCAGCCAGCTCAGCGCCCAGGGAAAGAATAGCGTTTTGACCCATCAGGGTTACAGGGGGCATATAAAATACGCTGCTCATAACAATCTCCATAAAAATCATAAAACTAGAAAGATTTGAGCTCGAGAATGAAGACCACTCTCAAGGAATGAGGCATAGTTTAATTCCGCCACCAAAAGTAACAATACGTGAAAATCAAAATGACTATTACCATACTGCAATAATAAGAGTACAGAATACAGATAGGGATAACTGCCACCTGAGTTGAGGAAATAACAGAAGAATAAAAGGCGGGAAATAACTAACAGCAACACATCCCTGTGTGCAAAGACTCCGCTTTAGGGAGCTGCCGCATTTCTTCAGAAGGTTGAGCTGACGACACGCACCATATCAAAGTCATCACAGTTGTTATGATCGTGGTCCCAGACGGAAACCGGGCTGCGTGTGGTAAAGGCCATTCTCAGCGCCTCGATAATATTGCGACCTCCAGCGTCGTTATGGTTGTAATGGACATTCACCGGCAGGACAGTGCCATTGGCAAAGTGCACCACAACGGCGTTGGCCCAGTCAGGACCGCCCTGAATGTTGGTGATATAGCCAAAATCAATCTGACTGATATATTGTCCATCAACACATTGAACGCCGGGATTTCTGTCAGTGGCCGCCGCAGGCAATGCCGCAGCCAGCAGGAGGGAACCCGCCAGTACTTTGGATATGCTTTTCAAAACGTTTCCTCTTAATTCTTGTTGACGCTTATTGCGCCAACTTAAGGTAACGTCCTCTATTCACAATGTCGCTACATTTCGCCGACACAGCCACACCCGACAGCACAACAAACTGTAAAACTACTGATACAGGGTGTCGATCCACTTCTCTTCGGTAATAAAGCGCCAGTTCCAACGCTCGAACTCTGCAGGCATGCCCTCAGCTTTCATTTGCTCCAGGGTTTTCCCCGCCGCTTTTTGAGTATCGGCCCATTCAATACTGGCGGCAATCATATCGGCAAACGCCTTTAAGTCCGCCTTGCTGGCCAGCGGACCATGGCCGGGAATGATTTGCGTGTTTTCATCCACAGAGGCAATCACCTGATTTACTGAGTCCAGATAACTCTGCACGCTGCCACCAGCGTTAAGGTCAACATAGGGAAACATGCCATTAAAGAAGAGATCGCCCATATGCACCACATTACCCGAATCCCAATACACCACTGAATCACCGTCGGTGTGACCTGTGCCCATATGCATCACTCTGAGCTTGTCATCGTTAAAGTACAGATTGATGCCTTCATCCCAGGTCACCACAGGCAAAGCCGCGGCAGATGTTTTGCCATCTGTACTGAGGCGGCGATAGACATTGTCATGAGCCATAATGGTGCCATCCTGACCAAAGTGGGTATTTCCCCCCACATGATCGCCGTGGTAATGGGTGTTGATTATGAACTTTGGCTTGGCAATCTTTTTGTTTGGTGCGAGTTTGTTAAGCGCAGCCTGGATTTTCTCCGCCAATGGCGCGAATTGGTCGTCGATAATCAAGACTCCATCTTCACCGGCACTGACCCCAATATTGCCACCTGAGCCAGTCAGCATATAGATGCCGGGCTTAAGCTCCTGAGCGACAATCTCTACTTTGGCAAACCTGTCATGCCCATGAGCTAAGGTCTCACCCGGTATCAATAACGCCAGTGCTATGGCTGCCAATTTCAGCGCTGTGTTCATATCCTGCCCCTATAGTTTTATCCGCTCACCTGTGTTGGCCCCGGCCAGTTTGGTCAACGCCCCCTGGTACTTGTTCAGCCAGAAAGGATGCTCAGTCAAACTTTCGGCCTTATTCAGCTGAATCCTGGCTTCCTCCAACTGCCCCTGAGCTGCCAGAGCCGTAGCGTAGTTAAATCTAAGGTAGTGATAATCAGGCTCAGCGTTAATACTGTCGGCATAGACCTTCAGCTGCACTGTGGGATTATCGTTAGACTTGGCCAACGCGATCAGGGACGAAGAAGGCGAGACCTTAAAACCATAAACCTGCTGTGACAGATGTTGGTAATGCTTCACGATTGCCTCAACACCCTGCTGACTGACGGCAGAATCTGCGGCCAGAGGCTGATGGATATCATTAAAAATAAACTCAATGCCATGGGCCGTGGCCAGCACGGGTTGGGTCATGTAATAACTGCCATCAAAACGTTGGCTGCGCCAGTTAAGCCCTTTGGGAGCATGGGCCTTAAGCATGGCTTCCAGTTGCGCATAGCTCTCAAGTTGTCCCTGCTCATATTCACTGTCACTGGTGGATATCTGCAGAAATACCGATTGTTTGGCTAATGCCGGCGCAATGCGCTTAAGGTTTTGCTCCCCCTCTTTCAGCACATAAGCAAAGTCCTTACTCAATACCGGACTTGCGGCAATATAGGCATTAAACAGCTCAGGCCGGTTGAGTAAGGTGTAAAGCACCAGACCGGCATTACCGGTAAAGCCATTCATAATGCGAAAGCCATTGGTGGGATATTTTTGGTCAATGGCTGGCAACAGTGACTCTTGATAGAAATCCAGCAACGCCGTGTTGCCCTCCAGTTCTATGGCGTCCCCTTTCAACTTACCCAGACCTTGATGTCCGTCCGGAGCTGTCACCACTATGGTATGCAGCCAGGGCCAGCCACCATTGTGGCCCATCCAGTGGTGCATACCCGCAAGCAATGCTTGAGCAGCAGGATGCTGTTCAAACATCACTACATAACCTTTTTCAGAATCCGCATCAAAGCCCTCTGGCAGGGTCACGGTAAACACCGCGGGCTCATCACCAAGCAGGGGAGATTCAATGGAGAGAGATTCAGTAACGATTCCCTTATCGGCCAGTACCGGCGCACTAACCAGAACCAGTATCAAACTGATGGCAACGCAAAACATCCTGTTCATTTGTATGTCCTTTATCGTTAGCAGCAGCTTTTCAGCTTTTGCTTTTTTAGTGGGCAGCCCTCAAGCTAACCAAGGGGCGACGAAATAACAACCAGTTAGCGAAATAACCTGACTGTTGGGGAAAACGCCCAACATCTTCAGCGGGTGAAATTTTGTAAACCCACAGATTCAATAACTTAGCCAATGGCATGATTATTGATACCCGATAAGCTGCGCACATATTGGGGAGCTCTACCATGACACTGACACTACATATTCTCGCCGGTACTCTGGTGCTGGCTTGCGGCTTTGGCGCCCTGTTTTCGGCCAAGGGCAGCCCGCTGCACCGTAATCTTGGTCGGATATTTACCCTCGCCATGCTGCTCACTGCCAGCAGCGCCATCATTATGGATATTAATCAGGGCAACTGGCCGGTAATGGGTGTGTTCAGTGGCTATCTGGCCATCAGTGGCTGGCAAACCGTGCGCAAGCCTTTGGGTCATACCGGCTGGAGTGATGTGGTCATTCTGGTGATCGGTGCCACCCTGGCGCTGGGGCTGATCACTCTTGGGCTGGAAGGCGTAAAACCGGGTAAAGATATACCCAGCGAAATGTTCCTTATTTTCGGCACTGTGGCTTCACTGGCGGCGATGGGAGATCTGCGCCGACTGCTGCGTGGTGGTGGACACCACGCAATGCGTATCACCCGCCATTTGTGGCGCATGTGTACTGCGCTGATCCTGTCGTTAATGGCGTTTCTGGCGCAGCCGGTGTTTCCCGAAATACTGCGGGGAGGTTGGTTATGGCTGCCAGTGCTCGCGCTAGTATTGACCACTCTCTACTGGATGGTGCGCACGCTAAGAGGCAAACCAGTCTCTTAACAGTCAGCCATTTCAAAGCAGGCTATATTGGCTCTGGCCGGCCATTAAAACTGAACCTGCTCTGGCCGCAAACCAGGGCCTACTCCACCACAACTGCCGTACCTGAGGCGGACACCATTAACATACCGTTGGCCTGGCCCATTACCTCATAGTCCAGGTCGACCCCCACAACGGCATTAGCCCCCAGCTCAGCAGCCCTTTGCTGTAACTCCTGCAGCGCAATTTCACGGGCTTTTTGCAGTTCCCGCTCATATGTACCGGAGCGACCGCCCACCAGGTCCCGGATCCCGGCAAACATATCTTTGAACAGGTTGGCGCCGAGGATAGCCTCTCCGGCAACCACACCTCGGTATGCGGTAATACGTCTGCCCTCTACTGATGGGGTAGTGGTTATTATCATTTTCAGCTCCTTTTCATCCAGATGGGTACAATCAAAAAAACCAGGGTCTGTTGACCTTTGAAGATGGTTTTTGCAGCTCTTTGTCGTTGTTTTATACAAAGTAACGCGATTGTGGTGTAGTTGTTCTACATAAATGAGCGTTAATGCAGTAGAAAGCGACGACAAACGCTGCCCGAAGGGCTCGGCTATAAGCGCTTTACTCTTTGTTGCAAGGTATTTGCTTAGGCCCACTAGGCGTCACACCTTGCGTCGCGATTAAAGCGCGTCTATCTCGAGCAAAATTCAACCATGAAAGGTCAACAGACCCTAGCACCAGACGCCCCGGAATGCTGCAGGAAAATGGTAAAAAATCATTCGCTTTTGCTCCTTTTTCATGCTGGGAAACGCTGGTCAAAACAGCTAATTCACTTTAGGATCGGGTAGTTCCTGCCTCTAAGGAAGTTCCGGGTAAGTGTGGCCGGGCAGCATATGCGTCGCTCACTTACCTATAAAACAGCAAGCTATGATGGAGTAACAATCATATGGGTATCAGAGCCATAGTCGTGGATACTGCAGGTACCACTACAGACCTGGACTTTATTCACAATGTCCTCTTCCCTTATTCGGTCAAGGCACTGCCGGAATTTCTCGAGCGCAACCAAAACAATATGTTGGTCGATAACTGCATATGTGATGTTCGCGACATCGCGCTGGAAGCTGATGCCTCACTGGAAAGGGTCACAGAAATTCTGCAGCAGTGGGTTGCCGAAGATCGCAAAGCCACACCGCTGAAGGCGCTGCAGGGAATGATCTGGAAAGAGGGTTATGCCAAAGGTGAGTTTAAAGGTCATATCTACCCGGATTTTATTGAGGCAATCAGCCGTTACACCAACCAGAACATCCGGGTTTACAGCTTTTCTTCAGGCTCTGCCGAAGCGCAGGCCATGTTGTTTGGTCACAGCGATGGTGGTGACCTGAACCCAATGTTCAACGGCCATTTTGATACCCGTACCGGCAGCAAGCTGGATAAGCAGGCCTACCTGAACATACTCAACACCATCAGTCTGAAAGCCAAACAGGTCCTGTTTGTATCGGATCTGCTGGAAGAGCTGAAGGCTGCTTCAGCTGCCGGGCTGCAGGTTTGTCAGATGGTACGGGAAGAAGGCGTACGCACAGGTGATTTCAACACAGTAAGCAGTTTTGATGAGCTGAACTTCGATCAATAGGCTCAAAAAGCTATTGATTGATTAGTTTTGATAAATAGTCATCGCCAATACCGATAAGGAGACCACAGGGTCTCCTTTTTGTTTTCAGCGGTTTGCTACTCCGCAGTCTGAGCCAGGCGGCACGGAAACAAACAGGCTTGCCGCTTTTTTGCCCGACTGCTACTCTGGCTTTCAAACGAGCGTTTAACAACCGAATTTTCAAGGATGTCCCGCACATGGAAGACTTTATCAAGCAGTACCCGGTCCACACTGAAATCCCGGTTGCCTGGGGCGAGATGGATGCCCTGCAACACGTCAATAATGTCGCTTACTTCCGCTACTTTGAAACCGCACGTATCGATTTTCTACGTCAAACCGGACTGATTTCCATGCTGCAGGATAAGAGTACTGGCCCGGTATTGAGCGAAACCACAGCCAAATACAAGCGTCCGGTCACCTTTCCGGACACCCTGATTATTGGTGCTTATATCACAGATATTCAGGAAGACAGGTTTGTGATGCATTACGAAGCTTTCAGCAAAGCGCAGCAGGCTGTGACCACCACAGGCAGTGCAAAGGTGGTGATGTTTAACTTTAAAACGGGGCAAAAAGCGGCACTGCCTGATCATGTACTGGAAGTACTGCAACAGCACTGTCGCGACAAGGCTTAACTTCCCTCTAAAGATGCCAAAAAAGACCCGCGTTGGCGGGTCTTTTTGCTATGCAATCAAATGCTGTTCCAGTTCAGCCTTAACACTGTCTGGAATCGGCTCACTTCGCTCGTCGGTATAGTTGTAATGCACCATGGTGGTAATTGCCTCAGCAGTCATCTTCCCTCCTTGCCAACAGCGCTGACGCAGGTCAAAACTGGCATTACCAATACGGGCCACTTCAGTGGTGATGGTCACGCTTGAACCGTAAAAAGTAGGGGCTTTAAAGCTGATGTTGTAACCAGCGACGATCAGGTTCCACTGTTGCAGGTTCAGTTGTGGATTAAAGATCTCAAATACCGGCGTTCGACCGGCCTCAAACCAACCAGGGATCACTGTGTTGTTGATGTGCCCAAGGGCGTCGGTTTCGTTGAATCTTGGGTTGAGTTCCAAACTAAAAGCCGTCATGGCATGCCTGTCCTTGCTGTTATGATTTTGGATGATGTGCGACTGCAATATACAGCGAGTTGTTCAAGTCGTTAAGCCGGGCTGCATGACTGGCATTTGCTTCACTGTAAACCTCTACAGCCAGCGTCTCACCTGATGGCAGTAATCCTGATACTCTTCGCCAAACAGCTCTGTCAGTGCTTGCTCTTCAGGCTTGATTTGAAACTCGGTCAGATACCAGATGAACACAGGCACCAGCAACAATGCCAACGGGTCTGTCAGATATCCGCCCCAACCGACCAGAGCACTGGCAAAGCCAACATACATAGGATTACGTGTGCGTTGATAGATACCGCCATTAATCAGTTTTGACGCCTTATCAGGCCGGGTAGGATCAACCGTGGTATTGCCGCGACGAAACGACAGTACTCCGGCAAATGCGAACAGCAAGCCACCAAGTCCCCACCCAATCAGCCAGCCCAGACGCAATGGCATATCCCAGTGCCACCCCAGTCCAAACCAGGTCAGCAACCACCCTGCCAGGGCAAACAGTAGCACCAGCAGTAAAGGGGGTATTTTCAGCGCCATATCAAAATCCTTTTTAGTTATTACCGCAGTTTTTCAGCATGTTAGCAGTAACTGTAAAAGCGTCAGGCCAGACCAGGCTTTCCAGGGTGCGGGTATCAGGCAAACAATCTTCCCGTGCAAACTGCAGCAGCTCAGGCACAGGATCACAAAACAAAATATCCAGCGCCAGTCTGTCCATGCCGTAAAGGCCACGGTGAATCATATTGGCGTCAAACAGCAGCATGTCACCGGCCTGCAAAGGAACCAGCATCCCACCGGGTAATTCATCACTGGGAGTATGACCCGCCTGACTAAGACGCACATCCAGCTGCATCTCAGTATCCCAGCGTTTGTGGGAGCCGGGGATAAATTCCAGCCCGGGTTCATCGTATAACGCCAGTCGCAAATGCAACCCCAGCGGGCCGGTCAGCGCCGCCTGTTGCTGCGCCAGCGACAGATGATACTGACAATCCCGGTGCCAGTAATTGCGCTGATCTGGATTGACCGGGTTAAAGAACAACTGAGTATTGAGAAAGCCGCAACAATCAGCAAACAGCGGCGAGATAACATCCTTTATCAGCTGGCTTCCGATGAACTGAAACAGCAGCTCCCTTTGGGTGTTATCGAGATAATCAGGGGCGGTCAGGTAGGCGCTGTTAACCGCCCGGGACTGGTAAAAGTCGAGATTATCCCTTTCCCAATTGACGTGAAAAGCCTGTGCCACCTGTCTTAAAACATTCAGTTGCGACTGTGAAATACAGGCCTCAAGACGCTGAAAGCCTTGCCGTTGGAACCCGGAGAAGTCGATCGAAGATAAGGCTGACATTCATCATCTCAGTAGAGGGATTAAATATCAGCCTAACAAAGGAGGTTAACTCAGTGCCAGCTTCACCGCGGCTTCGGCGTGGATGGCAGTAGTATCAAACAGAGGTGTTTGGGTATCGGACTGTTTAACCAGCAGGCCAATCTCAGTGCAGCCCAGAATAATTCCCTGAGCCCCCTGCTCTACCAGCTTGTCCATAATCGCCAGATAGTCATTACGGGAATCATCCCAAATCTGTCCCTGACACAGCTCCTGATAGATCACCTGATGAACACGCTCACGACCGGCTTCATCGGGCACCAACACCCTGATCCCCCTGGCCTCAAGACGGCTGACATAGAAATCCTGCTCCATGGTAAAGCGGGTCCCCAATAAACCGACACAGTCGATTCCGCTCTCAAGCAATTTATCAGCTGTGGCATCGGCAATGTGCAGCAAAGGAATATTGATGACCGACTCAATCTGGGGCGCGACTTTGTGCATGGTGTTGGTGCAGATCAGCAAAAAATCTGCCCCGGCCGCCTGCACACCGACGGCCGCCTTGGTCAGCATCTTGGCGGTACAGGCCCAATTGCCCTCGTGCTGCAGCTTTTCAATTTCAGCAAAATCGACACTGTTCAGCACCAGTTTGGCACTGTGCAAACCGCCCAGCTCTTGCTTCACGCCCTGATTGATCATGGCATAGTAACTGGCGGTGGACTCCCAGCTCATGCCCCCCAATAATCCGATAGTTTTCATTGGTTTTATTTATCCGAAGTTGTAGGTACAGATAGACTGATACCCCAGCATAACCGCCTTTGGCATACACTGCATCTGTCTCCACCGGGGACAGGATCACAGTTTGAGTAACTGATTTTTATGGAATTCAGCAGTTGAAAATACCAATTTCCGGAAAACAAAAAAGGACGCCTGGGGCGTCCTTTTTCTGATCAAGTAGATATCAGTTGTTGTACATGGCGTTAATTTCGCGGGCGTACTTGTGGTAGATCATCTTGCGACGCAACTTCATGGTTGGGGTGATCAAACCCGCTTCCATGGAGAAGGCTTCAGGCAGCAGGGTGAACTTCTTGATTTTCTCGAAGCCAGCCAGGCCTTGTTGCATCATCTTCAAGCGCTGCTCAAAGTGCTCCACCACGTGATTGTGGCGCAACAGGTCAATTGGCGACTCATAGGCTACACCTTTTTCGCGGGCCCATGATTCCAGCGCCTCAAACGCAGGCACAATCAGCGCGGTCACATAGTTGCGGGCATCGGCCACAATGGCCACCTGCTCAATGTAAGGACAGCAACCCACGGTACCTTCAACACGCTGCGGCGCGATGTACTTACCGTTGGAGGTCTTCATCAGCTCCTTGATACGGTCAGTAATGTACAGGTTACCCTGAGCATCCAAACGACCGGCATCCCCCGTCTTCAACCAACCGTTTTCGAAGGTATCTGCAGTTTCCTGTGGGCGCTTATAGTAGCCGCGCATCACGGTATCGCCACGCACCAGAATTTCATTATCTGTACCCAGCTTCACTTCCAGCTCAGGCAGAACCTGACCATTGGAACCCAGTACGCGATTATCCAGAGTATTACAGGTCACTGTAGCGGTGGTTTCAGTCATGCCGTAACCACACAGCACAGGCACATCGATAGACTGGAAGAAGGCACTGACTTTTGGATCCAGCGCAGCGCCACCACAAGGCATAAACTTCAAGCGACCGCCGAGCACATTACGCAGCTTGGAAAACACCAGCTTATTGGCGATCTGAGCTTTCAGTGACTGCATCATTGAACATTTTGTGCGGCCCTGATTCACTTCAAACTGCTGTGCGCCAACAGCTACTGCCCAGTTAAACAGCTTGCGGCGTCCGGTTGGCGCCTTGCCCACCTTGTCCATTACCGCGCTGTACACCTTTTCCAGGAAACGCGGCACCACACACATGGTGTGAGGACGGACAGCGGCAATCGCTTCTTTCACCTTGTTGGTATCGCTCAAATAAACGTTATGGCCGCCACGGCACAGGGCATAGAAGCTCCAGCCACGCTCAAATACATGGGACAGCGGCAGGAACGCCAAAGACACATCGCCAGGGGTAAAGGCCAGCTTGAGGTCGTGCTGACGCACCGTTGAGGCGATATTGCGGTAATCCAGCATTACGCCCTTGGGATCGCCCGTGGTACCTGAGGTGTAGATCAGGGTCAGCAGGTCATCCAGATTGGCATCATCAATACGCTGCTGCAGTTCTGCAGCAATGGCAGCATCACACTCAGGTGAAGCCAACAGGCTATCCAGATGGAAGTGTGTCTCGGTGTCGATCAGCTCAACAGAGGCATCAAACACCACAATATGGGTCAGAGTTGGACACAGGTGCAGCAGTTGCTGCGCCATGGCGTACTGTCCGGCATCGTTAACGAACAACACCTTGGCTTCGGCATCGTTAATGATATAAGCAGCCTGCTCCAGGGTGCTGGTTGGGTACACAGGTACCACAATGCCACGGGCTTTCAAGGTTGCCACGTCAGCACAGGTCCACTGAGGCACGTTCTGGGACAAAATCACGACTCTGTCCTGCACGGCCACACCCAAAGAAATTAACACTTGTGCCAATTTGTTACTGATTGACGCAAATGCCTGCCAGCTGACCTTGGCCCAGGGGGCTGACAGCTCGAATCCCTCCAGTGCAGTCGCATCGGGGCGAGCCTCGGCCTGCTGCTGAAGAAGTTTAATTACATGGTACTGGCTCAGGGACATAGGGTATAAATCCGCTTTTAGCTTACAAGTGTTCCGGTTTTGGGCGGATTCTAACTGAACAATTTTTGAAAGCTAAGCCTTTTTGGATTAATTTTGCTTCCTCTCACAGAAACCTGAACTCATCCGATGAGTCAGGCTGCACTGACCACGCTTTTGCCACTGGCCCACTTAAGCGCCAGCAATGCCAGTACCAACGCCAGTATTTGCCAGCCAATCCAGAGTGCAGGCAGCGCATCTTCCAGCGACATTCTGAAGAGTATGCCTCCCAGAGCGGAGTAGATGATGAGATAAAGCATCAACCAGGTCAGGTGGACCGGGCGAGAACAGAGACTACCCACAGCCAGAGACAGAGCGCAGCCAGCAGTTTGCAGCAATATCAACTGCACCAGACTAAACCAGTTAAAGCCGTAAACCAGGCCAATCAAAGACACCACCAACAAACTGTTGATGGCCAGCAGCAGTAATAACCAGAGCTGCGAGTGAAACATGGCCTCCATCAGCCCGCGACGGCCGTCAAACACGGGTAAGGCCAGCAAAGTATCCTGACTGCGCAGCCTCAGCACCCGGGTCCAGTGCACCAACATACAGGTGATACCCGCGCCCTGCAGCAGTACAAACTCCACCGGGAACTTAATATCCACAACTGGCAGGAACCAGCCTAATAGCAGGGCGACCAGGCCTAAGGTCATCAGGAAGCTGCCCAACATGGGACCACTGAAAAAGCTCAGGGGGAACAGCTTATGGGACAGTCGAATCACCAAAGAATTATCGGTAACACCCGGAATCCACATCCATCCCATTTCGGCGCCCGATACCGTAATACTACTGGCCGCAGGGTGCCATTTGAGCGCGTCAGGCCGGGACAGATGACGCCACAGAATAACCAGCGACACTATCAGGATCAGAGACGGCATCCAGTTGGGTAACAGGGAAACCACATCATCGATGAAAACCAGCAGGAAGTAGAGAAAAAACGAGGCGTAAAACAGTCTTGGCGTTTGGGTTGCGTACAGCAGGAACACAGCCGCCAATGAAATAGACAACAGCAGGGTATTTAATGCCGCCGGGTAGAATACAGCCGGGACCAGGAGGGTCACCACAGACGACAGGGAAAGTACCACAGCCAATTGCCGCAAATAGTGCTCTCTGGCTCCGGGAATAAGCAGCAGTCCCTCCTGCGCCCGCAGACGGATCAGCTGAAGTGCGCCGGCAGCCCAGATCGAGATCAGCGCCAGCGCATACATAAGGCCCATACCTTCAGGCTTGCCAGCGATCAGCAATACAGTCCCCACCAGCCAACCGACTGAAGCGGCCTGCACAAAGCTGTTGCAGCTGACATCTCTGAGCCACCACTGACTCATCCCCTGAGTCCAGCTGCTCATAGATCCATTTCCCCTCTGTTCATTTCCATATAGAGGCGCTCCAGATTGACTGTCTCTATCTGGGCATCGCTGATAGCCTGTCCCTGATAACCATCCACCAATATCGAGTATCGGTTTTGGGCCAGTACAGTCAGCCCCTCAGGCAATTGATGGCGCTCAGCTCCTTCGCTGAAATGCAGTAATCTTATCTGTTCCCGCAGCAGATCCAGCTCCCGCATCAATACCAGCTTACCCTGGCGTATCAAGGCGACATGGCTGGCAACACGTTCCAGATCTGAAGTGATATGAGTAGAGAAGAGCACACCAGAGCCGGACTCGAGTGCCAGCTCAAACAGATCAGACATAAAGGCCTGACGGGAAATGGGGTCCAGACTGGCGACAGGCTCATCCAGCAACAGCAGTTTTGGCCGGTATGCCATGGCCATGATCAAAGCCAGTGACTGCCGCTGCCCGATAGAGAGTTGCTGCACCCGGGCTTTGCTATCCAGTCCGAATCGCACCAACCATTGGGATTCGAGCTCCTTATCCCAGTCAGAATAGAAACTGGAGTGCAGTGAAAGTGCCTGGGCCACGGTAAAACCTTCGTAACCAACAGGCTGTTGGGGCACATAACCAATACGGCTTTTGGCACAGCTGCTCAGCTCGGCAGGAGACTCACCCAGGGTTTTGAGCTCACCCCGTTCTATATCCAGAATCCCCATGGCTGCGCGCATCAGGGTCGATTTACCTGCACCATTGTGCCCCAGTAACCCCACCACCATGCCGGGCAACAACTCCAGGCTGAAATCGTCCAGCGCCGGCTTATCTCCGTATCGCTTGGTTATCTTGTTAAAACTCAGCAATGGGGTGTCCGGCTCTGTCATCTCGCTTCCTTTATGAATCCGTCCAACGTGACTTAATCAGGGCCTGCAGTGAGGGTAAATCCACACCCAGCTGCTTAGCCTGCTCTATCAGCGCATCGGCTTGTGGGGCAAGCAGCTGTGCTCCCTCCCCCTTTTCACTGAACTCTCTTTGTGCCACCTGAGTGGGTTGGCCCCGCCTTCTTTCAAGGTAGCCCTGCTCCACCAGATTCTGTACCGCGCGGGAGACTGTCATGGGATTAACTTTAAGAAAGTCAGCCATCTGTCGCACCGATGGCAGGGTATCTCCCGGTGCTATCTGTCCACCCACGATAAGCCTTATCACCTGCTCCTGGAGCTGGCGATAAATAGGTTCACCACTGCTGGGGTTGACACGCAATAAATCTAACATTAGCCTTACACTGTATTAATACATTGATACACTGATACACCACTCAAGTTAACACAGACTTGTCTGGATTGCCAAAAGGAAATCAAGCTATGCGCTATCCACAATCAAGAGAGAATAAGGGGCTACGCAGTCAACTTGCCCTCCCCGCCCGGGCGCTGAGACAGGTGTTTCAGGCAGGTGCCCTGATGCTGGCCACCATGGCAGCAGCTCAGGCCACCGATATCTTTGCCAATACCGACAGCTGTTATGTAGACGGTATAGATGAAAAAGTGCGTTGTGGTTCTGTCACTGTGCCAGAGAATCCAAATAAGCCGGATGGCAGGAAAATTGATATTCAGTATGTGATTCTACCGGCCATTAAAAATGCCGAGCCGGGTAAAGCACTGCTGGGGATAGCAGGTGGTCCCGGTCAGTCAGCCATTGAGAGCGCTGGTTACTTCGATAAGCTGCTCACCAAGACCCGCCAGTTCAGAGATATTCTGCTGATCGATCAGCGCGGCACCGGCAGCTCCAACATCCTCGCCTGCGACAATATGTCTCCGGTCGATGCCCTGGCTATCAATGATGAAGCCCAGGATATGGTGGCACTCACCAAAGAGTGTATGGACGCCCAGAATGCAGATATTACCCAGTATGGCAGCCTCAACGCCGTGACTGATTTCGAGGCCGTTCGCAAAGCCATTGGTTATGAGCAACTGGATGTTTACGGCATCTCCTACGGCACCCGCATGGCGCAGCTGTATATGCGTCAGTATCCGGAAACCACAGCCACTGTGACCCTGGATGGCGTGGTGCCCATGCAACAAAACCTTATCTATATCGGTGATGCCATTGCCCGTGCGACCGAGATTATGCTGTCGGACTGTGAGCAAAACCAAGCCTGTAATCAGGCCTTCCCCGAGCTGAGAGCTGAACTTGAAACCGTGAGTGATCACCTGGCCAGGGAGCCACTGCAAACTCAGGTCAATGACCCGGTAGCCGGTGAAATGACCGACCTGACACTGACCCGCAGCAAGTTCCTCAGTGCCATTCGTATGGCCCTGTATGCCCCCAATACCCGTAGCCTGCTGCCCTACGCCATCAGCCAGGCCGCTAAAGGCAACTATCAGCCTATTCTGGGACTGTATGCGCTGACGACTGACGGTGCAGGTATTGCCATGGGGATGCATGCCAGCGTGGTCTGTGGCGAAGACATTCCCTTTGTCGATGAAAAGGCCGCAGAAGTCGCCAATCGCACTTTTGTGGGCGGCGAGATGCTGCGGGCTCTCTCAGAGATCTGCACCATTTGGCAGGTACCCCCTGTCAGTGTTGACTTCCACCAGCCTGTCACAAGTGACATTCCAACTCTGTTGCTGTCCGGTGAGATGGACCCGGCCACGCCTCCTTCCTGGGCAGAGCTGGCCAAAGTACAGCTAACCAATGCTGAGCACATTGTCTCTCCCTATGCCGGCCATGGCACTGCCTCACAAACCTGTGCCCATGGGCTTATCGCCACACTGGTAAAAGATGGCTCACTGGAAAATCTGGATACTGAGTGTATGGAGCGGGATACCAGCCGCAGCTTTTATCTCAATGCCAACACTGTCGAACCCCTGGCCAACGCCAGCAACGAGGAGTAATCACCATGATTAGCGTAAACGACCTTTATAAGCGCATCGGTGATGTTCAGGCGTTGGATGGCCTGAGTTTCACCGCTGAAGATGGCCAGATCACCGGCCTGCTTGGCCCCAATGGCGCAGGTAAGACTACTTGTCTGCGTACTGTATTTGGTCTGCTGAAGCCCGATTCCGGCAGCGCCGAAGTTGAAGGCATCAATGTGGCGGTTTCACCGCAGGAAGCCAAACAACAACTGGGCCTGTTCCCGGACCCATTTGGCCTGTATGAGCGTTTGACCCCACGGGAGTACATCAGCTTTTTTGCCGAGCTCAACGGCTTGAACCGCAAAGAAGCCAAAGCCGCAGCAGAGAAAGTGATTCACGATCTGAGACTGGATGATATTGCCGACCGTCGCTGTAAAGGCTTCTCCCAGGGCCAACGTATGAAGACAGCACTGGCGCAGGCCATTGTGCATCGCCCCCGTAACATCATTCTTGATGAACCGACCCGGGGCCTGGATGTCATGAGTACCCGGGTGCTCAGAGGCATGCTCAAAGACCTGAGAGATCAGGGCCACTGTGTGCTGTTCTCCAGTCATGTGATGCAGGAAGTCGCTGCCCTGTGCGATCAGGTGATAGTGATGGCCAATGGCAAGGTAGTTGCCACCGGCAGCCCGGCAGAGCTGTGCGCTCAAACCGGCCACGATTCACTGGAAGAAGCCTTTATTCAACTTATCGGTACAGATGAGGGGATTGCAGCATGATCAACAAGATAATCACTCTGGCTCGCAAAGAGCTGAAAGATGCCGCCCGCGATAAGCGTTCGGTAATGGCCGGTCTCTACTATGCCATTGGTACACCTCTGGTGATGTGTGGTCTATTTATGGTGCTGATTGGCCAATTGACCAGCCCGGAAGATATTAAGATCACCATCAAGAATCAGGATTATGCGCCGGATCTGGTGCGTTACCTGGGTAACGAAGGTGTACTGCACGGCGAAGCCGACGATCCCGACACCAAGGAGATCACCCTGACGATTTCGGAAGACTATCCTGCACAGATGGCCAAAGGTCAGCAGGCGGTAGTGATTCTGCAAGCGGACAAGTCCAATGAGAAACTGCAAAAGTCGATTCGCAGGCTGGAGCAGAACCTGCAGTCCTACAGCATGGAAGTGGGCAGTTTGCGATTGATTGCCCGGGGTATTGACCCAAGAGTGGTTCAGCCGATCAAGCTCAAGGTGGAAGACCAGTCCACTGCGACCTCCAGGGGTGGTGTGATTCTGGGGCTGGCTATCTTCACCATGATTTATGCCGTGTTTATTTCCGGCATGAACCTGGCTATCGACACCAGCGCCGGTGAGCGGGAACGCAATTCACTGGCACTGCTGCTGAGTCACCCTGTATCGACCCGGGAACTGGTGATTTCCAAGATTATCGCGGTCAGCGTATTTGCGCTGCTGGGCCTGGCGTTAATCCTGCTGGTTTCCAAGTTCGCTTATACCCTGGTGCCCTGGCAGGAGCTGGGTTTCAGCATCAATATCTCGCCAGAGTTTATGCTTGCCATGCTATTGGTGGGTATCCCTGTCGCCCTGATGGCGGCCAGCCTGCAGATTTTCGTGTCCTTTATGGCCAAGACCTTCAAAGAGGCTCAGTCCTATCTCACCATAGTGCTGATTGTGCCTCTGGGGATCTCCATGATGGCCACCTATGAGATCGCTCCGGACACACTGCAATGGTTGCCGGTATCTGGTCAACAACAGGCCATGATGGCACTGGTGAAAGGCAGGGAAATCCCCATGCTGCAGCTGCTGGTATCGTCTGCCACCACACTGTTTATTGCCTTGGTAATGGCACTGGGACTGGAAAGAATGCTGAAGAGCGAGAAGGTGGTCTTCGGTCTGTAATCCCTCTGGCCGCTGCGCCAGAGATGCAGTGGCCACCAATTTAAAGAGAGTTTCGGAGGTTATGATGGAAAACGATTATGCACTTATGGCGGTTATCACTGTATTTGTAATCTGTGTGTCCGCGTCCGAGATGTTCAAAATCTGGATGAAGAGCCGCGCCACGCAAATCACATCCGGTATTGGCAAGGCAGATAAGTCACAGGTAGAGCAATTGGCGACAGAGAATGCTCAACTTAAGGAGCGAATTGCCACGCTGGAGAAAATCGTCACTGACTCGGCTTATCAGCTGGATCAGGAGATAAAAAGCCTTAGATAACAGTAATTGTTAAAGCCAGAAGAATCAAAAGCGCAGCATTGGCTGCGCTTTTTGTTGTCAGTCGGGTCGCTGTCAGCAACAGGTGTGACTATTAAACTTGGCTCGGTATGCCCTGGGGGATAATGAGGTTTGTTGCTGGAACAGCTTCCGAAATGAAGCAGAGTCGCCATAGCCAACCCGGTCGATAATCTGCTCCAAAGCCATATCTGTGGTCTCCAACAGGCGCTTGGCTTCATCAATTCTCAGCTTTTGCCAATAGCTGCCCGGCGTTTCATTCAGAGCACTCTTAAAACGTCGGATCAGGGTACGCTTGCCCATGGCAAACTGCCCGGCCAGCTCATCCAGATTTATCTGGCTGGTCAGGTTTTGCTGCATCCACTCCTGCACCGCCTGCACCTGACTGTCCTGATGCTGCTCCAATTGGAATGACATGGTCATAAAAGGTTGCTGCGAGCTGCGGTTGGGCGCCACCAGCAGTACCTTGGACAGCTGATGTGCGACCTGCACCCCGGCCAATTGCTCCACCATATGCAGCGCCAGACTCAGGCAGGAACTGGTCGCGCCGGCAGTATGAAACTGGCCATCACTGACCACCAGCGAATCCATACACAAATGAGCATGGGGAAAGCGCAGCTTAAACAGCTCTGTCAGCCACCAGACTGTGGTGGTCTTAATCCCATTCATCAAGCCGGTAGACGCCAACACCAGGGTTCCGGAACAGTAGGCCGCTATCGGCTTACCGGTTTTGGCGTAATCCGTCAGGGGCACCACAAAAGGTGCGAAAGCGTGCTGGAACGCCATCAATTCGGCTTCATCAGTCACAAAGGCAGAAGCCAGCAATACCGCATCAGCCTGATTGAGATCCGTCTCTTTTATACCTGTGGCCGGGATTTGAAATCCCTGATTGGTCAGCACTGGCTCACCGTCCGGACTGACCACATGCACATGAAACAGATCGTTTTCGGCCTCGGGATGAATACGTTTCCAGTACACATTGCAGAAACTGAAAACGTCAAGAAAGCTACTGATACCGCTGGCAACCACATTACCGGCAGCAAGAATCATCACTGTCTTCATCTTTCACCTGTCACTTTTCACCACAATATTGTCAATAATGACACTCACAGCCTGTTTGTCCAGTTTCTATACTGTTTCCATCAGGCATCAGGAGGTGAAACATGCTGAGCAAATATCAAAGAGGGTTAATATCGTTGGGCTATCTGACAATCAGTTGGAGCCTGTTACTGTGGCTGCATATGAACATTGAGCCTAATGTGTTCGCCCATATGGTGGCGATTCCGGTATTGATGCTGGGCACTGGGGTATCGGCCTGGCGTTTCTACAACAAGCACTGTTGTGAATGAAGACGTTACTGATGATTCAAGCGAGAGTATGGAGTCTTGGCTGGACTAAGGACTACTTCAACAATGTCCCCGGCCTGATGCATGAATACGGAGGTCAATACATTCTGAAGGCAACAAAGCTTGAATTGGTCGAAGGAGAAGATGAGCCGTGGCAACAGCTATTGATAGCTGAATTTCCAACACCTGAATCTGCCAAAGCCTTTTATTCAAGCGCCGCTTATGAGCCATGGAAAGCCTTACGCCGGAAACACGGGGAATATCGAATACAACTGGTGTCAGGCTAAAACAAAAGGGTTCCCTCGTTGAGGGAACCCTTTTGGATTATGTCTCGGCTGCAAAGGTAAAATGCCTGAGCTAAGTCGCTGCACAGAACCAGACAGCTTAATGACTGAGGTTTGGCATTTCTGGCATCTGAGATTATTTAGCCTTAGGTCGGAACGGCTTAATCACTTCTTCGTTGCATTCCAAAAACGGGCCTTCCATCAGGTCGATGCAATAAGGAATGGCCGGGAATACGGCATCCAGGCATTCACGAATAGACTTGGGCTTACCAGGCAGGTTAACGATAAGGGTATCGTCACGAAGACCTGCGGTCTGGCGGGACAGAATCGCGGTAGGTACAAACTTCAGCGACTCGGCGCGCATCAGTTCACCAAAGCCCGGCATCATACGGTCACATACAGCTTCGGTCGCTTCAGGCGTCACATCACGCTTGGCTGGACCGGTACCACCGGTAGTCACAATCAGGCAGCACTCTTGCTCATCGGCCATCTTGATCAGCGTCGCTTCAATCACATCCTGCTCATCCGGGATCACCTCATAAACAGGTTCCCACTCTGACGTCAGGTAATCATTCAGGGTATCGATAATAGCTTTACCCGAAATATCCTCATAAACACCGGCGCTGGCGCGGTCGCTGACGGTCACAATACCGATTTTGGCTTTAGCCATGATTGCTGTCCTTTGACTGGTTTTTCGTTGAATGTGAGGAATCATACCCAATGTCGATCTTTGCCGATAGAGCGCCACTGAGGCTTTTTACTCTGCTGTGGCAAATACCAAGATGCCAGCGGATTCAATACGCTTTAGCTGATATCGCACCCTGCGTTGGCTCACAAAACAGACAACAAGCTAACCTACTGTCACGTTTCGATTTTTTAGCAATCGCTGGATAACTCAAGCTGTGATCACCTGCAGGTTTCCATGATCTCCGGTTGGATATAACCAGCTAATGGCAGGCGGTGAAGAGCCGTCTTCAATATTGAGCTGAAACAGGGAGAATCAGCCATGTTCTATGTCCATATGCTGTTGTTATTGGCGGTAATCTTTATCGGTATCCGCTATGGAGGGGTGGCCTTCGGTCTGTTCGGTGGCCTGGGCGTATCCATTATGGCGTTTGTATTCGACATCGCCCCTGGGTCACCGCCGGTCACGGTTATGCTGATTATTCTGGCTGTAGTAGCGGCATCCGCCACGCTGGAAGCCACAGGTGGCCTCAAGCTACTGGTGAAATTTGCCGAGAAGCTGCTGCGCAAACACCCGGACCATATTGTGTTCCTGGGCCCACTCTGTACCTACTTCCTCACCGTGTTAGTGGGTACCGGTCACTCGGTTTATCCGCTGCTACCTGTTATCTATGACGTTGCCTACAAGAAAGGCATTCGCCCGGAGCGCCCTATGGCGATTGCCACTGTGGCATCGCAGATGGGTATCACCGCCAGCCCGATTGCAGCAGCTGCCGCCGTGGTGATTGCCACTTCGATGGAAAACGGTCTTGAATTGAGTCTGATCAGCGTACTGCTGGTGACCATTCCAGCCACATTGACCGGCGTGCTGGTTGCCTGTGCCTGGAGTCTCAAGCGGGGTAAAGATCTGGATAAAGACCCGGAATTCCAGGCCAGACTGCAGGACCCGGAGTTCAAGGCTTCTTTGGTGGATGCGGATATTGAGCACACCAATAAAGATGGTAAAGATCCTATCGCCAGCCGCGGCCTGACGGTATTCCTGCTGGGTATTCTGATGGTGATTGTGGTGGCCATGTTCGGTGATGTGCTGCTGCCGGAAAAAGTCGGCATGTCCAAAGCCATTCAGTTTCTGATGCTGGCGGTGGGTGGCATTATCCTGCTGGTGACAAATATCGACCCCAAGAAGATTGTCAGCAGTAACGTGTTCAGCGCGGGGATGACAGCCGTGGTGATCATCTTCGGTATTGCCTGGCTCAGCGACACCATTATCGGTCATCATAAATCCTATCTGGTGAGCCAGATAAGCGACATGGTTAACCTCTATCCCTGGACCTTTGCTATCGCGATGTTTGTGGTGTCGGCCTTCCTCAAGAGTCAGGCGGCTGTGTTGACCATTATGCTGCCACTGGGTTTCTCGCTGGGTATTCCACCTGCAGTGCTGATCGGTGTGCTGCCAGCCTGTTACGCTTACTTCTTCTTCCCCTTCTACCCAAGCGATCTGGCTGCTATCAGCTTTGACCGTACCGGTACCACACGTATCGGTAAGTACATTTTAAATCACAGCTTCCTGATGCCCGGCTTTATCGGGGTGATTGTGGCGACAACCACAGGTTACTTCATCTCTATGGCGATTAACTGATCCCGTCATCCGCGGCTTGTAGATAATCAAAAGGCCCACTGCACAGTGGGCCTTACTCTTCATCAATTCCTATCCTTCAATGCCGAAGGCTTGCCTGACTGGTCTCATCCAGCTGCAACAGAGTCTCGACCTGTCCCTGATAGTCATTATCCTTGATCGTCAGCCTGTGGCTGTTGGTGAATTCAAATACTGGAGCATTCGGGTGAAGCGGAGGTCTGTTTGTATCTGACACCTTCACTATCCGGTTGCCCGTGACTGTCATGCCATCAACCCTGTCGGCCCAAACAACTCTGTTATCAAAGGTCAGAATATCGTTATCGATAAACCGGATGTTGCCGTCAAAAGCCTGAGTAGCGTCGAAGCCTCTGCCCAGCCTCGGGGTGATATACACCACAGCATGCTCTTTACCCGAGTATGCACAGTGCTCAAACCTGTTATTCCGGATAGTCACATCCTCAACCGCACCGGATTCATACCAGTAGAAGCTCTCACCCCGCAGGAAAATGCAGGACATCATGGAGTAAAAGCGATTGCCTTCAACCAGGATTGGCTCAGGCGTTTTCAGTACGATACTTCTGGCTCTGTGGTCGCCAATTTCACTGTTACGCAGGGTAAAGGCAGGGTTCCAGGTTTTGTTTTCCAGCAGATCTCCCACTTTAAGCTTCGCAGCCAACGGTTGCTCAAATCTAAGCTCAACAAATTGTTCATTGATGGGATTTACGGCAATCACACGATTCGTTGTTTGCCGTGCTACATCCGGCTGATGGATAAACCAGACCTCATCCCCTGCAGCGGCAAATTCGAAGCCCTGCTGCTCAAAATGCATTAACTCGGCGATAAGGGTATGTTTATCAAGCAACTTATTTACAGTCACATAGGTGCCATGGACATTAACGCCATCGTCCAACATGTTCTCGAAGCGACTGTTTTCAATCAGAATATTACCGCCACAATTGGCAAAATGGGTGGCATCAGCAGTAGAGGAAACCACCCGGGTCCCATGCAACTCATCTTTCAGTACCACGGCGCTGTTGAGGATTTGGATATCTTTGGAACGCTCAAACAGAAACCCCATTCCCAGAGCATGGTGCACTTTTACGCCATCTATCAGAATATTACTGGAGTTACGTACCTGAAAAGCCGGTGCATACCTGTCGTTGTGACGGTCTCCTTTTGAGTTCCACCACATGCCCACCTCAGGATAGTGCTTCAACTTTTCATGAAGACGAAAAATACCCTTACCACGCTTTTCAACCCGGGAAGGCTTACTTTTGAAATCCCATGCACCATGGCCAACCCGTTTCTTATCTGGGTCGAAGTAAAGAGTTGAGCCAAGATATTGATAGTTAAACCCATCCACATTGGGAAACGTCAACTCTCCCCCGACAAGCTTGTAACTGTTTCCCGGCAAAGGCTTTAAATCAACCCATCCCTGACGAGAGTCAACACTCACCACTTCAGCAGTAAAAGTGAAGGGAATATCCCAGTCGATAGATAAATTTCGCACTGTCACCTTGTTGTTCCGGTAGAACTGGAAAGGAGCGACCTGGCCATGGAATATTAATTCAGCACCATTGCCCTCTATCTCAACAGAATCAAAGTCCTGCAGCGTAAAAATCCCTTTCTTTATGCCATTGCCGTGATTGGTAATGACCCGGTACGAAGACTCAGCATAGTCCGGCAGAAACTGATAACGCCCCGGCTTAAGCACTATGCGTACATGGGGATCTGTCACCACCGCCAGCGCCTTGCGCAACACCGGCGTCATATCATCAGCAACAGGCTCCAACACTATAGTTTCAAGTGCTTTTGCCTGGAAAATACAGCTCAAAAGCAGCCAACACACGAGCAAACATCTCATCAGTTATATCTCTCAGCGTCCCTTTAACTAAATATAATCACATTTATAATACAAATGTAACCCAACCCGGAGAATCTAAGAATATTTGAGTGTTAGAAGACCACCCAATTGTGAATTGGCCCTGCTGGTTCTATGTTGAGCCCGAGACCTCATAAGGTTTCGACAAAGGCGACATTTTTGAAAAACAGTTGTCAATCTCATCACTTTTGCTGGCGTTTGCCACTCTGATGCCAGACACTTCCGCGATAAAACTAACCACATAAAAGGTAAAAAGAATTGGTTAAAGAGTACTTCTATGGAAAGTTTGGGGATGACCTTAAATGGTTCTGGCTGGATGCATTTTTCTTTGTATTGGCACTGGTGTTGTCTGCGGGAGCGATTGGCTTCGCCGGATGGGTAATCAAGGATTTACTTCAAAAGCTGTTTTAGGGCATCCCCACTGGTCTGCACAAATAAAAACAAAGGCGCCACGGGGCGCCTTTGTCATAGTGCGATGACAGTGATATTACACCACCTCACCGGCGGCATAACCTGAGCTCCAGGCCCATTGGAAGTTATAGCCTCCCAACCAGCCGCTGACGTCCATCACTTCACCGATAAAGTAAAGTCCGGGCACCTTTTTAGCTTCCATGGTTTTGGAGGACAGCTCGTCGGTGTCCACCCCACCCAGAGTGACCTCGGCAGTGCGGTAGCCTTCGGTCCCATTGGGAGCGATTTGCCAATTATGCAGATAATCCGAAAGCTGCTGAATTTCGCCCTTCCCCAACTGGTTCAGATTCTTGTCCGGCAGGTCGCCCAGCTCCATCAAACGTTCCACTAAACGCTTGGGCATTAGTCGACTCAATGCATTTTTGAAAGACAGTTTTGGTGATTCATGAGTGATTGTTTTGCACCACTCAACAAAATCCAGTTCAGGCAGCAGGTTAAAGCTGATCTTCTCACCCGGCTTCCAGTAGGAGGAGATCTGCAATACAGCAGGACCACTCAGGCCTCTGTGGGTAAACAGCATAGCCTCTTTAAACTGCTTGCCGCATTCAGCGGTGGCAGTTACGGGCAGGGCAATACCCGACAGCTCTTCATACTTTTCTTTATCTTCCGGCTGCAGGGTAAAAGGCACCAAACCTGCAGTGGTTGGCAGTAACTTAAGGCCAAACTGCTCTGCCACCTTATAACCAAATGGGGTCGCCCCCAGTTTCGGCATAGACAGTCCGCCAGTAGCAATCACCAGAGAGTCACACTGATAGCCGCCCTCAGAGGTTTCCAGCGCAAAGCCTTTCTCCAACCTGTCGATATTCAGGATTTCGGTACGCAGCTGAGTAGTTACTCCCGCCCAGTCGCATTCAGTGGTAAGCATGTTGACGATATCCTTGGCGGATTCGTTGCAGAACAGCTGACCCAGGGTCTTTTCATGAAACTCAATGCCATGGCGCTCCACCATGCCAATAAAGTCCCATTGGGTGTAACGGGCCAACGCCGACTTGACGAAATGGCTGTTGCGGCAAAGGTAAGCACTGGTTTCAATATTCTGGTTGGTGAAGTTACAGCGGCCACCGCCACTGATCAGTATCTTGCGCCCCAGCTGTTTGGCATTGTCCAGCAACAACACACTACGGCCCCGATATCCTGCCGTCAGGGCACACATCATCCCTGCCGCACCGGCTCCGATAATGATGACATCAAACTTCTGCATTGCGCCTTTCGCCTACTTCTGGAAATAAAAAAGGGTGCTATTTTAGCACCCTTTTTCGTGAAATTTTCAGCCGTATTAACTGCCTGACGTTTCGGATTTTTTCTCACGCGCCAACAGCTGAGCTGCAGCTTCAAACGGAGATTTGTCCTCATACAGTACCTGGTAGATCTGCTCAGTAATCGGCATCTCAACACCCAGGCGCTCAGCCAGGGTATAAACCTCTTTGGTGTTGCGATAACCTTCAACCACCTGGCCTATTTCAGCCTGTGCAGTATCCACATCACACCCCTTACCCAGTGCCAATCCGAAACGACGGTTACGGGACTGGTTATCAGTACAGGTCAATACCAGATCACCCAAGCCTGCCATACCCATAAAGGTACTGCCTTTGGCGCCCAGAGCCTCACCCAAACGGGAGAGTTCAACCAGGCCACGGGTAATCAATGCCGTTCTGGCGTTGGCACCAAAGCCAATACCATCTGACATACCGGCGCCAATAGCGATAACGTTCTTCACTGCACCACCCAACTGCAGACCAATAAAGTCATCGTTGGCATATACGCGCAAACGTTTTGGGCTGTGCAGCAATTCAACCAGATCATCGGTAAATTGCTGGTCAGTACCGGCGACAGAAATGGCGGTCGGCAAACCGGCGGCCAGTTCTTTGGCAAAGGTAGGACCGGACAACACTGCCAGTGGATAGCCTTCACCCAGCTCATCGCGGGCGACATCCTGCAGCAGACGGCCGGTTTCCGGCTCCAGACCTTTGGTGGCCCAGACGATACGGGCGTCTTCACGCAGCAGTGGTTTGGCCTGGCTCAATACCAGTCCAAATACATGGCTGGGAACCACCACAAGCACATTGCGACTGGCAGCCAGTGCGGTGGTCAGATCGGCTTCAGGGATAAGCTGCTCAGGCAACTTGATACCCGGCAGGAACTCCTGGTTCTCGCCATCACGCTTGAGATTGGCAATATGTGCGGGCTCGTGGCCCCACAGCACTGTCTTGTGACCATTGCTGGCCAAAGAGATAGCCAGGGCGGTGCCGTATGAGCCCGCCCCCAGTACCGTAATATCGGCAGTGTTGTTCATAGAAAATTACGCGTTGGCTTCTTCAGATTGAGCTACCTGAGCTTCGGCCTGACGCTGCTGCACATACTGGGCAAACAGGGCATCGAAGTTAACAGGAGCCAGGTTCAGCTGTGGGAAAGTACCACGGTTCACCAGGCTGCCAACCAGTTCGCGGGCATATGGGAACAGTACGTTCGGGCAGTAAGCACCCAGAGAGTGGGCCAGCTGAGGCTCGCTCAGGCCAGAGATAGAGAAGATACCGGCTTGCTGTACTTCACACAGGAAAGCAGTTTCTTCGCCGTTTTGAGCGGTTACAGTCAGAGACAGGATAACTTCATATACATCATCAGCCAGCTTGTTGCTGCGGGTGTCCAGATCCAGCTTCACCTCTGGGTTCCACTCTTTCTGGAAAACGCCTGGGCTGTTTGGAGTTTCAAAAGACACATCTTTGGTGAAGATGCGCTGAATGTTGAATTGTGGGGCTTGTTGTTCGTTATTTACTGCTTCAGCCATAGTTTCCTACCTATCCTATCTTTGTTGCGGCTTCGCGATTAAAGCCGTATTGGGCTCAGGGAGGTCATTCTCCCAATTCCTTCCCGGTTATAACGGTATATCAGTCAAAAAAACACACCAATGATATTAATCGACTGTTATTTATGCTGGACGGCTACTGCGAGCCGCCTGCCAACCTTATCGCTTGCTTTTCTTAACAGGCAAATTAGCTGCCTGCCAGTCACCCATACCGCCTTTCAGATTCAGCAGGTTCTCAAAACCTTGCTTGGCCAAAAGCTGAGCAGCCTGTGACGAGGTCATGCCAGTGTTGCATACCAAGATAATGGGGGTGGATTTAAACTTTTCAACCGCTGACAGCTGGTTGTTTTTAATATCCGCCATTGGCACGTTGATCGCGTCAACGATATGGCCCTTCTTGAACTCTTCTTTAGAGCGCACATCAACTACCTTGGCGTTTTCGCGGTTGACCAGAATGGACAACTCCTGATTACCAATGTTTTTGATGCCGGAGACCGCGGCCTTAACCGTAGTAACAATAACTGCCACCAATAAACCTACCCACGCCAGACTCAGCATTGGGTTGGCTTTAAAAAACTCGATGTATTCTTGCATGATTCAGTGCCTGTAATAAGGGCGAGAGACATTCCGAAGGCACAGAGTATACCTACTGATATGGCAGAATGCAGCAAACTAAGGGTTTTGCAGCCGAATGCTTTGTTCTAGCTATGAATAATGCTCAACAAACCCGGTTGCCCCCACAGGTGCCAGCAAATCAGCTATCAGGCCGTTGCGATAACAGCAATCGCAGGGACTGACGTTTTCCCACCTGCCAAACCATAGTAGTATTTGAGCAATTTCAGATTCAATTTCACGCTTTAGCTTATGTAAGGAAGTTCAATGACAACAGCAAAACGTCCGCTGGCGCTTTTGATACTGGATGGATGGGGTTATCGCGAAGATACTCATCAGAACGCCGTGTATCATGCCAACACTCCGGTATTGGACAAACTGTATCAGGAGTATCCGCACTCACTGATCTCCGGCTCGGGCCTGGATGTGGGTCTGCCTGATGGCCAGATGGGCAACTCTGAAGTCGGTCATATCAATATTGGCTCAGGTCGCATTGTTTATCAGGAGCTGACCCGTATCGGCAAATCGATTCAGGATGGTGAGTTCGATGACAACCCGGCGCTGACCAAAGCTGTCGATGACGCTGTTAACGCCGGTGGCGCCGTACATATCATGGGCTTGCTGTCTCCCGGTGGTGTTCACAGCCATGAGGAACATATCGAAGCCATGTGCCGGCTGGCGGTAAAACGCGGTGCTTCCAAAGTGTACCTGCACGCCTTCCTCGATGGCCGCGACACGCCTCCCCGCAGCGCCAAAGGCAGCCTGGAGCACTTTAATCAGCTGTTTGCTGAACTGGGCCAGGGTCGAATCGCCTCTGTTGTTGGCCGCTACTACGCCATGGACAGAGACAACCGCTGGGATCGCGTAGAGCAAGCCTATGACCTGATCACTCAGGGCATCGGCAAGTACAGCTATACCAACGCCGTCGACGCCCTTGAAGCTGCCTACGCCAGAGACGAAAACGATGAGTTCGTGGCGGCATCAGCCATTCTTGATGGTGACAATAAGGCTGCGCAACTGCAGGACAATGATGCGCTGATCTTTATGAACTTCCGCGCCGACCGTGCCCGCCAGATTACCCGCGCCTTTATCAACAGCGACTTCGATGGTTTCGAACGCAAGGTTCACCCGGCGGCCAGATTCGTCATGTTGACCGAGTATGCCGCTGATATCGATGCGCCGGTGGCTTTCCCGCCATCACAGCTGGTGAACACTCTGGGTGAAGTACTGCAAAACAGCGGTAAAACTCAGCTGCGTATTTCAGAAACAGAAAAGTACGCCCACGTCACCTTCTTCTTCAACGGCGGTAAGGAACAGACCTTCGAGGGCGAAGAGCGTACCCTGATCAACTCCCCCAAAGTGGCCACCTATGACCTGCAGCCGGAGATGAGTTCAGGAGAGCTGACAGACAAATTGGTGGAAGCCATTGAATCGGCTAAGTATGATGTGATTATCTGTAACTACCCCAACGGCGACATGGTGGGGCATACGGGCAACTTTGATGCCGCAGTCAAAGCCTGTGAAGCGGTAGACAGCAGCATTGGCAGAGTGGTTGACGCACTGCAGAAAGTGGGCGGGGAGTGTTTGATTACCGCAGACCATGGTAACGCAGAGCAGATGGTAGACACCTCTACCGGCCAGCCTCACACCGCTCATACCAGCGAACTGGTTCCCTTTATTTATGTCGGCCGTAACGCCAGCATTCAAAGCGGTGGGCGTCTCAGTGATATCGCGCCAACTATGTTGACGCTGATGGGACAGCAGGTTCCGGCAGAAATGACAGGTCGCCCATTAATCACAGTTGAAGAGTAACCTGTTACCTGTGCAAAAACATACGTTAGCCAAAGCCTGCCTGATGGCAGGCTTTCTCATGTTCTCATCTGGACTGCACGCCGCCGATCTGCAGGATCGTCAGGCGGAGCTTAAGCGTCTGCAATCACAAATCAGCAAGCAACAAAGCTCATTGCAAAGTACCAGTAAACAAAGAGAGCAATTACTGTCTTTGCTTAAACAGGATGAAAAAGCTGTCGCCCGGGTCGCCCAAAAAGCCAATGAGACCCGCAAGGCACTGAAGGATATAGACAAAGAACTTGCAGATATCGCCAGTCGTCAAATCCAATTAAATAAGCTGAGAGATACTCAGCAGGACACCCTGTCCAAACAGCTCGCCAGTGCCTACCTTGCGGGAAACCACGACTACACCAAGATGCTGCTTAATCAGCAAAACCCAGCCACCATCGAACGTATGCTGGCCTATTACCAGTATCTTAATGACGCAAGAATCCAGGCGATCACCAACCTCAAGATCACCATGGAAGAACTGACCTCGCTCGAAGAAAGGGAGCAGGAACGCAAGACCAGGCTCAATGCGCTGATGCTGGATCAGCAAAAGCAGGCAGATGAGCTGGCAAAAGAGCAGGATCAGAGAGAGCAAACACTGGCCCAGCTGCAGCGTGTATTGCAGGATAAAGGCGCGCATCTGGAACAGTTACAGATTGAAGAAGCCAGCCTGAAACGCGTGCTGGAGGAAGCCAAACGCGCCGTTAAACAAAGCGCATCCCTTAACGGACTGGCCAAAAGCCGGGGTAAACTCAGCTGGCCCACCAAGGGCAAGGTACGTCACAGCTACGGCAGCCAACGCTCAGGGGGAATCACCTGGAAGGGCGTCATCCTCTCTGCCCCGGAAGGTCGCGAAATTAAACCTGTGGCTCCGGGTAAGATTATCTATGCTGACTGGTTACGTGGTTTTGGTATGGTGATGGTAGTTGACCACGGCAAAGGTTACATGAGCCTTTACGGTCACGCCCAGGCTCTGCTCAAGTCAGTAGGAGAGCAAGTCAACACGGGAGACACCATCGCGCTTGTAGGGCGTTCAGGTGGACAGTCCGAGCCTGGCCTATACTTTGAGATAAGGCACAAGGGACAAGCGATCAATCCGGCAAGATATTGTCGCTGATGACAGCAGGTCTCCTTCACTCAAATGGGGGCCTGCATGTTACCAATACTTCGCTATATCAGCTGTATCGTATTTGGACTCATGCTGGGGTTATCCATCACCCTGGCTGGCAAGGAACACGCCACCCCGAGCAACCACTATAACTTCCCATTGCTGATGGATGTTATTGAAACGGTTGAAACTTACTATGTTGATCAGATAGACAGAGAAGAGCTGATCGACGCTGCCATAGAGGGCATTTTCAGCAAACTCGATCCTTACTCAACCTTTCTCGAGCATCAGGATCTGGTCACTCTGCGGGAATCCAATCGGGGGGAATATTTCGGCTTCGGCTTCGAAATCGCCACCGAAGATGACAGCATCCGCATCGTCACTCCCTTTCCCAGCTCCCCTGCAGAACGCGCAGGGATCAAGGCGGGCGATACTATAGTCAGCCTCAACAGCAAGCCAAGAAATACCGGGGACCTTAATGGCATGCTGGAGGAGATCCGGGATGCCAGTCTAAAGAGACGAACCATAGATATGGAACTTAAGCATCAGGGAAGTGGCTCAGCTTATCAGGTGACACTCACTCCGGAAGTCATCCGGGTGCAGTCGGTAAGCAGTGAAATACTGGATGAGCAGATTGGCTATATACGACTGTCCAGCTTCCAGGATACCTCAGCCGCTGAGATGAAAGCCGTAGTGCAACAGTGGCAGACAACTCCGTTGAAGGGAATAGTGCTGGACCTTCGCAATAACCCCGGAGGCTTGCTGGAACAGGCGATTCAAATTGCCGACCTCTTCCTCGATGGCGGCAGAATAGTGTCAACAGAGGGCCGTTTCTTCGATGCCAACTCTGACTACTTTGCCGCACCAGAGCACTATCTTGCCGAACTCCCCGTATTGGTGCTGATCAATAAAGGCTCAGCATCTGCTGCAGAAGTTCTTGCCGGAGCTCTGCAGGACAACAAGCGAGCGACCATTATGGGTGAGCAGAGTTTCGGAAAAGGCACAGTCCAAAGCCTGATCCCAACTCTCTACTCAGGCAATGCAGTCAAACTCACCATAGCCCGTTATACCACTCCAAAAGGGCAGGATATTCACGCCAAAGGAATACAGCCGGACATATTATTTCCCGCTGAGGGTGTCGCTGAGCAAAACAATGTGCATATAATCAGAACACAAGAGGCTGATGCTGGGCATGCTGTAGATTCCGATTTGCAGTTGGCAATCAGCTGGATAACACAACAAGACTAATATCCGGGTTCCGTGCGCTACATATTAATACTGATTCTGCTGATGTCAGGGATGGCATCTGCTTTTGGGGCTCAAGTCGCCCTGATAATTGATGATATAGGCTACAGGCCTACCGATAAGGCGGTGCTTTCCCTCCCCGCCGGAGTAACCCTCTCCGTTCTTCCCCACACCCCCATAGGTGCCGAGCTGGCGAAACAAGCCCATGCGAAAGGCCACGAGATTATGCTGCATCTGCCCATGCAGGCGCTCAATGGTAAAAAGCTGGGGCCCGGTGGTTTAACCAATCAGATGGATGAAGTGGAAATCAAACAGGAGATCTCATCTGCGCTGGCCAGCATTCCCTATGTAAAAGGTGCCAACAATCATATGGGGAGCCTGTTGACCCAGATAGAGCAGCCAATGAACTGGGTAATGGAAGCGTTAAAACAGAACCAGCTTTATTTTGTAGACAGTGTAACCACCAAATACACCAGAGCAGGGAAACAAGCAGATGTTATCGGTGTACCACTTCTGACACGACAGTTGTTCCTGGATAACGATACCCGGGAAGCCGCACTGGAAAAGCAATTTAATCGTATGATTGCAAAAGCCCATCAGCTGGGACATTTGGTAGCGATTGCCCACCCTCACCCTGACACTATTGCTTATTTGAGGGCGAACCTTTCAAGGTTGGAGCAGGAGGGTATCAGCCTGGTGCCGGCTTCATCACTCCTGCCTTATGAGCTCGCCAAAAAACAGGGGATCAGTCCAGAGATACCACTGTAGCAGTCACACCAGGAATGAGTGTTCTCAGCTCTTCTGCGTTAGTGATGACATCCTGCAGGGTGTAATTGTCCAGCACAGCCATATAGGCTTTAACCGCCTCATTCAAAACACCCTTAAGCTGACAGCCTGGAGTCAATACACAGTAAGGCTTGTTACAGTCAATCGGTGCCAGTGTATTCTCCAGTTGGCGCACTACCTTACCAACATTGATCTGATCGGCTGGCATTCCCAACCTGAAACCACCACTCTTACCGCGTATCGTTTCCAGATAGCCCAGCTTGCCCAGGTGGTGTACAACCTTGGATACGTGGTTGGCAGACAGGTCAAACACTTCTGTAATTTCAGCAATGCGGAACAACTGAGATCTCTCAGGGTACATAGCCACATACATCAAGGTTCTAAGGCCATAATCTGTATATCGGGTTAATTGCATTTTACTGTCCGGTTGCTTGTTCCAGGGAAGTGATTAGCCACAAGGCTTCCTGATTCGTTTTACCACAAACATCAGGTGTCGCGTCAAATTCACTGCAAACCAAAGGCCTGTCACTACGGCCAAAAATCATGCAAAGATTCTCTGCAGAAAGTTGAATACAGCGTTCGCCAGCGGGCTTGCCCTTAGGCATTCCCGGAATTGGGCTACTGATAGATGGCGCGATACAACAAGCACCACACCCCAATCTACACTGCATGACAACCTCTTTTCAGTCTGATACCCGATAAAAACAGGCGCAAGATTATACAGCTAAACCCCCATACGTTACAGCAACGCCGCTCGGGAAATCCAAACAATTGTCGGAGATAGAGGAATAAATAGATCTATTTGATAGTTACGATAACAAGACAGTGAAAGATCAAGTGGTCTAAAACAAAGGAGTCCATTGCATCAGTAACGGGGTCTTTCGCTTCTCTTTCGAGAATAATTAGGCACTTGGCAATAACCAGCTATCTATGCCTTTCTCTCATATGGGGGTTAAGTAAGTCCGCTTTGGAAGCGAAGCTTTCAGGACTTGATTAACGCGGAGCGAAGTATGAGCGTTACCGACCGCTCAGCGCGGGAAGCGCCATGGATGGCGTGAATGTCGAGATTGTCTGGAACATTTCTCGACTTGACGTCGGGGGAGGTGCTTGGCAATGGCCAGCTACGCTAAAGCTTCGCGCTCATAAGCACATCGCTATCGCGACATTCGCCCTACTATCACATGAATGGAAGCTTCACTACGTGAAGCACTTTCTACTCTCCCCATGTGAGAGGGTCATTGTGAAAAGCGCATAAACAAAAAAGCCCGTTGCATCAGCAACGGGCTCTTTCGTTTATTGGGCGCTTGGCAATGACCTACTCTCACATGGGGAAGCCCCACACTACCATCGGCGCAGCTGCGTTTCACTTCTGAGTTCGGAATGGGATCAGGTGGGACCACAGCGCTATTGTCACCAAGCAAATTCTTTTTTCTTACCGCCTTGGCAGTAAGAAGTAATTTGGAAAGCTTCAGAGTTCGACTTCAATCAAGTCTTGTATTCTATTCAAGGTTTTAACCAGTGTTACGAAACCCTTTTGGGTTGTATGGTTAAGCCTCTCGA
>NZ_JBHRTD010000016.1:0-51003 GCF_042646185.1 Shewanella submarina
CCAGAGGCCGTTTTCAACACTGCTTTTCCATCTCTTCGGCCCTTGCCGACCTGACCTGCAATCAGCGCTGTTTGTCGCTGTGTGCCGTGTCAGTGAGGGCGCATTATAGGGAGCAAATTCGTTTGCGCAAGCGCTTTTTCGTAGAAAAATGCACTTTTTAGCAAATACTTACGCCCCCCTTACTTGAGCACAAGAAGGGCACATAATGCCCACCTGTTATCCACTAAATTATCCACAATCAGCAAATTTCGAGGCCTGATTGGGAAGATCACCGACTCACAAGCAATGTCGATTTAATCGCCTATTCATGGGGGTTTGAGCCAAATCTAACGATTTTGAACAGGATCAGACGCCACGCCATCTCAGATGTTTCTACTTACTATAAGGAAGAGAGAACGGACATCCGCGGAACGCGATGTCCGATTGAGATGAAAGCGCCACTTATATAGCTATCTACTACTTATATAGCTACGCATATAAAAGAAGAGTCAGACACAGGCAGCTGTGGCTGACTCAAATGCCCACTACCCCAGATGGTTGAAAATCTGCATAAAGGAAGGCGGCTCTTTAATATTGATAGGCACACCCAGTTTGCGCGCCAGGTCATTGGCCGAGATCATGCCACGGATATGGTGCAGTTCATGATCGATCACCAGGATATGATGCAAACCGTTTTCCTGTAGTGCCCTAACCACATCCCCTACCGTTGCCGAAGATAGCTGTTCAAAGTCTAACGACAGAACCTGATCCCTTGGGATCATCAAGTCTTTTACCGACACATCCTCAGGACTCACTCGCTCCTTGGTTGCCTGCTTCACCATGTTCTGATGGAACTCCCTCAGGGTAATCACCCCCATAAACTTATTACGCTTATCCACCACCAGACGCATAAAGGTATGGGTTCGTTCGAATATCTCCAGCGCCTTGGGCGCACTGGTATCAAGATCGATAACCAAAGGCTGGGAGTGATCGAAGTCAGTAAAGATGGATATGGCGGGCGAATCCAACTTGGTCACATCCTCATAGGTGGACCAAATCAGATGATCAATAGATGCAGTGCTGTATAGCTCAAGGTTTCTCATTGTTTTTCTACCTGTAGTCTGACTTCAATAACTCCTTATCTATGCCTCACCTCCCCCTCAGTCAATAAAGATGAAACTGGTTTAATGACCTGTTGAATTGGTGATCATTTTGAAAGCCAAAGGTAACCACCAGGAAAGTTAACAAGCGTGGTTAAGTAAGCGGTGAATTAGCAAACATAGCCGTAAGACTAATACCTGAAATTTGAAGCGAGACCTTCCACAAATCTTGTGACCTTAACCGCTGACATATAAATATCAGTAACTTAGATTTGGAGATAAAAAATAACCAAAGGAAAACAAGGATGTATTGGTGGGTCAATCACAAGCAAACCTTCAAGCAAGAGACTGAAGGTGGATATATCTGGTCACCAAAGCGAAACAAAAATGGTGCAAGAAACCAGACGTACGAGAATCTAACAAAAGCACGTATTGGCGATATTATCTTTTCCTATGCGCATACATACATCTCAGCTATCGGTGTTGTCGTAGCTGAGCACTACCCGAGTTCTAAGCCTGACTTCGGACAAGCCGGTTCAAATTGGGAAGAACACGGCTGGCGGGTTGATGTGGATTGGATACGATTGCCCACATCGTTCAAGCCGAAGCTTCATATCGATAGTTTTAGAGAGCTACTACCAACGACACACTCTCCTTTAAAACCAAACGGTGACGGGAATCAGTGTTGCTATTTGGCCCACATTTCTGATGCTTTGGGTAAGTTACTTTGGGAACTGGCTAAACTTGATGCCAACCTTCCCGCTATGATTGATAAGCACGATCCAGCAGGAAAACGTGACTATCTGGGTCTAGACCACACTACAACTCTTGCTCTTCTTAAAGTCAGAATAGGGCAAGCTAGCTACCGAAAGGCCTTAATTGAACGTGAACAACGATGTCGCGTTACTGGGATAACTAACCCTGAATACCTAATAGCCAGCCACATAAAACCTTGGCGGATATCACCTGACGAAGAGCGCCTAGACCCGGAGAATGGTTTCTTGTTTGCTCCTCACGTCGACAAGCTATTTGATCGTGGTGATATCAGCTTTGACGACAACGGTGCACTACTTGCTAAAAACAATGTCGCTCTGAATGCTTTAATGTCATGGAACATTCCCATCACAACAAATATCGGACCATTGACCGAGAACCAGCGAAAGTATTTAGCGTTTCATCGGAGTCATTTCAAATTCTCAGATGTCTATAAGAAGGCTCTCAATAACGCTGAAATACACTACCTTGAAACCGAGCCAGCTTAGGGTTTCTCTTTCTAAAAAGGAAAAACGTATTAAAAATTATCCTTCTTGCCTATACAGATACGCTAACTCCCCGTCCGAAGTTGCCGGAGGGCAATGACTTCAACAGCAAGCCCCGTCAAGGATGACGGGGCAACCACCGCTGAGCCATGGATGGCGAATCGGTGGTGGTTGCGTTGAGTGAAGTCATTTTACGATGGGTGACAAGTTCGGTTGGGGTGTCCTTGGGGATGCAAGGGGTGCTGGACAAGCAACACCCCTTGCCCGGGTGTGGGTCGGAGACCCACGACTTCCGCCGCTTGCAAAGCGGCCCTAATCACAGAAGTGCTGGCTGCAAGCCAAACTTCTGAAACGGGTTTGAGGCGGAGCCCAACTTCAGTCCGAGGGAGGACAGTAAATCAATTTCCCTCAACTATCTGCGGCACCACAGTAAACAGCTCCTCCCCTTCCCCATTAATGGTGATCTTCACCCAATGCTGAGGTGTATCGCCAAATCCCTGCACCCGGGTGAGGTTAGGTAAGAAATGCTGGGTATTGAAAGCGGTAAGCGCATCACCATCCTTATACCAGGGCACCAGCTTGGGTTTATCAACAAAGAACACATGCTTATCGCCGTGGAGCAAGAGCACCGGCTTGTTAAAGTCAGCGGTCAGAGCAAACAGCTTGTTCAGGTAGTCGTTAAAGCCTGCCCGTTTTTTGGAGGTGAAATCATCTTCGATATTGGGGTTGGCGTGGATCATAATAACCACACCTCGGGCATCACTGCTTTTGGCCCTGGCAAAGGTTTTGTCGAGCCAGTCGAGGGAAGCGGCGTTGCGCTGTTGATATTCAGCCAGACGCTCAGCTCTTGGCTTTTTGGCCGAGTCTTTGGCATCTATACCTGACCAGGGTTTGAGATTGTTATTGCTGCCCACCAAATGCTGGGTTGAGAACACCACATCCGCCTGCTCAAACATGACGTTTTCTACAAAGGGTTTAAAGCCCGGGGATTTGGCCTGCGTTGTCACCGCCATGGGGCTGACGCCCAACGTCTGGCCAGGTACAGGGAAAAACACCTTACGCAAGAAGGCCAGACGCTCCACCGGATTAAAACGGCCTGCTTTGGGCCTGTGGCAATCGGTCCACTCATTATCGCCCGGGGTATAAATCACGGGAGGTTTGATGGTTTGGATCTGCTCAAACCTGGCCCGTATCCGCTCGTCACTGCACTTAGTGGAGCCGGATTTGATATCGCCGGCATGCATCACCAGTTTTACCCGGGTATCGCCATTGATATCTTCAATCACACGTTGGAAGGCAGGAATATTGTCATCACCGTAAGGAGAGTCAGCCACCAGCGCAAAGCTGAAGTCACTGGTTCTGGCTTGATCTCCGGGTTCAATCGCTGGATTGGCAACCGCAGAACTGATAGCGACACCCAATAGTGATGTCATAGACAAGACAGACCGGACCCACATAGTGCTCTCCCTGTTTTTGTATTTGCTGGCCAGGCATCTGAAGCTCAATTCGCCATCGCAATTTCTCAGGCCGACAAGATGTATATACAAGTGCTTTCAACCAGCATGTCTCTTGTTATAACTGATTGTTTCCCGTTAACCATATTTAACCTTAAAAATGCCCAGCAGGCTTTTAATATTTGAGACACTGTTTGTGCAGGCTTACCCAGGTTATTCACGGCATGACTCTGGCTCTGAACACGACCAAGCTGTTTTGCAAGCAGATGAAAGCTCAGTTCCCTTCCCTTTCAAACCAGATATTCCAAATCTGCTGGGCATGGCAATTGGCAATGCCGCAGTGTTATTTGGTTGGTTTGTCACTTTAGCCGTAATCTGGACACATACCTTTGGTGAAGTACGTGTCTCGACAACCCAGGCTGCACTCTTGGTTGGACTGTTTGCTCTGGTGGTCACCCTTGTGGTGGAGGTCAGAACCAAGAAACAAATTATCTATAGAAAAATCAGTACTTTTGATACACCCGAAGCAGACGGAGAGCCCCGATGACAGATGCCACCGAAACAAAAGCCGACGTCCCAAAAGAGGATAAAAACGAGGGAAGCAGTCAGGCCAGAAAGTTCACTTATTACATCTTTCTGGCGGTGTTCTGCCTCTGGCTATACAGCCTGTGGGCCGACCGGATGACCCCCATGACTGATGAGGGACGGGTTAATGGTCAGATAGTGCGAATTACTCCTCAGGTATCTGGCCCTGTTGCGCAGGTACTGGTGACGGACAACTCTCAGGTGGCTCAGGGACAGTCACTGGTGCAGATAGACAAGCACCCTTTTGAGCTGAATGTGAAAGCCGCCAGACTGGCTCTGCAACAAACGACCCAATCATTCAACGCTGACTCGGCCGCCATCAATGCAGCCAAAGCCACAGAGGTTGCCGCCAGAGTAAAAGTGGATAATGCCAGACAGCATTACGAGCGCAATAAAGAGCTGGCCAGAACTGGGCTTATCAGTAAAGCGGATCTGGATGACAGCTCAGCGTCGCTGGAGACAGCTCAAGCCAATTTGAGTCAGGCCACTGCCGCACTGGAAAAGGCCAAGCAGGCTCTGGGGCCACAAACCGAGAGCAATCCACAAATCCAGTCAGCGCTGAATAAGCTTGAACAGGCCCTGCTGAATTTGTCCTACACCAATATCACAGCGCCAGCCGCCGGGGTTGTAACCAATATGAATCTGGCGGCCGGTAACTATGCCGGTGCAGGCCAGCCATTGATGACTTACGTTAACAACAGCCACCTGTGGGTGACAGCTATGGTGACAGAGAATTCACTGGCCCACCTGAAACAGGGGATCCCCGTTAAGCTGGTGTTCGATGCCTATCCGGGACAGATCTTCACCGGCCAAGTCACGACCATAGGCTGGGGCAGCAGTGGGAACGGCAGCCTGCAGGTGAACAACGCCAACGGCCTGTTGGACTCTCCTACTGTCAGCCCTGATGCCCAGCGTTTTCCGGTCAATATCAAACTGGACCCTCTGCCTGAAGGAGTCAGCCTGCGCTACAGCGGCCGGGTGACTGTGAGCTTCTTCCCCGGTGAGTCGTACATAGGTGAACGTCTGCTGGATGTGTGGACCTGGATTTGGAGTTACCTGACTTATGTCTCGTAGACCCGCCAATGCCATTATCAGGGTAGCGGTATTTCCGGTACTCCTGCTGTTTTGGCAACATGTATTCGGGACAGATTTGCCCCTGCTGGCACCGGCCATGTGCGCTGTGTTTCTTACCACGACCCACGAGCCGCCACCATTGATTATGGTGATATTAATGGGGGCAGTGCTGTATGCCACCTCTTGGTTTCAGGGCATTCTGAGTGTCGTGCTGTTCGACCAACCTGTGGTCTATTACTTTGCACTGTTTGGGGCCTTCTACTGGTGTATGCAGCGTACCCACGAGAATCCACAGGATCTGCTGGCGATTTTGCTGATTGTGTCGACCGCCATGATCGCCGTGTTCTTCAAGCAGAAAGGAATTGATGTCAGCAGTATTCCCGGAGCGCTGCTGAAGAATCTATTGATTGCCGGCTTCACCGCGTACCTGGCCTATTTTCTGTTTCCTGGGGGCGAGCCATTGTCGACTTTTCCTCCGACGGCTGAAGCGGAGCACAGGGAGATTCCAACCCTGCTGCTGGTACTTAAGACCCTGTTTATTATGCTCACCCTGGTGGTGACCATTAACCTGAATCTGGCCCAGAGCACCATTATCACTGTGGTGGTGGCGCTTATTCTCAAGGATCCAAACCCAATAGCCGGGCATACCTATGGATTGCGCCGTCTGTTGGCGACCTATGCCAGCTTGCTTTACGCCGTGCCACCGCTGATTTTCAACGTGCTGCAGACCAACATTATTGCCAGCCTGGGAGCAACTGTGGTGTGTTCACTGTTGATGGGGTGTCGGGCGGTTGAGCACAAAGCCAGTTACAACGGTATTCAGCTGATGTACTCCAGCTATGTGGTACTGATTTTCTACGGCCTGACGGCCACAGGGTTCAGTGGTGTAAGCGAAGATGCGGTTCGCTTTGGCTCGATTCTCGCCGCTGTGATACTGGGAATGATGGTGTTGGTGCTGCTTCAACCGGCAAAGTCGCAGAAAGTCAGGTCTTAGTCAGGACTTGAGCAGAGTTACTAAAAGAGGCGCAATGCGCCTCTTCTTTTAAGGATTAGAACCTGTAGCTGACTCCCAGGTTCACTGAGTCCAGATCTTCCACCAGCATCAGATATTCGACACTGAAGGTCCAGTTGCGGTTAGCGTTCCATTTCAGACCACCACCATAACTGAACTTACTGTCATCACCTTTGATTGTGGAGCCATTGGCTTTAACCTTGGCCTCCGCCTTGGCATAACCCGCCAGCGCATAGAGATCAAAGCTCTTTGTCAGGGGCAGAGTCCCTACCAGATAGCCACCGTAGTAGTAATCCAGTTCATATTCCACCTTGGTGCCATTGGTTGTGATGCTGTCATCCCCCACACCAAAACCGATTCTGGCTTCAAGACCAAGGTAATCATTGTATTGGTAACCGGTAAGCAGACTCACACCTGGCAATCTCACGCTACCTGCTCCTGTCTCCCCATCCACATAGTTAAACTGGCCGCCCAGATAACCATTGGCGAACACCGACGGCGATATCAGCATGAGTGCAGCAGCGGTTGTGGTTATAAACTTCATAAGTATCATCCTCCAAAAATGGCCAGATCAGCCACATTGATCGGCCATCGACCAACTTACTCCTCTACGCCGGGTTAATAACCTGATGAATACCTGTATTGGCAATGAACGTAGATAAGGCCTAAGACTTATTGGTCGAAATGATGAGAATTATGATCCTGAATATTTCCCGCCCACTTTGTTCAATCGCTAAAAGCTGCATCGACTATTGAGATAAAACCTCTCTCTTTGTTTGTCGAACCTCTCACTTATGACTGACCCAGACTGACTTTCAAGACCTTTCATAAGCTTTCAAATACAAAACCCCGGTTCCTTGACTACAGTTTATGAGTTCACTTCGGAAACTTAGGCTCTGCAGCAGTACCAACCAGAGTGATAACCCATTCAATCCGTCCTGAACATGGAGTTCTGAATACCCTAAATGGAGTCAAAAGGTACATGGAATATCGCAAACTAGCGCTGGCCGGCTCATTGGCCACTGTGCTCGCAGCCTGTGGCGGCAGCGACAGCACAGAAACCCCAACCCAGGAACCAACCCCCACACCACCTCCTGCCCCCAGCCCGACTTTGTCCGGTAAGGTGGCTGACGGATATCTTGTGGGTGCCAAGGTTTGTCTGGACCTTAACGAGAATAAAACCTGTGATGATGGCGAGCCTTCGGCGACCTCTGAAGCGGGTGGTGACTTTGAGCTGGAAGCGACTCAGGAGCAGATCGACACCTATCCTCTGCTGGTCGAAGTGACGGCTGATGTAGTGGACGAGGATACCGGCGAAACTGTGTCGTCGCCCTATTCGTTAACTGCCCCAGTAGGCTATGAGTTTGTCAGCCCATTGACCACTCTGGTGCAAAGTCAGATAGATCTGGGAAATACCTCAGAAGAAGCTGAAGCCCTGATCCAGGAGCTGCTGGATACTACTCAGGCTTTGAGCGAAGACTTTATCGCAGCCCAGGCCAACTCGGAGTTGACCGAAGAGCAGCAAACTGAATTTGCCCAGATGCACCAGGTTGCTCAGGTGACCGCCAGGGTGATGGCCAACAATCTGGCCGCAGTTCAGGAAGCTGCCGATGCAGCTAATATCTCCGCAGATGATCTGCTGACTCTGATTGTCGATACCGTGGTTGACTCACTGGAGACCATTGTTGAAGAAGTGGAAGCTGCCGGTGATGACTTTGACCCGGATGCAGTGGCAGAGTCTGAAACCGTGGCCGACTCCACGGGCGTCGATGGTGACACTCTGGAAGATCAGGTTGATGTGATGAATGCTCAGGCTAATGCTGCAGCAGCCAACCTGGTCGCTGAAGTCAGTGATACAGGTATTTTCTGGTTTGACGGTGACTATGACACCGACGGCCTCTACCTGGATTACGGCAGCATTATGTATGACGCCGATACCACGACCACCACAGAAGTAGAATACAGCCTGATGGACGGTGAGTTTGTCGAGTCAACCAACACTTACAAGGATCTGGTGTTGGGCGAGGAAGGCTGGCAACTGGTGAATGATCAATTTGAGATCACCACGCTGGGCGAAGATGGCACCATCACTCTGACCAACAAAGATTTCCCCGGTGACAGTGAAGTGTTGAGCGCCGAAGAGATTGCTCTGGAAGGCCTGAATACCAAGCTGTTCTTGCAGGATCAGGATAACACCTGGGTATGGCACAAAGTGATTCCTGAGGCGCAGACTTTTGCCGAAGGTGCCAAAGCCTTTGAGATTGAAGCCACCACAGTCAATGATCTTTACTCACTCTACTATTGGGATGATTGCCAAGAGGATGAGATGGTCGAAGGCCTGTGTAACAGTGTTTGGTCACGTACAGCGGATAGCGAAGATGGCCCGGCTATCACCCTGGCTTCACTGATTTCAGCCACCGCCTCAGATGGCAGCATTGAAAATCTGGTTGGTCCTTATGTGGCCTGGGATGGTCAGGACAATATTCTGGCTGAGCTGGTCGAAGGCGGCGTGGTGAATTACTACCTGGTGAAGTGGCGTGAAGACAGCACTGGTCAGTATGTGCAATCAGCCCAGGCATACGGTACTGGAACCTGGCGTCAGGAGACAGTATCCGGTGTCACTCTGGCACTGATGGCATTGCCGGACGATGTGATTGAGTTTGGCAACAGAGACGACGATGGCGAGTATCTGTTGTCTGAGTATCAGGGCGCTGTGCGTCAGGGTGACTTTGTTCCGGCTGGTACCAGTTTTGATGACGAGGTGATCTTCAATGTCACCGCCAAGAACGACATCATAGATAATGTGGACCTGAGCCTGCTGAATCCCGGCACTGAGCAGCCAGCCTTGAGCGCCTGTACGACAGGTGATTCAGATTGGGATGATGAGAATGATCGACCTGATCTTTCCACCCTGAAATCCCTGACTGAGTTCCGCAGTCTGACGAGTGATTGCCGCGGTGACAATACCGCTGTATTTACCGAAGAGGGCGTTACCGGCAGCCAGTATAAGATCTATGAGCCTGATGGCACGCTGGAAACTCTGGTGGAATTCGATGCCGAGGGCGTGGGCAGCTTCACTGACTATAACGAAGACGGTACCGAAGATGTCACAGAGTCATTTACCTGGAGCATGACAGATCAGGACGAGGTTGTGCTGGAAGTCACTGATGAAAATGACACTGTCGCACTGCGCTTTTATATGGGTCTGGTAGAGATGTCCGGCGACTATGTCTCTGTTAAAACCTATATGGAAGAAGCCGACTGGGCAGAAATGGACGGAACCGGCGGAGAAGTGTTGGGCGAAGTGTGGAAAAAGGTCACTGTGAACAACTGATCCATATATGCCACACACCGAGCCCGCTCATATGAGCGGGCTTTTTCGTTACTCAGCAAGGCAATATAGCGACTAGTAGCGCTGCTCAACTCATAGGTGAATGACGCTAAGTATCTGCAGATGTATGCCGACGGCTGTCGTTACGAAACCAAGATGGCTGAGTTCAAAGCACACTCGCTACACCAGGATTTCCCATGCCAGCGGCAGGATGAGCAGTGTTGCCAACAGCGCAGGCAAAGTCACTTGTCTGCCGCTGTTTTCCTGCCATTTCATACCAATAAAGGGTTTAAGCCAGCTGATTTTCATCCCCAGCACACATACCAACACACAGCCTGCCAGGGTTCCACCAATCACCAGAAGTAACTCTGCCACCAGGCTCATACTCTGGTCGGCGGCCACAAAGGCCAGTCCAATAATCAAACTTTGATGCACCAGATAGCTTGGATAAACCGCATTGTTCAGTGGCCTGCGCCAGGGATGATCAAAGTTGAGCCACCGTGCTGCCAACGCCAACATCAGCAATACCCCCAAGACCTGCTGCAATGAGTACACCGCCAGTCTAATCACGCCCATATAGTCTGCGTCGTCAGCCGCCAACCAGCCGTTGTAACCGGCAATAATCAACAGCAAATTCAGGGTAAACAGACCTCCAAGCAAAGGGCCTTTGTGAACCAAAGCATCCCGGAATGCCACCTGCCCAGCGAGTAAAAAGCCAAACAGAAACCAAACGCCTCCCTGCAACTCTCTGATGCTATCGCCACTGAAATGCCCACGGATACCGGCCATCAACACCACAACAAGCAATACCATTGGCCAGAATGCACGGCTAAAGCCGCCAGCCAAAACCGCTCCCATACGCCACTTTGTCAGTAGCGGTGCCACCAGAATCAATATCAGGCTATAGACCCACAAGCTGCGTAAATACCAAAGGTGATTCACATCCACATGGGGCCAAACGCCAGACTGATAGTCACTGAACAATGGGTGTTGCAGGTCAAGAAATGCCAGATAAAACTCGCCATACCCCATTTGTAGGCCCGCTTCCTGGCTCATTTGAGCGTAAAGCTGTACTGGCACAATTAGCCACAAGCCGGTAAGCAGAGGCAATAACAGGCTAATGCTGCGATTTACGGATAAGACTCCTCTTTGTCGCCAACCTTTGGCTCTCTCGAACAGGAAATAGCTGGCCGCCCCCGAGACAAACCAGATAAGCAGCATTCGCCAGGGAGAGAAGATTAACATCAGGCTTTCCAGCTCAGATGAGAGATAGTGGCTTTTAAAGTGAAAGCCCCAGCTCTCGGCATACAGCATGCCGGTGTGAAACAGGATCAGACCGGCAAACGCCAGAATCCTGAGCCAATCCAAATCATAGCGGCGTTCCTGTGGGATCATTGGGTTATTCATATCACCTCCTGTGTTTCTCGCCATACTGGCTGACAGAAATCATTCGGCCAGCCAAAAGTGATGGATGGCCGGTTTTAAGTGACAAACGGAGATGCTCAGGGACAAGGTGTTGAACTGTGATGAAGTCGGCTGCTAGGTTAAATCAACACTTTGTGCCCGGAAAACAAATGGAACTGCAACGGATTTGGCAACGTCATACAGGCGCAATCGGCGCGTTGCTGGCTATTGGCTATGTATTGGTGAATAACAGCATCAATGCCAGTTCAGTATTGATGGAACAGACCCGCAGGGGAGTTGTCGAGTTTGCCAGCTGGGAGCCATGGGTATGGGAAATGACCAGCGCCACCGGCACTCTACTGATGCTGCCTCTGATGTTCTGGTTGTTGAGACGTCCTCAGTTCAGCATGCAGACGCCCATGTTCGCCTTGATGTTACTGACAATTGGAGGTGTGGTTTTCAGTCTGGGCCATATCGGCATTATGGTGCTGCTGCGGGAGTTGATTTATGGACTGCAAGGTCTTGAGTACAACTTTAATTTCAGCTGGTTTGAGCTGATTTATGAGCTCAGAAAAGATATCTGGGGCTTCTTTTTCTGGGTCGTTGCCTACCAGCTTTATCACTATTTTCTGCAGCAGTTACTTGGGGAGGCCCGGGTGCCGGACGAACCGCCGATCAACAGTCCTCACGCTTCTGGGACTGAATCGACGCCTGAGCAGCTATTGGTAAAAAAACTCGGTCGGGAGTTTATTGTACAACTCGATGATGTTGAGTGGCTTGAATCGTCAGGGAACTATGTCAATCTGCACACGGGAGATCAGGTATACCCAATGCGGGCAACTATCACCAAGCTGACGGAGCAACTTGAATCAAAAGGATTTATTCGTATTCATCGCAGCTATGCGGTCAAATTCGCGCTGATACGCTCAATTAAGCCTATACCCAGTGGAGATGCCGAATTGGAGCTGAAGTCGGGTCAACGACTGCCGGTATCCAGACGCTTCAAGGACGCACTGAAAACCTCAGTTTGTTGACCTGACCACAACAAAACCCAGGCTTAAGCCACCAGTAATTGTCTTAACTCATCGTGGTGCGCAGTCACCATAGTCGGGGCGATAGTCTCGTCACCTTGTTGCTGATGCGGGTTGTACCAGCAGGTGTGCAGCCCGGCATTGATGCCGCCCAGAATATCTGTGTGCAGGTTATCCCCCACCATCAGCACCTTGCTGTTATCCGGCTGTCCCATCCTCTCCAGCGCATGGTGGAAAATGCCCACATTCGGCTTGGTAATGCCCACCTCTTCGGAAATTACCAGCAGCTCAAAGGCATCGGCAAAACCGGTGCGCTCCAGGCGGATGCGCTGCAGCTCGGTAAAGCCGTTGGTGATAATGCCGAGACGGGCTTTGCCATGGAGCGAGTCCACCAGCTCACGTACACCAGGCAGTGGCGCACAGATATCGGCCATGGATTGTAAAAAGTCAGAGTTCAACTGCTGCCCCGTGGTCCCCAGCTTGTCACCCCAGGCAGTAAAGCGGCTGGTTTGCAGCGTGGTGGCATCGATATCACCTGCGTTATAGGCCTGCCACAGCGGCTGGTTCAGCGCCTGATATTCGCGGTAATCATCATCGGTAAAGTCAACACCATGGCGGGAGAACATCAGCTTAAGCCCCTTTAGGGCGTCAAAGCTGAAAAGGGTTTCATCGGCGTCGAACAGGATCCATTGGTAAGGCATAGCAGTCTTATATTTGTTGTATCTATCAGTCAATCAGTGGCGGCAGTCTATCTCAGTCCGGGCAAATTCAGAATAGCGTGTCAGTATCAAAAAGTGACATGTCAGTTTGTAACATAACACGCCTATAACTTAGACCATTACACCAGTACAATGAAAAATCCCCAGGTAGTTCGCCATTTTTAGATGTTGGCACGGGAGTTGTAACTACTCGCAAATAAAGTGTTAGCCAAAAGCGCGATGAACTAAATCAGGAGGGAAGCCATGACGACACATCTGAAATCGGACACTGTCACCAAGCTGGTGCTGGACAATTGCCCCAAGGATGGAAATACCACCCCAAATCTGGTGCTGAATATAGGTCACCCCAAAGATCCAGACAGTTGGCGGCTGATGTATAACGAGTTCCAACTTGAATACATAGAAACCATACTGCACGATTCCATAGATATTCTGGTCAAGCTGGAAGACAAGTATAACGATCTGCAGTTTGCCCCGGCTGGCTCGGTGGAAAAACGCCAGGTATTTGATGGTCTGCTGTTTATCACCGGCAACCGCACCATAGAGTATCAGGATGCCGTGGCCACCAAACTAGTGGAGCCTTATCTGCTGCAGATCCAGGTTCGACCTTCGGTATTCTGGCGGCATCCGGATGGGAAATATGGTCCACACGATGGCAACAAGGTTGGATTTAGATTTGTGGTTCAGGATCCCAATGGACAGCTCTACTTTTCACATGATCCGATAATTGCAGGAAGAGATTGGGAAGAAGTCTGACTTACCCCCCTATTAACGCAGGCCTTTTCGAGGGCCTGCCTCAACACATCAGTACACACGGACTATCTCACCAACTTTCAGTCTTTCGAAGGTTGAGTCCCCCTCAAGGGAAGCCAGCCATGGCGAGCTTAACCAATTTAAAGGTAATCCCGCTTCAACGGCCTGACCTAAATAGCTATAACAAACTTCCTTATCACCCAAAAAAAGGTAAACCAGCGCAATATTGAAGCTCAATAAGGGATCTGTCGCTGACTCTTTCAAAACTTTCAAAAGCGCTTGATTGGCTTGCTCCTCTTGGTAAAGACGGGCATGAGCTTGTGCTAATGCCAAGTACTCCCAACTGCTTTGAGGTAACTCGTTTTTGAACAAAGTTAGAATCTTTTCGTACAATATAGAGGACTCACTTTCTTGGTTCTGCAGAAATTTTACATCCGCTAAATTCATGATTGTAACTGGATTATCTGGCGCTAGCTGAAAAGCAGTCATCAACTCTCGTTCAGCAGCTTTAAGCTCACTTTGCATCATCAGAGCCACTCCCAAGTTAACGTAGTTCGTCCAAGTTTTCAGTTCTGGAAGAGCAAGCAGCTCTGCATATTTAGAAGCGGCTTCAGACCAATGCCCTCGACTGAGTAAAATATCTGCCAACAACTCTCTCGCTCTAATGAATTGCGGCATATCCAAGCTCAATGCCTGCAACACATCAGCCGCTTCATTGTATTGTCCCAGACGATAATGCATCAGAGCATAGTTAAATCGGTTCAGTGCCGATGGACGCTGCTCAGCCAACCTTGCCATCATGGCAAGACCTTTAACATCAAACCCTTGCTCAAAGTACCAACGCGCCCTTAGCCCCAAAACCAGATCATCAGTGAAAAACAGCCCCTCGAGAGAGTTAAGCAGCTTATCAGCACGTTCAAAGTCGCTGCGGAGCAGAGCCAGATAAATCGCATCTATATCCAAAAATCTGGGCTGGAAACCGAAGTCAGCACTGTCCAGCAGAGCATCAGCTTTATCGAGCCATTCAGATTGACGCTGACTCCTGGCTTCCCGTTTGTACAAACGCAAGAGTTCTCGACAACTGAGCTGAAAGCGACAGCCATAGGGCTCCAACAAGTTCAAATAATCCCTGCGCCCTATCTCTTTGGCCTGATAAGACTCATGCAGGGTCAACAATTTGCGGTAATCAGCTTCATTGCTGGCCTGAGCCTGTTCGCTCTGGTCCACCTGCCAATAACGTTGCACATAGTCACCGATAAACAGCAGGTTTTCAGTGGGAAACCTGAGAGTATCCCGCTTGATCAATCTGGATTCGGCATCGACATGGCTGAGTGTCAGGGCACATTCATCCTGCTGACAGGCCAGCTCACTGATCAGCATCTGATCGGCGGCGGTTTGCTTGAGTGCCCGGGTCCAGTCCTGCTCTGAGGGGGCGATGCCGCCCGGCAGTTCAATCAGTCTGGTGTCCTGCTGCCGGGTCAGAGCTTCTGTTATCCCCTGGTATACGGCGGCGCGGATCAGAGGCAGATCCTCAATATCCTCACCTGCGGTTATCTGGGGCCTGGGTGCCAACACGTATGTGGGTGTGACAGGCCAAAACCACCAGCCCGCCACCAATACCAACATGCTCGCGACAGCGCCCCAAAGCCAGGGGCTGATGCCGCGGGGCTGGGGAGCAACGATAACAGGGGGATGGAGTAAGGTTGGATCCTGACTGACCGGCGATGGGCTGAGCTGCTGCACCAGATCAGCCGCTGACGCCGGTCGGTTGGCAGGATCGGCAGCCAATAAACTGGCCAGTAAGTTATTGACAGACTCTGGCACGCCGTCCACCTTGGGACAGGGTGAGTTAAGCATACGGGCGAACATGTCCGCCTGCTCATCCTCCTGTTCAAAGGGGTGATCGCCTGTCAGCATGCGATACAAAAGCAAGCCTACGGCATAAAGATCACTTTGCTTACCGGCAGCCTCGCCTCGCAGTTGTTCAGGGCTGATACTCAGACAACTACCGAACGCCTGTCCTGGCTGCCACTCACGGCGGGCAATACCAAAATCACCGATTTTAAGTTGGTCCTGCTGATCAAAAATCAGGTTTTCCGGTTTGAGATCGCCATGAATAATCTGTCGGCTGTGGGCGGCATCAAGACCTGCCGCAATCTGGCGGGTAAGTTCAAGGGCGTGCTGCCAGGGCAAAGCTCCCTGACGTTGCAGACGGGCAGCCAGATTGTCTCCGGGCAGATACTCCATCACCAACGCAGGCATACCATGATGGGTCAGCAGGTCATAAACCACCACAATATTGGGGTGATTCAGCTCGGCGAGGAGCTTTGCCTCTGAAGTAAGTGAATCCGCCTGAAAATCATAAAGCAGCTTGATCGCCACCCAGCGGGAAAGCCTGGGATCCCAGGCTTTATAAACCCGTCCATGACTGCCGCTGCCAAGTTCTGTTTCAAGTAGATAAGGACCGATAGATTCCGGCTGCGCCTGCATCAGGGACAATCCACTCCTATTTCATTCAAACGTCTTCTAAGCGCCTGTTTTGATACCTGCAGCCTTTCAACCATCAACTCAAGGTCACCATCGCACTGCTCAAAACACTTCTGCAGTTCACCTTCCGACAGCTTGCTGGCCCGCTGCAGTGCGGGACTGGCATCTATCCGTAAATAGAGTGCGGCGCGGGAAATTCCCAGAGCATCAGCCGCCATTTTTATCTGCCAGTCGCTGGCTGACAGAGCTTGCATGATCTCATCATCCTCAATATCTCTGGGCTTACGACGGGCCACCCTGGGCAGCTCCACCACGGGTTTATGCTCGGCCGGGGCCTCATCTTTAATCTGTAATTCGTTGGCAATGCCTTCAACAAAACCATACCAGTCAAATGATTCAAGTCTGTGACAGGTCATTAATCCCAATGCCAGTTGATTGGCCGTATGTCTGAGCTGTCTGACGTTACCCGGCCAGTTAAGTTGAGCACAGCGGGCAAATAACCAGGCCCAATAACCAAAGCTGTCAGCTTCAGCATGCAGCAGCTTATGCTCCTGCCCGGTTTCAATCAGGGCATTGCACAGGAAATGGCTGAACAGTACACCGAAATCTTCAGGTCTTTCGCGCAGAGGAAGCAGCTCAATCACCAGGCCTGACAGGCGTTGCAACAGAGGTAACTTAAAGGACTCGGCACCAATCAGCTTTTCCAGATTGGCATCGGTAGCGGCAACAAAGCGCACGTCCAGTTGTCTGGGCTTTTCACTGCCCACAGCCTGCACAACCCCTGTTTCCAGCGCTCTGAGTAAGGTAGTTTGCACCTCCAGAGGTGCCTCTCCCAACTCATCCAGAAACAGAGTACCGCCATCTGCCTGCTGAAAGCTGCCATCCCTGCTGGAGGCTCCGGTAAAAGCGCCTTTAACACTGCCAAACAACTCGCTGCTGGCAAGCTCTCTGGGGATACAGGCCATATTGACGCTGACAAAGGGTTTGTTTCGTCGCTGGCCAGCGTTGTGAATGCCATTGGCCACCACTTCTTTACCGGTTCCGGATTCACCACGGATAAGCACCGGCAGCTTCAGGTCAGCCACATTGGAGATCAGGCTTCTGACCTGACTCATATTATCGCTGCCCCCCAACAGGCCGGGCACAGAGTCCACAGCAACAGGCTCTTTAGGTGAGGCGTAATGCAGTAACACGACTATCCGGCCTGACAGCGTCAGTACCACGCCGTCGCTCAGGTCAGCGTCACTCAACTGCAGGTAGTCTACTGTGTGGCCGTTAAGGTCTGTCACCTGAGTGCTGCTGTTACGGCAATCCAATTGCCAGCCACCAGAACATTTGGACAGGTTCAGCCCAGAGCGACTGACATAGGGGTCTGCCAGCGGACGCACCGCGCCGCCGGAGAGATGAAATCCCGGTTCAAGTCGACTTAATGCCCAGCTACCCTGACTGGCAGTGAGCTGGCTGTAGGCCCCAACCATAGAGAGATCAGGGTGAAAAATAAGGGTTGAAGTCAGTACCTGGCGATGTTGCGCCTGACGCAACGCCGCAGGTCTGAAGTTAAGGGTTTGTCCATCGAACATATTCCCCTCCTCGAGCATCCTACTCTGTAGTGGCACACCATTGACCCATTACTCCACACTAACACCCGAAAACACCAAACTCCACCCACAAAACAGCATATTCGACCAGCACTTATTCACTAACCAGCCCAACAAATGACACTAACCTGTCACTGACACGTCAAAAAAACCAATTACCATAAGCACTGCAGATATCCTGCTGATTTTTAAATACTAAAAACATGGCATGGTTCTTTCGTTATTCCGGTATCACAGACAGTAAGGTTTCAAACCGGGAGGGAATGATGGACAAGCAAAATACAGAAGAACAAAGACGCGCGGAAACAGAAGCGAAACAGCAGCCAAAGTACTTTGGCTTGCCCGTCGAGAACTTTATGACTCCCCCTTGTTGGGCGGAGCTGATTTCAGATATCCCACTGATCGCCAGTAACGATCCGGTTTACCAATAACGCAAAACCATAAGCCGTCATCAGGCAGGGCAATACGCCCTGCCCGGCTGCATTTCTGTAACAGAGCGTCAAATACCTTGCCCCCAATCCCGGCTGCAACAAAATATTTAACGCCATGATTTAGTTAAATAATTAGGGTCTGCTGACCTTTGAAGATGGTTTTTGCAGCTCTTTGTCGTTGTTTTATACAAAGCAACGCGATTGTAGTGTAGTTGTTCTACACAAATGAGCGTTAATGCAGTAGAAAGCGACGACAAACGCTGCCCGAAGGGCTCGGCTATACGCGCTTTACTCTTTGTTGCAAGGTATTTGCTTAGGCCCACTAGGCGGCACACCTTGCGTCGCGATTAAAGCGCGTCTATCTCGAGCAAAATTCAACCATGAAAGGTCAACAGACCCTAGTGATAACTACTACCCCAATGTAAAATCCCGCCACTTCCCGATATCTCGCTCAAGTTCAAGCTTTGTACAACCGCTTTAACTAGTTACCCCCATGAACTCTGAGCCACGGCACTGGCCGTCTTCATACCAAGGAAAATCATGAAAAAGTCTTTAGTCGCTTTGTCTTTACTGACACTGCTGGCCGGTTGTGGCGGCGGTGATGACGCGCCAACAACGCCACCTCCCGGGCCGGATATTCCTGAACCGGAAATTCCGCAAACTCTGGCTGCAAGTTTGTCTCTGAACGGTAATCTGGTGCTGGGCAGCAGCGTAAGCTGTAATGGTCAGAGCGCGTCCAACTTCGAAATTAAAGTCGGCGATGATGTCAGCTGTGAATATCAAAGCACAACGCTGGCGAGTTTCAGTGATGTGCAGCCGGATGCCGCTGCCCGCGAAGCGACACCGACCCAACGCAAGACTCTGTATCTGACCAAGGCCAATGAGTTTGTTGATAACTCGCAAGCGGCCAACAATGCGGTCACTCTGATCAACACTATGGGCGTTACCCGGGGTGACATAGTGGAGCTTGAGCTGAACACCTTGCAGGCGCTTAAGTTTGAAAACCACTATCGCCACGATCTGGATATGTCGACAGAAGAGTTTGCCGGGCTGCTCGAACAGCAGGCCAACGACAGCCAGACCGACAAGCAGCCATCCACTCACGTACCGGACATCAAACCGGAAGTGACTCCCGGCGCGTCACCGGATCTGAATGCCGGCTTTGTCGCTGCCGATGCTGAGTCCAACTATCAGTACCAGCCAAAAGAGACCATTCCAACCATAGCCGTCCTGACTGACAGTCAGAGCAAGCCGGTATCCGGGGTCAGCTACTTCAGCCGCAGCGGCCGTGGTGTCACTAATGATCAGGGTGAATTTGAGTTCTTCTGGGGCGACAGTGTCAGCTTTGGTATCGACACCTTTGAACTGGGCACAGTGCGCGGCAACCAACAGAGCTTTACCCTGCAGCAACTGGCTGAAGGTGATAAAGGCAATAACGCCGAAGCTCTGATAAAACGCTATGCCTCTGAAGAGGCAGGCCACTGGCAGTTACCGACTCAGGTCACTCAGGTATTTGCTCAGTACCCTAACGTCATCAATGAGATCATCTCACTGTCGCTGACCAGTGAAGCCAGAGAGTTGGACCTCGGCAATGGCACCACTCAGGTGATCCCGGCTGAGTTCACTGCGCAGTTCAAGCAGGGACAGGCGGCAATCATCGACCAACAGCTTTGCCAAAACCAGTGCGATGACACTGGTGCTCTGCTGCGTCAGGCAAGCGTAAAACAGCAAAGCACAGATGAAAGCGGCCAGATCCTGGCAGACATTCAAAAGCTGTGGGGCAGCAGCCTGGAAGCGCAGGCCAATGGCTGGAAACCGGTTGAGCATTTCCACGTGTTCCACGACAGCACCAACTTCTACGGCAGCACAGGTAACGCCCGAGGTCAGGCTGCCGTGAACATTGCCAATACCGCGTTCCCAGTGGTGATGTCCCGTAACGACAACAACTACTGGCTGCCATTCGGTGCCAAAAAGGCCTGGGACAAAGATACCCTGGCGTACATTACCGAAGCACCATCGACTGTGGTGCCAGAGCTGGTCGGCGGAGAGACTGCCACCTTCAACCTGCCTTTTATCAGCATTGGTGAAATCGGTCAGGGCAAGGTGATGGTAATGGGTAATGCCAGATACAACTCAGTACTGGTTTGCCCCAATGGCTTCAGCTGGCACGGTGGCATAGATGACGCAGGTCAGTGTCGCTTAAACAGTGACAGCAATGATATGAAGTACTTCTTCCAGAACAGCTTCAAATATCTGACGGACAAAGACAGCGGCTTTACCGTGGGTACCAACATTCCTCACGTTTACTTTAAGCGTCACGGCCAGGTTGCCGGTGAGCAGGAAAATTTTGTTATCGCCGATACCTTTGGCGTGACCACTGAACAGGTCAGCAGCTTCGCCGGTTTGGATCCGCAAACCATGCCACTGCTGATTATCAACGGCTTTGGATACCTGATCGACCCTAATGGTAACCATTATGATCTGCCAATGCGCGCCGATCTGAGCCGTCCTAAGTTGAGTCAGGACGATGCCACTGCACTGATCGATTATGTCAGCAAAGGTGGCAACATCATGCTGATGGAAACCATCCAGAATACTCTGGATGCAGGTGCTGTGTCTCGTCTGCTGGACAGCGCAGGTATCGCCTTCGGCATGGGTGGCTCTGTGGTTGCCAACGGCAATGGCCATGTGAATGGTCACCCCGGCAAAGCCCGTAGTCAGCGTGGTGAAGGCATCTGGGTGATTGAGCGTTATGCCGCAGTTGAGGGCGACGATGGCACGCCCGCTCTGCCCTATCGCATTGATGAAAATGGCAAAGTGGTGTGGCTGTATCAGGAGCAAAACAAGCCGGATGATAAACCTCAGCTGGAACTGGCTCACTGGACTGAATCAGGAGAAGACGGTCAGCCAGTCAATCATCCGGCATTTATCGACGAAGCAGGCAAAACAGACGCCGAGATCCAGGCAGAGAAAACCCGGGTACTGGCTGCCTTCACCAAGGCTGATGGCACACCCGCCTATGCCGAGTGTAAAGACCCCAACTATCACTATGAGATCAACTGTCTGGAGTATCGCCCCGGCAATGGCATTCCGGTTACCGGTGGTATGTTCGTGCCTCGCTATACCGAGTTGGATCTGGGAGATGCTCAGGCCCGCGCCATGGTTAAAGCGGCAGATTTAGGTACCAATATCGAACGCCTGTATCAGCACGAGCTCTACTTCCGCACCAAGGGTAAGCAGGGTGAACGTCTGTCCAGCGTGGATCTGAACCGCATCTACCAGAATATGTCTGTGTGGCTTTGGAACAATCTGGACTATCGCTACGAGTCTGGTGCCAATGATGAGCTGGGCTTTAAGCGTTTTACCGAGTTCCTCAACTGCTACAGTGATGATCGCGCACAAGGCGGCACCTCCTGCCCGGCGGATCTGAAACAGCAACTGCTGAGCAACCAGATGATCCTGGGTGAAGATCAGGGTCAGTACGCGGGTTATATGAACCCGAGCTATCCGCTGAACTATATGGAGAAGCCACTGACCCGCCTGATGCTGGGCCGCACCTTCTGGGATCTGGATATCAAAACAGATATCCGTCAGTTCCCGGGTGAAGCCACAGGCACTGTTGGCAGCGATGAGTTCACACTGACGCTGGGCAGTAACACCGCGGCCTGGTTTGCCGGTAACCGTCAGCCAACCGGTCAGTGGGCCGTGGCTCACCAGCCATTTACTGTATCGGTTAAGGGAACACAGGCACCTGTCACCATCACAGTGGCACTGGCGGATGATCTGACAGGTCGTGAAAAGCATGAACTGGGGCTGAAACGGCCACCTCGCATGACCCAAAGCGTTACCCTGAATTCAGACACCATAGGTAACACTCACACCATGACTGTGCCTTATGGTGGTCTGATCTATGTTCAGGGCAGTGCTAAAGATATGGTGCAGGTTAGCCTCACAGATACAGTTGACGCACCTTTGTACCAACTGTCTTCCGGCCGCTGGCTCAACCCGGTTGATTCACCTGCTCCCATAGGTGAAGTGGTATCAAACAGCTTTATTTATACTGCGCCAAAGGCCAACCTGAATGCTGACAACTATGACGGTGTCATTGCCAGATTTGCAGCCGAGTTGGATACCTTTGCAGACGATCTGAATGACTTCTACGCCAGAGATGAAGGTCTGAATGGCCAGGCCAACCGCAAAGCCACAGATATCAGCATTCCGGCCAATCGCCACCACTTTGTCAATGATGTGGCAATCAGCATAGGGGCGGCTCACTCGGGCTACCCTGTGATGAACTCAGGCTTTAACACTGAAAGTCGCAACATTCAGCTGGCACCGCTGAACTCCTGGTTACTGTGGCATGAGGTTGGCCACAATGCCGCCGAAGCACCGTTCAATGTGGAGGGTGCGACTGAAGTGGTGAACAACCTGCTGGCGCTATACATGCAGGACAAGCACCACGGCAAGATGAGCCGGGTTGAGCAGGATATCCGCATTGCCCCAGACTTTGTGGCCGCAGAGCAAGGCCATGCCTGGGCCATGGGTGGTGCCGGTGAGCGCTTGGTGATGTTCGCCCAGCTGAAAGAGTGGGCTGAAACTGAGTTTGATATCAAGACCTGGTATCCAGGCAAGCTGCCTGCTTACTATGATGAAACTCAGGGCGTTCAGGGGTGGAACCTGTTCAAGCTGATGCACCGTCTGAGCCGCAATGCCGACGATGGCGAGTTTGAGCTGATAGGTGACAACATGTGTTACGGCCAGAACCTGGGCCAGAGTGACAAGCTGATGCTGTGCGCCTCTTATGCCGCACAGACTGACCTCAGCCAGTTCTTCCAGGACTGGAATCCAGGCAGCAAAGCGGTTATCTACCCGGGAGACCCTCAGCCTCAGTTTGAAGGTGGTGTGACCGATGCGGGTGTCGCCAAAGTGCGTGCTCTGGGACTGCCAAAGCCAAAACTGGATCCTGCATCCATCGACAGCATTACAGTAATAGTCAGATAATCCATTACAGATGTTAAAAAGGAGAGCCTCGGCTCTCCTTTTTTTCATAACCATTCGAGTATGATTGGCATCTAACCCAGCATTGGTTTCAGAGTAGCTTCCTGAGCCAGCAGGCTTTGATAAAGGCTAAACTGGTTGGCCGCGCGATCCAGGTTATGGTTATCGCGATGAATATGGAAGTAAGTGTCACCCAACAGATGATCCGTCAGGAAGCGCACCCCAATCATCAAAGGCATGATACGGGCACCCAGCCACAAACTCTGACGTTCAGCGTCGGTCAGCACCTCACCCATAGCCTTGGTGTAACCGGCCGCCAGCGCCGCGAAGATTTCAGGACGGGCCAGCACCTTGTTCAGCTCTGTTGAGTCTTCAGCTTCCGGCGAACAGAAGGTACGCACCATATCACCGAAGTCATACATCAGATGACCTTTCATGCAGGTGTCGAGATCAATGATCGCCATCGCGCTCATATCCCGCTTATCAAATAGCATGTTATTGATTTTGGTGTCATTATGACAAATGCGCAGGGGCAGCTTTGGCTCAAGTTCCCGCAACTCATCAAACAGACCTGTCTGGCCCAGCGCAAACTCTACCCACTCGCGGCAGGCTTCAACCCGACCCAAAGGATCCTTTTCGGCAGCCTCTCTCAGGGCTTCAATCCGGCCCGGCAGGAAATGGAATTTAGGGATAACATCGTGGATTTGATTGGCATCCAGATCACTCAGGCTGCGGGCAAAGTGACCGAAGGCATGCGCCGCGATTTCTGCCTGTTCAGCTGACTCAACCACATCAATACTGTGGCTGTACGGAAGATAGCTAATGGCACGCCAGAACCCCTGCTCGCCCAAATCAACACCCAGCTCCTGGTTGCTGCATTTATGAGGGCACACCACCTGCAACTGGTAGTCACCACTGTCGCGCTTGGCACACAGATGCTCGCTGATAATGCCAGCATTACCCACCAATCCCCATGGCGTTGGGAATACCTGAGTGTTCAGGCGCTGCAGAACAAAGTCACCGGTCTCGGAACGCACCAGAAAGGTATCGTTAATATGGCCATTGCCCAGTGGTGCTACTTTGGCATCCTGGTTGGCTTCGTCTCTGGTCATTCCAAAGTGAGGCAGAACCTGCTGCCATACAAACTCATTCACCGGCTAACTCCATTAATTTTTGTTTTACCCAGCTGGCGTCTTCCGGATAGGTCACACCCAGCCAGTTGTCCTGTGCCACGGCAATTCTGACCACCTGACCTTTATCTATGGCTGATTGCACTACCGTTGGCAGAAAACACTCAGACTTCTCAAGATGGGCGGACGTGTTGGCAAACTCTGCCAATGCCGATTCCAACATAGGGAAGATGTTGGCTTTAAAGCCCCAGCAGGTCATGGACACAGGTGCATCCTTGCTGATTTCCAAACGCTGCCCATCCAGCTCGCCCTTCAGAACACCACTCTCCTGACGGATATCCAGCCATTCGGCGACGCTGGTCAGCTGCTCATCAGCCACCTGACAAACACCACGGTTAACGCCGCCAAATTCCGACAAAGTGCGATTCAGTGGGTAGGCAACCATCAGCCAGTCATCCGTGGCGCTCAAACCATTCACCAGGGCCGTAAACGCTGAGTCACCATAGTAATCATCTGCGTTGATCACCGCCAGCGGCCCTTCCACCAAATGGCGGGCAGCATAAAGTGCATGGGCTGTTCCCCAGGGCTTGCTTCTGTGGCTGATATCCACAGTGACCGGCAGATCATTAAGCTTCTGATAGCAGAAGTGATAGTCAAAATCAGCAGGCATCACCTCAGCCAACTGAGCAGACAGGGTTGATTCCAGCTCAGGACGGATCACCAACACGCTGCGGCGAAAACCAGCCTTATAGGCAGACTGAAGCGACAGCTCCAACATGGTTTCACCATTTGGACCAAGGTTGGCCAACTGTTTATCGCCGCCGAAGCGACTGCCCATACCGGCAGCCATAATGACCAGAGTAAGCTCTGCTGAATTGCGCATTTGGAATTTCGTTTTAATTTTATTGTTGAAACACAACAGCCGCATAAAGCGGCTGTTGATTCAGTTAAGGCGGGAAGTTTAAAGCATTTACAGATAGGGGGCAAAAGCCCTGTGGGCTTCCAATCTTGATTGAGTGCCCTTTAAAGAAAACTTGTAACCACACAGCTGAGCATTGCCCCGCATCGCCACATCCTGAATAACTGCCCTGGCATCCAGCGGAGAGAACCAGGCTTCGGTGACAGTGTCAGCTGTCATAAGTACCGACACCGGACGATACTCGCTGCCGTTATTGAACTTCAGCACGGAGCAGCGCTGATCGCCTTTGGCGCTGGCCAGAGACCATAACTCACCCGCTTCACCTTTATCACCCAACCAGCTCATCACCAGTCGGCCGTCCACCAGCCCCAATGAGAAGCCATCCGGCAGCTTAACCTCATCTCTGGCCACAGCTGGCTCAGCGGGTTGCTGCACAGTGATCTCATCCATCTGAGTCTCTTCAGCGCCTTGAGGCCAGAGAGCGACAGCCGCCGTCAGGATGATCACGGCAGTCACGGTTATCGCAGCGCCGGGAAGCAATCTGGGGTTGGCGGCGAACAGAGCCTTCAGTTCTGCAATTGGATCTGCCTGTGTCGTGCTTTCTCTGCGGACGGCATCAACTTCATCTTCAATGGCATCATCGGCACAGACGGTAAAATCTTCTGCATACTCATCACCGGCTTCACCAAATACAGGTTCACGACGCCTGCGGCCCGCCGATGTCGGTACACTTTGCCCGGGTGCCAAATATCCCTGCTCAGTCCCTTTAATCACAGCTAAAGTCTGTCTGGCAATCAAAACTGTGGGCGCGGCAGCAACCACAGCGGTAATCAATGCACCCGAGCCAACACCGAATACCATCAAAACCCAGGCGAGCAGATACAGGCCGGTCAACACTAAACCATATACCGAAGCCTTGCTGCCTGCTCTTAGGCTGGCGGCAAAGATGACAAAACAGAGAGGCGCAGCCAGGATCAGCAATAATGGAGAGATGCCAAACAATGCTGGCAGAATTAACAACAAGGCCCAGCACGCGGCACAAATGGCAAGAAAACGACTACGGGTGTCAGTCCCCTTCAGACAAAACAACGACCTGAACAAGCTATCACTCCTTTTATTCGAATTGCTGGCAGCTTAAAACATCCCTTGGACGCTGTCAGCCCAGCCGGTAAATCAATTAGCGATTTGACCCCGGTTATCAGGCAATTTCCGCATAACGGTAAGGCAAAGTCTGCTTCTATGTACTGACAAATCCACCCTGACACCAAGATCCCGGCGTCAAACTCTGGTACTGGGGCCACTCACCCAGCTATAATATCTGGCTATTCTGAATTTATTCTTTAATTTTGATAGCGGATATTAGCTATGAGCGCGCGTGGTAATTTGTTTATTGTTTCTGCCCCCAGTGGAGCAGGAAAATCCTCTTTGATTTCGGCTTTGCTGTCTGACAAGCCGAAGGATATGCAGGTGTCTGTATCCCATACCACTCGCCAGCCCCGTCCGGGTGAAGTCGATGGTCAACACTATCACTTTGTATCGGTAGAAGAATTCAAATCACTGATTGAAGAAGGTGCCTTCTACGAGTGGGCTGAAGTTTTCGGTAACTACTACGGCACCTCACGCACAGTGATTGAGCAAACCCTGGCCCAAGGCATTGATGTCTTTTTGGATATCGACTGGCAAGGTGCCCAGCAGGTAAAAGCCCTGATGCCGGAAGCCGTTGGCGTTTTTATTCTGCCACCTTCCCGCGCTGAGCTGGAAAGTCGTTTGACCGGTCGGGGTCAGGACAGCGAAGAGGTGATTGCCGGTCGTATGGCCCAGGCAGTTTCTGAAATGTCCCACTATGCTGAATATGACTTCATCATAGTTAATGATAACTTTGAGACAGCTTTGAATGACTTACGCACTATCATTCGCAGTCAGCGATTGACAGCCGCTGGTCAGATCCGCACCCACAGTGGTATGCTTAATGATCTGTTGGCAGAATAACTGCCTTCATGTACAATTTTGCGTCATTTTTTCCACCCGAAAATACTGGAGTTTCAATACATGGCTCGCGTAACTGTTGAAGACGCCGCTAAGCAAATCGGCAACCGTTTTGACATGATCCTGGTTGCAGCGCGTCGCGCTCGCCAAATCGCCGTTCAGGGTAAAGACCCAATGGTTGAAGAGCAGAACGATAAGCCTACCGTTATCGCCCTGCGTGAAATTGAACTGGGCCTGGTTAACGCCCAGACTCTGGATGCAGATGAGCGTCAGAGTGTACGTGAACGCGAAGCTGCCGAACTGGCTGCTGTTACCGCAATCGCAGAAGGCCGTTCGCTGTAATTTTTGTAATGTAAGGAGAGCTGCTTGTATCTGTTTGAAGGTCTCAAGGAGTCTGCGTCCGGGTATTTAGAGCCCGAGCAAGTTGAATTACTCAAGCAGGCCTATCAGGTGGCAAAAGATGCCCATGAAGGGCAGATGCGTACCAGTGGCGAACCTTATATTACCCATCCGGTTGCGGTAGCCCGCATCCTAGCCGAAATGCGTCTCGACCATGAGACGCTGATGGCTGCTCTATTACACGACACCATTGAAGATACCTCCGTAACCTTTCAGGATTTGGCGGAGCTTTTTGGTGCCTCGGTGGCAGAGTTGGTGGAAGGCGTATCCAAACTGGATAAGCTGAAATTCCGCGACAAGAAAGAAGCCCAGGCGGAAAACTTCCGCAAGATGGTGATGGCCATGACCCAGGATATCCGGGTCATTCTGATCAAGCTGGCTGACCGCACTCACAATATGCGCACCCTCGGCGCTCTGCGCCCTGACAAACGTCGCCGTATTGCCAGAGAAACGCTGGAGATCTACGCCCCCATCGCCAACCGTCTTGGCATTCACAATATTAAAAATGAGCTTGAAGACCTGGGTTTTCAGGCTTATTACCCCATGCGATACCGCGCACTCAAAGGTGCACTCACCAGTGCCCGTGGCAATCGCAAGGCGATCATCGACAATATCTACGACGCGATTGTCACCCGCCTGGAAGACAACGGTATCAAAGCCGATGTTAAGGGCCGGGAGAAGAACCTCTTTTCCATCTATAACAAGATGCGTCACAAAGAGCTGTCCTTCACCGAGATAGCCGATCTGTACGCGTTTCGTATTATCGTCGACAGCGTTGATACCTGTTACCGGGTACTGGGCGCCATGCACAGCCTGTACAAGCCCAAGCTGAAACGCTTCAAAGACTATATCGCCATCCCCAAAGCCAACGGTTATCAATCACTGCATACCTCGCTGATTGGCTCCCGTGGTATCCCCATTGAAATTCAGATCCGTACCGAAGATATGGATCAGATGGCCGACAAAGGGGTTGCTGCCCACTGGATCTATAAAAACGGTAGTCCACAGGCAGAGGAAGGCACCACTACTCAGGTTCGCGCCCGTAAATGGATGCAGAGCCTGCTGGAGTTGCAGCAAAGCGCAACCAACTCCTACGAGTTTGTGGAAAACGTTAAGACTGAACTCTTCCCGGAAGAGATCTATGTATTTACGCCGGACGGCCGCATCCTTGAACTGCCATTGGGTGCAACCCCCGTGGACTTTGCCTATGAAGTCCATACCGATGTGGGTAACTCCTGTGTCGGTGCCAGGGTCAACCGTCAGGCTTATCCGCTGAGTCAGCCACTCAAGAGTGGTCAGACAGTGGAGATTATTACCTCCAAGCACAGTCGCCCCAATGCGGCCTGGCTGAACTTTGTGGTGACAGCCAAAGCCCGCTCCAAGATACGTCAGCTGCTGAAGAGCCTGACTGCCGACGACGCTGTGGCACTGGGTAAACGTTTGCTCAACCACGCTCTGGATGGAGTGAAGCTGGAAGAGATCGACCCAGAGCAGATCACCAAGGTGGTGGCTGAAACCAAGCACGAGACCTTTGAAGAGTTACTGTCGGATATCGGTCTGGGCAACGCCATGAGCGTAGTGATCGCCCAACGTTTGCTTGGTAAGTCTGAGCCTGAGTCCAAAGGCGAGCAAAACCTGATGCCAATCCGTGGCGCAGAAGGCATGCTGGTGACCTTCGCCAACTGCTGCCGCCCCATTCCCGGCGATACGGTGATTGCCCATGTTAGCCCGGGTAAAGGCCTGGTGGTGCATATGGAAAACTGCGCCAACATTCGTGGCTACCAGCTGGAACCGGAAAAGTATATTCCAGTGCAGTGGGACAATGTGGACGGTGCAGAATATCAGGCCAACCTGCGTATTGAGATCGTTAACCATCAGGGCGCACTGGCCAAGATCACCTCAATTATTGCCGCCGAAGGCTCCAATATTCACAACCTGAGCACGGAAGAGCGCGACGGTCGTGTCTATCTGATTAATTTGAGGATCTCTGTTCATGACAGGGTCCATCTGGCCAACGTAATGCGCCGGATCCGGGTATTACCGGAAGTATTGCGTACCTCTCGAAACCGTTGATAACAAGGATAATATCCAATGGCAGAAAAGATCATCATCGCAACTGACAAGGCTCCCCAGGCTATCGGCACCTACTCCCAGGCGGTTAAAGTCGGTTCAACCGTATACCTGTCCGGTCAAATCCCGCTGGATCCCGCTACCATGCAGATGGTCTCCGACGAGTTTGAAGCTCAGGTGGTACAGGTATTTGAAAACCTGACTGCCGTTTGCGAAGCCGCCGGAGGCTCGCTGGCCGATATCGTTAAGCTGAATATCTTTATGACAGACCTGAGCAACTTTGCCACTGTCAATGAAGTCATGGGCCGCTATTTCCAGCAGCCTTATCCTGCACGCGCCGCCATTGGTGTAAAGCAACTACCGAAGGACTCGCTGGTCGAAATGGACGGCGTGATGGAGCTGTAGGTAATACTGTATATTTAAAGGGCGCATTGGCGCCCTTTTGTTTATCTGTCGTTTAGAAGGATTTTTTCATGAGCCCGGAACGCTTCGCCCGCATCAACGAGATGCTGGACAACCGGCAGCCTGATCTGACCATATGTCTGGATCAGGTCCACAAGAACAACAATATCGCCGCCCTGGTGCGAACCGCAGATGCCGTGGGTATCCATGAAGTCCATGCAGTTTGGCCCGATCCCGCTATGTGGGTATCGGGTAATACCGCTTCCGGCAGCCAACAATGGGTAAAGACCCACAAGTACCAGGATATTCATCAGGCGCTGGATGTCATTCAGGGTCAGGGCATGCAGATAGTTACTACAGGTATGACACCGGATGCCGTCGACTATCGCGAGCTGGATTACACCAAGCCCACCGCATTTGTACTGGGACATGAGAGAGACGGCGTCAGCGATTGCGCCACCAGCCGTGCTGACTACCACGTCACTATTCCCATGGTAGGTATGGTGCAATCACTCAATGTTTCCGTCGCAGCAGCCCTGCTGATGTATGAAGCCCAGAGTCAGCGTCTTGCCGCCGGTATGTATGGCCAACGTAAGTTGGATGACGCCTACTGCCATAAAATGCTGTTTGAAAATGGTCACCCCATCTATGCCAAAGCCTGCCGTCGAAAATCACTGCCCTACCCTAGGCTGGATGAGCATGGTCAGATAGCCGCAGATGATGATTGGTGGGCACAGATGAGGCTGGCTGCGGGTTAGTAGCCAACACTGCAGCATATTTGCACATGCTTTGAGTAAACAAAGAAGCCACCCTTGGGTGGCTTCTTCACGACAAGTGGCTGTCAAGTTATCGAAGATCCACTTTATCGATGCTAAAGCTGTCGATATCTATAGAGTCATTAGCTCCACGCCCATTAGCCGAATCAGGTAAAACATTGGTTTCAAATAGGGTAATACCATTCTGCCCTAGCAGCTCTGAAGGTAACGCAGCAGGCCTGGATGCTAGCTTAGCCCAGCGTCTGTTAGCATCATTTACTAACCAAAGAGCATGATCACCGGTATAATCAACAGGGAAACTATCCCGATCTATCCAGTCTAAATAAAACTCATGACTCTGAAATACGTAATACTGTTGGCCAATAACACTGTATAAGTCCCAAACTCTTTCATTATAAAGTCTACATTCATCTTCCAATGTAGCTTCCCATTGAGGTGATTCACAGAAGCCATTAGTATTTCTATAGCGCCTTATAGCAACTTCACCAGAGGCGCCCTGCCTCCACAATCCCGGCATCAGAGTAAACTCATCCACACTTAGTATTCCATCCCGATTCCGGTCAAGCGTACTCACGGTTAAAGCCCTGCCATCGTCGTAAATTTCCACCCAAAATCGCTGTAATGGCTCAAAGAAATTCCACCCTAGATCATAAATTCCCGGCAGGTTATCTTCATCCCACTCCACCTCTTCCTGTTCAAGCAGGTAACCACCTCCACTACTTGAATCTGATTGCAAAGTGCTCACAACTATTGGGTCGGAAGATATGGCCACTAAATCAAGATCAATTTCAGCACTCTCATTCGATTTAATCTTGAGAGAACCATTATCCTCCAAACTGTAAGTTGCAGGAATTGAAATAGGCTGAAAACTTCCGTCACCAGAATATTGCTTAGATAATAAGGTGGCGGAGCTATTCTCACCTACCTGCAACTTGATTGAACGCTGAATTGACTCTTCGAAAGAACCCTCATAAGGATTTTCAATGGCAAACACCCTTCCCGGAACAGGGATTGAATAAGAGCCTCCAGACTCCAACAGGTCCACGACGGGCTGGAGCCCATCACCTTTAATTGTAGATACCGACTCATAATTTGTTGTCGAAACAACAAATGGTAAGTCCGTATCTGGATACCGTTTAAGCAACTCATGTTTTATCAAAAATTTGGCAGCATAATCTTCAACATCAATCCACTTTATCGTTGAAGATAGTCGATACATCTCTACATTAACTAAATCCCGGGCCTCAGCGTTATACTCTAACGAAGTTGATATCAGAGCGCCTCCTGAAGGAAAGGAGATGATGGTGTTACCTTCTTCTACAGTCCAGGTAAATAACGAAGACGCCTCAGGGCTGAAAAATTTACCTGTGCCGTCAGAAGAAAAGATGATTCTATCCTGAGAAGCTTCATCTTCCCTATGTGGAAAAAAGTATCTCCCAGAAATTGATGAAGCATCAGGGTTTAATATAATCGAGTCTGGATTACCTATAACTGCAGACTCTGCGTCCATATAGATATCAGGGTAATCTTTCTGAACCATTTCCAAGTAGATACTGACTTGATTCTGGTCATTGGCCAGTTCCAGCACGTCAGCTACCCCGCCCGGCAGCCCTATTTCTGGGTACTCAGACGAATAGCTAAGAACCAGCTTAATTGCCGTCGCAATGGGAAGAATCAACCGACCATCATACTGCTTACTTATCTCAATATACTTATCCTTGGAACAGATATCCTCCCCGCCATTAGCTTGTTTCATCAAGGCGTAAATTGCTGTTGATACGTTGGTGACATTAACTCCAACAATCTCTTCACTACTAAGCAAACTATCGTCACCGGCAAGCTCCTGAAGGCTCTCAAAATCTCCAAGTAACGACACCAGCTTCATTTTGCTGTCGGCTTCTAACCCGACAGCAGTGACCTTCACCAACTCATCGGCGAAAGAATCATCAATATTAATATCTGCAGAATAATTACCATTAGTGTCAGTAACTACATCGATACTCTGATGCGCTATTTCCACGCTCACTTTTGCATCCATCACAGTCGCATCAGTCACCTTTCCCTGGAGTGTCAGGGCTAAAATGTTGGCTTTTACAGTAACATTCACATCTGCGCTGGTACTGGCACCTTTATCGTCAGTCACCGTCAGAGTAAATACTATAATCTGGTCCTCACTGACCTCCGGAGCGGTAAAACTCAGGGTTCCAGTCACATTTCCCTGAGTCACGACATCAGGTCCAGATTTTTTAACCCAACTGTAAGAAGCTATACTCCCATCGGAGTCAGTAACCTCAGCAGTAATAGTCGCAGGACTCTTCTCTTGAACCGTAATGTCAGAAAGAGTAACAAAAGGGGCTGTGTTTACCGGTTCAGGCGTTGGAGCCGGCTCAGTTGTATCTCCATCTCCCCCGCAAGCACTCAGAAAAAGAGTCAATATAGCCAGCAAAGCTACTTTTTTATTATTCTTCATTAGGCCAAATCCTTTTTAATCTTATAACCCACTAATAAAACACATTAAGATGAAAAGCCATTGAATGGTAACTAAAACCTTTAATCAAGATAGCTTCACCATGTATTTCATTTACTATCAATCAGGTATTGGAATGGGTCTGGACTCTACCTTTATGCGATAAACATTATTATCACTCACATTCCAAAGGATATGTTTATCTGCGGGAAAATCCTGTAATTCATCTTCCAACAAAAATGGATCATAGTAAAATTCATGAATTTGGTTAATATGATATTCATCATCTACCACATCATACAACTCCCAAATTCTTTCATTATAAAGCCTACATTCATCTGCCAAGGTAGTTTCCCACTGAAGTGGCTCACAATATTCATAACCCGCCCCACGATAGCGCCTGACAACCATTTTACCGGACTCGTTAATCATCCAAAGACTAGGCATAACCAAAAATTCGTCATTACTAAGCACTCCATCTTCGTTGTTATCCCAAGTGCTTACAGTCAGTGCTTCACCATTAGCATAAATTTCGATCCAAAAGTTATATAATGGCTCTCTAAAATCCCAAGGAATAGCATAAATACCGGGAGCCATTTCGTTTGTCCAACCGCTCATATTCTTCTTAAATAAATACCCTCCATCCAAACGATAAACATTTGGGTCGGTCACATAAGCAGTTGCAGGCGTTTGTTTATCGATAGCAACATTTAAATTTTGGATAAGATTATTCTCAGGTTCGACATTCAACGTGCCGGTACTATCGATGTTAAATGTTGCAGCAACACTAATCTCCTGATGTTCTCCTGAACCATCGTAGTGCATATAGCTCAGAGTCGCTGAGTCATTCTCCCCAATATACAGGTCAAGAGTAGTCTCGGCCGATCTTATAGGGTCATATTTTCCTTGCACTTCATCATCAATTGAAAGCGTTCTGGGTGTCACGTTAACAGTATAATTAGCACCCGCTTGAATGACCTCCTGCATAGATAGCATACCATCGTCCTTAGTCGCAGACTGACTAAAGAAATATGCCATGGAAGTTTCATCCGGGAGATCGGGTGCCGAATATGTATTAACATCATTAGTTTCTATCACCATCTGAGCTGACTTGGCATCATTATGGAACCATCTAATCAATATTGATGGTCTATATGTCTCTACGAAAACGGTTTCGCCTGTAGAAGGGTGTTGTATAGAAGAGCTGGAAACTAATAAGCCGTCACCGGCAAAAGTGACTAACGTTCCTTCCTCTGTGACCGTCCAGGTCAACGCTGAGTTTGAATATCCATAATAGTGGCCGGCCCCTCCTTCATTAAGGAACATTCTATTATAATCGATATCGTTATCCTGAGGATGAAAGAAATAACTGCCAGATACCTGATATCCCTGAGTATTTCTATCTATGACTTCTGGGTTACTAACAATAATTTGTTCAACCTCTGAATAAAGAGAACTTGGTAGATCACGTGCATTCTCAATGTAGTTATTTACTGATGCCAAGTTTTCAGCAAATACAGCTACATTTGCTACACCATTAGGAAGCCCGAGCTCAGGATTATCATCAGAATAATCCAGCACTAATTTGATCGCTGTCGCCAGCGGTAATACAAAACTAGCATCATAGTTTTCAAGAGCAGTATCAAAACTCTCTTTAGTCGCTATTTCTTCATTATTGTTGGCATACTTCATTAGGGAGTAGATAGCAGTGCTGACATTTGTGACGTTCACAGCAAAGCTCTCATCTCTGGTCAGGATATTGTCATTACCCGCAAGCTCAAGAAGACTCTCGAAATCATCTGCCAGCGAAATCAGTCTGGTGATGCTGTCATCTTCTGGCCCTACAGCGATAATCTTTACCAACTCATTCGCCAGAGAGTCATCAACCTGAACATCTATTGAATAATTTCCTTCGGAGTCAGCGACGGTATAGAATCGTTGTTCAGCCACCTCCACGGTTAACTTTGCATCTGCTACTGGAGAGTCCCACACCTTTCCCTGAAGTGTTATGACTAAGACGTTGGCTTTTACCGACACATTAACGTCACGAGCAGTGGTCTCGCCATCGTTATCGGTTGCACGCAGGCTAAATACCAATACTTCGTCTTCTGCAATAATAGGAGCGGTGAGATTCAGTGAATCAGTGTCCTCGCCAGTGAATATAGCTTGAGTCCCGGATTTTTGTATCCACTCAAAACTCTCAACAGAACCGTCAGAATCGGATACGTCTGCAGTGATAACAGCACTATCCCCCTCGTTCACGACTATGTCTGAAACTACAATGTCTGGTAGCAGATTATTAACAACATTCACCTGCACATCCCGAGAACTGGATTCCCCATCATTGTCTGTAGCCGTCAACGTAAATACCAGGATTTCATCTGACGAAACTACAGGGGCGGTGATGGCCAATACCCCAGTATTCTCACCAGAATACATGGCAGGAGTACCTGACTTCTGAACCCAGGCTATATTGCTCACGGAACCGTCAGGATCCTTAACCACCGCATTAATACTCGCAGAGCCACGTTCTCTCAAGGCTAAATCAGCAACTGAAATTTCTGGTAGTCGATTATTGACAACATTCACCTGCACATCCCGAGAACTGGATTCCCCGTCATTGTCTGTAGCCGTCAACGTAAATACCAGGATTTCATCTGCCGAAACTACAGGGGCCGTGATGGTCAATACTCCCGTATTCTCACCAGAATACATGGCAGGAGTACCTGACTTCTGAACCCAATCAAATCCACTCACAGAACCATCAGGATCACTGACCTCAGCACTAATAGTGCCACCGCGACCTTCCCTGAGTGTTACACCCGCCACCGAAATTTCGGGAAGTAAGTTGTTCACAACACTGACCTGAACATCTCTACTGGTACTGGCACCTTTATCGTCAGTCACTGTCAGGGTAAACACCAGTATCTGATCTTCACTGACCTCCGGAGCAGTAAAGCTCAGGGTTCCAGTTGCATTTCCCTGAGTCACAACCTCGGGCCCAGATTTTTTAACCCAACTGTAAGAAGCTATGCTGCCATCTGAGTCCGTGGCGTCAGCAGTAATCGTTGCGGCTTCTCTTTCTTTAACAGTTATATTCTTTAAGGTTATATTTGGCGCGTTGTTAACCGGTTGAGGGGCCGGAGCAGGGGTTGAAGCCGGAGGAGTTGTATCTCCATCATCTCCCCCTCCACAAGCACTCAGAAAAAGAGTTAATAGAGCCAGCAAAGCTACTTTGTTATTATTCTTCATTAGGTCAAATCCTTTGTGTATCTCCAAGACCAGTCACTTCACTTGGCGAACCTAAAACTCCTTCCAGCCCATCCCGGTCAATAATTCGACTGAATTTGTAACAGCAAAAATAAAACCTAACAATTACCCAACATTCCTATTCCATTAAGTCATTTGCGGTCGATCACAAAAATCGCCATACTGTTTCGGTGACACTGATAGTCAGCTAATACCAATAAAAACAACAAGAAACCACAAAGAGATCTGCTAATGGAAACTGCAATTAAGACACCGGTAGAGATGTTGTCACACTGGGTCGATATCCAGGGCGACAGCATTTATCTAAAGCAACCTATCAATGGCCAGTACAAAGAGTTCAGCTGGCGGGATGTTCAAACCCAAATGCAGCAGATTGCCGGCGCATTAAGACATTTGGGATTGCAGCCCGGTGACAAGGTGGCTGTGCTTTCCAAAAACTGTGCTGAATGGTTCATTACCGATCTGGCGCTGATGCATGGCGGCTACATCAGTGTTCCCATCTACCCTACGGCCAATGCCGATACCATCCAGTATGTGTTGGAGCACAGTGGCGCCAAGGCGATATTCGTTGGCAAGCTGGATTACTGGAAAGATCAGGAGCACGGCGTAGGGGGCGAGATTCTTCGCCTGGCTATGCCTTACGACACCATGCCAGCGCAATATAGCTGGGAGCGTTTACTGGGGCTGGGCACGCCTCTGACAGAAGTGCCTTTGCCAACGCCTGAGCAGGTAATGACCATCATCTATACCTCTGGCTCGACCGGTAAGCCCAAGGGTGCAGTGCAAACCTTCAGTGCTTATGCCTGGACCTGCCAGACTGTCGTAAGAGATCTGAAAACTCATGGTGAAGATAGACTTTTGTCCTATCTGCCACTGGCACATATTACTGAAAGAGTTGCCATTGAAGGCTCCTCTTTCTACTCGGGTTCCAGTGTCGCCTTTGTGGAAAGCCTGGATTCTTTTGTGGCTGACGTACAGCGCTGCCGACCAACCGTATTCTTCTCGGTGCCACGTTTGTGGAGTCTGTTCCAGCAGAACATTATTACCAAAGTGGGCAGTGCCAAAAAGCTGGAGCTGTTCCTGAAGATCCCACTGCTCAGCTCTCTGGTTAAACGCAAAATCCAAAAAGGCCTGGGTCTGGAGCAATGTCGTTTGCACGGTTCTGGCAGTGCCCCTATTCCCCCTTCACTGCTGGAGTGGTACCACAGTATCGGTATCGATATTTGTGAAGCCTGGGGTATGACTGAAAACTGCGCTTATTCAATCATCAACCATCCATTCAATGTTAATAAACTGGGAACCGTGGGTAAGCCGGTAGATGGCTGCCAGGTGAAGATGGGTGAAAAAGATGAATTGATGATCAAGAGCCCGGGGCTGATGCGGGAGTATTACCTGCAGCCAGAGGCCACTGAAGCCGCATTCGACGCCGATGGTTTCTTCCATACAGGTGATGTTTGCGCCATAGATGAAGATGGATGCATCAGCATTACCGGCCGGGTGAAAGACAACTTCAAAACGGCCAAAGGTAAGTATGTTGCACCTGTGCCTATCGAGCGCATGCTGGCCCAGGATGAACACGTTGAACTTATTTGTGTCATCGGCTCAGGTCTGCCTCACCCTGTCGCTCTGGTGCAGCTGTCTGAGGGGGCTTCCAGCCAGGCGAGAGACCATGTTCGCGCGTCACTTAAAGAAACCCTGGATAGTGTTAACCCACATCTGGAGTCACATGAAACCGTAGATGCCGTGGTGGTCGTCAATGAGCCATGGACGATTGAAAACGATGTGCTGACGCCAACACTGAAAATCAAACGCCACGTGTTGGAAAAGCTCTTCAGCGAAAAAGTTGACGGTGTTCGTGGAGCCAAGGTTGTTTGGGAAGATGAGGTTGACCAGGCCAAACGCTGATTGCCCCCGCCCCTGATAAACAGCAATTAAAAAGCGCACCATAAGGTGCGCTTTCTTTATCGCGTTATTGGCAAAATTAACCAACCTTGGCAGCCAGGGCGGCAGCGACCTGATTGGGTGCAGTACCGCCTAATACATCCCGCTTGTTCAGGCAGGATTCTATGGTCAGGATCTCATACACGTCCTGCTCAATCACATCGGCAAAGCTCTGCAGTGTCGTTAGTGTCATATCCTCAATCGCCACGCCATCGGCGATCGCCTTAACCACAACCTCACCCACTACATGGTGCGCCTGACGGAACGGCATGCCCTTGGCGACCAGATAATCCGCCAGCTCTGTGGCATTGGCGTAGCCCTGTTGAGCAGCCGCTTTAGTGTTGTCACGCTTCACCTTAAGACCGGAGAGTACCAGCGCCGTCATATCAAGACAGATACTCCAGGTATCCATCACGTCAAACAGCCCCTCTTTGTCTTCCTGCATATCCTTGTTATAGGCCAGTGGCAAAGCTTTCATTGTGGTCAGGATCCCCACCAGGCTGCCATAGACCCGACCCGCCTTGCCGCGGATAAGCTCCAGTGCATCCGGATTCTTCTTCTGTGGCATCAGGGATGAACCTGAGGTGACATCATCTGCCAGCTCAATAAAGCCAGCTTCTCCAGAGTTAAAGAAGATCAAATCTTCCGCCATCCGGCTTAAGTGCATCAGGCTGATGGAGGCGGCGGAGCACAACTCCACCACATGGTCACGGTCGGAAACCGAGTCCAGACTGTTCAGGGTTGGCGCAGCAAACCCCAGACTGGCAGCCAGCTCATAACGGTCGATCGGATAGGCTGTACCAGCCAGAGCGCCACACCCCAGCGGACAGGTATTAAGCCGGCTCAAAGCGTCATCAAGACGGCTGATATCCCGCTCCAACATCTCCACATAGGCCAACGCCCAGTGGGCAAAGGTTACGGGCTGGGCACGTTGCAAATGGGTATAACCCGGCATCACGGCTTGCTGTTCACGTTTAGCCAGCTCAATCAGTTCAGATCTGACTTTGGTCAAACGCTCGCTAATCCCCTCACCTTCAGCCTTACACCAGAGCTTAAGGTCTGTGGCGACCTGATCATTACGGGAACGCCCTGTGTGCAGTTTCTTGCCCAGATCGCCCACCTTGTCGATAAGCGCCTGCTCCACAAAGCTGTGGATATCCTCAGCGCCGCTGGCAATGATTTGCTGAGGATCTTCAGCAACCTCCACCAACAAGGCATCCAATGCCGCCTTGAGATCCTGACCTTCAGCTTGGGTCAGTACCCCAACCTTGACCAGAGCTGCCGCCCAGGCCACTGAGCCCTGAATATCCTGCTCCACCAGGCGGTAATCCACCGGCAAGGAGTCGTTAAATAATTTGAAAAGAGCACTGCTCTCACCGCTGAACCTACCGCCCCATAATGCCATGACTGTCTCCTTTATCCTTAAATGCTGGTGCTGAGTTACTTCTCGTTCAGGGCACGAATGCGACTGGCGAGAGAGTAGAGGCGGATAAAGCCTTCAGCATGCTTTTGATCGTACACATCATCCTCACCAAATGTAGCAAAGGCTTCGGAGTACAAGCTGTTGGGAGAACGCTTCTTAACGGCAGTGGCCTGACCCTTATAGAGCTTCACTACAACTTCACCGTTTACCAGTGCAGCCAGTGACTCTGAAGCAGCCAGCAGTGACTCACACAAAGGCGTGAACCAGCGACCGTCATACACAAGGTGCGCCATACGCGCAGCGATCTGCTCGCGCCACTCACGGCTGGACTTGTCCAACACCAGCTCCTCAATGGCACGCAGACCGGCATACATGACGGTACCTCCCGGCGTTTCGTAGCAGCCACGGGACTTCATGCCCACCAGACGGTTTTCAGTAATATCAATACGTCCCACACCGTGGGCTGCGGCGATCTCATTCAGCGTCATCAATGCCTGATACGGGTTCATGGCCTGCCCATTCACCTGGGTTATACGGCAGTTTTCCACCTTAAGGGTGACATAAGCAGGTGCGTCCGGCGCATCCTGCGGGTCAACTGTCATGGTCCATACCTGCTTGGATGGCTCATTCCAGGGATCTTCCAGCTCACCACCTTCATGGGAGATATGCCAGGCATTGGCGTCACGGCTGTAGATCTTGGTGGCAGAGGCTGTGGTCGGAATATCACGCTCAGCCAGGTAGGCCAGCAAGTCTTCACGGCTAACCATTTCCCACTCACGCCATGGGGCGATCACTTTCAGATCCGGTGCCAACGCAGCGAAACAGCCCTCAAAACGAACCTGATCATTACCTTTACCGGTGCAACCATGACACAGGGCATCAGCGCCCACCTTGCGGGCCACTTCCACCTGAGCCTTGGCGATAATCGGCCGGGCCATCGAGGTTCCCAGCAGATAAGTGCCCTCGTAGATCGCACCTGTTGCTATAGTGGGATAGATATACTCCTCGACGAAGGCTTCTTTCAGATCCACGATATGACACTCAGAAGCACCTGACGCCAGCGCCTTGGCCTCCAACCCCTGCAGCTCTTCCTCCCCCTGACCTACATCGGCGCAGAAGGCCACAATCTCACAGTTGTCATAGGTCTCTTTCAGCCAGGGAATGATGGCCGAAGTATCCAGTCCACCGGAGTAAGCCAGTACTACCTTTTTGACTTTCACCTTATCGTTCATCGTATTTCTATCCTTTACTTGTAGGGGCCGTTCGTCTTTGCGTCCGACTGAATATTGTTATTTGTGTTACTTACCGGTCAGCAGAGTGACCAGCAGGGCATTCTGAGCATGCATTCGATTTTCCGCCTGGGTCAGGATCAGTGAACCGTCACCATCCATCACCTCATCTGTTACCTCTACACCTCTGTGAGCAGGCAAACAGTGCATAAAGAATTTGGCACCAGCCTTGGTCATCAGTGCAGCGTTCACCTGCAGCGGAGCGAATTTGCCTTCAATCTCTTCCATGGAGGTGTTGTCGCCCATAGAGATCCAGGTATCCGTGTACACAGCATCGTGACCTTCGATCTCATTGACGTCAGAGGTCAGCACCAACTCACCACCGTACTTTGCCGCCAACTCCTGGGCCTGAGTGACCACCAGACCATCGGGGAAATGACCTTCAGGACAGATCACTGTCATCCTGGCCCCCAACAGCGCCGCGCCGAACATCAATGAATGAGTCACATTGTTACCATCACCCACATAGGCCAGTTTAAGCTGACTCAGATCATCCATGTTCTCAGCCAGACTCAGGAAATCTGCCAGCCCCTGACAGGGGTGATAGAGATCTGACAGGGCATTCACCACAGGTACACTGCCGTGCTCAGCCAGACCCTCGATTGTCTTGTGGCTAAAGGTACGGGCAACAATGGCATCGGCCCAGCAGGAGATATTGCCGGCAAAGTCCGCGACAGATTCACGCTTTCCCAGGGCTCCATTTTGCTGGTCCAAATACAGGCAATGACCGCCCAGCTTGCTGATGCCAATATCAAAGCTGACCCGGGTTCGCAGGGAAGGCTTTTCAAACAGCATCACCACACTTTTACCGGCCAGCGCCTGACTGTAATCCTGCGGATTGGCTTTGATCTCTTTGGCAAGAGCCAGAAGATCCAGAAACTGTTTTTGAGTTAAGTCTTTCAATGTCAGCAGGTGATCCATGCCTCTCTCCCTCTTTGCCCTTACGCTTTTCTTGTCTGTTGATTTTGCATTCTTAAGTTGTGATTCAATCTGACCGATACCGGCTTACAGCTGTGGCTGAATTTGAGTACCTATCAATTCGCCTTTGGTCAGTGCCAGCATCTGAGCCGCATCCCGCCAGGAAGCGACTTGTACCGCCTCACCCATCCACTGAGCGACTTCCAACGCTGCTTCAACCTTGACCTTCATGCCCTTCTCAATGACTCCCAGCTTCACCAAGTCAGCAATCTCAGCGGCATTCAAACTTGGGATCAACTGACCTTTACCATCAAGGACACCTGACACATCGGACAGCAGCACCAATTTGCCATCCACCAGTTTGGCCACTGCTGTCGCAGCCTGATCCGCATTGACGTTCAGCAGCTGTCCATCGAGATCCAATGCAATGGAGCTGATAATGGGCAACCAACCCTGCGCCAGAATAAAATTCAGGTAAGCCGGATTGCCGCCGGTGACCTGGCCCACGGCACCCAGTTGCTCATCTTTGATTTCGGCATTAAGCAGATCGCCATCCCCCAGACACAAGCCAACACTGTGAATCCCGGCAGCCCTGGCAGCCGACTGCAGCAATTTGTTGGCACTGCCCGCCAACGCGCCGGCAATAATCGGCATCTGCTCTGGCGGAGTCACCCGCAATCCCTCTTTCTTTTCTGTGGTCATGCCATTGAGCTGCAGCTGCTTATCTACAATACAGCCGCCCCCATGGACTATGACCAGGGATTTGCCCTGCTCCAGTAAACTGGCCGCAGTCTGCATTAAACGAGCAATACCCATATCGCACTCAAGCAAAGCGCCGCCAACCTTCAACACCAGTGTTTTTTGTTTCGCTGATGACATCCTGAATTCCTCAACCTATGCCTATGACTGACTGCCCAGTGGCGGTCTATTTACCAACTTTACCGAAATGAATTTTTATGCACTGAAGAGCCTGACTGGCAGCCCCTTTCATCAAATTATCTATGGCACTGACAATCACCAGGTACTGGCTCTGTTCGTCATACTTCCAACCTAGCAAACACTGAGAAGTTCCAGCGACGTCGTCCACCTTGGGGAAGCCCTGCGGCAACACATGCACCAGCTCAGCATCTTCATAACAGCTCAGAGCCTGAGCGACATCAGCGGCGGTAACCCCTGCTTCCAGCTTGGTGGTGATAGTGGCAAGAATGCCCCGTTTGAAATTGCCCAGATGCGGAGTAAAGATCACTTCGCAGCCCAGTTGACTGGAGATTTCCGGTTGGTGTCTGTGGCCCAGCACGCCATAAGGTGTCAGGCTGACTTCGCAGAAGCTGGTATTCATTTGAGCTTTACGACCGGCACCGCTAACGCCACTGACAGCGTTAATCACTGGGCGAATCTGTTTGTCCAGCAAACCTGCCAGCGGCTTTAATGCCAGCAATGATGCGGTGGGGTAACAGCCTGGAACGGCGATTAAATCGGCTTTGGCAATCTCTTCCTCTTGCCATTCAGCCAGGCCATACACTGCACTGGAAAGCAGCTGTGGATGCGGGTGGTCAAAGCCATACCACTGGGGATACACGCCGGCATCGTTGAACCGATATGCCCCACTGAGGTCAAATACCGGCTTGCCCTGCTCAGCCAGCCAGGCAACCAAATCCGCACTGACCTTATGGTCGGTGGCCAATGCAACAGCATCAGCCTGCTCAATAATGGTCGCTTTATTCTCTTTGCTCAGCGGCTTCAGTGGCTGCTTCAGAGTCTGATATGCCGGATACAGCTGACTCAGAGATTTGCCCAAATCCTGACTTTGCTCAGAGACATACAAGCCTTGGATAGAGAACTCACTTTCCTGAGACAAAAGGGCTGCCAACTGCGCGCCTGTGTAGCCGCTGGCCCCAATAATGGCTATGTTTTTCATTTAGTATTTCTTGTTTATCAATAGGGTAGAAAGGAAAAAAATAGTGGGCACAGCAAAAGCCCATGGCAAAGTGCCGATGACAAGGATTATCGTCGCAGGAAGGTAGATTCTTTGTTGAAGTCCGCTTTTGTACTGGCAGTGTTTAACAGCGCCAGGCAGCAAAATTCCATGTTCACTTTACAGCCTCAAAGATGGTAAATATTCAATCTGATTGACAGACTAACACAGAAAGCTAATTATTCAACACAAGTGAATAACTATTTTTATTATTATTTGGAATGACCCTATGAAAAAACTGCCGGATCTGCAGAGCTGTTTTCAGTCTCTGATCGCTGCCCCCTCCATCAGCTCACTGGAGGCTGAACAGGATCAGTCCAACCAGGTTGTTATTGAACTCCTGCATCAGTGGTTGACGGATCTGGGGTTTCAATGCCAGGTACAGAGCGTATTTAACAGCCGTGGCAAGCACAATTTGCTGGCCAGCATAGTGCCGCCGGGGAACCCCAAAGGGGGACTGCTGCTCAGTGGACATACAGATACAGTCCCTTACGACGATGCCCGCTGGAGCAGTGACCCATTTACCCTCACCGAGAAAGATGGGCGTTGGTATGGATTGGGAACCTGCGATATGAAAGGTTTCTTCGCTCTGGTGCTGGCGGCAGTGCAGGAGCTGCCACTGGCTGAGCTGAAGAAGCCTCTCTATATTCTCGCCAGCGCCGACGAGGAAACCACTATGAACGGTGCCAAGGCGTTTGCCGCTGAAGGTCGCATTCAGCCGGACTATGCCGTTATCGGTGAACCCACCGGCCTGCGCCCTGTGTATATGCACAAAGGGCACCTGGCCAAAGGTATACGTATTACCGGTCGCAGTGGTCATTCATCAGATCCGGATAGAGGACTGAATGCCATTGAAGTGATGAACCTGGCAATTAGTCAGTTGCTGAAACTCAGGGAGCACCTCAAGGCCAACTACAATGAATCAGTATTCAGTGTCCCCTACCCAACATTGAATCTGGGGCATATCCATGGCGGGGATGCCGCCAACCGCATTTGTGGCTGCTGTGAACTGCATATGGATATCCGTCCTGTTCCCGGCATTCCGCTGGAAGACCTCGAAGTGTTGCTGCGCCAGTATCTGTCCCCGATTCAGGATGAGTACCCGGGCACTCTGGATATCTTCAACCTTTACCCGGGTTCAGAAGCATTCCATGGCAATTGCGACACCCCATGGGTACATGATGTCGCCAGGCTTTCCGGCCATCAGCCTGAAGTGGTTAACTACGCTACAGAAGCCCCCTATCTCAAACAGTTGGGTTGCCAAACTTTGGTGCTTGGGCCGGGCAGCATAGAGCAGGCACACCAGCCTGATGAGTATCTGGATACCGCTTTTATCAAGCCCACCATCAGCTTACTTAAGGAACTGATTTATAACGCTTGCATGAAATAATCTTGAGACCGCATTCGCCGCTGTACAGGGCGTGGCAGCGCGGTATGATGAGCTGAAAACCAAAAGCAGTTGCGAATTGTATCCTGCTTCAGGCCAGTGCCTGAACCTAAGCAACGCATGTGATATTTCTGGAGCGAATATGACAGATATGTACGCCTCACTGAGATCCAACGTCAGTATGTTGGGACAGATCCTGGGCGATACCATGAAAGGCGATCTGGGAGAGACCTTCCTCGAAAAGATTGAGTTAATCCGCCAATTGGCTAAGCAATCCCGCCAGGGTGATGAAGCTGCTCGTGAGGAGATGCTGAATCTCCTGACCGCTATGCCGGATGACGAACTGGTTCCTTTTGCCAAAGCCTTTAACCAGTTCCTGAACCTGGCCAACATTGCCGAGCAGTTCCACACCATCAGCCGTAATTGTGACGAGATCATCTGTGTACCGGATCCTGTGGATCTGTTGCTGGGCCGCATGCTCAATGGCCGCATAGATGAAGACAAGATGCTGGAATGCCTTGGCAACATGGATATCGATCTGGTACTGACGGCGCACCCGACAGAAGTGTCCCGTCGCACTCTTATCCAGAAATATACCGCTGTGGTTGATTGCCTCACCAACCTGGAAAACGAGCAACTGAGCGATCGTGAACGCAAGGCTCAGAACCTGAGACTGCGTCAGCTGATCGCCCAGATCTGGCACACCAATGAGATCCGTAATGAACGCCCCACGCCAGTAGATGAAGCCCGCTGGGGGCTGGCCACTGTGGAAAACTCACTGTGGCAGGCTGTACCTGACTTTTTGCGTCAGTTGAACGATCAGATTGAAGAGCGTACCGGCAAAAAGATCCCTATCGATATCGCTCCGGTTCGCTTCTCCAGTTGGATGGGTGGCGACCGTGACGGCAACCCATTCGTTACCGCAAAAGTCACCGCCGAAGTACTGGATCGTAATCGTCATACCGCGGCCCGCCTGTATCTGAAAGACGTGGTACTGCTGGTCAACGAACTGTCGATGGAAGAAGCCAACGAAGAGCTCAAAGCGCTGACCAATAACAGCCATGAGCCGTACCGGGATATTCTCAGAGATCTGCGCCAAAAGCTGCGTAACACCATCGATTATTTGAACCTGCGCCTCGAAGGTCACAAGCCTGAAGTGGATATGGCTACCATAATCTGGCAGGAAGATGATCTGAAAACACCGCTGAATCAGATCTATCAGAGTCTGTGCGACTGCGGTATGAGCCTGATCGCCAATGGCCTGCTGCTGGATATGCTGCGTCGTCTGGCCTGTTTTGGCATTCATATGCTGAGACTGGATATTCGTCAGGATGCTGAGCGTCACAGCGATGCCATTGCTGAGCTGACCCGTTATCTGGGTATGGGCGACTATGCCCATTGGTCAGAAACCGAAAAACAGGCCTTCTTGCTGCGTGAACTCTCCAGCAAGCGCCCATTGCTACCTGCTGACTGGTGTCCTTCAGACGAAGTTGCAGAAGTACTGGCGACCTGTCGTGAAGTCGCCTCTCAACCAGCAAGCGCGCTGGGATCCTATGTTATCTCCATGGCTGGCAAGCCATCGGATGTACTGTCAGTACTGCTGCTGCTGAAAGAAACCGGCTGTCGCCACCCTATCCGTGTAGTCCCACTGTTTGAGACCCTGGATGATCTGAACAATGCCGCCGACTGTATCCGTGAGCTACTGGCGATTGACTGGTACCGAGGCTATACCAAAGGCATGCAGGAAGTGATGATTGGTTACTCTGACTCTGCAAAAGATGCCGGTGTGATGGCTGCAGCCTGGGCCCAATATCAGGCGCAGGAGCAATTGGTACAGGTATGCCGCGATGCTCAGGTGAAACTCAATCTGTTCCATGGTCGCGGTGGCACCATTGGCCGGGGCGGTGGTCCTGCTCACCAGGCAATTCTGTCTCAGCCTCCGGGCTCAGTGGATGGCCGTATTAGGGTGACCGAACAGGGTGAGATGATCCGCTTTAAATTTGGCCTGCCTAAACTGGCGGTTCAATCATTGGCGCTGTATACCTCGGCCGTAATGGAAGCGACCTTGTTGCCGCCACCAGAGCCAAAGCCAGAGTGGCGCGACTGCATGCAGCGCATTGCCGATGAGTCAGTAGGCGCTTACCGCAAGGTAGTGCGTGAAGAACCAGACTTTGTCGCCTACTTCCGCGCCGCGACACCTGAGGTGGAGTTGGGTCAACTGCCGCTGGGCAGTCGTCCGGCCAAGCGGAGAGTCGATGGAGGTATCGAAAGCCTGCGTGCTATTCCGTGGATTTTTGCCTGGTCTCAGAACCGACTTATGCTCCCTGCCTGGCTGGGAGCCGGCGAAGCACTGCGCAGTGCCATGGAACGTGGCGAAGCCGACCTGCTGAAAGAGATGGCTGCCTGGCCATTTTTCGATACCCGTCTCTCCATGTTGGAGATGGTGTATGCCAAAGCAGAACCTAATCTCGCCCGTTACTATGAAACCGTACTGGTCCCTCAAGCGCTGCATCATCTTGGCATTACTTTGAGAGAGCGTCTGCAGCTGGGTATCGAAGCGGTTATGGAGCTGACAGGCACAGATGAGCTGATGTCTCACACGCCATGGAACCGTGAGTCAGTGCAGCTGAGAAACCCCTATATCGACCCATTGAACTTCCTGCAGACGGAACTTCTGGCCCGTACCCGTAAAGAAGATGCCTCAGACAATGTACAATTGGCACTGATGCTAACTATTGCGGGTGTTGCCGCAGGAATGAGAAACACAGGATGAAGCGAGTTTTACTACCACTGATGGCTGCCGGATTAATGCTGTTATCCGGCTGTGCCGCTCAGTACAGTATCAGCCAACAGGAACTGACAGACTATCTCAACAAGGAGATCAGTTTCGACGTTAAACAGGGCAGCGGCATAGTCTCAGCCAACCTAAAACTAAATCAGGTTGAGGTACGTTTAGGTGAAAAGCCGGATACCATGACTGTGCTGGCTGACTCCAGCATTACCATCAGCAACCCTTTGCTGCCGCTGAGAGCGACCCTGACAGCTGAGTTTGAGGCCAAGCCCTGGTATGACAAGCACAACCAGGGGATCTACTTGAAAGATTTGCAGCTGACCAAGGTGGCATCCAACCCCAAAGATCTGGAAGTGGCAATCAAGGGCGTCGCGCCTGAGTTGATGCGATATATCAGAGGCTTTCTGGAAACTCAGCCTGTCTATGTGTTGAATCGTCAGGAGACCAACCAAGCCATGCTGGCCAACCTCACCGAAGAGATTAAGGTCAAACCCGGTAAGCTGGTATTGGTATTTAAGTAAGGCTTTTTTCAGGCAGGTTAACCCCACAACTAAGCCTTAAAACAAAAAGCACAGTCACTCTCTGAATAGAAAGGACTGTGCTTTTTTATTGCTTATAACAACCGTACGTAATGACTTATCTGGCGAAGCGGCCAATGGAGTCGTAATCAACAATTGGCGCTTCACCAAGCAGCTCACGACGCAGCATATCGTAGGCAACGGCGCTACTGAGTTGCCTGACAAGTTCACGGGAACGCCTTGGTAACTTAATCATCTGACTGTGTACGCCATAGCGGGTCGCCAGAGCAATGCCCACAGTACCAACAGGTTTGGCATCGGTACCGCCATCAGGGCCGGCAATACCACTGGTGGACAGCGCATAGTCGCTGTCCAGTAATGCTCTGGCACCCGCAGCCATCTCTTCCACTGTTTCAATAGATACAGCGCCATAGTCATCCAGCGTCTGAGGCTTCACCCCCAGGATTTTGACCTTGGCTTCATTGCTGTAGGTCACCAAGCCTTGCATCAAATAGGCGCTGCTACCGGGAAAGGCCACCAACTGACTGGTCAACATGCCCCCGGTACAGGATTCTGCCGCACTGAGAGTTTTCCCTTTGGCCAACAGCAGATGATGGAGCTCTTCCGCCAGTGATGGCTTATCTTCAGCAACAACACCTGTACCCAGAATAAAGTGTACCTTGCTAACCAAAGTATCCAATGCAGCGATCGCGGCTTCACCACGGGCAAACAGCTTGATCTCTATGTAGGGCATACTGGAGCGATACCCCAGAGTGACACCTTCAGGCAGTTCCAACTCCGACAGCTTGTCCTGCAACATGGACTCGCCCTGACCAAGAGTCAGCAGCTTCTTTACCTTAGTGGCGGTATCAAGCTGAAACTCCTGCTTGATAAAAGGAATGAACTGCTCGGGAATCATGCGCTTAAATTCAAATGGCACGCCAGGCGTAAAGAACAACCAGGCACGATTAAGTTTAACTCTGAAGCCACAAGCAGTCCCCACAGGGTTATCCACCATAACCGCTGATTCTGGAAGCATGGCCTGTTTGAGGTTACTCCTGGCCATCACACGATTGTGTTTGCTGAACCAATCCTCGAGCCGTTGACGCCACTCGGTGTTCTCCACCAAGGGTTCGCCCTTGGCCTCAGCCATGGCCTGTGCTGACAGGTCATCAGTGGTAGGACCCAGGCCACCGTTAACCAGGATTACATCAGCATGCAAGCTACGTTCACGAAACACCTCTACCAGATCTTCCAATCTGTCGCCCACAGTAATACGGCGGGCAACCTCAATACCTTCATCCATCATGGTATCGGCAAACCAGGCGGCGTTGGTATCCACTATTTGTCCCGACAGCACCTCTTCGCCGGTGCAGATCATTTCAAGCTTCATTGTCTGTCCCTGAATGATTTAATTGAGGTAAAGGTAAGAGAGGCTATGACAGATAGCAATAGAGTATGACGACATCTACATAAAGCAGACTGTAAACAAAAGTACGGATGAAGAAAGGCTGGAGCGAACGGGCCGATGAAGCAGTATTCCGGCGGTGCGACCTGCCGACGAGGCAAAGTGCACAGCACTTTTTCAGGAGCGTTAAATACAAAAAAGCCTCGTCATTTCTGACGAGGCTTCGTTGTAAGTGGCGGAGCGGACGGGACTCGAACCCGTGTGCCTTCGGCACGCGTAACAGGCCGACTTTCTCTAAACAAAGAGTCTAACCAACTGAACTACCGCTCGTGTAATTCTGAAAATACAAAAAAGCCCCGTCATTTCTGACGAGGCTTCGTTGTAAGTGGCGGAGCGGACGGGACTCGAACCCGCGACCCCCGGCGTGACAGGCCGGTATTCTAACCAACTGAACTACCGCTCCACTAAATTGGGCGCTTGGCAATGACCTACTCTCACATGGGGAAGCCCCACACTACCATCGGCGCAGCTGCGTTTCACTTCTGAGTTCGGAATGGGTTCAGGTGGGACCACAGCGCTATTGTCACCAAGCAAATTCTTTTTCCTACCGCCTTGGCAGTAAGAAATAATTCGGAAAGCTAATATCTAGTAAGAAATATGGTGGTCGCTACTGGGCTCGAACCAGTGACCCCCTCCTTGTAAGGGAGGTGCTCTCCCAG
>NZ_JBHRTD010000017.1:0-707005 GCF_042646185.1 Shewanella submarina
CCAATTGGTCGAAGGTTCGAATCCTTCACGACCCACCACTTTCCTTCGGGAGAGCGTTCTTCGGAACACAACACAATATGGGTCGTTAGCTCAGTCGGTAGAGCAGTTGGCTTTTAACCAATTGGTCGAAGGTTCGAATCCTTCACGACCCACCACCTTCCTTCGGGAGAGCGTTCTTCGGAACACAATACAATTTGGGTCGTTAGCTCAGTCGGTAGAGCAGTTGGCTTTTAACCAATTGGTCGAAGGTTCGAATCCTTCACGACCCACCACTTCTTGTCGAATCCTTCCCCCCATCACTACTCCTTAATTCCTGATTCAATTAACACGCCTGCTATTCGCATCTATTTGGCAGTTAATTCATTTTTGGTATCTGTATACCTTCGTCTTATAGACCTATTGCTAATATTGCTACGCCTTAAGTTTGTTCATATTTCTCTAAGAAAAATACAAAAGGGGAGTGAACAGAATGAAACAAGCAAAGCTTGCTGCAGCGATCTCAGCCGTCTGCATGCTGGCCAGCCCAATGGCAGCAGCGGAAACCGACTTTACATTTGGTGGTTATATTAAAGCTGATGTGATGTTCAGTGATTACAGTAATGGTGCACCTGCTTCAGGTCAGTTGTCCCGCCAGTTTTATGTGCCAGGAACCATTTATGGCGACCCGAATAATGGCAAGCAAGTGGTCGATTTCCAGGCTCGTGAGTCCCGCTTCAACTTTAAAACTGTCTCAGATATTGGTGGCCATAAAGTAACAGCTTTTATCGAAATGGACTTTTTCACCCATTCAGACGGTAACGAACGTGTTTCCAACAGCTATTCTCCACGCTTGCGTCATGCCTTTGTCAGCTATGACAACTGGTTGGTGGGTCAAACCTGGAGTACTTTCCAAAACCCGGGTGCGCTTCCTGAGAACCTCGACTTTGTTGGTGCCGCAGATGGTACGCCTTTTGTCCGCCAGAGCCAGGTTCGCTATACCAATGGTAACTGGCAGCTCTCAATTGAAAACCCTGAAACTACGGTAACGCCTTATGGTGGTGGTGCACGGGTGGTCAGTGGCAGTGGCTGGGTACCTGATTTTGTCGCCCGCTATAACTTTAAAACCAGTGGTGGCGGTAAGTTTGCGCTTGCGGGTATCGCCCGCCAGTTAACCCTGGATCAAAACGGCGTTGACTCTACAGATCTGGGCTATGGCGTCACTTTCTCCGGTGTCATTCCTGTCGGTGACAAAGATGACTTCAAGTTCACTGCTACTTATGGCGATGGGCTGGGACGTTATTTGGCTCTGAACTATGCCAATGCAGCTGTGTTGAATGCCAGCGGTGATCTGGAGGCGATAAGCTCCTATGCCGGTTTCGTCTCCTACCGCCACTGGTGGAACGACCAATGGCGCAGCAGCATCACTCTGTCCGGCTTTAAAGCGGACAATGATGTAGCACTGACAGGAGGAAATGTGAACGAAACTTCCTATTCAGGCTATATCAACCTGTTGTACTCGCCAATTAAGCCGCTCACAGTGGGTGTGGAATATATGCATGCAACCAACGAGCGTCAAAACGGCTTTGAAGGTGATCTGAACCGTCTGATGTTCTCGGTTAAATATGTGCTGTAAGGGTTAAGCCGGAATAAAAAGCGGAGGCATTAGCCTCCGTTTTTTTGTGGGTAATCATATAAGAATAGGTAAACCAAAAGTCTATATCCGGGTCATGTCCCATGAAAGTCTGGGATTGGTTATAAACAATTGTTAGCTTACTCAGGGAGCCTAAAAAGGGGGGAGTAAAGTAGCTTCTCTTGAATACTGAATTAACATAGTTACTCAATTACTGAATATTAAGTACAGGAACCATATTGAACTAGGCTTGGAGATATCGAGTCGGGTGTTGGAAAAGGATACTTCAATAGATGCGCATGATTAACACCGAAATTCCCCCTTATGACCGCAAGCATCCTTTTTGGGCAAGGGATTGTTACTATGAGCTTGTCGAGAGGGCAATGACTAAATTCGCTAATCCGACCAGCTGGAAGTTGGATGACCCAGAATGGGTCAAGCAGCGAAAAGTAAAATGGAAGCGCATCGCCGAGGCATTTAAGGCGGTGCCTGAGCGAGCCTTCCCAGCGTTTGATATAAAACTCTATGGAGAATATTTTTTAACCGGGCGTTATCGTGAAGCGGATTTGGCAAAAGATAAATATTTTAGGGGCTCGGGAATCATCTATGCCGCGCTGCACCCTGACCAGTCTGAAGAGGTGCTCATAGCCTTGGTTGAGTTATACAGCAGGGTATCGTCACAGCACAAATCTTTTGGTAAGCGAGAGAACTTCTTTGGCAGCAGTATATCTTCTGACCGGATTTTCATGGCCTACCCCTATTGCCATGAAGTATTGGAAGCGGGCATTGAAACCTGGGTGCGTGTCACCATGGGGCGTAATCAGCAGGAGTATCAGGCAAGATTACAGGGCAAATCTGAATTTGATCAAAACTTAATGATCTGTTTTAACCTAATGATTAATCCGGATTATTTTGCCGAAACCCCTGAGCAGTATCTTGCTGATCACATTCTGACCAATATTGACTCCTTCGATTGGGAAAAAGGCTGGATCGTCAACTATGTGGATAGTTATCTGATCCTGGTTGCTCATTATGAAAGAGTTGACCCTTTTAAAGGGGTTGATCCAGAGCGTCATGCCCGTGCCTGGAGAATCGTTAATACCCTCAGAAAACGGTTTAATGAAACCGATGATGCGATTCTTGGTCCCAAGTGGGTAAAGGCTAACACTCTGGAAGCGTGTTTTGGTGAAAACAGTATTAAGCCGGAGGAGGAAGAGGATTTCCCTGCGCTGGCCAGGCTCAGATACAGTGATGAAGAGCGACCATTACGAATAACAGAGGATGGTTTTGCTGGTTGGTATCAGGACTGGGCCACCATTCTCAATCAGATTGGGCAAAATCTGGATACCTCAGCCTGGCATCTGGACGATGCTGATTGGGTGGCGCAGCGCCAGCAGCGTTGGAAGCAAGTCCGAAAATGGCTACTAGAGTATTTTTATAAACATACACTGGATGTGTATGAGGGGTATTTTTTGCGGGGTGAACTCACTGGGGAGGGCTGGTCTACTGAGCAACTATGGATTAGTCGAGAAGAGAAAACGCTATTTCCTTTTTTGTTATTTCACCCAGACCACTCAATGAAAAGCCTCCGCCGTGTTTATAACTATCTGTTGTCAGTACTGTGTCAGGGGAAGGCATGCAAAATTCCCTATAGTGTACGAAGCTATTATTTCCTTGATGATCTAGCGTGTAACTTACCAGAGCTTGTCCCATCGAATTTGGAAGCCAATATCGTCGAGTTGTGGAAACAGAGAGAGTATGACGGTAACTAACGATTCAAAGGTATGATCGATGGAGATATATGGAACCTTGATAGCCCGCGCCCATGATGGATTGGATGAGCAGTTGGTTGAAGCTCTGGAAGAAGATTTTGACCTGGAGCAGGTGGACTATTTAGCCAATGATATGGTGCAAATTCAGATTATTGGTGACGACAGCCTGATGGAAGAATTGCCCCATGCACTGGAGGATTTCACGGCGCTTATTGCTGCGCCTGTGCTTTGTATTGTCTGGGGCGGTGACGATCCATTTTACAAATTATGTCAGCAATCCGGTGAAGATTACCTTGAGTGGGACGTGGAAGACCCCGCCTTTGATTGGTTGACAGAAAATCCTAAGGCGTTGAAAGCCCGACCCAAAGTTGAACAGGCTGCTATTGCGCAGGGCATTGAAGCCTGGGCCGATTACTGCTTTGACACCTGGCTTGCTCCTTATAAAGACAGCATCGACGAAGCGCGACTGCGGGACGAGGTATTCAGCGGTGGGTTTTAACGCAATGACGTAACAGTCTAATGAGCATTAAGCAGGGAGTCGCTGTGAGCCTATATTTTATCCCATTACCTTCATGGTCACACAGCAACCATGCCGATGAATTAAGAGTTTGGTTTCGGTTGGATCATTTTGGTTGGTTGCAGGGTAAAGAATATAAGTATTGCCTGTTTCAGACTGGGTACTACGCGTCGTCCTGGGACCACTGTCATATCGAATGTTATTTCACCGCCTCATCTGTTGAGCTGGAAAAAGGGGCATTATTCGATAGTTGCTACCGTGCCCTTTCTGGTGGCAGTGTCGAGGAGGTTGACACCTTTGTCGGTCAATATGGTAAGGATCTTCGCTGGATGAGTTTTGGTTCTCTAACCTATAAAAAAGATTGCATCGACTACAATAATGAACTGCTTGTCTGGTCTTGCCAAGACCAGCCCGATATTTGGCATCCGTTGGAGTTTGGATATTCCTATTTGCACAAGGGCCAGCTGTACTGGAGTGTCAGTGGGGAAATAGTCTCCCGTGATGAAAACCTCAATGAGCGCTGGCGTTACCGTTATGATGATGTTCGGTCCGACCTGGTAAATAATCGTCGCTGGTTCTTCGGCGATGACTGGTTGTTCCATGTGCAAAACAGTGAAGACGATAAACACTGTGATATTTATCTCATTTCATTAGAAGATGGCCAACGATTAAAGCAGTTTACTGTCGACCATGAGTTACTGTCGGCTCATTACCTCAATGGCAAGCTCTACCTGGGCTCAGATACCCTCTACCATGTACTGAACGTTCACAGCGGTGAGCTAGAGCTGACTCTGCCTAATCCCTTTGGCAAAAAACACATGGAGCACGTGATGATGCCTGATGGGTCGGGGTATCAGGCTGCATCCGGCAGTAAGCTCTGGTGTGATGGCCACTTGCTGTATCTGTTCGGCAATGAAGAAAGCACTGTGCATATTCACGACTTGCAGGGCAGGTATATCACAAAGGTGGATGTGCCTGAGGACTATTCATCCATGGCCAGATTTGATTGCAAGCATGCCGCGGGATACAGCTATATCCCACTTGGGCCAACGCAGAAGTTTTACAATAATGCCAAACAAGCCATGTTGGTGGTTGATGTAGAAGCATTATTGGCCTCGCCGGAAACCGCTGTGCCCCAGTGGGAAGTAGCCCCCTGGCAGGAAGAGCGCAAGATTGTGTTGGATAAACAAACCCATGCCTATGAGTTTCATATTGAAGCCATGGAGAACCCTCATGACATGCTGCGTTATGCGGAAATTGGCCTGAAAAAAATCGCCGCCCGTTACAGCACCCAGGTATGGACCAATAAACGTAACCGTAAGTTTAACGGTGAAATCACCCTTGTGGTCCATGGCACCGAAGCAGACCGCGAACGACTGTCGCCCTGGGTGAGTGAGGCTCCCGCCAGAATGGCGTTTTTCTGTCGCAGCTTTGGTTTCATCTCAGGCAATCGCAAAGCCTATATCAGCGGCAATATCCGTTGGGAGTTGGTTGACGGCTCTGTAGGAGCCGGGAAAAGTTCAGCTCGATGCCACAAATAGGAAGGTAAACATGGAGTCATTCCCCAAGCCAGCAGTTAAAGACAATGTACCCGTTGACGAGCGTCCCCGCCAAGCATTGGAAAGGTTGTGTTACCTTTGGAAAACAGACGACCCTGATCGGATAGCGCAGCGTGAGGCTGATTGGCAGTTACTATTGCAGACTGCTTTTGACGACTACCCCAAGGCCGAAAAAAAGAGCTTGGAGAGTATTTCAAATATGGCCATAAACTTGAATATATACCAGTAGGCGATTTCTTTTTCTTGACGCCCTATGACTCACCAGAGTCATTACTCCAACTATTTAATTCAGGCATGTTAGATCGTAGTGACAGAGACTCTATGTTAAGTGGGTACATCTTCGATGCCGCTCGCTTTGCTACCTGTCATTGGTACGAACGCCACACCAGCCTGTTTGTTGAAGCCATTCTGGGTAACACCTATTGCGAGGTGTTTGAGGGTAAGCCTCCTCATCGAAAGATGATTTCTCCACCCCCAACAAAGTGGTGTTTCAATTTTGCAAAGCACGCTATCAAATGTATTGATAATAATGTTGAGTGGCACCCTATATATTTATGTATCGACTATTTTGTTTCAGCTTTGCCTTTCGCAATGGATGAACGTTACAGAAATCGCATTAAGTTTTTACAGTTACTTGAGTTAGTCACTATCCGTTTGGCCGAAGGAACGCTGTCGGGGCGGCTGTTAACCTTTGCCTGTGAGTTGAAGTCCAAAGAGCAGGATATTTTGAAGGCTTGGGAGATTGGCGAGCAGAAGTTGGCGGCCATGGGTAAAGAGTCTTAACAAACCGCCTCGTCGGTGTTATTGGAGAATAATAATGATGAGTAACTTTGAAGAACCCTTGCGGAAAGAAAATATACCGAGAGATGAGCGTAAGCAGCAGGCTTTGGAGAGACTTGCCTATCTGTGGAGAACAGATTCCCCTGATTGGAATGCTCAACGTGATTCGGATTGGAAATTATTGTCTGAGAGCGTTTACGATGAAACACCTAGGCCTGAGAGAGAATGTATCGAGGCCTATTTTAAATATGGTGAATCGCCTAAGCATATACCTATATCGACTTCGTTTTTTTTAACTCCATATGAATCAGTAGAATCTCTTGAACTACTGTTTAACTCCGGGGTGTTGAGTGACAATGACCGCCGATCAATACTGAGTTACTATATTTTTAGTTCTACCAAGTTTGCAGAGTGTGATTGGTATGAGCGTCATACCACTTTGTTCGTGGAAACACTGTTAGGAGATCAATACTGTGAAATATATGAGGTGGATTCTTCTCGGGTATATATAATTTCTCCTCTTCCAACTCTATGGTGTCTTAATTTTTGCAAGCATGCCATCAGATATGTAGATAATAATATTGAGTGGCATCCTATATATCTTTGCATCGATTACTTAATTACAGCTTTGCCTTTTGCACTGGATGACGAGGACAGAGGGCGAACTAAGTTGCTTAAATTGCTTGAGCTGGTTACTACCCGGTTGGCCGAAGGAACGCTGTCGGGACGGCTGTTAACCTTTGCCAGTGAGTTGAAGTCCAGAGAGCAGGAGATTCTGAAGGCCTGGGATATTGGCGAGCAGAAGTTGGCGGCTATGGATAAAGAGTCTTAACAAACCGCTTTGTTGATATTATTGAGGATCAATAATGATAGCTAACTTTCCTAAGCCAGCAGTTAAAGACAATGTACCCGTTGATGAAAACTGGAAACAGGCATTGCCCAAGTTGTTATACCTTTGGAAAACGGCTGACCCTGATTGGATAGCGCAGCGTGAGGCTGATTGGCAGTTACTATTGCAGACAGCCTTTGACGACTACCCCAAGGCCGAAAAAAAGGAGCTTGGAGAGTATTTCAAATATGGCCGTAAACTTGAATATATACCAGTAGGCGATTCCTTTTTCTTGACGCCCTATGACTCACCAGAGTCATTACTCCAACTATTTAATTCAGGCATGTTAGATCGTAGTGACAGAGACTCTATGTTAAGCGGGTACATCTTCGATGCAGATCGCTTTGCTGCCTGTCATTGGTACGAACGCCACACTACCCTGTTTGTTGAAGCCATTCTGGGTAACACCTATTGCGAGGTGTTTGAGGGTAAGCCTCCTCATCGAAAGATGCTTTCTCTGCCCCCATCAAAGTGGTGCGATATGTATACAAAGGCTATTGAGTGCATTAATGAAGACATAAAGTGGCGTCCTATTTATTTGTGTGTTGATTATTTTATTTCTGCATTACCCCACGCTACTGATATGCGCGATAGGCAATTCATTGAAGTATATGAGCTGCTTGAATTAGTTAATACTCGCCTAGCTGAAGGTGATATGTCGGGGAGGCTGTTAACCTTTGCCAGTGAGCTGAAGTCCAAAGAGCAGGATATTTTGAAGGCTTGGGAGATTGGCGAGCAGAAGTTGGCGGCCATGGGTAACCAGTCATAAAAAGAGAGGTCAAACTAGATGAAGGGTGAGACATTTGGCTACATAGCCGTGCAGGCGACAGAAGCTGTGCTTCAGGCTTTTTTAGACCACAGAGACAAAGGCTTAGCTAAGTTGGTTGAGTTCAGTGGTGCCGATAGTGGCATTAATGATGACTGTGATGTGTTTTTTGAGGAGCTGAAAATAAAAGGCGACCTTGGATGCTTCTACGTTGAGAGTGACTATTTCCCGCAAACGGTAAAACGGCTGGTTAAAACAAGTAAAAATATCGGTCTTTATATGCATGTATGGGACGAATACGGCGGTCAGTTATTTTTGGCACACACTCCGGGCGGAAATAATTTTTCATTTTTTTCAGGTGGCCCGGAAGCCGATTTTGAATGTGAGGAGGGTGACTTAGTTAAGGATGACGACGTGGAGCGATGGAAGGCATTGATACCTGAGTCTGTCAAAAGTGCGTTTCCAGAGATGTTCGCTAAGCTTTAGGCCTGTCTTAATCCGGTGTGTTTAAATACTAAAAGGACGCTACTGCGTCCTTTGTTGTATTCGGCTAAAGCGCTCAGCTTTTTCTTTCAATCACAGCGGTGACAATAAGCTCTATCCCGAGAGGTTGCAGCCATCTGGCTTCCCGTTCCAGATCTGCCATCAGCAGGGCGATGGTTCGATTACCCCGGGGCAGGGCGATATGCAGTTGATTGGCATCGGCATTTATCCTGACTGTCACACTTTTTCCCTGTCGCCCCAGGTTCAGCAATACCGCCAGACGCAAAATACTGGTGAGGCGGGCGAGCCGGGTGTCTTCTGCCAGCGTCTCATCCGGGCGCTTTCTGTGGTTACCTATCAGGCTTGCCAACTCCTGCTGCAACTCTTCGTCAAAGCCTGGCAGGTCGGCATTGCTGATGATATAAGCGCCGTGGCGTTGGTGTGCCCGGGAGTTAATATGTATGCCGACTTCATGGAGAGTGGCAGCGTAGGCCAACAGCTGACCGTAGTCCCTCAGTTGCCAGGTATCGGCCACCTGCTCAAACAGTTGTGTAGCAGTATCTCTGACCCTGAGAGCGTGGCTGGGATCTACATGATAGAGGCGGGCAATACTATCTACGGTCCTGAGCCTGACGTCCTGATACTGGCCTATTTGCGCCATCTCATAGAGCACGCCTTCACGCAGGGCTCCTGAGGTGTACTTAAGTGATTTAACCGACAGACGGCGGAAGAAGCTGATCAGGATAGCCAGTCCGGCAGGCAGTATACCGGTGCGCCTCTCATCTATGCTAGAGAAGCGGCCGTCGAGATTGCCCCACTCAATCAACTGTCGCTTGAGTTTTTTTAGATTGGTCAGGATGATTTCGCTGTCGTCATAGAGCTCATTCAGGACTTCTGCAACCGCTTTGACTGTACCTGAACTTCCCAGTACCAGATCCCAGTCCTGGCAGAAATAGGCCTTGGATAATGAGGCAAACTCTTCATCGGCAGCCAGTCCGGCAGAGTGAAATTGCTCCTGTGTCAGTGGCCCATCCTTGAAGAACTTCTCGTGATAACTGACACAGCCACAACTGAGGCTGGTGAGGTGACAGGACTTCTGGTGGCGGCCAACAATCACTTCGGTGGAGCCACCCCCTATATCTATCACTAGGTTGTTTTGCTTAAGCATTTCTGACTGAGCGATGCCGTGATAGATGAGTCTGGCTTCTTCATGACCTGATATCACTTCGATGGGGTAGGGCATTGCTGCTCTGGCCTGAGTAAGAAATTCGCTACGGTTGCTGGCAACCCTGAGGGTATAGGTAGCCACCAAACGGATTTCGGCGTTACTGATGTTGGCAAACCTGAGGGTAAAGTCTTTAAGACAATCAAGCCCCCGCTGCATAGCGTCGTCGCTTAACCGGTTATTGTCATCCAGCCCCTGAGCCAGCTTAACCTGCTGCTTTTCCTTATGGACTATCTGTAGCTGGCCATCCTGCTCTCTGGCAATAACCAAATGAAAGCTGTTTGAGCCCATATCTATGGCGATATAGTGTTTGGGTTTAGTATTCAAGCTAATCCTATTATTGTCAGGCATTTGCCTATGACACTGTGTTACCTCTGGACAAGCCGCTGCCGGAACCTGTCGGTTTACACTTGTTGTTATCTACCTTCTTTCAGCTTCCATACTGCCAGTTTTTTTGAGGTTTGTTTAATTCAGCCTCCTCAGATGCTTTGATACGCAACTAAAAAGACAGGGTTTACTGTGTCTTGCTCGTCGGTTTTGTGTTAGTTTTGCCGACTTTTTCCGGGATCTTGGAGTCTTCATGTTTGTTGGTTTCGATTATGGCAGTGCCAACTGCGCTTTGGGGGTAATGACGGCTGATGGTGTGCAGCTGCTGCCCATTGCCGGTGACAGTCGTTATATGAGTTCGACTCTGTATGCTTATGACAGAGAGCTGATTGCCGAAGCCGTTTATCAAAGACTCGACGTCAGCCGTCAGCCTGACTATGCCAAAAACCGCAGCGCCCAGCTAAGCAGAGCCAAAGTGGTGCGCCGCGAGCTGGATTTGCTTCCATCAGATGAAGTGGTGTTTTTCGGCGAGGCTGCTTTTAATGCTTATATGGAAGTCCCGGAAGAGGGCTTTTATGTCCGATCTCCAAAATCCTTCCTGGGTGCCAGCGGCTTGCGTCCTGACCAGATTGCGTTGTTCGAAGACATAGTGACTCTGATGATGCTGCATATTAAAGCCTGTGGTGAAAAGGCGCTGGGCAATGGTCAGCAGATCACCCGGGCAGTGATTGGCCGTCCGGTTAATTTTCAGGGGATTGGCGGCGAGCAGGCCAATGAACAGGCCGAAAGCATTCTGACCACTGCGGCGCAAAGAGCAGGTTTCAGCGAAGTGGCCTTTCTGTTTGAACCCATAGCCGCGGGTATGGACTTTGAAGCACAACTGACTCAGGACAAAACCGTACTGGTGGTGGATGTTGGTGGCGGTACCACTGACTGCTCTGTGGTGAAGATGGGTCCATCCCGGGTGGGAAATACAGACCGCAGTGGCGACTTTTTAGGGCACAGTGGTCAGCGTATCGGTGGTAACGATCTGGATATCGCCCTTGCGATGCACAGCTTCATGCCACATATGGGACTTGGCAGCGAACTGGTCACAGGCAAGCCTATGCCCAGCAAGGTGTTCTGGAACTGTGTCGCGGTGAATGATATTGCGGCCCAGCGTGACTTTTCCTCTGTGACCTGCAAGAAGCTGATTGACGATTTGATTAAAGAAGCCCGTCAACCTGAGCTGTTGAAGCGTCTGCTTACAGTGCAGCGTAATCAGCTGTCATATCAGTTGGTCAGACAGGCCGAGCGCGCCAAAATAGCTCTGTCAGATGCACAGAGCACCCAATCACAGCTTGGGTTTGTAGAGGCACAGCTGCAAGCTGATATCAGCGCCGGCCAATTTGTGACGGCCATTGATGACCCCCTGAGCCGGGTGGAGTCGTTAATGCACAGTGCGGTGGAAACCGCCGGAGTTCAGCCAGAAATCATCTATGTCACCGGAGGAACAGCCCGCAGTCCGGCCATTTACGAGCGTATCGCCCGCTGTTACCCTGAGTGTGAAGTGATAGTCGGGGACCACTTTGGCTCTGTCACTGCAGGCCTGACCCGCTGGGCAAACAAGATATTCAATGCATAAGGAAATCATTGCATGAAAAAACTGGTACTCCTGAGTTTGTTGGCGCTGACCGGCTGTGGTGGCGATGATGTCGCCAAGGTCAGTCTGGGACTCTTCACCACAAAAGATGTGGTGATTGACGCCAGGCAAGACCCCAAGATCCCCGGGGTAACCTGTTATATCAGTCGCATTGAAGCCGATTTGTCGTTGGCTGATCCATCGGATATGAGTATTGCCTGTCGTCAGACAGGGCCAATCAGCGCAGCTGAGATCGCCAGTATTGATAAGAGCAAAGGCGGTGAGGTGGTCTACAAGGAATCGTTAAGCATTTTGTTTAAGAACCTTAAGGTCAGACGCATCTATGATGCCGAGCACCAGACGTTACTTTATCTCTCATATTCCACCAAGGAGAGCAGTGGCAGTCATAAACACGCGCTGTCGGCAGTGCCCCTGTATGGTACTCAGGCCTGGCAACAAGCCGGGACTAATTGAGTAGATTGAATCACTGAGCGCGGCCATTGAGCCGCGCTTTTTTATTCCTGTGAATCGTCATACTTGACATATTCCCTTATCGGAATATGTTTGGGGTATGGCGCGAACCCGAACGACATATGACACATTCAGTGCAATTGCTGAGCCCAAACGCAGGGCTTTGCTGGAAGTATTGGCTGAGGAAGAAATGACAGTCTGTGAGCTGACTGACATCATGGGCTGGTCTCAACCCACTGTCTCCAAGCATTTGGCAGTATTAAAGGATGTGCATTTGGTATGTGAGCACCGACAGGGCAAGTTTCGTGTGTACAGGGTCAATGCAGAAGCGCTGAAGCCGGTCCGGCAATGGGTTGTTCAATTTGAGCGGTATTGGAGCCAAAGTCTGGATCAACTGGACACTTATCTCATCGATCTGCAGAGTAAGGGAGAGAAAGATGACTGATACTGACATGCACAAGGTTGCTCCGACGATACTGACCCGCACCTATGATGCACCAATAAATCTGGTGTTTGCTGCCTGGACTCAGGTTGAGCACCTTCAGCGCTGGCAATTCCCGTTCAAAGGCTTTAAGTGCGAGTTTATCCGGGCCGATATCCGCCCGGGAGGTGAGAGCTTGCACAAGCTGGTTGCTCCCAACGGGTTTGAACTGTTTCTGTTAACCAGATATGAGGTGATTCGCGAACCGGATTGCGTGATCTTCCGGCAGTACAATGCCAACTCATCCGGGGAAATAGTACCCAATCCTCAAATTCCCAATTGGCCTGCAGAGATGCAAACTCAGGTTTGGCTAAAACCCCTGGGTGAGCAAACTGAGTTGAAACTGGTTTGGCAGCCCATTGATGCAACTGCGGAGGAGATTGCGGTATTTGAACAAACCCGGCCGGATCATGATAAAGGTTGGGGAAGTGGACTGGAGATGTTGGCCAGCTTCCTTGCAGAGGAGTAAACAAAAAACGCACCCTGGGAGGTGCGTTTTTTGTTGCTGATGGCGTTTTACAACACCACAGACCCTATGGCAAAACCAAAGGCGACTGCGAGGGAAATCGCCAACAGCCCCGGGATCATAAAGGGATGATTGAACACGGCTTTACCTATGCGGGTTGAACCTGTGTCATCCATCTCCACCGCGGCCAGCAGTGTTGGGTAGGTGGGCAGTACAAACAGGGCAGACACCGCCGCAAACGAGGCGACAGCAGTGACCGGCGCCACTCCCAGTGCCAGTGCCGCTGGCAGCAAAGCTTTGGTAGTGGCGGCCTGTGAGTAGAGCAGCATGGCAGCAAAGAAGAGTACCACTGCCAGCATCCAGGGATATGCCGACAGCAAGCTTGAAGCTGTATGCTTGATGGCATCAAGATTGGCTTCAACAAAAGTATCACCCAGCCAGGCAACGCCCATTACACAAATACAGGCTGACATACCTGAGCGGAAGGTGGCGGCAGTGACAATCTGCTCTGCATCCAGCTTACACACCATGGTGATAGCCAGAGCCGCAGTCAGCATCAGGGAGATAATTGCCTGATCCCGTGACAGAGTGGGATCGGTTATCAGGCCAATAGTGGGTGAAATCGCTGTGGCGTAAGCCATTACCGCCATAATGGCGATAACAAAAATCATCACAGAGAATTTGGCACCGGGTTTAATCTCAATCTGACTTTGTTCCGGCAGCTTGATTTCGCCATTGGCCAGACGCTGTTGATAAACTGGATCATCCTTAAGCTCACAACCCAGATGATTGGCGACAAAAGAGGTCAGGATAACTGCAGCCAGGGTTGAGGTAATACAGATGCCCAGCAGTTCCAGATAGCTGACGCCCCTTGGCTCCATAATGCTGGCAAAGAACACCATAGCGGCAGAAACCGGTGATGCAGTAATGGCGATTTGAGATGCCACCACAGACACAGACAGTGGTCGTGAAGGGCGGATCTGCTGCTCTTTGGCAACCTGCGCGATGACAGGCAAGGTGGAGAAGGCGGTATGTCCCGTGCCGGCCAGCAGGGTCATAAAGTAGGTGATAAGTGGGGCAACCAGAGTGATTTTGTCAGGGTGGCGGCGCATCATACGTTCAGCCAGGTGCACCAGATAATCCATACCGCCTGCCATTTGCATGGCTGAAATGGCGGAGATGACTGACATAATAATCAGAATTACATCCCAGGGAATATTGCCTGGCTCAACCCCGAGCAGGGCCAACACCATAACGCCCAGGCCACCGGCAAATCCAATCGCTACCCCACCAAGGCGGGCACCAAGGAAGATACTGAGCAGCACGACGCCCAACTCTATCCACATCATCATTTGTAAGTCTCTTAAGGAGCGGGTGATACTGAGACGAGGGGCAGGGACAAGGTCGGCAGGGCGTTCTTGTTTGCACTATCCCTGCGCGTATCAGTAAAAAGAAAATTAATTCTACCTGAAGTGACTTTAAGATGGTCTGATCCTTATCAGACCATGGCAAAGAAATATTAAATTGTGATCTGCGTCGCTGGATTGCTGTGAATTATCAAGCCTGCATCACAGCATTAAAGCGCTCAAAGCCAGCTTCCAGATCGGCAATCAAATCCTCCGGATCCTCCAGACCAATATGCAGGCGGATTAACGGCTTGCTGCTGTCCCAGTCGGTGGCACTGCGGATCTTGTCTATGCCGTTTACCGACAGAATAAGACTTTCATAACCGCCCCAGGAGAAGCCCATCTTAAAGTGCGCCATCTGCTCGACAAAGGCTGTGGTGGCTTTGAGGTTGCCTTGTTTCAGCACGAATGAAAACAGCCCATTACTGCCGCTGAAATCCCGCTTGAAAAACTCGTGTCCCGGACAGGTTTCAAATGCCGGGTGGCGAATATGGTCCACTTCAGGTCTGCTGGCCAGCCAATGGGCTATGGTCAGTGCGTTTTTTTCATGTTGCGCAAGGCGCACGCCCAGAGTTCTCAGGCCCCTGGCAGCAAGAAACACGTCATCCGGGCTGGTGCACTGGCCCAGAAGATAGGAATGCTCCTGCAGTTGACGCCAGTGTTTTTCATTGGCGGTGGCTGTGCCCATCATTACGTCGGAATGACCGACAATATATTTGGTCGCAGCCTGGATTGAGATATCCACGCCCATCTCAAACGGACGGCAATTAATAGGAGAAGCCCAGGTGTTGTCCAACATGGTGATTAAATCATGCTCATGGGCGATACGACAAAGGGTCGGGACATCCTGAACTTCCATGGTGATTGAGCCGGGGGATTCAAGAAACAGCACCCTGGTATTGGGTCTGATAAGCTCGCGGATCCCTTCACCTATCAAGGGGTCGTAATAGGTGGTTTCGACACCAAAGCCAGCCAGTACCTGCTCACACAGATCCCGGGTAGGTTCATATACGCTGTCCACCATCAACAGGTGATCACCGGATTTCAGAAAGGATAATAACGCTCCACTGATGGCTGCTGCACCTGAAGGGTAAAGCGCAGTGCCGACGCCGCCTTCAAGCTCGGCAATGGCAGATTGAAACGCAAAGTGAGTGGGTGTGCCCCGGCGACCGTAGAACATTTCCCCATCGGCTTTACCGGCACTGGCCTGACGCATTTGATCCATAGTGTCGAAGACTATGGTGGACGCCCTGAACACAGGGGGATTAATGACCCCTCTGGTCCATTTACTGTCACGGCCGGCACTGACGATACGGGTATCTCTTTTATGATTCTTGTCGCTCATTGCTCAATCCTAAGCTCACTTTTTGATTCACTATCCGGGTTAATTGTCTGGGTCAATTGTCCGGTGCCTGTTACTGTTTGCAAACTGTTTGGCACAGGCTACCACTGTTTTGGCGCTCTTGCCATCTGGATGGCTAAATGTTTTCTGACTTACCCAATGGCAGTCGGAGCTGAACTGTTACGCCCAAGCCATCTGCCCGGTTAACGGCTTTGATATTGCCATGGTGGAATTCAGCCACCAGACGGGCGATATACAGGCCCAGACCCAGGTGGGGCTTCTCACCACCCTGTGGCGGGCGAACCGATACCATGGACTCAAATATCTGCTCCGCCATATTTTCCGGCAGCAGAGGGCCCATATTACTGACCTGCAGCAGCGCTTGTTTACCGCTGACGCCAAGGCTCACTTCAATGGCTGTACTATCAAGGCTGAATTCGCTGGCGTTAGCGATTAGTTTGTCCAGCAATTGGGCAATATATTCCGGGACGCCATTTATCATTAATGGCTCTTTGGGCAATTTGACTTCGAACTTTCTGTCCGGGAAGGTCATTTGATAACCCTGCATACAACCGCTGACCACTTCCCGCAGTGGGAAGTCACTGCGCTCAGCCTGTGCCAGGCTTTGTTCCAGTCGGGTTGCTTCACTCATATTGTTCAGGATCAGGCTGAGACGACTGACCCCTTCTTTAGCCCGGGCCACGTATTTGCTGCTGTTTTCGTCCATTCCCTGAAGCTCCAGATGTTCGAGGGAGGAACGCACCACAGCCACCGGGGTTCGCAATTCATGGGAAAGGCGGGATGACATATTCTCCAGATAATGGGTATAGAGCCCCAGACGCTGAACGATACTGGCGAAACTGCGGGACAGGTCGCCGATTTCGTCACGGATCCTGGAAGGGGTAATGCCACTGCGGACTCTGCCCTGATTGTCGATGGCAAGCTCGGCTTCATCTCTTAATCTGCGTACCCGCCTGGAAATATTGGACGCAAAAATAAATAGTGACAGGGTGCCTACGCCCATCACAATCAAAATGATATTGAACAGTTTCTCCAGCGCCTTGTTACGCAAGGTGCGGATACCGTGTGTCGTCTCTTCAGCGATCACCACGCCCATTACCTTATCGTCAATCCAGATTGGGCTGGCGGCGGCCAGTACCACGGCTTTGCTGTCCGGAGTCAAACGCCAGGTCGAGCCGAGTTTTCCCTGTAGAGCTTTCTCGATATGACTGCCGGTCAATTCAGTGGAGTCCTGCAAAGAGTCAATAAAGTCTCTGGGAGGCTGGGTCAAAATCCGGTAATAGAGTGGGCGCAGATATTGTCGACTGAATTCGCCCCACAGGCTGGAGTCCTGCTCTTCTTCAAGATCCCGGGTCCAAACGCTGGAGTTGCTGCGGATATCACCGGACTTGGCCAGTACCCGACCATGTTTATCTACCACCCAGATACGGGAGGTGTTGTGGCGCATACCTTTAATGATCTCTTCGATTTCCGGCGAGGGCACCAGCACAGTCCCCAGTTTCAGCTGATCATCAGTGGCAGAGGTACCGACAATGGCCTCAAGGCTGCCGGAGCGTCTGTCGTTAACATCATAGACGGCAAATCCAAGTTTGCTGCCCAGCATCTCCAGCGGGATCCTCAGCTCAATCACATAGCCCTTTGGGCTTCTTCGCCACTGACCCTGAATGCGGTTTTCAGGGGTGACTGGACGGGTCAGGGCAGGATCGGCTGGCAGCTCATAGGCACTTATCCAGCCATCTTCTATGGGGGTGATCAGATAACGTTTGAATTCGCCGGCGGCGGTCTGGGTTGCGACCATCAGGCGGTCGCTGCGCTCAATGCTCAGACTGTTGGTACCACGATAGACAGGGCTGGGGTCGGTTACATCAAAAAAGCCATAGAGGTAGCCGCCGTATTTACCTACCATATGGGTGAATGACAGCGACAGAGGTCTGCCATCATCCACCTTATAAATTTCATGCTCATCACCGTACTCAATAAACCTGTGGCGATAGATATCCCAATCCTGCAGCTTGCCATCAAGCTGGATCGGGCCTGCCAGAGGGTAAGCGTAGAGGTCCCGGCCTTTCTCGACCTGATTTAAAAAACTCGCCTGGGAGTGAAACAGCTTAGGCCTTTCGTGCAGAGCGGTCGCCAGTGCCTGAGTTGTACCTTCCAGTGTCCGTTCCTGACCGTTTCTCAGGTACTTTTCCATCTCCCACACATACTCATACCCCAGCCAGGGCAGGCATAGCAGAAACAGAGAGAGCAGAACAACTTTGGCTCTAAGACCAATTCTTGGGTGCCACATCAGACAGGCGTGTTCCAGCGGTAGCCCATGCCATAAACGGTATCGATACAATCGAATTGCGGATCTATGGCCATAAACTTCTTACGAATGCGCTTGATATGAGAGGTAATGGTGCTGTCGTCCACGTAGATTTTGGCATCCTGCATCAACTCAGTGCGATTGCGCACATGTCCCGGGTGTTTAGCCAGTGCATACACCATCCAGAATTCAGTCACAGTCAGCTCGACAGTGACTCCCTGCCACTGCACCACAATACGATTCTTGTCTATGGTCAGCGGGCCGCGTTCAATCAGGCTATCTTTCTGTTCCTTGACGCCCATGAGTTCTGAGCGGCGGAACAGGGCAGCCAAACGTGCCAAAAGATGGGGAAAGCTGACATCCTTGGTGAGGTAATCATCGGCGCCAAGGCGCAGGCCACATACAGTGTCGAAGTCACTGTCCCGGGCGGTTAAGAATATAATTGGCAGACTGCCTGACATGGCTCTAAGCGCCTGGCACAGGGTAAAACCACCATCTATCTCGTTTCCCAGACCAATATCGATAATCGCCAGATCCGGCAAACGTGTGGTAAAGGCGGCCATAGCCTCAGGGCGACTGGCATAAGTTTGCACACTGTATCCCTGTGCCTGCAGTGCATCCTTGTAGTTTTCCCGGATAAGGGCTTCATCTTCAACTATGGCGATTCGTTTCATCTGACTTTGATATACGGTTTATTTCACTGACTTTGGGTGACTATACAGCAATTTAGCAGGCGTGGAACACGTCGGGGCCAATTGCCATTTTGTTGCCACATTTGATTGCCGGATTGCCATTTTTGTTCCCCTTCAATGCCTTTTCCACTGTGTTTAATGAGTTCCATCGAAACCGAGCCGCGGAACAAGTTACCGGGGCAAATCATGAGGGAACAGAAAATGACTCAATTCAATACTCAAGCCAAAACCCCAAACACCAAACGTAACGCTCTGGTGGGCGCGCTGATTGCCGGGATGCTGATGTCCCAGTCAGCGACGGCAGCAGAATCAACTGAACGTGAGCATACCGAAGAGCTGGTGGGCGTTGGCTCTGGTCTGGTACTGGGCGCGGTTGTTGGCGGGCCGGTTGGTGCATTTATCGGTGCTCTGACAGGTGGCCTTATCGGTCAGTCTGTCGGTGATGATGAAGAGATTAAACAGCAGCAGGAGATGCTGGCCAAACAGGATGTAGAGCTGCAATCACTGACAGCCAGAGCACGCCAGTTGGAACAGGAGTCAGATCTGCTGGCGATGGAAGCTGAGCGTCGTATTCAGGCGCAGATGGATGCGCTGGCACTTGGGTTGAATGTGCAGTTCAGAACCGGTTCATCACAAATTGAGCCCCACTTTCAGCAGCAGTTGGATGATGTGGCCTATGTAATGGGCCTGTCTCCTGAACTGACCCTTGATTTGACCGGTTACGCAGACCGTCAGGGCAATAGTGATTACAACCAGGCTTTGTCAGAACAAAGGCTGGCCGAGGTGCGCAGCTATCTGGTGAAGCAGGGGGTTGCAGAGTCCCGTCTGAACGGACAGGCCTATGGGGATCAATCGCCACTCCATGAACAGGCTTCATTGGAGAATAACTTCTTCGACCGCAGGGTTACCCTCAAATTGCAAAATGGCCATGGCGCCATGACTGCTTCCCAATAAACGCATTCTACTGTGAACCAAGGTGAGCCGGGGCATGCCCCCGGTATGGAGCTGACTATGTTTGGCATTTTTCAAAGCTTGCCGACTCAGACAGAAGCGGGGATGCGAAGCGCCGGGGTAACGCACAATTCCCTGTTGGCTGTGGTCGTAATGTTCATCGGCCTGGCAGCAGGTAACGCCAACGCCCGGGAGCCGGAAGAACTGCAGCAGGGTACTTTGATCATGCATGCACCGGATGGGAGCGAGGTGATGAGCCTGCCGGTCAGTACCAAGGTACGGATGCAGGTCAGTGGCTTGATTAACCGCGTTTGGGTGGAGCAGACATTCCGTAATGGCAGCGAGTTTTGGCTCGATGGTCGCTACCTGTTTCCTTTGCCTGAAAACGCTGCGGTTGATGGTATGGAGCTCAAGATTGGTGAGCGCAAAATCCAGGGGCAGGTAAAAACGCGAGGGCAAGCAAAAGCGGACTATGAAAAGGCCCGGGCCGAAGGTAAAAAAGCGAGTCTGGTTGAGCAGCACAGACCCAATGTATTTTCCACCCGGGTCGCCAATCTGGCACCCGGGGAAGCGGTTCAGGTGTCGATTCATTATCAGCAAACCCTGAGTTACGACAATGGCCGCTTTTCGCTGAGATTTCCCATGCTGGTGGCACCCAGATATCAAAGCCCGTCCGGCGAGCCGGAAACTGACCTTATCTCTGCATATGGCGCCGGGCAGCAAGCTGAAACCGACAATAGCGGTCAACAGGGCGGAGCTTCTCCCGGCACCGTAGACATTCAGGCTGTGTTTCATGGTGCTGGCGCGCTCGGGCAGATACTCAGTCCTCATCATTGGGTGACTGTGTCCCCGGGCACAGGGGATACGCTGGAAGTGACACTGCTCGATGCCTTGCCCAACAAAGACTTTGTGCTTGAGTGGCAAATGGCTGATCTGGGCAGACCTCAGGCTGTGAGCTATATGCAGTCGGGTATGAGTTATGTTCCGTCAGACACTTCTGTGGCCGAGCTTGAGCAAAACACTGAGTATGGCGTTGTGATGTTAGTGCCCCCCGTGACGGGTCATCATGAGTTCAATCAGGGGCGGGAACTGGTTTTGGTGATAGATGTGTCCGGCTCCATGGGTGGTGAATCAATCAGGCAAGCCAGACAGGCACTGGAGCGGGCATTAACAACCCTGTCTTCCGCTGACCGCTTCAATATCCTGGCTTTCAGTGACAGGGTCACCTCATTTTCTGCGGCCAGTATTCCAGCCACAAAAAACAACCTCCACCGGGCTTATCGTTTTGTTGACAGTCTGGAGGCGGACGGTGGTACTGAGATAGCTCCGGCATTACTGCAGGCGCTTAAGGTGACTGAGGATGAAACAGGATTGAGACAGGTGATCTTTATCACCGATGGCGCTGTCGGTAATGAACGTCAGTTGTTTGAGTTAATCCGCAACTATCTTGGTGACAGCCGACTGTTTACTGTGGGAATTGGCTCTGCCCCCAATAGCTTTTTCATGGAGAAAGCCGCCCGCAGCGGTAAAGGCACCTTCACCTATATTGGCTCAGAGCAGCAGGTGGCCGAGCGCATGACGGAACTGCTGGACAAGATAGCCAGCCCTGTCATGACCAATCTGCAGTTGAGGTATGCCGATGGCACTGTGCCTGAGTACTGGCCTGCCAATCTGCCGGACCTCTACGCAGGAGAGCCCATTATGGTCAGTCTGCGGCAACAGGCGGGTCGCAGCGATGAGCTGATTGTCAGCGGAGATACCGGCGCGCTGGATGCCAGAAAGCAGTTCTGGCAAACCTCAATTGATTTGGGAAGACAGGTGAAATCCCAGGCAGCAGGACTGGATCTGCTGTGGGCCAGGGAGCAGATGGCTGAGTTGAGATTCAATGAAACCAGCACCAACCATCCCAGAGTCAAAGAGCAAATTACTGCGCTTGCTTTGAAATACCACCTTGTCAGCCCATACACCAGTCTGGTGGCGGTAGATGTGACACCGGACAAACCTGTCGATGCTGAAAGCCGTTTGGCAGAAGCAAGATTGATGCGCCCGGCAGGATGGTCCGGCGGGGCTTCAGGTCAGCTGATGCCGAAAACGGCCACAGGTAGTCCGGGAGAGTTGTTGGCTGGCCTGATATTAATGCTGACAGGGTTATCCGGCTACTACCTGGTCAGTCGCAAGCGGATGCTCAAAGCATGAACAGCGTAAAACTGCTGGCCATCGCCGTGATACTTGGCGGGTTGGCACTGTTTATCAAAGGAGGATATATGCAGGCCAAAGCACATTTTGCACAGTTTCTGGTGGCCAATGCCTGGCAAAAAACATTGGAGCAGGGAGGAGAGCACAAGCCCTGGAGCTGGGCCGATACCTGGCCGGTCGCCCGTCTGTTTCTCCATTCGGGACAAAAGTCATCAGCTTCGTTGCAGCACAATGACAAAGGGGCAAAGTCACTCTATGTACTGGCCGGTGCAGTGGGACGCACCCTGGCTTTTGGACCGGGAATGCTGCTGTCCGGGGCCAAACCCGGTGAGGCGGGCAATACTGTTATCGCAGGTCACAGGGATACGCATTTTGCTTCACTGCAATATCTTAAGCCGGGGCAGGTACTAAGCATGCAGATCCCATCAGGCGAGACGATTGAGTATCAGGTATTTGATGCCGGTGTTTACCATGAGTCCGACGCCTGGTTGATGGAGGATACCGACAGGTCGATATTAACCCTGATAACCTGTTACCCCTTCGATGCCTTGTTTGCCAATACGCCCCACAGGTATGTTGTCCGGGCCAGCTTGCGGCAAACGATAGAGAAAAGCTGAGTTAAGGGCTGGTTTGCCCGGAGCTGGAGTCACCTTTGAAAGGCTCCGGCTCCGGCGGAACTCAGGAGATATCAGCCAATATGGCGTTAGCCAGCTCAGCAATCAGCTGCCGCATCTTGGCGACCGAGTGGGAAAAACCATCATTGTCCATTTGGGTTTCAATAAAGAAAGGTCTGGCCGAACCCAGGTAGGTATAGGTTCCCGCCAGAATCACTTCAGAACTCTGGGCAACATGGAAATAATCCAGCTGAATAATCAGTCCGGCATCCCCTTTGGTGAGTTCTGCACTATCGCCTTTGTCAGCAACAAACTGAAACTGAGCTGATTGATTGAGATCCTGCAGCAGTGCGGCTTCAGTGGCATCGGCCAGCGGCTCAGCCCACATATGAAAGGTGGCATAATGCATTCTGTGATCGTCTATCTGCATTACCAGATAGGGACTGTCGAGATATTCGGGCATTTGAACTGATACCATGACAGGTGTTTTGGCGTCAGTTAGGGTTTTGCCACTCTTGAATTTTTGGGCTGCTGTGGGCTTGTTCAGCAGGTAGTAGTGACTGCTGTCGGGTGAGGAGCCTGAACTGCAACCGGACAGAGCCAGTGTGCTTACCAGTGCAAGTGTGTATAAATGGCACCTGGCTGGGGCCAGCATTGTTTTGAATCCGCTCATCATTGGTCCCCCTCCTGGTATTTTTTAGGTTCAAGGTTTGGTGCGCCTGAATCAAATATCAAGCCATTTGGCTGGTGCTTAAGCTGCTCCAGCAAAGGTTTAAGCTCATACATGGCTTCGGAGATACTTTTCAGTGTAACTTCCAGCTCCTCGTAGCCTTCTGAGCCGTCAGAGAAGTCTTTGGTCAGCGTGGATACGCTTTCCAGGGTATGTCTGAGTTCAGCAATCAGCTGCTCTTGCTGGGCGCTGATAAGAAGCTGGTCCAGGCTATTACTGGTTTTTTGCAGATCTTTCAGCAGATCAGAGGCATTAACCAAAGTGGTGTTGGCATTGCCTGCTATTTCATCCAGTGGCAGTTGGTTGACCTTATCCACAAACTGCCCCAGCTTGTCGGCAATCTGGGAAAACTCATCTTTCACCGTCGGAATAACCGCATAACCTTCGTAGGTTTCCTGGGCCTCAAGTGGCGGCATATCGAAGTGCTGTAATTCGACAAACAGGCTGCCGGTCAGCAGGTTTCCGGTTTTTAAGCTGGCCCTGAGACCACTCTTAACCCACAGCATATTCTGCTCATTCATCAGCTGCACACCGCGTTCATTATCAGGCAGACCAACCCGACCCGGTTGCAGGCTTATAAGCACGGGAATACGTATCGCCTCACTGTACATCATATCGGGATCCGCTGTGGCCAGATTGACGGAAGCCACTTCGCCGATAAGGACTCCCCGGTATTCCACAGGAGCGCCGACTTTCAGTCCTCTGATACTGTCGCTGACAAACACCACATACTTGAGAGAATGCTTGTATCTGGCGTTACTGGCGCTTTGGTAATCATCGAAAATATCGAAGTAGTCGCGGGTAACGACAGGCTCGCCCAAAGGCATGCCATCGGGAATATCAAAGGTGACACCATTGGTGAGCATGGTTTCAATATTGCCGGTTTTGACCGTAATCCCCTCAGCATTGAGGTCGACCGACAGGCCGCTGACATCCCAGAAACGGGTATTGGTGGTGATCAGCTTGTGGTAGGGAGCTTTGATAAAGGCGTTGTAATAGACCACCCGTTCTTCAAGATTAAAGTAGACGTCCTCTATCTGACCTACTGTCAGCCCTTTATAGATGATGGGATCGCCACGGGAATAAGCAAACTCTTCATTACTGTTAAGTGTGATATGCAGTCCCGGTGTACCCACCGGAGTGACAGGTGCTGACTCCAGAGCAGTAAAACTGTCTTTTGATTCGTCCGAGGAGCCGGGGGCGATTTCGATATAAACCCCTGAGATAAGGGTATCCAGACCGGATACCCCTGACAGGGAAATTTTGGGGGTTACAATCCAGAACTGGGTATCTTCAACCAACATATAGTCGGTATCTTTGGTCAACCTGGCGGTGACTGTGACGCCATCGCCGGCTTCATTGAGGGCAATACTCTCAACTTCCCCCACATTCACATGACGGGATTTGATTTTGGTTTTACCTGCCTCCATTCCCTCAGCGGATTCAAACATGATGGTAATAACTGGTCCCTGATTACTCATGTGAAAATACACCATCCAGGCACCTATCAGTAATGCGACGATAGGGACAATCCAGATGGCGGAGATGCCTTTGACCTGCTGAACCTTGGCTTCAGCTTGTTGTTCTGTGTTCATACGCACTCTTGTCGTTATAGATAAGTCTGGGTTCAAAACTTATAGCCGCAAGCATGGTGACCACTACCACACCGGTAAAGGCAAAGGTAGCGGCTCCTGGCACTATGCTCATGGTGTTGCCCAGCTGCACCAGGCTGGCCAGTACTATCACCACAAAGATATCTATCATCGACCAGCGACCAATAAACTCTGCGATGCGGTACAGGACAATTCGTTGCTGCTCAAGGCTCATGGAATTTGTCTGAACACTGTAGTTGAGCCAGATAAGCACCAGTATTTTGGCGATGGGCACCAGAATACTGGCGATAAAGATCACCATGGCGATGGGATAGGAGCCATGGTGCCAAAGCAGCAGGACCCCACCAATGATAGTGCTGGGATCATCCTGTCCCAGCAGGCGGGTATTCATAATGGGCAGAGTGTTGGCCGGGATAAACAGCATGATAGAGGTGATGATCAGTGCCCATGTTCGTTGAATCGACAGGCTTGGATTGATGGCCTGATGGGTGCTTTCAACTTTTGCGTCGGTATTGACGTGGCCTTTAGCCCTGGTCGCAGCCAGCGCCAGGGTAAGCTGCCTTTTGTCGATATGCAGTAAGGTCGCTGTCATCGCAATGGAGAACAGAATAAACGCAAAGAAGGAGGGACCAAGAATGATATCCGCCAGTGACACGATTTTGATCAGACTGACCAGGGTTCCAACCAGAAAGATTTCGGCCATATTCCAGGGGATAAGCAGCAGAATCATATTCATCAGCCTGTCCCCCTGCCAGGGGTAGCGGCCATTACGAATAAACACTAGCAGGTAGATTAGGGCACACAGCACAAAAGCCGGGATAATAAATACCGTCACCAACTTAATTATGGCAAGTGCTATGTAGCCGGAGTCCATCAGGATATCCAGGCTATCCAACATCTTGACGTTATTTTCCAGACCACTGGATTTGAAGGAAATAAAGTCGAATGCTAAAGAGATAAACAGAAATATCAGCGAGGTGATGGCCAGAGCCTGGATTCGCGCCAGCGAGTTGGCACGGTTAGCTGAAAGCAGATAGCCACAACGGGGACACAGGGCTTTTTGATTTATCCCAAGTGGGGGAATTTCCACTTTAAGATCGCACTCATGGCAGATCTCTGTATCCATCAGGTTGTGGTCTGGGGTCGCCTCATCCATCGCAACAAAGACTCCGGCTTTGTGCCGTGCCATAGCTGACGACTGGCGTTCTCAGGGGAGTGACCAAGCGCAAAGAGATAGAGACTTTTTCAGCGTTTGTTGTTGGCATAAGTTGCTGTGAATTCTCGTTAAAGCAGGTATGTGTCTGGTTAAGTCGATAATAGACGAGAGTGACAGCATTGCAACAATTGGTCAACATGCCGGGGCAAGACCCCGGTATCTGAGTGATTAATTGCCAGAGGGCAGTTGAGAGCTGGTTTAATTGGTGATGGGCATGACTCTGTTGCGGCCAAGGCGTTTGGCTTCGTACAAGAGGCTATCAGCTTTCTCTATCAGCTGGTGGGCGTTGCCGCCTTGTTGCCACTGGGCAACACCGAATGACGCTGTGATACTGTCGACAGTACCGCCTTTACGTCTGTCTTTGATCGCCAGTTTTTCTATTCCGCGACGTAACGATTCTGCCAGGTGACGGGCCCGCTTAAGCTCGCTGCCCGGAATAATAATGGCGAACTCCTCACCGCCAAACCGGTAAGCTTTGGCACCATCCCGGCAAAAATCCCCCAGCCTTTGAGCCACAGTTTTGAGCACCTGATCACCAAGCTGGTGGCCAAAGTTGTCATTAAAGGCTTTGAAATGGTCAATATCCAACAGGATCAGGCAGGTTCCTTCCGCTGCCTGATTGAGGAGCCCGGCCAGATCGGCATCAAACGCCCTGCGATTCAATGCGCCGGTCAGGGCATCATGAAGCGAGTCTTTTTCCGTTTGTTCGAGTCTTTCTCTGAGGTGGTGTATCTCATTCTCCGCCTTCTGCAGCTGGCCGATAAAGTAGGCAGTGGAAGCGCGTATCTTGTCTGACTCATTGACGAAATTTCGCACCAAATCCATTACCTGCTCCAGCGACAAGGCTTCCTCTTCCAGCTTGCCCAGCTTGGCAAAATTGGTTTTCACCTGCTTTTGAAAGATATCAGCATCCCGGTTGGTATCTTTCACCGACTGAGAAAGTTCAATCACCATAGCTTCCAGGTTTTGTTGTAACTGACGGACATCAAGCTCGACCGGATCGGAAACATACTCTCGATAGAGCAACTCAGTACGGCTGGGAGGGCAGGTTTGAAACTCTTCCAGCACTCTGTCCATTGCCTTGTTGAGCTCCGGAGACCTTTCGCCGACATAGGTGTACCACAGAGCATAGTTGGTGGGGGTGGTAGGAATTTGATGCTTTAGCATCAGTGGCACAGCTTTTTTAAGGTTCGCGGCAGCGACTTTCATAAGCTCATCGGACATAGCGGACTCAGGCGAGGTAGGTTATTGATGTTATGAAAGTAAGAATAATGTGGCTTGGGTGGGTCTGCCAATGCAGTGGATGAAATTTATTCTGTTTCAGGCAATAAAAAACGCAGCCTGAGCTGCGTTTATTCATTAAGTCAGAGCTTACTCTGCACTTTTGATCTCTTTGATCACCTTGGTGCGCTCTATCTTCTCTTTTGCTGGTTGAGTAACTTTGGGGCTGCAGGCAGCGTCCTTGTTAAACATACCCAGACGGATACGGATAAAGTGCAGAATCTGCTGAGCAATATCCACATCCAGACAGGACTCAAGGCCTTCAAAACCCGGTGAAGAGTTGGCTTCACAGATCTTGTAGTGGCCGTTGTCAAACAGCAGATCGATACCGGCTACATCCAGATCCAACACGTTGGAAGTCTGAGTTGCCAGCCACTCGATTTCAGGCGTCACATCAAACGGACGGGCAGAGCCGCCGGCGCTGACGTTGGCCTTGAAGCTGTCTTCCTGGCCACGGCGCTCATAGCAACCTACCACACGCCCACCTATGGTGAACACGCGCAGGTCACGTCCGTGACTGTTGGAGATAAACTCCTGCAGAATGATGTTGGCATTTTTGTTGGTTGCCTCAATCAACTGCATCAGGTCATCAAATTCCCGTGCCTTGTGGGACAGGAATACACCACTGCCCTGAGAACCAGACAGTGTCTTAATGACCACAGGGAAGCCCAGGTGACGCTCAACAAGAGCGATATCCACGGGGAATTTCACCAACATGGTTTTAGGCGTAGGCAGGTTCTTTTCAGCCAACAGCTGTTGAGAAAACAGTTTGTCTTTAACTGTCTCAATCGCCTTGGATGAGTTCAAACAATAAACCCCAAGCCTTTCCAGGTGGCGGATAATTGCCAATGCGAAGTAGGTGGTACCTGAACCCATCCGTGGAATAATGAAATCGGGCAACTCAACTGGTTGCCCGTTCAACAAGATACTCTTACTGTCCTCTCTGGTTACCGTCAGATCAAAGTCTTCTGGCGCGTACACTTCCAACTCAATGTTGTCCGCTTTTGCTGCTTCCAGGAGGCGTTCGATTTCATACAATTCAGGTTTCAGCAGGGTGGCGGTTTCTTTATATAAAATCCAGCCGCGCATTAGATGCAAACCTCAATTTTCATTAGTCTTCCTCAAGCCCTCGATAATGAGAGTCGTCCGGGTCGTACAATATGTTACTTGAATTCAGCCCCTGACTCCGTGGACTGTCACTTACGGAGTAGAAGGGCTTGCGATTACACAGTCTACAATATTTCAGCCAAATAAGCTCGAATAAAGTCTCTGCAACGCGTTTACCACTCAAAACTTCAACAAATTGAGTCTCTTCTACGGTCACTGGCAGGCGCTTGCCTTCAGCCAGCTCCCTCATGGCCCAACCATGATTTTCCAGTATTCCGGCCTCTTTGGTGGTGAAGTCACCACAACGGCTGAAGCCTCTGGGGAAATGCACATCATCGTAAAACTTACGTTGACAGATAAATCCGGCGTGGGCACTCAATGTTTGGTCCATGCTGGCAAGGTCAGGGGGTAAAACTGTTCTGGCCATGGTTATTCCTTTAATCAGTTCGCAGTATTGGATTGCAAAGATTTCCACGCAGAGTATTGGTGAGTATCATTGATTTATAAATCAAAATAATTTGTCGCTCTCGGTAAAGAATTTTTTATGGATACAGATCTGCTGAAAACCTTCCTTGAGGTAGCCCGCACCCGTCACTTCGGCAAGGCTGCCGACAACCTGTTTCTGACCCGCAGCGCGGTCAGCTTCAGAGTCAAACAATTGGAAAGTGCGCTGGGCGTCGAGCTATTTGAGCGACAGCGGAACAATATCCAACCTACCAGTGCCGGTGAGCGGATGTTGATCCACGCCGAAGCGATTCTTACCGCCTGGGAAAGAGCCAAGCAGGATATCTCTCTCAGTAGTGAGCAAAGTATGCAGATGGCTGTGGGCATAGCACCCAATGTATGGAGTGCTTACCTGCAGGGGGCGTTGCAGACACTACACGATGGACTTGATGGCGTCGCACTGCGTACAGAAGAGTTACCTCATACCGTGATGGGCAGACAGTTACTGGCCCGAACCCTGGATATGATGATCTCCTTCGATGCCCCTCAGTTGGATGAGCTGGAAGCGATTAAACTGGGAGAGATAGAGCTTTGCCTGGTATCCGGCGCAGGTCCTGCAACGCTGCAAGAGGCGGCAGAGCTGCCCTATATCAAGGTGAACTGGGGAACTGTGTTTAATATCCAGCACGCCAAAGAGTTTGCAGACTTGCCCATTCCGATTATGCATACCGGCAGCGCTGCAATAGCGCTGGATTTTCTGCGGGCCAATGGCGCTACCGCTTTCTTGCCTAAAAATATGGTTACCGGCTTGTTGGAGTCCGGCGAGCTGCATTTGGTCGAGGGTGCCAGAGAGCTTAGCCGCAGTTTATATCTGGCCTACTGGGGAGAGAATGACCGACTGGAGATTATTCGCTCGGCGGTGAAATTGCTGAGCCAGGTAGTGAAGCAGGATTAATCGTTTGACTGCTGAATGAATACTGAGACAAAAAAGCCACGACCTGAGTCGTGGCTTTTTTCCATCAGAACAGCAGTGGCAGCAGGATCGCGCCCCAGGTCAGGCCGCACAGACACAGTGACAGGAACACTGCAGCAGAAGCAATATCCTTGGCCCGGCCGGAGAGGGGGTGAATTTCATCACTTATTCTGTCCACTACAGCTTCAATTGCTGAGTTGAGTAACTCTACGATAAGCACCAGAAACAGGGTGAAAATCATCAGGAGTTTTTCCGGGACGGACACATTCACCAACAGTGCGACAGGCAACATGAGTATCGCCAGAATTAACTCCTGACGAAAGGCGGCTTCATGTTTCCAGGCTGCGCTCAGCCCTTTGATGGAAAAGCCTGTGGCGCGAAAAATTCGTTTCAGTCCGTGATTATTGGCGGGTTTCATTGTGCAAGTCGTTCAGTGGTACCGGAAAAATGCCTGCGAGTATAACACCCTGAGTCTTACCTGAGTATGTGGATTACAGATTTTGCGACCCACGAATTGCGTCAGCTGGACTAAGCTTTTTGGGACAGAAATATGAGGGAACGAGATGAAAGGATTCATTTTCACCGCCTTATTTAGCTTGGCTCTGCATTTAGCCGGGGCCAATTATGGCTGGGCAGGTAACCCGGATTCCGGCGCTCTTCAGTTGGCAACGAATTTCAGAGAAGATATTGCCATTGAGCAGTATTTGGTAAGTGAGAAACTCGATGGTGTCAGGGGGCGCTGGACAGGTACCGAAATGCTGACCCGCTCTGGCCGCACAGTGCCGCTACCCAAGTGGTTTACTCAAGGCTGGCCTGATATCCAGTTGGACGGTGAAATATGGTTGGGGTGTAACCGGTTTGATGAAGTGTCGGCTTTGGTTCGCAGCGATGCCGCTGATGATATTCTCTGGCAGCAAGTACGCTTTATGGTGTTTGATATGCCGGACCCACAGCTGCCGTTCTCCCAACGTTATGACCTATTGCTGAAACTACTTGAAGGACAACCCCATATCAGGCCTGTTGCCCAGTTCAGGGTTGGCAGCCTCGAAGAGCTTAACGCTTTGCTCGATGAAAGGGTTAAAGCAGGTGCAGAAGGTCTGATGTTGCACCATCAGGATGCGGAGTATCGGGACGGCAGACAAAAGCAGTTGCTAAAACTTAAGCCTTTATATGACGCGGAAGCCCGGGTGCTTGCCCATCTTCCCGGTAAAGGCAAATACCAGGGCATGATGGGAGCCCTGTTGGTGCGAATGGCTGATGGCCGGGAGTTTAGATTGGGAACAGGATTCAGCGATGCAGATCGTGCAAACCCTCCACCAATTGGCAGCCTGGTGACATTTCAATACCTTGGCCTGACCTCAAACGGGCTGCCGAGATTTGCCAGTTTTGTCCGGATAAGGCTACCTGATTGAGGAGCCGCCACTCATGAGCTATTCTGGCACGCTGATTCAATGGACAGGAAGTGATCATGACCCCTTCGGTGCTGTTTGTATGTATGGGAAATATTTGCCGTTCGCCAACGGCTGAAGCTGTATGCCGGAAAATGGCGACGGAACGGGGAGTGGATGTCAGGATTGATTCGGCTGGCACCATTGCTTATCACGCCGGAGAAAAGCCTGACCCCCGTAGTCAGGCAGCAGGCGAAGCACGGGGCTACGATTTTTCCGGGATCCGCGCCCGTCAGGTCAATGATGCAGATTTTGAACTGTTTGATCTGATTTTAGCGGCGGATAACAAGAATCTGCAGGATCTCGCTCAGCGTTGTCCGTCTCAGTACCAATCAAAATTGGCGCTGATGTTAGCCCCCTGTGAGGGCAATGAGACTCAGGTACCGGATCCCTATTATGGTGGTGACCAGGGGTTTGAGCATGTGCTCGACCTGTTGGAGGGAGCTTGCGGTAAGTGGTTGGATAAACTGACAGCTAAATAGAGCGCCCCGGATAGTAAAAAAGCCTGCAATGCAGGCTTTTTGTATATGAGAGGAGATCAGTGACGTTTACCGGAGCGCTTGAGCTTCTCTGCGGCTTTCTTGGCTTCTTTCTCGGCTGCTTTTTCTGCCAGAATGCGTTCCACTTCCGCTTTTTCTACTTCCGCCATCTCAGGGGTTTCCAGTGACAGCAAGCCTATCTTGCCACTGCGGAATTCATGCAGCAGCAGCTCAGATACCTTGTGCAGGTCGATGTAACCACCTGCACGTTTGGCTCCGCGTTTGGCACCTATAGCTTCCAGCAGCTCGATATCTGTATCCGGCAATTCATCAATCTTATATCTTTCTTTGATTGCTTCAGGATAAGCCTGCAGGAAATATTCGGCGGCAAACATGGCGACATCCTCATACTCCATTGCCGTATCTTTAATGGCGCCAGTGACGGCCAAACGATAGCTTGAGGCTTCGTTATCCACTTTGGGCCAGAGGATCCCGGGGGTATCAGACAGTACGATGCCATCGCCCAGATTGATACGCTGCTGAGCCTTGGTTACCGCCGGTTCGTTACCTGTTTTGGCAATGGTACGACCCGCCAGGGTATTGATAATGGTGGACTTCCCCACGTTGGGGATGCCCATAATCATGGTGCGTAACTTCTTTTCCTGGCCGACGCGCTCTGGCACCAGCTTGCGGCACAGATCGGGAATCTTCTTAATCATGGCGGGTTGCAGTGTGGTCACAGCCATCGCCTTTACACCTTGCTCCTGCTCAAGATATTCAACCCACTTGGCGGTGACTTCAGGATCTGCCAGGTCACACTTGTTCAGCAGCTTAATACAGGGCTTATCACCCCGGAGCTGAGCCACCATAGGGTTTTCACTGGAGAAGGGAATGCGGGCATCAAGTACCTCAATCACCAGATCGATTTGGGGCATAGCCTCGGCAATTTCCTTGCGGGCTTTGTGCATGTGACCGGGAAACCAATGAATGGCCATAGGGAAGATTGTCCTCTGCGGGTTGTATTGCGGCGCTTATTGTAGCCTTTAATGTACTCATGTCATAAAAAAAGCGCCCTCAGGCGCTCTTTAGGTGACGGGGTGCTCAGATAACACCCAGTTCACGCAGTCTTTCCTGTAGGTAACTGCTGGCAGTGTGTCGCTCAGATAGCACCACATTGGGGTTTGGGTGCAGAAACAGAGGTAAAGACAAGCGGGATTTTCCTATATCAGCCCCTTTGGGGTTGACCACTCTGTGGGTGGTGGAGGGGAAATATCCGGCTGAGGCTTCTTTCAGCATGTCGCCACTGTTAATAATCAGATTGCCAAAATCACAGGGGACTTCGAGCCACTGGCCATCACGGGTCTTAACTTCCAGGCCTGGCTTGTTGGCCGCAGGCAGAATGGTCAGCAGGTTGATATCTTCATGGGCTGCAGCACGCACAGCACCTATCTCTTCTTTACCTGACAGTGGCGGATAATGCAGAACCCGAAGCAGCGTCTTTTGGCTGTCCAGGATCATTTCCGGTAATGGCATGGAGAAGCCTGTCATCACCTCTTCAGGACACTCCTGATCGACCCAGTCCAACAGCTCTGTCGCCAGGGTGTTGGCATTGGCATAGTAGGCAAGAATATCCTGACGCAATGAATCCGGAATACGGCCCCAGGGATAGACATGAAAATACTCTTTGATGTCTTTTACCGTATGCCCTTTAGCGGTTTCGGACACTTCAGCCGGGAAAAATCCATCCTGAGTTTCAGGGTTAAAGAGATACTCAAGCTTGTTTTCACCATCGAAAAAAGCTTGCCAGTCCTGGTATATGCGGTCTACCAATTGCTGGTTTATCGGGTGGTTTTTTAATACTGCAAAACCTGTATTTCGCAGTGAATCCACAAACTGTTTTGCGCTGTCCGCTGCGCGGTAATCTATCACTGATAATTTCATGAGCAGTCACTTCACTGTTATTTGCCGCTGGGATTTTACCCGTTCGATAAATGTGACGCAAATCAAGATGATCTAAAGGATGTGATTCACGTAGGCCTAAAGTAAAGTAGAGGAATGAAATAAAGGGCAGGGCATTCAGGTCTATAACTGTCCCTTTAACAGAAGGAGAGCGGCAATTATGCGTAAATTGACTGATTTTGAGCGTTATGTCATTGAAGAAAAAGGCACTGAGCGTCCATTCAGCGGGGAGTATCATACTCATAACGCCGCCGGTGTATATCACTGCCGAAAGTGCGATGCGCCGCTATATCTCTCTGAACACAAGTTTCAGGCACATTGTGGCTGGCCTGCGTTTGATGACGAGATCCCCGGTGCAGTAACCCGACATATGGATGCGGATGGACACAGAACAGAGATTGTCTGCAGCAACTGCGGCGGTCATCTGGGGCACGTATTTCAGGGTGAGTATCTCACTCCCAAAAACCTGCGCCACTGTGTTAACTCTGTCTCCATGGTATTCAAGGGGAAAGATGATATGGAAGAATCAAACGACAAGACTGAACTGGCAACCCTGGGTGGTGGCTGCTTCTGGTGTATTGAGGCAGTATTCAGCAACCTTAAGGGGGTTATCAGCGTCAAGTCAGGTTATGCGGGCGGCTCGCCTGAAAAAGCTGACTATAAAAGTGTTTGCAGTGGGCATTCAGGTCATGCTGAAGTGGTTCAGGTGGAGTTTAATCCACTGGAAATTAGCTTCAGAGAGCTGTTGGAAGTATTTTTCACCAGCCATGACCCGACCACGCTGAATCGTCAGGGCAATGATGTTGGCACTCAGTATCGCAGTGTGATTTTTGCCCATGATGCCAGTCAGCAGGATGTCGCTTCAGAGGTGATAACCAAACTCAATGAGTCTGGTCTCTGGTCATCGCCACTGGTCACTGAACTTGTCGCTTACTCAGGCTTCTACCCGGCGGAGGAGGTCCATGACGACTATTTTGCCCGCAACCCTCAGCAGGGTTATTGTCGACTGGTTATTGCGCCCAAGGTTGATAAGGTTAGAGCCCTGTTCGCGGATAAACTGAAGTCTTAGATTTGGTTTTTAGTTAGCGGGCACAAAAAAGGCGGGGTAACCCGCCTTTTTTAATACACTCGCTTAAGAGTCCAGTTTGTCGTCAGCAACCTTGTAGGAGGGATCCTCAAGCAGGTTGACTTCCACCAGGCCTTTGGCCTTTTTCAGTACCTTGGCACAGTCAGGTGACAGGTGACGCAGGTGCAGGCGTTTACCGGCAGCTGTGTAACGCTCAGCCAGAGTATCTATGGCTTCCAGTGCTGAATGGTCTGCTACCCGAGAGTTGCCGAAGTCTACAATCACATCTTCAGGATCCTGCTTGGCATCAAACAGTTCCAGGAAGTTGGCAACCGAGCCGAAGAACAGCGGACCATTGAGTTCATACACCTTCCAACCCTGATTATTGGTGTGGGTATTGACGCCAATATGCTTGGCGTGCTGCCAGGCAAATACCAGTGCAGAAACGATAACACCGACGAATACGGCAAATGCCAGGTCGGTAAACACAGTCACCACAGTCACCAACACAATCACAAAGGCATCGGAGCGCGGCACCTTGCTCATCATATTGAAGCTGGCCCATTCGAAGGTGCCAAGCACCACCATAAACATCACGCCCACCAGTGCAGCCAGCGGGATGATTTCAATAAAGGCAGCGCCGAACAGAATAAAGGCAAGCAGCGCCAGTGCAGCTGTGATGCCTGACAGTCGGCCCCGTCCACCTGAGTTAATGTTAATCATTGACTGACCAATCATGGCGCAGCCACCCATGGCTCCGAAGAAGCCGGAAATGATGTTACCTGCACCCTGACCAACACACTCTTTATTGGAGCGGCCACGGGTCCCTGTCATCTCATCTACAACTGTCAGTGTCAGCAAAGACTCAATCAGGCCAACGGCAGCCAGAATGAAAGAGTAGGGCAGGATGATCTTTAAGGTTTCCAGCGTAAATGGCACCGACGGAATAGAGAAACTTGGCAGTGAGCCTGCGATAGTCGCGTTATCATTGCCACTCATACCCTTAAGGAAGTCCAGTACATTGCGGGTATCCAGATCCATACCCACCACAATAGCTGTCACAGTCAAAATTGCAGCCAGTGATGAAGGAATTGCCGTGGTGATTTTAGGCAGGAAGTGAATAATTGCCATGGTCAGGGCGACCAGTCCCAACATGATCACCAGCTCATTCATAGGGAGCCACTGCATGACGCCTTTGGCATCCGGGACTTGAAACTGGCCCAATTGCGCCAGGAAAATCACAATAGCCAGTCCGTTTACAAAGCCAATCATCACTGGGTAAGGCACGATACGAATAAACTTACCCAGTCTGAATGCACCTGCTGTAACCTGAATAAGACCGGCCAGCACCACAGCGGCAAACAGATATTGCACGCCATGCTCTGCAACCAGTGCCACCATGACTACCGCCATAGCGCCGGTCGCGCCGGAAATCATGCCGGGGCGTCCGCCAATCACTGCGGTGACCAATCCCATAATAAAGGCGGCGTAAAGGCCTACCATAGGCTCCACACCGGCAACAAAGGCAAAAGCAACGGCTTCGGGAACCAGAGCCAAAGCCACGGTCAGACCGGAAAGCAGATCTGCCTTATGGCTGGCTGTCTTGTGACGAATAATATCGAACATTGGACCTCTAATGTCTGAAACCAACAGATTCCATCATAGGAACAAATTGGTATATATGTGATCTGGTTATAAATTTTAAGCCGCGCATACTAACAGAAAATGACATTGGCCGCAGTAATCAGGGTGAATTAAATTTCACCTGTGATTTATTCGGGCAATAAAAAAGCCATGCAATTGCATGGCTTTTTTGTCGGCAAAACTTCTGTTACGGACGTGCCATCTCAGAGTTTGCCTGGTTACCGCTTACCCTCTGGCTCTGCTCGGCGCTGCCAGGCTGGTATTCACGACCTTTAGGTGTTTCAACCTGAGCACGGGTATCGATTTGTGGTTTGGTCGTCTGAGAAGACACCATGGTTCCAAAACGGCTACCGGAATGTTTCGCTGCAGGAGCAGCTTCAACACTCTTTGGCTCTATGGCTTCGGCTGGTGCTGGGGCTTCAACTTCAACAGTATCAGCTTGCTCAACGGCTTTAACAGCAGCTGGCTGACGTGTTGGCATCTGTACTGACGGTTTGGCCATAGGTGCAGAAGCCTGTTTAACCTTCTCTTCGGCTTCAATAGAAGTTTCTGCTTCTTTGGCTTCAGTGTCGACCTTAGCTTCACCCGCTTCAGCTTTGCTCTCGGTTTCGACTTTGGCCTCAACCACTTCAGCCTTAACCTGGGTTTCAACCTTAGCCTCGACAACTTCTGCAGCTGCTTCTTCAGTCTTTACCGTTTCCTGAGCAACAGCTTTAGCTTCAACTTTGGCTTCAGGAGTTGGCTGTGCAGCCACTGTTTCAGTAACCTCAGTCTGAGCTTCAGCTTTGACTTCAACCTTGCTTTCTGCCTCCGCAGGAGCGCTGGTTTCTGCCACAGCTTCCTGCTTGGCGCTTGCGTCTTCACTCTGAACTTCTGCTTTTACTTCAGCTTTGGCTACAGGTGTAGGACGAGCCGGGGCAGCAGAGGCGGAGCTTGCCTGAGCCTTGCGAGCTGGAGTTACTGGCTTTTCCGCTTTCGCTTCAACAGCTTCAGTTTTATCTTCAGTTGCGTCGGCCTTAACTTCAACAGTCTCTTCAGCTTTCACTTCAGGCTGCGCAGTTTCCTGAGCAGAAGCCTGTACAGAAGCCACTTCGATGATCTCTTCGTTGGCTTCAACCACTGTGACTTCAGCAGATTCGTCAGATTCCTGCTTGGCAGCAGCTTCCTGCTCATCGCGACGACGGCGCTGACCGGCAGCACGCAGATGACGTGGGCTACGACGGCTGCGACGCTGGCTGTCACGCTGTGGCTTATCTTCACCAGACTCTTCAGTTGCGTCAGTTGTTTCAACTTTCTCAACCTGAGGCTTCTCGGCAGTTTCCTGAGGAGCGCTCTGGGCAGTCACTTCCGCGGCCTTGGTTTCTACTTCGGCTTTGGTTGCTTCTGCTTCAACAGCGTTGTCAGCTTGTTCTGGCTTACGACGACGTTGGTTACGCTTGTTCTCTTTGGCTTCGACCTGAGTCGCTTGCTCTTCAGCTGTGTCAGCTGCCTGGTTGGTTTTTACTTCCGCTTCCTGAGCACCATCATCCATACGCACTTTACGACGCATGTTACGACGCTGGCGACGTTCACGAACGGCTTCCTGCTTAGGCTGCTTGGCTTCCTGCTCAGGCTTGTCGGACTTTGCAGTTTGCTCGGTATCACGCTCTTTAACCTGATCCTTCTGACGCTTGTCCTTGTTACGTGGATTACGCTCTTTACGCTCTGAACGTTGTTCGCCGGCGTTGTCAGCTTTGTTGCCACGACGCTTGTCCTGGTTACCATCAGCTTTTTCACCGTCTGCATTGCGGTTACGGCGGTTATCATTGCGGCGGTTACGGCGGTTGGTGTTGGACTGACCGCGCTTACCAGACTGCTCATTACGGGACTTCTTGGTTTCTTCCTCTTTGTCGTCAGAGGAGAACAGGGAGCCAATCGCTTTGAACAGACGGCTCAGCAGGCCTGGCTTTTCTTCAGCAGGCTTGGCCTGGCGCTGAGGTTTAGCCTTAGGCTTGGCAGCAACAGCTTGCTCAGGTGGATTCTTAGGCGCAGAGAAACCTTTCAGTGCAGGTTCTGCCGGCGCAGCGCGCTCAAGCTTGCGAGGCTCGTACAGTTTACGCTCTGGGGTCTCAGAACGCTTATAGCTGGCTTCTTGAATCTCATCATCTTTACGGTGACGGATAACCTTGTATTCAGGGGTCATCATATGAGAATCAGGGATCACGTATACTTCAACGCCATGACGCTGTTCAGTGATACGGATAGCTTTACGCTTTTCGTTCAGCAGGAAGGCCGCAACATCAACAGGAACAATTGCTTCAATTTGAGAAGTATTCTCTTTGATTGCTTCCTCTTCCATCAGGCGCAGAATAGACAGCGCCAGAGATTCGGTGCCACGAATGGTGCCCTGACCATGACAGCGTGGACACAGGTGAGCAGCAGACTCTTCCAAAGATGGACGCAGACGCTGACGGCTCATTTCCATCAGACCAAAGCGGGAAATACGGCCCAGCTGAACGCGGGCACGATCCTGATGAACAGCATCACGCAGACGGTTTTCAACTTCACGCTGGTGACGGGCTGGTGTCATATCGATAAAGTCGATAACCACCAGACCACCCAGGTCACGCAGGCGCAACTGGCGGGCGATCTCGTCAGCCGCTTCCAGGTTGGTATTCAGTGCGGTCTCTTCAATATCGCCACCCTTGGTTGCGCGGGCAGAGTTGATATCGATTGAGGTCAGTGCTTCAGTTGGATCGATAACGATAGAGCCACCGGAAGGCAAACGCACTTCGCGCTGGAACGCAGACTCGATTTGAGACTCGATCTGATAGTGAGTGAACAGAGGTACTTCAGACTTGTACAGGCGAACACGCTCAACAAAATCAGGACGAACCAAACCGATATGCTGTTTGGCTTCTTCATAAATTTTGGCGTGGTCAATCAGGATTTCGCCAACGTCACGACGCAGGTAGTCGCGAATGGCACGCACGATAACGTTACTTTCCTGATGGATAAGGAATGGTGCAGGCGCACTGTCGGCAGCTTCTTTGATAGCAGCCCAGTGGTGCAGCAGGACATTCAAATCCCATTTCAGTTCAGCAGCTTCTTTACCAACACCAGCGGTGCGGACAATCAGCCCCATACCCTGTGGTACTTCCAGCGCAGACATGGCTTCTTTAAGCTCGTTACGCTCATCACCTTCGATGCGACGGCTGATGCCACCCGCACGTGGGTTATTTGGCATCAATACCAAGTAAGAACCCGCCAGACTGATAAAGGTGGTCAGGGCTGCGCCCTTGTTGCCACGTTCTTCTTTGTCGATCTGTACGATAACTTCCTGACCTTCCTGTACCACCTCTTTAATGTTGGGGCGGCCCTGGAATGCATAGCCTTTGGGGAAATATTCGCGGGCAATTTCTTTCAGGGGAAGGAAGCCGTGACGCTCAGCGCCGTAATCGACGAAGGCAGCTTCAAGGGAGGGTTCTACGCGGGTGATCTTACCTTTGTAGATATTAGCCTTTTTTTGCTCATGGCCTGGGCTTTCGATATCCAGATCATAAAGCTGTTGCCCGTCAACGAGGGCAACACGCAACTCTTCCGATTGAGTTGCATTGATTAACATACGTTTCATGATGACGTCATTCTTCTTTAGATGTCATCAGCAACGTGATCGCTGCATTACGGGCCTGCGCATGGATAATCTACAGCCTCACGGCTGGTCTGCAGGCAAGGGGGAGCGCATTTCTGTTAGACGCATCGCTGCGTGTCGCATCCAATTTATGGCTTATTTTTAAATAAATACAAAAACAAGGAATTCGTTGTTAAACGTCAACCAACCCCATAAATTTCTAGCTAAGTCCGTTAATGCCGAAGTCGATCTCTGTTGTCTGACGACCGGTTAACATTTTATTCGAGTTCGGTGCGGTTTGTGAGCAAATTATGAACTGCAAATGGCAGTCTCATTCCGGTTTAACCTTAAAAACCTGTATTTTCTCTATTTTACCTTCTTCCAAGGTTTGCAAATCAGTGATTTGCGACCAGAGATGAGTTTTATGAATTTGCTGTCAACCCACTGATGAATGGTACATTTGCCACTGACTTTAGTCGCGGATTTTCCCCATTCGTCGGTGAAATATAGCAACAATCAAAAAAATCAGCAATGGAAAGCCGCAAATGAACCCTGTCTGATGTACAATGGCGCCGTGTTAATGAAGTGGTCCACCATGAATAAAGAACAAGCCCAACAGCAGGTCCGGATAGTCAGCATCGATGAAGATCACGCCGGACAGCGAATCGATAATTTCCTGATGACTCAACTGAAAGGCGTGCCAAAGAGCATGATCTATCGCATCGTTCGCAAGGGCGAGGTTCGGGTCAATAAAAAGCGTATCAAGCCGGAATATAAGCTGCAGATGGAAGATCAGGTGCGTATTCCGCCTGTCCGTGTCGCCGAGCGCGATGAGCGTAAAGCGCCTTCCGCCGGGCTGAACCGGGTGTCTCAGCTGAAGAACAGAATCGTTTATGAAGATAAACACCTGATTGCCCTGAATAAGCCCGCAGGTATTGCAGTGCATGGTGGCAGTGGTGTGGATTATGGTGTGATTGAAGCCCTGCGGGTACTTTATCCTGACCAGAAGTTCCTGGAGCTGGTACACCGTCTGGATAAAGATACCTCAGGGATTTTGTTGATCGCCAAGAAGCGCAGCGCCCTGAAGCATATGCATGACCAGCTGCGTTATAAAAAGATGCAGAAGGATTATCTGGCTCTGGTGCGTGGCAGTTGGCAGGCTCACGAGAGAGTGGTTAAAGCGCCTTTATTGAAATTGACGCTGAAATCCGGTGAACGCATCGTGCGGGTAAACAAGGAGGGCAAGCCTTCCGAGACCCGATTCAAGATCATGCAGCATTATCATGGTGCCACCTTGGTCCAGGCCAGTCCGGTGACGGGTCGTACCCACCAGATTCGGGTTCACTGTCAGTATGCCGGGCATCCTATTGCCTGTGATGATAAGTACAGCGAGCAGAAGTTTGACGACAGCATGCGCGAACAGGGACTGAATCGTTTGTTCCTGCACGCCGCTCAACTCAAGTTCATTCACCCTGAGACTGAAGAGTATATGACAGTGAAGGCGCCTCTGGATGAAAATCTTGAAGCCACTTTGGCTAAACTGACCAAAACCAAACAGTAACCAAACAATGAACTGAATAAAGCCGGGATGCCTCCTGGCTTTTGTTTCAAGCTGTATTTTAAAGGATTAACCCCTCCATGACTCAGGCTACTAATCAGCTCCCCGCCCACTATGACCTGGTGATTTTTGACTGGGATGGCACCTTGATGGACTCAGTGCCCAAGATTCTTGCCTGCGTTAAAAGCCTGTCACTTGAATATGACCTGGATGTGCCAACCGACGATGCCATCCGCAGCATCATTGGCTATTCATTGGAAGAGGCACTGATACGTCTGTTTGGCGAGCGGGTAAAAGGAGATATCCCACTGTTTGTTGAAGGCTATCGTCGCCACTATGTGGAGTTGGATTCTACTCCAAGTCCAATATTTGAAGGGGTTGAGTCTTTACTGGAGGCCCTTTCAGCCCAGGGGTATAAATTAGCTGTCGCCACGGGCAAGGGCAGGGAAGGGCTTAACCGCTTACTGTCAGAGTCGGAGCTGGGAGGCTACTTCGTCGCCAGTCGCTGTGCAGATGAAGCTTTGAGTAAGCCCAATCCACTGATGCTGGAGCAATTGCTTAATGAGCTCGACGTCCCTGTATCCCGGGCGCTGATGGTCGGTGATGCACTGATGGATCTGGAGATGGCCAACAACATAGGTATGGATGCCGTGGGTGTCAGCTATGGTGCGTTCACTATAGCGCAGCTTCAGACTGCCTCACCTCTAGCGATTATCGATCATCCTCTGGAGCTGATGAAGGTGATCATCAGAGCTGAGGTTGCCTGAACGCCCTGTTTATAAAATCTCTACATATAAATAGAAAAGCCCTGCTGAATAACAGCGGGGCTTTTTTATTCCTGTTTCATACAGGTTGAAACCTGGCTAGGCGGGAAGCTGAAGGCCCAGTTTCCTCAGGTATTCACAAAGCAGGATTAATGGCAGGCCAATCAGGGTATTGGGATCCCGCCCTTGCAGTTTGTCGAACAGGGTAATTCCCAGTCCTTCGCTTTTAAAACTGCCAGCGCAGTACCAGGGTTCTTCGGCGTCGACATAAGCTTCAATTTCAGCCTGGGTTAACTTCCTGAACGTCACATGGAATGGTTCAACTTCCGCTTGCATGTGCTGGCTGGCCGTATCAAATACCGCAAGCCCGGTATAAAAGGTGATGGTTTTACCGCTTTGGGATTTAAGTTGCTCAATTGCTTTGTCGCGGCTTAACGGCTTACCGATAATCTTGCCGTCCACCACTGCGACCTGATCTGAGCCAATAATAATGCCGGACTGATTGTCGGCGACGGCAAGAGCTTTGGCTTTAGCCAGTCTCAATACCAGTGATTCAGCGGTCTCATTATCCAGCCGCGTTTCATCGGTTTCAGGAGACGCGGTAATAAAAGGAAGATGCAGCTTCTCCAACAGCGCTTTGCGAAAGCTGGAAGTGGAGGCCAGGATAATTTTTGGTGTTGTAGACATGATTGATGAGCTGTTGTGAAAATTGGCTGCAATTGTGCGATCATTGCAGCGATTTACGCAAGGCTGGTTTACCCGGATGCCAGAGTGGCGTAAATTCATTGCTGAAGGCACCGTAAGCGCTCTTATTTTGTACTTGTGGTGCTTGTCTGGATGCGGGGGCTTGGGTAAAATTTCGCGTCCGCCTATCCTGGGGTCGGCGGGCTAATGCCCCAAAGCGCAGTAATGCGAACTAAGGCGGAATTTTTTCTTTGACTCCGACGTTTTCAAACTATAATATGCGCGCCTTATGCAAACAGTAAAGATACCGGTCTCAATTGATCCTGCGCGTGCTGCCCAGTCTCGCTCTTCTTATGAGGGTGTAGTACCAGGTAAGCAGCTCAAGCGATTAAACGAGTTATGTGCCGGCGACTGTTCCGATGTGACTGTGTCACTGGAATGTGGTGTTGATCTACAGGGGATAGTCTACCTGAAAGGGAAGGCTGTGACGGAGCTCACTCTGCTATGTCAACGTTGCATGACACACTTTACCACTGAGGTTACGGTCGACTTTTGCTACAGTCCTTGCAGGACTCAGGCAGAAATCGATGAGCTCCCGGATGCGTATGACCCTATTGAGTGCAATGAAATCGGTGAAATCCGTCTGCACCAACTTATCGAAGATGAGTTGATTTTGGCCATACCTTTGATCCCTATGCATGACGATGAGGATTGCAATCAGGGCAGCAAAGATGTGGTTGTAGGCGAAATTGACCTCACTCAAGAGGAGCGTCCAAATCCGTTTGCAGTGTTAGAAAAACTGAAGAGCAAGTAATCTAGGAGACAGGTCAAATGGCTGTACAACAGAATAAAAAATCTCGTTCTAAGCGTGGTATGCGCCGTTCACACGACGCACTGAGCACTGCTCAGTTGTCTGTAGACGCTACCAGCGGTGAACTGCATCTGCGTCACAACGTGACTGCTGATGGCTTCTACCGTGGTAAAAAGGTAATCAACAAGTAATTGTTGCTTAGCTTATGACAAATCTGACGCTCGCGTTGGATGTAATGGGTGGCGACCACGGCCCCCATGTCACAGTGCCTGCAGCCTTGCAGGCACTGACAATTCAACCCAACCTCAATATCATTTTGGTCGGCGACAAGACCAAAATAGAGCCTTTGCTGCAATTGGCTGATACCGGCCAAATATCCCGCATAGAGATAGTTCACACCACAGAGATGGTGCAGATGAACGATCGCCCTATTCACGCTCTGAGACGTTACAAGCAAAGTTCCATGCGCCTGGCGATTGAAGCCGTTCGTGATGGTAAAGCTGATGCCTGTGTCAGTGCCGGTAATACAGGGGCCCTGATGGCGTTGGCCAAAGTGCTGTTGAAAACCTTGCCCGGCGTAGATCGTCCGGCGTTGGTGAGCAGTTTGCCGACATCAAAAGGAAATCCTGCCTACTTACTGGATTTGGGTGCCAATGTGACCTGCGATGCTGAAGCTCTGTTTCAGTTTGCAGTGATGGGCTCTGTGCTGTTTGAAACCGTTGAAAAACGGGAACGCCCCCGAGTTGCCCTGCTGAATGTGGGTAATGAAGAAATCAAGGGCAATGATAATGTGCAGCAGGCGGCTCAATATCTCCAGGATACCCCACAACTGAATTACGTCGGTTATATCGAAGGCGACGAAATTTACACAGGCAATGTCGATGTGATTGTCTGTGACGGCTTTGTGGGTAATATCACGCTGAAAACATCCGAAGGGATTGCCAGACTTCTGGTACATCAATTAAAAAAGGGACTGACAGAAGGCTTTCTTGTACGTTTCCTCGCCAGACTAATAGCGCCGAGAATTCAAAAAGTTCTCAGCCAGATGAACCCCGACCAGTATAACGGTGCAAGTCTGATAGGATTGCGCGGAATAGTCGTCAAGAGCCATGGTAATGCCGATCAGGAAGCTTACCTGCAAGCCATATGTCTTGCGGTAACTGAGGCACAACGTCGACTCCCTGAAATGATAAAAGATCGTTTAGAGTCGATTCTTTTAGATATAAACAGCTGATTTCTCCTTATGTATACAAAAATTCTTGGTACCGGCAGCTATTTGCCGGCGCAGGTGCGCAGTAATCAGGATCTGGAAAAGATGGTGGAAACCAGTGACCAGTGGATTATTGAGCGTACCGGGATCTCTGAACGTCGTATTGCAGGCAGTGAAGAATCCGTCTCCACCATGGGCTATGAAGCTGCTGTAAAAGCTCTGGAAATGGCAGGCCTTGAGGCCAGCGAACTGGATATGATTATTGTGGGCACCACCAGTGCTGACAATGCATTTCCTGCCGCTGCCTGTGAAATTCAGGCCAAGCTGGGTGTAAAGACTATTCCCGCATTTGATGTGGCGGCAGCCTGTTCCGGCTTTGTTTATGCACTTTCTATTGCTGACCAGTTCGTTAAAACAGGTGCAGCAGGAAAGGTGCTGGTTATCGGTGCTGACGTATTGTCACGCTTCTGCCAGCCGGAAGACAGAACCACAGTGATTCTGTTCGGTGATGGCGCCGGTGCTGCAGTGGTTGGTGCCAGTGAAGAGCCGGGCATCCTTAATACCCATATCTATGCTGACGGCCGTTATGCCGATCTGCTTAAGTGCCCAATGCCTTCCCGCGGCTTCGATAAAGAAGACGTCAATAATTTCATCACCATGAAAGGTAATGATGTATTCAAGGTCGCTGTGACCCAGTTGTCCCACGTGGTCACTGAAACATTGCGCCTTAATGAAATTGATAAGAGCGACATTGACTGGTTGGTTCCTCACCAGGCCAACTACCGCATTATCGCTGCGACAGCCAAAAAGCTGAGCATGAGCATGGATAAAGTGGTCGTCACTTTGGCCAAGCACGGCAACACCTCAGCAGCCTCAGTGCCTATCGCTTTGGATGAAGCTGTTCGTGACGGCCGCATTCAGCGTGGTCAGTTGCTGTTGCTGGAAGCGTTTGGCGCAGGTTTTGCCTGGGGCAGCGCCCTGGTCCGTTTCTAAATTCGGATCACTATAAGAATAACTGAGGGCCGGAGTGCTCCGGTCCTGATCACTGAACTTAGGTGCCAGTGTTTTGCTGGCACATCCTGAAGGTGAATTATATGGAAAAGACCGCATTTGTTTTCCCTGGGCAGGGTTCCCAGGCCGTTGGCATGTTGGCCGATCTGGCTGCTGAGCATGAAATCGTGCAGGCAACTTTCGCCGAAGCCAGCGACGCTTTGGGTTATGACCTGTGGGCTTTGGTGCAGGATGGTCCTGCCGAGAAGCTGAATGAGACCGACAAGACCCAGCCTGCGCTGCTGACTGCCAGTGTTGCCATCTGGCGTGTGTATCAGGCCAGCGGCAAAGCCGCTCCTGCCGTGATGGCCGGACACAGCCTGGGTGAATACTCTGCACTGGTCTGCGCCGGAGTGATTGATTTTAAAGATGCGGTGAAGCTGGTTGAACTTCGCGGTCAGTTGATGCAACAGGCTGTGCCTGCCGGAACTGGCGCCATGTTCGCTATTATCGGCCTGGACAACGACGCTATCGCCAAAGTATGCGAAGAAGCCGCTCAGGGCGAAGTGGTTAGTCCTGTGAACTTCAACAGCCCCGGACAGGTGGTGATTGCAGGTGCCAAAGACGCGGTCGAACGTGCGGCTGCAGCTTGTAAAGAGGCCGGTGCGAAAATGGCCGTGGCTCTGCCGGTCAGTGTGCCTTCTCACTGTGCGCTGATGAAGCCTGCCGCAGAGAAACTGGCGGTAGCTCTGGAGTCTGTTGCCTTCAACGAGCCACAAATCAAAGTGATCAACAATGTTGATGTTGCCAGCCCAGGTGCTGCCGCTGACATCAAAGATGCATTGGTACGTCAACTGTACTGTCCGGTTCGCTGGAGTGAGACAGTTGAAGCCATGGCTGCTGAAGGTATCGAGCAGCTGGTTGAGGTTGGCCCGGGTAAAGTGTTGACCGGTCTGGCCAAGCGAATTAACCGTAGCCTGACTGCCAAGGCTGCCAACGATGTGGCATCGGTAGCCGCATTGACCGAATAAAGGAGTATCAAATGAGTATCTCTCTGGAACTGTCCGGAAAGGTTGCCCTGGTAACAGGTGCAAGCCGTGGTATCGGTAAAGCGATTGCCACCACTCTGGTGGAAGCCGGTGCTACTGTGATTGGCACTGCCACCAGTGAAAAAGGTGCCGCTGCCATCAGCGAATACCTGGGTGATAACGGCTTTGGTCTGGTATTGAACGTCACCAGCAGTGAGTCTGTGGCGCAAATGTACGCGGATATCAAAGAGCGTGTTGGTGATGTGGATATTCTGGTCAACAACGCAGGTATCACCAAAGACAACCTGTTCATGCGTATGAAAGATGACGAGTGGACGGATATCATTGATACCAACCTGACCTCACTGTTCCGCCTGTCCAAGCCTGTGATGCGCAGCATGATGAAGAAACGTTTTGGGCGCATTATCAATATTGGTTCCGTAGTAGGTTCCATGGGCAATCCAGGACAGGTAAACTATTGTTCAGCCAAAGCAGGACTGGTGGGATTCACTAAATCTCTGGCTAAAGAGGTTGCATCCCGTCAAATTACAGTCAATGCTATTGCTCCTGGATTTATCCAGACAGACATGACGGACGAGCTGACCGAAGATCAGCAGAAGGCCATCATGTCTCAGGTGCCAATGGAGCGCCTTGGGCAGGCTCAGGAAATCGCTAATGCGGTTGTCTTTTTGGCATCAGATACAGCTGCTTACATCACAGGCGAAACTTTGCATGTGAACGGCGGCATGTATATGGTTTAATGGCAAAACGCAGGGAATTTGCCGCGTTTGAGTGGGAGATTCCGCGGCAATTCAAGTATCAGGCTCGTGGTTAGACCACAAAAACTGGACTTGCATTGTCAGCTAAATCGAATAAACTACTCGCAATCTTACGCAAGTGCGTAATTTGAATAGGAAAGAAAACTAATGAGCAACATCGAAGAACGTGTAAAGAAAATCATTGTAGAGCAACTGGGCGTTAAAGAAGAAGACGTTAAGCCAGCGGCCTCTTTCGTTGACGATCTGGGTGCCGATTCTCTGGACACTGTTGAGTTGGTAATGGCTCTGGAAGAAGAGTTTGACACTGAGATCCCTGATGAAGAAGCAGAAAAGATCACTACCGTTCAGGCTGCGATCGATTACGTTTCCAAGAATCAGTAATCAGAATTCCTGAAAACAGGCGGCAATATGCCGCCTGTTTTTGTTTAAGGCTTAAGCGAGTATTCTGTTGTTAGCGCCATTCACCGTAACTATTCGGTGGTTGCTCCTGGTAAGCCGAGGTTTCGACCTGATCCCAATGGGGGACGCCGGGAAACAGAAAAGTTTGAAAGAAGGTAAATACAGTGACTAAACGTCGTGTCGTGATTACCGGCCTGGGTTTGGTGACCCCGGTTGGCAACACAGTAGATTCTACCTGGAAAGCCCTGCTGGACGGTAAAAGTGGTATCGCTCCTATCACCAAGTTTGATGCCAGTGAGTTTGGTACCCGTATCAGCGGCTCTGTAAAAGATTTCAATGTCGAGCAGTACCTGTCTAAAAAAGATGCCCGTAAGATGGACCTCTTTATTCAGTATGGTATTGCCGCAGGCGTGCAGGCGCTGAACGATTCAGGTCTGGAGCTGGACAAGCTCGACCTGACCCGCGCAGGTACTGCAATTGGTGCCGGTATGGGCGGTATGTGGTTGATTGAACAAAACCACAGCGCTTATATCAATGGTGGTGCCCGTAAGATCTCCCCATTCTTTGTGCCAAGCACCATTATCAACATGGTAGCTGGTCACCTGTCTATTATGTACGGTTTGCGTGGCCCTAACTTCGCGGTGACCACGGCTTGTACCACAGGTGTGCACAACATAGGTTTTGCAGCCCGTACTATTGCTTACGGTGATGCAGACGTAATGGTCGCCGGTGGTGCGGAAGATGTGACCAGCCCTATGGGCGTAGGTGGCTTCTCTGCAGCCAAGGCTCTGTCTACCCGTAACGACTCTCCTGAGCAGGCCAGCCGTCCATGGGATAAAGACCGTGATGGTTTTGTTATCGGTGACGGTGCCGGTGTGATGGTGCTGGAAGAGTATGAGCACGCCAAAGCCCGTGGTGCCACCATCTATGGTGAACTGGTTGGCTTCGGTATGAGTGGTGATGCTTTCCACATGACTTCACCTCCAGCTGATGGCAGCGGCGGTGCACTGGCGATGGAAAATGCCATTAAAGATGCCGGTATTGCCAAAGAGTCTGTGGGTTATATCAATGCTCACGGCACCTCAACGCCAGCGGGTGATAAAGCCGAAGCCGCCGGTATGAAAACTGTATTTGGTGACCACGCTTATAACCTGATGGTCAGTTCAACCAAATCCATGACAGGCCACCTGCTGGGTGCCGCCGGTGCGGTAGAAGCTATCTTCACCGTATTGGCGTTGAAAGATCAGGCCGTGCCACCAACCATCAACCTGGATAACCCGGATGAAGGTTGTGACCTGGACTTTGTTCCTCACACTGCCCGTCAAACCAAAGGCCTGGAGTATGCTCTGTGTAACTCCTTCGGCTTTGGTGGCACCAACGGCTCTTTGCTGTTCAAGAAAGTGTGATGTCTAAAGGCTGACAACATTCGCTCGATAAAAAGCGCCTCAATGGCGCTTTTTTAATGTCCGGCTCCCGTGTGCCATTTCTGAACTCTGGATGTGAGGCTTGTCTCATCTCCGGCTTTAGTCACTTCAACCGACACCCCCCGGGTTATTGGGTGAACCTGCTTTTTGGAGCCCGGTTTGTGACTCGAATTGTCTCTATGGGTGGCTCTCGCAGCACTTTGACCAAGAGCCTGGCAGGCTGTAGTCCTTTTCCAAATTAATCAAGGGTTAACCTTTATTAACAATGCTTGGTTAAGGATGGATTGCTGCCAATAATGCAAGCCGTTAACTATTCTCAATGGACGCTGCAATTATGCTCAATCTACTTCTTTTGCCTCTGGCAACCGCCACCGGCGCGGTGACTGCCAATCTGACTGACTTTGTACGGGGCGAAACCTCTCAATATCATGAGGATTTGAGCCCGGACACACTAACCTTCTATCTGGCAGTATCAGCGTACATTCTTGTATGGTTTGGGTTGCTTATCAGTGGCATTGAGCTGACGTCTGCCAAAGGACTGTGGAGTGGGGTTGAGTATATTGGCTTGTTCATCGCAGGCCTTGTGGCATACACCATGGCGAAAGGTGGCCGTATGGTGAGCCGTGGCGCACAGGTCTGGGTATGGCGTATGGCGTTACCTCTGGTGTTTATTACCTGTGGCCTGGCTATCTATCTGGGTTGATGTTCAGTAAATGCGCTGATAAACCAGCACCTTAATTTATCTCTGTGCCCTTGTGTCCGTCTGACTTAAGCTATAGTGATACTAAGCAAGACCTTTTATGGCGGAATAACGATGATGACTGACAGGCAGCGTGAAATTACCCTGAGGTTCCTGGCCGAGCCTGCTGATGTGAATTTTGGCGGCAAGGTACACGGCGGCGCCGTGATGAAATGGATTGACCTCGCAGCCTACGCCTGTGCGGCGGGTTGGAGCGGCAAGTACTGTATTACTGCCTATGCAGGTGGTATTCGCTTTGTTAAGCCTATTCAGGTCGGCAGTTTGGTGGAGGTGAGTGCCAAGGTGATCTACACCGGACGTACCTCGATGCACCTTGGCATTGATGTCAGAGCCGGCGACCCCAAGCATCAGCAACGTCAACTGACTACCCATTGCGTGGTGATTATGGTGGCGGTCGATGATCATGGCCAGCCGACTCAGGTTCCTGAGTGGATCCCTGAGAGTCAGGAGGATATTGCGTTACGTGATTCTGCGATTCGCCTGATGGAGATGCGCAAGAAGATTACCAGCGAGATGGAAGCCCATATCAAGCAGTAGTCTATTCCATCCCAAACCATTCAAAGGTACCTCAGGGTACCTTTTTTGTTATGTCAGAATGTCATATCCAGCTGCCTTAACTTCCTCTGTGGCCGTGTTAAACTGCCAGCACTTTAATAATCAATATAAAAAGATACGGTGCACAAATTGTATCTGTACCCGGAGAATAGAATGGCAAAGGTAGCGTTTATTGGTCTTGGCGTAATGGGCTATCCCATGGCACGACATTTAAAGCTGGCAGGGCACGAGGTTAGTGTATATAACCGCACCACGGCGAAAGCTGAGCGTTGGGCGCAGGAGTATGACGGTACTTTTCAGGCCACACCGGCAGAGGCCGCCCGGGGAGCTGAGTTTATCTTTACCTGTGTGGGTAATGATGATGATCTGCGCCAGGTCGTGACAGGAGCGCAGGGCATTATGGATTCCATCGCAGCTGATGCCATTTTGATAGACAACACCACGACCTCGACAGAAGTGGCCAGAGAGCTTAGTACTGCGCTTAAAGCCAAGGGCGCATACTTTCTGGATGCACCTGTGTCCGGAGGACAGGCGGGGGCCGAAAACGGCGTGCTGACTGTGATGGTCGGTGGTGAGCCTGAGATTTTTGACCGCGCCAGGCCAGTGATTGATGCCTTTGCCCGTTGCTGTGAGTTGATGGGCGAGGTGGGCAGTGGTCAGTTGACCAAGATGGTGAATCAAATCTGTATCGCCGGCGTGGTACAGGGCTTGTCTGAAGGCCTTCACTTTGCCCGGAGCGCAGGTCTTGATGGTGAAAAGGTGGTAGAGGTGATCAGTAAGGGCGCAGCCCAAAGCTGGCAGATGGAAAACCGCTACCAGACTATGTGGGCTGGAGAGTATGACTTCGGTTTCGCCATCGACTGGATGCGCAAAGATCTGGGTATTGCCCTGGATGAGGCCCGACGTAACGGCTCAACCTTACCCCTGGCTGCCCTTGTGGATCAGTTTTATGCCGAAGTGCAGTCTATGGGGGGCAACCGCTGGGATACCTCTAGCCTGATGGCCAGACTTGAAAAGAACCGTGGTTGATACCGTGACTTGCCATAAAAAAGGACAGCATCTGCTGTCCTTTTTTGTGACCGGGGTGACTACAGGCCTCAGCAGGGCTCAGCGACCACATGTTCAAGCTGAACCTGGGTGACAGCGCACAGCGCCGCAACTGAGGCATTCGCCAGGGAGATTTTACCGGCGGAGGACTCAAGCAGTACCACACGCTCGATGGCGTCGAAGCCAAGGTTATGGCGCATCAAACAGCCCAGCGCCATCTGCAAAGGCATCATGGATGGGTTGAAGGCCGCGTTTTCGGCGTAACGCCCTACAAACACCTGCCCATCGTGAGTTTCAATAGCAACTGCAGCATGGTTGCTGCTGTAGGGGGCATAACTTTGGTTGGCCTGGTCAAGGGCTTCAATCAGCAAGGGGTCATCGGTTTCCAGTGCCAGCTCTATACTCTGAGGCGTAAGCAGCGGGGCAGTGATATTCAGATCTTTTGGACCAAAAGCATAGGGCAGGTAATGCGCCAAAGGGGCTGTGGCCTGACCCGGCAGGTGGATACGGATATCTGAACCTTGCACTAATTCATTGATAAACTGGCGACAGTGCCCACAGGGAGAGGCATTTACAATAATATCTTCGATACCTGCCTCACCTTTCAGCCAGGCGTGGCTGATGGCGTTTTGCTCCGCATGTACCGCCTGACCCAGGGCTTCACCGGCAAGCTCCATGTTGGCGCCCATATAGAGATCGCCTGATCTACCTATGGCAATGGCACCCACATAAAAATCACTGATAGGTGGATTGGCCAAGGCTGCGGCAATGGGCAGTAGAGCCAGCAGCAGTTCATTTTTTTCCATGCCCGAATCGGCTATCAGATTTTCCAGCTCAGCTTTGCTGATATGACCGGAGAAAGAAGCACCCAGTAAAGGGATAAGCGGGGTGGCCAGAATCTCTGGCACCTGGGTTATGCGTGCAACAAATCTGTCTTGCATTTCCCTTTCCTTACTAACAAAAAAAGTTGATCACAGCGACTGCAAATATTGAACAAGGGCTCGCAGCAGCTTTTGTTTGTGCTCGTCCTGTGCAGTTTCTTCCAACAGGTTTTCCAGTTTGATGACATAGTCTGGATCTGCAGACAAACGTTGCTGACAGAATTCACGCCACCTTACTGACTCCTGATAATCCAGTGTCTCCGGATAATTTCGTGCTTTAAACCGGAATAACATCTCCTTTAGGCGGGGATCATCAAATTGCAGCTCCAGCGCGGCCAGATTCTGAGGTGCTGTATTGCGGATAATATCCATTTTGGCTTTATCTGCATGACTGAAGAATCCACCTGAATAGAGCATAAAGTCAGGGTCGGTCTCTTTTGACTCATAACCCTCTTCAAACAGTGCCACCAGTTTCTGACGAATATCCGGATGTTGCTTTAACAACTTGTACTGCTCCCGGGCAAAATCTTTATCAAACCCAAGACGCGCCGCATTCTCATCGGTAAGGGACTTGGCGGTGGCAACAAATGGACATTTGTTGAGATGAACCTGCTTTACCGGGATCGGCAACTCATCCTCTGCCAAATCCCTTCGGGGTGTGTACATTCGCTCCCGAATCGTCTCCACGTCCAGCTCAAACAGTGGGGACAGGTCCATCGCCAGGTTGACGCAAATAATGGCGTTTTTGTTGTCGGGATGATGGGCGACAGGAGCTATCAGAGTGGCACAGCCATTGGCTGCACTCACTTTACTGCTGATATGCAAAAGAGGCTGCATATTCAGTACATCCAGGTGCTTAGCCACTTCCTGCTTACGACGCAGACCAAAATAGTACTGGAACAACTTGGGCTGCTTTTCTTTAATCAATTTAGCCATGGCGATAGTGGCGTACACATCGGACATGGCGTCGTGAGCCTTCTCATGGCTCAGTCCATTGGCTGCTGTCAGGTGCTCCAGTTTAAAAGACGGTGTGCCATCTTCTTTGGTCGGCCAGTTGATACCTTCCGGACGCAGGGCATAACAGGCGCGCACCAGGTCGATCAAATCCCAGCGGGAGTTACCATCTTTCCATTCACGGGCATAGGGGTCGATAAAGTTACGGTAGAAACCGTAGCGGCTGACTTCATCATCGAATCGCAGAGAGTTATAGCCGACAACACAGGTATTGGGCTGGCTGAATAGCTCATTAATCCGGCCCATAAATTCACTTTCCGGCATCCCTTTCATATTGGCCAGTTGCGGAGTGATACCTGTGATCAAAATGGCTTCAGGTGAGGGCAGGTAGTCTGGCGCAACCTGACAATAAAAGGTTTCTTCCTCTCCAATAATGTTCAGATCTGCGTCTGTACGGATCCCGGCGAATTGTGAAGGCCGGTCTTTAGCTGGGCTGGCACCGAAGGTTTCGTAATCGTGCCAAAAGAATGTGGGCTCGGCGAATTTAGTCATCTGGTGTTATTGGCTGTTGTTTTAGCTTGGCCGACAATGCCGGCGTTGATGATGTACTGTGGCATGAGTGCGGCAGCGTTGACAATCCGCATTCGGCTCTTGAATTTGCTGAGGATATTAGCCCATGCCAAGAGTTTCTCCATAGATAGTCGAAGCATATCATGAAATAACACTGATAAAGCTTATCTTGCCGGGGTTATCTCATCGCCCTGCTGCAGATTTGCTCATTTCCGCAGCCCTGATTGAACCAGTCGAGTCTGATTGGTGTATCATTCGGCTTTTCAAAAGTCCTGGCCTTGATTTTCCATGAACTACATTTGCCCTTTATGCCGCTCCCAACTGTTTAACGCTGACAGAAGTCTGGCGTGTGCCAGTGGACACAGGTTTGATTTTGCCAAAGAGGGCTATATTAATCTGTTGCCTGTTAATAAGAAGAAGTCCAAAGACCCAGGTGACAATAAAGAGATGATGTTGGCCAGACGCAGTTTTCTGGACGCCGGACACTATGAGTTTCTCAGTCAAAGAGTGGGTGAACTGGCCCAGGAATTTGCAAAGGACAGTACTCAGGTTTTGGATTTGGGCTGCGGTGAAGGGTATTACACCCAAAGGCTGCAGCAGGCGCTGCTGAGTGATGACAATGAGATGAGCGTTTATGGTCTGGATATTTCCAGAGCCGCGCTGCGTTATGCAGCCAAGCGCTACCGGGATATCCGCTTCAGTGTGGCCTCCAGCTATGATATGCCGTTTGCTGATGCCAGCTTCGACCTGATGCTGAGGATATACGCGCCATCGAAAGCGGCAGAGATGGCGAGGGTGCTGAAACCCGGTGCCACATTAATTACCGTGTCTCCCGGAAAAACTCATCATTATGCGTTGAAGCAGATGATTTATGATGAACCCAGATTTCATGAAGTGAAAGACACAGCCCTGGAGGGCTTTGAGAAGGTACATCAGGAAAACCTGACTTCCGTCTTGTGTTTGCCTCCAGGTGACATGGTTTTGCATTTTCTGGAAATGACGCCCTATGCCTGGAAATTTGCCAGCACAGAAAAACAGCAGTTGGCAAAAACAGGCCTGGAGTGCGAACTGGACTTTTTTGTTGAGGTCCATCGCAAAAACCATGATTTAGCTGCAAGCTGATAATAAATTGTTAATTGCAAAAGGGATTTTGTTGGTTTTCAACGACATTGCTGGTCACTTTGGTACAAGTCGCGGATAAACTCACAAAGTCCAGAAAAAATAAAGGAAAATTAGAGTTCCAATAGGAATTATCCAGGTTGACTTAGCTGGAGAATAGTTTATATTCAGTATGGCTTGAAAGTTGGGCTTATATTATGTCTTCATTACGACCAGTTTCGTCCTGTTAACATAAGTAATACCGGCAATTTCAGCTCCACTGCCGTTTATGGCTTGTGTTTTAATTTAAAAGGATGACAATCATGTCTCAAGTAACTGGTACCGTTAAATGGTTCAACGCTGATAAAGGTTTCGGATTCATCGAGCAGCCAGGTGGCCCAGATGTATTCGTACACTTCCGCGCTATCCAGACTGACGGTTTCAAGACTCTGGACGAAGGTCAGAAAGTATCTTTCACTGTGACCCAAGGTCAGAAAGGTCCTCAGGCTGAGAACGTAACCGTAATCGGTTAATTTTTACTCTAGCCTTTAGGGGCTTAGGTAAAAAACTAAAAAGCTGCGTTAATCGCAGCTTTTTTGTGTCTGACGTTCAGACACAGAGCTTCAATACCAATCGTCCTTTTCTCCAGCCTCAGCAGTTCACGCCTGTCCAATGTGGTTAACATTGGCACCTGTACCACAGTTCTATTATCTCCTTTTTACAGTTCCCTTTAAGCGTGTCCCTGAATACAAAAATGCCGGTAATCCGTGGAGTACCGGCATTTATCGGCCTGAGTATGGCTGGCTACTGGGAGGCGGAAGAGAAGAGTGAGTCTTCCAGCGTTCTGCCATTGAGCAACATACGATACTGCCATCCGTGAGCTGAAAGCAGTTCCAGCACCTCAGACTCAAGTTGATGCCCCTGTCTGGGTTGTGTCTGCAATACAAACTCACCCGCAGCTGTTTGTTCAACCTTGCTGACGCCGGTCAGACGTTCCAGTGCCGGTAACAGAGTCTGATCGTCTGCACTCATCATTTTAAGCGTGAGGTAACTGACGCCTGCATCAGCGGACTCAACCGCCATGGATTTAGTCAGCTGGCCTTTGTCGATATAGAGCACTGAACTGCAAAGTTTCTCCAGCTCATCCAGGTTGTGGGAGCTGATCATAAACTGAGTCTGATCTTTCAGACTCTTAATTAACTCCCTGATGGCTTTGGTATTGGCGGGATCCAGGCCTGCGGTAGGCTCATCAAGCAACACCAACTCAGGGTTGCCAAGCAGAGCCTGGGCGATACTGACACGCTTGTTCATACCGTGGCTGAGCTCAGAAGGCTGTTTGTCTGCGATGCCTTCAAGATCCACCAAAGCCAATACTCGCATCGCTTCAGTCTGTGCCTGCTTGGCTGACATTCCCTGCAGGCGGGCAAAGTAGGTTAGCTGAGCCTTGATGCTGAATCTGGCATCCAGTTTGGCGTCCTGGGGCAGGGCGGCCAATCGGCCAGCCAATGCTGCAGAGCCAGGGGCATGACCCAACACGCTGATGCTTCCCGAGTCAGGACGCTGGTAACCGCACAGGCAGCTGAACAGGCTGGTCTTACCGGCACCATTGGGGCCCACCAGTGCGACAGGGCCGCCGGATTCCACGGTAAAGCTCAAACAATCAAGCGCCCGATGGCTGCCATAACTCAGGCTTACTTGGTCACATTTAATCAGGCTCACAGGCGTTTCCTCCAGAAGATGATGGCGCCGGCGGCCAACAGAAGCAAAGATTGGATAACAGGGATGAGTATATGGCCCAGGACTCCCGCCCCTTTGGTGTTGATCATATCGCTCAGCTGACTGCCGGGAATAATATCTGTCATAAACGACAGCATCGGCAGGTTATAGGTCAGCAGCTGTATCACCAGACCGCCCAATAACAATATGATGATGGCCCAAAGTATGCTCATTCTTGAGGAGCGGCAAACCACAGATAACAGCGCCATCAACGCCAGATAGGGCAGCGCGTTGATAACCAGTGCAGGCAACACCCATATTGCTTGTTGTAACCCTGCTGCCAGGGTATCAGCCTGTCTGAGCATTGCCATTAACAGGGTAGCGGCAATGGCGAGCGCAATAAGCAGAGTTTGCAGGATCAGGTGGCCCAGTAAGCGTCCCCAGAAAATCTCGTGCCGACTGGCTCGCTGGAGCAGAAATCTTAACGTTCCCTGTTGTCTGTCGGTGGCAAACATATCCGCTGAAACCATTAATACCGACAGGGGGAACAGATACAGCGCCAGTACCCAGAACATGGCCATTTCGGGGACTTTCCAGCTGAGGATTTCATTGGCCTGGCCTTCGGTAAACGCCCGGACCATATCGATAAAACCCGGCTGAGACAGCCAGTTTGCCGCGCTGCCTATGGGGTAAATCAGCAGCACCAGCCAGCAGAGAATAAAGGCGCCCAGGCCGATCAGCCCACGGGTACCGCTGAGGGCTTTTCTTAATTCAAATTGCGCGATAAGCCAAAGGCTGGCTGGTCGCGGGATGATGGTCTGGTTTGTCATTCATAATCCTTGTTGTAATTATTCAAGCAGTGCTTTCAGTTCAGCCACCTGGGCTTTCAGCTCAGTCACTTCCAGCTCGAGTTGGGTAACCCGCTCTGCCAGCGCCGGAGACGCGGGCTCAGCAGAAGCTACCGGGAGCTCACCAGTCGGAAGATTAGCTGCCTCCTCACTGAAGAGTTCGGTGTAGCGGCTCTCTCTTTTTCCTGGCTCTCTGGGCAGAATTTTCACTATTGGCTCTTCGCGTCCGGCCAGTGCACTCAGGGCTTTTTCCACCTCTTCGATGGCAGAAAACTCATACAGACGACCGGCGCGGGTACGCAGTTCGCCCGGGGTTTGAGGACCACGCAGCAGCAAGAGACAAACAATGGCAAACTCGGCCTTGCTCAGCTGAACGTCTGAAAACTCGGTATTGCAGAATCTGTGCTTGTACTTGACGACGCGACTGCCAAAACCGGACTGCTCGCTGATCAGGCGCTTCTTGTTGAGGCTGTCGAGCCCTGATTGTACGTCCACTTCGGACAGCGCCATGACGGGATCCCGGCTGGTTTTCTGATTACAGGCCTGGGTCAGCGCATTAAGGGAAAGGGGATACTGCTCTGGGGTGGTAACTTCTTTTTCCAGCAGACAGCCAATAATGCGTCCTTCGATACTGTTCAATTGCATATTCACTTCTCATTATGCGGATACCTTAGTCTGTTATATCACTGCTACCTGGGTCCGACCATAGACAAGCTGCTGATTATCTCAGGATAAAAGTGTAATTGAATGCGAATTAAGCAGAGGTTTATGTGCTGATAAATGTAAGTCCCGGCTTTAACACTCAGGTGCATGCCGCCACAAAGGCAATAAAAAAGCACTCCGTTGGAGTGCTTTAGTGCAGTGTTTTTCGCCTTATTCAGTCAGGTGTAAACCATCGTCAGCAATGGTCAGCTTGCCTTGCTTGTAAAGGCCACCAATGCTCTTTTTAAAGGCTTTCTTACTCATGCCCAGCTGCTGGTAAATCACGTCAGCGTCAGTTTTGTCTGTAAGGGGCAGGAAACCACCGGCCTTTTGCAACTTGCTCAGGATCAGTGTTGAGAACTGATCCAGCTCCGCTTTTGAGCCACGCTGCAACTGCAGGTCTACTTTGCCATCGTGGCGAACCTGCTTAATGTAAGCCTTAAGGCGCTGACCATACTTCAGCGGCTTAAATACTTCGTTGGTATAAATCACACCTGTGTGGCGGTTGTTGATAATCGCCTTGTAGCCCAGATCTGTGGTGCCGGCGATAATAATATCTACCTGCTGACCATCTTTATAATGGGCAGGGGTTTTATCGAGAAACTTATCAATTTTTGCTGACGCCACGATACGCTCATCGGCGCGGTTGGTGTGGACATGCACCAATACGCCGCGACCTTCTTCCGGAGGGCGTACCTGCTCAGCAAACGGCAGCAGCAAGTCTTTATCCAGTCCCCAATCCAGAAACGCACCGATGCGTCCCACAGACACTATCTTCAACAGGGCAAACTCACCAATCTGAGCTTTGGGTTTCTGGGTGGTAGCAATCACCATATCGTCGGAATCCAGATAGAGGAAAACTTCTACCTGCTGACCCACTTCCAGCTCCTTTGGTGCCAACTTGTTGGGCAGCAATACCTGACCCAGTTCGTGAGCATTGAGATAGAAGCCGAAGTTGACCTGTTTGACCACGTCCAGCGTGTAGGTTTTACCGATTTGAATCATGAATTATCCGATTACTAAACATTGATTGGGATCGGCGGCAATTATAAGGCAATCAAGGAGCGTATGCTCGGATTTTCCCGAGTCGGATGATTTCCCGCTCAACATCGGCATAATAGGTCAGGCAAGTAACTGTTTTACCATGTTCTCAACCAGCTTGTTAACATTCGCCATATTTGGATTGTGGATGGCTAAATGTCTATTGAATAAGTGAAATTTAATACAGGATTGGCGATGGGAGCGGCATATGAATCTCAAGGCGCAAAAAAACTATTAAATCCGTTAAATTCACTCTTGCAATCGGCGGGATTGAGGATACATAATTGCGCCGTTTTTTCGGGCAAACCTGCCTAACATTCGGAAATTACGTGAGTAGTTAAGGTTCATATGGTTCACAAGGCGTTAACCGTGTAAATGACAGCGACATTTACACGGTGATATTGAGGATTTTCAGCACATGTTCCAATCTGTTCTTGCTGCACTGTTTATCAAAGTGCGTCTGCGCCACCACCTGGCACCGGTATTTTTTGACAATACCGATCGCAAGCATCTCACGTTAATTCGCATCAATTCCGGCCGCGAAGAGGCCAATAGTCCCATCTGATCCGCAGACCCTTGTCGGCGGTGTACTCCTTTTGCCCGGAGCGTCTTTGATGACGTTGTCTGGGAGACACTTATTTTAAAAATTTTTACCCTAAGTCTGGACCCAGGATGCATAACAAGCACATTTATTACGAGACGCTGCACAGCAGTTATGGCCAGTACTTCGAAGTGGACGAAGTGCTGTTTGAACAGAAAACGGATCAGTGGCATCTGACCATCTTCAGTAACCCTCGCCTGGGCCGGGTAATGGCGCTTAATGGCGCGATTCAGACAACTGAGCAAGACGAATTTATTTATCACGAGATGCTGACCCATGTGCCTGTGCTGGCTCATGGCAAGGTAAAGTCAGTGCTGATTATTGGCGGCGGTGACGGCGGTATGCTGCGTGAAGTGGTCAAGCATCAGAGCATCGAACAGATCACCATGGTTGAGATTGATGGCGCCGTGGTGGATATGTGTAAGACCTGGTTCCCTCAGCATTCACAGGGTGCCTATGATGATCCCCGAGTTGAATTGGTTATCGACGACGGCATGGCGTTTGTCGCCAATACCGACAAAAAGTTCGATGTGATTATTTCTGACTGTACCGACCCGGTTGGTCCCGGAGAGGTGCTGTTCAGCTCCGACTTCTATGCAGGCTGCAAGCGCTGCCTGAATGAGGGCGGTATTTTTGTGGCGCAAAATGGTGTGCCATTTATGCAGGTGGAAGAGCTGCAGGACACAGTGCGCCGCATGAGTTCTTACGTCAAGGAAACGACGTTTTATCAGGCCGCAGTGCCAACCTATATTGGTGGCGCCATGGCCTTTGCCTGGGCAACAGACAATCTGGAAGCCCGTCAACAAAGTCTGGATACGCTGACTGAGCGTTTTAACGCCAGCGGTATCCAGACCCGTTACTACACTCCGGCAGTTCATCAGGCGAGTTTCGCCCTGCCGGCTTTTGTTGAACAGGCTGTGAAGTCAGCAATGACTGTGACAGCTTAATTCCTTGTTTAAGGCTGAATAAATGAATAATTGGTCTATTGACGACGCTCGCACCGGCTACAACGTGACTCACTGGAGTCAGGGTTTTTACGGTGTGTCGGACGCTGGTGAGGTGTTTGTCTCTCCGGATCCTGCCAATCCTGAGCATCAGGTCGGATTGAACGAGCTGGCCAAGGATATGGTCAATGCCGGTGTATCTTTGCCGGTATTGGTTCGCTTCCCACAGATTATGCACCACAGGGTGAATAGTCTGTGTCAGGCATTTAACCAGGCAATCCAGAAGTACGAATATCAGAAAGACTACCTGTTGGTATACCCGATCAAGGTAAACCAGCAGAAGAACGTAGTGGAAGAGATCCTGGCTTCCCAACAGTCCAAAGAAGTGCCACAACTGGGCCTGGAAGCGGGCAGTAAGCCTGAGCTGATGGCGGTTCTGGCGATGGCTCAGAAAGCCAGCTCAGTGATCGTATGTAACGGTTATAAAGACAGCGAGTATATCCGTCTGGCGTTGATCGGCGAAAAGCTGGGCCACAAGGTTTACATCGTGCTTGAGAAGATGTCTGAGCTGAAGCTGGTATTAGCCGAAGCTGAGCGTCTGGGCGTGACTCCAAGACTGGGTCTGCGTACCCGTCTGGCATTCCAGGGCAAGGGTAAGTGGCAGGCGTCCGGTGGTGAGAAGTCCAAGTTTGGTCTGTCCGCCGCACAGGTGCTGCGTGTTATCGATGAGCTGAAAGAAGCCAACATGCTGGAATCTCTGCAGCTGCTGCACTTCCACCTGGGCTCTCAAATCGCCAACATCCGCGATATTCGCCAGGGTGTAAGCGAAGCGGCACGTTTCTACTGTGAACTGCGTAAGCTGGGCGCCAACGTGGATTGTTTCGACGTAGGTGGTGGTCTGGCGGTGGATTATGACGGTACCCGCAGCTCCTCTTCCAGCTCCATGAACTATGGTCTGAACGAATACGCCAACAACATCGTGAGCGTGCTGGGCGAAATGTGTGTGGCTTACGATCAGCCAATGCCGCGCATTATCTCTGAGTCAGGTCGCTACCTGACTGCACATCACGCGGTACTTATCTCTGACGTTATCGGTACAGAGGCCTATAAGCCGGAAGATATTCAGCCGCCAGCTGAAGAAGCTCCACAGCTGCTGCAAAACATGTGGCAGTCCTGGCAGGATCTGAAAGGCCGTGTGGATTCCCGTGCGCAGATCGAGATTTATCACGACGTGCAGCAGGATCTGGCTGAAGCCCATGCACTGTTTGCCATGGGCCAGCTGAGCCTGACTGAGCGCGCCTGGGCTGAGCAGACCAACCTGCGTGTGTGTCACGAGCTGCAGGGCCTGATGAATAACAAAAACCGTTATCACAGACCGATTATCGATGAGCTGAATGAGAAGCTGGCCGACAAGTTCTTTGTGAACTTCTCCCTGTTCCAGTCACTGCCTGATGCCTGGGGTATTGATCAGGTGTTCCCTGTGCTGCCGCTGAGTGGTCTGGACAAGGCCCCTGAGCGCCGTGCAGTTATGCTGGATATCACCTGTGACTCAGACGGTGCCATCGATCAGTACGTGGATGGTCAGGGTATTGAAACCACACTGCCAGTGCCTGCGTGGCATGCTGACAGCCCATACTTGCTGGGCTTCTTCCTGGTCGGTGCGTACCAGGAGATCCTGGGTGACCTGCATAACCTGTTTGGTGACACCAACTCAGCTGTGGTGCGTCTGGATGATGAAGGCAAAGCCAACATAGAGTCAGTACTGGCCGGTGATACCGTTGCAGATGTGCTGCGCTATGTGAACCTGGATGCTATCTCCTTTATGCGTACCTACGAAGAGTTGGTTAATCGTCATATTGAAGAGGGCGAGCGTGCTTCTATCCTTGAAGAGCTGGAAGCCGGTCTGAAGGGTTACACCTATCTGGAAGATATCGCTGTGTTCTAAACGGCATCTGCTCTGTACCCGATGAGCATTGCCGAAAAAACCTGGTAGCGGGCAGCCTCAGGGCTGCCCATATTAAGGACAATAATAAAAATGTTTTTTGAAGGCTCTGAAAAAAAAGTAGAAATCAAAGTGGCTGCTGGCTCTCCCTCGCTGCGCAGTCTCGGGAGACCTTTCTGGCAGGACATAGTCGCCTGCGCCAATGCTGAGATTTTGTCTCATATCAGTAATGATGAATGTGACGCTTACCTGCTCAGCGAATCCAGCCTGTTTGTATGGGACGATGAGTTCCTGATGTTGACCTGTGGCACTACCACTCTGGCAGATGCGGCGCTGTCTTTTATCGAGCAGTACGGTATCGAAAAAGTGGGCTTTGTTTGCTATCAGCGCAAGAATGAATATCTGTCGCACCTGCAGTCGAGCAGCTTTGATGAAGATTTGTTTAGATTGCGGGAAAAACTGACCGGAAAAGCCTATCGTATAGGCCATCTGGACTCACACCATCACTATGTGTTCTGCACCGATGCTCCCTGTGAGGGCCTGGGTGAGGAGAAGACCAGTGAGTTGCTGATGTACCATATTCGGGGCGAGGCCGCCGACTACCTGAGAAGCGAGAAGCAAACCGCCGAGGGCGTGCGTCGCTTGCTCGAGTTGGAGTCGCTGCTGCCGGACTTTGAATTTGATGACTTTTTGTTTGAGCCGTTCGGCTATTCCGTCAATGGGGTCAGTGGCGACCGTTATATGACGATCCACATCACACCTCAGGAAAATAGCTCGTACGTGAGTTTTGAAACCAATCTGGACTTGGGGCAATATCCACAGCCCATTTTTGCCAGACTGTTGCAAATTCTGAACCCGGGCAGTTGGGACGTGATTGGTTTTAACGTTGAGAGAGATACTCAAGGTTACCCATCACACCTGTGCCTGGGCAGTTGTACCCTTGAGAGTGATCAGGGGTACTCCATTGAGTTCAGTCACTTCCAGCAGACATGCCACGAAGTGCTGATCCCGGAACAAATGTAATCTTGATGGCCTGTAGCCATCCTTTGGAGTGAATATGACCACCATTGCAGACAAAGCAGATTATTCGCTGTTTTCTAACGCGTTCGGATATCTGCGTCAGCCTTTGGATTTCAAGCCTGTTGAAAGCGACGCTGACGTTGTTGTACTGGGTTTACCTTTTGATATGGCCGTGACTGGTCGCAGCGGTGGCCGCATGGGTCCTGGCGCGATCCGTAAGGTATCGACCAACCTGGCGTGGGAAGAGAAGCGCTGGCCATGGGACTTCCGTCTGTTTGACCATATTAAGGTCGTGGATGCCGGTGATCTGGTATTCAACCTGGGGGACGCTGCTGACTTTACCCAGCGTGCAGAAGATTTTGCCACTGCGATTGTAAAATCCGGCAAAACCATGCTGAGCCTGGGTGGTGACCACTTCGTGACTCTGCCGCTGCTGCGTGCCCACCATAAGGTACACGGTAAGATGGCACTGCTGCACTTTGATGCTCACACCGACACTTACAGCCAGGGTAGCCCATACGACCATGGCACCATGTTCTACACAGCGCCGAAAGAAGGCCTGATCGATGTAGACCACTCTGTGCAGGTAGGTATCCGTACCGAGTACACCAAAGATGGTCACGGTTTCCAGGTGATTGACGCCGGTATGGCCAATGAAATGACCGCCGATGAAATCGTGGCTCAGATCAAGGCCCGCGTAGGTGACATGCCTTTGTATGTGACTTTCGATATCGACTGTCTGGATCCTGCTTTCGCTCCGGGTACAGGTACTCCGGTTATCGGCGGCCTGACCAGCGACAAAGCGCTGAAAGTTATCCGTGGTCTGCAGGGCCTGAATATCGTAGGTATGGACGTAGTGGAAGTTGCGCCATCTTATGATAACGCCGAGATCACCTCTTTGGCTGCGGCCACTCTGGGTCTGGAAATGCTGCACGTTTGGGCTGCCAGCCAGGGCAAGATTAAAGAATAATCCTGTAGGATATTTCTTCATTTAGTTAAAGCCAGTGTGATCCACACTGGCTTTTTTGTTATATATCCCTGTGAAACCAAAGGCAGCCTGATGGAGTTTTCGGGCCCGCGATGTGAAAAGGAAGTATGAATGACAGATTTGACCCAGGTTCGCCGCGAGTATCTCCGGGGCGGTCTGCGCCGGGATGACTTAACGCCGGAGCCTATGGCGTTTTTCAGGCACTGGATGGATCAGGCCATCAAAGCCAACCTGATGGATCCGACTGCCGTGTGTGTGGCAACAGTGGATGAAGATGGTCAGCCCTGGCAACGTATCGTGCTGCTTAAACAGTTCGATGATGACGGCTTTGTGTTCTTCACCAATCTGGAGAGCCGCAAGGCTACCCATCTGGCCCAGAATGCCAAAATCAGTATGCACTTTCCCTGGCATATGCTGGAACGTCAGGTATCGGTGACCGGCGTAGCCGAGCCTTTGTCTACGGCTGAGGTACTCAAGTACTTTGTTACCCGCCCTAAAGAGAGTCAGATTGCTGCCTGGGCTTCCAATCAGTCCAGCCGTTTAACCGCCCGTCAGGCGCTGGAAACCAAGTTCAACGAAATGAAAGCCAAATTCGCCAAAGGGGAAGTTCCGCTGCCTAAGTTCTGGGGCGGCTACCGGGTTAAGCCGGAAACGGTCGAGTTTTGGCAGGGTGGGGAGCATAGATTGCACGACAGGTTTATCTATATGCGTGAAGGGGACGGCTGGCAGGTAGAGCGACTGGCGCCCTGAGCCAAACGGTAAAGGATTAACTTCTTTGCGAACTAAAAGCGCACCTGGCCGGTGCGCTTTTGGTTATTGGAAGCGCGGTTTATCCGGCCCCAAACCTCCGGACGACTCAGGCCAGAGGCGTAACATTTTCTGCCAATGGGCCTTTTTCACCCTGAACTACCTGAAAAGTGACCGATTGTCCCTCTTTCAATGTTCGACGGCCACTGCCATTGATGGCTCTGAAGTGGACAAATACATCGCCGGCGCCTTCGCGGGCCAGAAATCCAAATCCCTTTTCATCGTTGAACCACTTTACAGTTCCAGTGATGACTTGATCTGACATAGAATCCTCTTAATCAATCCGGTGTTAACAAGCTGGTGCTGAAGCCGCAATGTAGCAGCCGGATATGTCAGATAAATTACAAGTTAAGGTGTTGATTAATGGTTACCATCTGGGTTGATGCGGACGCCTGTCCAAATCCGGTAAAAGAAATTCTGTTTAAAGCGGCAGAGCGAATGAAGGTGCCACTTAAGCTGGTGGCCAATCACAGCATCCGGATCCCGCCCAGTCGTTATATCTCTGTGATCCGGGTAGAGCAGGGGTTCGATGTGGCTGATAACTATCTGGTAGAGAGAGTTAGTGCCAACGATCTGGTCATCAGCAGTGATATTCCTCTTGCGGCCGATGCACTGAAAAAGGGGGCATTTGTGGTAACTCCAAGAGGAGAAGCCATGACCAAAGAGAATATTGGAGAGCGGCTGAATATGCGGGACTTCTTTGATACTCTCAGAAGTTCAGGGATCCAAACCAGTGGTCCGGCAGCCTTATCCAATCAGGACAAGCATGCGTTCAGCCGCCAACTGGATCTCTGGTCCAGACAAGTTGCAAAACTGCTAGACTGAAATGACAGGCCCAGTTGCGCAACACGGGAACATTGAAGTCGGGCGCACCAGGCACCTGTATGTCCCAGCATCCTATTACTACTGGTTTGATATCGGTCGGGATGGCCGGGGAGAGAAAGCAGATGAAACATTGGTTACTGACACTGGCATTGATGACCCCGGGGTTGTCACTGGCTGCAGATTGGGTAATCCAAAACCAGGATTCCCGCGTAAGTTTTATTACCATCAAGCAAGGTAATATTGCCGAAGTCAGCCGTTTTACCAAGGTAAGTGGCGCACTGTCGTCAGAGGGAAAGTTCAGTTTGACCATTCCTCTGACCGGCGTACAGACAGGGATAGATATCCGCAACGAGCGTATGCAAAGCATGCTGTTTGAAGTGGGTAAATTCCCCGAGCTTGAGCTTAACGCTGACGTCGATATGGCGGCGATTAACAGCATTAAGGCGGGTCAGCAGGCGATAGTGCAGGTCAGTGCCAAAGTTGCCTTGCATGGTAAGAGCCAGCCGATGACCTTTGATGTTATGGTCGCCAGGCTGAATAACAACACCCTGACTGTGAGTAGCTTTCAGCCCATAGTGGTCAATGCAGGACAATTTGCACTGAGCGCCGGGGTGGAAAAACTCAGACAGGTTGCCGGATTAAAGGCGATCAGTGAAGCGGTACCAGTCAGCTTTGTGATTACCCTCAGCTCCAAAACCTAGGGAGCTGCCAGATCGGGAGCATAGATTATGGTGACAGACTCTGAAGGTTACACCCATCTATTGACGTTTTTGGGTGAAAATCTTGAGCTTTTCAATGCTCCCAATGGCGATATCAGTGTTAATCAACCCGTGCTCGAGTACTTTGAAGAGCAGCTGTCGGCTCAGGTGATATTACTGTGCGGCCAACATCCAGGCTTGAGTTTTGAGCAAAGGAACAGGGTGATCCGCGAGGTTGATGCCATCGTTGCCGATCTGGAACAGGTGCTGGCTGAGGTGGTGGATAAGCCGATGACCCGGGAGCAGGCTCTGTTTATCACTGACTACGCAGGCCTGATAAAAAACCTGTTCGATACCGCTATCTCAACCATGATGGCCACATACCGCCGGTTGGATGCCGGTTGAGTATTAAATGCCTCCTTTTGCTGTAAAGCTTCTATAATTGTTTCAGCAATTAATAGTTGAGCAAGAGTGCAAAACCTATTTTGCAGGGAGGCGCGCATGTTAACCCTATTACCCGATTTTCCTCACGATACCGTCGCCGTGGTCGCTCAGGACCTGTTGTGCAGCAACGACTACGCTCAGGTGCTGGAGCCTGCCATCGAGTCAAAGTTGCAGGACCACGCCAGTATCCGTCTCTGGTATGAATTTGACCCAAGCTTTAAAGGCATTACCGTAGGTACGCTTTGGAATGAAGCTATGTTGGGATTCTTTCACTTGAGTGACTTTTCGCGTATTGTCGTGCTTGCCGATGACGCTGTGATGAGGGGAATGGCACAAACGCTGGCGGGGATGATGCCTTGTCCGGTGAAGATCTATTCCACTTCAGAAAGGGAATCGGCCAGAGCATGGCTTCAACAGGAGCCTGTAGCGGTTTAACTCTGTCACGCCTGACATGCCGTGACAGTTAAGAGGTCCGGTAATGTTAAGAGTGATCCTGTTTTTTATGTCCCTCCTTCCCCTGGTCAGTTCAGCTTACGACAAGCCCGTGTTAGGGCCCTCAGAGCCATTCACTCTGGAAGAGGGCGGCATCCCCTTTGAGGCCCGTATTGATACCGGCGCATCCAACAGCTCATTGCACGCTTTTGACCTGCAAGTTATCGGTGGTGAGGCAAAGAAAAAGAAAGACAATATCGGCAAGATGTTGAGATTCACCACCGCCAATGAAGAGGGTAAACAATCTCAAATGGAGGCGAAAATCGTTGATGTCTCCACTGTGAAGAATGCCCAGGGCACAGAGTCCCGCTATATGGTTGAGCTGACGCTGAACTTTGCCGGGGATGCCCGTAAGGTGAAGGTTAACTTAAGAGACCGCCGCTATATGGACTATAAGATGTTGATCGGTCGTAACTGGATTAAAGGCCATTATCTGGTGGATGTGCAGCAGCTGCCGGTGATCGGCGCCAGAGCGCCAATCCACATTGTTGAATCAGATTTGACCTATCATGCCCGTATTGACACCGGCGCGGTCGAAAACTCTCTGCACGCTACCCATATCCGTGTTCATGATGAAGACAAACAGAATATGGAGAACAATATTGGCAAGCTGGTGACCTTCACCACAAGCAATGAAAAAGGCCTGTCCGCCGAAGTCACCACCAGGATTAAGAATACTTCCCTGATCCGTAATGCTCAGGGCAGCGAAATCCGTTACATGGTGGAGCTGGAATTAGGTGAGCCGGGCAAAGAGTACAAGGTGCTGGTGAACCTGAAAGACAGAAGCAAAATGCGCCAGAAGCTTTTGATTGGCCGTAACTGGCTGGAAGGGCACTATCTGGTGGATGTGGAAAAATAGCCCACACATTGCAGTTGATAAAAAAGGCACCTCAGGGTGCCTTTTTACTTTCATCAATCAGCCGATTCTCTCTGTCCCTTTGGGGACGACCTCGTGGCCGATGCCCCCGATGGCCAGCACTTCATCTTCCCCATTACGGATAGCAAACTTGGTCACCTTGAAATACCTGTCTCCATTGTGGTCACTCAATATCTCGTCAAAGGTGATGGGCTCTGATGATTGCAATACCTTTTGATCATTGGTGCGGAAACGTTTCGCATCCAGACCGGGATAGAGCTCTTCATCGGTATGGCCAACAATCTGCCTCTGTTCCCGTGCCACCACCTGGCAGTATTTGGGGTTAACCATCTGATAGACACCCTTGAGATCTTTTACAAAAATCATATTGGGCGATGACTCCATCAGTGCCTGCAGCAGATCTCTGTATCTGCCCAACTCAAGCTTTGATTCCTGTTGGACGGCAAGTTGCTGTTCCAAAGCCAGGTGGTTGGCTTCAAGGCTGGCCAGTGCGGTTTCCAGCTGTTGATGACGTGATACGAAAGCTGCGGCCAGTTTGCCCAGCTCATCATTGCGTTGACTGGCTTCTATCTCCAACTGTTCAGGCCTGTCCTGATACAGTGCCTGAGCCATACGGCTGAGAGGGCTGACCAACATTCTGTGCAGCACCCAAAACAGCATAAACAGCGCCAGTACCTGAATGACGACCAGCAGCAAGCCCACCTTACCGGCGATACCCTGTGCTTCTTTCCCCAGAGCATCTAGTGGTGTGGCGATTATCACGTGCCAAAGGGTATCCGGCATCAGAAAAACAGAGACCATGACCCGCTCATTCAGCAGTGGGTCTTTGGCCAGGGTAAAGCTGGCCAGTTCCAATGGGCTGCCGGGCCAGCCCTGGGTCAGATTGGCAAGCAGGGTTTGCGTTCGCCTGGCATCATCATCGTTAAGCCCGGGGATATGTTCTGCGGCGTTGTGCTGGGCATTAAACCTATAGGCTCCCTTAAGCTTTTGTTGTTGATCGGCTTCAATCAGCCGCTTGGCAAGTTGCTCCATTTCAGGGTGCGTAGACTGGAGCTCGGAAAAAGTAAGGGGTAATTGCTTTGACGTCAGGCTGCCGGGTGCAGCGATGATCTGACGATAGGGGTCAACAACCAGCACATAGCCCGGAATGTCAGTTCTTCCTGCATCAATAAACTGATTGAGGTGCTCAAGGCTGATATCAACGGTAGCGGCCCCGAGGTAGCTGTGATCGAACCACATGGCTGATGAAGCTGTGACCATGGTCTCCCGGGTAACTGGGTCCTGGTAAGCTTTGGACCACAGCGTCTTGCCCCTGGGGAGCAGCCGGGTGGGTTCGTACCAAAACTCGTGACGATAGTTCTGTCCAGAGTAACCTTTGACCTCGGTCAGTTCACCAGACTCGGTCCGGGCCCAAAAAGCGCTGTCCCCTGTGGAGGATTCTGTTTGCTCTGGCCAGATCCCGCCACCGGCAATCAGTTGTTTCTGACTTTCCAGATCGAGCAGGGCAGGGACCACTTTTCTGAGCTTGGCCGTCGAGCCATTTTCGAGCTCTCCGAGACTGGATAATGATGCCACCAGACTATTGACCTGTGCCGTGGCCTCATGCAGCCGGGTGACCACCAGTTGCCCCAGATGGCGATTTACAGTCAGCTCCTGAGTCATCAGCTGCTGTTTCTGTATCCCCAACATGATCCACCAGGTCAGTAGTATTAACGCCAGGGCAATGGCCAGCTGGATCAGACTGATTTTTACAGGCAAGCTGCGCAGCCATTGGCGAATACCGGTTGGATTTTCAGAGTTATGATGTGTGGTCATGGAGTAATAAATTGCCGAAATGCATGAGCCAGATATCAACACTTTACCCCTATCGCACTATTTGGCCATAAGTAAAATGTTGTACAGGATGAATATTTTGCTAATTTACCCGATTTGTTTCAACTTTAACCACCCGGCATTAAGCGCGGGATACCTGCGAGTAATACAGTGACTCCCTGAGGCTGCCGTGGCTATTTTAGTCATTCTGAATACAGTGCTCTGCGGAGGGGCATATAAAGTTCATAAAATGAGCTTTGCCACCATAGGGTTAAATGCCAAAAATGGCCATTTAACCCTAGTCAAAGCGGCTTGTGTCGCGTAAACTTTTACTCTTTTTTATTAACCCAAGGCAGCGATCCCGCAGGGGATTGTCGGTAAGGACGCTCTGGGTGAAAGAGATGGACATTATTCAACGTGCACCTAACCGATTCAAAGTCCAACTTTGAGATTGGTGAAGCAGTGGAAGAGAAGATGCAGCAGTTAACTGAGATCGTAGAACTCGCCTTGGCAGCGATCGACCAGGCCAGCGACCTGAAGGCGCTGGACGATATCCGCGTCGATTACCTAGGTAAGAAAGGTAAAATCACCGATATGATGAAACTGATGGCCACTTTGAGCCCGGAAGAAAAGCCGGTCTTTGGTCAGAAGGTGAATCAGGCCAAACAACAGGTACAACAGTGCCTGGCCCAGCGTATCGAAGGCCTGAAGGCCGCCGAGCTGGAAGCCAAACTGAGCGCAGAGCAAATTGACGTGACCCTGCCGGGCCGTACTCTGGGCAATGGTGGTTTACACCCTGTAACCCGCACCATCGAGCGTATTGAAAGTTTCTTTGGCGAACTGGGCTTTACTGTAAAGAACGGTCCTGAAATCGAAGATGATTTCCATAACTTTGATGCGCTGAATATTTCCGAGCACCACCCGGCTCGCGCGGACCACGATACCTTCTACTTCAACCCGAAGGTGATGTTGCGTACCCAGACGTCAGGCGTACAGATCCGTACCATGGAAAATGAGCAGCCTCCGCTGCGCATTATCTCTCCCGGTCGCGTATATCGTAACGACTACGACATGACTCACACCCCGATGTTCCATCAGGTGGAAGGCCTGCTGGTGGATGAGCATGTGAACTTCGCTGAGCTGAAAGGCATTCTGCACGACTTCCTGCGTAACTTCTTTGAAGAGGACCTGCAGGTTCGTTTCCGTCCTTCTTACTTCCCTTTCACAGAGCCTTCCGCTGAAGTTGATGTAATGGGTAAAAACGGTAAGTGGCTGGAGGTACTGGGCTGCGGTATGGTTCACCCGAATGTACTGCGCAGCGTAGGTATCGACCCTGAGAAATACTCCGGTTTTGCTTTTGGTATGGGCGTTGAGCGTCTGACCATGTTGCGCTACGGCGTAAACGATCTGCGTTCGTTCTTCGAGAACGACCTGCGTTTCCTTAAGCAATTCAAATAACGGAGCAGTACAGTTATGAAATTTTCCGAATCCTGGCTGCGCGAGTGGGTAAATCCATCCGTTAGTCGTGAAGAACTGGCCCATCAGATCACCATGGCAGGTCTGGAAGTTGACGGTGTTGATGCCGTTGCTGCTGACTTCTCCGGTGTGGTTGTGGGTGAAGTGGTTGAGTGTGGCCAGCATCCTGATGCTGACAAGCTGCGTGTAACCAAGATTAATGTCGGTGGCGAAGAGCTGCTGGATATCGTTTGTGGCGCACCAAACTGCCGTCTGGGTCTGAAAGTGGCCGTGGCTATGGTTGGTGCTGTTCTGCCAGGCGATTTCAAAATCAAGAAGGCCAAACTGCGTGGTCAGCCTTCACACGGTATGTTGTGCTCATTCAGTGAGCTGGGTATCGATGTGGAAAGCGACGGTATTATCGAACTGCCGCTGGATGCGCCGCTGGGCACAGATATCCGTGAGTATCTGCAGCTGAATGATGCTGTTATCGATGTGGATCTGACTGCCAACCGTGCTGACTGTCTGGGCATGGTCGGTCTGGCCCGTGAAGTCGGTGTGTTGAACCGCGCCGAAGTGACTCAGCCAAGCTGGGAGCCGGTAACCGCCTGCGCTGAAGACAAGGTTGAGATCAGCCTGAACGCGCCTGAAAGTTGTCCACGTTATCTGGGCCGTGTGGTGAAAAACGTTAACGTTAAAGCCGCGACTCCTATGTGGATGCAGGAAAAGCTGCGTCGCAGCGGTATCCGCTCTATCGACCCTATCGTTGATATCACCAACTATGTGCTGATTGAATTCGGTCAGCCAATGCACGCCTTCGATCTGGCCAAGCTGGATGGCGGCATTCAGGTACGTCTGGGTAATGGTGAAGAGAAGCTGACTCTGCTTGATGGCACTGAAATTACAGTACCAAACGATGTACTGGTTATCGCTGACGAACAGAAGCCTTTGGCGCTGGCTGGTGTGTTCGGTGGTGAGTACTCAGGCGTATCTGAGGCGACCACAGACATCATGCTGGAATGTGCTTTCTTTGCGCCTCTGGCCATTATGGGTAAAGCCCGTCGCCTGGGCCTGCACACTGATTCCTCGCACCGCTTTGAGCGTGGCGTGGATCCCGAGCTGCAGCATAAAGTCATGGACAGAGCCACCCGTCTGGTGCTGGATATCTGTGGTGGTGAAGCCGGTGTTGTGGTTGAAGCCAAGTCTGATGAGCATCTGCCAAAGCCTGCCAACATTCTGCTGCGTCGTGCCAAGCTGGACAAACTGCTGGGCCACGTGATTTCAGATAGCGATGTGAACGAAATTCTGACCCGTCTGGGCTTCACTGTTGAAGTGGTTGAGGCTGGTTGGCAGGTGACGACTGCGACCTATCGTTTTGATATGGCGATCGAAGAAGACCTGATTGAAGAAGTGGCCCGTATCTACGGCTATAACAACATTCCAAATGTTGCGCCAGTTGCCGCTTTGAAGATGTCTGACCATAAAGAAGCAGAGCTGAGCCTCAAGCGTGTTCGTAGTGTGTTGACCGCCCGTGGTTTCCAGGAAGCGATCACCTACAGTTTTGTTGACCCCAAGCTGCAGAAGCTGTTGCACCCGGAGCAGGACGCTATGATCCTGCCTAACCCTATCTCCAGTGAAATGTCGGCTATGCGCCTGTCTATGTTCACCGGTCTGCTTAATGCAGTGGGTTACAACCAGAGCCGTCAGCAAGGCCGTGTGCGTCTGTTTGAGACAGGTTTGCGCTTCGTTCCTGACGAAAATGCCGAGTCCGGTGTTCGTCAGCAGGCGATGCTGGGTGCTGTAATTGCCGGCCCAAATAGTGAAGAACACTGGTCAATGGAGTCAAAAACCGTTGATTTCTTCGATCTTAAGGGTGATTTGGAGGCGATTATTGGCTTGACAGCTGCCGATCTAGAATTTAGCTTTAGAAGAGCAACGCACAGTGCGCTACATCCAGGGCAATGTGCTGAAATTCTGAGAAATGATCGAGTTATTGGTTTCATAGGTGCGGTACATCCAAGCCTTGAAAAGCCGTTCGGTCTAAATGGCAAAACCATCGTGTTCGAGTTGGAGCTGGACGCCTTGTTGTGCAGCAACCTTCCTCAAGCCCAGGCTGTATCTAAGTTTCCGTCTAACAGACGAGATATTGCGGTCGTGGTTGATGACAGTGTTGCTTCAGGTGATGTAATCAAACTGATAAGAAAAGTTGGCGAGAATCAGTTGGTTGGCTTAAACTTGTTCGATGTATACCAAGGTAAGGGTGTTGAACCTGGCAAGAAGAGCCTGGCGATTGCACTTACGTTACAAGATACAGCTCGTACGCTGGAAGAGAAGGACATTGCCGAGAAGGTTGAGGCAGTTGTTGCTGCTCTGAAAGCAGAGTTCAACGCATCGTTGAGGGATTAAAGTATGGCACTTACCAAAGCGGAAATGGCAGAACATCTGTTTGAAAGCCTGGGCATTAACAAGCGGGTTGCCAAAGAGATGGTCGAGTCGTTCTTCGAAGAGATCCGTTGTGCACTGGAAAGTGGAGAACAGGTTAAGTTGTCAGGCTTTGGCAACTTTGATCTTCGAGACAAGAACGAGCGCCCGGGAAGGAACCCAAAAACCGGTGAAGATATCCCTATTTCGGCCCGTAGGGTCGTTACTTTCCGCCCTGGTCAGAAGCTAAAGAGCCGGGTAGAAGTAGCCAACTCCGAAAAGTAGGATACCTACCGTTCAAGAAAAGCCACTCTCTGAGTGGCTTTTCTGTTTTGGTTTCTTTAGTATTTGCACGCTTTCGTTTTTTCAGGAAACCCAAGTTGTCCAGAGAACCCAAATACTTCGACCGTAGCTTTAAATTTTCCCTGCTTCATCCCAGACTCTGGCCATCATGGCTGGGTATTCTGTTGTTGCTTATCTTCGGGCTGATGCCGGCCTTCATCCGTGATCCTATCGCCAGGCAGTTAGCTCATCTGGTTAAGCGTATTTCCAAAAAGCCAATTCGTGTTGCCCGCGCTAACCTGACCACCTGTTTTCCGGAAAAGTCAGCCGATGAAATCGAAGTGCTGATCAACGAAAACGTTGAAAACTTCGTGATGATCCTGCTGGCTCAGGCTGAGCTGGTGTTAAAAGGCCGCAATCACCTTCGCCGTCGGGTGAACCTGATGGGGTTTGAGCATGTCCAGGCAGCCAGAGACTCAGGTAAACCGGTTATATTTATCATGCCCCATGTGTGGGGGATCGAATATGCCGGTCTGCGCCTGAACCTGGAGCTGCCCATGGTAACCATGGCCAAGGCCCATAAGAATGAGCTGTTTAACTGGTTTAATAACCGTATGCGAAGCTCGCTCGGCGGACACGTGTATATGCGGGAGGCAGGTATTCGAGCGCTGCTTTCTGAGCTCAAGAACGATAACAGCTTCTTCTATTTGCCCGATGAAGATCTAGGCCGTGACAAGAGTGTATTTGCGCCATTTCTGGGGACAGTAAAGGCGACATTACCTGTAGTGGGACGTTTGGCCCAGGCAGGTAACGCGGCCGTGATGCCAGTCAAAATAGGTTACAACCGACAAACCCGTCAGTTTGACCTGACTGTCATGCCAGAGTTGCCAGCAGATACCATGCAGGGTAAAGAGAATGAAGCTTTGGCACTGAATAAGGCGGTAGAGCAGGTTATTTTGGCTTACCCGGAACAATATATGTGGTTCCTAAGGGTATTAAAGACCCGCCCCGAGGGAGAACCTGATATTTACGCCTGAGTTCCCGATATATCAGTTACGAGCCACTGCATTGCAGTGGCTTTTTTTATTCAGGGTTGGCTCAGATTTAAAGCAGAAAGTCCCAACTTGGTTATATTTTATAGAGGACAGGACAAACAAGGGATGTGATGAAATCTGCACCTATTCCCCCATGTGACGAGCTGAGACTGGAACGTCTGCGCAGCAGCGGGCTGTTGGATTCTTTGGCTGAGGAGAGGTTTGACCGGCTGACGCTATTGGCGAAAGCCTTCTTCAACGTACCTGTTTGCCTGATAAGCCTGGTGGATGAGGACAGGCAGTGGTTCAAGTCCAATCAAGGCCTGCAGTTTTGTACTGAAACCCCCAGAGATATCTCTTTTTGCGGCCATTCTATACTCGAGGGGGAGGTTTTTCTGGTGGAGGATGCCAGAGAGGATCCGCGGTTTGCTGATAATCCTTTGGTGACAGACGACCCCGGGATTCGTTTTTATGCCGGTTATCCTTTGAAAACCGCTGACGGCTTCCATTTGGGAACTCTCTGTATCATTGATTTTGTGCCGAGGAAGCCATCTCCGGCAGAGTTAATCAGTCTCACAGAGTTTGGCTGGCTGGTTGAGCAGGAGATGGACAATGACCATCTGGCGAATTTTGATACTTTGACCAGTCTTTATAATCACCGTGGCTTCGATAGTTTAGTCAGCCAGCTTTTGACCATAAGTGCGCGCGTTGGTCATAGGGGGACTTTTTTAAGCATAGAGCTCTGCGGCCTGACCGGGATTACCCGGGAACACGGTAGTCTGCAGGCTGAAAAAGCCCTTATTTCCTTTGCTGCCTGTCTGCGACAGGCTGTGCAGGAGATGGATATTGTCGCCCGTGTAAATGCCGGGAAGTTTGCGATATTTCTGACCTATCGAAGCGGGGATGCCTTGGTTAAGAAAGTTTTGGAGAAAATGACGGAGACAGTCAATACCTTTAATGCCCGGGCAGGAAAACCCTGGCAGCTGGCATTCAGATTTGGGGTTGCTGAATCCGGCGCATTGGCTGCAGAAACATCTGAAGAGTTGGAGCTGAGAGCGGAAACTGATATGGAGTCACAGGTATAGCATTTGTGCTAAAACAAGGCAGCTCAGGCTGCCTTGTTTATTATATGGGAAGGGCTGTTCAGGCCAGCAGCTGTGCGCCTATGATCGCGCAGCCTGAGAGCATGGCCAGCAGTAGCCCAACTGTTCCACCTCGTGTGCGATAGTTGGCCTCACTCGCGGCTTGATGCCGTTTTTGCCATACCATGGCTACCGGCAGGAAAATCGCGAGAATAACCAGTGCAATCGCCGCGTACCCCAGGGCCATAATAAAGCCGGAAGGGTAGCAGAGGGCAAAAGCCAGTGGCGGTGCAAAGGTGATCAAGCCGGTGACAAGGCGCTTTTGCCTGAGCATATCCCCAAGAAAATCAAATAACCCCAATGCCACCCCAAGGAAAGAGGTCGCCAGAGCCAAATCGGCGAATCCACCTATTACACTTTGTAGCGCCGGGGAGTTGACTGCGGCACTCAGGCCGGTCACGAGTTCACTTAATCCCGCCTGTTGCATCAGCGCACTTTGTCCCAGATTGCCAATGCTGACCATAAGCCACAGACAGTACACAATCAGGGGCAGGGCTGAGCCCAATAAAATTGCCCATCTCAGCTTTTTAATATCAACGCCCAGGTAGCGCACAACCGACGGAATTGAGCCGTGAAAGCCAAAGGAGGTAAAGATGACGGGCAATGCGGCCAGCATGCTGGTCATCATACCTGCAGTTTGAGCTGGCGTTGCCTGTAATCTTATCCATTCAATTTTTGGCATCAGGAGTACCAGAATCACCGCCAGAGCTATCAGCTTGAGGGTGAACAGGCCACGGTTAACCAGATCGACTTTGCCGGTACCACTGATGATCAGGGCGGCGACCACAGCTGTCCAGATAAGGGCGCCACTCCAGTCAGGCAACATCAGCAAAGGAGTCAGGCGTGAGGTCAGCTGTTCCCCCCCACCGGCAATATATGCCGCGCACAGAGCGTAAAACAGAAATAGCATGGAGGCAGTGGCAACCCATTGACCCGGGCGGCCCAGGTAATGTCTTGCGAGAGTATGCAGGGTGGCATCCTGTGGTGCATCCTGATGCAGTTCCAACATGAGCAGTGCGGTATAGCTCATTAAGGCCCAGATAATCAGCATGGTGGCGATGGCCAGAGGAAAGCCGAGAGCGGAAGCGGCCAGCGGTAGTGCCAGCATACCGGCACCTATGGTTGTACCGGCAATAATAAGCAGGCTGCCGATAAATCGATTTTGTTGCATGTGTGTCCCTTATGAACCAGAAAAATAATGAGTAGGTTGAGTTCTGGCCACAACAGCGGGAATAGTGAACTATCTTCGCCGTTGTGGCGGTATATAGTCGTCTTGTGAATTGGACATTTTAAACTCTGTATAGATTAGATAAATTGAATTGTATTGGTGTAACGGTGTGACGTTACAAGTTCGAAATTACGTGGACAAGAGGGTGGGGTCAAGCTGTTGGAGAGCCGATTGCTGACTCTTTATGCAAAGCGTGATGCAGTTGGCATTCATTGGTAAAAAAACAAGCGCCCTAAGGCGCTTGTTTTTTAGTGGCTGTCGGTCAGCGGCCGTGGCGATCTGCCAGGCGTTTCTGAACATCCTCGAGAGAAAGTTCCTGATCTTCCAGGAGCACCATCAGATGAAACATCAAATCTGCGGCTTCATTAACCAACTCATCCCGGTCTGAGGTTGCACCGGCGAGCGCGCATTCCACCCCTTCCTCTCCCACTTTTTGAGCGATACGTTTGCTGCCGGATTTAAACAGGGAAGCGGTGTAACTATTGCTTATCGAGCCCTTGTAGACATCTTGCTTGCGACTGGATATCACCTGTCCCAGCCGGCTCAGAAAAGGTCGGGCGAACTGGTCGTGCCAACAGGTTTCGGCCCCTGTGTGACAAGTTGGTCCTTTGGGGCGAGCCATCACCAGCAGACTGTCATTATCGCAATCGAGAGATACTGCGAGACATTCGAGAGTGTTACCTGATGATTCGCCTTTGGTCCACAGGCGTTCTTTGGAGCGGCTGTAAAAGGTTACCAGTCCCAACTCCAGAGTGGCCAGCAGGGCGGTCTTGTCCATCCAGCCCTGCATTAGTACATCGCCGGTATCCGAGTGTTGAACAATAGCAGGCAACAGGCCGTTGCCTTTTTTGAAATCGGCGCGATTAACGAGATCTGCTGAGGTAAAAATATCCTTGTTCATGCTGGTTCCCTTAACCTTGTGGCTGCGTAAGATTTGTTATTGATGAATAACTTATAGCATCAGGACGAACACATATCCCTTTTGCAGCCAGATATTGTTTTAATTCAGGAATTGGAATGATGCCCTTGTGAAACACGCTGGCAGCCAGGGCTGCGTCAACTTTTGCCTGCTGAAACACCTCGGCAAAGTGCGCCATGGTGCCAGCGCCACCCGAGGCAATTAAAGGCACATCACAAATCGCACGTATACTGCTCAGTTGTTTAATGTCGTACCCCTGACGCACTCCGTCCTGATTCATCACATTCAGTACAATCTCACCGCACCCCCGGCGTTGTACCTCTTCTACCCAATCCTGGGTGTACCAAACTGTGTCTTTGGTGGCAGATTCCTCACCGGTAAATTGCTTCACTTTATAGCTGTCCGTAGCTTCATCATGGAAGGAGTCTATGCCTATGACGATGCACTGACGGCCAAATTCGTCCTGCAGACGGTTAATCAAACCGGGATCGGAAAGGGCTGGTGAGTTCACCGAGATTTTATCGGCGCCAAAGGCTAATAGTTCACGGGCCTGCTCCAGAGTTTTAATGCCACCGGCGACACAGAAGGGGATGTCTATCTGCTCGGCAATGCGCCCCACCCAGGATTTATCCACCAGACCATCCCGGGCGCTGGCACTGATATCGTAAAACACCAGCTCGTCAGCGCCTTCTGCCGCATATCTGGCAGCCAGTGGCACGATATCACCGATAATTTCGTGGTTGCGAAATTGCACTCCCTTGACCACAAGACCATCTCTGACGTCCAGGCAGGGGACTATTCGTTTGGCCAGCATGAAATTGCCTCCTCTGCGCTGAAGTTCTCTATCAGCAGGGCTTTGCCTATGATGATTGCAGTTGCGCCACTGTCACGTACGGCGGCGACATCATCAAGTGTGGCGATACCGCCGGAAGCCTGCCATTGGATGTCAGGGTATCTGTCGCTGAGTTCCCGGTAGAGCTCTGTATTTGATCCCTTAAGGGTGCCGTCACGACTGATATCTGTCACCAGAGCGTGTTTAAGCCCTGCTTCGATAAAGCGGTCGGTGAGGGATTCCAGACTGACTCCCCCACCTTGTTGCCAACCGGATACCGCTACCCGTTTTTCGCCTGTCTCACTAATATTCACATCCAGTGCCAGACAGATTGCGTCAGCTCCGTAGCGCTTAAGCCAGTTCATCACCAGCTCAGGCTCTTTAACCGCCAGTGAGCCTATCACCACGCGATCAACACCGGCAGCAAGCAGCTCTTCAACCTGCTCCTTTGTACGAATACCGCCGCCGACCTGAAGTTTGGCGGTCAGTTTGCCGGCTATGGTTGTAATCAATTCGATTTGGCGGGCATCAGGGTCTTTGGCTCCGGTCAGATCGACCAGATGTAGCCACTGTGCACCCTGTGATTGGTACAACTCCAGCTGGTTAAGTGGGCTCAGCGCAAAGCGGGTTTTCTGGTTATAGTCCCCCTGATACAGGCGTACTACTTCACCATCAATTAAGTCGATAGCTGGTATTATCATTCACCCATCTCCATAAAATTCTTTAATATTCTGGCGCCTACTGCCGCACTTTTTTCCGGGTGAAATTGCACACCCATAAAGTTATCTTTGCCTATGGCTGCACTGAACACCTGACCATAGTCGCTGCGAGCCAGAGTGTACTGAGACTCCCGTGCGCAAAAACTGTGAACAAAGTAAACATACTCACCGCTATCCATACCGTTAAACAGTGGATGGGCTGTTGGACTGATTGCATTCCAGCCCATATGCGGCAAAGGCTTGGAGCCGGTATCCAACTGACTGATGTCGGTATCGATAATGCCGAGGCAGGGAGTAATTTGCTCACCCTCTGAGGACTGACGACACAATAGCTGCATTCCCAGGCATACCCCCAGTACGGGTTGAGTCAGGCCGGGTATCAAGGTGTCCAGCCCTTTACGTTGCAGTGATGCCATAGCAGCTTTGGCACTGCCGACCCCTGGCAGCACCACGCGTTTGGCGGCTTTAATCACATTGGCGTCACTGCTTATCACAGGTGATACGCCAAGGCGCTCAAAGGCATAACGAACAGAGCTTAAATTGGCGCAGCCGGTATCGATAATCACAGTAGAAGTATCTTGCGCGGCTGATCCTTGCGTTAGTTGGTTCATTCTGGCTCCTTACAACATGCCTTTGCTTGATGGCAGTGCGTCACCCTCAATGGCTACGGCCTGCCTCAGTGCTCTTCCCAGCGCTTTAAACATGGCTTCCACCTTGTGGTGCTCGTTGTCGCCCACGCAGCCAATCTGCAAGGTTGCTCTCAGACCATCGGCGAAAGAGCGGAAGAAGTGAGGCACCATTTCAGTCGCCAAGCCGCCCACAGCTTCCCGTTCAAACTGTGCGTCCACCTTGCAGAAGGGGCGGCCTGAGATATCAATCAGGCATTCACCCCTGGCTTCATCCATCGGCAGGGAGAACCCAAAACGAGCGATCCCTATTTTGTCGCCCAGAGCCTGACGCAGAGCATCGCCAAGTGCCAGGCCGGTATCTTCGACACTGTGGTGGTCGTCAATATGCAGATCCCCGGCAACGGCAACGGCCAGACTGAAGTTGCCATGAGTGGCAATTTGATCCAGCATGTGGTCAAAAAAACCAATGCCGGTACTGATCTGGCTTTGCCCCGGGGAGTCCAGATCCACTTTTACCTGAATGTCGGTTTCTTTGGTGGTGCGACTGACGCTGGCAACCCGGTTTCGACCAAGCAGCTGATCGGCAATTTGAGTCCAGGTCAGGTTTTGTCTGTCATATTTTAATCCGGCGACGCCCATGGCCTCGGCAAGGCCGATATCTGTATCCCGATCACCGATAACAGCGCTGCGGGTAAAATCCACCTTGCCGCCGGTCAGATAGTCTCTGACCAATCCCAGTTTGGGTTTGCGACAGCTGCAGTTCTCATCGTCAAAGTGAGGGCAGATCAGTACGTCGTCGAACCTGACCCCCTGAGAGCTGAAGATCTGCATCATCAAATTGTGTGGCGCATCGAAGTCATCTTTCGGGAATGAGGGGGTGCCCAGGCCATCCTGATTGCTGACCATCACCAATCTGAATCCGGCTTTTTGCAGTCTCAGCAGGGCAGGGATCACACCCGGCTCAAAGGCCAGCTTGTCCAGTCTGTCCAGCTGTTTGTCTATGGGAGGCTCCTCTACCAGGGTGCCGTCTCTGTCGATAAATAGGATCTTTTGCGTCATTGTTCGTTCCAGACCTTTAAATTGATTATTTTGAATTCTCAGTAGTGGCTGATTCAGCTGAGCACAGCGCTCTGATAATGGCGTCTGTTTCAGCGTCATTGGTAAAGCTGAAGCGAATAGCATTCGCCAGACGGGGGTGACTGTATCTGCGTGCCACTATCCCGGCTTGTGAAGCTTGTCCGTTGATGGTGTACACATCCTCATATTCAGCCAACAGGAAGTTGGCGAAACTGATACTGACGGTGGCACCGGCTTGCTCTAGTGCTTTACCCAGTCGCCTGCCGTTGGCAATCAGGGCTTCAACCTGTGTTTGCATTGTGGATATACCCGTCTCAGTCAGAGCTGCTGTTGCCATATCAGCAACCGGTGCCGGTACCGGATAGGGGGCGATGACACGCATGACCAGCTCGCAGATACCAGGGTTGGCCAGCATAAAACCACAGCGGATGCCTGCCAGTGCGAAGGCTTTGGACAGGGTTCTGAGAACGACTAAGTTTGGGTACTCACTCAGTAAAGGCGCTGAGCTTTGCTCAGGACAAAACTCAATATAGGCTTCATCCACCACAATCAGCTTGTCCGGAAACTGAGTGAGCAAACCGGTAATTTGCTCTTTGGACACCAGAGTGCCGGTGGGGTTGTTGGGATTGCAGACAAAGATGATCTTCTCATCATTGATACTGCCCGCCAGCTCTCCCGGGCTGGGTAGCGAAAACTCACCGTCGAGCTTGAGTTCAGTTACCCCAACATTAAAGGTTGCAGCACTGATCCCATACATGCCATAGGTGGGGCCAAAGGTGACAATGGCATCCCTGCCTGGAATGCAAAAGGTACGGATAAGCAGCTCAATGGCTTCATCGGCGCCGCGGCCACATATGATGGAGTCTGCAGGTACATCTGCATAATCTGCATAGGCCTGAATAAGCGCTGGCGGCTGGCATTCGGGATAGCGATTGGCACCGGCCAGCACAGTATTATTGAATGGCGACTCATTGGCATTAACCCAGATATCCCCGCGCCCGCCAATGCGACGCGCACTTTGATAGGGTTCAAGGCCCAGCAGCTCTGGCCTTGCCAGTCGAGCAGCCAGCTTGATGGCTTTTTCCTCTACAACTGGACTGCGCCTTGCTCTGGGATTGTTGTCTGCGGACATTGTCATTGGTTGGCCTCCATTCGAACCTTGACGGCATTTCTGTGGGCATCCAACTGCTCAGCGGCAGCTAAGGTCATGACGGTCTGGCCTATCTGCTCCAGCCCTTCGCGGCTGAGCTCCTGAACGGTGAAGCGGCGGCTGAAGTCAGCCAGCGACAGGCTGGAGACACTGGCAGCGTAGCCATAGGTTGGCAGTACATGGTTGGTACCACTGGCATAGTCACCCACGGATTCAGGCGTCCAGGGGCCCAGAAATATGGAGCCGGCGGCCCTGAGCTGAGGTAATAAGTCTCTTGGGCTTTGGGTTTGTACAATCAGGTGCTCAGGGCCATAGCGATTGGAGACCTCAGCAGCCATGGGTAAGTTGTCCACTTCAATAATACGGCTGCACTCTAGTGCCTGACGGGCGATGTCGGCTCTGGGTAATTGATCCAACTGGCTGCTCACAGCTTCCTCCACCATGCTGGCTAACGACGGGCTGTCAGTGACCAGAATGACCTGAGAGTCGGGGCCGTGTTCAGCCTGAGACAGGAGGTCGGCTGCGACAAACTCAGGATTGGCTGAGGAGTCTGCAATGACCAGCACCTCGGATGGTCCGGCAGGCATATCGATAGTGATTCGGGCGCGACTATCCTGACTCAGCTGTCTTTTCGCCTCAGTTACCCAGGCATTACCCGGGCCAAAAATCTTATCTACAGAGGCTATGCTCTGCGTGCCGAGCGCCATAGCGGCAATGGCCTGGGCGCCGCCGGAGAGGTAAATCTCATCAACACCACAGGCATTGGCGGCATACACAATGGCGTCATCCACAGGAGGCGGTGTGATAAGGGCCTTACGGCGGCATCCTGATATTTGGGCTGGTATGGCCAGCATGAGCACAGTGGAGATAAGTGGCGCACTGCCTCCGGGGATATAAAGACCGACACTGTCTATGGGTTCACTGCGCAGTTCACAGCTTACGCCAGGACGGGTTTCGACACTGATGACTTCAGTGCGCTGTGCCTGATGAAAGGCCTTGATATTGGCGGCTGCATCATCAATCGCCTGTTTAAGCTCAGGCCTTACCCGTTGACAAGCTGCTGCAATATCGTTGTCGGTGAGCTGCAGATTTTCGAGTTCTGCCTTATCAAATTCCCGCGCCATTTGACGCAGGGCCATGTCACCGTCATTTGCCACCCGCTCGATAATGCGGCTTACGCCTTCAGTCAATGTGGCGTTACCGGTCAGGGGCGAGCGCGCCAGCGCGCTATTTTGCTCATTGACTGAAAGGGCACTCCAGATAATGCGCTCCATCATTTACCCCATCATCTTTTCAATTGGCATGACCAGAATGGAAGAGGCGCCCAGCTTGGTCAGCTCCTCCATTGTGTCCCAGAACAGATCTTCACTGCTCACAGCGTGAATGGCGACGCGATTGGTATCGTCATTCAGTGGCAGCACAGTGGGGTTTTCTGCGCCTGGCAGCAGGGCGACAATCTCATTCAGGGTGTCGGTTGGGGCGTGCAGCAGGATGTACTTGCTTTCACGGGCGCGGATAACGCCATTCACACGGGACAGGATTTTATCGATAAGGGCTTGCTTGGCATCGGATTGGGGGACGGATGACTGGATGATGCAGGCCATGGATTTAAAGATCACTTCAGTCTCATACAGACCGTTGGCTTCCAGCGTTGCACCTGTGGATACCAGATCGCAAATCCCATCAGCCAGACCGGCTCTTGGGGCCACCTCTACTGAGCCCTTCAGCATACAGTCCTTGTAAACTATGCCTTTTGACTGCATATAGCGGCGCAGCAGGTTGGGATAGGAGGTCGCCAGGCGTAATCCTTCCAATGAGCCTGAGTCACGATAGTCAAACTCGTTGGGTACAGCCAGAGACAGACGGCAGGCACCGAAATCCAGTTGTCTCAGCTTGGTATAGGCGGCATCTTTGCCCAGAGACTCGCGTTCAATCTGCTCCTCTTCCAGCACGTTCTCGCCTATGATGCCTAGATCGACCACTCCATCCATCACCAGGCCGGGGATATCGTCATCGCGCACCCTCAGCAAATCTATTGGCATATTGTCGGCGTGTGCGATAAGCCGCTGCTCGTTAACATTGAATTTCACGCCACAGCTTTTCAAAAGCTTTTGCGAGTCTTTGGACAGGCGTCCGGATTTTTGAATGGCAATTCGCAGACGTTGGCTTGAGCTCTGGTTGTCGGTCATAGTGTGTTACCCCTGATAATTTGGCTTATTTGCATTCCGTTTGTGTGGTTTTGCCAAGGTCGGGGCATTAAAAAACCCCTGAAATTCCTTCCAGGGGTTTATGCATATTAAAGAGTGCTTACACCGCCAGAAGGAATACACCTTCGGCAGTCAGCTTCCGAAGGCTACCGCTCGTGATGGTGATGATGCATAGCAACGAAAACTGGATTCATAACAGGTTTTGACTCTCTAAATAAATTTGTTGGTCTAATTTGGCTGTTTGAGCGCTTGCTCAATTAACGTGCTTTTTACACTAGTGGTTTTGTTTTTGCCTTGCAAGGACTTATTTGTCTTGATTGAATTTTATTCAAGCATGAGGATCTATCGTCCCTTTACCTGAAATATTTCCAGAGCAAATCAAACGCCAATCATGGTGAAATCAATGGTTGGAGCAAGCTTAGCAGCCCTGCGGGTGAATATGCCTTGAGCTGTATCAGGAAGCAGGCATAATGCCTTTTTCGTTCGGTAGATATCTTATAAGTTTGAAATACCTTCCATCCCAGACGCCAATCCCTCCTGCACCCTTTGTGCCCCTGTCCCACTCGGCCTTTGCCGGGCGGGTCGATGCGGTATTCGACAGCAAGGGGCCGCTGGCGTCCAATATCCGCGGTTATCGCCCCAGAGCAGAGCAGCGTCAGATGGCGGCGGAGATTGTTGATTGTCTTGAACGTAAACAGACTCTGGTGCTGGAAGCTGGTACCGGGGTGGGGAAGACTTTTGGTTATCTGATCCCAGCGCTGTTATCGGGAAAATCTGTCATCGTCAGTACCGGCAGTAAAAACCTGCAGGAGCAGTTGTTTTATAAAGATCTGCCCGCACTGCTATCCATGTTGGACTCCAAACTTCCCTCCAGTCCAAGGCTGGCATTGCTTAAGGGACGCAGTAACTATCTGTGTCAGTTGAGGCTTGCCCGGCAGGTGGAGAGTGTGCACAGCCGGGACGAAGGGGTGATAGATGATCTTTTGAAGATCAATCAATGGGCAGGTGTCAGCAAAGATGGCGACCTGGATACTCTGACTTCTGTGCCTGAATCATCTATGGCTATTGATATGGTGCGAAGCACCCGGGAGACATGTACCGGTCAACGCTGTGAGTTTTATGCTGAGTGTCATACCCGCAAGGCACGGCTCCGGGCCATGGAAGCCAGGGTAATCGTGGTCAATCATCACCTGTTTTTTGCCGACCGGGTGCTGAAAGATACCGGCTTTGCGGAGCTGCTGCCGCAAACTGATTTGGTGATATTCGATGAGGCTCATTTATTGCCTGATATCGCCGTGACTTACTTCGGCCAGCAGTGCTCCGGCCGCACCCTGAGCGAAATGCTGTCAGATATCCACGGTATTTACCGGGAAGAGCTGATGGATACTGCCCAGCTTGGGCAGTTTTCTCTTCGCTGTCTGCAGGCTTTGAGCGACTGGCACAACGGTTTGTTTGAGCGCGGCCAAACCGACTGGCGGGCGCTGCTGGGCGATAAAGAGATGATGGCCGTCAGCTGGAAGTTAATCGCCGAGCTGGATGGTTTGGCCAAACTCATTCAGGCCCATCTGGGACGCAGTGATGAGCTGGATGATTGTCTGCCCAAACTGATGGAACTCACCGACAAGTTTCGGATATTTTTTGAGTGTGAAAACCCTTCTTCAGCTTACAGTATCGATCTTGGACACCAATATGCTCTGCTGCGGATATCGCCAATCAATGTAGCCCGTGAGTGCAGTGCGCTGTTCACTATTGATATCCGCTGGATATTTACCTCGGCTACCTTGCAGGTGAATCGCAGTCTGGGACATTTTGTCAGGGAACTGGGGCTCAAGGATGCCAGAGAGGTGATTCTGGACAGCCCCTTTGATTATCAAAGGCAGGCGCTGTTTTGTGTACCCAGACATCTGGCCAATGTCGCCAATCAACAACAGGCTGCCAGGCAGCTGATTGACCTCTGTATCAAGGTGGTGGAAGCCGCGGACGGGCGCACCTTTATCCTGTTTACCAGCCACAGAATGATGGAGCTGGTGGCGCAGGGCCTCAGAGCCAGATTGCTGCAGCCTGTGTTGGTGCAGGGGCAGGGTGGCAAGCAAAGCCTGTTGGATAAATTCAGGAAGCTGGGTAATGCCGTACTCTTGGGCACAGGCAGTTTCTGGGAAGGGGTGGATGTCCGGGGCAAACTGCTCTCCTGCGTGGTGATCGACAAGCTGCCTTTTGTGTCACCGGATGACCCACTTTATAAGGCCAGAGCCGACGCCATATCCCGTCAGGGAGGTGATCCCTTTATGCAGTTGTCGCTGCCCCAGGCGGTTATTGCTTTGAAGCAGGGGGCCGGACGGCTTATTCGGGACGAAAGGGATAAAGGGGTGCTGATCCTTTGTGATAATCGAATCGTTCACCGGGCATATGGTGAAGCCTTTATCGCGTCGATGCCCCCAATGAAACGAACCCGGGATCTGGACCGGGCTATTCGCTTTTTGTCATCACTTTAACGGCCTTTAAAGGGTGGCGAAATTTCATTTCAGATGTTAATAATATTGAGATAAATGTTTGCTTCGCCAAGGAGAAGGTGATGCTTTTTCAGGATTTAACAGGCCATGGATTTGGCATTGACAGTGTGAGATATCAGGGAACACTGAGATATTGGTATGAAGACAGGGGATACGGCTTCATCTCACCGGATGATGGCAGTCAGGACGTATTTATCTACTTCTCCCAATTGGAACATCTGTGTCGACCTCCCCAGTTGGGGGATAGGATCACCTATGAGTTGGATGAACTCAGTGGTCGTCCCAAAGCTGTCAAAGCGGACATTCCCTGCGTTCCCCGCCGCAGTTACGGCTTCAATAAAATGGGCATGGCACAATTGTTCAGTGCCAGAAATATTCTCAGATTCTGGATGCTTATCTTAGTCAGTATTATTTTGTTTATGACGCTCGAAAGATGGCAGTCGTTGCAGGACGATAAGGCGGCACTGGCCGCTTCTCCTTACCCGGATATGCTCCGCTCTTCGCTTAGTGTGTTGCCCCTTGACCCGGCCCGGCAGTGTGGAATCAAGAATCAGTGCAGCCAGATGCGATCCTGTCAGGAAGCGATTTACTATTTGGATGAATGTGGTGTGACCGGGTTGGATCCCGATAATAACCGAATTCCCTGTGAGCAAAGTGTCTGCAGTCTGGCACAGGAAAAATAGCTGTGAAGGCCTCTTTTGAGGCCTTTTTTACAGCCTTATGGGGAAAGTCAAAAATATCAGCGCTTACTCATAAGTTGCAGTTCTCAATCATTCTGTTTACATGCCTGAAACCATACTGTTATCCTGAGGCTCATTCAGGGATATCTGCAGTCCTAGGGATGGGTTCCCTCAGATATCCATTCAGGAATGGAAGCCTGAAACGTATTGGTGTACCGATCTCTCAGGAGGAGTGATCAGTATCCGGAATAGGCATCTATGATAGATACTCTCTCCCTTGAGATAGATCACCCGGAGCAGCTGGCCTTTTTTCTGGCGTCACAGTCTGTTCAACAGAAGTACCTCAGGTCGAGTGGCTGTCTGGTCCTGCTTTATTCTGCCAATGTCGATCAGTTCTTCCTCTCTCAGTTGCTTGATGCTGCAACCTTTTGGTGCCCCAAAGCGGTCGTTGCCGGTGCCACTTCAACCGGTGAAATTCGTCATGGTGAAACCCTGCTGGGTAAGACTATTGCGACCCTTTATTTCTTTGAACATTCCTCCGTCACTTTGGAGTCCATAGAAAGTGAACCCGGCTGCGAGCAGGAGCAGGGGAGGACTTTGGCTGAGCGGATGCAAGGTCTGAGAGATCTCAGGGCGGTGCTGTTACTGGGAAATCCCCTTAAGTGCAACTTTGCCGAAGTCCATGCTGGCTTTACCTCAGTGCCACTGCCTTGCCCGGTTTTTGGTGGCGGGGCTGGCGATTATGCTATGGAGCAAGCCTGGGTAATGGCAGGCAAGCTTTGTTCCCAAACAGCTTTGGTTGTTGTGGGCTTCAGTGGACCCTCTCTGGATGTTGAACTGCATGATGTGCTTGGGTGGCGACGTATGACGCCATCAATGCGTATCACGTCAGCGACAGGCAATACGGTCCATACGATAGATAACCGTCCTGCCGGCGATATCTATAAAGAGTTTCTGGGGATCTCTGCCGATAGACAGTTTTTTTCCAATGCGCTGGGCTTTCCACTGCTGATCAGAGAGGGTAAACAACTGGTGGCCAAGGTTCCTTTGGGGGCCGATGAAGAAGGCAACCTGGAATTTGTCAGCAAGGTGAGTGATGACGAAGAGTTCTCTTTGGGATTTGTTCACCCTGAGCTGCTGGAACAGCAACTTTTGTGTCTGAATCAAAAGATGGCGGCTTTCTTCCCGGATACAGTGCTGCTGTTCTCCTGCGGCTGCCGACGTTTTGTGCTGCTCGAAGACATTCTGGATGAGACCCGGAGCTTTGAAAAAATAGCCCCTACGTTTGGCTTTTATACCGTCAGTGAGATAGCCGCGGAGCGTGGTTTACTCAATCTGAGTCTGGTTGCGGTCGGTATGAGGGAAGGCGCAAAGCCCAATGTCAGACCATCTCCTCCTAAGTTTGTCGAACCTGATGGCATCGCCAGACTGGATCAGTTCGCCAATACCCATTCACGAATTCTGAAAAGGCTGTTGCATTTCATCTCAGCTCTCAATCGCGAGCTTGAGGGTAAAACCAGAGAGATGGAGAAGCTCAGTTATCTTGATGGCCTCACTGGAATCGCCAATCGCCGTCGATTTGATCGCAGACTGGAAGAGGATTGGCGCAGTGCTATCCGCAGTGGTCGGCCCTTAAGCCTGTTGATGATAGATGTAGACAGCTTTAAAGCCTTTAACGATACATATGGGCATTTAGCCGGAGATGATTGTCTGAAGCAACTTGCCAGCGAAATGTCTGCATCTGTTAGCCGTGGCACAGACCTGGTCGCCCGCTATGGCGGTGAAGAGTTCGCGGTCATTATGCCCAATACTGATGGCAGAGGTGGCCTCAAAGTGGCCAGAGAGATCCACAAACGGGTAGCTGCGCTGGCAATACCACACTCAGACAGTCAGGCTGACAGCGAGGTAGTCACTGTCAGTATAGGAATTTCCTGTATGGTGCCCGCTGCAAACGAAGACGTAGACAAGCTGCAGCATGCAGCAGACAGAGCGCTTTACCAGGCCAAAAGCAATGGGCGCAATCTGATTGTTAAGGCGTCAGACGCCTTTGTTCCTTCTCTGGTAGCCAAAGATACAGGAACCCTTTAAGCAGCAATCAACACAAGCATCTGATTTGTTAAACCATTCCCATCACCATGAAAACCGTTTCTTTACCTGAACACGCAAAGCCACGGCTTATGACAGCGGAAGCTCAATCTATCGAGGAGCGTCTCATCGCTAAAGGTGACGCTGATTACGCCCTCAAAGTTCAGGGTTACTTCAAACATACGACTGGCGTTGACGGAAAAGCGGACATATTCATCGGACTGAGGACGCCACTACTGCGACTGGAAGTCAAACAACTCAGTAACAGTGAATTTGGAAACTCTCTGCCACAGATACTGTCTTTACTGGGGTCCAACATTCATGAAGTCAGACATGGCGCACTGCTACTGCTGGTGGACTTATACAAACGCAGTAACCCAGTTGCGCAGGAGGCAATTTTTAATTCCTACCTGTCCCACAGGGCTTTGATAAATAACTGGGATTTGGTCGATAGCTCAGCACCTTACATCGCTGGACCAGGATTGCAGTCAAGGGGAAGGCTCTGGGTGCATGCCCTGGCTTGCTCATCATCAATCTGGGACCGGCGGATTGCTGTCGTTGCTCATTGGTGGTTTATCCGTCACGGCGATTGTTACGCTATTTATGACTTGGCGGCGCAGTTGCTGGATGACCCGGAAGATCTTATTCATAAGGCGGTGGGCTGGATGTTGCGGGAAGCCGGAAAGAAAGATCTGCCCCGGCTGACAGCCTTTATTGAACAGCATTACGCCAGGATGCCCAGAGTGATGCTTCGCTATGCTATTGAAAAACACCCTGAGCCAGAAAGACAAAGGCTACTGGCCTTGTCCTGAACCTGAGGCACTATCACCGCAGCCCTGTATTTACCTATTTGCATGCTGCTTTAGCAACTGCTGTTCCACGTAGAGGCTTTGCAGGAACATCACCAGATAGCCGGCCCCTAGAGCCAGAATCACACTCACCACATTGTTGGAGTATTCCCTCAGCAGGAAGAAAGCGAACACCATAGCCACCAGGCCACCAATCCGGATCAACAGGCTCTGATTAAAACAATCATGAGCTTTGATAAAGGCCAATTGGTAAGCATTCAGCATCATCAGCCCAAAGAAGCTGGCGAAGTGGGTCAATACAATCGCGGATCCCTGATAATCCTGCGGATAGAGCCAGGCCACCAGAGTGTCGGCAAATCCCAGCATTAACAGGAAAAACATCACCGACACCAGGGCGGTAAAACGGTACAAAGTGCGTTTAATATCCCCAATGGCGATATAGTTGCCATCCCTGACGTGTTTGGAGAGTTCCGGCAAAACAAAGCGATAGATGGGGAACACGAACAGCAAGGTGATATAGGTGATGACAGGGCGCACAACGACCTGAAAATCCCCCAGCTCATCAACGGAAAAATAGCGAATGGTCAGCAGTACCATCAGGTAAATCATCATGATGCTGGCACCTGTCTCCAGTGAGGCAGTGACGCTTTTTTGCATGAAGTTCTTCAAATCCGCTGACAGGTTAACGCTTTGCAATGGGTGAGTGCTTATCTGCTGGCGACGTGTGGTGAACATATACGCTGCCAGTACCAGATTACCCAAAATCAAACTGTGGAACAGGGCGCTTAGAGGCGCCATATCCAGGACCAGATAGCCCAGACTGAACAACAGGATCTGTGAGATGGGATCCAGCCAGGTGACCCGGTTGCTGATGTCATACAGCCGATACATGGCCAGTTGATTGGTAAAGTAAACCTTAAGCCCCATCGACAGTATGATGCCCACTAACTGCCAGTAGGCGACATCCATGTTCAGTTTGTGCTTGATATAGGGCAGTACCAGCCCCCAGGTCAGTAGCACTATCACTATCAGGCTATAGCGGAACAGGTTGATAATATCTTTATCGTTACGGGTGCGGGCGTAGCTGACCACCATAGAGGTGCGAAAGCCTGTCATCAGGATCAGCGACAGGGAGATAACATCCACTACAGTGTGGTAAACAGCCAAAGACTCCTTGGCAACGAAAGAGGCCAGAGCGATTTTAAAGCCATAGCCCAGGGCGATACTGAGCAGAGTGGCACCTATGCCGCTGATAAATACTCGCTTGAGTTCGCCTAATGAATCCTGTGACATGCCTTAACCGCTTTATCCCTGTAATCGACGGCGCAGTGTAAGAATTATTCTCAATTCGCTAAGTGAGCGAGGTCACAAACCCGGGGCTGCTCCCTGCGTATCACTGCAGATCGGTTTAATACTGAGCGATCTGTGTTCAGGGACAGGTCTCTGCTCGCCCTCAAGCCTGTGTTTTCATGGCACAGATGTTATTATTCCCGGCCAATGACAGGTGGAGATAAACACCACCTTCCACAGATGATTGAGTGAGACCAACAAGATGTCGACAATTCTGGCCCTGGATACCTGTACTGAAGCCTGCTCTGCCGCATTGACTTATCAGGGAAATGAGTACACTGCATTTGAAGAAGTCCCCCGCGAGCACAGCCAGCGCCTGCTGCCTATGGTTGATGGTTTGTTGGCTCAGGCTGGGATCAAAATGTGTGATGTCGACCTGCTGGCCTATGGTCGCGGCCCGGGTAGTTTCACCGGTATTCGTATCTGTACCAGCATGACTCAGGGACTGGCTCTGGGAGCGGATAAGCCTGTGATTGGCATCTCTACTCTGGCTGCCATGGCGCAGACCGCTATCGATAAAGGGGCAAATCAGGTGCTGGTGGCCATCGATGCCAGAATGGGCGAAGTGTATTGGGCTCAATATATTAATGTCGACGGTATTGCCACCCTGAAAGGTGACGAGCTGGTTTCTGCTCCTGAGGCGGTTTCCTTGTCACTGGATGAAAATCAACCTATTATCGCTTGTGGGACAGGTTTTGATGCATATCCTCAGTTGCTTGGTCTGACAGCCTCGATAACCCTGGATATGGAGTGCAGATTGCCTTCTGCCAAACAGATGCTGACCTTGGCTCAGCAAGGCGTGAAACTGGGATTACAGACCAGTGTTGATGATCTGCAACCCGTCTATCTTCGTGATACTGTGGCCTGGAAAAAACTCCCAGGCCGTGAGTAAGAGTTAACGCAAAGGAGGCGTCAGCCATTATGCAAATCAGCCAGGCTGGCTATGGGTATGTAACACAAGCTACACCCTCTGTTGGTCAGGGGGCGCAAGCGCCTTCGAGGCTTGATACCTCCTCTGTTAACGCCATTTCCGATAAAAAGCCTGACACAACTTCCGGTCAGATTATTTATGAACGACATCTGAGCACAGGTCGTCAGGCTATCAGCCAGTATCTGCATACACAACATGCCTCCCAGAGAGAGGCCATTTCGCAGGCTGTGGGTATAGATACCTATGCCTGAGCAGTCTGGCTCCGGGCTTCCCAGACCCGGCCGCTTTATGTTGGAACTTATCCTGGCTTTGATCCTGGTCAGGCTGCCTTTTATCAGTATTCCTTTTCAATGGCTTGAGAGCTTCTTTCATGAGTTATCCCACGGCCTGGCTACCGTTATCAGTGGTGGGGTAGTCAGCCATATTCAACTTTTCCCCAATGGTGCCGGTTACTGTTTTTCCGCTGGCGGTTGGCCAGTCCTTATTGGTTTCAGCGGATATTTTGGCGCTGCGTTATGGGGTTATCTGATGTACCAGATGGCAACAAGACCTGCCTGGGTTAAAGTCAGTTATGGCATCCTGACCGCACTGGTGGCGCTGACCACCATACTCTGGGCCAGGGACCTGCTGACGCTGATCATACTTATTGCGCTTGGAATTCTGTTTCTGGCCCCCCTGAGATTTGCCCAAAGTAATCTGTTAATGACACTGCTCAGAGTGATGGCACTTATGGTGATGTTAAATGCCCTGACCAGCCCCTTTGCTCTGATGGGACTTGAGGGCAAAGGAGATGCACAACTCCTGTCATCTTTGACCTGGATACCCGGCTGGATATGGATCAGTATCTGGTTGGTTTGCAGTGCGTTGGCACTCTACTTCACCTGGCGAAGAGTGGAAGCTGCCCAATAAACCCTCAGACCGCTCGTGGGATGACCTGCGGCGAGTGCAAGGTTTTTGCTGTAAGTGGTCGGATCACTTTCATTTTCTTAAAATGGCGTGTTGGCGCAAAGAAACATACTGAAAATTATGACAGTCTTGCCGCGGCGATCCCCAGGGGAGACAGGCCGGCTTTAAACATGGAAGGAAAATATGGTTGTTGCCATTGAAAACGTAACTTTTGACCTGCCTCATATCAGGCTCGCAGGATTAAAATTCGGCGACAATGAAAAGCCATTGATTCTGGCACTGCACGGTTGGCTGGACAATGCCATGAGCTTTGAGCCTTTGGCCAGAGAGTTAACCGATTTCCAGTTGTTGGCCGTAGAGTGGCCTGGGCATGGGTATTCGGACCACAGACCAGGTTCAACGCCCTTGCATTGGTCTGATTATTTATTGGATCTTCATTGCCTGTTCAATCAGTTGCGTGATGAAGGTACAAGAGTGGAGTGTCTGCTTGGCCACTCTCTGGGGGGAATTGTCGCTTCGGCTTACACGGCGTTATACCCGGATCAGGTTCGCAGGCTTGCCCTGATTGAAGCGCTTGGTCCCTTGTTTGAGTCAGAGTCCAATATCCGCAACCGCCTCAGAACCAGTATTTCAGGCCATAGTGCACCGGCTAAGCCTGCAACTGTGTATCCGCAACTGGACACAGTGGTCAGGGCAAGACGCCAACTGACTGGTCTGAATGAAGGTTTTTGCCGCTTGATCATAGAGCGTAATATGCAGCCCAGTGACCATGGTTATCGATGGCGGACTGATCCCAGGCTCAGGCTGGACTCGCCTTTGAGATTCAGTTTCGAACAGGTCGATCAGTTAATGACTCAGGTACCTGTGGCCACCTTGTTACTCACCGGAGAGCAGGGGTTTAAACAACTGCACCAAGCCGGGCCCATAATGGAAAAATGGTATGCCAACCTCAGCCACCATATGTTGGCTGGAGATCATCATCTGCACATGGGGAATGCATCGGGTGCCGCCAATGCTCTGCGAGCGTTTTTGGTCTGACCGGTTAAACGGGATACAGGGTCTGGTGACCTTTGAAGATGGTTTTTGCAGCTTTTTGTCGTTGTTTTATAAAAAGCAACGCGATTGATGTGTAGTTGTTCTACATAAATGAGCGTTAATGCAGTAGAAAGCGACGACAAACGCTGCCCGAAGGGCTCGGCTATACGCGCTTTACTCTTTGTTGCAAGGTATTTGCTTAGGCCCCTTGGCGGCACACCTTGCGTCGCGATTAAAGCGCGTCTAGCTCGAGCAAAATTCAAACATCAAAGGTCAACAGACCCTAGGCAAATCCATCCATTTATGTGATGATGGTCAAAATTTCAAACGGGCGTATGATTTTTGTGCGGCCGTATAGAATAACAATCTGATTTGTAAATTATTCAGTGTGGCAGTGTCACTGATTTGACACCGCCAAAAGGCCTTTGCCTTGTATGCACTGCTTTTGGGGAACCTAGGAGAATTTTGTGAACCAGCCCTGGATTAATCACTTACCTGCCGGCGTGCAAGCTAGTATCGATGCCGATCATTATTCCTCATTGGTCGACATGTTTGAGCAGTCTGTTGCCAAATACGCTGATCAACCCGCATTCATCAATATGGGTGCGACGCTGACCTATCGTAAGCTCGAAGAGCGCAGTCGCGCGTTTGCTGCTTACCTGCAAAATGAACTCAAGCTGCAAAAGGGCGATCGCGTCGCTATTATGATGCCAAACTTGCTGCAATATCCTATTGCCCTGTTTGGTGTGCTGCGTGCCGGTTGCGTTGTGGTTAACGTGAATCCACTTTATACCCCAAGAGAGTTGAAGCATCAGCTCAATGATTCTGGAGCCAAGGCGATTGTCGTGGTGTCCAACTTCGCCCGCACCCTGGAAGAGGTGGTGGATGAGACACCGGTTGAAAGCGTGATTCTGACCGGTTTGGGCGATCTGCTGAGCCCACCCAAGCGTACTCTGGTCAACTTTGTTGTTAAGTACATCAAGAAACTGGTACCCAAGTATCATCTGCCTCAAGCGATCTCTATGCGTCAGGCGCTGTCCAAAGGCCGCCGTCAGCAGTATGTGAAACCTGAGATTGAGAATTCCGACCTGGCTTTCCTGCAGTACACAGGTGGCACGACCGGTGTATCCAAAGGCGCTATGCTGACCCATGGCAACGTGGTTGCCAACGTGTTGCAGGCCGATGGCGCATACTCACCAGCGCTGGGTAATGGTAAAGAGTTTGTGGTGACTGCGCTGCCTCTGTATCACATCTTCGCGTTGACAGTGAACTGTCTGCTGTTCCTGCACAAAGGTGCCAAGAACCTGCTGATCACCAACCCAAGAGATATCCCGGCTTTTGTGGGCGAACTGAAAAAGTATCCGTTTACCGCGTTGACCGGGGTGAACACTCTATTCAACGCCTTGGTTAACAATGCTGAGTTTGAGTCTCTGGATTTCTCCAAACTTAAGTTCTCAATTGGCGGTGGTATGGCGGTTCAGCGTGCGGTAGCGGATAAATGGCAGAGTCTGACCGGTACCCGCTTGCTGGAAGGTTATGGCCTGACAGAAGCTTCTCCTTTGGTAACCTGCTGCCCATATGACCTGGATGGTTATAACGGCTCTATTGGTTTCCCTGCACCAGGCACTGATATGCAGGTGCGTGACGACGAAGGCAATGTACTGCCCCAGGGCGAAGTGGGCGAACTGTTTGCCAAGGGACCTCAGGTGATGCAGGGATACTGGCAACGTCCGGAAGAGACTGACAAGGTGATTGACCAGAACGGTTGGTTGTCAACCGGTGACATTGGTTACATGGATGACAAGGGCTTCTTCTTTATCGTTGATCGTAAGAAGGACATGATTCTGGTTTCCGGCTTTAACGTTTTCCCCAACGAAGTAGAAGAAGTCGTCGCGCTGCACCCTAAGGTGGTAGAAGTGGCTGCCGTTGGTGTTCCTCATGAAGTGAGCGGTGAAATCGTTAAAGTGTTTGTGGTCGCTAAAGACAAATCTTTGACCGAAGAGGCGATTATCAAGCATTGCCGTCATCATTTGACGGGATATAAAGTTCCCAAGCTGGTAGAATTCAGAGATGAATTGCCAAAGACCAATGTGGGTAAGATCCTGCGCCGGGAACTTCGGGACGAAGTCAAGCGTGCATAATCTCCCTAAAGCCGGCGTCAGCCGGCTTTTTGTTGGTGAAGCGATGCGTGTTGCGCACTTTGGAGAAAAGTTTGATCGCGTTTCAATATATAGATAACCAAGCGGCTCTGGATGAACTGGTCGCCCTCTACCGGGAAACTGATTTGCTGGTATTGGATACTGAGTTTGTCCGCACTCGTACCTATTACGCCAGACTGGGGCTGATCCAGGCTTACGACGGTAAACATCTGGCGCTTATTGACCCCCTGGCGGTTGATGACCTTTCCGGTTTCTGGGACTTGTTGAAAGATCCCAAAATTACCAAGCTGGTGCACTCCTGCAGTGAAGACCTTGAGGTCTTTGCCCGCTATGGAAAGTGTCAGCCTGAGCCTCTGTTTGACAGCCAAATTGCCGCAGCACTGTGCGGTTGGGGCCATGGTCTGGGTTATGCCAAGCTGGTTGAGCAGCAGCTGAATATTGTATTGGATAAAGGTGAGTCCAGAACTGACTGGATGAAGCGTCCTCTGACTCCGGCCCAGCTGCAGTACGCAGCCAATGATGTTTATTATCTCTATCAGCTCTACCCGGCGCTGAAGGCAGAAGTTGAACGTCAGGGGCGAATGGATTGGGTATGGGAAGAGGGAAAACGGCTGACCAAAGGCCGTTTGGACAAACCCAATGCCGATGAGGCTTATCTCAGGATTAAAAATGCGTTTCAACTGACCCCAAAACAATTGGCGGTGTTGAAGTCACTGGCGACCTGGCGGCTCAATAAAGCGCTGCAACGGGACCTGGCATTGGGATTCGTGATGAAAGATCATGGCCTGATAGCCCTGGCCAGGAAGCAGCCTAAAGATATAGCCTCGCTGCTGCGCATGAATGAAGTCACCGAGCAGGAGAAGCGCCTACATGCGCGGGAAGTCCTGCAGGCCATTGCTGCGGCAGATTTGGATAATCCACCAGAGGCGTTGGATGTATTGGCACTGCGCCCTGGCTACAAGGCGGCATTTAAAGCCGTAAAAGCGGTATTGATTGCTATCTGTGAATCCCGTGAAGTACCGGAAGAACTGCTGGCATCCAAACGCCATATTCATGATTTTCTGCAGTGGCACCTGGATGGACGGGGCGAGCAATTGCCGTTGTTGCTGACGGGCTGGCGGGGAGATCTGGCGGCGGTTCCATTGCACACATTGGAATTTTCCATTTAAAAAAAGCGCCCACGGGCGCTTTTTTCTTTTCTGTTTAAGTCAGGTCAGCCTTTTTCAGGCAAGGTGACATTAAGCTCAAGTACCGACAAATTGTCATCATTCTGATCCAATTGAACAGACACCTGGTCCTCTTCAATGGCGACATATTTGCGGATCACCTCGATAATCTCCTGCTTCATTTGCGGGAAGTAATCTGGTGCACCACGCTCACTGCGTTGATGGGCCACGATAATCTGCAGTCGTTCTTTCGCGGTTACTGCAGTCGCGGGCTTTTTGTTGCTTCTGAAATAATCGAGTAAAGACATAAATTAGCTGCCAAATATCCTTTTTAAAAAGCCTTTCTTCTCCTCTGTGACAAAGCGCAGGGGAAGTTCCTCTCCGAGCAGTCGACTCACAGTATCCTCATAAGCCTGACCTGCATCGCTTTCTTTGTCCAGAATAACAGGGACACCCGCGTTGGAGGCTTTAAGTACTGCCTGAGACTCAGGGATCACACCCAGCAGTTTAATTGCCAGGATCTCTTCCACATCACCGACACTCAACATTTCGCCGGTTTTAACCCGGGTAGGGGAGTAACGGGTCAGCAGCAGGTATTCGCGGATAGGCTCCAGATTCTGCTCTGCGCGGCGGGATTTACTTTGCAGCATACCCAGAATGCGGTCCGAGTCTCTTACTGAGCTGACTTCAGGGTTGGTGGTGACAATAGCTGTGTCAGCAAAGTACAGCGCCATCATGGCACCTGTCTCGATACCTGCCGGTGAGTCACAAATAATGTACTCAAATCCTGCATCGGCCAGGTCGTCGAGCACTTTGCCCACGCCCTCTTTGGTCAGAGCATCTTTGTCCCGGGTTTGAGAGGCGGGTAAAATGTGAAGATTCTCGCAGCGCTTATCTTTGATCAACGCCTGATTCAGGTTGGCTTCACCATTGATAACATTGACGAAGTCATAAACAACCCGGCGCTCACAACCCATGATCAGGTCGAGATTTCTCAGTCCTATGTCGAAATCGATAACGACGGTTTTGTGTCCTTTCAATGCCAGTCCGGTGGCAATGGCAGCGCTGGAAGTGGTTTTACCCACGCCGCCTTTGCCGGAAGTGACCACAATGATATGTGCCATGTTTACCTATCCTTTGTCCGCCCGCTACAGGGGCAGTGTTTCGAATACCAACGAATCGCCGTTGAGGCGAATACAACCGCTTGTTGAGTCTGCATGCTCTGCGAGGTTTTCTGATAACCAGTATTGACCGGCGACTGAAACCAACTCAGCTTCCAGTTTACGGGCCAGAATCACTGCCTGGGTATTGCCCTTGGCTCCGGCCATGGCTTTGCCTCGCAGGGCACCAAAAATATGAATATTGCCATCGGCAATCACCTCGGCACCGTTGCCGACGTTTCCGAAAATAATCAGGTCACTGTTCTGGGCGTAAATCTGTTGTCCGGAACGAATATTTTGCTGAAGGATTCGGGTTTCTCTGTGTGGAGGTGGTGGGGTAACGACCGCTTTGCCGGTTTTGAGAATTGCCAGCCCCATAGTGCGGATCTGCCTGGTCATCGCTTCGTTGGCACCGGTAAAACCTACCAGCACCAGATTGTGCTGCTGCATTACCTGCCGGATCGCTGCGATGTCGAGTTCCGCCGATCCAATGGCTGACAAATTGACCACCAGAGGGGCGCCAACAAAGAACTGGGGAGCCTGTGCAATCTTGGCAGCCAATTCAGTGGCAAATTTATCCAAATCTGTGCTGTAAATGTGCAACACTGATAGTGTGAAAGACGCGCCTTTCAATTCAAGACTCGGGGTGGCCATCCCAGCGTACATCTCCAGAAAAAACTCAGTCTAATTGCTGAGTTGCATTATAATTTATGGGGTTCATGTTATAGTGTGGCCTTTGTACTGGCAAGATTTGATAACCCGGAATTTTGGACAATTATGCTGTGTGCCGTATATAAAAGCAGTCGTAAAGCCGACACCTATCTGTTTGTGAATAAGCGCGACTGTTTTGATGATGTTCCTGAGGCCTTGATGGAAATGTTTGGTGCTCCTCAGTTGGTAATGGTTTTCCCTATCGCTCAACGTGAGCATCTGGGATTGGCTGATATCAACCGTGTTCGTACCGAGTTGGCTGATAAGGGCTACTATTTGCAGTTGCCGCCACCACCTGAAAATCTGCTCCAGAGTCACCGCCAGGAGTTGGGACTCGAGGACTGAAACGGCAGGGTCTGTTGACCTTTGAAGATGGTTTTTTGCAGCACTTTGTCGTTGTTTTATACAAAGCAACGCGATTGAAGTGTAGTTGCTCTACATAAATGAGCGTTAATGCAGTAGAAAGCGACGACAAACGCTGCCCGAAGGGCTCGGCTATACGCGCTTTACTCTTTGTTGCAAGGTATTTGCTTAGGCCCTTAGGCGGCACACCTTGCGTCGCGATTAAAGCGCGTCTATCTCGAGCAAAATTCAACCATGAAAGGGCAACAGACCCTAGGGATGGAATCATGATGAAAAGGGAATTTTTCACAGTATTGGGCTGTATAGGCTTAGCCTCTATCGGTGGAGTAGCAGCCCAGCCTACCTTGACTTCCTCTGCCGCAGCGGGAATTGGCGCCGGCGGTGACAACTTCCGTCAATATTTAGCTCAGTTGCAGCAACAAACCCGTCCGCTTGGCTTTGATGAAACCTGGCTGGACAGTCAGTTTTCCCGAATTAAACGCTTTAAAACAGTCTCGCCGGCTCCCGTTGTGAAAGACGAGGCTCCTGCGACACTGGAAACTTTCCTGCCCAACCGTTTCTCTCAGACTCAGATTAATCAGGCAGTGCAGCTGCTGGATGATCATGGGGAGTTACTGGCGCAACTGGAAAATGAGTATGGAATACAACCCAGGTTCCTGATTGCACTCTGGGGTGTTGTCAGCGATTTTCAGTTGACTTCCAGTGCTTACCCTTTGTTGTCCGTCACCAGCTCGCTGGCTTATGAGCAACAGGGGGATTCTGAAGAGGTAGTTGCCGCGCTCAGACTGTTGGCCGCCCATAACCTGGACTCAGAAGAACTCTTGGGTGAGCGTGACGGCAAGCTGGCGAAGTCCGGCTTCACCCCCAGCATGTTGCTGGAGTATGGACGGGACGGTGATAAAGACGGCAAGGTTGATCACAGGAACTCGGTGGCGGATGTACTGGCTTCTTACGCTAATTTCTTAAGTAAGCAGGGGTGGAACAGTGATCAGATCTGGGGCCGCCAGGTTAAGGTGCCGCAAGACTATACCGGTCCCAGTGGCATAGCACATCAGGCTGGCTTTGTTGACTGGCAATCTGCTGGGGTACGCCGTTTTAATGGTCAGGACCTTCCCAACCGCGCGGATATGCAACCTTCGCTGGTACAGCCCGATGGTGCGACTGGCCGCTCCTATCTGGTCTATGATAATTATCGTGCGTTGCTTGCCTGGGATCAGGACCACTATTTTGCGCTCTCAGTCAGCTATTTGTCGGAAAGGATCCGTCCCGGGAAACAGTTGCCCAGTGAGAATGGTTCGCAAACGCCTGATACTGCGGGTTTTGATGTAGAATAGCGCGGTTATTTTTGGAACCAATAATTCTGCGAGTGCTATGTCTTTCTGGAAAGAGAAAAAACTGGCTGAACTGACTGATGAACAGTGGGAAAGCCTGTGTGATGGTTGCGGTAAGTGCTGCCTTAACAAACTAATCGACGATGAGACTGAAGAGCTGTATTACACCAATGCCGCCTGTCAGCTGCTTGACCGTCAAAATTGCCAGTGCACCCATTATGGCACTCGCTTTATCCATGTTCCTCAGTGTACCAAGGTAACGGCAGATAATATTTCTGAATTGACCTGGCTGCCTGAGTCCTGTGCCTACAAGCGCCTGAATGAAGGCCGGGATTTGCCATCCTGGCACCCACTGATTACCGGCTCTGACGACGCTATGCATGCTGCAGGAATGAGTGTTCAGGGTAAGGTAGTATGTGAATCCAGCGTGCGGGATATTGAAGATCACATAGTGCTTTGGCCACTGAAAGATATGGACTAACTTGATTCGATAAGTAAAAGGCCGCGTTAAACGCGGCCTTTTTCGTTTTGATAGACAGTTACTGATTGTCGTTCGTTGGCAGTTTGTGACGGTCACCACTCAGTCTCAAAGGAGGCTGGATCTCAGTCTGCTGGCTATTGGCCGATACTCTTGAGGATTGTTGACTCGATCCCAGTACCAGATTGGCGGCCCAGCTTTGACCAGCGTTCATCTGCACGGGCTCTGGTAAGCCAGCAACCAGAGTATTGCCACCTATCCCCGGCATCATCTTATCCAGTACCAGTGCCGCCCGCGACTGCAGAGTGTTATCGCCAATGCGTCCCCTTTGTCCCCAGTCCACGATGACAGTTTCAGCAGAAACCTGCTCTGGAGAGTTAGTGACGGCCACATCCCTCTGGATACCAAGACGATGGCTCATCATAGCTTCTTCAAACAACATGGCGGCATCTTCCCTTGTGGTGGAGTATGCATAGAAATCGCTGGCGATATCGTTGGAGAAGAAGTTGGTGATATCCGCTGGCAGATAAGCCTTTTGAGTCGCATTGGCGGTTTCACCCATAAACCTCACCTGAGCCAATCCCCGCATTTCACTGCTTTGCAGTGGGTACGCGCTGGTGAGCTGATCTGAAATCAGCAGCTTCTGGTCATTGCGGGTGACAAACTCATCATAGAGGGTAGCTGCATTGATGTTGTTATGAATGCTGGATGGGAAGAAATCATTGGCATGGGCCAGCTCGTGATAGAGCAAAGAGGCCAGATCCGGCTCAATATCATCCAGGGTTCGGGTCGTTCTGACTGCCGGGCTGTAGTAGTCACTGGCGTAATTATTGTCCTTGATATAGCGCCATGGCATCAGGAACTGCAGGTCATTACCAAAGCCACTGCGGAAGTCAGGTGCTTCATTGATGGTATCTCTCTGAGCGGGGGTCAGCCAAAGATCTGAAGGGTCCAGATATATCGCACCGGTTGCAACCCAATAGAAAGATGGGCGGATATCATAGCTGATCACCACAGCGGTGACAGATTGCAGCAGCTGGGCAAAATCTCCGTCCGGGTCTTTGTTTTGCAAAAACGCTTTGAAGTTATCACCCATCCAATCATGAGATACCAGCACTCTGTTCATAATGCTGTCCAGGTTTGGTGTGCTGTTGACCTGTCCCAACAGGGGGAGTTCACTGACGGTACACTGAGCCAGTCTGACTTGCGTGTTATAGATGCACTTCTCTACGGCCGAGGCGTAATTTGAGTCTGGGTTATAGGCATGGACTCTGGCCGTCTGAGTATCAAACAGGGCATTACTGCCTATGGCCGGTTCGTCTGTTACCAACAGATAAACATCGTCTGTCTGATTGTTGCGGCTGGCCCGGATGTGGATCACACTGTCGCTGCTGACCTGAGGTGCTGTCATCAGCGGTCTATCTGCATTATCAAGATCTGCCTTCAGCGCAGGCCCGGAAACCTGACACCAGGAGGCATCACCGCTGGCTCCAGTATCATCCAGACGCAGACTGATGCCATCACCTTCGGCCACCTGATGGTCCAGCCGTACGTTCAGGGTGTTGGTATTTTGCGCTGAGGCGGTAATGTTAACGCTTGCGATCTGTTGTTGACCGTTACGGTTTACCGTTAATTCAAACTCATAGTCACCGCTTTGCGGGAGTTCCATTGCCAGTACGGGACTTTCGCTACTGACCAACTCAACACTGGTGCCACTGAGTTGGCGCCACTTGAACAGGGCGCCAACACTGTTCGGAATTGTGGCCACTATACTGACTGGCTGCGCAGCGGCATAGGCTGGCTCGAGCCAGAATTGGATATCTGTATCGGTTGATTGACTGCTCAGACCCGGGATATCACCACTGCATGCTTGCAGGTTATCCGAGGGTTGAGGTGGGGGAGGCGTCGGGGTTACGCCCCCATCATCGCTGTCACCACCACCGCCACATGCAGTCAGCGTGAGCAGTGATGCTGCTGTCAGAATATGTAACTTCCTCATGGGCCGGGCACTCCATTGTTGTTATTTTTCCTTTGCCAGCTTGAATATAGCATGGGGATTTCAGGTGGCAAAAATGTGTGGGTGTTTATAAATGACCTGTTGTTGGTTTGATTGCTTTCATGTCTGCGCCCAAAGCTGATTCAAGCGCTGGAATAGTAAATTGATACCCCTGGTCAGGCGGTGAGGATCAGCTTGTGTTCATGCAAAAAAGGCCGCAAATGCGACCTCTTGTTGGTTGGAATTGGTGGGCTATTTGCGCTTTTTCAGTCCAAGCCCAAGCTCTTTTCCCCGCAGTCGGGCATAGAAAGAAAAGCCGGTCAGCAGAGCAAGCAGCAATAGGGTTTCTATCAGGGCAAATAGAAACGCACCATCCGCGACATAGAGAAGTGTTAAGCTGTGAAGCAGATACAGGCAGAGGATAAATCCGCCCCAGGCATAGGTGTATGGATTACCCTGAATAACACCTTTCAGGGGCAGTAGCAGTGGCAGAATCCACAGCAGGCTGAACAGCAGCGAGTATTCTCCCGACAAGCCCTGACCAATAAACCATCCGGACAGCAGCAATAACAGGGCGATATATCCGGCGCGGCATAGTTGAAACAAAGTCCCTGTGTTCATGATCTTCCTTAAAGCAGTGACAGAATATTTTCCGGTGGGCGACCAAATACTGCTTTGCCACCAATGATTACGATTGGACGCTCGATCAGTTTTGGGGTACTTGCCATAGCGGCAATCAGGTCATCACCCGCAACTGAGGCCAGTTGCTGCTCTTTATATTCCGCTTCTTTGGTGCGCATCATCTCGCGTGGATCGGCAAGTCCCAACTGCTTCATCAGTTGTTTAATTTCATCTGCATCAGGGGCAGTTTTCAGATATTCAACAATGGTGATATCACAACCTTTCTCTTCCAGCAGTGCCAGAGTTTGACGGCTTTTGGAGCAACGGGGGTTGTGGTAAATGGTGGCTTGAGTCATGGGAAAACCATCCTTTGTTATTGATCTAATTGGCGGAATGATACCAAAAACTGTGAGCGTAATCCGGTTTTATAGTGCGGTATTTTCGATTGAGACAACAGCCGGTTAAAAAACCGGCTGTGTTGTCAGCGAGCTTACTTCAGGGCTTCAAGTGCTTGTTCAGCCTGTTTGAACTGACGGATCCTGGCTTCAATTCTGGCTTGCTGCAGGGTATCCCCTTCGGCAGCGCGAAACGCGAAGTTCAACTGGTCAACAGCACCTTTGTAGTCGGCTGCCAATGCCAGGGTTTCCGCCATAACAAAGTGTTCCATCGATTTGTTGCCAGCCTTCTTATATGAGTCCGTCAGCAATTGATAGGGAAGCGGATTGTTTTTATCCAGGAAAATCATGTCTTCCAACAAGGGGATAGCCTGATCTTCCTTGTCGGCCTCATTGTAGATATGAGCCAGGTTAATGTTGACCACCTGAGAGGTCGGTTTTAACTCCCGTTCGGCAACCAGCATATTGATGGCGTCGTCATAATCTTTGCGCTGGGCCAGCAGATCGGACTTGGTGTCCAGATAGAAAAGGTTATTGGGGTCACCGCGAAGCAGCTCATCAATAATCTCTTCAGCCTGTTCGAATTCATCCATACGGAACAGTGCCAGCGCCTTGCCATACAACGCGGCCTCCTTGAATGCGTAATTCTTCTTGGTCAGCTGTTGCTCAAACAGAGACAGCGCAGCGGCCTCGCTGTAGCTGGAGAATCGTACCTGCACCCTGGCTTTCGCCAGCTGGAAGTTCAGTGCATCAGGAACATACCTGTCTGGGTAGCGGGTAGCGCGGTTACGGGCTTCGGTGATACGGGACTCAGGTAATGGGTGAGTCAGCAGCATCTGAGGCGGCTTGGTGGTAAATCTGTATCGGGTCGCCAGTTTGCCAAAGAAATCTGCGGCGGCATTGGGATCGAAACCTGAATCCACCATCACCTGCATACCGATACGGTCAGCTTCTTTTTCGTGCAGGCGGGTATAGTTGATCTTGGTTTGCGCTGACAGTGCCTGGGTCGTTGCCAGCGCCGCCATACCTGCCTGAGGGGCCGCGATGGTCAGAAGAATTGCGCCAAGCATACCGGCCACTGTGGCAGGAGCCGCTTTCTCCTGAGCTTCAAATGAGCGGGCCAGGTGTCTTTGGGTGACGTGGGTAATTTCGTGGGCCAGCACGGACGCCAGTTCACTTTCATTATCGGCGTTTAGAAACAGGCCTGTGTGAATCCCCACATGACCACCGAAAAAGGCGAAGGCGTTGATTTCATCGTTTTGTAACACGAAGAAATAGAAAGGGGTTTTAACATCAGATGCATGGGCCACCAGTTTGTTGCCCAGTTCAGTCAGATATTGATTCAGCACAGGATCATTGACCACGGGGGCAGAGGCTCGAATCACCCGCATATAGGCATCGCCTATCTGGTTTTCTTTTTCCAGACTGAAAGTGTTGACGGCAGCTGTGCCTAAGTCCGGCAGGTCATTACCGGAAAAACCATTGGCAGGACGGAAACTGTCTGCCAATACTGAACCTGTCATTGTCAAACTCAGGGCTGCGGCCACCATAGTGTGGGCAAAACGAGAAGGCTTCAATATACGCAAGCGAGTCCTTTATATTCATTCTCAGTGGAAGGGGCCGGGTCTGTGACTTGAGGTTTAAGTCGCAAGTTAGGATAATGGCCGTCCCTTACCGATAGCAAGATCATTATGGAATTTATTGATTTAACTGCTTTCCGATGTCCGATTCCTTTGGTCAGGGTCAAAATGACACTGAAAGGATTGGCCCCAGGTTCGCAATTACATGTCTTGCTTTCAGACCAAGGTTCCCGCTCAGATGTTCCCGCATTTTTAAAAAAACAGGGGCACAGTGTGGAAACCTCCATTACAGCTGAAGGCGCGCTTGCTTTGGTTGTCACCAAATCAGAGGGCTGAGTATTGGTTGTGGTGAAACCGACTCAATGCTTGCTCATGATATAAACTTTACGCAATACGGATTTACAATTTCCTCCAGGCTAACCTGAGTAGATCCGATAAATTCATAAAAGGAGCACCAGTCTCCTGTCTGTTGTTTGCAATCACACAAATTTTGGGACGTGGCATGATTAGTTTTGTTCAGCATTGGTATAAGAAGCGCTTCAGCGACCCGCAGGCCGTCACTCTGGTCTTTATCCTGATTGCACTTGCCGCCTTGATTTACTTTGGCGCCAGCATCCTGGCTCCAATTTTTGTGGCTTTGGTGCTGGCTTTCTTGCTGGAATGGCCCGTAGCCCAGATGTCCAGAATTGGTGTTAACCGGACTGCAGGAGCGTCGCTGGTGCTGGTGCTGTTTGTTGGGGTCATGTTACTGACGGTATTTGGTTTGATCCCCAGCTTGTGGAAACAGGGACTGTCGCTGCTCAGTGAGTTGCCAAATATGCTGGATAAGGGCCTGGCCATGGCAGAAGATTTTGCCAGTCAGTATCCCAAATATATTCCCCCTGAGCAGCTGGATACCATGGTGGAGCAGGCTCGCAAACTAATGGATACCCAACACCTGCTGGATCTGGGTAAACACCTGCTTGGGTATTCAGCCTCAGTGCTGGTGCTTATGGTGTACGCCATTCTTGTTCCCTTGCTGGTGTTTTTCTTCCTTAAGGACAAGAAGGAGCTGATGCTGGGGGCCAAACGTTTCTTCCCGGCCAATCGTCAATTGGCCAGTAAGGTGTGGGAGGAGATGAACCAGCAGATATTCAACTATATCCGGGGTAAAGTGATGGAGATTATTATCGTTGGCGCAGCCAGCTATATCTTTTTTGCCATCATGGATTTACGTTATGCCGCCTTGCTCGGGGTATTGACCGGGCTGTCGGTGTTGATCCCCTATGTTGGCGCTACTTTGGTGACCCTGCCTATTGCTCTGGTCGCTTTCTTCCAGTGGGGATTCAGCTCAGAGTTCGCTTATCTGATGCTGGGATATGGCATCATTCAGGCGCTGGATGGCAACCTGCTGGTGCCTTTACTGTTTTCTGACGCCGTAGATCTGCACCCTGTGATTATTATTGCCGCTGTGCTGGTGTTCGGTGGGTTATGGGGAGTGTGGGGCGTGTTCTTTGCTATTCCTCTGGCATCGCTTATTAAAGCCGTGATTAATGCCTGGCCCGAGTTACCGCCGCAGTCATCGGCTGATCCGGGAGAGCAGGAGGCTGCCGACAAGCAGCTAGAATCCCGGGTTGGTCAGTAACTCAGCAGCAACTGGCGACTGCTGGCAATCAAAGCCCGGTAGATCAGTGTGGTCTGCTTGGCTTTGATGTTCCAGTGTTGCCAATACAGGGGCACCTCTTTCCTCATCCCGGGGGTCAACTCTACCAGCACGCCGGTCTCCAGCAGCGGCTGGGCTTGCAAATGGGCCACCAAGCCATACCCCATATGATTTCGAACGGCATCCAAAAAGCCCTCTGATGAGGGAATGGTGTGCTGCCAGATATTGACTTCATCCAGATCGAAATAGCGCTTCAGAAACTTGTGATGGAGCTTGTCCTTGGTGCTGAATATCACCGCAGGGGCGGCCAGCAGCGCCTCTTTGTTAATTCCGTCAGCGAAATATCTGTCCCTGAACTCAGGCGTTGCGACACACAGATACTCCATGGTTCCCAGTGGGTCACTCTTACAGCCGGGCAGCGCCTCTTCTGTGGTGGTAACACAACCAACCACATCGCCATTACGCAGCAGGTTATGTGTGTAGGACTCATCATCCACAATCAATTCCATCAGCCAATTGCGCCGATTGAACAGGGGAGACAGGGCGGGTAGAAACCAGGTGGCCAGGGTATCTGCGTTAACCGCTATGCTCACTGTGGTTGGCTGACTGGGATCATCTCCATCCATTTCTGCCTGCAGTTCCTGCTCCAGCATCTCGACCTGAGCATAATGGCGCAACAGTCGCTTCCCCAAAGGGGTGGCTTCCACAGGTACACTGCGGATCACCAGCGACTGACCGATTTTCTCCTCAAGGGTTCTGACCCTTTGGGATACAGCCGACTGAGTGATGTTGAGCACTTTAGCTGCCCGTTCGAAACCCCCTTCAGAGACAACGGTAGCCAGCGCCTTAAGTTGCAGATAATCAAACATGAATGACGATATTTTGTCGAATTTATATGGATATTAGCAAAACTGATGGAGTATAAAAAATATTAGTTTAACTTGTGATTCTGTTGCCTGTACTCTGGCGTCATCGGTTATCGGATATGACTTTTGGAGTAGTCATGCAGACAGCATTTATTCAAGGTATAGCTATAGGTGGCAGCCTGATCATGGCTGTTGGTGCACAGAATGCGTTCGTGCTCAAACAGGGGATTAAACGCAGTTATCCGCTGCCCATTGCCATTTTGTGTTCAATCATAGACGCATTGATGATTACTGCCGGTGTGATGGGCCTGGGGCATTTGATCACCAGTATGCCCATGATTAAGCATCTGGCCAGCTTTGGTGGTGCCATATTCCTTATCTGGTATGGGGCTAATGCACTTAGAGACTCCTTCAGGACTAAAGGTCTGGATCTGCAGCAGGAGCAGGGGGCTGATACCCTGAGAAAAGCGGTATTGACTACGCTTGGGATCAGCTTGCTGAATCCGCATCTGTATCTGGATACTGTAGTGCTGCTGGGCAGTATCAGTACTCAGTTTGATGACACAGTGCGTCCCTGGTTTGGTGCCGGGGCTATATTGGCGTCCTTCCTGTGGTTCTTCAGTCTGAGCTTTGGTGCACGTCTGTTGGGACCTTTATTTGAAAAGCCGGTCGCGTGGCGGATATTGGACAGGTGTATCTGTCTGACTATGTGGAGTATCGCAGTGGCCCTGATGTGGCCTTACATGAAGATGCTTGGTTGATGTAAAACAAAAAAGGTCCCGCGGGACCTTTTTTAATTTAACCTTTCAGATAGTTCAGCACCACTTCGTGGTGGTCTTTGGTTTTAAACTTGTTGAACACATGCTGGACTTTGCCATCCTGATCCACCAGGAAGCTCAGGCGGTGAATACCATCATAGATTTTGCCCATAAACTTCTTTTCGCCCCAAACGCCAAATGCATCGGCGATAGCATGGTCTTCGTCACTCAGCAGTGAGAAGTTGAGTTCATGCTTGTCTGCAAATTTGGCCAGTTTGGCCACAGGGTCCGGGCTGATACCCAGTACCGTGACATTCAAGGCATCCAATTCGGCTTTGGTATCGCGCAGTCCGCAGGCCTGAACAGTGCAGCCTGGGGTCAGCGCCTTGGGATAAAAGTAAACAACAACCGGACCTTTTTTCAGACACTCTTCCAGAGAAACCTGATTGTCCTGTTGATCTTTAAGCGTGAACATGGGGGCCTTATCACCGGCTACCAATGTTTTCATGGGCATTTCCTTCTTGGTTTTCTAGTTCGACTGGCGATATCAGGACGCTTCAATACCCTGCATATGCTTTATTGAGCACTCCAGTGACATCTCTTCTGCGAGCTCATAGATACTCTTTTCCAACTTTTCCAGTTCAACTTTTTCAGGAATATTGATGGCCAGAAAAATGGATTGGTGTTGGTTACCCTGTTCATCTTCTTCCGCGTGAGATCGAACAGCGCCCAGGTCCAGCGCTCTGTCAGCAAGAAATTGAGTAATCTGCTTCATGGTGCCGCGCTGGTCGCTGCCCTGGAAGTTAACTTCAATGCGGGAGATATAGTTTTGAGGAGTATGTTTGGAGGTGCGCTTCATGACGGTAAGCAGCTCCAGCTCGAGACTCAGACCGGGCAGACTGGTTTCTATTTTGGTAATTGCAGCCCAGGAGCCTGAAACCATCATGATCAGGGTAAATTCGTTTCCAAATATCGCCATGCGGCTGTCGACGATATCACAGTCACAATCACTGGCTAAACGTGCCAGCTTACTGACTATACCGGGACGGTCAGCCCCCATGGCCGTGACGACCAGGTAGTTGGTCATGCATTTTCCTCGTTGTATTTCGACATCTAAGTTCAGCTGCGGTGAACCAGAAGGTTCAGCGGCCAATAATGCTACCATAAGTTATTCGTTTTGATAGCCCTGTGGCCGCTTGTCATTATTCTGCAGCATCAGTACCATAGCTTCTCCAGAATTCTTGGGGAAGTCAGATGTTAAACGGAAGCATAGTTGCCCTGATCACGCCGATGACGGCAGAGGGTAAAGTCGATTACGCCAGTTTGGAGAGATTGGTTGAGTTTCATATCACCGAAGGAACGGATGCTATCGTTTCTGTCGGTACCACTGGTGAGTCGGCCACGCTGCCGGTAGCTGAGCATATTGAAGTCGTTGCTCAAACTGTAAAATTTGTCGCGGGCCGGATTCCAGTTATCGCAGGTAATGGTGGTAATGCCACGGCTGAAGCCATTGAACTGACTCTGGGACTGTCCAAAGTAGGCGTCGATGCCATGCTGGGCGTGACTCCCTATTACAATAAACCCACCCAAAAAGGCCTGGTTGCACACTACAAAGCGGTGGCCGCCAGCACTGATGTGCCTCAAATTCTTTACAATGTACCCGGCCGTACTGCTGTCGATCTGTTACCTGAGACGGTTGCAGAGTTGTCTGTGGTCGAGAATATTATCGGTGTGAAAGAAGCGACAGGCGATCTTATGCGTGTCAGTCGGTTACGTGAGCTTTGCGGCGCAGACTTTAAGCTGTACAGTGGCGATGACGCTACCGCCTGTGAGTTTTTGTTACTGGGTGGCGACGGTGTTATCTCTGTGGCCAATAATGTGGCACCAAAGGCATTTAAAGCTATGTGTGAAGCGGCGCTTAAAGGCGATGCTGAACTTGCCCGTCAATATGATGAGCCATTACGCGGTTTGTACCGGGACCTCTTCTGTGAAGCAAACCCAATTCCGGTAAAATGGGCAGTCCACCGCATGGGACTGATTAATAATAACTATATTCGCTTACCTTTGACTGAACTTTCCGACACTTATCATGGTCAACTAGTGCAAGCGATGGAAAAAGCCCAAATAGAGGTTATCTGATACATGCTCAAGCATCTTACCCCTGTGCTGCTGGTGTCTACCCTGGCAGCCTGCAGTACACCAATGGAACGCCGTCAGGCCAATGGCAACGAAGAATACCTGAATGCAGGTGCCGGCCGCGCTGAGCTGGCGATCCCTGAAGGATTAAAAGCGCCGACATACAGTCGCGAATTTGCGATTCCAGAGCTGGGCCCCAAGGCCGATGCCACTTTAGTCGGCACCCAACTGGATATTCGACCTCCTCTGCAGGTTCTGCCAATGGCAGAAGGTACTCATGTTGAAGAGGGCAGTGACAGCATCAAGATTGTGGTTGAGTCTGTCGACAATCAAATCGATCTTAAGCGTGAAATGTTTGATTACCTGCTGGCTTTTCTGGCCAAGCGAGAGATTGCTGTTGCCAGCCAGAACTATGAGTCAGGTGTAATCGATACAGACTGGATTGAGTACCAGGAAGTGGTCGACTCCAGCATGTTTGGCTCTGACAAGGTGTACAGCCTTAAACAGAAGTACCGCTTTGACGTTCAGGTTCGCCCACACGGCCGTACCGGTGCCATTGTGATTGAGCTGCTGGATCACCAGGAAAGCTATGATGGTGACGCTCAGGACTCGCTGCTGACTGGTGAGGACAAGCGTCGCTATACCATTGATATGCTGAACTCTGCGATTGCTTATATGAGTCTGCAGCGTGACAAAGCACTGCGTGCCAAGCGAGTTCAGGAAAGCCTGGGTATTCAGGTTGAACTGGAAAACACTGAGCAGGCCTATTATCTGGCCGAAGCTGATTTCGATAAGGTGTGGAACCGTTTGCGCATTGTGTTGCCTGAGATGGGCTTCGAAGTGGCCGATATGGACCGCAACAAGAAACTGATCTTTATCAACTATGATGATGACTCTGGCTTCTGGAGTTCCCTGTGGGGTGACGAAGAGTTGCCACTGGAGAAAGGTGGTTACCGTCTGCTGTTGGAAAACACAGATAACCCTGACCAAACCCGCATCCTGCTGCGCAGCATCTCAGATGAGCCACTGGACAATGAGGTTATTGAGGGTGTTTACAACGCCTTTAAAGAGCTGATGAGCGAAGACCGTAAGGTACGCTAAGCAAACTTGATAAAAGAGCGCCCACTGGGCGCTTTTTTATTGCCTGATCAAAGTCAGTCACTCCCGCTCGCTGTTGGAATAGAAGAGTGATCACAGTCTGGAAATGCGCTGATACCTTAAGCCCCTGAGTCATGAGATAACGCCATTATGCTATCTGAGGTCGAACTGCCGGGAGAAAGCGGCGCAGGGGGCTTGGAGTCGCCCGCAGACCGTATTCAGGCGTTATGCCGGTCTCATGGTCCAGGATAGGCACTAAGTGCTGCAGGAGTGTTCTGGTGAGTCTTTACAGTGGGGCAAATGCAGGAAGCAAGCAACGAACTGCCACAAGAAGCAAAAAGAGTTGGAAGGGAAAGGAAGCCTTGGAACAGATAAAAGTCAAAGCCACCCGATAACAGGTGGCTTCGTGAAGGCGAATCAGAAGGTAGAGGTGTCTGAGAACACGCCTACTTTCAAATCTGTCGCGCTGTAGATTTCGCGGCCATCCACTTCCAGTGTCGCATCGGCGATGCCCATGATCAGTTTTCTGTGGATGGTACGTTTGATATTCAGCTTGTAGGTCACTTTTTTAGCGCCTGGAAGCACCTGGCCGGTAAATTTAACTTCACCTACGCCCAATGCACGGCCTTTACCCTGTGCACCTTCCCAGGCCAGATAGAAGCCAACCAGCTGCCACATGGCATCAAGGCCCAAACAGCCAGGCATGACAGGGTCACCCGGGAAGTGGCAGTCGAAGAACCAAAGATCAGGGTTGATATCCAGTTCAGCAATGATTTCGCCTTTGCCAAATTCGCCACCATCTTCATTGATGGTCACAATGCGATCCAGCATCAACATATTGTCTACGGGCAGGCGAGGGGAGTTTTGTCCGAACAGATCTCCATACCCGCAGGCCATCAATTCTTCTTTGCTGTAACTGTTAGCTTTAGTCATTGTTATAGGTACTCCTGATTTTGTTGACGCCAAGATTAGCGAACAGGTGTACGCCTAACAACTCCGATCAGCTGGAAAATCCTAATCTGGATCTCAACCTTTCCCAAAAGCCTAGCTCTTCTTCCCCATGGCCTGCCAGTTTATCGAGTCTTTGTTGCACTAATCCGTACAGTGTCTCATCAGGGAAATTGTTATTTTCATCTGCTTCGCCAGCAGGTTTGTTCATCAGCAGCTCAACGGCTTCATCCATATGCGCGACCTGATAAAGGTGGAACTGACCTTCATTAACAGCCTCAATGACACGGCTGGGCAGGTTCAACTGCTGGAGATTAGCCCGGGGAATGATAACCCCTTGATTACCCGTCAATCCTCTGCGGAAACACAGGTTGAAAAAACCTTCAATTTTTTCGTTTACGCCACCAATAGCCTGGACGTTACCCAGCTGATCCAGTGCGCCTGTGACGGCTAACGACTGGTTGATGGGTTGTTCAGCAATGGCTGAAATCAAACAGCAGTATTCGGCGAGAGATGCACTGTCTCCATCAATCTCCTGATAGGACTGCTCAAATACAATATTGGCGTTAAGGTGCAGCGGGGCGTCACGACCGAATATCCGGTACAGGCAGGCGGACAGAATCATCATGCCCTTGGCATGAATATTTCCGCCAAGTTCGGATTTTCTTTCAATATCAGCAACCTCACCATCTCCATAGTGTACTGAGGTGGTAATGCGCGCGGGCTCGCCGTAGCAAAAATCGATAGAGTCTATAACGGTCAGGCCGTTAATTTGGCCGATAACTTCACCCTCTGTGGGCAGGTTGATAAAGGCATCATCAAAACTCTGTGCTGCAAACAGCTCTGAGGCATTGTGTCTGAACTGTCTGGCCTCCATCGCTGCCTGGATGGCTCCGGCATCAAGATGAGGGTTTTCACTTAAAGCTGCTGCTTGAGCTAACAGTCGTACCATTTCTCCCGAGCTCAGGCTCAATCTCTGCTGATGTTCTGTCAGACGGGCACTGAATTGACACAGGGGTTGCAGTGCTGACTCATGGAGTGTCAGCTCACGGGAACTGGCGAGGGCATGTAAAAAGGCGGCATATTCATCCACGCTGTGTCTGCCGAGATCCAGTTCATGGGACATTTCGGCCAGCAGGGGAAACAGTTCAATGAAGCGGCTTTCCTGATATCTCAAGCCTGCGTACAGCTCACCATTGCCGATAAGAGTGACTTTGGCTTTCAGAGCTACGGTGTCACCATTGGCCTGCTGGATTTGATTGTGTTCCAGACAATGGCATAACAGTTCCCAAAGGTTTTCTCTTTTGATCAATGACTCAGCATCGATGACCAGGTGTTGTGATTTAGCCAGAGCCCCTGGTGCCCACGAACCATCTGCAAGACGTTGGCCGATAAGATCCTGGCGTCGAATATTGCCTCTCAGATATTGCCAGCTGCTTTGCTTATATTGCTGTAGCAGGGAATGCAGCAGCAAGTCACGGGCGATCCCGCTGAAGTCGGCGATATACAGGTTCTGACCGGAAGCCAAGGCGAGTTTTATGGTGTTTTGCAGGCGTTCCTGACCAACAAGTAAAGCTTCTGCAGATGGCACTGAGCTCTGGCCAAAAGCGTATTGCGGCGCCAGCGCGGTCACCGGTATCTTGGTAGATGTCATGTTTATCTTTTTTTCGAAAAATTACGGCGATATTAGCACATTCCATTCATCCTCAGTTCGGTTTTGCGTTTATCCGGTATCACGGGGCAATGAAAAGGTTAGATTCGAATGAAAAACTGTCGGTTTGGGCTAAATTTCGACGAACAGTCAGGGGTATACAAAATTACTGTTTACAAGCAAAAGGTCGCTGGCTATTATGCCCGTCATCCGGAGGGGTGGCAGAGTGGTCGAATGCACCGGTCTTGAAAACCGGCATGGGTTAATAGCCCATCCAGGGTTCAAATCCCTGCTCCTCCGCCATATTTAGAAAAGCCCGCTTAGTTTTAAGCGGGCTTTTTACTGATGGATGGGATACCCATCCAGACTCATATCAAGGGCTTTAATCCCTGCTCCTCCGCCATATGATGTGAAAAGGCTCGCTAGAAATAGCGGGCCTTTTTGCTATTTAGGTTTTTGCAGGATGGGAGGCCCATCCAACTCATACCAAGAGCTAGAATCCCGGGTCATCCGCTATATTCTACAGAACGCCAGTAATGCAAGTTACTGGCGTTTTTGTTTTAAGGATGGGCTGGCCCATCCAGACTCGTATAAAGGGCTTTAATCCCGGCTCCTTCGCCATATTCGATGAAAAGGCCAGCTCGCAAGAGCAGGCCTTCTGCTAATTAGGGTTCGTATGATGGGACGTCAATTCTAATCACACCAAGGGCTCACACTCTCATTTTTTCCCGTTTGCCAATCCGGCTTAGTCTGTCATCCCGCTGCTCTGGATTTTTCGCCGTAAAAAAGGCCGCATCTGAGTGCGACCTTCCATTGCGTTACCCTGTGTTCAATATTGACTCTGCGCGACTATCGCGCTTACCCAACAACAGAAGCGGGGAAACCTGACGTCTATTTTGCTTTTCTGAATAATGGCAGCAGAAAAACCACAGCCATAATCAGATAGATGCTGAAGGCTATCTGCATCCACTGAGTCATGGACAGTCCCAGCATGCCCCAAACATCATCTGTACACATTCCCGTGGGCATAAATACCTGTGGCAGCCAGTCATGTAACGGCAGGCTTTCGGGGAAGTTGGGCATAAAGTCACAGGTGGCAAAAGGAGAGGGATCTGACTGGATATTGTAAAGCTCGGTTGCCAGCATAAGCCCCCAACCTGCGCTGACTATCCAAAGCAGATAGGCCGGAAATCTCAGCATGCTCTTTGGTGCAATGCTGCCCAGCAGGCCGGCCAGCAAAATACCCAGTACAGCGACCCTTTGATAGACGCACATTACACAGGGGTTCAGGTGCATGACATATTGAAAGAATAGGGCGGTAGCTTCAAGCAGAAGGGCGCTGCCCCCAAGCAGATACCAGGCGAGGCGGGATTGGGCGAATCTGGTTAGTCCTGTCACGGTAAACTCCTGAACCAATGAAAAAACGCCCGCATTTGCGGGCGTTTCAGGACTTTACTCAAGTCACCTTTTCAGGTCAACTGTGATCAATGACCCACTGCAGAAGAAACGGCTTCAGCGGCAGTGTGGTGGCCAAGTGCTCCAATTTCATAGAAATAGTGAGTCATCTCGGTCAGGAAACCGGTTTCGATGGTCAGCAGACCAACTACAGACAGTACTATGGTGTATGGCAAGGCCATCCATACCATGCGACCGTAGGACAGTCGGATGAGCGGAGCCAGTGCTGAAGTCAGCAGGAACAGGAACGCAGCCTGACCATTTGGTGTGGCAACTGACGGCAGGTTGGTACCTGTGTTAATGGCCACGGCCAGCATATCGAACTGGTCACGGGTGATCTGGCCACTCAACAGGGCGGCTTTCACTTCGTTGATATATACGGTACCCACGAATACGTTATCAGACACCATAGACAGCAGGCCGTTGGCGATAAAGAAGATCACCAGCTGCATGTTGCCTTCAAACTCCAGTGCCCATTGAATCACAGGTGCAAACAGCTTCTGGTCGATAATAACGGCTACAACGGCGAAGAATACCGCCAGCAGTGCGGTAAATGGCAGTGCTTCTTCAAAAGCTTTACCCAGAGCGTGCTCGTCGGTGATGCCGTTAAACGCAGTACACAGAATGATAACGGTCAGACCGATCAGACCCACAGAAGCCAGGTGCAGAGCCAGACCCACAATCAGCCAGATACCAACCAGTGCCTGAACAATCAGCTTAACTTTATCTCTGTTGGTACGGCTTGCATCTTCGTGTGCATCATAGTCACACAGGATCTGACGAACAGACTCAGGCAGCTCAGCGCCGTAACCGAAGATTTTGAACTTCTCAACCAGGAAACAGGTTGTCAGACCGGCAAACAATACCGGAATGGTAACCGGAGACATACGGATAAAGAACTCTGCAAACAACCAGTTGGCCTGTGCTGCAATGATCAGGTTTTGAGGCTCACCCACCATGGTACATACACCACCCAGAGCGGTACCTACACCAGAGTGCATCAGCAGGTTACGCAGGAAGCCACGGAAAGCTTCAAGCTCTTCAGTGTTCAGGGCCTGTTGACCATCATTGGTGTGGTCATGATCAGCACCGAAATCTTTACCAGATGCCACTTTGTGGTAAATGGCGTAGAAGCCCACAGCCACAGCGATGATTACTGCGATTACGGTCAGCGCATCCAGGAAGGCAGACAGGAAAGCAGATGCGCCACAGAACAGCAAAGATACGGCCAGCTTGGAGCGAACCTTGGTGATCATCTTGGTGAAGCCAAACAGCAGCAGCTGCTTCATAAAGTAAATACCGGCGACCATAAAGACCAGCAACAGCAATACTTCCAGGTTGGCTTCAATCTCATGCAGCACCATGCTTGGACTGGTCATGCCAATCAAGACGGCTTCAATGGCCAACAGGCCACCGGGCTGCAATGGATAACATTTAAGCGCCATCGCCAAAGTGAAGATAAACTCGATAACCAATACCCATCCGGCGACGAATGGATTGATATAGAAGAGTATCGGGTTAATTACTAAGAACGACAGAATTGCGATTTTGTACCACTTGGGTGAGTTACCCAAGAAGTTACCAATAAACGCCTGACTCATTGTCAAAGGCATGGCACCCTCTCTAAAACAAAAGAATGTTAAGTGTTGTTTGTGAAAATGTTGCGCGCCTGACGGCGGGGCAAAAGTGTACCGCAAACGATACTCTGAATGTAGTGGCTTAGCGATTGCTAAATATTAAAAAGCAGAGCTGCACTGCAAATTCAGCAGCAGACTATATTTGTTTGTTTCAAATTTGACCAAGAAAATGCGATTAACTTTTGATCTTAATCCCGATTTTGCTCCAGTGGTTTTCATTTTTTGTCCATCTGGTATGATGAGTGCCCTCCATAATAAATATGCATAACCATTGGATTAACGGCTGATGATAATCAATGCCAAAGGGCCTGCCAGCTTTGCTGAGAAGTACATAGTGCAATCTATCTGGGAAAACAAATTCCCTCCCGGGTCCATTTTACCTGCTGAGCGCGAGCTGTCCGAGTTGATTGGGGTCACACGGACAACCCTGAGAGAAGTGCTGCAGCGTCTTGCCCGTGATGGCTGGTTGACCATTCAACATGGTAAGCCAACCCGGGTGAACAATTTTTGGGAGACCTCAGGGCTGAATATTCTGGAAACCATTGCGGATCTGAACCCGGAAGGTTTCCCTGAGCTGGTAGACCAACTCCTGTCTGCCCGCACCAATATCAGTGCTATCTATTTCCGTGGGGCCCTGCGTCACAGCCCTCAGATAGCGTTGGAAACTCTCAGTGCAATCCATGATATGGAAGACACTCCCGATGCCTATGCAGAGTTTGACTACAACCTGCATCACTCGTTTGCCTTCCACTCAGGAAACCCACTTTACGTGCTTATCCTGAACGGGTTTAAAGGGCTTTACAGCCGAGTAGGGCGTTACTACTTCACCAGCCCTGAAGCGAGACAGCTGGCGCTGGCGTTTTACCAGAAGTTGGAGTTGCTTGCTCAGGCCGGTGATTACGAACAGGTACCTGTGCTGATGCGTAGCTATGGTATTGATTCGGGTAAGATGTGGATGCAACTGCGTGATGCCATGCCTGCGGATATCGCCCAGGACAATTCTTGATGTTGTGTTGCGCATAAAAAACACCGCCTGATGGCGGTGTTTTTGTTTGAGGTAGCAGCACTAGGATGACTCCTCGGTTTTCACCGGGCATGCTGCCAACTCGACGATAGTGCCATCGTCGCACTCCTGCTCCAGCGTAACATCAAAGCCCCAGAGTCGATGCAGATGCTTAAGGACTTCTGCATGACTGTCTGCCAGTGGAATATGGTTAACCGGCACATATCTGAGCGTCAGTGAGCGATCCCCGGATACATCCACGTTATACACCTGAATATTGGGCTCCAGATTGGACAGGTTGTATTGCTGGGATAGCATCTGACGAATATCACGGTAGCCCTGGTCGTCATGAATGGCGCTGACCTCCAGATAGTTTTTACTGTCATCATCATTGATGCCAAAAAACTTGAACTGGCGCATGATATTGGGCGACAGATACTGGCTGATAAAGCTCTCATCCTTAAAGTTCTGCATCGCAAAATGCAGGGTTTCCAACCAATCACTGCCCGCCATTTCAGGGAACCAGGCTTTATCTTCTTCGGTGGGGTTTTCGCAGATACGGCGAATATCCACCATCATATTAAAGCCAAGTGCATAGGGGTTAATTCCGCTGTAATAAGGACTATTGTATGGCGGCTGGGCCACTACACTGGTGTGACTTTGCAGGAACTCCAGCATAAAGCGATCTGTTACTTTACCTTCGTCATACAGGTGGTTGAGTATGGTGTAGTGCCAGAAGGTCGCCCAGCCTTCGTTCATCACCTGAGTTTGCTTCTGAGGATAGAAGTACTGGGCCATTTTACGGACGATACGGATAATCTCCCGCTGCCAGGGCTCAAGCAAAGGTGCATGTTTCTCAATAAAGTAGAGAATATTTTCCTGAGGTTCTTCGGGAAAACGTTTCTTTTGGGCCTGACCTTCCTCCTGTTGGCCCTTGGGGATAGTACGCCACAGGTCATTGACCTGGCTTTGCAGATAGGCTTCACGCTCTTTCTGTCGCACCTGCTCTTCCCGGAAGGAGATCTCCACCGGCCGCTTGTATCGGTCGACACCATAATTCATCAGTGCATGACAGGAGTCGATAATATCTTCCACCTGACGTGAACCATGGAGCTCTTCACATTCGGCGATATAGTTTTTGGCAAACACCAGGTAATCGATAATCGAGCTGGCGTCCGTCCAGGTCTTGAACAGGTAGTTACCTTTGAAGAAGCTATTGTGACCATAGCAGGCATGGGCCATCACCAATGCCTGCATGGTGACTGTATTCTCTTCCATCAGATAGGCGATACAAGGATCTGAGTTAATTACAATCTCATAGGCCAGTCCCATCTGCCCGCGCTTATAACTCTGCTCAGTTTCGATAAACTTCTTACCGAATGACCAGTGGGTATAGCCTATGGGCATACCGATTCCCGCATAGGCATCCATCATCTGCTCTGCGGTGATCACTTCTATCTGGTTTGGATAGGAGTCAAGCCGGTAATGCTCCGCGACCCGTTTGATCTCTGCCTGGTATTGCTCAAGCAGCTCAAAGCTCCAGTCCGGGCCGTCACTTAACGGCTCATGTTTGCGTTTCCCCATTAAGTACCTCCTTACACCGCCTGTTTTTTGAATAGTTCCCTGAATACAGGGTAGATGTCTTCTGCCTGGCGTATGTGCTGTACGGCAATATTGTCGAATTGTTGTTGGAGGGATTCATATTCGCGCCACAACGTCTGGTGAGCGCGGTTGGTGATCTCGATATAGCTGAAGTATCTCACTGTGGGCAAGATCTGTTGTGACAACAGTTTGCTGCAGTTGGGTGAATCATCAGCCCAGTTGTCGCCATCGGATGCCTGGGCGGCGTAGATATTCCACTCGTCAGCAGGGTAGCGCTCGCGCTGAATTTCGTTCATCAGCTTAAGTGCACTGGATACTATGGTGCCACCGGTTTCCTGAGAGTAGAAAAACTCATGCTCATCCACCTCTTTGGCCTGGGTGTGATGTCGGATATAGACCACCTCCAGGTTTTTGTAGGTGCGGGTCAGGAACAGGTAAAGCAGAATATAGAAGCGCTTGGCCATATCCTTGGTTGCCTGATCCATTGAGCCTGATACATCCATCAGACAGAACATGACCGCCTGACTGGTGGGTATTTCCCGTTTGGCGAAGTTGTTGTACCTGAGATCAAAAGTGTCGATGAAAGGCACACGGTCAATTCTGCGTTTCAGCTCCTCAATCTGATCTCTTAGAGACAGTATCTCTTCGGCATTGGCGCCGGGCGTATTTTCCAAAGACTCCAGCCTGGCTTCCAGCTCCTTCAGCTCCTTCTTTTTACCGGCGGTCATGGCAATACGCCGTGCCTGAGAGGAGCGCAAAGAGCGCACTATATTCATGTTGGTGGGGACACCGTCCGTTGTGTAGCCGGCACGGTAGGTTTGATATTCAACCAGTTTATTTAACCGGTTTTTTTGCAGGTTGGGCAGTTCAAGATCTTCAAACAGCAGCTCCAGATACTCATCCTTGGAGATCTGAAAAACAAAGTCGTCCTGACCCTCTCCAGAATCAGAGGCTTCCCCCTGACCAGAGCCCTGACCGCCACCCTGAGGTGGACGTTCAATTTTATCGCCACGGGTGAACTGGTCATTACCCGGGTGAATACGGTCGCGCACACCACCACGCCCCTGATGGAACATAGGTTCGCTGATATCCCTGGTTGGAATGGAGATCTGCTCACCTTTATCCACATCAGTGACACTGCGACGGGTTACGGCATCGCTTACCGCTTTTTTGATCTGCTGTTTATAGCGATTGAGAAAACGCTGGCGATTAACCGTGCTCTTTCCTTTGGCATTCAATCGCCTGTCAATAAAGTTAGCCATACGCACCTCCCACAGGAAAGTTGGGGGCGGGTAGCCCCCACAGTGTTCGGATGGTTAAGAGGACTTACGTACTCTCAGATACCATTCGGAGAGCAGGCGCACCTGTTTCTTGGTATAGCCTTTCTCCATCATGCGGTTGACGAAGTCGTCATGCTTACGCTGATCTTCGGTTGAGGTTTTGGCATTGAAGGAGATAACCGGCAGCAGGTCCTCAGTGTTGGAGAACATCTTTTTCTCGATCACTGTGCGCAGCTTTTCATAGCTGGTCCATTGAGGGTTATTGCCTTCATTGTTGGCCCGGGCACGCAGTACAAAGTTCACGATCTCGTTACGGAAATCCTTTGGATTGCTGATGCCTGCTGGCTTTTCGATCTTCTCCAGCTCGCCGTTCAGGGCGGCGCGGTCAAACAACTGACCGGTTTCAGGGTCACGGTATTCCTGATCCTGGATCCAGAAGTCAGCATAGGTGACATAACGGTCGAAGATGTTCTGGCCGTACTCTGAGTAGGACTCCAGATAAGCTGTCTGGATCTCCTTGCCGATAAACTCGACATATTTGGGGATCAGATAACCTTTCAGGAACTCAAGATAACGCTCGGCCATTTCATTGGGGAACTGTTCCTGCTCGATTTGGCGCTCCAGCACATAAAAGAGATGCACCGGGTTGGCGGCAATTTCGGAGTGGTCGAAGTTAAACACCCTTGAGAGGATCTTAAAGGCGAAACGGGTTGATAGCCCCTGCATCCCCTCATCTACACCTGCGTAATCACGATACTCCTGGTAAGACTTGGCTTTGGGGTCGGTATCTTTAAGGCTTTCACCATCATAAACCCGCATCTTGGAGTAGATGGAGGAGTTCTCCGGTGCCTTGATACGTGACAGTACAGAGAACTGCGCCAGAGTTTCCAGTGTGCCTGGGGCACATGGCGCCTGCGACAGTTCGGAATTCTGAAGCAGCTTTTGGTAAATCTGCATCTCTTCGGACACCCGCAGACAATAAGGCACCTTGACGATATACACACGGTCGAGGAATGCTTCATTGTTCTTGTTATTGCGGAAACTGGACCACTCGGATTCGTTGGAGTGAGCCAGAATAATGCCGTTATAGGGCAGGGCAGACAGACCCTCGGTGCCGTTGTAGTTACCTTCCTGGGTTGCAGTCAGCAGCGGGTGCAGCACCTTGATGGGGGCTTTGAACATCTCCACAAATTCCATCAAGCCCTGGTTGGCACGACATAGAGCACCTGAGTATGCGTAGGCATCTGCGTCATCCTGAGCAAAATGCTCCAATTGACGAATATCCACTTTACCCACCAGAGATGAAATATCCTGGTTATTGTCATCGCCTGGCTCAGTCTTGGCCACTGCCAGTTGATCCAGTACTGATGGATACACTTTAACGACTTTAAAGCGGCTGATGTCACCACCAAACTCGTGCAGACGTTTAACTGCCCATGGCGACATGATGGTTTTCAGGTAGCGGTTGGGGATCTTGTACTCTTTTTCCAGCACCTTGCCATCTTCTTCTGCATCAAACAGACAGAATGGATGATCATTGACCGGGCTACGGACACCGTCTGCACTGAGAATATAAACGGGCACTTTTTGCATCAGCGCTTTGAGTTTTTCCGCCAGCGAGGATTTACCACCGCCCACAGGACCCAAGAGGTAAAGAATCTGTTTGGATTCTTCCAGACCCTGTGCGGAATGTTTGAGATAAGAAACAATTTGTTCGATCGCCTCTTCCATACCATAGAAGTCAGCGAATGCGGGATATCTGGAGATTAGTCGGTTGGAAAAGATGCGGCTGAGCACCGGATCTTTTGAGGTGTCGATTACTTCAGGCTCACCGATGGCCATCAGCAAACGTTCTGCCGCAGACACATAAGCGCTGCGATCCTGCTTACAGATGTCAAGAAACTCCTGCAGGGTGTACTCCTCATCAAGCTTCTTTTCATAGCGTTGTTGGTAATGCTCAAATATGCTCATATCGCCCCCCTGAAACGCCTGTCAAATTGTAGAGGCAGGCAGGTCAAATTCTGCTCACCTAGGATTAAGCATAGCGTTAAGAAACCAGAGTTGGCAAAAAAAAGTTTAGAAAAAACAATAAGAAATAGTTGCAAAAGCAACAGTTGCACTTGTGGGTGGAAGAGGGATAAAAAACAAAAAAGGAGCCGCTTGGGCTCCTTTTATTTACACCGAGAGTCGTTTAGCCAGCAAAGTTCTGGTTAACGAAGTCCCAGTTTACCAGCTGCCAGAAGTTGGCCAGGTAATCAGGACGCAGGTTGCGGTAATCGATGTAATAAGCGTGTTCCCACAGGTCAACGGTCATTACTGGGGTAACACCCTCTTCGGTCAGAGGTGTTGCAGCGTTGCTGGTGTTAACGATATCCAGAGAACCGTCAGCTTTCTTCACCAACCAGGTCCATGAGCTACCGAAGTTGTTTACGGCGCTGTCATTGAATTTTTCTTTGAATGCGTCGAAAGAGCCGAAAGCAGCATTGATGGCGTCAGCGATGGCACCTGTAGGTTCACCACCGGCATTTGGCGCAAGGCAGTTCCAGTAGAAGGTGTGGTTCCATACCTGAGCGGCGTTGTTGAATACACCACCGGTAGAGGTCTTAACGATCTCCTCCAGAGACTTGCCAGCCAGCTCAGTACCTTCAATCAGACCGTTCAGCTTTACCACATAGGTGTTGTGGTGCTTACCGTAGTGATATTCCAGAGTTTCCTGTGAAATGTGTGGTTCCAGAGCGTTCATTGCATAAGGTAATGCTGGTAATTCGAAAGCCATTTTGCTTCTCTCCATGGATGTCATTGTCTTTAAACAGACTTACTCACTGCGAGCTATTCTACTCAAAAAATATGTGAAGTGAATCATTGTTTGTTTGATTGGATAGATCGCCGCCATCTAAAAATCCGTATATAACATACCCCTACAAACATAGTGTTTTTGTTCTGGTTACGTCTGAAGTACAATGAGGATCACAAAACTATTGTGTGAGCGTTAGGATTCATAATGGAAACTGTAGATAAAATTAAGCAGCAGATCGCTGAAAACCCAATTATTCTGTACATGAAAGGTTCTCCCAAGCTGCCAAGCTGCGGCTTCTCCTCTCAGGCTGGCCAAATCATGATTAACATCGGTGAGCAGTTTGCTTATGTCGATATTCTGCAAAATCCAGATATCCGCGCCGAGTTACCTAAGTTTGCCAACTGGCCAACTTTCCCTCAGTTGTGGGTTGAAGGTGAGTTGGTTGGGGGTTGCGACATCATGGTCGAAATGTACCAGCAGGGCGAACTGCAGACTTTGGTTAAAGAAGTTGCTGCCAAATATAAAGGTGAAGAAGAAGCTTAATTCTTCTCCGGCCAAAAATTAAAAAACCCCGCATTGCGGGGTTTTTTATTGTCCGGGGGAGCTTACTCCGTCAGGTTCTCCCGGGACTGGGCCAGCTCAGCTTTAATATGTGCCGGGGTGGCAGGCAGCACCAGGTTCAGCAGGATAGCAACGATACCGCACAGGCTGATGCCCTGCAGGCTGAAGGAGCCGATACCGAAGGCCATACCGCCAATGCCGAATACCAGGGTTACACCCACAATGCATAGGTTGCGTGGTTCACCCAGGTCTACCTTGTTGCGGATCAGGGAGTTCAGACCTACAGCAGCGATCGAACCGAACAACAGGCACATAATACCGCCCATAACCGGCACAGGTATGGTTTGCATCAGTGCGCCCAGTTTGCCGACAAAGGCCATCAAAATGGCGGTGATGGCAGTCCAGGTCATAATGCTGGTGTTGAAATTACGGGTCAGACTTACCGCACCGGTAACTTCTGAGTAAGTGGTGTTTGGTGGTCCACCAAAGGTCGCTGCAGCTATGGTTGCTACACCATCACCGGCCAGAGTTCGGTGCAGGCCAGGTTTTTTGAAGTAATCCTTACCGGTCACGTTGGAGATCGCCAGGATATCACCTATATGCTCAACCGCCGGGGCGATGGCAACAGGGATCATGAACAGAATGGCTTGCCAGTGAAATTCAGGCGCAACAAAGTTGGGGATTGCGAACCATGGCGCCTGTTCAACTTTAGTAAAGTCGACAATGCCAAACATCAGGCTCAGTCCATAGCCAACCAGAATACCGCCAAGAATGGGCATCAGTTTCAGCAGGCCTTTGGCCCAAACGGCAATGGCGATAGTGGTCAGCAAAGACGCCAGTGACACAATCAAGGCAGTATCGGGGTCTACCAGGACTGCAGAGCCATCTCCGGTTTTACCCAAGGCCATATTCACGGCCATTGGTGCCAGGCCCAGACCGATAATAATAATCACAGGCCCTACAACCACAGGTGGCAGCAGACGGTGAATAAAGCCGGTACCTTTGATTTTCACCATGGTGCCCAGCAGCAGATACATAACACCGGCAGCCATCAGGCCACCCATGGTGGCAGGAATGCCCCAGGTTTGTACGCCGTACAGTATGGGGGCGATAAAGGCGAATGATGAAGCGAGGAAGATTGGAACCTGGCGTTTGGTGATAAACTGGAACAGTAAAGTACCAATACCAGCGGTAAACAGGGCAACACTGGTGTCGAGTCCGGTGATCAATGGCATCAAAACCAAAGCTCCGAATGCGACGAACAGCATTTGCGCGCCCTGCAAGGGCAGTGTCAGTCGGGACATGTTTTTCTCTTTTTATTGGGCCAAAACCTTTCTATAGTACCAGCTGATTTTTGCTCCGTCCGAGCGTGTGCTCACGAAATTTGTTTTCAATTCTAAAGTCATCACTCCCCCTGTCCGGCAGTGTCTCGCCATCTATAGCATTTGTGGTACACTCAGTGCTCCTTAAGCCGGTTAACCTATTTTCCTGTCAATGCTTAAACATATTTTCCTGTTGGTGCTGGTGTTTATACCTGCATTTATAAACCCTGCCTTTGCCGTAGAGGTGAAAGGTCTTGATCAGGCCAGTGTGCCGGTCGAGTCACGCTCTAATGCCGATAAGAACGCAGCCCTCAAAGCCGCTCTGGCAAAAGTGATCGTTAAAAACACAGGTGATGCCAGTGTGCTGCAAAATCCTGTTATTGCAGCTCAGGTAAAAAATCCAAACGGATATCTGGTGCAGTTTGGTTACGAGGACAAAGAAGGGCAGTTGTATCTGAAAGGCCAGTTCGATGAACGCCGGATTATTCAACTGCTGCGTCAGGCGCAGGTGCCCGTGTGGGGCAAGCAACGTCCTTTGGTTCTGGTGTGGCTGTCGTTCCAGGATGAAAATATGCAGCGAAACCTTTTGTCCGATGCATCGGGAGAGGTGCTGCGTAAGTTGTTTGAGCAGGACGCCACAGATCAGGGGGTACCTTTGCTGTTCCCTGTTATGGATTTGGACGACATGATGCAGGTTAGCGAAGCGGATGTTCGGGGCAACTTCCCTGAAGCCGTTTCCAACGCTTCCGGCAGATACCAGGCTGATTATTTTGCGCTGGCAAATATTCAGCAACAGGCAGACGGCATGACAACCTATCGATTCGACCTCTATCCCATGAAAGAGGATAGTGGGATTTGGCGGCCATTGACTGAGTCTGCCATGACTGTGGTTTCGGATGCAGAAGCGGCTAACGCTATGGTTTCTGGTTTGAGCCAATACTTTGTCAGTCAGTATGCCGTAGCGGATTCCGGCTTCAACGAAGAGGTGTCTGTGGTGTTTGAAGGTATCGACACCATGACAAAACTTAAAGCCCTTGAGCAGTATGTTGGACAGCTGACAGTGGCCAAGACGGCGGTGATAGCCAGTATTCAAGGTGCGAAAGTGGTTTACCGCTTTACTCTGTTTGGTTCAGAGCAAGATCTCGAGCGTCAGTTGAACCTGGAGCCCAGACTGGAAGCCGTGACGCTAGCCGTAGATCCCTTTGCAGAAATAGATAGCAACGGGAATAACGCAACACCAATGGAATATCGCTGGCACTAAGTCAAAAAGTCACCAAAGAGGCCTGAGGAAGCGCTCAGGCTTTTACCTGGTCGAGATGCCCGTGATACACTGGCGTCCATGACTCTCTGTTAATATTATTGAGAAATATCTGAGTGACCCAAAACTCACCTCTGCAATTGTCCTTGCCTGTCCATTTGCCGGATGATGAAACCTTCAAAAGTTATTACCCAGCAGCAGGAAATGATCAGCTAATTCAAAAGCTTCAATCTTCTGCAGCCGGAGAGGCCAGCAAGCCTCTGTATTTATGGGGACCAGGAAAGTCCGGCCGTACTCATCTGTTACACGCTGCCTGTGCCCGTGCCAATGATCTTGAACGCAGAAGTTTTTACATCCCGCTGGGTATTCACGCCAGTATTTCCCCGGCACTGCTGGAAGGGCTGGAACAGGTCGATTTGGTTTGCATAGACGATATTGACGCGATTGCCGGTCACCCCGTCTGGGAAGAAGCCATATTCGATCTCTACAATCGTATGGCAGAGCATAAGCAGGGGGCTTTGGTGGTCAGTGCCAGCAGTTCACCTTCAGAAGCGGGTTTTCTGTTACCGGATCTCGAATCAAGAATGCAGTGGGGGCTGATTTATCAATTGCACCCAATGGAAGATGAGGAGAAGCTGGCGGCACTTCAGCGTCGTGCCGCAATGCGTGGTTTGCAGTTACCTGAAGATGTTGGCCGCTTTTTGCTGAATCGTATGGCAAGAGATATGCGAACCTTGTTTGATGTGCTGGACAGATTGGACAAGGCTTCCATGATACATCAACGTAAGTTGACCATTCCTTTTGTGAAAGAGATGCTCAGGCTCTGAGCGAATAAAGCAGCGTGTTGACGCTGCTTTTTTGTTTTTGAACCGTGAAAGTGTAAGTTTTCAGAGGTCGATGCTGAAAATTAACGCAAACTGCTTTAAAAACAGCTTGTTGAACTATATTTTGGTGTAAATCGCTTTACAGTATAAATCGGTGAAGATACTATGCATCTCGTTCGGAGGGGTGGCAGAGTGGTTGAATGCACCGGTCTTGAAAACCGGCATAGGTTAATAGCCTATCCAGGGTTCAAATCCCTGCTCCTCCGCCATATTCGATGAAAAGGCTCGCTAGAAATAGCGGGCCTTTTTGCTATTTAGGGTTTTGCAGGATGGGACGCCCATCCAGACTTATATAAAGGGCTTTAATCCCTGATCCTCCGCCATATTTAAGAAAGCCCGCTTAGCCTTAAGCGGGCTTTTTGCTATTTAGGGTTTACAACTTATATCAAGAGCTTGAATCCCTGGTTCCCCGATATATTCGATGAAAGGCTCGCCAGAAGTAGCGAGCCTTTTTACTGCATCTTCGACGAGACAGTCCCGCAGGGGGAGATTAAGCTCTCCATAGCCGGGATATCAGTTGTTTTTTAAGTTCAGTCTCGCATCCTGCATATCAGTGCCGCCAAGATAATCAGGGCTCACCTTATTCATAGCTTTTAATTTAGGTAGCTCTGCCATGGCAGCGTGTAACTTATCGGCTCCATGATTGATTGCCTGGTGAATGTCTGTGGCCACGGTTTCAGTCTGGATATAGATAAGGTTTCCTGCACCACCTTTTCGCTTCAGATAGTAAGTGACATCATCTGTCTTATTTTCATCGCCGATATCGTTTAACCCGAGAGAGTTGTTACCCAAAATACAACGTCCAGGAGCCCGCTCCAGACAATAGTCCATCAGGCTGTCAACAAAAGCCGGCTTTTTGGCCCAGCCATTCTCGTAGTCTTTCCACATGTTATAGGCCATGCCGATATGTGTGTTAGGCCACTTATTTGCCGCCACTCTGATTTGCCACTGCAGACAATTTTCATCTTTAGCCAGGGTAAGGCCATTTTCTATCATGATGTCGATGTTCTTTCTGCCATCATCCCGACTGTTGTCTCTTGGGTTACGCCACATGGTTTCAGCATTATGTGTCATACATCCTGAAACAGCGACTTCACGGACGACAGATTCAGCATCGTATTTGGCAGCCAACTTGCTCTGGAAGTCCCTCCAGAGTGGTCGAAACACTTTGTTCTTCCAGTAAAAAGGGAGTTCTCCTTCTTTGCCATTCTTATATTGTGCATAAAAGGAACCGGTTTCCTCGCTGACCCAGGCAGGAGAATAGATACCTGAAAAAACTCTTAATTTGATGCCTAGGGTATGGTTTGGGTTAGCTGAGTTCCACTGCTCGACCGCGGCAATAGCCTGATCGATAACATTGTTGCTGCTGATAGGACCATTTTTGGTTGGTTGCAGGTGGGCCCACTCGGCCTGTACGACAATGCCATCAACATGGGTTGCCCATGTTGAACCATTTGGATTGTCAAAGTGGTTTCTTTCGCCCACAGCACCGCTGTGATCGCCTCTCAGTACAAAGCCTTCCAGTCTCGGTTTAGCTTCGACCACTGACGTAGTTGATACTGCGCAGAGTAACAGTAAGGTCAGTAAACTTCTCATTGTGTTTTCCCTCCATATCTTATTTTTGTAGAGGCATAACCGGTAGAGCTTTGATGCCCCAGTTTGTTATGGCTACAACGCATAGAGCAGGCCAAAAAATCACAAGACTATATATTCACTGCAATCCTGAACTCCTATATATATTACAAATAATATAAATGATGGCAATCTTGTCGTGGCATAAGTTATGACGCTATTTGTGGGAGTCAGTGGCGGGAATGGTGATTGCGAGTTGTTTTGAAGGGAGATTTATGTGCGCAAAGAGCCGTAAAACACCAGTATCCAGAGACTAATCCTTGATAAAGAGGGCGCTGGCTATATGGCTACTGCCTTGACTTGGCAGACAGGGCTTTAACTGGATTGTTCAGCCTGGCTCTGATATTAACGAAGGAATTTCCGACCGAGCTGATTTAAGCATTGCTGCTGTTGTTCTATCTGACACACTTTTTGATTTTTCCGGGAACCCGGCTGATCCCTGACCAAAATGATGAAGGATTGTATTAATTGGTGTAAAAACAGCTTGTTGAGTCTCGTTATGACGAAAAGTTCTTTACACTTGGTGCCTGAGTCTTTAATGTCTGCGTCGTCCGGAGGGGTGGCAGAGTGGTTGAATGCACCGGTCTTGAAAACCGGCATAGGTTAATAGCCTATCCAGGGTTCAAATCCCTGCTCCTCCGCCATATTCGATGAAAAGGCTCGCTAGAAATAGCGGGCCTTTTTGCTATTTAGGGTTTTGTAGGACAGGACGCCCATCCAGACTCATATAAAGGGCCAGAATCCCGCCCCAAACTCAATGTGGTAGAGAACGCCAGTAATGAAAGTTACTGGCGTTCTTGTTTATAGATGGGAAGCCCATCCAACTCATACCAAGAGCGTTGATTGGTGTTTTTGAGTCATCTTCAATAACAAGGCTTGCTGCTTCCCTAAGCTGACTTTGTCCTTGGCTCTTTAGGCATGCCCAGTGCCCGTTCGGCGATAATGTTGCGCTGAATTTCATTACTGCCGCCATAAATAGTATCAGCCCGGGAAAAGAGATAGAGAGACTGCAACCTGGAGAGCTGATAGGGCGCAGCATCGAGTTCAAGCCCCTCAGGTCCCAGTACATCCATGGCCAGTTTGCCCAGCTCTGCATGCCAGCTTGACCAGTGCAGTTTATACACCAGTGCTTCCGGGGGCAGCTGTGACTGATTGGGATTACTCAGCATTCTGAGAGCATGATGGCGCATGACAACCAGACCTTCCCAGGTTCTGGCAATTCTGTCGCGGATGTGGGGATCTGATGCAGCACCATTACTTTGGGCGATCCTGATAATCTCATTGAGTTCGTTGCTGAACTGCATCTGTTGACCCAGGGTGGAAACGCCACGCTCATGGCCGAGCAATGCCATGGCAATACGCCAGCCTTCACCCGGCTTGCCTACTATATTGGCAACATCAGTGATGGCATCATCAAAAAACACTTCATTGAATTCGCTGGTACCGGTTAATTGGGTGATAGGTCTGATATCAACGCCAGGTTGATCCAGGGGAACAAGCAAAAAGGAGAGACCATGATGTCCTGTAGACCCTTGTTCAGTGCGTGCAAGGACAAAACACCAATCCGCTTCGTGGGCGAGGGAAGTCCAGACCTTCTGCCCCTGGATATGCCAACAGTTATCTGTTGCATCCAGTCTGGCTTTGGTGGCGACATTGGCCAGATCTGAGCCTGCGCCGGGCTCTGAGTAACCCTGACACCAATATTCTGTGCCCCTGAGTATGCCCGGCAGGAAGCGTTGTTGTTGCTCCTTTGAGCCAAATTGCAACAGAGTTGGACCCAGCAGGCCTATGCCTATATGACCCACAAGACCCGGACCGCCTGCTCTGGCATACTCTTCGTGAAAAATCACCTGTTGGTTAATCGTTAAGCCTCTGCCACCGAACTCCCTTGGCCAACCAATACAGAGCCATCCGGCAGCAGCCAGATGTTGCTCCCATCGTTTCCGTTCGTTGGGGAACATATGTTCATCGCCGGGACCGCCTCTGAACTTCAGCTGCTCATACTTCCCGATCAGATTGCCACTGAGCCATTGGGCGATTTCCTGACGAAATAACTCGTCTTCATGGCTGAAGGTCAGTTTCATAACCGGTCTCCTGACGTTCGACTGGCCCTAAAAGGCTGTCCGCAACTCTCGCTCTATGTATGTTTGCTGCACCAAACAGGGTGGCACTCGATTGAGCCCTTTTCAGATACAGGTGAACATCGTACTCCCAGGTAAAACCAACTCCACCATGTAACTGCAGCGCTTCCTGAGCACAAAAAGTAAAGGTGTCAGAGCAGACGGATTTGGCCATGGACGCGGCTCTATGCAGTGCACTATCTGATTTGGCTCCCTGACTCCAGGCGTCGGCGATACAGGCGGCGTAGTAGACTGCAGAAATGGCGGACTCCAATTCGAGTTTCATATCTGCCGCTCTATGTTTCAGTGCCTGAAATGAGGCAAGAGGGCGGTTGAACTGCACCCTTTCTTTAAGGTAATCCACAGAGCTTGTCAGGGTGCTGGCAGAGCCGCCGGCTTGCTCTGCTGCCAGTGCAATTGTTGCAAGAGAAAGGATTAACTCTAGCTCTTTGTGCTGATCTGCTTGAGTGCCCAATATGTCCGACTCAGGAACAAAAAGCTGTGTAGCGCTGATACGACTGAGTTTGCGGGTTTGGTCAAGAGTCGGTAGCGGCAGTCGTTGAATTTGGCAAGCCTTTGGCTCCACAGCAAACAGTTTTATATGACCATTGGCAGGGCTGCGGGCAGTGACAATAAGCAGGTCGCAACTATGACCATCGATAACCTGTTGCCACTCTCCGTTAAGGATTGCGCCACCTTCACATAAAGTGAAGCTCGCCTGTACGCTTTGACTGCCCCAATGTCGGTTTTGCAGTGAGCTGCCCGATAACCAGCCCAGAGAGGCGGTGATTTTCCCCTGCGCCAACTCAGTCAGCCAACGTTGCTTTTGTTGCTCATTTGCACAGAGTAGCAAGGCATTTGTCGCCAATGCCTGAGTCGCCAGAAATGGAGAGCAGAAAAGCTGCTTACCCATCTGTTCCATGACAATGGCCTGCTCAACGTATCCAAGGCCCAATCCGCCATACTGCTCGGGAATGGTTATCGCCTGCCAGCACATCTCCTCACACACTCGCTGCCATAACTCGGTTATGTAGCCGCGGTCAGTAGTCATTGCTTCACGGATTTTATCGGACGGGCTGATCTCTGTAAGGAAGTCCTGCGCCATATCCATGATCATCCGTTGCTCCTGGGTAAAAGCAAACTCCATCTTGCGTCTCCAAATATGTGAACACTTGATATTCTTAAGTTCACCCGTGCTGAAATTAATCGGCCGGATGGACGATGGGGTAGTTATTGGGGTTTTGACGCAATAATGAGCGACTGACAGGGTCGACGGTAAAAAGGGGTTTACAGGGGATCTCTGTCTGGGTAATATTCGCGTCGTCCGGAGGGGTGGCAGAGTGGTTGAATGCACCGGTCTTGAAAACCGGCATGGGTTAATAGCCCATCCAGGGTTCAAATCCCTGCTCCTCCGCCATATTTAGAAAAGCCCGCTTAGTTTTAAGTGGGCTTTTTGCTATTTAGGGTTTTGCAGGATGGGACGCCCATCCAGACTCATATCAAGGGCTTTAATCCCAGCTCCTCCGCCATATTTAGAAAAGTCCGCTTAGTTTTAAGCGGGCTTTTTGCTATTCGAAGTTTGATGGATGGGATACCCATCCAGACTCATATCATGGGCTTTAATCCCTGCTCCTAAGTCATATTTTAGAGAACGCCAGTAACGAAAGTTACTGGCGCTTTTGTTTATGGATGGGGCGCTCATCCAACTTATTACAGATGACTTGGGTCCATGTTATCTACCCTCTATTCGTCTTTTAGGTTGGCCTTGCTCTTACTTTTTGCCTTAAGGTTAACTCGTAATTTATCAATGGCTTATTTGGGGTGTGTGGACTCGGTACTATCAATTGACTGGCGGTAAATACGTGACAAAAGAAGAGGCTAATCCACCATGCTGTATTCTGAATATTACATGGCGCTGTATTAGACTTTAGTCGTGTTTGTTTTGTAGCACGTAACTAACCCTAGTGTTACTGTCATACTACTGTTAAAATTGGTAGGTGCAGGCAATTAAGGCAAAGCTTGTATTGAAGATTGTGCGTCTAAAGGCAGATTATTCTGCGCTTTACATCTGTGACGTAAAGGTTCACATTGTAAACACTTAACTGAATTGTCAGCTGCCCCGCAGGTGTCAATTTAGTCAATGGTTCTCTTTTTAATTCACAGACTTAGATATAGCCAAATTCAGCTTTTATAAAGCGCTTTTATGGGCTAGATTAGCCTCTAAGATGACGTTTGAAGTAAAAACTCAATAATAATGAATGGGAAGGGTAGAAGTTGATTTCTGTATACCTGGTCGATGACCACGAGTTGGTCAGAACGGGGATCCGCAGGATCCTTGAAGATGAGCGTGGTATTAAGGTTGTCGGCGAAGCCGGTGACGGTGAGACCGCAGTTCAGTGGTGTCGTCAGAACGAGGCAGACGTGATTCTGATGGACATGAATATGCCCGGAATCGGCGGCCTTGAGGCTACCCGCAAGATCCTTCGCTATCAGCCACATGCAAGAATTATTGTGCTGACCATTCATACCGAAGACCCATTCCCGACCAAGGTGATGCAGGCCGGTGCTTCCGGATATTTGACCAAAGGTGCAAAACCGCCGGAAGTGCTGCAGGCGATTCGTCAGGTTGCACACGGTCAGCGTTATTTGTCTCCTGAAATTGCTCAGCAAATGGCGCTGAGCCAGTTTAACCAGACAGATGAAAACCCTTTTAAGGCGTTATCTGAGCGTGAGCTGCAGATCATGATGATGATCACCAGTGGCGAGAAGGTCAATGATATCTCTGAGCAGCTTAATCTGAGTCCCAAAACCGTTAACAGTTATCGCTACCGTCTCTTCAGCAAGTTGGGAATTAGCGGTGATGTGGAGCTGACCCGCTTGGCTATTCGATATAAGATGTTGGACACAGGTCAATTTTAATCGATTAGTCGGGGAGTTATGCCGACACAATTCAATCCTTCCGATTTCCTTAAAACGGTTCCCGGTAAGCCAGGGGTGTATCGAATGTACGATGCATCCTCTGTGGTTATCTATGTAGGCAAGGCCAAAGATCTTAAGAAGCGGCTTTCATCCTATTTCCGCAAGAATCTGCCCAATGTCAAAACCCAGGCATTGGTGTCTCATATCGCTCATATTGATGTCACCCTGACACACAGTGAGACTGATGCGCTCATTCTGGAAAATGACTACATCAAGCAATACATGCCTAAATACAATGTGTTGCTGCGGGACGACAAGTCATACCCCTTTATCTTATTGAGTGATCACCGTCATCCCCGGCTTGCCTATCACAGAGGGGCCAAGCGGGACAAAGGCCAGTACTTCGGTCCATACCCCAATGGTGGCGCGGTCAGGGAAAGTCTGCACCTGATGCAGAAGTTGTTTCCTATCCGTCAATGTACGGATGTGTACTATAAATCCCGTTCCCGTCCCTGTTTGCAGTATCAGATTGGTCGATGCAGCGGGCCCTGCGTCGGCAAAATCTCAGATGAAGAGTATCAGCAGCAGGTTAAGCTGGCGTCTTTGTTCCTGCGGGGAAAAGACAAGCAGGTGATGTCATCTCTGGTCGGGCAGATGGAGCAGGCTGCTCAGGATATGGAGTATGAGAAAGCAGCTGGGTTCAGGGATCAAATCATGGCGCTTAGACGTGTTGCTGAGCAGAGTGAGGTGTCAGGCAATACTGATGATCTAGATGTTATCGGTGTGCACTATGCCTCGGGCATGGCTTGCTTCCATTTGCTGTTTATTCGTGACGGTAAAATCTTTGGCTCTCGAAGCTACTACCCAAAAATTCCGGCTCAAACTGAATTGGAAGAGATCCTGCACTCCTTTATGTTGCAGTTCTATCTCAATGTTCAGGTGCAACGCACTATTCCCAAAGAGGTGATTATCAGCCATGGCTTTGTAGGGGTTACCGAACTCGAGTCGGCGATTAACCAGGCGCTTGGACGCAAAGTCGAGATTAAAACCAGCGTCAGGGGAGAGCGGGCGAAGTATTTAAAGCTGGCCGTGACCAATGCCACCAATGCTGTTGCCAGCCACTTGTCTCACAAGAATACTGTTGAGCAAAGATTTGTTGCACTTGAAGAATCGCTGGAGTTGAGTGGCCCGGTATCACGGATGGAATGTTTCGACATCAGTCATACCATGGGAGAGAGCACAGTCGCATCTTGCGTCGTCTTCAATAGAGAAGGGCCGGATAAGGCTGAATACCGCAGATACAATATCAAGGGGATTACCCCGGGTGACGATTACGCCGCGATGAAACAGGCGATTGCGCGCCGTTTTGACAAAGTGACGGCCGACTCAAAAATTCCCGATCTGTTGTTTATCGATGGTGGCTTGGGCCAGCTGCGTATGGCTCAGGAGATTGTTGACGAGAAGTTTGCTGATATTGAAAAAGCTCCCCAGCTTATCGGTGTGGCTAAAGGTGAAAGTCGTAAACCTGGTCTGGAAACCCTGATCTGGGGCGACAGCGAAGATGAGTTTGCTTTGGAAGATGATTCCCTGGCGCTGCATTTAATCCAGCATATTCGCGATGAATCACATAGATTTGCCATTACAGGACACAGAAACAAACGACAGAAAACTCGTAACACGTCGACGCTGGAATCTATTCCGGGAGTCGGGCCCAAAAGACGCAAGGCACTTTTGCAATTTTTGGGGGGAATGCAAGAGGTTAAGGGAGCCAGCGTGGCGGAATTGGCGAAAGTACCCGGAATTAGCATAGAAATGGCACAAACGATTCACGATGCGTTGCGGGGGTAACAAAATTAAGGCAAGATTGGCGCTGCTTTTGATAAATTGGTTCCAGCATGCCTTTTAATGTACCCATCGCCCTTACGCTGTTCAGGGTTGTTTTACTTCCGGTTTTTGTTGCCTTTTTCTTTTTGCCCTATGAGTGGGCACCGTTCGCTACTGCATTCGTTTTCTGGCTGGCAGCAATTACAGATGCGTTGGATGGTTACCTGGCGAGAAAGTTGGAGCAATCCACTCGATTCGGGGCCTTTCTTGACCCGGTAGCTGATAAGGTGATGGTTGCTGCTGCTCTGGTTCTTTTGGTTCAGGACTACGACACTGTTTGGTTGACTTTACCTGCGCTGTTTATGATTGGCCGCGAGATAGTTATCTCTGCGCTGCGTGAATGGATGGCCGAGATGGGGAAACGTGGCGTAGTAGCAGTTTCCTGGATAGGTAAATACAAGACTGCGGCCCAGATGTTGGCGATTATCGGTTTGTTGTGGAAACCCAATGAATGGATGGTTGGGTTGGCATTTGTACTGCTTTATATCGCTGCCATTCTCACGTTCTGGTCCATGCTCAGTTATATCATGAGTGCCTGGAAGGATTTGACTGCTGAAGAGCACTGATATCCAGAGTGTCAGAACCCGAAATATTTAAAGCAAGCCAACAGATCCCTGAAGTATGACTTCAGGGATTTTTGTTTTTGGGAAAAGAGCGGCTCCGGCAACCTAACGAGGTTGCAGGCTTGACGATAGCTTTCAGCCCCTGCAACAGCAAGTGGCGAGATAACAAGGCTTAAATCTGTAATGCCAGTGTTTAATTTATCGGTTTTCAGTGTTAAATCCTGACAGCGAAATGACCGTAGCGATCTTTATTTAATCATATGAATAAAAGGGTTAAAGTTTTCTGTTGACCCTTGGCTCAAATCCGCTAAAGTATGCCCCGTTCCCGGCGATAAGGCGGTGAGCTGGTCTTTGTTCAAGCTTTAATCGTTTGGCAAAAGGCTTTAAGAAGTAAGATGCGACATTAGCTCAGTTGCAAGAATGAAAGGACGATACCCTGAAGTTCAGGCAATTACGGTGAAGTCCTTAAAAATTGAGATGCGACATTAGCTCAGTTGGATGAATGAAAGGACGATACCTTGATTTCAGGCAATTTCGGTGAAGTCATTAAAAACAAAAATGCGACATTAGCTCAGTTGGTAGAGCGATACCTTGCCAAGGTATAGGTCATCGGTTCGAACCCGATATGTCGCTCCAAGGCGCGATGGCAGAATGGCTATGCTGCGGATTGCAAATCCGTCGATCTCGGTTCGACTCCGGGTCGCGCCTCCACTCTCTAAGAGTGATGTGTTAAAAATTGGACATTAGCTTAGTTGGATGAATGAAAGGACGATACCTTGATTTCAGGCAATTTCGGTGAAGTCATTAAAAACAAATATGCGACATTAGCTCAGTTGGTAGAGCGATACCTTGCCAAGGTATAGGTCATCGGTTCGAACCCGATATGTCGCTCCAAGGCGCGATGGCAGAATGGCTATGCTGCGGATTGCAAATCCGTCGATCTCGGTTCGACTCCGGGTCGCGCCTCCACTTCCTCCCTAATGAGAAAGTGAAGCAAACTTGATATATGCGACATTAGCTCAGTTGCAAGAATGAGAGGACGATACCCTTTAGTTCAGGCAGCACAAGTGAAGTCTTAAAAAATGTAAAGCGACATTAGCTCAGTTGGTAGAGCGATACCTTGCCAAGGTATAGGTCATCGGTTCGAACCCGATATGTCGCTCCAATCTTCAGGTGTTCCTCACCGATCAAAGTGGCGCGATGGCAGAATGGCTATGCTGCGGATTGCAAATCCGTCGATCTCGGTTCGACTCCGGGTCGCGCCTCCACTTCTCTCCTGTAAAATATTCGAATTACAACATCGACTGGACAGGACTGACCAAGCAGCTTGTATTGTCCATAAAGTTTATTTTGCCTGCGGTTTCGCCTTTCAATTTATCTTCTCGCCTTAACCCAGAAGTAGATCACGTCATTGAATTCAGGACATGAGCTGTTAGTCATATTTGGTGAGCAAACGGCCGAAAGGCGTTAGCGCCGTTGAATTTCTCTGGAGCTTAATTCAATAATCAGTATGATTTGCGCGTCTTATCCGGACTGTACTTATCCCTACCGAGAAATAACATGCAAAAATTACTGATCCTGCTGACCAGCCTTGTTAGCCTGCTGGGCTTTACTGCCAACGCCAAGCCAATTGCCTTGCTGGGTGCGATGGATGTTGAGATTGAAGGTTTGTTGCCGAAGATTGAAAATCGTAAGACTCATCAATTGGCCGCAAACACCTATTACACAGGGACAATTAATGGCAAAGAGGTCGTTGTTGCCCGTTCCGGTGTGGGAAAGGTTAATGCTGCTGTTACCACTCATACTCTGATCACCCAATTTAACGTCGAGAAAATCATATTCACCGGTATTGCCGGTGCAGCCAGTTCTGAACTGAATGTGGCTGATGTGGTGGTGTCCAGCGATCTGATCCAACACGATGTCGACCTGACGGTATTTGGCGCACCAAAAGGTTTGTTGGATGGTTATGACGACAGAGCATTTAAAACAGACAAAGCACTGCAAGCGTTGGCTATCGACGCTGCCCGTAAGGTTGTCGGTGCTGATAAAGCACATATCGGGACTGTGGTCACTGGAGATCAATTTATTGCCGACAAGGCCAAAGTTGCCGAAATGCAGCAGGAGTTTGATGCCATGGCGGTGGAGATGGAAGGGGCCGCCGTTGCTCAGGTTGCTGATATGTACAAGGTGCCTCTAGTGGTGATCCGGACTATCTCAGATAAAGCCGATGGCAGCGCTCACCTGTCGTACGAAGAGGCCAAGCAAGCTACGGCTCATAACTCAGTCGCTATCGTGCTTGAGATGCTTCAGTCTCTGTAAGCTGCAGATGCTTAATCAAAAGCGCCCTCGGGCGCTTTTTTGTTGACTCAATGTATTTGGTTCTACTATCTCTGGTCCCAGTGTGGCTGAAGAGACATTGTGCAGTTCAGCTGTGACATAGACTTGAGCAGTGACAGGATATGCGGCCAACGGCCGCATTTTTTATGGGTTTACTGCGTCTTTCAATGCCGGAGAAGGCTTAAAACTGGGTTGATTATAACCCTCGATCTCTATGGTTTCGCCGGTACGCGGATTGCGGCCAGTCTTGGGCAGATAGTATCTGAGTTCAAATGTTCCAAACTGGGGCAGATATACCTTCTCGCCTTCAGCCAGGGCACGATGCAGTTGCTGCAAAATCTCATCCAGCACAGGTTTGGTTGTTGCTTCTGAAAGCGCTAGCTTTTTGGCCATAGCCTGAGTCAGCTGTTTCTTGTTCATTGCCGCTTCATATTTGAGAAAAGGCAAGGTTATATCAGCTCAAGCTGAACATTCACACTGGTGTCAGCTTGAGTGCGCAATAATCCCCCGCTGTGGTCAGGTTTTCATCCAAAACACAAAATTCAGGAAGTTTTACCTGGCGATTTGGTGACCACTCTGGCCTTCTGCCATAATTAAGCCATCTTGAATGTTTGTATGCCGACCAGGGCAGTGTCCGGATGACCAACTTCAATGGGGTACAAGTATGAGACTTATGATCCTCACTCTGATGACATTTCTGACAGTCTCTCCCGCCAAAGCCGTTGACTCGCAGGCATTGGAGTACTTTGAGCGCCACCTGCATCTGGTGGCATTGGCTGATGACAGCCAGAGGTTTGCTGCCTATTACCAGCTCTTTATTAAGTCTGAAGAATCTAAACAACTGGCGCATCTGGATGACATGCTGATGGACGTCGCTCTGTTTTGGCAAAATCAGGGATTGGCTCATCAGCTTCACAGTGGTCTTAACAGCCGGTTAGAGCGGGTGTTGGCCATTGAACCCAAAGCCAGAGATTACCTCTGGATCACCAATAGAATTCAATATCTTGGCTGGCTTGAAGAGAATCAGAACTGGGTACGGCTTTCCGGAGATTTTTGGTTGCGTCCCGGAGATAACCACCGTGGCGTGGTTGCTTTGGCCGAACGACTTAAGCAGCTTGGGGATCTTGGCCAAAGTTGGCAGGGGGGAAGCCAGTACGATCTTGCCCTTGAATTGGCTGTTAAGAAGTTTCAGCAAAGGCATGGGCTGGAGATGGACGGGGTCGTTGGACCTCGTACACTGCATTGGTTGAATATGAGTCCAGCAGAGCGCGCAACATTGCTGGCCAGGAACTTTGTTGAGCGCACCCGCTATCTTGCGGCGATTGGCGACAGATACCTGCTGGTGAATATTCCTGCCTATGAAATGAAGTTGGTGGATAAGGGCTTGCTGCGACTGCACTCCAGAGTCATTGTGGGCAGCCGTTATCGGCAGACACCTGTAATGAACAGTCAGATCAGTAATCTGGTGCTGAACCCAAGCTGGAGGGTTCCCCGCAGATTAGCCTATCGGGATCTCAGGCCTAAAATCCGTCAAGACGGTAGCTATATCGACACCAAGGGATTTGAAGTTTACGACTTCCAGGGTAATCTTCAGCAGCTGTCTGCAGAGGAGTGGCAGCAGAAGGCTGAAGGAGGGTTTCCTTACCGTCTGGTGCAGCGGCCGGGGGAAGACAACGCTCTTGGACGCTATAAATTCCATTTTGCCAACGACTACAGTGTTTACCTTCATGACACCCCGGACAAGCACCTGTTTGAACAGGCAGACCGAGCTTTGTCTTCCGGCTGCATAAGGGTTGAAAGAGTCGATGCTCTGGCCAATTGGGTCGCAGCCAATCTGGTGATGGATAAGCAGACCTGGGTGAGCAAGGTCAACGATCCCAATTACGAAACCCAGTGGTTTGCGTTAAATGATGTCTTGCCCATACACCTGGTTTATTGGACCGCCTGGATGCAGGGGCCTGATAATGCCCAGTTTCGCAGTGATATTTACCGCAAACACCAAACCCGCAGTGGAGGCCTGTCGGCATCCAGGTAAACCTCATCATTTAGAGATATATTCCGCCTGTTTTAGATGATTTAGTGCAATTAACTTGCGAAAAGACGCCGTAATCGATAATTTGTGCGCCAGATGTGGTTAAAAATTATTCGGGGTGTTGTTTGCAGTCAGTTTGTCCTTCCAGAAGAATGGCGCTTAAGTTATTGGGAAGTGCCGCCTTATGTTCCGTTATTCCGGGGCAAGCTTACGCCAGCCGCTCAACCAAAGGCAGTCGGTTTCTCGATATGGTAAATCTGCACACAGGTGACAGGTTTGAGGGTGACTTTTGGCATGACGGCAGCTATCAGCAAGCCGCATTGGACGGTTTCAACTATGTCCTGAGAGACCACAGACAAAACATCGTTGCACCCATGGATCTGCGGGTGTTTGATATTTTGTTCGACTTGCAGCAAAAGCTGGGTAAAACCGGCGAAATCGAAATCATCTCCGGTTATCGCTCTCCCCACACCAATGCCATGCTGGCATCGAAAAGCGGTGGGGTTGCCAAGAAGAGTTACCATATGAAGGGAATGGCTGTGGATTTGCGTATGCCGGGCGTCAAGCTGGCAGACTTGCGGGATGCAGCCAAATCCCTGAAAGCCGGTGGCGTTGGCTTTTATCCGGGAAGTGACTTTATCCATGTAGATTGTGGCCCGGTACGTTACTGGTAAGAATAGGTTTTGCTTGTAGGGCCCTGTATTCCTGTGCTAATATCCGCGCGCTTTAACTGGGTCGGTATTGGTCGAAAATACCGGCACGTATTTACTATTGAATTAAGTGAGAAACACAATGTCTTACACTATCGAAGCACAAACCCGTACTGACTTGGGGAAAGGTTCGAGCCGCCGCCTGCGTCGTGAGGGTAAAGTTCCAGCTATCATCTACGGTGCTGGCAAAGAAGCTGTATCTATCGTTTTCGCGCACAAAGATATCATCAACATCCAGACCAACGATGATTTCTACACTTCTGACCTGACCATCGTTCTGGACGGTAAAGAAGTTAAAGTTCGCGCTCAAGCTATGCAGCGTCACGTGTTCAAGCCTATGATCGAACACGTTGATTTCGTATACGCTTAATACGAATTTCACGGAAAAGGCGCCTTTATGGCGCCTTTTTTGTTTTTGTTGATAGCAATAACTATCCTGTGAGTTTAATTGACTGACAGGTCTCGATGGCGGGATGACTGTGGCATCGAAATAAAAAGCCCTGCAACAGAGCAGGGCTTTTGGCTATCAGTTCAGGTCAAAGCTGTAATAGAGGTCTAGGGATTGATCCAGGGTGCCTGATACTGCTTCCAGATATAGCCGGGTAAGCAGGTAGTAGCGCACGGTTAACTCATAACCCGGGTTGAATACGCCAATACCATATTTGACCATCAAACGGTCGCCTATGTAGCCACTGATCGCGACCTTGCCATCATCATTGGCATCCAACTGAATATCAGAGATACCTATCTTCTCTGCGAGGCTGGTGGCGGCATTGCCGATATTACCTATGGCACCATCTGCCAGCTGGGTGCTCAGTGTCAGTGCCGCGCTCATCATCAAGGCGTCGTTCTGTTCCTTGTTATTGAAGCCACTGCCTTTGATGATGTAAGACAGGATCTCTGCCTGCTCCATCGCCGGATTGGAAAACAGGTTTACCTGGGGCCGTGCCGGTGTTCCTGTAATGCGAATACCGGCGGTAACATCACCGGATTCATCTTTGACGACTCTGACCGCTTCGATATTCAGGTTGGGCTCTCCGGCCGGGCCAACAAACTGCAGCTCACCTGTACTTATCTGAAGGCGTTGCCCCAGGAAGCGGTAGCTGCCATTCAGCACCTGTATCTCGCCAAACAGCAGAGGTGGTCTTGAAGGTTGTTGCTGCAGCGTCAGGGTACCGGCAAGATTACCACTCAGACCCATACCACTGATATTGACCTTATCATCCACTTTCACATTCAGCTCAACACTCACGGGGTAGGGCTTGGCTTTGGCGGCCTCTGCTGAGATGGAGTCCTGAAACACCACGTCAGGCGACAGAGGCACGCCACCCGCCGCCATCTGCACTATTTTGATATCACCGTCAGGAACATTGATTGTTCCGGCGACATGAGTGCCTTTTGGGGAGAGGCTGATGGTCAGGTCCGGACTGATCTGCACAATGGCCACCGGCGGTGCGATCACTTCGAGTCGATCACCCTTGATACTGATATCACCACTGGCTTTACCCTGTTGCCAATCCAACTTGCCGCCCAGTTCGCCTTTACCTTTACCCATGGTCCAGCTGCCGTCGAGTTGGGCTTGCTGACCGGCGAATGTCATGGTCACCGCAATGTTTTCGAGCAAGGTAGGGTTGGCTGCGGCAGACAATGAACCTTGCTCCAATGCCAGTTGCCCCTCGACCTGGGGTTTGCCTAGAGTGCCGGATAACTGCATCTGGCTGCTCAGCTTGCCAGCCAGGGTTTCGATTTGTGGTACAAAAGCCTGCAGACCGGCCAATTGCAGATGCTCAATAGCAATATTACCGCTGAGCTTTCTGTCACTGGCGACACTCACCTGAAGTCGGCTCGACAGGGAAGCCAGCGAACCCGCATCTATATCTGTGTTCAGGGTCAGTTGATCCTCATTCAGCAGCCCCGCGACTTCACCGCCATTGTAATTAATGGTGGCTGGCGCCTGCTCTTTACGGGTGACAGTCACTGACCCCGGCTTCAGCTGCAACAACAGATTGGCTGATGGTCGCTTACCCGGTTGCCATTTCATTTGTGAGTTGAGGGCAACCGGTCCGTGCCATTTGATTTGAGCTGGCATCAATGGCGCGATAATGGCACCGGGATCTCCCTCGAAAGATATGCCCGCTTCACCCTTATCCGCGAGAGGAACCTCTTTATCCAGACACAGGCGGCCGTCAGCGCCCATCAAACAGAAGTCACTGACTCTGCCCTGATTGTCCTTTAAGTTCCAATCCATATGCAGTGGTTTATCAAGACGCCATTGACCAATGACACTGGCGATATCCAACTGGCTTATCTCGCCTTTGATATCACCTGTATCCTGGTTGTATTCACTGTCTACCCGGGTATCCAATCTGACTTCCCCCTGGGTGGTCAATGACAGCTTTTGCTTATTTAAATCACCCTGACTCCAAAGCGTGAGGGTTTTCAGGTCATTTTCTTCAAAGCTCAGCGCTTCACCGCCAACCGCCAGGTTATAGGCATGTTGACCCATAAGATCGACCCAGGCATTGATCCCCAGTTGATCAATTTCAAGTTGTTGGAGCCGGATATTGGCGAGCTGGCCATCCAGTGCAAGGCGCGGAGCGTCCTCTTTACCTGTGACTCTGAGGTCTGCCTTAATACTGCCTTTGGCATCTTTCATCCAGGGAGAGAGACTGGGCACATCCAGATGACCTGTGAGATCCCATTGCTCGCCGGTGCTGCCCCTGGCAATCAGGCTGGCTCCCAGAGCCTTAAGTTGAAGGTTATCGGCTGCAAAATGCAGCTTATTATCCAGAGAAAGGCTGCCGGTAAGATCCAGCGGGTAGCCGTCCAATAACCCATACAGAGACAGCGCAGGCAAGCTGACCTGCCAGTTATCACCTTTCAACTGACCGGTGCTGGTCAGCTCAGCCTTAATTCTGCCTTTAGGGAGCGCGGTACCATTGGGCAGAGTGACCAGGCCCGGATTAAGCTGGTTTCCATCCAGGCTGACTTGCCAGTTAAGCTCAATATTTTCACCAGAGCGGTATCCAAGGTCGCCGGCCAGGTGGAGGGTGGTGTCTCCGGACACCAGTTGCAGGTGAGGCAGTTTCAGCTCTCCCTCACCATGATTTAACTCGGCAGCAAACTGAGTTTGTGGGTAAAAGGGAGTGGTGATATCACCGGAGAGTACGGCTGACTGATGCTTGATGGTTCCTTTGGTGTGCAGATTAAGCCTGTTGGCACGATACTCTGGGTTATTCAGTGGCCATCTCAATGCTTTCGCTGACAGTGCCAGGGTATAGGGCAGGGTGGCATCAGCCAGATCTGTGGTTAGATTGAGGGTAAAGTCAGTATCTCCTTTACCTGAGCCTGTCACCACAAGCCGGGTAAAGTCGCCTTTGGCATCAAGAGCCAGGCTTTGATTGCCCAGCCCGGACAGCAGTGAGTCTTGATTGAGTTGAGCTTTGGCATTGATATCCATTGGATAATGCTTATCCAGCGTGATATTACCACTGACGCTGACTGAACCCATATCATGGTCTGCTTCCAGCTGCTGCAGTCGAATTCGGGTACCAAGATACTCCCCGGTCAAAGACAGCTGGGCAAAATGGTCTTTACGCTCCCCCAGTTTTAACAGGCTGTTTGTCAGCTGCAGCTCTTCCACTATGACAGGTACAGGGTTGTAGACCTTTGGCAGATTGGCCAGAGCCCATTGGTCATTGGACTTGTCTGTGGCTTCAGATTGATAGTCACCTTTGCCCAGGGGAATATCGACCAGCAATCCTTCACTTTCCAGCTTATGAACCCTGATGCCGGAAGTTGGCCAATCGGCAGATGCCGAAAGTCGGTCTGCATTGAACTGCATTTGATCAACTGAGACCTGAATGCCTTTGAGGTCACTGTCGGTCAGGCTGATACTGAAGGGCAGCTGCACTGGGGTATCACTTCTGGCTATATCTTCAGGTTCGCCATCGAGCTGGGTATCAGGCGCAGGATCTGCGCTGAAGGCCGAGGTAGTGACCACGACTTTAACTGAGGAGGTTTCCAGATTATTTACGCAAATCTGCTTGTTCAGCAGACATGCTGGACGCCAGGCCAGATGCAGGTCATTGGCATCGACACTGACACCATCCATCGACCAATGGGCATGACTCAGGGTGATATCTTTATTCAACCTGCCGCTTTGATACTCAAGATCAAGATTGGGTACCAGGCTGTCTGCCAGCATCACTGCCATTCGACTGCCAAAAGAGGTGCCAATCAGCAGGGCAAAGGTGACCAGCAACAGCAGTGGCAGATAGATGATAAATCTCAGCACATTTTTGATGATACGGCCAAGGAGTCCCCGCCTTTTGGTTGAAACTGAGGGGGTTGGCTGCTGTTGTGGTGCTGGTGGAACGGACATCTGATCCTCTGTCATTACAGCACACTCCCCATCGTCAGGTGAATGCGCCAACTGCGATCCAGGGTAGCGGTTTTATTCAGGCCAAAACCTACATCCAATTTGATAGGACCTACCGGAGAGATCCAGTGAATACCCGGGCCTACAGCCACGACAGGTTTGAACTCATTTTTATCGAAGGCGTTACCTGCGTCGACAAAGGCTGCCAGTCGCCAGCTTGGGGTCAGGTAGTATTGATACTCAAGGCTGCCAACCGCCAGATAACGGCCACCAATCACTTCTCTGAGTGTGCCTTCAGGAGTTTCTGTGTCTATTGTGGGTCCCAATTCCTGATAGCCATAGCCGCGTATACTGTTATCACCACCGGCAAAATAGCGCAGAGAGGGAGGCACTCTGGCCAGGTCCTCATCCGGTACCAGGTTGATGCCCAGATCCAATCTGGCTACCAGTCTGTGCTTGCTGAAGAAGGTATCAACCCAAAGGTAGCTGGCCTGCATTTTGGTGAGGCGAATTTCAGAGCCCAGACTGGGATCGGCGTACTGAATACTGTAAGTGGAGCGATAGCCGGACTTGGGGTCCAGTGTGTTGTCACCACGTTTGGTCTTTTGAATACCGGCACCGAACAGTACATACCTTGGGTCATACTCCTGACCCGACTGCTTATAGCTCTCCTGCAGTCCCTGAACCGAATATCCCAGCAGCCAATTTCCTTTCAGTCTTTGCTGACGAAGTACTTCAACAAAGCCTTTGGTAGATTCAAGCTGTCCTGTGGTATCGAACTCCCGGGCGTCCGGGTCGTAAACCTGCACCACACCGTATCTGTCTTTCAGCAGGCCAAGTTTAATCTGTAACCTGTCATCAAGGGGATGAGTCAGGGGAATGGTGTAGGTACTTTGAAAACGGTAACTGTCCTGAGCCAGAGAGTCCCGGGACCATTCAATGGTGGTCTCCTGGCTATGACCATAGGAGTTAATTTTGGGCGTGCGCCAGGTGACACTGGCCTTGGGTTCAGGCTTATTCTCTGAGGTGTTACCAATCTCAACACCTATACCCAGATCAATGGTATTGGCTGGCTTTGGAGTCAGTTGCACACTGATGGGCACCTGAGTATGACTGGCCTGTTCAATCTGAGGGATCACCTTAATATTGGAAAAGTAGCCGGTATCCAGCAACTCCCGGTTAAGGTTGCCCACTTTCTGGGTTGAATAGGCGGAATAAGGTTTAAAGGGGATCAATTGCTGCAGCATATCCGGCTGCAGATCTGTGCCTTCGAATTTGACCTCTCCAAAACGATAGCGGGGACCCGAATTCAGATGCAGGGTAATGGTTGCCGTGTTGACATCCCGGTTGACAGTGATCCTTGAGGTCACATATCTGGCGTTGAAATAGCCCTTTGATAAAGCCAGGGCCAATAACTGAGATTTCACCTCTTCGTAGCTGCCCTGATTGAGGACGTCACCTGGCCTGATTTTGACTTTGGTCAGCCATTGTTCGAAGGCGGGGGAGTTACGAAACTTGCCGTCTACCTGAATATCCACCCACAGAAGATGCACTGCCGGTCCAGGGGTGATTTTCAAATCAAGAACCCAGGGACCTTTATCATGTCTCTGCAGCTCCTGCTCCAATGTACCGTGGTAGTAGCCCATAGATTCAAGGGCGGCATTAACGTTGTCCTGCACGGTAAACAGAAAGGCACGGCGCTGAGCATCATTTTCAGGCAGGCTGCCGAGATGCGCATAAATATTGCGGGACAAACCCTCGTCTACGCCGGTAACTTCAACGGTTAGCCAGGGCTTTTTCTTGGTTTTCGCTTCGGCCGTCATTGGTGCAATCATGACCAGGAGCAGCAAAAAAACAATGGGCCGGAAAGGAAGCATCAACATCTGGGTGGCGGGGTCCAACTGAGCTTAATTGATAAGTTGCCACCAATTGTCACCGCATTGTGGGGTGGAGGCAAGCAGGTGATTGCAATCAAAGGAATAAATGACTACAAAGAAGTCTTTGTCACGTCAGGATTCATGCTGTGCAAGCTTTGTGTTCATATTGGCTCCCGACTGTTAACTTTCCGGGAACATCAAGGAAAAACAATAATGAATAAGATAGCCCTCTTAGTATCGGCACTGCTGACATTGTCAGCCTCTGCAGTCGCTCAGGATAAACCCTTTGGCATTGCTATTCATGGCGGCGCCGGCACCATTTCCAAAGCCAACCTGACCGATGAGCAGATAAAGGCGTATCAGGACAAGCTAAAGGAAGCTGTTAACAAGGGGCACGCAGTACTGGCCAAAGGAGGGGATAGTCTCGAAGCCGTTAAGGTGGCGATTAACGTATTGGAAGACAGCCCACTGTTTAATGCCGGCAAGGGCGCTGTCTATACCTTTGATGGCGGTCATGAGCTGGATGCCTCTGTGATGGATGGTAACACCATGAATGCGGGGGCTGTCGCGGGTGTCCGCCATATCAAGAACCCTATCGATCTGGCGATTGATGTCATGGATAAGTCAGCCCATGTGATGCTTTCCGGTGATGGCGCTGAGGAGTTTGCCCTGACTCAGGGGTATCAGCTGGTGCCACAGAGTTATTTCGATACAGAGCAAAGGTACAATCAACTTTTGAAAGCCAAACAGAAGCTGACGGAAAAAGAACTGGCCACCAAAGATTATCAGGCAAGCCTGATGGCGCTGGATCTTGAGTATAAGTTTGGTACTGTGGGAGCTGTAGCTTTGGATAAGCAGGGTAACCTGGCGGCGGGCACTTCCACCGGCGGTATGACGGCCAAACGCTTTGGCCGTATTGGTGATTCACCTGTGATAGGCGCAGGCACCTACGCTGAGAATAATGTGTGCGCGGTATCGGCTACAGGTCATGGCGAATACTTTATCCGTTACCATGTGGCCGGTGATATCTGTGCCCGGGTGAAGTATCAGGATAAATCAATTATCCAGGCCGCCGATGAGGTGATTAACCAGCGTCTGATTACTGCTGGTGGTACTGGTGGTGTTATTGCTATCGATGGCAGAGGCAATATCGCGACACCTTTTAATACAGAAGGTATGTACCGGGCGACTCAGCGAAATGATGAGCCCGCAAATGTGATGATCTGGAAGGACATATAACTCTCGCAGGTATTGGCCCTGAGGCTCCGGATCTTGACTACACTCAGAAAGGAGAGGTGAACGGCCTCTCTTCGCGTTAACCAAGGGGGTAGCAATGGATTCGATTAAAATCAGCGATTATATGGATAGACAGGCGGTACTGCTGAAGCCCGAAATGTCGATGGCAACGGCGGTGGAAAAGTTATTGTCCCACCACAATATGGGAGCGGCAGTGGTCGACGGCAAAGGCAAGTTGGTTGGCTTTTTGTCGGAGCAGGACTGCTTATCTGTGATGCTCAAAAGCAGCTATCACTGTGATTTGACCTCGACAGTGGAAGATATTATGCGTACCGATGTGCTGTCGGTAACGCCGGACGATAGTATGCTGCAGCTGGCCGAGCAGATGCTGGGACTTAAACCCAAAATCTATCCCGTGGTGGAAGATGGGAAAGTGATCGGCACCATCAGTCGCAGTAATGTGCTGAAGGCGATGAACCTCTATATGCAGCAGTGTTATCAAAACCAAACCTGATCCGTCCAAGACAAGAATAGTGAGAGCCCGCCATTCCAAAGGAATTGGCGGGCTTTTTGTTGTTTGGCTATTTGTCACTGATTGATATTTCACCGACTTAGGCGCGCTACGGGATGAATAGGGTGTTAGTGATACCAATTAGGGGCGCAAGTTGTTAGGATCCCGACACTTTAAGTTTGTATTGGAATTTGGCTTTGAGTTCGGACCTTCATCCCCTGTCCAGGGAATTTCTTGCCCAGTGTTTTCAAACCGATGCTGCCTATATTCGGCGTCGACTGTTCCGCCTGAATAAAGAGCCGGCCAGCGATAAGAAGACGGCTGCCATGGCCCAGCTGGAAGAGCGTGCCCAATTGGCACTGGAAAAGGTGAGGGAACGTCTCGAAAACCGCCCTGAGATAGAATATCCGGATAATCTGCCGGTTTCCCAAAAGCGGGATGAGATCGCCAGCGCCATTATCAACAATCAGGTGGTGATTGTTGCGGGTGAAACCGGTTCGGGTAAAACCACACAGTTGCCGAAGATCTGTCTGGATCTCGGGCTGGGTTCCAGGGGCCTGATTGGTCATACTCAGCCAAGACGTCTTGCTGCGCGCTCAGTAGCCAGTCGGGTAGCCGAAGAGCTGAAAAGCCCATTGGGCGAAGCTGTGGGCTTTAAAGTTCGCTTTGCTGATGCCATCAAGAGTGAGTCTTACATCAAGCTGATGACAGACGGTATTTTGCTGGCAGAACTGACCTCTGACAAATTCCTGGATCAATACGACACCATCATTATCGATGAGGCCCACGAACGCAGCCTCAATATTGACTTTATTCTGGGTTATCTGAAGCAGGTATTGGCCAAGCGACCGGATCTCAAAGTCATCATCACCTCGGCCACCATAGATGTGGACAGGTTCTCCAAGCACTTTAATGATGCGCCTGTGATTGAGGTCTCCGGCCGTACCTACCCGGTGGAAACCCGTTACAGGCCTTTGCTTCAGGAAAACGATGCCGATCTGGATCTGATTGATGGCATTTTCAGCGCGGTGGAAGAGCTGATGGCCGAGGGGCCGGGCGATATCCTGATCTTTATGAATGGCGAGCGGGAAATCCGCGATACCGCCGAGCAACTGAATCGCCGCAACTACCGCAATACCGAAGTGTTGCCGCTTTACGCCCGCTTGTCTTACGGTGAGCAGTCCAAGGTGTTCCAGAGTCATTCGGGCCGCCGTATTGTACTGTCCACCAACGTAGCTGAAACCTCGCTGACAGTGCCGGGTATTCGCTATGTGATTGACCCGGGGACCGCCCGTATCAGTCGTTACAGCTATCGCACCAAGGTGCAGCGCCTGCCTATTGAACCTGTATCTCAGGCCAGCGCCAACCAGCGTCAGGGTCGATGCGGACGTGTTGGACCAGGTATCTGTATTCGTCTGTATGACGAGCAGGACTTTATCAATCGCCCTGAGTTTACCGATCCTGAGATTCTGCGTACCAACCTGGCGTCTGTGATTCTGCAGATGCTCTCCATTGGTCTGGGTGATATCTCTGGCTTCCCCTTTATTCAGCCGCCGGACTCCCGTCATATCAAAGATGGATTCCTGTTGCTGGAAGAACTGCAGGCAGTAGAAAACCGCAAGGGCAAGTTGCAGTTGACTCAGCTTGGCCGCCAGCTGTCACACATCCCTGTGGATCCGCGACTGGCCCGTATGGTGGTGGAAGCTAATGGCAAAGGCTGTCTGCATGAAGCTTTGGTGATCACCTCAGGCTTGTCTATTCAGGACCCACGGGAGCGTCCGCTGGATAAAAAGCAGGCGGCGGATGAGGCTCACAGTCGCTTTGCCGACAAAGACTCAGACTTCGTTTCATGGGTGAAGCTCTGGGATCACCTGAAGAGCAAACGTCATGAGCTGTCTGCCAGCCAGTTCCGCAAGAACTGTAAGCAGGAGTACCTGGCTTATCTGCGCGTGCGTGAGTGGCAGGATTTATATACCCAGCTGCGTCAGGCGGTGCACGACCTAAAGTGGAAGCTGAACGATACCCCTGCGGAGTATGACAATCTGCATCAGGCTTTGCTGTCCGGTCTGCTCAGCCATGTCGGCTTTAAACAGGAAAACAATGAGTACCTGGGTGCCCGTAACCGCAAGTTCTTTGTGTTTCCCGGATCGCCTTTGGCGAAGAAGGGGCCCAAGTGGATTATGGCGGCAGAGCTGACGGAAACCTCGCGCCTGTTTGCCCGTTGCTGCGCCAAAATCAACCCTGAGTGGTTGGAATCACTGGCGGCCCATCTGGTGAAGAAAAACCACAGCGAGCCGCACTTTGAAGCCAAGCAGGGGAGTGTGGTGGCATTTGAAAATCAGGTGCTTTATGGGCTGACAATCGTTAACCGTCGCCGGGTTCAGTTTGGTCCCATAGATCCCGTAGAAGCCCGCGCCATCTTTATTCGCGCGGCTCTTGCCGAAGGTCAGCTTAAGACCAATGAGGCTTTCTTCCGTCATAACCGCATGTTGGTGGAAGATGTGGAGGAGCTTGAGCATAAGTCCCGACGTCGCGACATCCTGGTGGATGAAGATGTGCTGGTGGACTTCTATGATGAGCGTCTGCCGCAGGGGATCTACAACGCACCCAAGTTTATGCGCTGGTGGAAAGAGCAGAAGCGCAAAAATCCTGAGCTGCTGAACTTTGACCCAGAGCTGCTGATGAAGCGTAGCGGCGATCATATCTCGGCGTTGGATTTTCCGGATGATTGGCACAAGGGCAACTTGAAGCTGCGCCTGAGCTATCACTTTGAGCCCTCGGCCAAAGACGATGGCGTGTCAGTGCATGTGCCGGTTGCACTGCTGAATCAGGTGGATGATGAAGGTTTCGACTGGCTGGTGCCTGGCCTGCGGGAAGAGAAGTGTGTCGCACTGATAAAATCGCTGCCAAAAACCTTGAGACGTAATTTTGTCCCTGCGCCGGATTATGCCCGCGCGGCAGTTCAGGCGATGAAGCCTTTTGATACCAGTTTGATGGACGCTCTGTGCAAGCATCTGCTGCGGATGACAGGTACCCGAGTCAGCAGCGCAGACTTTGACCTGAGTCAGTTGGATAATCACCTGGTGATGAATTTCAAGGTGGAAGATGATAAGGGTAAAGTGGTCGATGAAGGCCGTGATATCAATGAACTGAGAGACAAGCTTCAGGGTGTGGTGGCTAAGGCCATTCGCAACGTAGCCGACAAAGGCATTGAGAAAGAAGCGATTACTGAGTGGAACTTTGGCAACCTGCCCAAGCAGTATCAGCAGCGCAAAGGCAGTTATGAAGTTAAAGCCTTCCCTGCGCTGGTGGACAATAAAGACTCAGTTGCGATCAAATTATTTGATGACGAATTTGAAGCGGAAAAGGTTCATCGTCAGGGGCTGCGCCGTCTGCTGCTTTTGAATATGCCGTCGCCGGTAAAACATCTGCAACAGGCACTGCCCAACAAAGCCAAACTGGCTATGTACTTTAACCCCTTTGGTCAGGTGCAGTGGCTGATTGACGATATTATTGATGCCGCTGTGCAGCAGTTGCTTGATGAAAAACAGCTGGATATCCGCAATGAGGCCGACTTTGAGCAGGGTAAGGATTATGTTCGTGCCAGTCTTAATGCAACGGCTGAAGGTATTGCACTTAAGGTAGAACAGGTATTAACCCTGTATAACGCCATTAAAAAGCGCCTCAAGGGCAAGATCAGTTTTGATATCGCTTTTGCTATGAGCGACATTCAGGCCCAGCTTGATGCGCTGGTGTTCAAAGGCTTTGTGGCCGCGACAGGCTGGCAGCGTATGGGCGATCTGGTGCGTTACTTAAAAGCGATTGAAAATCGCCTGGATAAATTGCCGGTGGACCCAGTGCGCGATCGTCTGCATATGCAGATTATCCAGAAGGTTCAGGAAGCGCTGGAAGCTCAGCGTGCCAAGGTACCAAGAATGCAACCAGTGCCAGAACACCTGCTGCAGGCTCGCTGGCTGATTGAAGAGCTCAGGGTGTCTTTCTTTGCCCAGGTACTGGGTACCAGTGTGCCCGTGTCTGAGAAACGTGTGATGCAGCTTATCAATAGCTGATAGCTACAGGGTACGTAGTCTTTAAAACCGGAGCGAGTCTCCGGTTTACTTTATCTGGCCGGGTTTAATTCTCTTGTAGCCTGAATTCAGGCAATAGGCTAGAATGCCCGCCCTTTTTCGCCACAACAGGCCAAAATTCCATGATTGAACTTCAACAAAACAACCCATTACATGGCTTAAAACTCGAGACTATGGTCACTGAGTTGGCTGGCTTTTATGATTGGAAAATCCTGTTTGCGGCATTGAAGCTTCAGTGCTTCAACCAAAAACCGTCTATTGAAAGCTGCGTTAAGTTTTTGAAAAAAACTGAGTGGGCAAGGGAGAAGGTTGAGAACTTCTATCTCTACCGCTATAAACGTATGCCGAAAGCCACGGCCCATGAATTTGCCCTTAAGCCAAGAGAGCGTGGTTTTGCTCACGGCGTTAAACCGCGTGAGCCCCAGGTACTGACACTGGAACTGATTGAGCAGATGCAGGCTAAAGCGGCGGCGGATTATGAGGCTAAACGCAGTCATATGAAAAAGCCAGCAGCCAAATTTGCCGGTAAGCCTCGCGGTGACGGTGAGCAAAGCCATAAGCGCAGCAGTGAAGAAGGTTATGCCCGCCGTATGAAGAAGCGTGCGCCATCCCAGGATCCTTCCAATCCGTGGGGCAAATAATACTTATCCAATAAGACTGATCTTATAAGCGCTATGCCCTTGTTCAAAAATAAACGATATGGGTGAGGGCATAGTGGCTTCAGAAGACTTCCCTCTTATCGCTCTTCTATCCAACGCTCGCCGTATTGGGGATGAAGTGGTATCCAGCATAAGCAAGGATACACCTTGCCCATAAGCCTTTTCATTACTTGATCTTCGATGTGGATTGCGCCGTTCAATCCGTGCCCACCAATATATTCCTGCCATCAGTTGATAACTGCCGCCTGTTTTAGCTTTGGTATTACGCCTGCCTGACGACTACCGCCTTGTTTCTACGAATGATTTGATGGATTCAATTTGCATCTTTATTCGGGTTGCTGGGTTAGCGAGCGATACAAATAGAGATATATTTAGCGGCGTGTTTACCCATGTAAATGCCTCATTACTAAGTGAGTGTTCGTCCATCAAACAATACTAATTCATTGAAATTTAATTAGAGATTTCGAATTTTGCTGTGACAGACTGCGGCGCGGTAACGGGAAGCAGGCGTTGAACTTTGCTGCTGACGGAAAAAGTCATAAAGCTCATTTTTATGCGTTTTTTGTTAAATTTTTTGTTCAAGACAGTCGCCCCTAACAAATAAGCGCGTGTTTGGCTGATATTTCAGCCGGGCTCAGAAGACTCTTATAAGCTCCATGGGAGATTGAAAATTCAATGAGACAACTATTTAAATACTCTGTACTGGCGGCTTCCTGCGCCATGGCGCTTCAAGCGCAAGCAGCGATGGACTGCTCAGATATTCCGGCGTGGGATAAAAATGTTGCCTATGATGGCGGTGCTTTAGTTAAAAATGACAGCGTTGTCTTTAAGGCGAATTGGTGGACCAAGGGTAATAATCCTGCCACTCACAGCGGTGACTATATGGAGTGGTCCCGCATCGATATGTGCAGCGACGGCCCAACCGACCCTGAGGTACCAAACAAGGCTCCAAGTGTGAGTTTTACCGCACCGGCCAATGGCAGTGAGTACGCTGTGGGCGAAAAAGTGGCGATTCGTGTCAATGCCGCCGATGAAGATGGTGTAGTCGCTAAAGTGGTGATCAGTGTTGCCGGTCAGCCAATCGCTGAGCTGACCCAGGCGCCTTTTACGGCTAACTGGACCGCTGTTGAGGGCCAACAGCAAATTCATGTAGTCGCTACAGATGATGATGGTGCCACTGCGTCTGCCGGCATCATGGTTTCCGTCAAACCTGAAGTGACTGAGCCAGAGCCGGGTGATGTCATTCCATTTATTCCGGGTCAGACCCAGGTTAAAAATGGAGATGTCGTATTATTTGATGGTCAGTGTTTTATCGCTAAAAACAACCCTGGCGTTTGGGAAACACCAGCCGCTGACTCATGGTTTTGGGATGTCACTGAGTGTCCAGGCGAGCCAGGTGAGCCGGAACCAACAGAGCTATCCATTCTCACTCCAATCGCAGGTCAGGTGCTGAAAGCAAATATCGCCACCAGTATCCAGGCAAAGGTCGATGGTGAGCTTGCTGCCAGAATCGAGTTTTGGGTTAATAACCAAAAACTGTCCCAGCAAGTGATTAGCCAAAGCCAAACCCACTATTCCCAAAGCTGGACGCCTGCTGTTGAAGGCAGTGCAAGCGTTGAAGTATTGGTGTTCGATACGAAAAATCAGAAAATTGAGCAAAAGTCGGTTTCGGTAACGGTAGAAGCGGATACTGAAGAGGATTTCGTAGCGCCGGTTGTGCGCTTCATTGCCCCCGGCAATGGTGAAAGTGTTGGTGTTAAAGAGACACTTGCTATCGTCGTTAATGCCACAGATGCCGATGATGACCTGACCACACTGGTTGTTAAAGCAAACAACAGTCAAATTTGCTCATTCGATGCCACAGGCTCTGCAACCTATGTATGTGATTGGCAACCGACTCAGGAAGGGGCAGTCACGCTTCAGGCCGTTGCCACAGATGCACAAGGCCTCTTTGCAAGTCAGAGTGTGGGCATCAAGGTAGAGGCGGAAGAAGAGTTTACTGCTCCTGTGGTGGCCTTCCTGTCGCCAGGCGCGGGTGCAAGTTTTAACGAAACCGAAATGGTAGCCGTTGCGGTTAACGCAACCGATGTTGATGAAGACTTAACGACGGTTGTAATTAACGCAAACAACCAGCAAATCTGTTCATTTGACGCCACACAAAACCAGGCGTTCGCCTGTAACTGGCAGCCGACTCAGGTGGGGAATATTAGCCTGAAAGCAATCGCGACTGATGCTGAAGGCTTGACCGCAAGTGTTAGTCGTAACATTACCATTAAGGAAGACGAGCCACCTGTCATCCCACCGGGCGGATTGTGTGCTGACTTCAATGTCTACCCTGACTGGACCCGTGGCGATCACGCAACCGGTGGTGACGTGATGGTACATAACAACATCGCTTACTCGGCAATCTACTGGACACAATCTGTCCCGGGCAGTGATGCTTCATGGGCACTGCACTTAAACTGTGACGGTACAGAGCCGGGCACTGCGCCACTCTTGTCATTGCAAAACCCGATGGATCCCATCCGTCTGGAAGTGACCGGTTGGCCAAACACCTTTGTTGTGGCGAGCCCATCAACCAATGCACCAGCCACCCTGGATATCACTACAAGCAACACAGATGCTTTGGCCGATATCAATGCACTGACGGATTCGTTTGTCGCAGTGATGAGGCAGGCGGAACAAGCGGGTAAGGTGTCTATCATCATCAACAGTGATGTGTTGGATAAGGCGACTTCAGATAAAGGCGCATCATTGGGCACTATCGCGGTTAAGCAAGCCTTGCTAAATGCAATAGATGCAACCGGTAACCGTATCGATATAGATGCAATCAATGAGCTAAGCGACGATCTGAAAGGCTGGGCACAAGCACACCAGCTGATCATTGCGACCCTGGCACCTCAGGCAACCTTTGGTTGGTCATTGAGTATTGGTGATTTTGCTTACGATACACATTCTGGTCGTCAGTCGGTGTGGGACAAAGCCTCCGTATTCAGCGCAGATCTAATCGATACGCTGGCGCTCTATAAGCTTGATGCCACAAACAAAGCCGATTTCCTTGTCTTCACCAAGTCTGGCAGCACGCCGGCTCTGTCAGATGACCAATGGCACAACGCCCTTGAGTACGTAAAGCAGGTCACAGACTATGTTAAGACACCTGCCATGCTGGCCAACATGCCAACTGCGCAGGCTGCTGATTACTTCATGGGGACAGAGTCAAGCCAAGCACAAATCCGTAAGGCGGCATACAGCAACGTATTTGCGCTGATGTTTGATCAAGATTCTGAAGCGCTGACACAAAAAATTGAGCGCTACCAATCTGCCAAAATGCCTCTGTACTATGTTGGTGAAACTACAGAAAACGGCAAACTCACTAGCATTGATGCATTGAATGATGAGTTAGCCAATGCAGAAGAGGTGATGAACAACACAGCATTCTTGTATGAAACGCCACAGTCACAATGGGTTCCGTCCACGGTTTATAAGTGGGCAGACTTTATGACAGGTTTGAATGCAATGCATAACGTGGGTGTAGCAGGTAATAAGTTCTGGTTGCTTGATGAAAATGCTGACGATGCCACCAACATCAAATATGCCAAAGTCGCTATTGCCGCTTTCTTAGCACAAAGCATGCAGGAAACCATTCGTTATAATGCCTGTGATGAAAACAACTGGGCCGAAATTAAGTATGGTGCGCCGACTGACTACCCAATGACGGCCAGCTGTGGCCAGTTAGAACAGAAATACGCTGATTACGGTGTTAACCCTGAATCCGGCTTGGATCACGCCTATTCCTGTCCACGTGACAACAAGATGGAACTCAGCGCCCAGACTCACGCGAAATGGTACGGTGCGCCAGCGCCTGTATTCGCTGCGCCAGATGCAGTACTGCAGGAACGTGGACTGTTAGTGAATGGTGCTGTTGGTCGTTGGACAAACAACGGTCACTGTAACGACGTACCAACCGCAGTTGATACCTCTAAGCAGGTCTGGGAGCGTGACGATTGTAAGACTTACGTTGGCCAAAAAGCAGGTAAGTTCATTTGGGATGGCAGCAGCCAGGACACAGTTGAAGGTTGTGGCTGGTGGGGCCGTGGTGTTATTCAAACCACAGGTCGTCAAAACTTCGGTACGCTGAACCACTATTTAGGTCGTTCTCACGTTGACCCGGACACGATCGGCCAAACCATTGATGGTGTTACGGTTGAAGCGCCACCGGCTAACCCGCTGTATGCTGAACTGGACTTCTGTTCAAACCCGGGCCTTATTTGTAGCTCTGAAGAGAACAAAGAGATCAAGTGGATTGCAGGTCTGTTCTACTGGGTCACCTCAGTACAGGCATACGATAATGCAGGCGGTCAATATGCTGACTGGAACTACTACAGGGAACTGAAAAAGTACGTTGATGGCGGTTTGCAAGGCTCCAGTTTCATTGATGATGTGTCAGGCATTGTGAATCGCGGTTGTCCCGACTTAACCTGTTCAACAGGTGAAGTGCACAACGTCAAAGAGCGTCGTGCAAACTTCAAGTTAGTGCTTGAGCAGCTGGGCCTTGAACCAAAATAATTTGTAAAAACATTACTCTGCGGTCAACTCAATGATCTGACCATAAAACCAGTCGGTGTAAACTGACTGGTTTTTTTATTGGTCAACAAGGTAAGCGGGCTTGTTGCGACAATCGCTTAATCAAGGCGGCTCCAGCCTGGACTGTTGCCGCCAGAGACAACAGGTTATGGACGCTCATCCATCAGTTGTTGATTGGGCTGGTAGTCCGCCGGTGTTAACCCAAGCAATTCCTGAGTGGTCGAAGCTATGGTGATGGATGACCAGGTTCCTGCAAGCACGCCAACGAACATGGTGAAAGCAAAGCCATATAAGGCTTCGCCGCCCAGCAGCAGTAAGCAACCAATGGTAAACAGAGTGGTGCCCGCGGTGATCAGTGTGCGCGAGAAGGTCGCCTTTACTGCCATATCCGTGCATTCGTGGATCCCAAGGTTAGGTTTGGCCTTAAGTACGTCCCGCAGGCGATCGGCAATCACTATCGAGTCATTCAACGAATAACCAATCACCGCGAGCAGACCGGCCAGTACATTCAGGTCGATGCGAACCTGCAGCAATGCCAGCAGTCCCAGAGTGATCACTGCATCGTGTACCAATGAGGCCATAGCTGCGACAGACAAACGCCACTCAAACCGCACCGCCAGATAACACATGATGGATAATGAGGCCGCCAATAACGCCAGCCCACCTTGCTCATAAAGGGCTGCGCCGACCTGAGGTCCTATGGCGGTAGATTGCAGCAAAGTCGCGCCATCACTTAAGTGAATACTTCCATGGCTTATCAGTTGCTCGTTTATCTGACTTATCAGTAATTGAGGATTTATCATCTCCTGACCAGCGGGCAGCAGAAGTTGCCACTGACCTGTGCTACTTGTCTCTGTCAGCTGTGACATGGAGGGCAACACTGGCGCGAGCAGCACGTTAAGTTCGCTGGCACCAGCCAGGGTGGGGATACTGATATCCAGCAGCAGGCCCCCGGTGAAATCGATGCTGAGTTGCAGGCCGTATGCGGCAATAAAACCCAGTGACAGCAGCACCATAACTATAGATGCTGCCATGCCCAGATAACGGACACGGGTTAAGGTAAAATCTGTCATCACAATTGCTCCTTAAATCTTGATTGCGCGTCGGTTATCACGACCCCAAATAGGGTTGATAAGCAGGCGGGTACCCCAAATGCCGCACACCATGCTGGAGATCAGGCCGAGGATAAGAGTGGTTGCAAAGCCCTGCAGAGGACCCGAGCCAATGCCATAAAGACACAGCGCGGACAGCAGGGTAGTGATATTGGCGTCAAAGATGGTGGTAAAGGCGGAACGATAGCCAAAGTCGATGGCGACCGCCAATGAGGCCCCTTCTCTTAATCTGTCACGGATACGCTCAAAGATAAGCACATTGGTATCTACTGCCATGCCAACAGTGAGTACCAGACCAGCAATGCCGGGCAGGGTTAATACCGCGCCGGGCAGCAATACCAGCAGGCCCAGCTGCATAATCAGGTTGGCGCCCAGACCGGCAATGGCAACCCAGCCAAAACGGCGATACCAAACCATCAGAAACAGCGCCATACCTGCCATGCCCAAAGCCAGTGCGCTTATTCCGGCTTGAATATTCTGTTCACCCAAAGTTGGACCAATGGCGCGTTCTTCAACTATCTGTACCGGAGCGGTCAGTGCCCCGGAGCGCAGCAGCAAGGCCAGCTCATTGGCTTCCTGGTGGCTGTCCAGGCCTGTGATTTGAAACTTGTTGGGGAGTACGGATTGTATGGTTGCCAGGTTGATGATTTTGTCGCTGGGAGTCAGCTTGCCCTGTTCATTCAACAGATATTCTGTGTATACGCTGGCCATCGCCTGACCCACATTGTCACGGCTGAAGTCTGTCATCTTGCTGCCACCTGGACCATCAAGCTGAATAGACACCAGAGGTCTGCCCATTTCATCTGTGCCGCTGCGTGCGTCTACGATATGTTCCCCTGTGATAACCGGTTTCTTGAGCAGGGAGACTTGATTCCCCCGGGTGTCAGTCATCAATAAGCGTCCGTTAATATCCGCCTTGTGGAAGGCCAGTGAAGCGGTTGCGCCAATAACGGTTTTCGCCTGTTTTGGGTCGTGCACGCCGGGCAGTTCAATGCGAATATGATCCCGTCCCTGACGTATCACGCTGGCTTCCACTATGCCCAGCTCGCCGATACGGTTTCTCAGAGTCTGGATATTCTGCTCCATGGCAGCAGCGGCGATAGTTTGCTGCTCAGACTCTGTAAGGGTCAGACGCCAGTCATTGTCGCTTTTACGGACCTGCCACTGCATACCCTTGGTATCCAGAGTGGCAGATAAGTGGTCTTCAGCCGGGGCCAGCATACCTGTGATGGCAAGCTCAACCTGTGATACCTGTCTTACCTGTACATTGCGGATACGCTCGGCGCGGAGTAACGCTTTGAGCTCCTGCGCCGTCGCCTCTGTATGCCTTTGATAAACGGCATCAAGATCTACATAGAGCAGCATCTGCACACCGCCGCGCAAATCCAGCCCAAGTTTGACCGGATCGGCCCCCAGGGTTTTAAACCACTCAGGCGCAGCAGAGTAATACTGGACTGTGATATCGGCGTCTTTGGCCAGTTGAGTGTCGAGCAAGGCTTTAGCCTGCTGTTGATGGGCAATCGTGTCGAAGGTCACGAGCATCTCACCAGCTTCGAACTGCAACTCTTTGGCAGGTACAGCGGCAGTATCAAGCAATCTGGTCACCGCCTCCGGGGACAGATATTTATCCTGTTTAACCTGAATACCCAGTGCCGGGATATCGCCGTAAAAGGAGGGGATTGCCTGCATTAATAGCGCCAGGAACATGACGATAAACAGGCCATATTTCCACTTGCTGAGACGATTGATACTGGGGCGATTGATACCTGTTGTTTGAGTGTGACTCATGCACCACCTCCTGAGTCAGGTGAGGAGGCGGAAGACTTACAAAGGGGGCATTGTGTAAATGAGAGGCTGACTGTCAGACCTGAATAATCAGGGACAGTAAACTGCTGGTGGCAAACCGCCGCCAGTGATTTCTGGAAGGAACGCATAGATATTTCTCCAACAAATTAAAATCCAAATAAAAGGTGTTATTTGAGTTGGAGGATCAGCGGGTATGGATAAAGCGGAACTGTAGATTGGTGTCTCGCCAACCGGCAATACGGTGGCTGGACTGAGTCAAATAATGACGGGGATGGTGAAGGGGAAACAGAGCCGCCAGGCTAAGCAGAGCCAGGCTGATGATAAGCAGCGGCCAGGGGACAGGATCCGGTTTTGGGGCCTGAGGTTCTGGCGCATGAAGCCTCGGCAGTGCGACTCTGGACACGATAGACTCAAGGGTCAGATCGGGAGCCGTTTCCTGACTGATACTGGTTGCCTGATAAACCTGAGTCGGTTGAAGTCCAAGCACACCCGCAGCATGGCTTATCAGCAATACTGTCAGCAGGGTGACAAAAAAGGACAGTTTTCCGAAATGGTTTTTCAAGTTAGTGTCTCAGTTGAGGATTGCCTTATATGTACTGGTAAGCGCTGAATAATACAAGCAATTTTTCAATATGTTGTTATCTGCACACTATGCAGTGACCGGGATCTGTTACTTAATCAGCCAAGTGCGCATACTGCCGCGATAAGCCTGCCAACCAAGATCATTCAGATGACGATGGCCTCTCTTTAATCGCGAGATCCCGGGTGAAAACCCAAATACCGACACACCAGATAATCAGAACTCTCAGGGTGAGTATCAACATATTTGATGCTTCTCCGGGCCCCAGAGCGAGTTGGGTGATAAATATACAGGCCAGCAGGATAATCACATAAGCCAGATAGCCTTTTAGGAGGGTGACCACCACCCTGGCAAATGGCTTACGTTCAATCAACAGATATATTCCGGCCAGTAAAGGGAAAAACAGTGATGGGATAAAGGCGTCGATTAACAGTAGCCTGATGCTTTCATTTGCCATGGCAACCTCCTGTTATTTTGGGTTAACGCCGATAAGAAAGGCGGTGACGATATGTTGGTAGAGCGTTCCTGTGAGCGCTTCATACTCAGCTTCATGGGCAAAATACATATCATTCCAGGATCCCATTCCCCCAAAGACCCAGGCAGATCTTGCTGCCGCCATCAGGTTTTGGCTGACCTTACTCATGTTGCTTTTATCCAACTTGGTGGTCTTGTATTGGCGTGGAAGGTCGCCATCCAGACACTTCAGCGCCTGGTTAAAGCAGTTGCTGAATCCCTTCTCATTATGTTTGTCCGCCAATGCTTTAATGTCTGTCAGGACCTGCCTGAATGAGATTGTCAGTTGGTCTTCATCCGGCAATGGCTGCTCCAGCCTGTGCACCTGTTTGAGAATACGCCCATATTTAACCCGCCAGATTTTTTGTTGGGGATCGTCTCTGTTGCCTGTCTCCCAGTTGGCTTCCCAGAAGTCTGAGCCTTCGGGTTTTACCACCTCGATCAACCAGCGGCCGCCACCGCCCGTGTAGATAACACTCATATGGTCAGGCATGTTTTCGTCCTGACCCTGCAGATATCTGGCGCGAAAACACCTGGCACCTTCCTCGTTCATCTTCTTGAACCAGAGCAGGGGATCCGGAGAGTGCTCCCACTCTTTCCAGTCCTTGTTGCAGCGCTCCAGTTCCATAAAGCGCACTGACTCACAGAAGCGAAAGTTCATATCGTCGGGAAAATAGTTATCCAATGCCTGACCGTTGAGGAAGGCATTGCCATGGGATACCAGGGATAGGAGTTGGTCCAGAGATCCGTTCATTACAGCTTCCTGTTCATTATCAGCTTTGCCAGAGGCTAGCAGTGCAGTGGGGATCTCACAATAAACCTTAGGTGTACAGGGCAATGATTAAATCATACTTAAGGGTTTGCTAATTCTTAATGGTTTGTTTAGCTTGATTGCCACATCATGCAGCATTCGTCGCAGAGTTGCTGCGCTGTCGATGTCTCCATTACTGAGTGGAATACGCAGTGCATCAACTGTGAGTGGGAGAGTCGGTCTTTGTCACGGCAGCGAATGCAGGTTCCGAACAGTAAATATTAAAATTACACAGGAGCGTAAGATGATGAAAAATGTACTGGCCGTATCAGGCATGGTGTTATCCCTGGGCCTGGTATCTATCCCGGCGGAGACTCAAGCCAATAATGGACGAGGTGCTGAGAACGCCAATCCCAATGCCAGCTTTTTGCGTTGTGGTACCAAGCATCCAAACAAGTTGGAAGCTGACCTGATTGAAAAGCACTTTAAAACCCTTAAAGCCGGTAAGGGCAAGCCAGGTGGTGGTGGATTTGAGCCCCGTCCCAATGGCTCTGTCGTTGTTGATGTATATATGCATGTGATTACTGATACGGCTGGCAATGGCAATCTGTCTTCAGGTGACATTAACGCCCAGATTAATGTGCTGAACGATGCTTATGCCAATACTCCTTTTACTTTTCAGTTGGTCTCCACTGATTACACCACCAATAATACGTGGTTTTCGGCCACTCCCAACTCAAGTGCAGAAAGCGCAATGAAATCTGCTCTGCGTCAGGGGGATGCGAGTGACCTGAATTTTTACACAACGGACGGTGGCGGTTTGCTTGGTTGGGCAACTTTCCCCAGCAGCTATGCGTCAAATCCTGTTGATGATGGTGTTGTCGTACTCTATTCATCTTTGCCGGGCGGTTCAGCGGTGCCTTATAACGAAGGAGATACAGGTACCCACGAAGTTGGCCACTGGTTGGGTCTTTATCATACCTTCCAGGGCGGCTGTGGTGGCAGCGGTGACTATGTGGCAGATACTCCGGCAGAAAAGAGTCCTGCTTATGGTTGCCCGGTAAATCGTGACACCTGCACCAAGGGCAGAAACGCAGCAGGGCTGGATCCTATTACCAACTTTATGGATTATACCGACGATGCCTGTATGTATGAGCTGACTCAGGGGCAATCCTATCGTGCGGATGAGTTGAGCTTTACCTACCGCAATCTTTAGGGTCTGTTAACCTTTGGAGATGGTTTTTGCAGCACTTTGTCGTTGTTTTATACAAAGTAACGCGAGTGAGGTGTAGTTGCTCTGCATAGATGAGCGTTTATTCAGGAGAAACCGACGACAAACGCTGCCCGAAGGGCTCGGCTATACGCGCTTTACTCTTTGTTGCAAGGTATTTGCTTAGACCCACTAGGCGGCACACCTTGCGTCGCGATTAAAACGCGTCTATCTCGAGCAAAATTCAACCAGGAAAGGTCAACCAGACCCTGGCGGAAATGGAAAAACCGGGCTGATTTGCCCGGTTTTTAGTGTCAGAAAACTAATCCTGAATCGGCAGTGTCTGTTTGACATAATCTCCCGGCGCGTCTGCCAAAACCGGATACTCCTCTGAGCCGACTGTGGGGGCAGGGATGCTCTTTTCAGGACTGTTTTGCTCCAGCCATGACTGCCAGTGAGTCCACCAGGAACCGTCCTGGCGCTCGGCGTCAGATTGCCATTCCTCGGCACTGTCGGGCAGATTGGGATTGAGCCAGTAACCATATTTGTTTTTCGCAGGAGGATTAACTATGCCTGCAATATGGCCTGATTCACCAAGAACAAAGGTTTTGTTACCGCCAAGGTTGAGGGCGCCTCGATAGGTGCCTTGCCACAAGGCAATATGGTCCTCACGGGTGGAGACAAAGTAACTGGGCACGCTTATCTTGCTCAAATCAACGTAAACACCGCCAACCTTCACGCCGCGCTTATCAATCAACTTGTTGTTGAGGTAAAGCTCTCTGAGCAGGAAGTTGTGGGTATTGGCTGCCACATTGGTACTGTCGCTGTTCCAGTAGAGCAGGTCAAAATCCACCGGACTTTGGCCCTTAAGATAGTTGTCTATGTAGTAGTTCCAGTAGAGGCTGTTTTCCCTCAGCAGACTGAAGGTCACGCTCAGGCTGCGCCCGTCCAGATATCCTTTGGCATTATTCTGGGTTTCTATCGCTTTGATTACAGAGTCATTGATATAGGCGCCGACTTCGCCGGGCTGAGAGAAATCCAGCAGCGTGGTGAAAAAGGTGGCGGTTTTAATCCTGGGCTTCATCCGCTTGGCGGCATAGTAAGCCAGTGTCATCGCCAGCACGGTGCCGCCAATGCAATAACCGGCCGCGTTCACCTGAGACTGACCCGTTATCTCTTCCAGCACTTTAACAGCATCAACCACACCCTCAGTGACATAGTCACCAAGCTCCACATTGCGCTGGGCGGCACCCGGGTTACGCCAGGAGATAAGGAACACATTGTGGCCCTGTTCCAGCAGCCAGTTAACCATGGAGTTTTCCGGGCGCAGGTCGAGAATATAGTACTTGTTGATAAAGGGCGGGATCACCAGCAAAGGCGTTGGATTAACCTTTTTGGTCCTGGGTGTGTATTGGATCAGCTCATATAATTCATTGCGATACACTACTTTCCCTGGGGTTTTGGCTATATCTGTCCCCAGCCGGAAGGCATTGTTGTTGGTCATGCGGATTTTCAAGATATCGGCGCTGGCATCTACATCTTCCTGAAGTTGTTGCAGGCCTTTAAGCAGGTTTTCACCGTTCTGCTCCAACGTCATTTTCAGCAGTTCAGGATTGCTCATCACAAAATTGCTGGGGGAGAGGGCATTGAGCATTTGCCGTGAGAAAAAGCTCAGGCGCTCTTTGGTCTTGATATCAAGCCCTTCCATACTGTCTATAGATTGCAGGAAGGTGCTGCAGTAAAGCAGATATGATTGTTTGATAAAGCTGAACCAGGCTTCTTGCTGCCAGGCGGGGTCGGCAAAGCGTTTGTCACCTTTTTCCGGTGCCACTATGTCTGTGTTATCGCCGGCAAGCACCAGACTTTGCCATATTTGCAGTTGCTTCTCCCACCACTGGGTTTGCACCCCAAGCAGGGCTCCGGGCTGTTTGGCTGCTGATTCAAAAAAATTCAGAGTGTCTTCCAGATTAACTTCATGCATGGCGCGGCTAACCGGGGAGTCAACCGGGCCGTTATTGTTATCCCACTGTTGCCACCACTCCTGTTGGCAATGCTGCATGGTTTTAAAGTAATCCGTAAACAGGTGCGAAAACATGCTGAGCCTCCCTTGGTAAAGGCCGCTCCCCGTGAGGAGCGGCAATGTTATTAAGCCGGTGTGGCGGCTTTGATGTTTTCTGTGGTCAGTTGATCCACATCGTCCTTAAAGGTCTTGGCAATATTCTGGATCTTATTGCTGTCATCCATCAGTTGCTGGGACAGTTTGGTCAGTGTCGCCATCTGTTGGCCATTGAAAGCCGCCAGAGAGGTCACATCTTTCACTTCGCTGGCGGCTTTAAACTGAGCCAGTCCCAGTTCGCTGTAGGCTTTCATAGCGTTAACCTGCAGCTCGGTGATCTGCTCTACATGTTTGGCCATCAGGGCGTTGAACTTCTGGTAAGGTGCCAGTGACTTTTCGGCTTGCTCTGAGAACATCTTGAACATATCTGTGTACATGGTTTTTCCTCCGGTGATGAAACTAAGTGGGTTGATAGTATTGGCTATCAGCAATTACGGATCAGGACTGCCGTCCCCATACCGCCGCCGATACACAAAGATGCCACCCCGTACTGACCGCCACGGCGTTTCAGTTCGTGGAGCAGGGTTACCAATATGCGGTTGCCTGATGCACCCAAAGGGTGACCCAGAGCAATGGCTCCGCCATTGACATTGGTTCTTTCCAGCAGAGCTGTGAGATCATCTCCATGTTGCTCGGCCAGCTGCTGTGCAACGCCAAGGGCCTGGGCTGCGAAAGCTTCATTAAGTTCCAGCAGGTCGATATCTGCCAGAGTCAATCCCGCTTTCTCCAGTACCCGGGTCACGGCTGCAACCGGGCCCAGCCCCATGATGCGTGGCTCAATCCCGGTCTGAGCTGTGACCACAATTTCCGCCAGTGGCGTCAGCTTGTGCTGCTGCAGGGCTTTACCTGACACCACCAGGATTGCTGATGCGCCGTCATTCAAACCAGAGGCATTGCCTGCGGTGACACTGCCCTCTTTGGCAAAAGCCGGGCGCAGGCCCGCCAATGCTTCTGCGCTGGCATCGGCTTTGGGATATTCATCCTTCTCGAACAAGCGGGTTTTACGACGCTCGGTGACTTCAACCGGGGTGGTTTCGTCGGCAAATCGGTTGGCTTCGAGAGCCGCAACGGCTCGTTGTTGACTGGTGAGGGCAAAGGCATCCTGACGTTCACGACTGATATCCAGCTCATTGGCAATATTCTCAGCGGTGACACCCATGTGGTATTGATTGAACACATCGGTGAGGCCATCACTGACCAACAGATCTTTCAGTGAGATATCACCCATTTTTTGGCCCTGGCGCAGACTTGCAGGGGCCATAAAGGGAATTTGAGACATGTTCTCTGCACCGGCAGCAACCACAATGTCGGCTTCGCCGGCACGAATATGGGCAACGGCGTCCATTACGGTTTTCATACCACTGCCGCACACCATATTCAGGCTGTAGGCTGGAGTCGTATTGGGGAGCCCGGCAAACAGCGCAGCCTGACGTCCGGGGCCCATGCCCTGCCCGGTGCCGACCACATTTCCCAGGATCACTTCGTCAACGGCTTCGGGCGCTATGCCGGTATCAGCGAGAACCGCTTTGATAACCCTGGCCCCCAGTTGCCCTACAGAGACAGACTTGAGAGAACCGCCAAAACTACCGATAGGGGTGCGCCTGGCCGCGGCAATATAAACTCTTTCCATTTGCTCGAATTCTCCACTCGATTACTGCATGTAAAGGCCGCCGTTTACCGACAGAGTTTCCCCTGTGATATAGGCAGCATCGTCACTGGCGAGGTAAGCCACAGCTTTGGCGATCTCTTCAGGGGTAGCCAAACGCTTCATGGGGACAGTGTCGACAATCGCATCAAGCACATCCTGACGCATGGCCTGAACCATAGGGGTGCCGGTGTAGCCAGGGGCGACAACATTGACAGTGACGCCACTGCGGGCACCTTCGAAGGCGAGGGATTTGCTGAAACCTATCATCCCGGCCTTGGCGGCTGCATAGTTAGCCTGACCGAACTGACCTTTAAGGCCATTAACCGAGGAGATATTAATGATGCGGCCACCGCCTTTTTCGCACATCGCAGCGAAAAGGGGTTGGGTGACGTTAAACAGAGAGTTGAGGTTGGTGTTGATGACATCATTCCACTGGGTGGCGTTCATCTTCTTGAAGCTGGTATCCCGGGTGATACCGGCGTTATTTACCAGTACATCGACTGTGCCGTGGGTTTCCAGCAGCAACGCAAGACGTTCTGCACACTCTATCGAATTGGTGACATCCAGTTCGAACAGTGTGACCTGATCTGAGGTAAATCCCTTTTCATCAAACCACTTTCTGGCACATTCATGATTTCCAGTGAAGTAGGTCGCGATGACTTTAAATCCATCCCGAACCAGCTTTTCTGAAATTGCAGATCCGATACCGCCTTTGGCACCGGTAACAAGCGCGAGCTTTTGCATGGGTGACTCCATTCGTTGACAACAAGCAAAACAATGAGATGTCTGCTGCTGCATTCGGAACCCTCGCACCGGGTACCACACCGAATAACAGTCATCTTTACCGAGATTTAAAACCGTGGCAGAGCATGAACGCACGCCAGCCATTAACTCTAGTCCATGGTTTCAAACGTACTTGCTCAGTTGAATGGATTATTGTGATGATTTTCTGACAAGGGTGATCAAGATCAAAAAAAATTAACAAAATCATCCAAAAGAATGAATTGAAATAATGGGTTACGTAAACGTAATTCTCTATTCTATGGTGAAATTTTGACGTTTACGGAAGCTGTTTCAGCTGCCGGGCGATAGATTCTCCCCAAACTCTGTAGCCCTCTGCATTGGGGTGATAGCCATCTTTTGCCATCCAGTGTTCAGCAACAGGCAGGTCAACCTCCAATAAGTGCCACTTTTTTTGCAAACATAAACTTTTGAGCGTCCGGTGCAGTTTGCTTGCCCTCAGTCCCAGAAACTGATTTAAAGGAGTGGGTAAAGCTGGAAATGCGGCCATATCAGGTACCTGAGTAAAGCAAACATGGGTATCAGGACCTGCGAATCTGGCAACACAGAGCTTAAGTTGCTGCCGCCAGTCTTTATTTGATGTCATTCTCACTGTGTCATTTACTCCCAGAGTCACCAGCAGGATATCAGGATGGATGATAGTGGGAGCCAGCGCGTTGATCTCGGCGACGGTTGCACCATTATGCCCTTGAGCCCAGGCGCAGGCAGCGACTCCATCCCGTTGGAGCGAGTTGATAATATTGGCGGTCAGTCCATCCCGGATATGCCTGACACCCACACCTGTGACAGTGCTTTCACCCAGATGCAGCAAGGACAGCGCATTGTCATCGGTGGCAGGGAAGTGCGGTTCCCCCATGGCTTCAGGTAATCGCACCGTATTGCGGCGTACCTGTTTTCCCTGCCATAAAATCAGCGGTAACAATGGTGCCAGGGCCCACGGCGCTAAACTCCGTTTCAGAAACGACATACCTGTCTCCTGTTGATTGAACTTTGTCCACATTATAGTGTGAGCAGAAGTTTGCCAATTGGTCACGCCCATGATGCCGCCTGAAACACCTGAGTCTATTCGTAATGAGCTTTGTCACCGTTTCCCTGCACTGGCGGAAAGGCTCAGCCGTTGTCCATTAATTCCAATTATCTCACCCAGTCAGGAAGCCCTAATCACTGTGCTGATTCGCGCCGTTGTGGGCCAGATGTTGTCGCAGCAGGCTGCCGCAACAATTTATGGAAGGGTTGCCCGACATATGGAGCTGATTGGTGGCCCGGAGAATCTCTGCCATGAGAGTTTAATTCAGGCTGGATTGTCCCGGAGTAAAGCCAGGACAGTTATTGGTCTGCGCGATAAGTATCTTGAAAACGCGGACTATTTCGAAGCGTGGAGATGTTTGCCTTATGGAGACTTCAGAATTCAGGCGCTCAGTTGCTGGGGGGTAGGGGAGTGGACCGTGTCTGTTATCGCTATTTTTCATCTGGGCCATACCCATGTGTTTCCCCATAAAGATGGCACCGTTATTAGGGTCTGTTAACCTTTCATGGTTGAATTTTGCTCGAGATAGACGCGCTTTAATCGCGACGCAAGGTGTGCCGCCTAGTGGTCTAAGCAAATACCTTGCAACAAAGAGTAAAGCGCGTATAGCCGAGCCCTTCGGGCAGCGTTTGTCGTCGCTTTCTACTGCATTAACGCTCACTTATGTAGAACAACTACACCTCAATCGCGTTGCTTTGTATAAAACAACGACAAAAAGCTGCAAAAACCATCTTCAAAGGTCAACAGACCCTAGAGTACTGAACACTCTGGCGGGCGAAGGTATTGAGATAGACCCCGAGCGAGCCAGTCCGTTTCAGGCGTATCTGGCTCTGTACCTCTGGGCTATGGTCGATGAAGGAATTATCTGATTCGGATGGTATTAGCCGCAGACGGGCGGTGTTATTCTCTGGTCAGCAGGGCCGGTTTAATTGTAGAATGCGCGCCCATTTATCCACTGTCCCGCGGCGTAGTCCGGCTGGGTAACCGAGTATTGGATTTACTATGTCATTCTCATCTCTGGGTCTTTCCCCCTCCATCGTTTCCGCCATTGATGCGCTTGGATACAAGCAGCCCACAGAGATCCAGCAAAAAGCTATTCCAGTGATACTCAGTGGCCGAAATTTATTGGCTGCAGCCCAAACCGGCACAGGTAAAACCGCGGCATTTGCGCTGCCAGTGCTGGAGCAATTAAGCCAGGGGCAAACCCAGCGTAAAAAGCGTATCCGCGCCGTGATTATGGCACCCACCCGCGAGCTGGTGCTGCAGGTGGCTGACTATATCAACTCCTACTGCAAAGATATTGGCCTGAAGGTACTGGCCATGTATGGCGGGACTGATATCCAACCTCAGAAACAGGCGTTGATAGAGGGTGTCGATATTCTGGTGGCAACCCCGGGCCGATTAAAGGATATGTACTATCAGCGAGCCGTACATTTCGATGAGATAGAAGTGCTGGTACTGGATGAAGCGGACCGCATGCTGGATATGGGCTTTATCGAGGTGATCACTGAGCTGGTAGAGCGTATGCCGGAGGAGAGACAAAACCTGCTGTTTTCAGCGACTCTGTCTCCAAGAGTGCGCGCACTGGCGAAAACTACTGTGCCCAATCCGGTTGAAATTGCGATTGCCAAGCCAAGTAAAGAAGCCATCAGTCAATGGCTGGTGACAGTCGATAAAGACACCAAATCCGCCTTGCTCAGCCACCTTATACAAGAGCAGAATTGGCAGCAGTTGCTGATTTTTATCGAAACCAAGCATGGTGCCGCCAAGCTGGTGACTCAGATGGAAAAGCGCGGAATTCATGCGGAAGCATTCCACAGTGGTCGCAGTCAGGCTATTCGTGAACAGATCCTGGCGGACTTTAAGGCGGGCAAGCTAAAGTATCTGGTTGCTACCGGAGTCGCGGCCCGGGGGATTGATATCGATCAGCTGGAGCGGGTGGTGAACTATGACTTGCCATTTCCGCCGGATGAATATATTCACCGTATTGGTCGAACCGGCCGTGCCGGATTCAGCGGTGAGGCTGTGTCTTTACTGTCCAAAGATGACTTTAAAAATTTGTGCATGATTGAAAGTCGTCTGGGGCATTTGATTGAGCGCCGGGTGATTGAAGGATTTGAGCCGAAAAAGCCGGTTCCTGTATCCGTTCTGAATTATCAGCCCAAACATGTCGCTGCAAAGTCTGATGATGATAAAGCTCAGAAGAGAGCCAAGCCGGGCCGAACCCCACGTAAGGCCGCTCGCCGCGATACCGGTGCAGGGGCAACCCCAGGTGATGGTGAGCTGAAACGCCGCAGCTTTGACCGAAAAAATAAAGACCATGCCAGGGACAGACAGGACCGCAAACCAGATAACGCCGGGGTAGTAAAAACTGACAGGCGCAGTCGGGCAAATCCTGACTCATCATCAGGGCTGGATCCCTGGGCGAATGCCAGAAAGGGCAGTAACAGCTGAAATTAAAAAGTCCGGCACCCGCCGGACTTTTTGCTTTCTGAGTATTTGTTTCTGCTTAGAAGGTGTAACGAATACCCACTGCCACTGCATCTTCTCCTGTGGTTTCCGGCATACCTTCCACCTTGTACTTGCTGTCGTCTATCTGGGCCTCAATGTAAGCGAGGATAGTGGGATCCCAGATAAAGGCCGCACCCAGAATAAACTCCTGCTGTTTGGATTCAGTGACCAGAGGTGAACGGGAGCCATCATCTTCCGGATAGGTATAATCTTCATCGGAGATCAGGCCATTGAACAGTGCATAGGTTTGCAGCCCTGAGTCAAACATGTAGGAGATCATGGTTTCGATACCGTAAGCGCTGGGCATCAGATGACCATTAATGTCTGAATCATGGAACTTATTTTTGTTGTAATTGGCTGATACATACCAGCCTACATCGGACACATTGCCCCAGGTAACACTGGCGCCATAGATCTCATCATCGGTATCAATACGCTGGTTTGCTGCCGCGTTGAATCCGGTGAACGAACCTCTGTTGGCACCGGCAGAAATACTTAAATCATCTGTAATCGCATAGGTGATGGATGCACCGTAGGTGTCATCATACTCCAGCGTGCTGTTAACATTATCACTGTCGAATGCAGACACATCTATGGTGTTTTGTTGAAGCTGGGTTTGCAGGGTAAAGCTGAATCGGCCAAAGGAGTTGGAGTATTGGATCGCTTTATCAGCACGACCCGTACCATCAATCCCGCCGCTGCCATCCAAACTGTATGCACCACCTGCAGCGCCTCCCCATACATAGGCGTTATCTGTACCACCCACAACGTTGTACCAGGCAGCCCACTGTTTACCAAATGAGAGACTGCCATATCTGTCGTGTTCCAGACCTATGTAAGCCAGTCGACTGTAGAATACATTGTCATTATTGGCTGAAAACTGGCTGTCTCTGTTATAGACAAGCTCAGTATCGCCAAAGGGTTCAAAACCCCATTCCAGAGTACTGTATGCGTGCCATCCGTGGGTAAGCTGGCGGCTGAAGTTGAAATTAATTCTGGAACTGCCATTGACCAACTGGGTTTCACTGTCGGTGTTGACCGCTCTGACACCTATATAGCCGCCAAGGTTTACGTCAGTCTTACTGTCTTTATAGAGGTCGATTGCTGAAACTGTCGGTGCGGCGAATAGAAGTGCAACCGCGCTAGCAAGAAGTGTTTTGTTCATCATTACCTTTCCTCACGTCATGGTGGTGTACATCACACTGCATCGCTATTTATTACCTGATGGCTTAGACCAGAGCAGATATGCTGCAAATAACGTTGTTCTCCGCCGGCGCTGCGCATGCGCCGTTGGCTAAACGACTATATAAGGTAATACAAATATGGATTGGCTTCAGTAAGTTTGTTGTGAGCTGACGTGTAAGCGAAATCTGTCAGTGCTTCCCTTCACAGAGTGTTAAATCGGGAGGGATCGGCTGAGCGATAAATCGTCAGGATAATATCGGCTCAATATGGATATTTTGGGCGGGGTTATTAATTTAATGAATATAAATCAGGTAATGGTTTGTTACACTTGAATTTGATAACAAATGATACATCTGTTTTGTGTCTGTGGTTATTTTAAATTGATTATTGTGTATCTGCTTTTTTTTAGATTTTTTTAGCGATTTTAACCTTTGTTATCGTGATTTATTCTTGGTTTGGGGTGATTTTGTGCTTCCAGTCTAATAATGAGGTGGGTAATATACTTTTTACTTAAGACAACAGAGATGGATACATTCTGTTTCTTATTTTTGTGTGCTTCATACCGTATTGATTCAGTTCGCTATCAATGTCGTTACCCGTAACACAATCCTGGAACAGCGCCACCTGACTGCACTGTTTACCATGTGTTACAGGGAATAGGCACCAAACCAATTCAACCTGTTGTAAGGTCGTCACTAAATATGAAAACAAGCATAAGACACAGGACGTTAGTGCTGTCCGCAATGCTCATCTGTGCCTCAGTGCCAGCCTTTGCTCAGCAAGCTGATTACCAGAACTTGCTGAATATGTGTAAAGCATGTCATGGGGAAACAGGTGAAAGTCAGTTTAGCTCAATTCCTAGTCTGAAATATCAAAATGCAGATTATTTGAGCACGCAGTTGGCAGCATTTAAGTCTGGCCAAAGACCAGATAAAACTATGAGTAAAGTGGCCGCATTATTATCAGAAAAAGATATGCAGCAAATGGCCAAGTATTTCAGCGAGGGGAAGGGAAAATAATATGGCAATCGATAGACGTGTATTTTTGAAGGGTGCTGTTGCCACGTCAGTAGCATCCATGATGCCAATTAACTGGGTATATGCCGCCAACCGTCCTGAAGGTGTTGCACCATTGGATGTCTCTGCACTGACCTGGAAAAGTGCAGCTGATCTGCCCAGCTACTTTAATATTCTGAACACCAATCCGGTGAATGCTCAGCCTCCAGAGCACATGCTGGATCCGGTGACTACGCCAGCTGATGTGGCTTTTATCCGCTGGAACGGTCAGCTACCTGACTTTGAAAATATCGATCCCAAGAAGTGGACTTTCACCGTAGATGGTGAGTCCTGTAAGACGCCAAAGACTTACTCGATTGATGATCTGAAGAAAAAGTTCAAGACCCATACTCTCAAGCTGACCATTGAGTGTGGTGGTAACAGCCGCAGCGAATTCTTCCCTAACGCCAAAGGTAACCAGTGGACCAATGCTGCCGTATTCTGTGCTGAATGGACTGGTGTACTGGTACGTGACGTGCTGAAAGACTGTGGTGTTAAAGATGATGCTGTGTATACAGGTCACCATGGCGCCGACCTGCACCTGAGTGGTAAAGGTGAGGCGATCTCCCGTGGCGTGCCTATCGACGCAGCACTGAATGATGATGCGCTGATCGCCTGGGCGATGAATGGCGAAGACATTCCATATATGCACGGTTATCCGCTGCGTATCGTGTTTGGTGGTCGTCCGGGTTCTGTATCCCACAAGTCTGCCACAGGTATCAGCATCCGTAACAAGGTCCACGATGGTAAGAAGATGGAATCTCCAGCTTACCGCGTGCCTGAATACCCGGTTGCTCCGGGCGAGAAAGTGCCAAACGAAGACTTTAAGATTATCGAAGAGATGATCGTTAAGTCGCTGATCACCTATCCGGAAACCGGTACCGAGCTGAAAGAGGGCAAGACCCTGACTGTCCGTGGTCATGCCTGGGCTGGTATGCGTGATGTGACCGAGATGGAAGTGAGCTATGACTATGGTGCCACCTGGCGCAAAGCCAAGCTGACCAAGCCGGTAAACAAAACCGCATGGCAGCAGTGGGAGATTGACCTGGATCTGCCAATGGCCGGTTACTATGAAATCTGGGCCCGTGCCACCGATGATCAGGGTGTGACTCAGCCTGTGGTTCAGCCTCAGTGGAACCCTAAAGGTTATCTGTTCAATGGCTGTCACCGCATTGCCGTGAGGGTAGTGTGATGGACAAGGCTGCAAAATGGATATTTGCCGGCCTTGCACTGACGCTGTCAGGCATGGCTGCCGCCAAAGAGTATCCGGTCGACCCCAAATCAGGTTTGATTATGGCGCCGGGTTGGGAGCAGGTGAACTACCAGTGTAATGCCTGTCACACCAGCAGCATCATTCCACAAAACCCTGGCAACCGTAAGGTATGGCGTGAAACTATCCAGTGGATGGTAGACACTCAGGGCCTGTGGGATCTGTCTGATACCTGGGACCCGGTACTGGATTACCTTTCAACCTATTATGGTGAGAAAGAGGTGGATATGAGTAAGTTCCGCCGTATGCCACTGCCTGCTGATCAGCAGCCACCTCTGCCGCAGAGCTAAGGACGGATTGATATGATGAAATTGAAACTGTCTGTGGCTGCACTGGCAGCATTGGCGACCAGTAACCTGGCCACTGCGATGGAACACGATGATTTCAACAAGGCATTGAATAAACTCAATGCTGAAATCCCTGCCGCCGTCATGGAGCATAAGGCGGACATCGCCAAGGGCCAAACCATAGCCCAAAGCCGCTGCGTAGCCTGTCATGGTGAAGGCATGTTGAAGGTAATGAAACTCTATCCATCACTGGATGGCCAAAAAGGCGCTTATCTGGTGAAGCAGTTGGTGGAGTTCAAGACAGGAAAACGGGTAAACCCTATTATGCAGGCCCAGGCAATGGGCTTGACTGATGCGGATATCAAAGACGTTTCTCTGTATTACAGTCAGCAGGCACTTAAGCCATTGAACTGATGATGAAAGCCCGCGATAACGCGGGCTTTTTTATGGCTTGTAATTTTCTCCTGACGATAGGCTTAACCTAAATAATTTCATATAAAACATATGGATACTGTGTTTCTGGGTGTTTATTCCAGACAAAAAGTAAGGGAAATGCCTAACTTTATGATCCAGAAAGACAAATTTTTTTCTATCGAAATTTGACGCCTGATATTTTGCGGTCTAGCTTTGATTTGACCGGTATGCAGTAGAACTGGCTGGAAATTGAGGGTAAGCCAGTGAAATACCACAAAGAAAGGATGCTTTGTTACTCCTGTGTGGCCTGTTGTCACAAGGGGGAAGATCAGGGAGAGATTTTCCATGAAAACCGCTATCCGTTATTTGATAATGTCTGCCATGCTGCTTGGTGCAGTGTCCACCCTGTTAAATGGCTATATTCTGGGCTGCTGGTCCCTGATTTCGCTGGGTATTATCAGTGAAGTCATGTTCAGACTGGGATTAGTCGAGCCTGAGGCATAAGTTGGCATAATCGGACACGCCTGATACTCTGTCTTTAACCTTGGAAAGGACGGAGGAGAACATGGAATTGTTCGCACATTATCTGATGCTGACCATCTTGCTGATTGGCGCATTACTTTTCTATATGTCCGGCTCAGTTTATGGAATGTGGGGGCTGGTTGCTTTGGGAGTGGTACTGGAGCTTACGTTCTGGATTAAGCTGCTGAGAAAGCCTGGTCAGTTGCCATCCAAGTGATCCTATGGGTAACTGCATCACTAACCACCTTCGGGTGGTTTTTTGTTGCCTGTACGCTGAGTATTAAACTGTCTCATCGATATGCTTGGTGGCGAAGGATTGACTGCGCCGACAACAGGGAGCTCTGCGCTCATACCCCTGCCAGTTGCAGGTTTTAACACGCCTGTCTTTACCACTGCGTTTTTCCACACGGTATGCGCCGCCCGCATACACAGTATCTATTACAGCGCCGTTTGCCATACCTGAACCAAGTTTGTTCCGGGGGCTTTTTAATATCCTCGTACATCTGGCAGCCTGCAAGAACCAGTGGTTTTTAGAGGGGGGGAATTTATTCCCATCAGTTCTAGAAAAAGCAAAAACCCCATTAAATCAGCGTGGAAGATCACAGCTTTGTATCCTGCTTTTTAGTGGTTCTGTTTACGGGTCGCCTATGGCTTGGTTGATGGAGCACACAAGAGTGCTTCACGTTTTTCTCTCCACTTTTCACCCCGCTGGTGACTGTTATGAATTCGACGCTGAAAATACCAGGTTGGTTGACCAATCTATCCCTCAATAAACTCCTGTTGTTACCCGTATTGATAACCCTGATGCTGTTTGCCTGTGTGGCTGGCGTGATCACCATGGAGCTGAACAAGGTAGAACAAAACAATGGACTGGTAGACAACACGGCTGCCCGCTCCGAGTTTGCCTCTGAACTGGATCATGACTGGGGAGCTATCCGTATGCTGACCCGGGATATTCTCAGGGCCCAGGTGAAGGATATGCCAGTCATGCTGTCCCGGTTGAATAAACTTGCAGATAAGCTTGAGCAGCAGGCGACAGAGAATCTGATTGATAACCCCAATATGACGGAAGCCAGCCGGGGTGAGCTCAGAAAGGTGATTGAGTTGATACATGACTATGTGGAGACCATGTCTGCCACAGTCAGCTATATCGAGAAATTCGGTCATCGCTGGAGTAATGAAACCCCCTCGCTTTGGTATCCATTGATGCAGATGGAGTCTGAAGTAGCCGCTTATGCTGCTGTTAACACTGACTTAGACCTTAATCTCTGGCGCAGGGAAGCTGCTGAGCTCACCTCCCAATTTGACTGGTACTACTCCAACCTGACCCAGATCTACTTTATGCGTGATGCATCAACTTATGCTGAACTTGAGCGTCGATATCGCAATGCCGGTGAGATCCTGCAAAGGTATATCAGGGTTCCCGCAGTAAAGAGCTTCCACGACAAGGTTTATCTGGAATATGGACAAACCAATGCTGAGTTTCTTCACTTCCACCGCGAGCTTACGCGGTTAGCGAATGAAAGGCAGGAATTGGCGAGCACAATAAGAGGGCATCTGGTCTCTGTTATTGAACGTCATGCAGATGTTCGAGCAGGTTACAACGGAGCGACCGGGGAAAGTATCTCCCAGGTGATTAAGATCCAGTTCGGCGCCTGGTTATTCGCAGCGCTGCTGGCCATTCTCTTCTGTATCTATATCGCCCGCCATTTTGTACATATCTTTGCCGTACTGGGACAGACGCTGGAAGCCATGGCTAATCGCGATTTGAGTCAGGGAACGGGGATTGAGGGACGCAATGCACTGGCGAGGCTTGCTGCCAATGCCGATACCAGCATGGCAGCAATGAAAGCGGTAATGCAGAAGATACTGGACCAAAGCACAGAGGTCTCTTCATCGGCCACTGAACTTGCGACTGTGATGGTACAAAGCAGCGCCAATGCAGAAGAGCAAAATTGCCAGGTGGAGCAGATTGCGACTGCGGTGACCCAGATGTCCATCTCTTCTGAGGTGGTGGCTCAGTCTGCCAGAAGCACTGAGTCGCGGGCTAATGCCGCTCTGGATGCCTGTGGTGAGGGGCGCGCTATCGTTGAGCATAATAACCAAAGGGCTGACAGCCTCACCGCCCAGTTGAACGATACCGCTGCGGTAGTTGAGTTGCTTAAAGAGCGTTGCCACAGCATTGCGGAAGTGGTGACGGTTATCAGCAATATCTCGGACCAAACCAATCTGCTGGCGCTGAATGCAGCCATCGAGGCAGCAAGGGCAGGAAACATGGGGCGTGGTTTTGCTGTGGTTGCCGATGAGGTCAGGGCGCTGGCTGCCAAAACTCAATCTTCTACTGAGCATATCAAGCAAATTATCACTGAATTGCAGCTGCAATCTGATGATGCACAGCACAAAGTAGTTGGCTGCTTGCATCAGGTGGATGAGGTGAGGGATACCTCACGCCAGGCAGTGGAAAAGCTGGTCAACATTCAGGGCTCTGTGACTGATATCAACCAAAGTGCCACCGAAATGTCTGTGGCCGCTGAGCAGCAGTCCAGGGCATCAGAAGAGATCAGTCAGTCCCTGAATGGCATCCGCGAGGCGATTAATCAAAATGTGTGTGGTATTGAGGAGTCCAGTCAGGCTTCCAACTTCCTGTCTGAGCTGGCGGAGCAGCAAAGCGCCATGCTGAAGGAGTTCAGGCTGAACTGATAATATCCCGGCAATAAAAAATCCAGCCCCTGAGACGTCATGAGGCTGGATTTTTACTATCTCAGGCTCGCTTGAAAAGCTTATTTAGCCTGCAACTGAGCCAGAATATTCTGCTCCAAAAAACGCGCAAAATCATGACCGTGTCCCTGCAGCATTTTGGGGAACATGGAGATTGGCGTCATACCCGGGAAGGTGTTGATTTCGTTGAGCAGGATCTCATTATCCTGAGTCAGGAAGAAATCGATACGGGACAGATGGCGCAGTTTCATTCCTTTGAAGGCTTTGATGGCGTAGCTGCGGATCTGCTCTGCAACTTCAGGAGCCAGATCCGGCGCCTGCACATGAGTCACCGCCTGGCTCTTGCTGTCGTATTTCTCTTCAAAGCTGTAGAAGGTATTGCTGGCGCAGACGATCTCACCGGGCAGGGTGGCAATCACTTCACCTTCGTACTCATAAGCTGCGACTTCCAGCTCTCTGGCCACAATGGTTTTTTCCACTATGACATAAGGGCTGAAGCTGAAGGCTTCTGTCAGTACACCGGCAATATCTTCTGCCTTGTCTACCTTGTAGCAGCCTACTGAAGAGCCCTGAGAGGCTGCCTTGATAAACACTGAACCCCACTCTTCGAGGGCGACCTTGGTCTGCGCCTCGGCCAGTTCGCCTGGCTCATCCAGAAACAGGTATGGGGTGTTGGGAATGCCCAGCGCCGAGAACCACATCTTGGCCGTCACCTTGTTAAAACAGTTGACGCTGGCCTCACCGCCGCAACCAAAGTAGGGCAGTTTAATCATATCGAACCAGGACTGAATATCGCCTGTTTCGCCGGGGTAACCGTGAATACAGGGCACCATATAGTCCACCGGCCAGGAAGCTTTACCGGCATCGTCGAATACCACTTGTTTGTCGGCAGTCAGGCGGGCAAAGCTGCCATCTTCCAAGCGATAACGGCCATCTTCCAGCAGTTCCAGCCACAGCACATCAAAGTTGCTCAGGGATTCCAGGTTGGTTTTCACATAGCCTGCTGACATCAAAGAGATGGCGTGTTCACTACCACCGCCACCGCACAGCAAAAGCAAATTGTATTGGGTCATTCGTTCTCCAGCGTGCCCGTACCCTTCAATTGCCGCCAGTTTATGGGGCTTACGGGACGCGGGCAAGTCATGCCTGTTGATATTGTCGCCATGCGACTTTGTTTATTGATCTTTTTGTGTCTGTCTCTGCCGATATCCGCTTATGCCTGCCATAAACGCTGAGCCAGACCTGACGCCCTGGTCGTTCTTTGCATACTGGCATCTTCAAATACCCGTTGGCTGCCCAGACAGGTGAAGTATTGTTTGGCCCGGGTAATGGCTGTGTAGACAAGTTCTTTGGTCAAAAGTTGCCTTTGTGCCGGGCTGGGGCTTGGCGGCAACACCAAAGACACAGAGGCAAACTCACTGCCCTGAGACTTGTGTACCGTCATGGCAAAACAGGTTTCATGACCCGGCAGGCGAGCGGGCAATACTTTGAGGACACTGCCATCGGCCTGAATAAAGTGAGCCATTAAGCGCTTGCTTTCATGGCAGGGCAGAATAATGCCAATATCCCCGTTAAACAGCCCCAGGTTGTAGTCGTTACTTTGAATAATCACGGGCCTGCCGGGGAAGAACTCCTGAGACGGATTGATTAATCCCGCCTGTTTGAGGGCGGCGCTGACATGTGCATTGATCCCTTCCACACCATATTCACCGGCGCGGGTGGCACACAAAATTCGGTAGCTGTTGTATCTGTCGATAATGGACATGGGGTCGAAGTCGGGTCTGTGCATCACTTCCAGATAGTCCCGATACTGCTCACAGGCCAGCTTCAGCAGCTGAGTCAGCCCCTGTTTCTGCGTGCCGTGTTCAATCCAGTGAAGTTCGCTGTATCCCGCCTGCCAGGCTTTCATTATGCCTTGTTTATCGCACTGGTTTACCGCTTTGGCCAGCACGCCAATACCGGCATCACCCTGGAATCTGTGACTTTTACGCAGCATACACAGGTTATTGCCAATACCCGGGTGCGCTGTGCCAAAAGGGGTCATGTCATAGCCGGTCAGCAGGCTTAAGTCGTTGGCAAAAGGCGCTGTGTAACGCATCTGCCAGCCACCATCTAAGGTACGCAGCCCGGCGCAGATATCGGCCAGTACAGCACCGGCTTCCACCGATGCCAGCTGATCCTGATCCCCCAGCAGAATTAATCTGGCATGCTCTGGCAGGGCATCGAGTAATCTGTCCATCATAGGCAGGTCGACCATAGAGGCCTCATCCACGATAAGCAGATCCAGATGCAGTGGGTTGTCTTTATGGTGACGGAACTGATGGGAGCCCGGGATCACCCCAAGCAGCCGGTGCAGTGTAGCCGCCTCTTCAGGAATGCGGTCAATGGCAGTCAGATCCAGCTCATCCGCGACTCCGGCCAGCTCTGCCTTGAGTTTTTGTTTTGACGCCTTGATTGACTCAGTCAAACGAGCCGCAGCTTTACCTGTCGGGGCAACCAGCCGAATCACCATCTGGCCACTGAGGCAAAGTAGCATAAGGAGTTTAGTCACTGTGGTGGTTTTTCCTGTGCCCGGTCCGCCGGTAATAATTGACAGTTTCTGACTGAAGGCTGTGGCGGTAGCCACCTTCTGCCAGTCAATGTCATCACTGTCGTTAGCGGTTGAGAGCCTGGGAAACAGCAGCGACAGGGCGCTAATCACAGAATCATCGGTGCTAAAGCTGGTTTGTGCCATATCCAGCAGACGCCGGGATACCCGCTGCTCAAAGTCATGATAGCGCTTGAGATAGAGGCGTTGGCCGTCAAGGATAAGCGGACAGTTGTCTCCCGGCGCGCCTACAGCGGCAAAGTCAGCAACTGCCTGGGTCAGGCCATTAACATCCAGCTGGACAGAGACGCTGGCCTGCCTTTCCAGAAATGGATTGCTCAGATGGATAGTGTCCAGCGGCAAACAGGCGTGCTGGGCGGACAATTGCTTGCTCAGCAGGGCGCAGATAAGGACAAAAAGCTCCGAGTCTTCTTTATGTATCGCCGCCATTTGCAGGGCAAAGTGGCGGTCGAGCGGGGTCAACAGGCGGGTTTCCTCCAGCTGTTTTAAAAGTGCCGCCATCGGCATGCCGGAGGTCATCATAGGTCAAACTCCAATTGATCATCCTGCTGAGTCTGGGTCTCGCCCTTCAGCAATTTATCCAGTGCCAGGATCAGAGCTTCATCCGGCTTATCGAAATACACGCCTGCACCAGGATGAGCGGCGGACATACCGCGAAGAAACAGGTAGAAACAGCCACCAATATGCTTTTGATAGCTGTAATCGGGCAATTTCAATTCCAGGTACCTGTGCAGCGCCAGGGTATAAAGAATGTACTGCAAATCGTATCTGTGGCTGCTAATGGCACGACTCATATTCACCTGTGAATAGGCATCAAAGTCATCACCCAGATGATTGGATTTATAGTCGGCAATATAGAAGCGTCCCTGATGCTCAAAGGTTAAATCGATAAAGCCTTTGAGCATGCCGCAAAACGCATCGAACTTAAGCTCGCCGCCATAACCGAAGCGGGAAAGCAGTCGTGACAGGGCGATGTCCTGTATCTCTGAATCTTTGTCCTGAGTGCCCAGTGGCAGGTAAAACTCCATCTCCACCAGTTTCTGTTCACTGGATAGTTGAGACAGGGTAAGGCTTTGCTCTGCTGTTAACTGCAGCGGCGAGTGCAACAGATCCAGATACCAGTCGTTAAGCACGGGCTGCCAGACTTCATCTATGCCATATTTGGCCATACAGGTTGGCAGCTGCAGTGGCAAATCGGCTTCGGCGTTGGTGAAGTCAATCTCTTCCAATACCAGATGCATAAAGGAACCGGCATTGGCGCCACGTTCAAAGGTAAAGCGGCTGGCCTCGGGCTCGGCCTGCTCCTCTTCCACCACCACTTCATCGCTGAGGTCTTCGTCACCTGCGCCTGGCGCAGTGTGTTCGTGGGGCAGGTGCCTTACCAGGCCAGAGTAGCTGCCTACACGCCAGGGAGTCCCCAGCCTTGATGCTGGAGTCAGAGGGGCAAATTGCTGCTCTGAGTCAGTGTCTGTCTGGGTCAGAGAGGTTTGGCTTATCTCATCGGCTATCCATTCACTGCTGATGCCATGAACGCTATCAGATCCTGTGAGTCGAAGCACCGCCTGCTCCATCGCCTGAGCATCACAGGACTTGTCGGTAATGCCCAGCAGATAGCCAATGGCCGTGTCCTTCAGGAAGCTGTTTATGCCTGATTTGTTCATACGGCAGTGGTTGGCGACAGAAAGATAACAGCGATACACGGGCCGGGTCAGTGCTACATACAGCAGGCGCAGATCTTCCGCCAGGGTTTCCTGTTTAGCCGCTTCCCAGGCTTCGTATGTGGCATCCAGATCCCAGATCAGTTCTTCGCCTTTGTGGTAAAGCATGGGAGAAGGGCGACGGCTGTTGTCCCGGGCAAGACTGACGAAGGGAATAAAGCAGACCGGGTATTCCAGCCCCTTACTCTTGTGAATGGTGACAATTTGCACCAGATTCTGCTCGCTGGCCAAACGCAGTTGCTGCTCTTCGCCATTGGCCGATTGCGCCATCGCCTGTTCGAACCAATTGACCAGAGCACTCTGTCCATCCAGTTCGGCGGATTGCTGTTGCAGCAGTTCGGCCAGATGTCTGAAATCGGTCAGGCGACGTTCGGCATTCGCTTGTGTGGCAAGTCGCTCAAGCAGCTGATATTTATCCGCCAACATCAGCAGTGCCGGCATAATACCTCGCCGGGCCCAGTGCTCATGCAGCTGCATAAACTGGTCTAGCACTTCACTTCTCAGCGTTTCAGACTGATTAAACTCGTGGATACGGCGGCCATCGAAACCAAGCAGGCGACAGGCCAGGGCAGAGCGAATCGCTCTTTCATCCCTGGGCGTTGCCAGAGCGCGCAAAATCAGCAGCATCTCTCTGGCTTCATCGGTATGAAGCACACTGTCGCGGCTGAGGAATACTGCGCCAATATGGCGTGTCTGCAGGGCGTTTTGCATCACTGCTGCTTCGTTTCTGTCACGAACCAGTACGGCGATATCTTTGGCTTTCAGCGGTCGGTCTTTTTCCGGCTTGTCATTGTTGGCAACCAGGCATTGACCTTCCTGAGCGGCGTTCAGCAGCCTTGAGATCTCTTCGGCGGCATCGGCTGCCAGCCACTTTCTGGCGTTGGTTTTATTCAGGCCTTTTTCACTGTGCTCGGCCAGCATTCGGATTTTCAGTGCCCGGCCATCAGAATTTGGCTCACGCAGCAGCTTGTTGCCTTGGTCGGCAGCGGCCACAGATTCAAAAGGGATAGCCTCGCTGATAAAGGGATCGTCACTCAGGCTGAATACTGAGTTAACTGCATCGACCATGGCGTGGGCTGAGCGGTAGTTGGTACCCAGGTTATAGTGATGATCTGTTTCTTTTCTGGCACCGATATAGGTGAAGATATCCGCGCCCCGGAAGGCATAAATCGCCTGCTTGGGATCGCCAATCATCAGCAGGGTGTTGGATTGACCCTGCCCCTGAGCTTGCCCCTGAACCTGAATGTCTGTGCCTGGTTTAGGTGTGTTGGTATCTGTATCCGTATCTGCAGCTGGCTCACAGGCAGGATAGATGCCAGAAAAGATGGCGTATTGCAGAGGGTCCGTATCCTGAAATTCGTCAATCAGCGCCACAGGGAAACGTTTGGCGATACTGACTTTGAGCTGAGCGGCCACTTGCTCCATGGCATCCGCATCGACGCCCGAGCTAAAGCCTATCGCCCGCGCGAGGGTGAGCAGCAGATCGTCCGGGCTCATCAGGTTGCGTTCGGCTTTTAGCTCATGAAAGCGGGAGTCCACCAAAGCGCGGGCTTCATAAAGGAATGCCGGCAGCATATTGTTAATGGCTTCTGCCAGGGACTCAATTTGTGCCAGTACCGGGGCCTCTTCGGCGGTTGGTATCACGCCGCCTTTTTTCAGCTTAAGTCCGGATAGTGACAGACTGGTCATTAGTTTGGGATCAGGCAGGCCTGAGTAAAACTTTACCCAGTTGTCCATCTCATCCAGCATTCTGGCAAGCTTGGGGTAGCCATCGGCTTGCTTGCCATAGCTGGTGCCGTTCAGTGGCAGGCTGTGCAGCAGTTTCTCAACCTGCTCCCGCTCTCTGGGCCAGGCCAGTTTCAGGCGACTGATTTGAGTAGTCAGTTGCTCCTGCAATTTACTGAAGTTCTGAGGCTGCTTGCTGGCTTTTGCCTGACTGGCACCCAGCAAAGGTCGCAGCTGTCTGCCAAGATCGTCGGGAGTACTGAATTTAGCGGCGATTGCTGCAGCGAGCGCCTCCGGCAACTGGTAACAGGTGTAACGCCAGAAATCCCTGACACTTTGGGCCAGATACTGGCTGTCATCCAGAGTGAATTCTGACTCAAACAGGAGTGCCGATTCAAAGGCCATATCCGCCAGAATACGTTGGCAAAAACCGTGAATGGTGAAGATAGCCGCTTCATCCAGCGACTTGAGTGCCAGATCCAGACGTCTGAGGGCGATATGTCGCTGCTCAGGATCGCAGTCATCAAACAGCTGATTGATAAAGGGATCATCCACCGGCAGGCCAAGGAACCTTTGATAGCAAAGCTTAATTCGGCGACGAATTCTGTCTCTGAGTTCCTCAGTGGCGGCATTGGTAAAGGTTACCACCAGGATCTGCTCACAGGTCAGGGGATTAATGCCGCCATGACCCAGCAACAAACGCAAATAGAGACCAGAAATCGTGTAGGTTTTACCTGTTCCCGCACTGGCTTCAATCAAGCGTCTGTCGCACAGGGGAAGAGTCAGTGGGTTTAAAGACTGAACGCTGGTAGCTGTCATCACTGACCTCCTTCAACAAAATTGGCCAGCTCTGAGAGCTTGTCGGTGTGGTGCAGGCTGATAAGGGGCTTAAGAATCGTCATCGCCAGTGGTGCAAAGTCGGTTTGAGTGCTGCCGGTAAAGTCTTGCGGGAACTGGAACAGCCTGGCGTTGTAGGGATCCGCGCCATCGCCGAAGCCATTGTCATCAACCCAGACATTCTCCAGCGACAGAATTGCCCCTGGCAGATCTTGCTCTTCCTGCTGATACAGCTCCTCAATCAAGGCCCATGAGGTTTTGGCCATAAAGGGCAGGGGTTTGGCCTGTCCTTTGAAAAACAGATCGCACAATTGCTGCAGCAGGCCTTTGGCCTTGTCAGCATCAATGGCGGCGAATGCATGGAAATGCCCCATATCCAGCAGATATGACGCTTTATTGTGGCCCATAGCATTGAGGCACAGGTGTCTTAAGAACACTCTCAATAGATCTTTGGGTTTGGCCGTTCCCGGACGGAAATTAATCAGCCCTTTGGGATAAACTTCATCGATGCGGCCAATCAGGCTCAGGGTTTGCTCTCCGTTTTGACCAGTGTGTTGCAACTGGATATCGATATCCAGGGGCGAGGGCTCAGGCACGGGCTTTTCATGCTCATAACCTCGCATATAGCGGGTGCGGCCCACTACTGAGGCGATATCTCTGCGGTACTGAGACAGCAGCAGGCTATCAAAAGGTGCCATAGGCAGATGACCATCGGCCCGAACCCTGTCGATAAGGATGTCGCTGATTTCACCTGTATCTGACTTGAGTGCATCCTCAATCATCCACAGCTGGAGCTGATAGCGCTCAAGGTTATTGAGCTCAAACGGCTCATCATCTTCAGAAGCTTCCAGCTCAAGGCTGAGATCCACTTTCAACGTCCGCTGGCAGAAATACTGTGCCGGGCTGCGATAGAAGCGGATAAGCGCCTGCAGCTCAAGTTCACTGGCTGGCAGCTCGTCGAGGCCTACGCCTTCTGCGTTGCTTAACGGCTGGCAGACAAAGACGGTATGACCTGGCTCTGCTGTGGTGACCACTGGGCACCACTGCGGCGCAAAGCTGCGGGGCAGGTTATCGCCTTTATCGCTGTAAAGGCGCCCATCAAAGGGTTGCAAAGGCAGATGTACCAGCAGTTGCTCAAGCAGGGCATCTGCGGCGTCATTTCCCGCTTTGGCCAATTCGCCAGGTCCGGAACTTTCATCGACCTTATTGTCAGGCTGGAAAGCGTCGGTGCGGTAACAGAGCTGGCAATATTCGACTAACTCAGAGACCAACATAGAAGGGATACGCTCGCTGTTATCCCGCTCACTGTGGCCTATGTAGCTGATATACAGCTGGCTTCGTGCTGACAACAGGGCTTCCAGGAACAGGTATCTGTCGTCCATTCGACGGGAGCGGTCGCCTTTACGGGCACCATGGTGGGCCATCAGGTCAAAGCCAACCGGATATTGGACTCTGGGATAGACACCATCGTTCATCCCAAGCAGGCAGACCAGCTGAAAGGGGATGGAGCGCATTGGCATCAGGGTACAGAAGTTGACGCTGCCGGCCAGATATCGCTGACCCACACGACTTTCCGTGAGGGCCGAATTAAACCACTGATTAATGACGCGCAGTGACACGGGCGCATTAAAGCCGGACTGGGCAACTTCATTGCCGAATTTATCTATGGCAGCACGGATTTCATTCAGATCATCCCGGACCTTGTCCTCCTGAGGCTGGGCAAGGTAAAAGGTATCCAGCAGCTCGACCAATTGCGTGGTGCGTGACAGTGCATCTGCATCCTGGCACAGCGCCTCACGGGCGCTGTCCAGCGCTTCGATAAAGTTAAGCAGCTTACCCAGTGACTGAGCCGCCTGACCTTCAATGCCGGGCAGAGGCAGATCGCCATGATACAGGGCCTCTTCATCCCCCAGTGCATAGCCGAGGATCATGCGGCGAATACCAAAGGCCCATGAGTGTTTATCGAAGGCGGGAAGTCCCTGCTGCTCACTGGCTTGCTGATTACGGCCCCAGCGTACACCGGCATTATTGAGCCACAGCTTAAGCTGCTCAAGCTCATCATCGGCAATATTGAATCTGGCCATTACTGCCGGAACTTCCAGCACAGACAACACCTCAGACAGGCCAAAGCGACTCTTGTCCAGGCCCAGCAGATTAAGGAAGCTGGAGATTAACGGCGACTCCTGAGCGGCACCGCGGTCGGCAATGGCGTAGGGGATATAGTGATCCCCATGTTTGGCGGAAAACACGGCATCGATATAAGGGGCATAGGCTGCAACATCCGGCAGCATCACCACTATGTCACGAGGGTGCAGATCAGGATTGAGCTTAAGCATGTGCAGCAGGTGGTCGTGCAGGGTTTCCACTTCCCGAAGTGGGCTGTGACAGCTGCGCAGGGCAATGGAGTTATCATCCGGGCTCAATATGCGGCGTTTATGCAGATTCAGATAAGAGGAGGCATCCGGTCCCAGAGTTTCCCCAAGGGTTTCCATCTCCAGTATGTCCGACTGCACCCCTTTGAGCAGGGAACTGTAGTCCGGCTCCTGATAAAATTCATGGAGCTCAAGATTGTCAGGCTCCAGCTCAAGCACCAGGTCCAGCATTTCGCGGCCCATCTTGCCATTATTGGCCAGCAGTGGGTTGCCCACCTCAAGGCTGGACTCCCACAGCTCAGGCAGCTGTTTTTTCTCGTTGTAGACCAGTGACATTCTGGCTCTGGCTTTGGGATCGACAATATCGCCCCAGTAGTGACGGCAGGGACTGAGACTCAGCATAAAGACGTCCATTCGCCCGGCCAGTGCATGCAGTACATCCAGGGTTTGTGGCGCCATGGAGCTGATACCGAACACAAAAAGCCTTGGCGGTAGTCCCTTCAGGCTATGATCGGGGTCCTCCAGGGCATCGATCAATGCCTGGTGCAGATTGGCCCTGTGGTAATGACTCTGCCCCAACGCCTGATTGTTATAGTTGACCAGTTCACGCCACAGCTCCGGCTGCCAGCTTTGTTCGGGGCTCAGCTCTATCGGCTGTTCATTGGCTTCCCACCCCAGGATCCAATCGGGTCGATAGACCAGGTATTGGTCGAAAATATCGGCGATTCTGGCCGCCAGTTGGAACAACTTAAGCTCATCAGCTTGCTGCTCTGCCGCTTCTCCCTTTGGCTTTTTTTCTTCAGCGGCAGCTAAATAGTGGCGCAGAGGCGCGAAGTTCTCTCTGTCGGTCAGGCCGGGCAAAATCGCCATCAGCTTCCAGGTCATGGCCGCCTTGGTAAAGGGGTTTTCTTCGGGGACGCCTTCAAGGAGCCAATAACAGAGCTTCCAGATAAAACTGGAGGGCAGGGGAAACTCCTGCGCGGCTGCAATGCCATTATGTTTGGCGATCTCCAGTCGAAGCCAGGTAGACATCCCCGGGCTTTGTACCAGAATTTGGTCCTGAGTGAGCAGGGAGGCACCACTGGGAATAGTCAGCAATTGTGCCAGTTTTTCTGACAGCAGTTCCATTTGGTTGGACTGGATATGATGCAGCATGAAAGGCGTGAGTAAAGGGCCAGAAAGCCATTCTATGTGTTTGATTTGTTACGTTCAATAACGGCGGAACGCAAGTGGTGCCTTTGACTTTTATTTGCCCTGTTTAAGCGGCAGTTCTCCCATTAGTGTCGGAGTAGTGCGCTGCAGTGTCACCAGGATCAGCAGTCTCTCTATCTGTTGCAGACAGTGTTTTCTCATCTCCTTCCTCTGTCTGTCGGTCAGGGCGGGATTAAACTCAAGCTGTTCGAACTCATTGGCAAGAGAGGTAATCGACTCTTGCCAGTTGGGATTGAACCGACTGACTTTGTGCGCCACTGTGCGAGGTCCATCCGAGATATTCAGGTTTACACCCAGACGCTTCAGGGCATGCAGCAGCTTGTGGTATTTACGCTGCAGTTTATCCCGTCTTTTGGGCAAACTGAGTAAGCCGGTATACCAGGCAATCAGCATAAGCACGCAAATAATACCGCCCAACATAAACAAGCCAATTCGCTCTGTAGATGCCTGTCCCAATAGCTCTCTGAACAGTTGTCTCTGCTTGTTGGCGTTGAATCCCAGTACCCACACGCTCCAGTAATAATCCAGACTGGCCAGTTGCATTCGAAGTTCGTTCAACAGTGGCCAGTTTTTCAGCCTCAGGCTGGACAGGGGGTTATCCAGCAGGTAACTGTCCTCTGGCTTAAATACTGCGTCAAATCCATCCAGCACGCGCTCAGGGGCGACCATGGCGGTGGGGTCGAAAGTGACCCACCCCTCTGAAGGGATCCACACCTCGACCCAGGCATGAGCCATATACTGGTAAATACTCATGTAACCTGCTGCGGCGTTATATTCGCCCCCCTGATAACCATTAACCATGCGGGCGGGTAGACCGGATGCCCGCGCCACCACCACCATGGCAGAGGCGTAATGGACGCAAAATCCACTGCGGTTATCAAACAGAAAGTCATCTACCTGGTTGCTGCCGATGCGTGGTGGCTTAAGGGTGTAGTAGAAAGGTTCCTGAGCAAACCTTTCCATCATAGCTTGCATGCGCTGCGCAGGGTCGGGAAAAGCCTCCCTGAGCTGCTGACCGTAGGCTCTGGCTCTGGGGTTAATGTCCGGCGGCAGAGTCAAATTGGTATGTCTTTCCAACGCGGACAACATGGGGTCCCGAATGGCATTGGGGTAGGAGGTGACATCATAGCCAAATTGCTGCTCAATACGGCGCAGCGCAAACAGCCGGGAGTTGCTTATATTCACCACGCCACGGCTTTCGCTGTAACCCAGATCCAGACTGAACAGCCAATGGGTTCCGCTGGGTTCAGCAATGACCTGATAGCCGTATGAGCCGCCCATGGGTCTGGGTCTTTGGTTGGGGATATTGGGCGCATTGTTCTGCAATGCCTTAACCCTGGGGTTCTGACGCCACTCTTTACCATCATAAGTGTCCATCACCAGAGCGCGCCAATAGAGGCGGTCATTACTGGGCACAGGTCCCTGAAAGGTCACTCTGAATGCCAGCTCGGCACTGCGGGTCAGGTTGCTGATATCCCCGGGGCGAACACTGTCAGAAAGGCCCGTAGTTGCAGAGTCGGTATCCGGCACCATCCACAGAGGAGAAAACCTGGGAAGCACCAGAAACAACAAACCAGCCAAAGGTAAGCTGAGCAGCGTGATACTGGCTGAGCCCAACAAAGGGTCAAGAGGGCGGGTTTTACCCTGATACAGGCTGACCAGCCCGCCAGTGTTGATTATGGTGACAACCGCAAGGTGCAGGGTATTGAGAATGGACTGGTTATCGACAAAGGCCAGTGCCACCAAAAAATAACCAACCAATATGATGGTTTTTACGTCCCTGCGTTGCCGCATTTCGATGTACTTCAGGGCGTAACCCAGAATCAACAGGTTGATCAGGGCGCTCAGGGTGCCGAGTTGGCCTGTGATGAGCAGCAGGGTAGCAGCAGAGGCCATGGCCAGAATGCTTACCAACAATCTGGGTGGTTTGGCGACTTTGCCAAGGAAAATACCGATTCGCCACACAAAGCAGATGGCACAGATAGCCAGGGTCCAGGGGGTTAACTCGTCGTAAAGGGGGGTCAAGACCGCGACATTGATGATGAGCAGCCAAAATGACGTAATACGGGGGATAAGCGCCTGGGGAGATTTATCTACCGGGATCCTGTCTTTATTTTTCCAGGGCAGAGAAAAGGAAAGCATCAGGCGTGTTCTCCATACAGGGCGATAGCCTCCTGACAGGCAAGTCTATGGGATTCACCTGCACCGGGCGCTACTTGTTCGCCGTTCAGCTCCAACCCAAACAGGTGTTGGTCACGACTGAAATACTCCACCAGATAACTGAGTGCACTGAGACGCTTCTCCAGGTCAGTATCAGCTCCTGGCAGCACCAGCCAAATCGCCTCGCCCTGAGGCTGCTCAAACTGTTTGGTCAACATGCCCCGTCCTTGAGCCAATTGTTTCCAGGCTACCTGCTTCAAAGACTCACCGCGGATGTAATCTCTCAGGCCGCTGAATTCATCGACACCATTAAGCTGATTACCGCCGTTGACGTCATCATTGCCATGAAAGTCCATGTAGCTGCGCTTATCATCAGGTTTTTCAGGCTTGGCGAATACCAGTGGCGACATAGCCATATCCAGATGTGACCATGCACGGCACAGCCCCATGGGGTAACAGGAGGAGATTCTCACTCTGCCCAGGTTCATCCGGCCTCTTTGGGTATGGCGCACAGGGACCAGCACCTCCACGGCAGAATCTGTAATCCGGGTGATCTCAGCAATCCGGTTTTTGGGGTAGTTGAGTCCTACCTGCCAGCAGGCATGTGACGACTCGAGTTGAATGGGCATCGCCAGGGTTTCCCCTGCATAAACCTGAGCTGGCCAGTGTCCCTTAATTGTCAGTCCTGCCAGATTACGATAGCCAAAGATAAGACAGGTGTTAAAGATACTGGCCATCAACATGGCCAGGCCTATGACCAGATTATTTTGATAATTGGTACCGAATAAAAACAGCAGCAGCACCAAGAGCAACCAAAACACGCCGAACCCGGTAGGCAAAATAAAGATGCCTTTGTGGGTCAGCGTGTGTTCCCGGGCAGCAGGCAGGCGCCTGGCCAGCCAACGCTGCCAGAATCCCGAGTGGGCCGTTCGGGTACTCACTGTCATTGGATCGGGTTAACCTCAGACAGTATACGGTTGCATATGGTTTCCCCCTGGGCCTGACTGCTTGAACGCATTCTGTGTTGGGCGACCGGGGTAAACACCGCCTGCACATCTTCCGGGATCAGATAGTTTCGCCCTTGAATAAGTGCCCAGGCTTTAGCGGCCTGCAGCAGTGCCTTGCTGGCCCGGGGAGAGAGGCCATAACCTTCGTTTTGCTGCCTTGATGCTTCCACCAGAGACAGTAAGTACCTGAGCAGCGCATCGGAGACAGAGATATTGTCCGTCTGCTCCTGCAGCTTAAGCAGGTCTGCCGGTGACATACATTGGGGCAGGGTGTCGTTATAGCTGCTCAGTCCCTCTCCCTTGAGCATGGCCAGTTCGGCGTCCAGGGAGGGGTAGCCAATGGAGAGGCGCATCAGGAATCGGTCAAGCTGAGACTCAGGCAGGGGAAAAGTACCGGATTGCTCCGTGGGGTTCTGGGTGGCAATCACGAAAAACGGCGTTGGCAACCTGTGTGTGGTGCCGTCAACCGTGATTTGATGCTCCGCCATCGCTTCCAGCAGCGCGCTTTGGGTTTTGGGGCTGGCACGGTTAATCTCATCGGCCAGTACCATCTGTTTGAAGATGGGCCCCGGGTGAAACACAAACTGACTTTCATGTTTGTCGAATATGGTGACGCCGAGAATATCGGCAGGCAGGAGGTCACTGGTGAACTGAATACGTTGGTAACTGAAACCCAGACTTTGGGCCATTGCTTGAGAGAGACTGGTTTTGCCCATACCTGGGAGATCTTCGATGAGCAGATGGCCTCTGGCCAGAATGCAGGCCACAGCAAGCTTGATATGCTCGGTTTTTCCGAGCAGTACCTGGTCCAGCTGAGTGATGAGTTGTTTGATCTGTTCGGACATGTCTCCTCCTGAGACTTTTCAGTATTCTTCCCAAAGGAGGCATCTTGCCCCGGTATTTGTTATTTTTTACGAGGTTACTGCTAGAGATTCTGACTCAGTAGCGGTGTTTTTTCAAAATTTGTGACGTTTTTAGTTGGCCCTTTTTGATTAAACAACACAACAAGCCTCGTGAGTGAGGCCTGTTCTACCTGTATCAATAACTGGCGGATTGTTCTGCATCGGATAACAGAGGTGTGGTGGCTTTACCTGCCAGTTCCTCATATATCAGGCGATAGCTGAACACTGCCTGCACATACTCACGGGTTTCCCTGAAGGGGATGGACTCAATAAAGGAGACCGCATCCAGCTTGCCGTCAGTCCGTTTTAACCAGGCGGTGACCCTGTGGGGACCGGCATTATAAGCCGCGGTTGCCAGAATGCGGTTCTGGTCGAACTGCTGCAGCAGACCTGCGTAATAGGCGCTGCCCAGTTTTACATTCAGGCCCACATCATAGAGATCACTCTGACGACGGTATTTAAGCTTGTGCTTCCTCGCTGTTTCTTTGGCAGTAGCAGGCATGAGTTGCATCAGGCCTCTGGCACCAACACCGGACCTGGCTCTTGGGTAAAAAGCACTTTCCCGCCGGGCGATGGCTCTGAGTTCATCACCATTGACCTTGTGTCGTTTTGCTGCCGCATTAAATTCCCCTTCGTGGGCGAGAGGGAATCTTTGTGATACATGGTTCCACAGTTTGCCCTGAATTGTGCCCTGAACCCCCATAGCCGGCCAGTTATTGTTGCCGGCCATCAGGGTGTACTGAGTTCTGGCCTCTTGGTTGACCCGGGCCAGCAACTGGCGCCATTCAACTCGGGCATCATAGTGTTTATCCAACGCCTGCAGTTCAACAACTCTGAGCCAGGCGGCGTCTTTTTCCAGTTTTTGCTGAGCAGCCTGATCTTCTGCAGGTGTGATCTGGTTGAGGTTTATCGGCAGTCCCTGACTGTTGGCGGCCATAAAGCCATAGAAGTTTCTTTGAGTTGCCAGTTTAGCCAGGCTGTCGGAACGCCTGGCGGGATCTGTCATCATTCTTGCCTGCCAGAATTGCCAACGGGCGCTGGCGGCGGCAGTGTCACTGAGCAGGGGCAAAGTCTTTTCGATAACCTGATTGTCACCGTTGCGTATTGCCCAGCGCAGGCGCATTTCTGTCAGGTCGTCAGAGCCCAGCAGTGGCAGCATGGTATCAACATGATCTGACAGTGATTCTTCCTGCCTGATAAGCGCGCGCCTCACCAGATAGCGGTTGAGCTTACGGGACTCATGTTCGGTAAAGCGATCCGCTTTCTGATATTTCAAATAGAGTCTTACCGCCTGTTCCAGATCCTTTCTGGCCAAACGTTTGAGACCGGCGGCGACGATATCTTCCTTATACTCGCCTGAGCCCATATAACGGTTGATATGACGCAGGCGTCTTGGGTCCCTGTATACCTGAACCAGGGCTTCTGCATCTTGTTTATGGCCGGTAACCTTGCGGGATAACCAGCTCATCAGACTGTATTGGCCTGAATCAAATGCCAGCATCATACGTTGCCAGACCAAATCCTGAGAGCGCTTACCCGCCTTGGTCCATTCGCTGAACAGCACATCACAGGCGTCAGGTTGGGAGTAGCCATGGAGCCAAAGGTTCTTGGCACCGACCCAGGCTAAACTGGGATCACCGTTTTGCAGTTTTGCGCGGTAGTAATAGCACTGGAGTTCGGTATCTCTGGGGAGTTTGGGGCTAATCGCCAGAAAGTCTTTCCAGCGTTTTTGTTTACCGGCCCGTTGCAGGTATCTGTGTTTCAACGTGTTGTACAGAGGTGTTTGCGCGAAAGCTGCCAGAGAGATAGCCGCCTTTGGGCCTGACTGACGCAAAATATCATCCTGTTTATCGTGATAATCCAGATAGACAGTCAGAGGGTAATCGCCCAGTTGTTTTCTAAGGGTTTGGTATCTGGCTGAGTTTCCCTGTTCCTGAGCTTCTCTTGCGTCAAGATAAGCCTGTTGCTGCGCCGTCAGCCCTGCGGCAGCAGAAGTGGTGGTCAATCCCATACTGAAAGAGACCAATCCCAATATGCCAAGTAACTGCTTCAGCATGATTTATATCCTTTTATTCCCCGTCTGAGTTCTCCGGGGCCTGCTCATCATCTTTGAGGGCTGTCTCCAGCAGGTTTTTATCCAGTTGTTTACTGGTAATGGCGCCAAGTTGCTTCATCTGTTGCGCCTGTCGTATCAGGTTGCCTTTACCGCTCGACAGTTTGCCAAGGGCGCTTTGATAGCTGCGTTGAGCGGTATCCAGGCTGCGGCCCAGTTTATCCATCTCTTCTACATAACCACACAGCTTGTCGTATATGCGGCCAGCCTGTTTGGCGATCACCTGAGCATTCTGACTTTGATGCTCATAGCGCCATATATTGTGTATGGTTCGCAAAGCCACCAACAGATTGGTTGGACTCACCAACATGATATTTTGTTCCAGCGCGTAGTTAACCAGTTGGGGGTCTTCCTCTATCGCCAACAAAAAAGCTGGTTCGATAGGGATAAACATAAGCACATAGTCCAGACTCTTCAGACCGTGCAACTGTTGGTAATCTTTCTGTCCCAGCCCACGAATATGACTGCGCACTGAAATTACATGATCGCGCAGAGCCTGGGATTTTTCCACTTCATCCTGACTGTTGTAGTAACGCTCATAGGCCAGCAAGGACATTTTTGCGTCGATCACCACATCCTTACCTTCGGGAAGATGGACAATCACATCCGGTTTGTAGCGTTTACCCTGATCATTTTTCAGGTCCATTTGTGTGTGGTATTCATGACCTTCTCGCAGGCCGCTTTCCTGCAGCACCCGCTCAAGAATCACTTCGCCCCAGTTGCCCAACTGTTTGTTGTCACCTTTGAGTGCTTTGGTCAGGTTAATGGCATCCTCACTCATCTGACGATTCATGGTTTGCAGTTGTTCCAGCTGAAACTTCAGTGAGCTGCGCTCCGTTTGGGCCTGATTATTGGATTCATTTATTTGCTGACGGAAACCCTCAAGCTGCTGCTTGAGCGGGCCAAGTACGCCATCCAGTTGATGAACATTCTGCTGGCGGAAGTTTTCACTGCGCTCTTCGAAGATCTTCTGAGCCAGGTGTTCGAATTGGGTTTTGAGCCTGACTTCGGCAGATTCAAGCAGGGCTATCTTGTCCTCTAGTGCCTGTTCTCTGGCTTCAAATTTTACTTCCAGTTGTTTGGCATTGGCCTGTTCATTGGACAGTGCCAGCCTGGCTTCATTGAAGGCGTTGGTTTTGGCTTCCAGGAGGGTCTCCAGACTGTCTGTGCGATCTGCTTTTACGCTGGCTTTGCCCAGCTCTATTGATTGTTTTTCAAGCTTTTGGCGACAAAAGTGCAACTCATCTGTGAGCTGATCCTGCTGCAGCTGCGTATGTTCCAGTTCCTGCTGGAGCTTATTGATTTCAGTCAGGTGACTGGTCTCCATCTGTTCACGAAATTGTTGCCAGCGTGCACGGGTGAACTTTTGATTGAGCAAAGCGCCCAACATCAGAAAAAGGATACCCACGGCCAGCAGGATAATGATATTGGCAATGGAGAATTGAGTGAAATCGATTGGCATCCCTGAAGCTCGAAACTGTTTGAATTTAGTATGGATGCGCCAAGATTGGCATGGCGGACGGGGTAGCTTCAAGTATTGTGGGGCTATTTGACCAAGTTATCCTCAGATAACCATTGTTTTGCCAGAATTTTGCCAAACTGAAGAAAGAATTATTGGATTTATACTGTCTTATTAGGGGCTGTTGACCTTTCATGGTTGAATTTTGCTCGAGATAGACGCGCTTTAATCGCGACGCAAGGTGTGCCGCCTAGGGGCCTAAGCAAATACCTTGCAACAAAGAGTAAAGCGCGTATAACCGAGCCCTTCGGGCAGCGTTTGTCGTCGCTTTCTACTGCATTAACGCTCATTTATGTAGAGCAACTACACATCAATCGCGTTGCTTTGTATAAAACAACGACAAAGGGCTGCAAAAACCATCTTGGAAGGTTAACAGACCCTAGTGACTAAAGTGGACTCTGGAAGTGGCTATGAGCACAAAATTTACACGCGGGATACTGAAACAGGCGTCCTGGCAGATGAAAGAAAGTGAGGTGACACCTCAGGAAGTCTTCAAAAGTCGTCGCCAGATTATCAAAGCCATGGGGCTGGGCGCCATTGGAGCCAGTTTGCCTGGTCATGTGCAGGCGGGCTTATTTGATCTGTTTGGTGAAGACAATAAAGAGGTGTTTGCCACCAGTCCGCTGACCTATACCCAGCCTGCAGCATTCTCCGCAGGCGGTCAGGAGCTGACGCCTTTTGATAAGGTGGCAGGTCATAACAACTTTTATGAGTTTGGCACGGACAAAGCTGATCCCGCAGCCAATGCACAGGGCTTTAAGGTTGACCCCTGGGTGCTCAGGGTTGAAGGTGAGGTGGATACCCCTTTAACTCTTGGCTATGACGACCTGTATAAATTTGCGCTGGAAGAACGGATTTACAGACTTCGCTGCGTCGAGGCCTGGTCTATGGTGATCCCCTGGGTGGGGTTTCCCCTCGCAACGATTCTTAACAAGGCAGGTATCAAACCTGAGGCCAAATATGTGGCATTTGAAACCCTGTTTGACCGAAGTCAGATGCCAGGGCAGCGTAACCGTTTAATGGGCGGTGGTATCCACTATCCCTATGTCGAAGGCCTGACTCTGGGTGAAGCAATGAATGAGCTGAGCTTTCTGGCGGTAGGGCTATACGGTAAGACACTGCCACCACAGAATGGTGCGCCTATCAGGCTGGTGGTACCCTGGAAGTACGGCTTCAAAAGCATTAAGTCCATCGTCACCATTAAAGTGACTCAAAGGCAGCCCCCTACCAGCTGGAATCAACTAGCTCCCCATGAATATGGATTTCTGGCCAATGTTAACCCCGAGGTAGATCACCCCAGATGGTCTCAGGCGAGCGAGCGGCGCATAGGCCCGGGGGGACTGTTTTCAGCAACCCGAATACCGACCGAGATGTTTAACGGCTATGGAGAACAGGTCGCCGGGCTTTATCAGGGAGTGGATTTGAGGAAGTACTATTGATGCGAGTGGGGAAAAGAGGCCTGTTTACCATTAAGCTGCTGATGCACATAGGTGCGTTGGGCGCCTTGGTGTGGTTGATTCTGGCAGTCCTTTCCGGACAAATGGGTGCTGAACCCGTTGAGCGGATTATCCATTTCACCGGCATGGGCGCGTTAAATCTGTTGGTAATAACCCTGGTTGTCTCGCCTTTGGCCAAATACGGGAAGATGGGCTTTTTACTTCAAACAAGAAGACTGCTGGGACTTTACTGTTTCTTCTATGCGAGTTTACATATCCTGGCTTATCTTTCTTTTGATTTGTTGTTTGACTTTGGATTGCTGGCAAAAGAGATTATCGAACGTCCATATATTGTCGTTGGTGCGATCGGCTTTACTATTTTATTAGCGCTGGCGGTCACCTCAATTAATTATCTCAGAAGAAAAATGGGAAGAAATTGGCAGAAGTTGCATAACCTGATTTATCTATGTGCCTTGCTGATTCCATTACATTTCTATTGGTCGGTAAAATCAGGTTGGATTGAGCCAGCACTGTATGCGTCGGCACTAAGCCTGTTACTGCTGACGAGAAGATTTAAACCCGGGCGTGCCCGCAAGCGTGCAGGGAAGGGTCAGCTTAGTTCGAACTCCGAGATGCCAGATACCACTGAAGCCAAGGCTTAGCGTCACTGTGTCGCCGGAAAATAAAAAAGCCCCCGAAGTCGAGGGCTTTTTGTTGCATCAAATAATTACTTTTGATTTTCAACCCGGGCCATTAAGTCGATAACGTCCTGATAAGACATATTCCACTCGCGGGAGAGATTGATGATCTTGGTCTTATAAGTTTGAATATTTTCTCTTTGCGCCAACATCTCTTTTTTGGCTTGAACAGCTTCGTTAACGACTTCCTGAAGTATTTCCAATCTACGAAGACTGAAATCCAGTGAGTCGATATATTTGGCCATTTGAGTTTTATTTCTGGCTTGCTCTAAATCCGATGAGTGTTTTTTTTCGTATCCGTACTGATCCAGCGCAGCCAGGGCGCATTGCAAATCAAGTTCTTTTGTCATGGGGTCTTCACTTTACAGACATGGTGCGACTAATCGCTGCCAGCATTATTATCACGCTGTTATACAGGGCATAGCTGGCGTAAATTATAATCGGTTACGGAAACTAAACAACCGGTTTTGTGGGATATTTCGCACAAATGCCCGCTTGTTCGTTGACCGCCCAGAGGATAGGCTAAAAATAACACAAGGAGGATAGGATGCTGGATTTAACACCTGATATTTGTGACCGCTGGCCGGACGATTGTATTTTGCTGCCTGTTAACTTTAATCAATATGGCGGCCGTAAGATATTTCATGGGGAAGTGGTTACCGTAAAGTGTTTTGAGGATAACTCCAGAGTGAAGGAGTTACTGGCAGGCCCTGGCGATGGCAAAGTGCTGGTGGTCGATGGCGGCGGGGCTTGTCGGCGTGCGCTACTGGGCGATTTAATTGGAGAGTCAGCAGTCAAATACAGCTGGGCGGGAGTGGTGATTTTCGGTGCAATCAGAGATGCGGGCACGCTGGCGACCCTGGACCTCGGCGTGCATGCCTTGGGCACAGTGCCTTTTAAAACAGACAGAAAAGGATTGGGGGAAATTAATGTGCCGATAGATATCGGAGGCGTTACAGTTTCTCCCGGAATGTACCTCTATGCTGACAGTAATGGCATACTGGTATCCAATTGTGAGCTGGATCTCAGCGAATTGAGCTGAGTTTGCTTCGATTTACGCTGAAAACCAGAGGGAGGCTGTCATCTCTGGTTCAGGCTGGACGTGATATAGACTCGGTAATCAGATTTATTTCCATACCAACATAAGGATCCGTTATGAAAGTGCTCAAGTGGCTGGTGCTGGCGTTCGTCGGTTTGATATTGGCGCTGGTGCTGTATTTGACTCTTCTTTTTAACCCCAACGACTTCAAGCCGGAAATTATTGAGCAGGTGAAGACGCAGACGGGAAGGACGCTGGAAATTAAGGATGACCTAAGCTGGACCTTTTTCCCAACTCTGGGTATCCAACTCGGCGGTATCAGCTTTTCCAACCCTCAGGGAATGAAGCCTGAGCATATGATGTCAGTTGATGGCATTGTGGCTGAGGTAGCGCTGATGCCATTACTGAGTAAGGAAGTAGAGATTGAAGCGCTGAAGCTGGATGGCCTGACGGTAAATCTGGTGACAGATAAAAATGGTAAAACCAGCTTCGACGGTCTGGGTCAGTCAGAAGGTGAACCCAAGTCCACTGAGCCAACAGACGCCGGAACAACATCAGGCGGTGAAGGGCTGGCTGCCTTGTCTGTAGGTGGCGTAGAGATAAGTAACGCCACTGTCAATATCATCAACCAACAGACAGATACCACTCAGCAGTTCAGTTTGGACACTTTTACCCTTGGTCAGTTTTCTTTGGGTAAGGCGGCTGAATTGGCATTTAAAGCCAGTGCCAAAATGCCGGAACTTAACCTGCAGACCTCGGGTAAAGGCAGTCTGATGGTGAGTAAGGATTTTGGCGCGCTGAGCCTCAAAGGCCTGAGTGTTGAAACCCAGGTGGAAGGTAAAGCGATCCCGAATGGCGAACTGGATGCCAACCTCAATTCCGATATCGAGGTTGACCTTAAAGGTCAGCAGGCCAAAGTGACACTGGCCAGCCTCAAGGTGGGCAATATTGAAGGCGAAGGTAGCCTCAGCGCCGCCTATGGCCGTAAGGTGCCTTCTGTGGATCTGGTGCTGTCTTTGGGTGACATTAATCTTAACGATTGGATCCCGGCCTCTGAAGGCGACGCCAAGGGGGATGATAGCTCAGCTGACAAGCCAGCCGCTGCAGCTGTTGAACCCGACCTTTCTGCCCTTAAATCTGTGGACATGACTGCAGATATCAAGGTGAAGTCCATCAACATGGACAAGCTTAAGACCACAGATTGGAAACTGGCCGTTGCGCTGAAAAATGGCGTGCTGGATGTGAAAAATCTGGCAGGCAAGATGTATGACGGTGAGTTGAATGTGACAGCCAGCCTGGATGGCCGCAAACCGGTCGCCAGTTATCGTTTTGAGCAAACCTTATCAGGTGTGCAGATCCGTCCTTTGTTGACCGATGCCGCCGAAGTTGATTTCCTGTCAGGTGACGCCAATTTCTCAGTGACGGGCTCCGGCCATAGCCTTATCCCGGACAACCTCAAAAAGAACCTGCAGGCCAGGGGTAACTTCGCCATTAATGATGGCTCACTCTATGGTGTCAACATTCCGCAGATGATCCGCAGTGCTGAGGCCAAACTCAAAGGTGACCTGAGTGCAGGGGACAACGAAGAGCAGAAGACTGACTTTACCAGCCTGACCGGTAATTTCACTATGGCCAAGGGGGTAGTGAATAACCCTGATCTGGATATGCAGTCGCCACTGATCCGTTTAACGGGTAAAGGCGACGCCAATATACTGAGCCAAACCATTGATTATCAGTTATCTACCAAGCTGGTGGCCTCGTTGGAAGGCCAGGGTGGTGGTGATGGGCTCAAGGGAGTGGATATTCCCTTGGCAATTACCGGTACTTTTGCAGAGCCCAAGTTTGCTTTGGACACTGAAGCCCTGTTGAACAACAAGGTGAAAGATGAAATTAAAAAGCAGGAAGATAAGCTTAAGAACAAACTGCTGGAAAAACTGGGAGGTTTTTAAATGAGAGCCGGTTTGGCATTAACTGTATTGATAGGTTTGGTTTCAGGCTGCCATGCACAGCCTGAGGCCTCTCCCGCTGAAAAACCTCAAATTAAAGTGGTTGCCGGCGGTGCAGAAATCAAACCTGTATCTCAGCAGGATTATGGAAGGCATCCGGGGGACAAGTCTATGGAGAAAGAGACCTTGTTGCAGGGAGAGCTGGCGCTGGCTGACAAGCCTTCCGCCCGCGGAAATCAGGTGATGCAACTGCGGGTTTTCAATCCCCAGAGCTATGGTGTGCCCATACAATTCAATTCCGGGATGTCTGCTGATCTTTGGTTGTTGGATACCAAGGGTAAAAGAGTATGGGCCTGGTCCAACGATATGATGTTTACCCAGGCCATCCGGGACACTTCTTTGGCCGCAGGTAAAACCATGACTGTGAGTTTTGAGGTGCCTGACATTGTGATGGCACAGGTCAAGCCGGGTTTTGAGTGGCAGGCGAGATTTATGGGACGAAGTACTGAATCCCCAACGCCATTGCTGAATACCATTTCTATGCAGGCTAACTAATTGGTTACAACAAAAAGCCCCCGGTAGTCGGGGGCTTTTTTATGCCATATTGAAAATGGGCTATACGCTCATCTTGGTGACATCCACATACAGCTTCAGCATCTGTCCAGGCTGCAGGTATTTTTTGCTGTCAAGACTGTTCCAGCGCAGCAGATCTTTGATGGTCACATTGAACTTGTTGGCGATGCGGGCCAGAGAATCTCCTGAGCGAACCTTATAGTTGATGGTCCGCATCACGGAGGACTGAGTCTGATTCTCGCTGACCTTATTGGTCCAGATCACCAGCTTCTGTCCAACACGCAAAGGATCTTTGGGAGCCATGCTGTTCCAGGCCGCCAACTGAGAGACCTTAACCTTGTTGGCTCGGGCGATTTTCCACAGAGAATCACCGCTCTTCACCTGATAATCCACCTTGTAATCGGCACGTTTGACACCCTGCTTACGGGCCAGACGTTGATCTGAAGACAAGGAGTACAGCTCAGGGTCTTTGGCCGCAACCGGGATCAGCAGATGTTTGCCCGCAACAATAGTGTTGCCCTTGATACCGTTAACTGAGCGAATCACATCTATGGTGGTGTGATACTTGTTGGCGATCAGGCCCAGGCTGTCGCCGGACTTGATTTCATATCTCAGCCAATGCAAACGCTGTGAAGAATCTGTATCGGCCAGCGCCAGCTTAAAGCCATCGGCTTTGTCCACCGGGACCACCAGCTTATGTGGGCCATCTGGAGCAGTGGACCAGCGGTTATAACCCGGGTTCAGCTTATGCAGTGAAGAAAGTGGCATATCCGCGAGATCGGCAGCAAATGAGAGGTCAATCTGGCTACCCACATCAATCACTTCAATGGCGGGTTTATTGGCAATAGGTGCCAATTTGATGCCGTACTTGTCAGCATTTTTTATTACATCTGCCAGTGCCAGCAATTGAGGCACATAGCGTTCGGTTTCCCTGGGTAGATCCAGCGCAAAGAAATCAGTACTGCGGCCTTTACGTTTGTTGCGTTTAACCGCATTGAGTACCCGGCCTTCACCTGTGTTATATGCGGCAATGGCATACAACCAGTTTCCATGGGTCTTGCCATGCAGATATTGCATCATATCCAGTGCAGCGTGGGTGGCAGCAGGGACGTCACGACGACCGTCATACCACCAGTTCATCTTCAGACCAAAATGTTTGGCCATAGGGGAGGTGAACTGCCACAAACCAGAGGCGGCGCCATGGGAGTAGGCGAATGGGTCAAAAGCACTTTCGACGATAGGCAGCAGGGCCAATTCAATCGGCATATTGCGCTTTTCCAGCTCTTCGACGATCAGATACATGAAAGGCTCGGCACGCTCTGAAACCCGTGCCAGATGGTTGGGGTGACGTATGTACCAGTCGCGGTATTGATTGACCAGTTTCTCGTCGGGAATCGACATCTGCATATTCAGACGAATACGCTCCCATACATCGGTAATGATAATAGGAGCCGGCAGGGGATTTTCCGGGATAACAGGGGGGTTAACCACAGGAGCGGGAGCAGGTTGTTGTACCTGCTCAGTGTCTAAGCTCTGACAGCCAGTCAGCAGGGCAATACCCCCCGCTACAAATAGGGATGAAAGACGCATGTACTGGAGCTATCCTTTATTAGTATTAGAGTATCTGTTTGTTTTTGGACTGGAAAACTCCAATCGGGCAGCGAGCCCTGCAAAGCATTACTCACACAAAGTCGGATATTTTACCTCATAACTCAGGCAATGTCTTTCCAGCGCCTCAGCAGCGCGAACGCTTCCACATTATCTGCTGGATTTTGCTGCCAGTGCTGGTTTATCTGTTTGCAAACCTGTCTCTGATCAACCCGCAAAAATGGATTAACAGCCAACTCTTTGCCGATGGAAGAGGGTAGAGTAGGTATCCCTTTGGCACGAAGGGCCTCACACTCCTGTTGATACGCTTTTAGTTCGGTATTGTCCGGGTCTGCCATCAGGGCAAATTTCAGGTTACTGAGTGTATATTCGTGGGCACAGTACACCCGTGTATTGGCCGGAAGTGCCGCCAGGCGCGAAAGTGAGTGATGGAATTGCGCGGGCTCTCCTTCAAACATACGGCCACAGCCGCCGGAAAACAGGGTGTCGCCGCAAAAGAGTCTGTCATCACACACATAGGCGATATGGTCCAGAGTGTGGCCCGGCACAGTAAGCACTCTGGCCTGAATATCCAGTCCTTTAAGGTTGACCATTTGTCCATCTTTCAGCTCTTGCGTCAGGCCATTGATCTCCGGATTGGCTGGACCATAAACCTCGATATCGGGATAACGTGCGCTAAGGTCATTAATCCCACCGGTATGATCCCAGTGATGATGGGTGATCAGTATGCCCGCCAGGGTCAGTTGCTCCTGCTCCAGATAGGCAGTTACCGGCTTTGCCTGTCCGGGGTCCACGACCCAGGCCAGGGGTGAGCCGGATTGAGTCAAACACCAGATATAGTTGTCATCGAAGGCAGGAATAGCTGTAACATTGAGCGACATCTCAGTCATCCTTAAAAAACATGAGCATTGGCGGCAGTTTACCGCTCTCAGGGCTTGCCTGTATACGCTTTTCGTTTTATAGGTATAAACCATATATACGGCTTTTTTATAAGAGCCTGAACCCCGTTTACGGAGTTACTTTTGCCACATACTCCCTATCGACATCCAGCTTTAGGCCCCGCCGGTTGGCAGGACTTTCCCAATGGTGAACAGCTGCAGTCCTGCGTGCAGCAGGCGCTTGCTCCCTGGTGGCCCAGACTGTTTGGTTATCACCTGTTAAAGCTGGGACCGCTCAGCAGCGCCATGGATGCCAGTCATTGCAGTATCTCTCATCAGGTCAGCTTGTATGACGAAGAGGGCGCCTCTGTGGTCGGCGAGGTGAGTCAGTTGCCTTTGCGTCACGCCAGTGTCGATGTGGTGCTGGCCAACTTCCTGCTGGAATTTGAGCGAAACCCCTATCAGCTGCTCAGAGAAATCGACCGGGTGCTTATCTCCGGCGGCACGCTGATTATCTCCGGCTTTAACCCCTTGAGTCCTGCCATGCTGGGTAAGTTGTTGCCCAGATATCAGCAGCAATTTCCCTGGCGAGGACACTTTTACCTGCCGTCCCGTATTAAAGATTGGCTGGCACTGCTGGGCTATCAGGTGATCTGTGATGAACGCCTGTTGTATCACCCTCTGTTTGGCCACTTCGACAAAGGAGTATTCTGGCAGCAGAGTCTAGAGTCCTGGTTGCCGGGCAGTGGCAGCGTGTATCTCTTGATTGCCCGTAAGCTGGACAGTCCGCTGACGCCTATCCGGGAGAAGCGCAAAGCCCGTAAACCAAACTGGCAGACGGTACCCAGTGCCGGCCGGGTGGGGCGTTCCCACTCGGCGGTTAACAACCGAGAGTCCTGACAGTGCGAATTACTCTTAAACAATTAATGGTGTTTGATGCCATTGCCCGTAGTGGTCAGGTAGCCAAAGCGGCTGAATTGGTGTGCCAGTCGGCGCCAGCCACCTCCATGGCCCTTGCGGAACTGGAAAAACAATTGGATACCCGGCTGTTTGAGCGCAGGGGCAATCGTTTGCACCTCAATGCCCAGGGTGCCCTGTTATTGCCCATGGCGGCAGAGGTACTGGACAGGGTTAATCAGATAGAACACGCCTTCAGTGGTCATGGCGATCAGCTGATGGGCAAACTCAGTATCAGTGCCAGCTCTACCATAGGGAATTATCTGTTGGCGTCCTGTGTGGTGGCCTTCAGTGAGCTGTGGCCAAAGGTGGAGGTGGATATGACTATCTGCAACACCCATGAGGCGATCGACGCCGTTGCCGATGGCTGCAGTGAGATGGCCTATATCGAAGGTATTTGCCTGGATCGCCGCCTGACCGTTGAAGATTGGCACAGTGACAGGTTGACCATTTTCTGTGCCCCCTGTCACCCTTTGGCTGGCGCCAATGTCAGTTTGCAGGAACTGGCAAAGGAACGCTGGGTGCTGAGGGAGTCAGGTTCAGGTACCCGTGAGGTGTTTCTCAGCGCGGTGATGACCAAAGGGTTGCACCCGGATATCCCATTTAGTTTCGGCCGACCGGAAGCCGTTAAACAGGCGGCCAGACAGGGATGTTTGCTTGGTGTGCTGTCGTCACTGACACTGCAGCAGGAGTTGGAACGTGGCGAACTGGCGCAGGTGCATGTTGCGGATTTAGCCTTGAGTCGTCCCTTCAGTCGCATCAAACATTCAGGCCGCACCGACTCGGCATTGGGACGGGCATTTCACGAGTTCAGCCTGAAATGGCTGGCAGAGCATAAGTAAACTGAAAATCCCGCCGGGGCGGGACTTTTTATAGCGTGCATCGGCGTTGGCGGTTCTCTGCCCACATACAAGGGCGTCAGGTGATCAGCTCCAGCTGCATTAAATAGAGATCTTCGCCATCCATCACCTGAGTATAAAAGCTGCCGCAAGCCGGGCAAACCACTGAGCGGCTATCAGGCTCTGAGTCGGCGCCGCACTCCCGGCATTTCAGCACTAAGTTTTGTATCTTCAGCTCCAGTTCTGCATCCCGGCAGATCCCCTCAAGCTTGAAGGTATCAAACGCCGTTTGCAGCAGTGCTGGCTCAACGCCACTGAATACCCCCACTTTGACCACGACCCGAGCGATGCCTTTGGCCTGATTGTCAGCCGCATGCTGCTGACACTGTTCAATCAGTGCTGAAACGATAGAGTATTCATGCATCAGCAGATCCTCGGCAGCAGTTCGCCCTGGGGCAGCTCAAGATAGCGACTGGAACCCCAGGCGGAGCGCAGGATCACTTTACCCCCTTTGGCATTGGTTTCTGCGGCGTTATCGACCTGCTTGTCTACCTGACCTATATGGGCAGCACAAGAGCAAAACTCAAATTGATTGAGGATCTCCAGCGCCTGCTTAGCCTGGGCTTCTGGCAAAGCCAGAATAAAGCTGCCTTCATTGGCTAAATCATAGGGCTCAAAACCATAGAGCTCACACAGGCCGCGAACAGGATCGGCAACCGGGATTGATTCTTCCTCTACACAGATACTGACATCCGATGCCAGGGCCCACTCATTGAGTACAGCGGACAAACCGCCACGGGTGGCATCACGCATGGCATGAATATCCAAACTCGCATCCAGAAGGGCAGAAACGGCAGGCCAGAGCGTGGCACAGTCTGAGGTCAGATCCGAATCCAACGTCAGGCCTTCCCGGGCCATCAGAATTGCACTGCCGTGTCGGCCGATATCCCGGGAAACAATGATGGCATCACCCGGTTGCAGCCCATGAGCAGAGATACCCGAGCGTTGAATATGGCCAACACCGGTTGTAGTGATAAACAAACCATCGGCGCAGCCTCTGGGCACTACCTTGGTATCTCCACACACTATGGCGGCGTCGCTTATGGCCAGCTCTTTGGCCATGGATTCAACCACTTGTTTCAGATGGCTTAAGGGGAAGCCCTCTTCGATAATAAAACTGGCAGACAGGTATTCGGGTTTGGCCGCCATCATGGCGAGATCGTTGACCGTGCCTGCAATTGCGAGCTTGCCAATATTGCCCCCGGCAAAAAACAGCGGCGATACCGTAAAGGCGTCTGTGGTGAAGGCGCAGTTACCCTGTAGCATAAGCGCCGCCGCGTCCTCCTCCCGGCACAGCAGTGGATTATCAAAGGCTTTGAAGAACAGTGACTTGATAAGCTTGTTCATTTCCTGGCCGCCACCACCGTGACTGAGCTGTACAGCCTGTTCCAATGGGGTTTCCATAGGGTTAGTTGATTCCATGGTCAGTCCTTACGGTTTGTGGCTGTTGCTGTATTGTGGCTGGAGGAGGGCAGATCTCTGGCGTATCTGTACCAGGCGTTACAGGCGCCTTCGGAACTCACCATACAGCTGCCAAGGGGAGTTTGTGGACTGCAGCCACGACCAAACACCTTGCAGTCTTTTGGCCTGGCCAGCCCCCGCAGGATATCGCCGCACTGGCAGGCTTTGTGATCGTTAATCTCCCGGGTGGGCAGCATATCGCGATAAATCAGCTCTGCATCCCTGTGGGCAAATTCCGGCTTTAACTTAAGGGCTGATTGGCGTATCGGGCCCAGACCCCGCCAACGAAAATCTTCACGAACCTCAAAGCAATCATCCACCATGGCCTGGGCGGTCAGGTTGCCTTCAGGTGTCACAGCCCGTTTGTACTGGATCTCCAGTTCGGCTTTTCCCTGTACCTTTTGCCGCACTATCTTAAGAATGGACTCCATCACGTCCACGGGTTCAAACCCGGCCACCACCAAGGGAGTGGCGTATTGGTTGACGGCACTGCGGTAGATTTCGCTGCCGGTGATCACACTGACATGACTTGGACCAATAAAGGCATTGACCCTGACTCTGTCGTCAGCCATCACTGCATCGATTGCCGGTGGCACCAGTACATGATTGATATGAAACAGCAGGTTGTTAATCCCCAAAGCTTCGGCTTGCTCAAGCAGCACGGCTGTCATTGGGGTGGAGGTTTCAAAGCCGATGGCAAAAAAGATCACCTGTTTATCCGGGTTATCTTTGGCAATGGAAAGGGCATCCAAAGGGTCATACAGTGGCCGGATATCACGGCCTGCAGCCCTGTGCTGAGCCAGACTGCCTTTGGAGCCGGGCACACGTATCATATCCCCCAGAGTCACCAGAATGACATCATCCTGAGCGGCCAGTGCAGCAGCATGATCGATTCGTTCCTTGGGCATGATGCAAACCGGACAGCCGGGGCCATGAATAAACTCAATATTGTCCGGCAGCAGCTGAGGCAAACCGTATTTCATTATGGTGTGGGTATGGCCGCCACACACCTCCATAATGCAGAGCGGCTCAGCCAGTGCGGTAGCCTCTAAACGGATATCCGCTGCCAGTTGTCTGACGGTGTCTGGATTACGAAAGCCGTCATAAAGGGATTTGAGGTCAAGCTGAGTCAAATCGGCTCTCCTTCAAGCTTATCGACAATTTCTTTATACAGAGCAAGGCTCTCCATCGCCGCGTCTTCATCAATTTTGTTCATCACAAACCCGATATGGATCAGCACATAGTCGCCAACCGACAAAGGCTCACCCATAAGATGACTGCTGACTTTGCGGCGTACGCCCATGGTATCGACCGTTACCGCATGCTCATCGGCATGGATCTCGACCACCTGAGAAGGAATGGATAAACACATCAGTTAGCACTCCGGTTATCGGTAAGCCATTTGGCTACGGCCTTCATGGAGTCACCATCCTTGATGGAGACTTCCAATACCTGAGCTTGTGGGTTGAGCTTTTTCACCTGTGCCCGCGCTTCATCCACACTGAAGTCGAAGTGGGGCAGCAGATCACACTTGGTGATCAACACAAGATCGGCGCGGCGGAACATGACAGGGTACTTTTCAATTTTGTCATCGCCTTCGGGTACTGAAACCAGCACGATATTTTTGTGGGTGCCCACGTCGTAACTGGCTGGACAAACCAGATTGCCGACGTTTTCCACAAAACAGATATCCAGTTCATCCAGTTGGATGTGATGCAGAGCGCTATGCACCATAAAGGCATCAAGGTGGCAGGCACTACCGGTTTGGATTTGGAACGCATCAATTCCCCTGGCTTTCAGGCGGTCAGCATCGCGACTGGTTTCAAGATCGCCTTCCACTACGGCATATTTAAGCTCTGTATACTCAATCAGGTGCTCCAGCAGCGTGGTCTTACCGCTGCCCGGACTGCTCATCAGGTTAAAGGCGGTCACCTTATGGGCATTGAAATGCTCGCGGTTGTGGGCCGCTTCCATATCATTCTTATCCAGAATTTTATGGATTACGGACAGGGTTTTGCTGTCATTCAGCTGAGGGTTACTCATCACATTGGCGTCCTGGTGCCCATGGTGCGAATGCCCATGATGAGAATGGCCGTGCTCGTGATGATGGTGAGAGTGATCTCCCCGTGGCAGGGAGCAACCGCAGTCTTTACACATAATTCTTCCTCTATCTCACCCCTGAAGGCATATTAGTTAACCCTGTGGGGCATATCAGTCACCCCTGAGGGGTACCATGTAATCTGTTGTTATTGTTTACTTTGGTGATGAGTGCCGTACCAAAGTTGGCCCAGTGCTATGCCACCGTCGTTAACGGGAACCTGACCCGGGCTGAGTAATCTGTGCTCGTTTGTTTGTGTCTGTGTTTCTGTACTCAGGCCCTGCTGACACAGGCTATAGAGCAGGCGGTTTTGGAAAACGCCACCGCACAGAGCGATCTTGAGTTCCGGATAGTGTCTGGCGCAGGCTACCACCAGATCTGCCAGTGCCTGGTGGAATCCAAGCGCGATATGTTGGCGTCGTGTCGCTGTCAGCTCCTGGGCCTGCGTAGCCATAAGCAATTGTTCAAACAGTCCATAGCTGTCCCACAATTGAGGCTTACCGGGTGCGGCATCGACTATCGGGATAATGAAATGGCAGTCGGTGGCCAAAGGGACACCTGAGCGATAAAGCCCGGTTGCCAGCGCTTCCAGCTTCATGCCGGCTTCGCCTTCAAAGCCTGTGTCATCTACCAGTCCCAGCAGCGCCGCCAGCGCATCGAACAAGCGCCCGGCACTTGAGCTTTGGATAGTCCGCTGATGTTTGCTCCAAAGCGTGTGCAGGTTACGGATAAGCTGCTGAGGCTTATCGGCCAGCACTGCCAGCTCCATCTTAAGGATTTGCTCAGGGCTGTGGTGTTCAAACAGGAGTGCCAGCAGTAGCCGCCATGGCTGTTTGACGGCTTGCTCCATGCCTATCAGAGCAAAAGGAGCAAAGTGGCCGATGCGTTGATAGCCATGGATATCGCATAGCAGCAGTTCACCGCCCCACAGAGTGTTATCCTCGCCAAGCCCTGTGCCATCAAAACTGAAGCCAAGTAACTTATGGGTGATGCCATTGGCGGCCATCACAGCCAGTACATGGGCGTAGTGATGCTGAATCTTGTGTACTGTCGTTACCTGAGCCGGTACTTGACGTGACCTGGCTTCTGCCCAGCGACTGGATGCATAGTCAGGATGACAGTCCCGATATAGCTGATCTGGCTGGGTTTGATAAAGACGCTGGAAGGTCGCCAGGGTGCGCTCAAAATAGGCTTCAGATTCCAGTGTAAAAAGGTCGCCGATATGCGGGCTTAATATCATTTGATTGCCCACGGCCAGTGCCAGGGTGTTTTTCTGCTGTGGCCCGACGGCAAGCAGATCTTTACCCCGGATTTGAGGGCCGCTTTGTTCATCAAGAGGCAGGCTCAGCGGTGCATAGCCTCTGGCTAAACGTATCACTTGCAGCTTGCCGTCAACCAGATGCACCAGGCTGTCATCACAACCATTGAGAATAGGGCGATTATGGTCGAGTACCAGATCTACCACCTGTCCCAGATGTGTCAGTACCTGGGTTGAGTCTGTCAGGATAGGTTCGCCGGAGATATTGGCGCTGGTGGCCACCAAAGGGCGGGAAACCTGAGTAAACATCAGATGATGTAATGGGGTATAGGGCATGAACAGCCCCAGTCGCCCCAGTCCGGGAGCAATGGCTTTGGCAAGGCTGAGGTGACTGTTTGTTTCTGAACCCGGGTTTGAGTCCAATGGTGAGTGTTCAAGCTTATCCAACAGCAACTTATCTAGCAGAACTATGGGCCGCTCGGCCGACTCAAGCAGTTGCCACTCCTGCTCGCAGCCAGTGACCAGGGCTTTGGCCTGAGCCATATCAGCCACCATCACTGCCAGCGGTTTACCCTGACGGCGTTTACGCTGACGCAGACGCTCAACAGCCACCTGGTTGGTGGCGTCCACCATCAGATGAAAACCACCAAGACCTTTGACGGCGACAATTTTACCTTGCACAAGAGCATCACAGGCCTGTGTCAGGGCGTCTGCTTTGCGGGCGATAACCTCACCCTCGGGGGTGAGCAGGCTCAGTTGTGGGCCGCAATGGGGACAGCTGACCGGCTGGGCATGATATCGGCGATTCAGCGGGTTTTTATACTCAGCGGCACATTCAGGGCACATGGTAAAACCGGCCATGGCGGTATTGGGTCTGTCGTAGGGCAGGGCCTGGATAATGGTGTATCTGGGGCCACAATTGGTGCAGTTGGTAAAGGGATATTCAAAGTAGCGGCTGTCGGGATTGCGAACATCGGCAAGGCAGTCATCGCAGCAGGCTTTATCCGGCGATACAGAGACGCTGATCTCCTGTTGCTGCTCGCTTTCAATAATGTCAAAGGCTGTTTCACCTTCCACCGACGGGATATCTTCTGCCATCAGGCTGTCTATCCGTGCCAGCGGCGGTCGGTTGACGCCCAGTTGCCGGGTAAACTCCCCAACGGAAGCGGTGTTGCCCTGAATCTCAATACAGACACCGGCACTGTTGTTGAGCACAGTGCCGGTTAATGCCTGCTCGGTGGCCAGCCGGTAGATCCAGGGGCGGAACCCCACGCCCTGGACTATACCTTTAATACGAAATCGGCGTCTTAGTACTGGCTTGCTTATCTGATCCATGGCTTCATGGGGCATTGAGGTCATATCAGGCTCGCAATCCGAAGCGACGGCGTTTGAGATACAAAGCGCCAGCTGCATAGTTATTGCCGGCTATTGCCAGTTTGCGATTAACCAGCAGAGGGAAGTTTTTGCCTATGCGAATGGCAAGTCGCTGATTAAGACACTCGTTGGCCATTTCATCACCGCACAGGGCCACGGCCGCAATCCCCTGTTTGTTATCCAGGTGCTCTACCCAATTGGCCAGGTAGTCCGCCAGTGAATCAAACACGCCGAAAGCGATCTTGCCGGCGTCGTCCGGCTCTGCCAGACGAAATGCCATCAATGAGCCCAGAGTCCGCTTCCAATCCAGTGTCAGGCCTTCGCCTTGCTTAATCAGTGGATAGTCAATTCTTGGTGCCCGGCGGCCGGGCATGCTCAGGGCTGCAGCTTCCAGCGCCTGAGCCAGTATTTGATGATCTTGAGTGCGAGCCTTATCTCCGAGCAGATCCAGTTCAAGCAGTAAAGCACAAATGGCAAACAAGCCTGTGAGTGTTCCGGCGTACGCCGAAGTGTCCAGAGCCTGGAGGCGAGCCATCACCTCTGGCCAGGTTTCAGTAAACTTGGCGGTCACCTGTACCTGCTCGCCTTTGTTTAGCTGAGCGATAATATCGGCGCCCCTGGCAGGCAAAGTCGGCAGTGACAGGAAAGTGTGGATTTGTCCCTCTTTGTCTGTGTGCAACATCTTGCCTTCACATATAGATGAGAAGTGCAGGGCGGCGATATGGGGCTGTTTGGCCTGAAGGGGGAGTATGATCTTAAGATTCAGGCTATCGGCTTCCAACATAGCGGCATTAAGGGCACATTGTGCCAGCTGCTCAGCTTCACTTGATGTGGCAATGGCTGACAGGTGTTCATGCTGTTTGGCTGTAAAACTTATGTTTCCCAAATGGCGTTTACCTTTGTGCCAATGGGCTTCAATGCATAGCATTTCAGCACTGTCGTAAAGCGGCTCAGGCGCACCAATAAACTCAGGTTTTTTTGGGGGGCATAAGGAGGCTGTGGTGTTAATTTCACTCCAGCCAGTGCTGTTGTGGCCTGGCACTCTGGCAAGTTGTATTCTTGGGCTGCCGGGTGTGATATGTACAGCCGTTACATTCTGCTGCCTTAAAATTTCGGCGATACAGATAAGCTCACGGTTCCAGGGGAAGCACAATTGGTACATAGGTAGTGGCCACGGGGCATTGGGCTCATTGATATCATTGCGGGCTCTGGCGCGAATAAGCGGTTTTTCGATGGCACAGAGCGCCAGGGTTTGCTCAGTGCTGAGAGTAAACACCCTGCCCAGCATATTGGGGTTACATACCAGCAGGCTATTGGCACGCCCGGCGAGTGCTGTTAACTCAGGGCCGGCTGTCAGACTAAGGACACTGCCATCACTTAAGGTCAGGGAGTCACCGGCCAGCAGGGCTCTGGATTGCTGCTTGAGGCTGGCAAGATCAATGCCTGAATTCAGGCTTTGCCAGTGCTGCTCACCACCGCAGACAGGGCAGGGCGTCAGTATCTGGCCAAACTCCGAAGACTGATTATCGCCGATGCGCGGATAGCAGTGGCTGCAATAATCAGGCAACTCGCCGTCAACCTTAAGTGGTTTGTCGTAGCCAAGACGTTCGTTGGCCAATGTAATGCTCGAATCGGTCAGCCAGACGGACAGGGGGAACATATTGGCGATTTTATCCGCCAACGTCTCCAGATTGGCCTGATCGCCCTGTGCCTCAATTAAATATCCTTTGCTGCTGCGGGCGATAGTGATCCCCGGCTCCTGACCGAGTAAAAGATTACACAGGTGTGCATAGAAGGGGATATCACGGCTGGTTTGAAATTCAAATCTGACTAATTGCACTTAAGGTTTCCACTGTGTTGAGTCAAAAGGTATGGCTCCTGGCTGCGCGATTAACGCAGCTTGTATTACAGATGCAGGGGCTGCTCCAAATGGCGTTTATAGGCATCGGGGATCAGGCTGTTGATCTCCACCTCTTTGATTTGAGTGGATTCAAAACCGAGCTGATGCAGATGACTCAGCAGCACTTTTTCCATCAGTGGCACGGCTGCATGTATCCTGTTGGTCAGACCCAGGTGCATAGGCTCAAGGACTGTGGGGGTGACTCCCAGTACAAAGGTCTTGGGGCGGTCGCCCATCATTTCCATCATGCACAGGGTTTGCAGCATCTCCACTTCGTGGGCGCTGCCTTGCCAGTCAATTTCAGGGGGAGCCTGGTCAAAATCAAAAAAGTAAACTTCACCCGGCTCGACACCATTGGCATTAACCGTATCGACCACAACCAGATAGTCGTAACGGGCAAGAATTGGCGTCAGCCCCTGAGCCAGGGTGCCGCCATCCAGCATGTCCAATTCATGTTCACTATGGGTGAAGTGGAATTTTTCAGAGATGTAATTGACAAAATGTACGCCGACTCCTTCGTCGGCGTACAGTACATTGCCAATACCCAAGAGCAGTATTTTCATAGGGTATTTTCCAGCGTCCTCAGGTCTTAATGACCATCTTTGGGGTGATAGTCATAACCGGACACTATGGCGTCCACTGAGTTGTGCTTGAAGCGGATACCCATCCACACTGCCATATAGATATGGATCAGCAGGAAGATAACAAACGCCCAGGTCACATAGTGATGCCAGAGTCTTACCACTGCCAGACCGCCCATTTGGGCTGTGATCCAGGTGGCAGGCTCCCACAACAGGCCGCCAAGGCCCTGATGGTACACATTGGCGTACAGCACCAGACCGGTAATACACATAAAGGCAGCAGCCACACTGATCCCGAAATAGGAGACAAACTGCAGTGGACCGTATACCCCGGCATGTTTGTGCTGTCCTATCCAGAAGTAAGACTTCAACTGGGCAACCCAGGCTTTAACGCTGATCACGTCTTTGAAAGAGCGACGTTCAATATCACTCTTACCAAAGAAGAACAGATAAGCGCGTACCAGAGTCACGGCGACCAGAATGAACCCTGCTATCAGGTGTGCCAGTCTCACCCAACCCTGCACCAGCACATCACTGCTTTGTGGCATGGTCAGAAATGGCCAGCAGATATAAGCCCCGGTGATCACCAGTACCACCATGGACAGTGCCCTGAGCCAGTGAAAGACACGTATGGCACCGGAGAAAATATGCTTCCGCACATACAGAGCTTGTTGATTACTCATGGGAACCTCCTGATTACAGGCTGTTGGGATCAATCCGGAACTGACTGATGGATTGCCCTTTGTAATCCATCACGTGAACCGAGCAGGCCATGCAGGGGTCAAATGAGTGGATAACACGTACCACTTCCAGCGGCTTTTTCGGATCTGACAGTTTCAGACCCAGTAAAGAGGCCTCGTAGGGACCAATCTTACCGTTGCCATCGATAGGTCCGGCATTCCAGGTAGTGGGCACCACCGCCTGATAGTTTTCTACCAGAGAGTTTTTGATGCGGATCCAGTGGCTCAGCAGCCCACGTGGTGCCTCAACCATGGCAAAGCCTTTGTACTCTTTGTCAGCGTCTATGGTTGGCTGGATATAGGTACTGTCATCTGAGTTGATATTGGTCACCAGGGCATCGAAGGTTCGATTACCGTGACGCATGGTAACGATACAGTGCAGCATGCGGGCAGCGGTACGACCGAGCGTGGTAAACAGGGCTTCTTTTGGCAGCCCCGATTTGGCCAGGAACTCATCAACCACTTCGACCACTTCCGGGGTACCACGGGCGTAGTTCACCAAAATGGCGGACAGCGGACCCACTTCCATAGGCTCACCGTTATAGCGTGGAGATTTCACCCAGGAGTATTTACCTGCCTCATCCACAGTGGGCAACTTGCCATAAATGGTGTCGCGCTCAACAAACGGGGTGTGCTCAGGAATCGTGGTTCCGTTCCATGGGTGCTGGGGCGCTTTGGCGCTGTACCAGGAATGGGTCACATCTTCCTCAATCATCATAGGGTCCACATCTTCCACTTTGGACAGATCGCCATTGCGGATAACCCCCTGCTTGAGCAAGTAATTGTCTTCACCGATCAGGAGTTCATTGGTGGCCATAAAGTTGTGAACGTTAACGCCACCCAGTACGGTTTCTTCGCCCTGATAGGCGTCGGCAGCCATCAGAATATCGGCGTAGTAACAACGTTCCACAAAGTCTTTCATGGTAGACCACTTCTGGGCCCACTCCTGCAGACGGGCAGGGCTCAGCATGTCGCGAACTGAGGTAATGCCTCCGACCACAATGGATTGTGGGTGAGGGTTCTTACCACCCCAGATGGCCATCATTTCGGCAGCCATACGCTGCATTTCCAGTGCTTTGAGGTAATGCGCCAGGCCAATCAGATTCTGCTCTGGAGTGAACTTATAGGTCTTGTTGCCCCAGTATGCGTTGGCAAAGGGACCCAGTTTTCCGGACTCGACAAAACCTTTGACCTTTTCCTGCACGGCGCGCAGCTCACCTTCACCTGCGCCCAGAGGCACATCGGAATATTTCATGGCGACCTGAGCGGCTTTGGCCGGGTCGGCACTCAGGGCTGAGACCACATCAATCCAGTCCATGCCTGCCAGCAGGTAGAAGTGCACCATATGGTCGTGCAGGTGCAGTGAGTCCATCATCAAAGAGCGCAGCAGCTTGGCGTTCAGCGGTACCTGAGCGCCGATGGCATTCTCTACCGCCATGGTGCCACACAGATAGTGGGAAAAAGTACAAACACCACAAATACGTTGTACCAGTAGGCCTACATCATAAGGCGTACGGCCCTTGAGGATCACTTCCAGTCCGCGGAACAGGGTTGAGGAGGCCCAGGCTTTTCTCACCACATTTTGCTCATCCAGTTCCACCTCAATACGCAGGTGACCCTCGATACGGGTGATAGGATCGATAACGACGCGATTACTCATGTTTATTTCCCTCATAGGTGCCGGCGAACAGACTGCCAATGGCATGGGCACCAATACCCACTGCGGTAACGCCCAGAATGACACTGCCTACTGTGTCTGCGGTGGCATCAAGACCATGGATAAGTTTACGACCCAGAGGTCTTTCAAAATCGGCCATTTCGTCCCAGAAGTTGGGTTCCGAGCAGCCAATGCAACCGTGACCGGCCAGCACTGGCCAGCTGGTGTGGGCATTAAATCTTTCGGTAGGACAGTTGTTGTAGGTGTAAGGGCCGCGACAACCTACCTTATACAGGCAGTAACCCTCTTTGGCACCGTGATCGCCAAACACTTCGACAAACTCTCCGGCATCAAAATGACCACGACGCTCACAGTTATCGTGTACGCGGGCGCCGTAGGCCCATTTGGGACGGTTAAACATGTCCAGGGCCGGCAGTTTGCCAAACATGATGTAGTACATCAGGGTGCCAGTAATGTTCACTTCACTTGGTGGACAACCACCCAGGTTAATTACCGGCTTATCCAGCACTTCATGGATGCCCTTGGCTCCGGTTGGATTGGGGGCTGCAGCCTGCACGCCACCAAAGGAGGAGCAGGTGCCCACGGCGATAATCGCTGCTGCACCATCGGCGGCTTTCTTAATCAGATCCACACCTGTGGTGGCATGAGGGCCAATGGTCAGGAAGGCGCCATTGTTGGCGGTGGGGACGGCACCCTCCACGGCGAGCAGATAACGACCCTGATAGGTCTCCATGGCGTGTTCCAGATTTTCTTCCGCTTGCATACCGGCAGCGGCCATCAGAACTTCCTGATATTCGAGCGAGATGTAGTTGAAGATAAGGGTGGAGACGTCCGGGGTGGAGGCGCGCAGCAGAGATTCACTGCAGCCGGTACATTCGGCCAGGTTAAGCCAAATCAGAGGCACTCTGTCGGCCAGTTCTGCTGCTTCGGCAACCAGATTGCTGAAGGGCAGTGGCAGCGCCAACATAGCGGCCGTGGCCGCACTCCATTTCATAAAATCCCGGCGGGTGATGCCGTGTTCTTCCAGTGTTTGCTGCAGGGAGTGCGAATGTCGCGGAGGCAGACTACGTAGTTCCTCGAGTCGCTTCTTTCCCTGCTCATACAGAGCAGCATGTGTATCCATGGTTTAACCTTTTGTTTTTCTATTAGAAATACAACCGTAAACAGCATTCCATGTAGGCCAATTGAGTCTAAAATAGCCACACCAAAAATAGGGTGATAAAGATCACGCGAGCGAAACAAAGTGTTACCCTTGCTGCGAAAGTGTTTGGCTTGAGTGTTTTTCTGCTTACACCCCGGCATCACCCCGAGTTCGTTGCTGACAAGTTGAAGCTGATTGGAATAACCTGCTGTTTGATTTTTGTTCCTTACACAGTTCCTGTTTCACTGAGCCTGGCCAGTTTGACGCCTTTCAGAGCTGTCAGAGTGTTGACCAGGCGGCGTAATTCAGGAGGGCGTCCTTTTAAAATGATGGTTTCCAGACAATGGAAATGGTCGATATGAACATGGGTTGAGCAGAGCACATGGATTAGTGCGTCATGCTGAATTTCAATCAGCTTTTGTGCCAAACCGCGTTGATGATGGTCATACACCAGAGTCACCACGCCGGTGACCTCTCTGTCTTCATCCGCCCATTGATTCCCAATGGAACGTTCGCGAACCAGATCACGAATGTATTCAGAGCGATTGTGATAGCCGCGGCAGGAGAGATCTCTGTCGATCTCATTCAGCAAACTTTTTGGCAACGAAACGGTAAAACGTATGGTGTCATTCATCGTGTGTCACTGATACAGCTGAAACGAATGTGAATACAATGCTGTTATTAGACCCTGCTTTTAGTGTGTGAATATGTGATCAAAGTCGCGAATTATTGTTTATTAATACTTAAAACAGTGAGTTGTGGCGAAAGTTACGGCAGTATTACGCATCGAAAATTTGTAATACCTGGGTGCAAGTGACGATGAAGTGGCTGCGACCTGTTTTGCTGGCGTCTGTGCTGGCCTGTTCTCACTCCTATGCCGGCAGTACGCCGGAAACCCTGACTCTGGCGCTTGGGGCCGAGCCTGAATCAGGTTTTGACCCTCTGCTGGGTTGGGGTAAGTACAACAACCCTTTATTTCAATCCCGCCTTATCGAAAGAGACAACAAACTGGCACTGACACCTGGATTGGCCCAAAGCTGGCAGACTGGTGCTGATGGGTTGCAGTGGCATATCCATTTGAAACCTGGCCTTAAGTTTTCCGATGGGTCCATCCTTAACGCTGAGGATATCAAGTTCACCTTTGAACATGCGGCTCGCTCCCCCTCTGCCCAGGATTTGACCATGCTTGAATGGGTTGAAGTGATAGACCCTCTGCATCTGATATTTCACCTGAAACGCCCGGACGTGACTTTTATTGAACCTCTGACCACGCTGGGCATAGTCCCATCCGATAGATACGCTAAAGGTTATGGCGCCAATCCAATAGGTTCAGGTCCCTATAAACTGGTCCGCTGGGACAGAGGACAACAACTTGTTGTGGAACGTAATCCACTGTATGCCGGACAGAGACCCGAGTTTGATCGCCTGGTGTTGTTGTTTGGCAACGATGACAGCCGTTTTACCCAATTGCAGGCAGGGCAATTGGATATGGCGGCTGTAGTGCCGAGATACGCATTTCATATTCCGGGCGGTTTCCGTCTCTGGCAAGTGCCAAGTGTCGATAATCGGGGGGTGGTCTGGCCCATGGATAAACCAAGCCCTGAACATCCAAACCGGGGCAACTGGGTCAGCAGTGATAAGGCAATCCGTGACGCTGTGAGTCTGGCAGCAGACCGCACCATGTTGGTTCATGGCCTGCTGGATGGCTTTGCCCGTCCAGCCTGGTCTATCGCAGATGACTTGCCCTGGGGGACGACCCACCGGGAAGTTAATCAAAGTCATGCCCAGGATATGGCGCAAGCCAACAGCTTGTTGGATAAGGCGAGCTGGGAGCTTAAGGATGGAGTCAGGACAAAAATAATTGACGGTAAGCCTGTGGCAGCGCGGATGACACTTAACTATGCGGCCGGAGATTCTACCCGCGAACAGTTGTCTTTGGCGTTGGCACAGATGGTCAAACCTTTGGGCATTATCCTGACGCCGAAAGCCGGTAGTTGGGAAGAGATAGCCAGGGTAATGCACCAGCAACCCGTGTTGATGGGGTTTGGCAGCCACAGTGCCAGTGAGGTCTACTTTACTCACCACAGTCGTTATGGCGGGGTGGAGTATTACAACTCAGGCTTCTATCACAACGTCAGAGTGGATGAACTGCTTGATAATGCCAGGCAGTCTTCTTCCTGGGAGAGCTCTTTGCCGCTGTGGCAACAGGCACAGACTGAAATCGCCAAAGATCAACCCTGGACCTGGCTGGTGAATCTTACCCACCTATACGCAGTACGTGCCTGTCTGAATCTGGGCGAGCCGGGTATTGAGCCCCACGGACATGGTTGGCCCATCTTAAATAATGTCACTCAGTGGCACTGGACCTGCCAATGACGAAAAAGCTTGTGGAAGTAGGGCTGGCGGCTTTAAGGCTGAGCTTGCAACTCATGCTGGTCCTCTTGCTTATCTGGGGATTATTAGCCGCTTCTCCTCTGGATCCTCTCAACGTTTACCTGGGAGGGAATCGCTTTGGGGTATCGGCAGAGCAGCAGACAGTATTGATGCAGCAGCTTGGCCTGAATCTATCTGCGGGTGAACGCCTGTGTGATTGGTTGGCGGCGGCCAGTCAGGGATACCTGGGTTACTCGGCCCTGTTTCATCAGGACGTCAGTCAGGTAATTGCTGAGCGTTTGCCTTTGTCTGTGCTGCTGATGTCGCTGGCCTGGCTGGGTTCTCTGGTGTTGGGTTATCTGCTTGGACTGGTGGCCGCCCTTAAACAGGGCAGTGTTTTTGATGTTTGTATTCGCCGCGCGGCATGGGCTTTGAGTGCAATTCCGCCTTTTTGGCTGGGTATGTTGTTTATCAGTCTGTTTGCCGTGGGGTTGCATTGGCTGCCGGTTTGTTGTGCAGCCCCTCCTGGGATGAGTTTCTCCGAGCAGCCTCTTTCCGGGCAGCTTGCTCACCTGATATTACCCGTGTTGACGTTAACTCTAGTGCATATGTCGCCGGTGATTTTGCACACACGTGAAAAGGTGTTGGATGTACTGGCCAGTGACTATGTGGCTTACGCCAGAATGCACGGTGACAACCAGGCCAGAGTGGTGAGTTTTCATGTGATACCTAATTCACTTGTGCCAGCTGTGGTACTGCAGCTTGCTTCGTTCGCGGAACTGTTCGGTGGCTCTGTACTCGCCGAGACCCTGTTTTCATTCCCGGGTATTGGTCAGGCGTTGGTGACGGCGGCGATGGCTCAGGATACCGCTCTGTTAATGGCCGGCACCCTGATTTCTGCTCTGCTGGTCTTTACCGGCAATGCCGCGGCGAACCTGATTGCTGAGCGCTTACTGGCCGGGGAGGAGGGCTGATGCAATCCCTGATTTTTAACCCTGATAAACAACAGCGACGAGCCAAGCCGGAAATCATGGCTTTGGGCACCCTGGCCGCCGTATTGCTGATGGCCTGGTGTTGGCCAGCCAGCGGTCTGGATATCAATATTCTGGCGAAAAACCTACCGCCATCCCTGACTCATCCCTTCGGTACCGATTGGCTGGGAAGGGATATGCTGACCCGCACCATGAAGGCGTTATGGAGCAGTTTCTGGATAGGAGGCACGGCTGTGTTGCTCAGTGGCCTGGTGTCATTGGTATTGGCATTCCTGGCTATGTTACACCCGGCTTGTCGTTGGCTGGTAGACACTTTGGTGGATGTGTTTATGTCCATCCCACACTTGTTACTGCTGATTTTACTGTCACTGGCGCTGGGGGGCGAAGAGAGCGGCTTGATATTGGCCGTCGCCCTGAGTCACTGGCCGAGGCTGACCCGTATTCTCAGGTTTGAAATGCTGGCGGTGACACGCATGCCGTTTTATCAATTGGCCCGTCAGTTCGGCCAGCCTGGGTACAGACTGCTAACCCGTCATTTACTGCCGTTCATTTTACCTCAATGGCTGGTGGGGACCCTGTTGTTGCTTCCCCATGCCCTGGTACATATGGCGGGGCTGACCTTTCTGGGATTTGGTCTGGATCCCCAGTCTCCCTCTATTGGTGGTCTGTTGTCCCAATCCAGCAACTACTTATTGGCCGGGCAGTGGTGGCTTGGCGTGTTTCCTGGCTTGTGTCTGATTATGCTGATTTTGTTACTGTCCTGGTTGGCCGGGCAGGCCAGCGATCACGTTCGAAAAGGGGGACATTGATATGCTGCGTGCTATCGAAAGCGAAGCGTATACCGCCAATGCTGAGTCTCTGGGCGTTATTCATCATTCTGGTGAAGTCCTGATCCATCCCATGAGTTTTTCCATTGCCCGGGGTGAGTTGGTGGGCTTGATTGGTGCCAGTGGCAGCGGCAAGAGTGTTCTGGCCAACGCTTTGATGGGAACAGTGCCTGAAGGCTTTTCCCTTTGTGGCCGGGTGGTGATCCCCAAAGATGAAGTGGCCTTGGCTGCCCAGTCAGGCTCTGTGCTCGATCCCCTGCGCAGCGTGTTGCAACTGTTGCGCCGCCGACAAAAAGATGATCAACATCTTGGGCAGTGCCGGGAAGTGGTCGACAGCTTTGGCCATTGTATGCCCCATGAGCTTTCAGGCGGTATGGCCAAGCGTGTCTTGCTGGCCCAGGCGAAAGTTCAGGGACGGGCATTTCTGTTGGCGGATGAGCCCTGTTGCGGACTGGATAGTGTTGCTTCAGCCAATCTATACAGTGAGCTCAGACAGATGGCAGATAAGGGGGCTGGTGTGTTGGTGATCAGCCACAACCTTAGAGAGCTGAGTGAAGTCGCCGACCGGTTATTGGTAATGGATGACGGCAAACTCATAGAGAGTCTAACGCCAGACCATCTCAAACAGGGCCTTGGCAGCCCTCAGAGCCGTGCTCTTTGGCAGGCATTACCGGAGAACTGGGAGAGGCAAAATGCTCGCGTTGCATAATGGGCTGGTTAAGTTTCGTGCCAAACAGGTGACCCTGCCCAATATTGAACTTAAACGCGGTGAAGTATGTGGTTTGCAGGGACCCAGTGGCGCCGGTAAATCAACGCTGGCAGCAGTACTCTCGGGGAGCTTGAATCGCCATGGCGGAACGCTCACTACTCCCGGATATGCCAGAGGGGGGGCCAATCCTGTGCAATGGGTCGTCCAGCGGCCTGAACAGGCGTTCAACCCCAGGTTGACGCTGGCACAAAGCCTGGATGAAGCTTGGCAGGGACGGGATTACAACCGGCTGCTGTCGAAGCTGGAAATTGAAAAAAACTGGTTAAATCGCAGACCCAACACCTTATCGGGTGGTCAGCTACAACGGATAAATTTGCTCAGGGCATTGTCGCCGGACACTGAATATCTGCTGTGTGATGAGATCACTGCCCAGTTGGATATGCTGACTCAACAAAAGATTTGGCAATCCCTGTTGCTACTGGCAGCAGAACGAAACCTGGGATTGCTGGTGATTTCCCACGATGACCATTTGTTGAAACAGATATGTCATCGCATTATCCAGTGGCCTGACAGTCAGTCCTGATCTATCTGGCCGGGATCACGGCCAGATAAACACACAGCCAGTGGCTAAAAGCCCCCATCAGTACGAATAGATGCCAGATGGCATGATTGAATGGAATAGCTTTCACTACGTAGAAGATGACGCCAACACTGTAAAACAGCCCACCGGCCAACAGCAGGTCGAACCCAACTTCCGATAGCCCGGCAGTCAACTGTGACATGACAGTCACACACAACCAGCCCATGAGAAGATAAATTCCCACACTGAGGGCTTTGAATCTGTGAATAAAACGGACTTTAAATACCACCCCGGCAATTGCCAGCGACCAGATGGCGGCCAGTACGATATCAGCCTGTATTGTGTGCAAACTGATCAGCATTAATGGTGTGTAGGTACCTGCAATCAACAGGTAAATAGCGCAATGGTCAGCCAGTTTCAGTCTGGGGCGCCATTTGGCTGATGGGATGCTGTGGTAAAGGGTTGAACAGAGAAACAGGGTAATGATACTGGCGTTATAAATCACTACGCCGAACAGTTGTAAGCTATTCAGTGTCTGGGCGCCCTTTATCACCGAGGCAATCATACCCAGGATACCCAGCAATACTCCCAGTCCATGACTGATGGCATTCGCCAACTCTTCCTTTTTTGAATATGCGGATAGCATCAATACTTCCTGCGGTTGATTCATGGTGTTGGCTGACATTGTGTATCCCTTCTTACTGCTGATACCGGCAGTGTATCAGTGCCCGGTGTACGTCTCAATGGTTTGGCGTACATGTGTACACTAATTTAATGAGTTGGCTATCCGCATTTTAGAAAGTAGCACGGCTTTGTCTTGTATCCTCAGCGGCGCAGGGGAACTTTGTTGCCTGAGCGATATCCAATCTGCTTGCAACACTATGAAGGGACACAAAGGTGAAAGCAACGCGGGCAGGAGAATTAGCAGATACAGTCCAGGCGCATTGGGACCTCGGGTTGAATGAGCCGTTGGCAGCCACCCTGGCTCAGATACATCAGCAATCTGATGTAAAAGGCGGCCAGATGCTATCCTTTTCCGGGCTTGTAACAGCTGAACAGTCACTCGTTGCACAGTGGCCGTTGCGGACAAGCTTTGGCATAGGTACGGCAGTGATTGCCTTACATCTTGGCCTGTTATATCTGCTGTCTATGCCCTGGTTTTTCCAATCTGCTTACCCCAAACCCAGGCAGAATAAATTTGTGGCACTTAAAGCCTATATTGTTTCTGTGCCAGCTAAACGCCCGGTAGTTGAAGCGAGTGAGCCGCCTGTGTTGACCACGCCCAAACCTGCAGTTTTTCCCAAGCCTCCAGCAAAAAAGCCAGCAAAAGTGGTAAAGAACGCTGAGTCAAGCAATGCGGATTACACTATAAGCAGAGATGAACCAAGTGCTGATAAATCGCCTGCAACTGAGGCGTTGCGCCCGGAGCCAGAAGACAGCGTACCTTTCAAAGCAAACTTTGCGAAGGAATCTGAGGTCAAGAACCAATCAGGTGACCCTGTCACAGATACCCGGTTTATCGGCCGCTCTTATTTACAAAGGCAGCGGGAGCAAGCGTTATCTTCCATGGCAAAAGCAAGTGCCAGCGCCTATACAGCTCGTCGAAGTCTGAGTGAAATGGATGGTGAAATGACCATCTTGGAAGGGGGCTCTGACTATGACATTACCAAAGAGCAGACCCTTGACCATCAATTTGATCCCAATCGTATTGTTCGTATAGGGGATACCTGCTACCGGGTGGTTAAGTTGGGTGATCCGATAAACTCCCATAAGGAGAATCTGGGTTATCCCTTTTTTTGCGGGGAAGATCAGGTTCAGCAGAGTATAGATAAAGGGATAGCGGACCACTTATCCAGGATGAACAAGTCGCTTCCCCAGCCCCACAGCAAACAATAAGCTCATTCTCATGACGGATTGGTTGATTAGCTTGTTTTTGATAACTATTCGGTATGTAAAAAGAGTTATTCTGCCTGTACCAAGCGGCTAAGTTGTTCGATAATTAAGCTAATGCAGCATCAACAGGAGAGTGTTATGCAAGTCAACTCAGCTATGTCTTCCGGGTTAGCCGGACTCCAGAGTGCGCAGCAGGGCATCAGTCAAGCCACCACTGAAGTGGCAAAACCGACCCAAACAAACCAGGCGGTAGAAGAGGGCAAAGAGCAGCAGGCGCTGCAGTCTGAGTCTGATAAAACGTCTGCACTGGTCGCTGCCAAAGAGTCAGAAAATCAAGCCCAGGCTTCAGCCGAGGTGGTAGAAGCCGCTGACGAAACTCTGGGCACAGTCATTGATATCAAGGTTTAACCCTTGCCTGATGTAGTCGCCATACCCCCAGGCAAACCGAGTGTTGCCGGGCGTGGCGCATCTGTTTCAACTCAGGCCAAACCCAGTAGCGAAGTGCCATCACGTACTGCGCTCGTTCAGCAAACTGAAACACGACCTTCCAATTCATCCAGCAGTCAATCAACGCAAGCTGCCAGTTCTTCCCACTCCAGTACCGAGTTGTCCGCCAGATCTTCAAATCCAGCCTTGAGCTACAGATTGGGAAGAGGTGCGATGACAGTCACCGGATTGACCAGTGGACGCCTTCGCTCTGATAACCCGGCACCAGATGTGAGCTCTGTGGCGACAGCGGTCAGAGTGTCCAGCCATATGGATGCCTCAGCATCAGCACAAAGCCTGTCTTTGCCCGACAGTGATTATGCTCAGCAAAGCGTGACCTTTAATATTGAAAGTGTCATTGACTCCTCGGGGGGACAGCCAGGAACACGGCTGGGTGAGCCTGGTCAGGCTTCTGCGCTGTCCGGGGCTTCTGGCTCCCTTACAGAGGCCAATCCGGGCTATGCCTCTGGCTTGAATGTGGCACCGCAGGGGAGCGGAGGCAGTGACATTAGAGAAGGTACAGGGACTCAAGGGGCAAATAATCAGGATTCGGCTGAGCAGGAGGCAATTCCAGCTGTGGGTGAACAGACCCAAAATGGTGATGAAACCCAGGCTCAGGGCCGCCCCAACGATACCAGTGAAGAGCAGAGCCCTGCCGTAGAGAAAGAGCCTCGTGGAAACTCGCGCCAGGAGGCAGTGGAGCAGCAAGAGCTTGAGCAGTTAAGGGCGCGGGATCGAGAGGTTAAGTCCCACGAGCGGGCTCATGCAGCCGTTGGTGGGCATTATGCAAGCAGTCCAAGTTATCAATTTGAGCGTGGCAGTGATGGCAAGCGATATGCCATTTCCGGTGAAGTACAAATTGATATCTCACCGGTCCCCGGTGATCCCCAGGCCACTGTAGTTAAAATGCAGAAGGTGTATGCTGCGGCAATGGCGCCGGTTAATCCCTCTATGGCAGATATCCGGGTGGCTGCGGAAGCGATGGAAAAGCTCAATGTTGCCAAACAGGAGTTGGCGGTGGAGCGACAGGAGCAGCTTCAGGCGTCACAGCAGACGTTGCTCGGAGCCGATGCTGCCATTGATGAAACCCCTGTTTTGGAGCCCAGACAGCCATCTATTGGACAATCGATAGATGAGCAGGGCAATGTCAGGCAGGAAGAAGCAGCTGACAATGCGTTTGTTATTGCACAGCCTGACAGCCAGAGAACCAATGAGGTCGGAACCAATCAGAGATTATCACCTGACTCGACTGGAACCGATTTTGCTCAGGGCACGGTTATCGCGCCGCCAAGGGCAACACTTCAGCTTGATGATGCACAGCCCAGGCGAATCAGGGTTAATGGCCCTGAAAGCTCCAGCATCAGCAAAGAAGGTGACAAGCAGCCACTGAATGCCAGTGAGCTGCAGCAGGTTAAAATGGCCATAGAGAAACGCTATGGTATCGCGCCAAAGTCCCAGCGCGTCGCATGAGTTTCCAGTCTGGCACTTGCCGTTAGCGACCATTTTAGTTGGGCTTCACTCTTGGTTTAGCCTCGAACCCTCTTCAATCACATCCTTATACATGATGCACGTCTTAAACCTACAGATGTCCAACTGAATCAGCTGAGCACCCGGAGTGTGTTGGCAGGCGTTACATCCTTTGTGCTATTGATTCAGCGGTTGCCGGGAGGCAGATTAAGGGTTTTGAACTTGAGGAGAGGTGAGTGAAAGCTGACGAATTTGCTGCCATCAATTGGCTGGCGGATGCAGACCACATAGACGTCGTACTGCGAAGTGAATATGCATGGCGATGGTTACCATCCTCCAGAGATGAAGACGATCCTTTGGGCGGAGGTCTTGGCAGGGTTCAACTGACGCTTTCTCAGTCTGAGTGGGTGCGCCAGCGATACAAGGACTTATTGGTGTCGTTGCGGCAAATTGATCATTCCCATCCCAAATTACAATCTGGCCCACATAACTATGTTGAGGCTTTTAAAGGCGCAGCACTATATGCAGGCCGCAAATCTGCCATCGAAACTGTGTTGGACACAGAGGGCCCCTGGCGGGAGATTTTCAATTACTACCTTCAGGGGCGATGGCTCTGTGGCATCAAGGATGATGGGACCTGGGTTGTACTATGATGTGGAATAAGCCAGCGAGAGACTAAGGTATCCTGACACCTGAATAGGTATCCTGGCTGTGATGATAAAAGCCAGCTTTAGGTAAGAGAGCCGGTACCAGACAGTCACTCTGGCACCGGCTGGAAGCTATTTCTTTTCAGCTTCCCCGTCAGCCTTGGGTTTTACCCCTTTGGGCAGATACTTTTTGGTGGCTTTCAGCTCCGCCAGATAAGGCCCTTTATGAAGTGTTTCGGGCCAATTGATCAGCATCATGGCCAGTACATTTCTGTGCTCACCCAGTGCCAGATCCGGATTGCCCCTGGGGGATGGAATAATATTTTCTTTGGCGTTAAACGCTTTCACCATGGCGTCACGGGTTTTGGCAACAACCTTGTGATCCTCTTTACCCGCCAGCAGAAAACTTATCCCGACTTCGGCGATGATATCGGGAGTGGCGTCCGTCAGGATCCGCTCGATATTGGCGTCGAAATAATCCAAAATCCAGGTAAACTCTGTTGCGCTCACCTGATGCTGATAGTACTCACTGGCGGCGAATACAAAGTGAGTCATCCCGTACAACTTGTTACGGAACTGGGCTTTACTCAGCTTATCGTCCTCACTGTGGGGATAGGTCGTCAGAAATGCCTCTTTATATTCCTGTCGATAGTCACCAACACCCAGCTGCTTCGCCCAGTAAACATAATTGATAAGCTGCGCCGCCCAGGACTCAATCATGGCGGGATCTGTCAGGCCTGTTTTCAAATCCTTTGATTTAAGCATGGCTATCATCTTGTTATGACAGGGTCCGGTCAGCCCAAACTCATCAATACGGCTGGCAAATCGCAGAAGCACATCTGTATAGAAGATAAATTCCGGGAAAGGCTTAAGCGCTTTTTTTCTGGCCTTGGCGCGAGGCCCTTTACCCAGTTTACTGATTGCTGTCAGTGATGCCTGTTTTACAAACTCTTTATCATCTAACTGGCAGGCATACCAGGCCTGAGAATTTGTCACTGCGTAAAGGTCCACCAAAGCGCTGTTGGCATACTTATCATCACCTGTCATGCGATACATACGAATACCATAGTGTCCCTGGACCCTTGGCGGCAGTTGATAAAGGTGGTCTTCGAGATTTTGTTGGATCCGATTTGCCACATCCTGCTGCTGCGATGTGGCGGGCTGAGCCATAGCGATTGGGGAGAGAAGGGCTAACGCCAAGGCGCATGCCTTAAGCCTGATTTTCATGGGGTAATCTCCTGATAATATCGGCAGGTTCTGCACTGATATTCAGTAACTCTTCAAGCCGCGTCTTCAGCGGCTGTAAATTCGGATTAATAATCAGCGCATTATAAACATCTTTCGGAGATATACAGCACTGAGTTTGAGCCAGTATCAGTCTTCCCAGAGCCTGATTCCACAGCGGCAGATAGTACTCTGGGCCTGAATCTGCCAGCGCGGAAAATCCGTAAAGTGCGTCCTGTGCGTTTGGCCATTGATATCCAAAGCTTCGGGAGAACCAATCAGCAGCCTCTTCAGTGTTAATCCCACCGGCTTTAGCCTGAGCCAATGCCAGTTTTCCACGAAAGACCTGTAGCTGGGCTGAATAGGCTTGCATCAGTTGCCAGCGGTGATCCTTGGGTTGAGGAAGCTGTTTTGCCAGTTTCATGTTCAACCACTGGGACAGCCAGCTTTGGGCAATTGCAAGGGACTGATTTTCATGGTTGAGCAGATAGTATTGCTGGCCACTCCCCAGCGTTACTATGGATTCTGCCAGTGCTGCTAATGCCTGTTCTAACTGTCTGGCATTGATGATTTTTTCTGGCATTAACAGTAATACGGTACCGAACTGGCGGCCGATAACCGGCTTGACCAGGGCATAGTCTGCGGAGCGTGACTCGCTCGCCAGATGAATTTCACCCAGCAAACGCCCATCATTCCAGAGCCTGTATATGGTGGGTGCAGGTTGTTCAAGCGTTAAGCCAAGCTCAGTAAGGGCTGGGGTCAGTAAAGAAAGGATGCCGTAAGGTGTAAGCGTATTGAAACTGGCTTTGGGCAGTTGCTTAAGCTTCCGGCCAATATCCCAGGGCGCGACCCCCATATTGTGGGTTTGGCTTTCGAGGAACTGCATCACCAGCTCAGGGGTGTTGAGGTAGTGAGAATCCAATGTCAGTTGCGCGTAATCAGCTCTATTGGCATTGTGCGCCAACTGCTGGTTAATCCCGGAGATGATCGTCAGCGGTTCCTGGTTGCGCTGGGCTGCTCTTCTCTGATAGGCCTGCCACACTTTGGCACGACAGTCTGAACTGGGTTGAGACATCAAATATCGGGCGATACTGATATCGATGGGCTGATCTGTCGTGGAAGTATTCAGGCGACATTGGGCGCCGGGGAATTCCAGTTGCATTGATTGTTGACTCAGACCATGCCGATAAGCAGCCTGCGCTGTATAGAGCCGGGATTTTACTTCGGGTGGCAGCCGGGATTGCCTCAGCTCACCGAGGACATCAGCCAGTTGATTGAGTTCGGGCCGAGACGAATGGCTTAAGGTATTAATCAGGGCTTCAGCGGCCGGGTCGGCCAGTAGCGCATCAAATTCGTCGGCCAGATGGAGCTGACACATAAGCAACTGGTTACGCTCTTCTGCACTGGCACCGCTTCGGAAGTAGCTGATTTTATCATTGAAATTAAACAGCTGTAGCAGGTGAGACTCTAATTCGGAGGCCGCGACTTCAGGGCGGAGTTCCACAAGGGAACTGAGTGGAAAGGGCGAAAGCGCGCGGCAATCCTGCACCAGCTGAAAAACCGGAGAAACAACGGCGGCCTGGGCCGCCGTGATATTAAGTGTCAGTAGCGCTGCTAAAATGGGTTTTCGCATAGGCGACCCGCTCTTCCACTGACATAGGTTTTCCTCTGAGGCTTTCCACGTGTTGCAGGCGTGGCAAAATCCCCATTCCATTGGCTATCTGAATTGCCAGTCCTGGACGGGCATTGAGTTCCAACATCAGAGGCCCCCGGCTTTGGTCCAACACCATATCGGTACCCAGATAGCCCAGTTCACACATTTCATAGGCGCTGGAGGCTGTGTGCAGCAGGGTATCCCAGTGAGGTACCTGAATATCTGTCAGCTTTAAACCTGTATCCGGATGAAACTCGATAGGTTGATTGAACTGAACAGCGCGCAGCCCTTTACCTGTTGCCAAATCAATGCCGACACCGACGGCACCCTGGTGTAGGTTGGCTTTACCATCAGACGCCGCAGTGGACAGACGCAGCATTCCCATTACAGGAAAGCCCTTGAACACTATCAGGCGAATATCAGGAACACCTTCATAACTGTAGCCATCAAATACCGGGTCAAACTCAATCAGACCCTCAATAATGGCGACATCGGGCTTGCCACCGAGCGAGAAGAGGCCACTTAATGTGTTGGAGACATGGCGGTCAATCTCACTTGGTGTGACTTCATTGCCACTTGGCTTAAAGAAGCGACCATTCTCGACATGGGTAATGACCAGAATCCCTTTACCGCCTGAGCCCTTTGAAGGCTTGATAACAAAGCCACTGCGGCCTTTGATCATTTCAGGCAGCTCAGCGACTTCATGCTGCTCACGAATAACACCAATCAGATCCGGCACTGCAATATTGTTGGCCAGCGCCAGTTGTTTGGTGGTCAACTTGTCATCCACCCGCTTGTAGTATTTGCGGGGGTTGTAGCGCGCAATATAGTCAATATTGCGCTTATTCATCGACAACACACCGGCCTGACGCAGTTTCCTTGGAGAGGCAAACAGCATATTAATCCTCCGCCAGCGGCTTGAAGCGCTTCAGTTCCAGCAACTTGTATCCTGTGTATTGGCCCATGAGCAATACCATGGCCAGGATCACCAGGTGAATACCCAGGAAGTTAAATACCCAGTGCTGAACCCAGGTTGCGCTCATGGCCAAATAGGCAAGGGTTGCTACCAGCAGGCTACCGCCACCCTGAACCACAACCTCTTTGGCACCTTCCTCTTCCCACAGGATGGACATACGCTCGATGGTCCAGGCCAGAATGATCATAGGGAAGAAGGTAATGGTCAGGCCTTCGCTTAAGCCAAACTTGTACGACAGAATGGTAAACAGACCGATTATGCCTATCACTACAATAATGACCGCCGATATTCGCGAGATAAGCAGCAGGTTAAGCCGTGACAGGTAGGAGCGGATCATCAGGCCAAAGGCGACAATCAGCAGGAAACCAACCAAACCTGTGAGCAGGGTCGTTTGAATAAAGGCCAGGGCGATCAAAACAGGCATAAAGGTACCTGAGGTTTTGATACCGATAATGACCCGCAGGAACACTACCATCAACACGCCGACCGGGATAAGCAGGATGCCCTTGAACAGGCTTTGCTCTTCCAGTGGCAATTGATACAGGGAAAAGTCCCAGGCGTCCTGGTTTTTCATCAGATCGATAGAGGTCGCCAGTGCGCTGCGGGTGTCTTTCAACATTGAGAAAGACACCTGAGAATTAACGCCGCCGACAACATCCAGCACTGAATGACCGTCACGCTCCCACAGCAATACGCTGTCAGGACGTCCCTCTTTACCATTTACCACGTCAAACAGGTGCCACTGGCCATCGTTATACACTTCTGCCAAAGGCACCAGAGATTGACGGCGACGCTGATCTTCCAGATACAGGCCATTCACTTCGTGGGCGGGAATGCCCTTGTCGTGCAGCATGTTGACAAACAACTTGGTGGCACTGTTACCTGTCAACAGCAGTTCAACGTTCTGGCTGCGGTCATCCGCGCCCAGAGTCTGCATCAACTGACGGGCAAAGCTGAGGTTATTGGCGCTGCGCGACCAGGCATCGTTAATCACCTGCTCTGCTGCGGTCTTCTCTGTCGCTGGCCAGATGGTTGTCTCTGGAGCAGGAGGGAGTTCAGTGGCAGGCAGTTCATTTTTGCCAGAAGGCACCAGAGTCAGTTTGTAATAGATATCCTGTTGACCATTGGCTGCGCGGGTGGACCAGATAGCGCGGCGGTTACCGGCTACATCAGTCACACTCAGGCCATAGCCGGAGGAGCTGGCGTTTTCGGTCAGAATATCGAATGCCGGGTCATTGGGCAGAGACAGGGATACTTCCGCTGGCTCTCCGGTACCGATAAAGCTGACTTTGGCATCAACGGCCCAGCTTTGTACCTGTTTGCCCGGCAGGAAGGGCACATTGTGCTCTATACCCCGATAGACACTGGCGCCGATACCGAGAATAAACAGGAGTGCAACCAGCAGATAAAAGGGTTTACGGGATTGCATTATTGCTCCTTGTTAGCCGGGGCTGGTTGGGATTTGCCATGGATATAGCTCTGACTAACATCAACTACAGCGATATCCTTCATAAACTTACGACCCAGCAGCAGGGGATATTCCAGATGGCTGCGATCGGTCAGGTTAAGGTCAGTTTCAGCAGCATATTTACCGATTTTCAGATGGGCACGGATAACCGGACGACGGTCGTCTCCGTTTTCCGCATCCTGCTTGATGCGTACAAACCTTTCAACACGGGATTCAAAGGTCTGAGCCGGAGCCTTTTCGCCTTTGGTGAAGATATCGAAACGTACCCACTGGTTACCATCACGTTCGAACAGAATGATATTTCTGGCGTCGATAGAGGAGGACTCTGCTCCAGTATCTATGCGGGTGTTAAAGCTGGTCTTGAACTCTTCAACAAATACGTATTCCACTTCTCCAAGCAGAAACTTATCACCCAGAGTTTCAGGACACTTGGCCGGGATCTCAATGATTCTGGGTTCAGCTTCCTTTGCCGGCACGGAAATATGCTTTTGAATATTGCTGAGCTGGGATTGAATATCCGCCAAAGCCGCCGAATTGGTTTGGTTGGCTTTGGTAACCTGATCCAGGATTACCTGATTATTGGCGGCCAGAGAAGTTTCCAGCGTTTCAGCATCTACAGGGGCTGGGGTATGCGCCGAATTCTGGGTGGCCGCACATCCTGACAGTAGGATTGCAGCGAGAACTGCGGTGTATCTTGGCTTCAGCATAGTCTTTACCATGTTATTGTTTAAGAGCGTCTCCCGCTCATTCATTGGTCGGTTTCTTACGTGCAATGATAGTGGCGCGTTTAGGCGCCTGATACCCTTCCACAGTGCGGGTGATATCCTGAGGGTCAAGATAGTCAACCAGGGACTCATTGGGCATCCATTCAGTGGTACGCTGCTCTGCCAGCGAGGTCACGTCCACATTGACGCACCTTACATCCACGAAATCACATTTCTCCAGCCAGCGGATTAGCGCAGGTACAGAGGGCAAATACCAAACGTTATTCATTTTGCCGTATCTGTCAGCCGGAACCAGACAGGTATTTTCGTCACCATCTACGACCAGCGTCTCAAGCACAAGTTCACCATTGTTTTTGAGCTGATCTTTCAGTTGCAGCAGATGGTCGATAGGGGAGCGTCTGTGATACAGCACGCCCATAGAGAATACGGTATCGAAGGCGTCCAGTGGTGGCAGTTGCTCAATGCCCAAAGGTAACAGGTGCACCGGCAGGTCTTCACCTATCAGGCGTTTAACGGCTTCAAACTGACACAGAAACAGTGCCGAAGGGTCAATACCCACCACACGCTCTGCGCCTTCTCCCAGCATGCGCCACATATGGTAGCCGCTGCCACAGCCTACATCCAGGACGGTGCGATGTTTGAGCGGAGAGATATGAGGCAACACCCGATCCCATTTCCAGTCGCTGCGCCACTCTGTATCAATATGGATACCGTGGATATGAAATGGACCTTTGCGCCATGGTTTGAGAATACCCAGCAGGTTTTTTAGTTTTTCCTGCTCTCCTGGGTTTAGCTGATCACCTGTTCCAACAGTCACACTGTTTTTAAAGTCGATATGATCTGGCTTGGGAAAGTTAAGTTTATTAAGAACTTTTTCCCACTTTGGCAGGTTGCCGTGTTTGTTTTCACGCTGCCAGTCACCAAGAATTGATGGCATGGTCTCCAGCCAGTGCTGCAGGTTGGAGTCGGCAATCTGTTTATAAAAGGAGCTGAAACTTATCACTTAATGGCCACCATAGAGGCAAAATTAAAACACTGGAACCAGGTGCTGAAATGGCTGAACCCGATATCAGTGAGTCGGGTTTCGTGGGTCTTCATAGAGTCCGGCTTCATGACGTTCTCGAGCGCGCTGCGTTTCTGGCTTATTTCCAGTTCGCTGTATCCATTGGCTCTTTTAAAGTCGAGATGTTGGGCATCCAGCAGCTCTTGAATTGTCTGATCTTCAAACCTGAGCTTTTCGGACAATACCAGAATGCCACCTTTATTCAGGCCGTTGAAAATGCGCTGCAGCAGCAGGATTCTGTCTTCAGGAGGCAGGAATTGCAGAGTAAAGTTGAGGATCACCATGGAAGCATTCTCAATCTTAATATCGCGGATATCCCCCTGTATCAGGTCGACTTTGGTATCACTGACATAGGCTGACAGGTTCTCCTGGCAGCGTTTAACCATGGATTCACTGTAATCAACCGCGACGATCTCGCAATCACGACCTTCTATCTGGCGTCTGACACTCAGAGTTGCAGCACCCAATGAGCAGCCAAGGTCGTACACCCGGGTTCCGGGCTTAACGGATCTGTGGGCAAAATCGCCTATAGTCCCGATTATCTGGGCATAGCCGGGTACCGAACGGCGGATCATGTCACCGAACACGCCAGCGACACGGCTGTCGAATTGAAAGTCTGCGATTTGGTCGGCGGGTTGCGCGTAGATGGTGTCTTGGGAAGAGTTCATCTGAAGTTAATCAATGGAATGCAATGTAGCATTTTAGCCAATTGCTAAAGCCAGCAGCAAGTCCAGCTCTGGTAATTGCCCTGATTTTTCTGTCTAATAGCAATCCTGTTACATTATTGATACATAAGTCGCTTTTCGATTCGGTAGGGATACTCTTTGAAAACACAGTTTTATCGTCGAAAAACCGTGTTGGGCTGCATATGGCTTTGCACCTGGCTTTTTTCTGCGGCGTTGGCCACCGCAGCGACTCAAAATTCTGCCCAAATCAAGCCGATAGTCGTGGCTTATTCAGTTAATGATTATCCTTTAAGTTATCGTGATCCCGAGGGAGTACCCTCTGGAATGTCTGTGACAATATGGCGGCGTTTGTTGGCCAATAAAGCACTGTCACCCGACTGGCAAGCGGTTTCAGTTCACAGTGAACAAGGGACTGAGCAAGGGGCTTTGGGCCGTCAAACTCCGCCGGATCTTATTTTACCGCCCCTGTCTATTCCCTCTGATTATACAAAGCTCACCTTACCTCTGGACCTTCAGGTCTACCTCTATCGTCGTCAATCGTTAAAGAACGAGTCTGTCACTCCCTACCGGGTCGGTGTGCTAAAGGGCTCACCGGCTTTGGCATTGGTACCCCATGAACTGCTTGGCAATTTGGTTGAATATCCCAGCCGTGACGACATGCTCAAGGATGCTGTCCGGGGAAACCTGATGGTGTTTGTTGATCTTCCCGGTGGCGACAGTTATTGGCGGGCTATAGGGCTGTCGGCAGATGGGTGGCAGGCCGAAGCGGTTGGACGGTTGGCGTTGAATGTAGGCGTGAACCCGAAAGGGGCGATTTCTCCTGATCAATTGTCAGCCATGATAGGTCAGCTTAATAACGAATATATTGAAGAGCTTAAACGCAGTTTTTACGGGCCTGAGGCAGGTGAAAGCAAGCTGATTATCGCGGCACAAACCGGCATTTCTCCCTACGCAGATATTGGCAGTGATGGCCAGTTGCACGGTTTATATGTGGATATCTGGCAAGCATGGTCAGCGCAGACTGGTATTCCTGTCTCGTTCCTGGCCTCTGACATGCAGCAATCAGTCAAAGATGTATTTTTAGGATTGGCTGACGTTCAAATCGGCTATCCCCAGGGGGACTCCAGCAAGCAATCTTTATTGGAAAACGCCTGGCAGATTTATGGCGTTACCAGTCGGATATTTACCCTTGTAGATCGCGAGTTTAACCTTGATGGGGCAGGAGAGACGTTGGGGGTATTTAAAACCGCCCCCTATATTGCAAAGCTTAAAAGCGATTTGCCCAATGCGGAAGTCACTGAATATGAATCTTCAGCCGAGATGCTGTCTGCTCTTGAGGCAGGGCAGATAACCGCTATGGTTGCAGCCGGGCGCTGGGCTGAGAATTTACTGGTGTCCAATGGTACCTGGGATCAATACCGGGTACTCGATGGTTTCGAATACTCAACCCGAATTGAAGCTTTGATTCTGCCTTCCAGACCTGCATTGAAAAAGATCATTGCAGATGGCTTTGCTGCGATTCCCGGAGATGTCCTCGCTGAGGTTGAAGCCAAATGGATTTATGGGCCCAGAGACAGGTATTACGCCCAGCAAGCGAGTCAGGTGCCATTATCCGCGGCTGAGCGTGGTTATCTCGATCAGTTGGGGGAGCTTAACGTCGGCTATTTAAATGATTGGGCGCCCTTTGAGTTTACCCGTGACACCAGAATGAGCGGAATTAATGCGGAGGTTCTTCAACTTATTGGTACCCGTCTTGGCATTCCTTTGCGCCCCCGGGCCTATGACAGCTTTCAACAGCTGCAGCAGGCTCTTCGCATCGGAGAGGTGCAGATGATAGGTTCGCTGCAGCCCAGTGCAGACAGGTTGCAGGATATCAGTTTTACCGACAGCTACTGGCCTTCACCCTGGGCTGTTGCCAGCACCGATGACAGCCGCATATTTTCACTGGGTCAATTAACCGGTAAGAAAGTCATGGTGGTCGAAGGGTATAGCATGGCGGCAGATTTGATGCTGATGCGACCAAAAATCGAGCTCATCATGGTGTCGGATGTGAACGAGGGACTCAGTCGGCTGGTGGCAGGGGAAGCAGATCTTTTGATTGGCAAATTGGCAGCCCTTGCCTGGGAAGTGCAGCAGCGGGAATATGACCTGCGCCTGTCCATGCTGACCGATGTTGCCGCCGAGCGCAGTCATATAGGGGTAAACAATCAATACAGCGGCCTGGTACCACTGATTAATCGTGCGCTGCAACATATTGAAGAGCACGAAATGCGTGCGATTTATGAGCATTGGGTGCCAGCGGACCTGAGGCGTCAGGAGATGTCACTGTCTCCAAGCTTTGCATTGCCCTGGCCAATGGCAGTTGGGATTGTTGTTATTTGCCTGGTGAGTGTATTGGGGTACCGCCTGTTTGCCCGAAATCGTTCGATAGATTTTCTGCAAACCGACCCACAAACCGGTTTGATAGGCCGCCATCTGCTGGATGACAGGTTGAATCAGGCTGTGCTGTTGCACCATAGACAACAGGCCAGATTTGCTCTGTTTTTTATTTCCATTGAAGGCATGGACGCGATAGCGGCCACATCGGGTAAAGATGCTGCTGAGGCCGCCCTGAGCCGAATGGTGGCCAGGTTGGCTGCGGGGATTCGTCGCTCGGATACTCTTGCCCGGTTCAGCCATCAGGAACTGGTCGCTATATTGCCTTTTGTCAGTAACGAGGAGCACCTGGGACAACTTGCCAGAAATATTCAGAGCTTGCTTACAGAGGGCGACCCGGAAATCGAGTCCAGCCTGCTTAAGGTCGGTATAGGTATCGCGCTGTATCCAAAGGATGGGGTGGACCCAATAGCCTTGATGGCGCAGGCTGCAAAATTGACTGAACAGGCACTTGAGTCCGGGGCTGGGATACGTGTGGCCTGACAGCCCAGCGCAGTGGAAAATATGTGACCTGGGCTAACCCTTATCTGTTATTGATTAATTTCTGGCTGATACTTCGCCGACTGGCAGTGATCTGCTTTGGCAATCGGCATTCTTTCTCTATAATGCCCCATTGATTTTTATTCTCCAGTACCGAATTCGGGATTAAAGGAAAAGCGAGATGCGCACTCATTATTGTGGAGACGTAAACAAGTCTCACGTTGGACAAGAAGTTACCCTGGTTGGTTGGGTGAACCGCAGCCGTGATTTAGGTGGCGTGGTATTTTTGGATCTGCGTGACCGTGAAGGTCTGATCCAGGTAGTTTATGACCCAGACCTGCAGGAAGTGTTTGACGTTGCCAGCAGCCTGCGCAGTGAGTTCTGCGTTCAGGTTAAAGGTGTAGTGCGCGCCCGCCCTGACAGCCAGGTTAACGCCAATATGCGTACCGGCGAAATCGAAATTCTGGGTAAAGAACTGACCATCATCAATGAGTCTGCGCCACTGCCACTGAGCATGGATAACCATCAGAACAACAGCGAAGAGCAGCGTCTGAAGTATCGCTATCTGGATCTGCGTCGTCCGGAAATGGCCCAGCGTTTGATTTTTCGCTCCAAGGTGACCAGCGCTGTACGTCGCTTCCTGGATGGTAATGGCTTCCTGGATATCGAAACCCCAATCCTGACCAAGGCCACCCCGGAAGGTGCCCGTGACTACCTGGTACCAAGCCGTACTTACAAAGGTCAGTTCTTTGCACTGCCTCAGTCTCCACAGCTGTTTAAGCAGCTGCTGATGATGTCTGGTTTCGACCGCTACTATCAAATCGTTAAGTGCTTCCGTGACGAAGACCTGCGTGCTGACCGTCAGCCAGAATTCACTCAGATCGATATCGAAACCTCTTTCATGTCTTCTGAGCAGGTGATGGCCAAGACCGAAGAGATGGTACGCAGCCTGTTCCTGGAACTGCTGAACGTAGATCTGGGTAACTTCCCACGTATGACCTGGCACGAAGCTATGCGTCGTTTCGGCTCTGATAAGCCTGATCTGCGTAACCCACTGGAACTGTGTGACGTTGCTGACTTGCTGGCCGGTATCGAATTCGCGGTATTCAAGGGCCCATCTGAAGATCCGGAAGGTCGTGTTGCCGCTATCCGTGTACCGGGTGGTGCGACTCTGAGCCGTAAGCAGATTGACGACTACACCAAGTTCGTTGGCATCTACGGCGCCAAAGGTCTGGCCTGGATGAAGATTAACGATCTGGCTGCCGGTATGGAAGGCATCCAGTCTCCAGTACTGAAGTTCCTGTCTGAAGAGATGGTGACCAACATTATCGAGCGTACCGGTGCCCAGACTGGCGACATCCTGATGTTCGGTGCTGACAAAGCCAACATCGTGGCTGAAGCTATGGGCGCGCTGCGTCTGAAGCTGGGTGAAGATTTTGACCTGTTGAAAGGCGAATGGGCTCCTCTGTGGGTGGTTGACTTCCCAATGTTCGAGAAGGCTGATGGCCGTCTGTACGCGGTTCACCATCCATTTACTGCGCCAAGCAGCGTTACTGCTGCTGAGCTGGAAGCCAACCCGGCCGACGCTGTGTCTGATGCCTATGATATGGTTCTGAACGGTTGCGAACTGGGCGGTGGTTCTGTTCGTATTCACAACAGCGAAATGCAGAGCGCGGTATTCCGCATTCTTGGTATCGACGATGAAGAAGCCAAAGAGAAATTCGGCTTCCTGCTGGAAGCACTGCGCTATGGTACTCCACCGCACGCAGGTCTGGCCTTCGGCCTGGACCGTCTGATCATGTTGATGACTGGTGCTCAGTCTATTCGTGACGTGATGGCCTTCCCGAAAACCACCACTGCGGCCTGTCCGCTGACCAACGCGCCGGGACATGCGAATCCGGCTCAGCTGGAAGAGCTTGGCATCGCAGTAGTTGCCAAGAAGGCTGAAAGCGAAGAATAATATCGCTGTAGCAATGATTTAAGTACCGAGGCTCAGGCCTCGGTCTGTTTTTCAGGGCAACGCAATTGTTGCCCAAGGCAACGGAGAATGAGATATGGCAGGTCACAGTAAATGGGCCAACATCAGACACCGTAAAGCTGCCCAGGATGCCAAACGTGGCAAGCTGTTCACCAAATTTATTCGTGAGCTGACAGTGGCTGCCCGTGAAGGTGGCTCAGATGCGGATTCCAACCCACGTTTGCGTGCGGCTATCGATAAAGCGCTTTCCAACAACATGACCCGTGACACGGTTGAACGTGCCATTAAGCGCGGTGCCGGCGAAATGGATGGTCAGGTACTGGAAACCATCATTTATGAAGGCTATGGCCCGGGCGGTACTGCAGTCATGGTTGAGTGTATGACTGACAACCGTAACCGCACTGTGAGCGGTGTGCGTAACGCCTTCTCCAAATCGGGCGGCAGTCTGGGTATTGATGGCTGTGTAGGTTATATGTTTGCCAAACGCGGCGTGATCTCCTTTGACGACAGTGTGGATGAAGAATCCATTATGGACGCGGCATTGGAAGCCGGAGCTGAAGATGTGATCACCCATGAAGATGGTGCCATTGACGTATACACCACACCTGAAGAGTTTGGCAGCGTTAAAGATGCGCTGGATGCCGCAGGTTTTACTTCGGTTAACGCTGAAGTGACCATGGTGCCAGACAATAAGTCAGAACTGGATGCGGATACCGCTCCCAAGTTTCTGCGCTTGATTGATACTTTGGAAGATCACGATGATGTTCAGGAGGTATACCACAATGCAGATATCTCTGATGAAATCATGGAATCGCTGGAATAAGGATAATTGATACTCTATGACAATTATTCTGGGTGTTGACCCTGGCTCAAGGATCACAGGCTATGGTGTGATCCAGTGTCAGGGCAGACACCAACTCTATCTGGGAAGTGGCTGTATTCGCACCTCTTCCGATGAACTTCCCGTCAGACTCAAGCAAATCTATGATGGCATTTCCGAAATTATCCGCCAGTATCAGCCGGATCAATTCGCCATTGAAAAAGTGTTTATGGCCAAGAACGCCGACTCGGCCCTTAAGCTGGGTCAGGCCAGAGGGGCGGCTATTGTTGCGGCCACTGTGGCAGATTTGCCTGTGTCTGAGTACAGTGCGACACAAATTAAAAGCGCGGTGGTTGGTACGGGCAGGGCAGAAAAAGCCCAGATGCAGCACATGATTACCCAACTACTGAAGCTGCCGGCAACACCCCAGGCGGATGCGGCTGATGCCTTGAGTGTGGCGGTTTGTCACTACCATACCAGTCAAAGCCTGGTGGCCCTGGCGGGCAGAGCTACGCGCCGCAGCCATGGTCGTTATAAGTAGTCCGGTTTGGGCGAACGCAAAAACTGAATAACAGGAATAACAATGATAGGAAGACTGCAAGGGACTCTGGTTGAAAAGCAGGCACCGGATATCGTATTGGATGTGAACGGCGTAGGCTATGAAGTACAGATGCCGCTGACCAGCTTTTATGAACTGCCTGAACTTGACCAGCAAGCATTGATCTATACCCATTTTGTGGTGCGTGAAGACGCTCAATTGTTGTATGGTTTTATCAGCAAACAGGAACGCGCACTGTTTCGTTTGTTGATTAAAGCCAATGGTGTTGGGCCTAAATTGGCACTGACTATTTTATCGGGTATGACGTCAGCCGAGTTTGTGGGCTGTGTTGAGCGTGACGATATCGCCACTTTGGTAAAACTGCCGGGTGTGGGTAAGAAGACTGCTGAACGTTTACTGGTAGAGATGCGCGATAAGCTTAAAAGTCTGCTGGACGCATCTACCGCCGGTGGCAATGAGTTTAAACTTCAGAGTAACTTTACCCCTGAGCCCGTGCCTAACACTGCCGAAGAAGATGCCATTGCTGCCCTGTTGGCGCTCGGCTATAAACCGGCTCAGGCCAGTCGTGCGGTAAGCGCGGTAATGACAGAAGGAATGGATTCAGAGACCCTGATTAAAGCGGCTCTCAAGTCCATGCTGTAAGGAATCGAAATGATTGAAGCTGACAGGCTGATCCAACCCCAGATGATGGGGCAAGATGAGGTTGTTGACCGCGCCATGCGGCCCAAAATGCTTGATGAGTATACTGGTCAGGATGATGCCAGAGCTCAGTTAAAAGTGTTTATCGAGGCTGCCAGACGCCGGGGTGAAGCCCTTGACCATATGCTTATCTATGGCCCTCCCGGCCTGGGTAAAACGACGCTGGCTATGATTGTGGCGAACGAGATGGATGTGAATATCAAATCCACCTCTGGTCCAGTGCTTGAAAAAGCCGGTGATCTCGCGGCATTGCTGACCAACCTGGAAGAGGGTGATGTTCTCTTTATTGATGAGATCCATCGTCTGAGCCCCGTGGTGGAAGAGATCCTGTATCCAGCCATGGAGGATTATCAGCTGGATATTATGATAGGTGAGGGGCCTGCTGCCCGTTCAATCAAGCTGGACTTACCACCGTTCACCCTGATTGGCGCGACCACCAAGGCGGGTTCACTCACATCGCCATTGCGTGCCCGATTCGGTATTCCGTTGCGCCTGGAGTTCTATAATGTGCAGGATCTATCAACCATTGTGGCCCGCTCTGCCAAGGTGATGGAGATCAGCATGGATTACGACGGTGCCAGAGAAATTGCCCGTCGTTCCCGTGGTACGCCCCGTATTGCCAATCGCCTGCTGCGTCGGGTGCGAGACTATGCTGAGGTGAAACACGACGGTGTTATCACCGCAGATGTTGCCGAGCAGGCGTTGGACATGTTGGATGTCGACGGTGAAGGCTTCGACTTTATGGACCGCAAACTGCTGCTGGCAATCATAGATAAGTTTATGGGCGGACCGGTCGGCCTGGATAACCTGGCTGCTGCTATTGGCGAAGAGCGGGATACCATCGAAGACGTGCTCGAACCCTTTTTGATTCAGCAGGGCTTTATTCAACGTACCCCGCGGGGACGTATGGCAACCCACAGAGCCTATCTGCATTTCGGTTTGGATAAGCCGGAATAAATCATTACCGGCTGATATTGGTGGATCAGCAAAAAATTCAGTAAATTTTGTATTTTCTACAGGTATTTACCATTTTTTGAAGTGATCCACCTTTAAGCCGTTCTCCAAAATTGGCACTATGCTAATATCCAGTCTCCCTACGAAATAGTTAATAAATTCAGGAACCCGTCACATGATTTTTTCTCAGGTCACTCAGGCGCCCGCCGACCCTATCCTTGGTCTTACCGAAGCATTTGAAGCCGATGCCCGCAGCGGCAAAGTTAACCTTGGCGTGGGTATCTACAAGGACGAGGCCGGTGAAACGCCGGTGCTGCGCAGCGTAAAGCAGGCTGAAGCTCGTTTGCTGGAGCAGGAAAAAACCAAAAACTATCTGGGAATTGACGGTGTTCAGGCATACAACCAGGCCGTACTTGAGCTGCTGTTTGGCAAAGGCAGTGAGCTGATTGCTCAAAACCGTGCGCAGGCATCTCAGGCGCCAGGTGGCACAGGCGCACTGCGTATTGCCAGTGAATTTGTGATGAGCAATACCCAGTCACGCACTATCTGGGTGAGTAACCCAACCTGGGCAAACCATCAGAACGTATTTGAAACTGCTGGCCTGCAGGTTAAAGAGTACACTTACTATCGCGCTGAAGATCATGGTATGGACTTTGACGCCATGATGGCTGATCTGGCCACCGCTGAGCAGGGTGATTTGGTACTGCTGCACGGTTGCTGCCATAACCCAACCGGTATCGACCCAACAACCGAGCAGTGGCAGCAAATCGGCGAACTGTGCCGTGACAAAGGTCTGGTGCCATTGTTCGATTTCGCGTACCAGGGCTTTGGCGCCGGTATTGAAGAAGATGCACAGGGCCTGCGTATTGTCGCTGCGATGGTACCAGAGATGCTGGTTGCCAGCTCCTTCTCCAAGAACTTTGGTCTCTACAATGAGCGTATCGGCGCAGTGACTGTGGTTGCTGCTGACACTGAGACCAAGGACAAGGCGTTCAGCCAGGTTAAGCGTACTATTCGTGCCAGTTACTCCAACCCGCCAGCTCACGGTGCCCTGATTGTAAGCACCATTCTGGGTGATGAAACTCTGCGCGCTGAGTGGGAAGCTGAGCTGACAGAAATGCGTGAGCGTATTGCTGAAATGCGTACTTTGTTTGTTGATAGCCTGGCTGCTGCCGGTGTGACTCAGGACTTCAGCTTTATATCTACTCAGAACGGCATGTTCAGCTTCTCTGGTCTGAATAAAGATCAGGTTGCCCGTCTGAAGGATGAGTTCGGTGTATATATCGTGGGCTCAGGTCGTATCAGCGTCGCTGGCATGACTAAATCCAATATGCCGGTAATCTGTAAGGCGATTGCAGCTGTTTTGTAATCTGAGGCTTCAGATTAGCAAAGCTATGTAGAGGTGACTCTGCATAGCTTTTTGTTTTTCTGGGGACTAAGTTGTTGCTGATTGCGTTCAGTGGTTTGCGGTTAGATTAGGCAAGCTGCGCTTGCCTAAACGTCGCGGGCTTCCAGCCCACACCCGGGCAAAGGGGACTAGGCGGCTTCGCCCCCTTTGCAAACCCCCTGCAGCCCCAGACGGAAACGAAAGCCCCTCCGGCTTATGGATTAAATTGACTACCGCTTCAGACGCTCGTCCATGATTCGACTGAAGCTAGCTCGACGTCCCTGTCTCGCTCACATCATTTTATCCAACACCTATCGGCGTTTCCGATGGGGAAGGGGTGTATCCCTTCAGCTCGGAATTGCCCCAAAGTTGCCTGCGGCATGGCAAGCTAATTGCCTTGCAGGCGATAGAACGTCGTGGGTTCCACCCACACGGGGCAAGAGGGGATCAACAGCTTCTAACAACATCCATGTTTAACGGCAAGCTCACCATCATTGGTTCGCGCTCATAAACTCGCTTGCCGTAGGCAAGCATTCGCCCTTTGCATCTCCCTTGCCGCCCCAACCGAAGCTGTGATCCATCGTAAAATGACTTCAATTACGCAACCGCAATCGATTCCACGAAGCACTTCCCTGTACTTCCTTCCCAGCTCGGCGTTCCTTGCCTCACGCTCGTAAGCCAGTCGCTACGCAACACTCGCCCATGTATCAGCGATGGCTGCTCTGTCATCTGATATATAGGATATATGAATGCCGTGGAGGGCAGGATGTCCGTGAATGGCCATGACAGAGCTTGCTGTTGCAGCCATTTCCCTCCGGCAACTTCGGATGGGGGAGCGTTAGCGGAATGAAGAATTTCATTCCGCTAACGCTCCCCGAAGGCCTCTGGCCGCCACGCTGAGAGTGATGTATCCCTCCGAGTCATTTATGTCCCTTTATGAGTTAGCAAAATGCTTTCTAGAGCGATCGAACCTACAATCCCCATTAGTCTGGCCGTATCAGCATATATTTTCACAGCCAAAGACCAAGGCCCGATAATAAACTTTTACCTAATCATTAACGTCACCTAACTTGATGATTTTATTCGTGTAGTGGTAAGATCGCGCTGCGATGAGTTCGAGTTAGTTTCACTATGCAGTATGGAATTCCGGCACACCCTAAACTGGTGCTAATTCGAATGCCACATTGCGATAGAATATTAGCTTTAACTCGAAATGTTAAGGGTAATGCATCAACAAGGATATTGGTAAAACAGCATGTCATACAGCAAAAAAAATATTAACAGGAGTCTCATATTTGACACCTTCGCCGAGCACTGCCACGTAGTTAACGAACCCGAACTGAAAGGACGCAATGCATACCATTACGTCATAACAATGGAAGACGGGCAATCTGCAAGAATGATCTTCTATTTCAATATCGATGGTACAACCACCATTTCACCTGATAACAACAATAAAGACTTGGGAGCTAAACTAGCCGACCTGATCATTGCTAACTGTTTATACAATGACAAAAAAAGCGTTGAGCTATTCATACCGATTACTGAAGAAGATTTCCAAGCAACCATGGAATACTTGCAGGAAGAATGCGATGCTCAGTTGATGGAGCAAAAACAAATTCCGGGGGGAGAGCAGTTTAAACTTACAGGTCGCTGTGGGAATCAGCTTGTTCTAAAATACTTCACACGTAGATCAAACCTTCAGATACAGGGCAAGCCACTATCACTATACGAAGATTTGATTGAAATTCTGAGCGAATTGCTGCCATATGAAGAATTCGTCAAATCTCAACTTAAACAGGTCGAAGTAAAGATTGAACCGAGAGTTGTCAAAGGCGAGCTGGAAAGTCGACTTCCACATGCTTACGGATACCTAGAGGAAAAAATCCGGTCAATTATTAGCCCTGCACTTGCGCTAAACAAGCTGGCAATCGACCTTGAAGATTACACTTCTTTCGCCATGCCAGTACTCCGTGGGCTGGAGGGCTATATGAAACAGCTGCTTGCAGCCAAAGGGGTTACAGTAGGGAAAACTTTTGGTGACATCATTGACGGAACGGGTGGAAATTATCGCATAATTGACAGCAAAAGGACGTTAATTGGCTGCCCATTAGTGATTCAAGCCGTTGAATTATGCTACTCTTATTGGTGTCAAGAACGCCATGGCTTATTTCATGTAGACGCGACAATAGCAACAACAAGGGTATTGACCCAAGAAGAAGCGCAACAGATTATCGACAGATCATTGAGCCTTATCGAGGAGAGTTGCGCCAAAATAGTGGCATAAGATTATGGAAAAGCACTTCAAACTTCTAAAGCTAAACGGCTATAAGTATACATACGTCAGTATGTCTACAGACTTCTGCCGCCCGGACGACTACATATCCGAGCTTGAGAATGAATTGCAAACGCTTGAATATGAAGGGAAAGTTGTTTTTGACCTGCTGTTAAGTAATGGGTTGAAGGAAGACCGCTACTTTTCTGCCGAGTTTGATGGCAGACGATTTGTCGTGTCTTCTTTCAGAACCATGACCAGCATTTGTAGTGAAATCTCGAGTATGTCTTCAGCATTTTATAGAGACAACTACAACCTGGTGTCCAAGAATGCAATTCTCTCTAAACCTCAAAAATTCCTGGTCAAAAAAGGAATGGCTGAACATCGATACACAACTGTCAAAAGCCGCTGTATTGGGGCTTAACTGTAATTACTACTCTTTAGGGCTGTATCTGTGACAAAGAAGTACTATGTCGTCTGGCAAGGTAGGGAAAAAGGCATCTTCAATACCTGGACAGAATGCAAGAAGCAGGTTGATAAGTTCCCGGGTGCAAGATTTAAGTCATTTCCAACATTGGTTGAGGCTGAATCAGCATTCAGCCAGAATCCACGAAAGACAATAGTTCAAAAGCCAAAAGCGGCTGCGACAACCACCAAGCCTGAAAAGGAATCCAAGTCACTTTCCCAGGAGGAAATCACCGTCTTGCCTTTTACGGTGAAAATTTTCACTGACGGTGCTTGTGAGCCGAACCCTGGGGAGGCGGGTTCCGGATTGGTGGTTTATGAAGACAACGTTTTGAAAGAGTTGTGGTATGGCATTTACCACCCACAAGGAACAAACAATACCGCCGAACTAAATGGGTTACATCAAGCTATTTTGTTAGCAAAAGAAAAGCTGACCTACCACTCACCTGTAGCAATTTTTAGTGACTCAAAATACTCCATCGACTGCATAACCAAGTGGGCGGATGGATGGTACAAGCGAGGCTGGATAAAGTCCGGAGGTGAGATTAAGAATCTTGAGTTGATCAAGGAAATTTACTTTCTCTATAAAGAGCTAAAGGATCATATTTCAATTTTCCACGTCAACGGCCACGTTGGCATTGAAGGAAACGAGCTCGCTGACAGAATGTCTGTTCTTGCAATTGCGAACCAAGAAAAGTCTCTGAGTCTATATAGAGAATCCTTAGATATAGACGAAATTCTGGCCTTAAGGGCTGGCTAAAAGCTGTTCACTTGGGGCAGGAAATATTCGTTTCTTATTCAATTCGACCTTCCCGGCTAGATAGAAATAAGTAGCCCTCAGCCCACAACGGAATAGGTGATTTCTCCCCTTGTGAAGTGCTAGCAAGGCTTTCTCGGCAACCACTCTAATAGTCAAAAAATTTGGGTACGCAGTTAGAACTTCCATCCATAAGTTAATCCGCATTGTGCTAAGTTAGCGCGGCGCAATAAGCAGGGAGCCCAGAGTCTTACTGGGACACCTTAATGTGGCTAGCACGATTTTGCCCCTTAGCTGGATACACGAAAGTTGAAGATTGCACTGAGTCCCCGTCTGAAGTTGCCGGAGGGATTAGGTTGAAATAGCGGACGCTGTCATGGATGACAGCGTAAGTGTCGCTGAGCCATGGACGGTGAATCGACACTTCTTGCGTCCATTGCAAGCTACTCACGATGGGTGACAACTTCGGTTGGGGTGTCCTTGGGGTTGTTAGGGGTATTGGACAAGCAATACCCCTGACCTGGGTGAAGCCTGGAAGGCTTCGATGTTCTGCCAAGCAGAGCTTGTCCGAATAAGCTTAAATGCTACTCAGCGTTAAAGCATTAAGGCTGGCACTGTTACTTCTTAGCGCCTTTGGATTTGCTGGCGATGAAGTCGGTCAGGGCAAACAGTACGCCGGAGGTGACGAAGGTCAGGTGGATGCCTACCTTCCAGGCCAGCACGTCGCTTGAAAAGTTGTCGGTATCCAAAAAGGTTTTTAACAGCTCGACGCTGGAAATGGCGACGATGGCACCGATAAGTTTGAGTTTCAGATCGGCAAAACCAACACTACCCATCCATGCGGGTCTGTCTTCATGATCTGTCGGGCCAAACTTGGACACGAAGTTCTCATAACCGCTAAAGGCAATGATGAGCAATAAGCTGGCCAACAGCGCAGTGTCCACCAGGGTAAGTATGCTGAGGATGGGGTGGCCTTCGCCGCCAATAAATACTATGGCAAAGAGGTTGAGTAGCTCTTTACCAAACTTAAGAAACAGTACGCCAATGGCGATCACCAGGCCGAAGAAAAACGGCGCCAGCAGCCAGCGAGAATTGAACAGCAATTTTTCGAAGTGATTTTCCAGACGTTTCATCGTTGTCAGTTAGCTCATTGGGCAAAAAACAGGAAAAGAAACTTACCGAACTGTCGGTGCGGCGCATTCTAGTTGATAGCCATTGATGTGTAAATCATGATGCGAAACAATCATATGGTTACCCATGCTTACTGTTTTCGAGCTTAACTGGGCTTGAGGTCGCGCCTTCAGTTGATGAACCAGGAAATGACCTGTTCTGGAGTGACTCTAGTGAGCGTTGGACTTTTCACTTTAATCTACTGTGTCTTGCCACCACTGTATATCGCAGAGCATCGGAAGGGGCTTTGGTGTTGCACTGGAAACCAGTACTAAGTACTGCCAATAGCTGCAGGTTTTGATTGTGTTCGTACTTGGTATTCACAGTGCAGGTCGGTTACCGCAATAGGGTTAAGAGAACCGGCTGACGTGAACCCTTTGCCAGGGTGCTATTGGCGAGGTGGGTTGGTAACCGAAATTCCAACAGAATACTTACTTTTCCAGGCCTTTGTGGGTGCTACAGGTTGAAAAATTATTCTAAAGTTCATAAACGACCATCTATTTCTGTATAAAAGTAGTGTTGCTTATTCAGTGATGAGCCCCGAACCTATCCCATTGATTAATCCTTGTCCGGGATGGTGAATCCGTCGACAAGAGACTGTTATGCGAGTGCATATCGAACTGGCGTATATCGGCACTTAAATGACTACGAAGTATAGGGGTTATTTTTCAAATGAAATACACAGGTGTCGAGTTCCTTTTTTTCCTCATTCTTAGTGTGGCAGTAGTTTGGTTCGTCTGGGAAGATTCTGATTCCAGCACAGCAATTCCGGATTACTCGACGACCAGGTTGTTGGCTGAACAGGGTGACAGTGAAGCGCAATATCAGCTGGGCCTATTGTTATTGAGAGGACAGGGGGTAACGAGTGACCCCGAGGAGGCTCAGCTGTGGTTCCAGAAATCTGCAGACAGCGGTAATGCTCACGCAGAGTTTCAGGTTTCACAGTATTACGACCGCAAGTACCAATCCTCCCAAGTTCCAGAGCATGGAATAAATAGTTTTAACTGGTTAAAGAAGGCCTGTGACAACGGGAGTTGGGAAGCACAAACAAAGATGGGACAAATATACCTGGACGGTTTACGCATTGATGGATTAGAAATTAGCCCGGACCAGAGAACCGCAGCGGCTTGGTTTCGTCGAGCGGCGAAAAATGGGGGCAGTAACGCTAACTATCAGTTGGCAAAGTTACTCGATGCAAACCCTAAACTGGCAAAAAACGGAGAGGAGAGTTTTGATTACTATAAAGAAGCTGCTGAGCAGGGTAATCCGGATGCCCAGTATTGGCTCGGGGTTGTATATCTTGAAGGTAAGTTAACGCGACCAAACCATAGTTTGGCAATGGAGTTGATGAATAAAGCTGCCCAGCAGGGGCAGCCATATGCGGAATATATGGTAGCAACAGAGCTTGAGAGAGAAGGAAAGATACAAGAAGCGTTAAGCTATTACGCTCGTTCAGCTGAGCAGGGTTTTGCGGAAGCTGATTATCGAATTGGCCTGATATATAGATTTGGTAAAGTCATTGAGGCGGATCTCGAAAAAGCCGAATACCACTTCACCAAGGCGACTAAATTGGGACACGTTGGAGCGAAAAAGGAGCGGATTATATTGTTGGCGGAGCAAGGGGACGCCGAGTATCAATATTACTACGGAAACCTTTATATGAAACATTATTATGACGATAACATGCGCGATTCATGGAAGCATGACCAAGCTTATTTTTGGTATGAAAAGTCTGCTAACCAAGGCTATGCGTGGGCCCAGAACACAATGGGTCAAAAACTGTATTTGGGGAACCCAGCAAAAGCATTCGATTGGTTCCAACAAGCGGCTCATCAGGGGTTAAGTCCAGCCCAATGGAATCTCGCACTAATGTATTTGGAGGGAGAGGTCGTAGAGCGAAACTGGTTGACAGCGAACATGTGGCGCATAATCTCAGAATCCAACAGGCCAGCTGGTGATATGTATGCTTACGGCCGGGTAAATGCACATTTACGGTTTAATGCTCTGACTGAATCTGAGTTAGAACAGGTTGAGGAGCTCGTTCGCCGATGTGTTGAAACTGACTATGAGGTGTGCTCTGAATCCCGTTGAGTGGCGCTATGATGATAGGCATTGTCGCTCTGGAAGTTGAAGAATATAAAGGGGGGCGGAAAGGCTTGTAGTTGGTCCCCATATTCGTATTGTTTATTTGTTCTGCTCACTACTCTTGTGGCAACGTGCGTGATTCTCTGAGTGTTTTACTTACGCTTACACTCAATCTTCAAAGCAGTGGTGTCAGCAATCCAGTATGATGTATGCCAATCAGCACTCTATGAAACTGAGTCTGTTTTCGAATATTCCCGCCAAGTTTGTTAGCGAAATCACGATAAGGGCGTTCATGCAAAAAGTTACCATTCTTGTCGATGTACAGAATATCTATTACACCACCCGGCAAGCGTTTGGGCGCTCCTTTGACTACAACGAGTTTTGGCGAAGCACGACCACAGACAGGGAAGTGGTAAAAGCGATCGCCTATGCCAGCGACCGTGGCGATCCCAAGCAGCAGCAATTTCAGAATATATTGCGCGCAATAGGGTTTGAGGTGAAGTTAAAACCCTATATTCAAAGGGTTGATGGTTCGTCCAAGTGTGATTGGGATGTGGGAATTACCATAGATGCCATGGAGCTCGGCAGAGAGTCTGATGTGTTGGTGCTGGCCAGTGGCGACGGAGACTTCGACTTGCTGGCCAAAAAACTGGTGGGCGACTTTGGCACTCAAGTCGAAGTTTATGGTGTTGATGGCTTAACCGCGGCGTCCTTGATTAATGCATCATCCTGCTATGTGCCGATAGCAGGAGACTTATTATTGTCAAAATAGCTGTGTTGCGCCGCTGGCGGTACACCTAAGCACTAAGCAGGTACTGTATCAAATAGCAAAATGCCCAGACTCTATGCTGGGCATTTTGTTTATCGAGCGTTTGAGAGAATATCTTCCAGTGCACTGGCCAGCGCCTTGGTGTCGTGACGTCCAGGCTGATAACTGGAGTTCATCGGCCTATAATGGAATATGCCATCGTCACGTGATTCATCTCCATGACACACTACATGGTCCACCAGGCTAAGCCCCAGAGCACTCTGGCAAAAGTCCAGGCGTTGCTGCAGGCTAAGTTGAGATGCGGGAGACTGCTCTGCATCAATATTGTCGATAAACACCACTTTGGCCTGACTTTGCTCCAGCGCACTGCGTACGCCATCGGTCAGCAATACAGGCATCAGGCTGGTATAGAAGCTGCCCGGGCCCAGCAAAATCACTTCCGCATTACGTATCGCTTCGCAAGCTTCACAGGTCGCATTCACCTGAGGTGAAAGTTGCAATGACTGGGGCGGGGTTTCCATGGCATCTACATTGAGCTCACCAACGATTTGCTCGCCTTCCTTGGACAGGGCCAGCAGGTGGGTTGGTTGCTCAGACATGGGAATGATTCTGGGCTTGATATTCAGCATATTGCGGATCAGGTTAACGGCTTCAAGTGGCCGTACGCACAACTGATCCAGTGCCAATAACATCAGATTCCCCAGGTTATGGCCACCGATAGGAGTATCTCCGCTGAATCTGTATTCAAACAGCAGGGAACCGATAGAGGGTCTGGTGGCGACCTGAGACAGGCAGTTACGCAAATCTCCCCAGGCGATGCAGTCTTCTGTCTCACGAAGACGTCCGGTTGAGCCACCATTATCTGTGGTTGCCACAATTCCGGTAAGACCTTCGCCCAGAAATGAAAGGCTTGAAAGCACCCGGCCCAATCCGTGGCCTCCGCCGATTGCCACTACCCGTGACTTACCGGCAAGTTGTTGTTCCATATTTTGTGAAAGCATTTGTCATCCTGATGCTTATTTGAAGGGTTTAACTATTCCCCGAATAAATCCCGGTAAGTTTACATGATTTTGGCGGAGTTTGAGGGAGAAAATTTGTGAAAGGGGTTTGATAACTTATAATGCGCGATTCGTTTTTATGTTACCTTTGCGGTAATACTGTGATTTTAAATAGGTAGTTGATTGAAAACAGGTCGAATTGGAAAATTGGTGCTGGCTTTTGCCTTGGTGATTGTCTCCATTTATGGGTTACGTGTTGCATTGTTACCCGTGGGCAAAGAGATTTCAGTTAACAGCGCTCAGCTGTTGAAAAACCCATTACCACCTGAGGCTCCAAAATTACCGGACTTTTCTGCTATTGCGGATGTGCGTGAAAAGAAGCAGGCTTTTTTCGATTTCCTGCGTCCCATGATCCGCGCTCAGAATGCACTGATTGCAAAGGAAAGAGATTTCCTGCAAACCGTCAATGCCCACTTCAGTCTGGATCATACTCTGTCAGATGCCGAGCGTTATCGTATCGGTGAGATTGCGCAGAAGTATCAGTTTAACCCCAGGGTGATCGATGGTGATGCCATTACTGAACTGCTGAGACGAGTCGATACTGTACCTGAAAATATGGTACTGATTCAGGCAGCCAACGAGACAGGCTGGGGGAGCTCCCGCTTCGCCCGTGAGGGACTGAACTTCTTTGGCCAATGGTGCTTCCGTAAGGGTTGCGGTTTGGTGCCTCTTTCACGTACTGAAGGTCTTAGTCACGAAGTGGCTAAATTCGATACCGTTGAAGACTCTGTTGCTGCTTATCTGCGTAATCTGAACTCCAACGGCGCCTACGATATGTTTCGTGCTATCCGTGCCGATGTTCGTGCTCAGGGCAAGGAGCCTCAGGCAGAAGAACTTGTTTGGGGCCTGATGAGTTATTCCGAGCGTAAAGAAGCCTATATTGAAGAGCTATTGCAGATGTTGCAGCACAACAAGTCATTTCTTATTGCCAATAACTAATAATAATTATCCGGGAAGTGTTTTATGCGGTTCACTCGCCTCTCCAGCCTCGCGTTGCTGGGTTCTGTATTTGTTTCATCCAATCTGATTGCCGGTGAAGTATCGCTGCGCTATGAGGATTTTTATTCCCGCATGAAGGTGATGCACAAGGAAAACTATCAGCTCATTGAACTGACATTCTCTGTGCCCCAGACCCAGGGATGTAAAATTGAAAAGGCCAATATCAGTACCGAGAGAAGGACTGTCCCTTTATCTTTTACCAAGGCGCAGCGCTTGTATCTGCCTTATGATGTTGAGCTGAAGCAGCAGCGGGCCCTGGTGAATTTGCAGGTGGATGGTGAGTCAGCCAATTGTGGCCTGGCGGTGCAGATCCGGGCAAAGTCGCCAAAGGCAGAATATGATCAGGCAACGCTGAAGCAGATATACAGCGAGATGGATGAGATGCAGGGGGCGATGAAGGGCTTCCCGATGAAATACTTCCACGATGCGATTCAGGGGCTGAGGTTCACCTTGCCTGCGGATACCCGGGTAGTGCTTGAACAGGACAAGGGCTATGAGGAGTTTACCGTCAGTGGTAACTGGTCGTTATCCGCCGAGCAGATTGAACAGTCGAAGAGCCTGACATTCTCTGCAGTACCGCAAGTGATCAGCCCCTGGGTTGAATAGCGTTGGAATCCATGACATTAAAAAGCCCGCTTGATGCGGGCTTTTTTTATATCTGTTAAGCGTAAGCTTATGGCGTATAGGTATTCACTACGTCGATACGGGTAGCAGCATCCAGGTCAATATGGCCTGAATTGGCAGCATCCATAAAGTCAAAGGCAGGCAGATCTGCTTCAGCGACTTCACCGGATGGCTTGGCATTCGGGTCGCGCTTCAGGCTAACGAAATCAAACTGTTCGCGGTCGACACCCTGAGATGGCGCTGTGTTTTGCATGGCGGTAAAAATGGTTTCAATACGGCCGGGGAACTGCTTGTCCCAGCTCACCAGCATATCTTTTACCGCTTTGCGCTTCAGGTTTTCCTGAGAGCCACACAGATTACACGGGATGATAGGGAACTGCTTGAGCTCAGCATATTCAGCGATATCTTTCTCACGGCTGTAGGCCAGCGGACGGATAACCAGGTTCGCACCATCATCAGACAGCAGTTTTGGGGGCATCGCCTTCATCTTGCCACCGAAGAACATGTTCAGGAACAGGGTCTCAATGATGTCGTCTCTGTGGTGACCCAGCGCGATCTTGGTGGCGCCAATCTTTTGGGCGAAACCATACAAGGTGCCACGACGCAGACGAGAGCACAGAGAACAGGTGGTTTTGCCTTCCGGGATCTTGTCTTTAACGATGGAGTAGGTGTCTTTTTCCAGGATATGGTAAGCCACACCCAGAGAGTCCAGATAAGCCGGCAGAATGTCTTCAGGGAAGCCAGGCTGCTTCTGGTCCAGGTTGACAGCCACCAATTCAAATTTGATAGGCGCGCGCTGCTGCAGATTCAACAGGATATCCAGCATGGCATAGCTGTCTTTACCGCCGGACAGGCAGCACATTACCCGATCGCCTTCTTCAATCATGTTGTAGTCGGCAATGGCACTGCCTACTTCACGACGCAGGCGCTTCTGAAGCTTGTTCATGCGGGTAATTTGTTTCTTGGTCAAGCCGTCTTCCGACAGCTCTTGAATTGATTCTTGTGGCATTTCTACAGACATAAAAAAAGCGCCCGGTGACTCCTAAGTGACAGGGCGCGTATTATTCCAGCTTAAGGGGGCGGGGTAAAGAGTGATGCCCCTATGTCAGCTTATTCTGTTTCCAGTGGTGACTTGTATCCCGCTGGCTTTATGGCTAACAGGTCGCAGTTCAAGCTATCAATGACATGTTCTGCGGTATTGCCTATCAGGGCGGCTGAGAGTGCGGTACGACCTATGGTGCCCAGAATAACCAGCTCAGCATCCAACTCGGCTGCCAGTTCTGGGATGACGTCTTCGGGCAGTCCCTCTTTAACGTGGCAGTTGGCCGGGTCGATACCGAAAGATTCAGCCAGGTAATCTACCCGCTGCTCATGTTGCATTTTGACAGACGCGGTGAAATTGTTGGCGTCAAAGTCGGGCAGTTCGATGGCCAGGTTAACCGGTGTGCCCGGATAGCCGTTCACCAGATGTAATTCGGCGCTGAATTTTTTGGCCAGATCCAATCCATGCTTAATGATTTTTTCGTTAAGAGAATCATGGTCAGCATCTTCGGTAGCCACATTGACGGCACAAAGAATTTTACCGTTTTTGGACCAGTCATGCTCTTTCACCATCAGGACAGGCATGGGCGCTTTACGCAGCAGGTGCCAATCGGTTGGTGTAAAGATAACGGCCTTAAGTTTGTCGTGTTCGTGGGTCGCTTTTACAATCAGGTGGTAATCGCCCTCAATGGCATACTGAATGATGCTCTCAAACGGACGGTTGTGCCAGATGACTTTGGTTTCAATCGCGAGACCACGACTTTGATAGGGCGCGATAATATCCTGCAACCAGGCAGTACGTTGATCTATTACTCCCTGACGCATAGCTTCCCGCTCCTGACTGGAGAGGATGGATGTCATCTCATAGGAGAGATCAAAGATGGAGAGGAAAACTGTGATGGCGGCCTGACTGTGCTCCGCCAGTTCAACGGCTCTGGCTAATGCGGCCTGGTCGTCAGTGGTCGGATCTATGACCACAAGGAGCTTCTGATATTCCCTCATAATGCATTCCTTATCTCAACATGTTAGCTCTATCATGAGACGGGTTTGAGGTTCTGGCTTTGCGCTGAATCAAAACCAGAACCAATTTGATTAGCGGGCGATACGATTATTCCCCGCCAGCTGATTCAGCTGTTCAAAGTCTACTATGGTGATGTACTTACCCTTGACCTCAATCATGCCGGCTTTTTGGAAGCGTCCAAGCAGACGGCTGATGGTTTCAACGGTCAGACCAAGATAGTTGCCTATGTCACCACGTGTCATGGTGAGGCGGAATTCACGGGCAGAGAAGCCGCGGTTGGAGTAGCGATTGGCCAGATTGCTGATGAAGGCAGCCAGGCGTTCTTCAGCATTCTTTTTGGAAAGCAGCAGGATCATCTCCTGATCACTGACAATCTCTGTACTCATCAAGCGCATGATTTGCTGACGCAGTTTAGGCATGCTGCCAGCCAGTTCATCCAGGGTGTTAAATGGGATTTCACATACCATGGCGGTTTCCAGCGCCTGAGCAAAGCTCTGATGCTCCTGACCATGAATACCGTCGAATCCGATCACATCACCAGCCAGATGGAAACCGGTAATCTGCTCATCACCCTGCTCGGTAATGGTGTAGCTCTTGACTGTGCCACTGCGGATGGCAAACAGAGATTTGAGTGGGTCGCCGGATTTAAAAATCTGCTCCCCTTTCTGAATAGGTTTTTTCCGCTCGATAATCTCATCCAGCTGATCCAACTCCTGGTTGTTCAGCGTGAAGGGGATACACAAAGCACCCATACTGCAATCATGGCAATGAATGGCACATCCACCGATTGCGGGACGGCGATGTTTGCTTTGTTCTACTGTCATACTAATACCCAAACTTGTTTAACCGGCATATGGTAAACCATATTGACCATACTGAGCTAGCCAAGCTGTCCCAGTCCCACGGCAATGGTTTGAATTCCCATGCCAATTAACGCTAATCCACTGATTATTCTAACAGCTTTGTGTTGAAGCCATAGTGCCAAATTCTTGGTGGCAACACCAGCACCAATAAGTGCGGGCAGGGTGCCAAGGCCAAACGCCGCCATAATCAGGCCGCCCTGAAGTGGGTCGGCACTGGCTACTGCCCATGTCAGCATACTATAGACCAAGCCGCAGGGCAGCCAACCCCACAACATACCCGCTAAAACAGCCTGCAATGGTGACTTCACCGGGACAAACTTCTGCGCCAGGGGCTGGATATGTTTCCACACCCGTTTGCCAACAGCCTCGATTTTAAGCAGTCCGAACCAGAGTCTGGCGATGTAGAGGCCGGTCAGTATCATCATAATCCCTGCAAACAGGCGCAGGACTATCAGATAGTTGTCGACGGCAAACAAGATGCCGATGCCGCCCGCCAGGGCACCACAAAGAACGCCAGCGAGCACATAGCTGACGATGCGACCTCCATTATAGCTGAACTGATAACTGAGGATCTGTGCCAACTGATTGCGCTTTGGGTCCAGGGGGATCTGACTGGACAGGGCGCCCACCAGGCCACCACACATGCCAAAGCAGTGACCGGCTCCCATCAGTCCCACGATAAAGGCCGCGCCCAGAGAATAATCCATGTCAGTGCTTATCCCTGTCTGGACTTTGAGTATTCTCTTTGAACTGCGCGCTGCCCTCATCAGTCGTGGACGGTTTTGGCGGCTCATCCTCATCGAACAGAATCGAGGTGCTGTGACGTTCCAAATCTTCAAACTGGTCGTTTTTTACAGCCCAAAAGAAGATCGCAAAAGCGATACACACAAACAGCATGGCAATAGGGATCAGGATATAAATAATGCTCATGGACGCATCCTCAGAAGACGAAGGCTGTTGGAAACTACTATCAGCGAGCTGGCTGACATACCCAAAGCGGCGATATAGGGATATACGTGGCCCGTAACCGCCAGAGGCAGGATAAGCAGGTTATATCCCAACGCCCAATAGAGGTTTTGGTAGATGATTTTATGAGTGCTTTTGGCAATATTCAGCGCCTGTACAAAGCGATAAAGGTGGTCGCCAAGCAATATCGTGTCTGCACTGTTTTTGGCGATAGCGGTACCACTGCCCATAGCGACAGAGAGATCAGCGCCCGCCAGCACAGGAGCGTCATTGATGCCATCTCCAAACATCACCACCTTACTGTTTTGCTGCAAAGACTGAACATAATCCAGTTTATCTTTTGGTTGCATGGCCGCATGGACGTGTTCCACCTCAAGGAGGGCTGCTAGTTTTTGCACCTGAGCCGATCTGTCACCACTGGCAATACTGACCTTGATATCCCGGGATTTGAGTGCAGCAATAGTTTGTTTACTGTCCTCACGAATAGCATCTTCCAACATCACACAGACCAGCGGCTGTTTGTCGACCGACAGCCACACTTCCTGGCAGTCGGGGTCGGCGATATGCCAGGCCGGGATCTGGGCCTGATGGCAGGCAAAATCGAAGTGGCCAACCCGGTATTCCTGGTCTCCAACCCAACCAGAGACGCCCTGAGCAACATGGTGTTTTATCTGAAACATACCCAACGAATGCGCCTGGTAGGGAGAGAATGCTTTGGCAATGGGATGAATAGAGCCTTGCTCCAGATGAGCGATAATATTGAGCAGCTCAGATTGTTTGCTCTCATCGACTGTATTGACCGCTTTTATTCTCAGCTCACCCAGCGTCAGGGTGCCGGTCTTATCGAACACCACATGGTCGACCAGAGGCAGCACCTCAAACACGCTGGATTTACGCACTATGATGCCGAGTTTGGTGAGCTGAGCGGTTGCACAGGTCACGGCTGTAGGAGTGGCCAATGCCAGCGCACAGGGGCAGGTTGCAACCAATACTGACAGGGTGACCCAGAAAGCATCTTCAGGCCGGTAGAAATACCAGACCAGATAGGTGAGGGCAGCGATGGCCAGAATGACACTGGAGAAAATGCCCGACAGTCGCGTCGCAGTTTCTGCAATTTTAGGTTTGGCATGGGAAGCGGATTCCTGCAGCCGGATGATTTTAGATACCAGTTGATCCTGACCCAGAGCGGTAACTTCCACCTCAAGGGGTTGATCCACATTGATGGTGCCGGCAAACACCTGGCTTGCTTCCATCTTCTCTATTGGGGCTTGCTCGCCGGTCAACATAGATTCATTGGCGCTGGAGTGGCCCGCAACAACAACGCCATCAGCGGCCAGGGTCTCCCCGGGACGAACCTGAATAATGTCACCCAGTTTAAGCTGCTTGGCGGGGATCTCTTCAATCTCTCCATTCAGGACACGCCTTGCGGTCAATGGCACCAATTTGTGCAGGTTACTGGCGCTGACGGACGCTTTTTGAAGTGCATTTTGCTCAAAGTAACGTCCCAGCAGCAGGAAGAAGGTGAACATGGTGACGGATTCAAAATAGACCTCACCGGATCCGTCAATTGTGGCGATACAGCTGGCGATATAGGCGCCACAAATGGCGATGGATACGGCTACATCCATATTGACCCGCCCCATTAACATGGAGCGGATGGCGCTGAAGTAGAAAGGAGCTGCAGAGTAAAATACAACAGGCGCCGCAAAAATCAGACTCACCCAGCGGAAATAGTCACGGAACTCCTGTTCCAGATCGGTGAAATAGCCGGAATACAGGGCCAGAGCAAACATCATTACCTGCATAGTGGCAAATCCCGCCAGGCCAAGGCGGATTAGAAATCTGCGGCCCTCGCGCTTGGATCGCACCTCTTCCTCATCAACCTGATAAGGGGCTGCCTGATAGCCGATTCTGGCGATGGCCTGCAGAATATCGCTGAGCTTGAGCTCAGCCTTTACATAATGGATAAGGGTTCTGTGGGTTGTGGTATTCACAGATACGCGGCGAATCCCTTTCAGGTGTTGCAGTTTATGCTCGATTAACCAGGCACAGGCTGCGCAGGAGATACCATCCAGTGTCAGCGACACTTCACTGACATCCCCCTCCTGATGAACGAAATCAGACTGAACTTCGTCGAGATCGTAGGCGCTGAATGCACTTAACTCTTCCGGCACCAGCGCATTCTGGCGTTTTCCAGGCTCGGTGCGGTATTTGTAATAGTTGGTCAGGCCTGCGTCGATAATGGCCTGGGAGACAGCCTGACAGCCAGGGCAACACATCACCTCCGGCTTGCCATTGATAGTGGTAACGAATTCATCACCGCAAAGCACTGGCTCATTGCAGTGAAAACAAAGGGTCGCGCTCATGGGGATCAGTTCAGCCAGTGTTGAGAGTTATTCTTGAGTTCCAGCCTTTTGTGCAGGCGCCACTTACTGTCGAAACTCTCCAAACGCACTTCCCAGTGGCCGTTTAACTCTTCTGGGGGAGATACCCGATACACGCCGGATGGATCTGCGGTCGCCATCACTTTGTAGTCACGTTCTGCAAGAGTAGGGTGGTAAAGCTCAACATTCAGGCCTGTACGGTACTCAGGGCCACCATGTTGAGTAATCAGCAGGGTATTGCCGTCAACTTCAACAGAGAACTGCATGCCCAGCTGTTTGGCATATTTGTTCTTGCGTAGGTCCATATTGATGGCTTTGCCCTTTTTGTAATAGTCCTCGGCGACCACCGAGTCTTTAGTGTCGAGCGCGATCATCAGCATGTTGATACTGGCGACCACGGCGCACAGGGGAAGGATAATAAGAAACCAGGGCCAGAACTGCTTGTACCAGGGTTGTATATCGGACATCTTGACTTCCATTTTTAGTCGTTCTTATGGAACGTATTTTACCGTTATGTGTGCCGCTTGGCACTTAAAAAAAAGGCCCCGTTTGACTGCGGGGCCTTGATTCAAGCTAATGATTTACTTGCTTTCGTCTTTCTGAGACAAGCTGTAAACATAAGCAGAGATAACGTGAACCTTCTTTTCACCCAGAATATCTTTCCAGGCTGGCATTACGCCGCTACGACCCAGTTGGATACTTTCAGCAATTGCCATGCGGCTGCCGCCGTATAGCCAGGCGTTATCTTTCAGGTTAGGCGCACCCAGCATCTTGTTACCGCTGCCGTCCATACCGTGACAGGCGAAACATCCTTTCATAAAGGACGCCTGACCTTTGGCTGCCAGAGCCGCATCGTGGTCACGACCGGACAGACTAACCACATACTCAGCCAGACCGTTGATTTCGCCATCTTCGATTGGCAGACCCCCTTTCGGCATCATCATGCCGTTACGGCCATTCATGATAGAGGTTTTAATCTCGGCCAGCTCGCCGCCCCACAACCAGGCGTTGTCGGTCAGGTTAGGGAAGCCTTTGCCGCCACGGGCATCAGAGCCATGGCATTGAGCACAGTTTTGCAGGTACAGACGACCACCGACTTTCAATGCATCTTCGTTTTTCACCAACTCTTCCAGCGGAGTTTCGGCGAAGGCATCGAAGATAGGATCGAAACGTTCATTGGCCTGAATAACCTCGCGGTCATACTGTACGAAGCTGCCGTCGCCTTGTTCACTGGCGTAAGCCGCTTCTGATTTCTCGAAAGCTGCCTTTGACTCGGCGATGGTGGTCACGCTTTGGTTGGCACTTGTCCAGCCCAGCAGGCCTTTAAAGTTACCCAGTCCCGGATACAGGAGCAGGTAGATAATGCCAAACACGATAGTGACGTAGAACATATAGTTCCACCACTTCGGCAGGGGATTGTTCATCTCTTCGATACCATCGAAGCTGTGCCCCATGGATTCGCCTTCCTTGATGCCGGTGTCGTTGCGGTTACACACGACCAGCAGGAAAACACATCCAACGATCACCAGCAGGGTAAGTACTGTGATCCAAATACTCCAGAAGCTACTCATTGCTTTTGTTCTCCTGAGTCCTTCAGTACCTGGTTATCGTCATCGGCGAAAACCAGGTTAGCAGCCTCGTCAAATTGCTTTTTACGGCGGCTGCTGTACGCCCAAGCAAATATACCGACGAAGGTCAGCATTACAATGACGGTGATAATTCCATGTAATGTGCCGTAATCCATATAGTTGCCTCCTTACTTGAGTGCGTGTCCCAGTGACTGCAGATACGCGATGATAGCTTCCATTTCAGTTTTACCTTCAACGGCTTGCTTGGCACCTGCGATATCTTCATCTGTGTATGGCACACCGAATCCCTTGAAAATCTCCATCTTGGCAGCGGTTTCGTCACCGGTCAGAACATTTTCAGCCAGCCATGGATAACCAGGCATGTTGGATTGAGGTACCACTGCACGTGGGTCAATCAGGTGAACTTCGTGCCACTGGTCGCTGTAACGGCCGCCTACACGGGCCAGATCAGGACCTGTACGCTTGGAGCCCCACTGGAATGGGTGATCCCACACCGACTCACCGGCGACAGAGTAGTGACCATAGCGCTCAGTTTCAGCACGCAGTGGACGAATCATCTGGCTGTGACAGTTGTAGCAACCTTCACGGATGTAGATGTCACGACCTTCCAGTTCCAACGCTGTATACGGACGCAGACCCTCAACAGGCTCTGTGGTTTCCTTTTGGAACAGCAGAGGAGTGATCTGCACCAGGCCACCGATACTGATTACCAGTACGATGAAGATGCCCAGCAGACCGATGTTTTTCTCGACAATCTCATGATTAAATTTCATCGGTATCACTCCTTATGCAGCTTTGGCTTCAGTCAGTGAAGGCAGTGAATCTTTAGGTGCCTTCACAGTACGGAATACGTTGTAAGCCATAACCAGCATACCGGCTACGAAGAAACAGCCGCCCAGGAAGCGAACGAAGTAGAACGGATAAGAGGCTTCCAGGCTTTCTACGAAGCTGTAGGTCAGGGTGCCGTCAGAGTTAACTGCACGCCACATCAGACCCTGCATAACACCAGAGATCCACATGGACACGATGTACAGCACAGTACCTACGGTTGCCAACCAGAAGTGGACGTTAACCAGAGAGGTAGAGTACATACGACCATGACCGAACAGTACTGGGATCAGGTGGTACAGAGAACCGATAGAAACCATGGCTACCCAACCCAGAGCACCAGAGTGCACGTGACCTACGGTCCAGTCGGTGTAGTGAGACAGAGCGTTAACTGTCTTGATCGCCATCATAGGACCTTCGAAGGTAGACATACCGTAGAAGGACAGAGATACAACCAGGAAGCGCAGTACAGGGTCAGTACGCAGCTTATGCCATGCACCTGACAGTGTCATAATACCGTTAATCATGCCGCCCCAGGATGGAGCAAACAGGATCAGCGACATCACCATACCCAGAGACTGAGTCCAGTCAGGCAGCGCGGTGTAGTGCAAGTGGTGAGGACCTGCCCAGATATACAGGGCGATCAGTGCCCAGAAGTGCACGATTGACAGACGGTAAGAGTAAACCGGACGACCAGCCTGCTTGGGAACGAAGTAATACATCATACCCAGGAAGCCAGCTGTCAGCAGGAAGCCTACGGCATTGTGACCATACCACCATTGCACCATGGCATCGACAGCACCTGCATACAGTGAGTATGACTTGAACATATTCACTGGCATTGCCATGGAGTTAACTATGTGCAGGACTGCAACGGTAATAATGAAGGCACCAAAGAACCAGTTGGCCACATAGATGTGGGAGGTTTTACGTTTAACTATGGTACCGAAGAACACAATGGCGTAGGACACCCATACCACGGTGATAGCGATATCGATCGGCCATTCCAGCTCAGCGTATTCCTTACCACTGGTAATACCCAGAGGCAGGGTGATGGCGGCTGACAGAATAATGGCTTGCCAACCCCAGAAAGTGAATGCGGCCAATTTGGGCGCAAACAGTCGGGTTTGACAGGTACGTTGAACTACATAGTAGGAGGTTGCGAAAAGCGCTGAAGTGCCGAATGCAAAGATTACCGCATTGGTGTGCAGAGGCCGCAAGCGGCTATAGGTCAACCAAGGGGTATCAAAGTTCAGCTGTGGCCAGATTAACTGAGCCGCAATCAATACACCGACTGCCATACCAACAATGCCCCACAGGACAGTTGTCAGGGCGAATTGCCGAACAACGGTGTAATTGTAATCAGCGCCGACTGGCTGGGAATGGTTCATCATATTGCTTCCACTGCTTATTACTTTTACTTTTTTTAATGTTTAAGGCTGAGCCTCACCTGAAATCTTGACAATTATAGCTTTCCTGTGCGGAAAACCATGTCATTGTCAATACGCTTGATCAGTAATTTGAGATTAGTCACCAAGCACCGCAATGATACTTGAGCTACGTCAAAAAAGATATAAGAGACAAGCTGATGTGTTTGATCTGGATCAAATTTAAGAACAGAATGGTGACACTTGGCTAACGGAGGCGTAAATTGTGCGCAATAACACGTTTACTTTACTGTTTTTGATGGTTTTATTAACCGGTTCGATCTTGGGTTGTGAACAAGCCAAAGTGCAGGTTTCACCGGGTGGTGAGGTTGATAAAACTTTGTGTGACTTTGGTGCGGGCTATTGTAACGCTGAAAGCGGTGAAATAAACATTAATCTAATCTTAATGCCTGATTTTGCACCAAGTGAGCGACCAATTGATGTAAAAATTACCACTAATGTACCTGTGTCGGATGTCACCATGAAACTTGAAGGCAGGGATATGTTTATGGGAGTGATACCGGTAAATATCGAGCCCGCCGATGATGGAAGTTTCAGTGGACAGATGATCTTTGGTTCATGTTCATCTGGTTATATGGTGTGGCGGGCTACAGTTGGGTTTGTTCATCAGGGCGAACAAAAGTATGTTTGGTTTGACTTTTTAGCGGATGCTGAAGGTTAGTCGTTCAGCCTTCACCCCGGTGTTTTATTCTATGGAGCACTTCAGATAAAGCGAACTGCCAGCTATGTTGCTCCACTAGATCTGGGGTGTCACTCATATCCAGTACGCTATTTAATGGTCGGGGCGCAGGGCCACCATACTCATCAGTAGAGATGGGCATGAGATTACAGTGACTATCGAGAATGCCAATTTCACTCGCCTGACGCTGAATTTCCTGTGCGAACTCAAACCAGGTGGTGACCCCCTGATCACGGAAATGGATTATTTGAGGCCAATACTCAATTTGGCACATTGCCCAGATAAAGGCAGATAGATTGGTTGCGCTGGTAGGGGAGCCAAGCTGATCATTGACTACGGAAAGTGAGTGTTTGTTATTTAGCAGCCTCAGCATGGTGTTAACAAAATTATTGCCTGTATCAGAATATAACCAGCTGGTTCGGATTATAGCGGCTTGTACTCCTGACCGAATGACTGCCTGCTCACCGGCGTATTTGCTCTTTCCATAAACGGATAAAGGTTCAGGCTTGTCCATGGTCGTCCAGGGCTTACCCGGGATCCCGCTGAACACATAGTCGGTTGACAAGTGTATTAGCCTATATCCGATTTTAGTTGCTGTTTGTGCCAGATGTTCTGCCGCAATATGGTTCAGGGTTTCAGCGCCATCTTTGTCAGTTTCTGCCTGGTCGACGGAGGTATAGGCAGCGGTATTAATAACGATATCTATATCAGCAAGTGTTTTTTCCAACTCAGCAAGATTAAAGAGATCTATCTCGTCACGCCCTACATATATACAACTGATGTGGCTCGGTTGTGTTTTTCGAAGGGAACAGGCCAGTTGACCATGTCTGCCGATGACAGCAATGCGAAGTGACATAGAAATGAATCTAAAGGGGAAAAGTCGAAGATTAGTCAAATCCTTACCTTTGGGCAATCAGGATTGTCGTTTAATCACAAAATTCAGCTGAGAAACACTGCATACTGAGAGATGGGCTGGTGTTTGGTTGAAGCGAAGCTTTATATAAATGCCACGAAATAATTTCCTGAGATGTCAGATTTAAAGATCAATAAATGTCATGCAATCAGGCGAGACAGGATAAGGGGTCTTGCGGTACACTTTGTTACAAGGTTGTAACCAGGTTTGGGTGAGTATTTGTGGCGATGGTTTTCCACCCAAACTGAGTCAATAATAAAAGCCAAATGACGGGGTTATTATAGCAATGAAAATAGAGTCACGTACTTCAGGGGATGACAGGGAACTCTCTATTAAGATCCTGCGTCAGGCCGTTCCTAAAATGACTGCACTGGATATTGCCGTTACACCGGTGAATTATGCCGTCTGGTATGAGTATTGTTTGGGAACAAATCCTTTACTCAAGCTGGAGATCGACAAGCTGCTGAATGCCGGAACCAGTTTTACCTCTTCCACCAATGACAGATTGTTTAAAGAGTTTTTGGGTGAGCCCGGAGATGCAGAAAAGCTGTGTTCGGTTCAGTCCGAAACACAATCTTTGATCTCTGGGTTAATTAATAAGATACGACAGATAAGCCAGGGCACAGCGGATTTTTCTGATGTGCTGAGTAGCTATAGCGACCAACTTCAGGATAATCCTACCGAAGCCACTCTGGCCGAATTGATTGAAGGTTTGGGGTCTGAACTTACTCAGGTTATGCAAAAAAATAAGGGAATGGCTGCCAGTCTTTCGCAGATGGATAAAGAGGTGAATGAGCTGCGTAATGAGATGGAGTCTTTACAGAATGAAGTAATGACAGATCCACTGACGACGCTATTCAACCGCAGAGCATTTGATCACCAGATGCAACAAGTGTTCAACGGTGCCAACCAAGGTGATAAATCATTTTCAATGATGGTGGTGGACATAGATTTCTTTAAAAAAGTAAACGATACCTATGGCCATCAAACAGGAGATAAAGTGATTGCCTATGTGGGCAGACTATTGAAAAAAGGGGTGAGAAGCTCAGACTTTGTTGCCCGTTACGGTGGCGAAGAGTTTGTGATTATTCTGCCTGACACTGATTTCAATATCGCTATGACAGTGGCTGAAGGGGTCAGGGCGATCATCAATGAGAAAAAACTCAGTATTGGTGCTGAGAACCGTCAATCACTGGGCCGTATCAGCGTCTCTGTTGGTGTGAGCAGTTTTTGCACTGATGACTCAATCGATGACTGTATGGCGAGGGCTGATGAGGCCCTGTACCAGGCGAAATCATCGGGTCGTAACTGTGTTAAAGGGATAGAGAAACAAGCCGCTGCCGTTAAACCGAAAGATAACCGACGGGCTGAACCGGCATAAACATAAAAAAACCGACAGTTGATGTCGGTTTTTTTATGTTTAGTTTTCGGTGAGTGGCATATGCATATAGATAAGTTGCTCTTCCATATCAAAGGTCACCTTAAACCCCAGTGATTTAGCCAGGCTCGCCATATTACGGTTTTCAAACATGGTGTAACCACTAATTGCTTCTGTGCCATTTTGGCGGTAGTAGCGTATCAATTTTTCAAGCAGCAAACGTCCAATTCCCAGCCCCTGATGATCAGAGCGCACGGCCATAGCGAATTCAGCATCTGTATTATCAGGGTCTATCGTAGCTCGAACCGCTCCCAGGGTTTTCTCTGTTCCATCAGGTTGTTTACTGGTGGCGATAAATGCCATTTCCCTGGCGTAGTCAATCTGGGTTAATACTGCCATTTCATCATGGGTCATGGGCGCCCTGACACCAAAATATCGCTTGTATCTGTCTTCTGCTGTCAGCGAGGAGTCAAACTCATGATGACTGGGTTCATCTTCGGGCAGAATGGGTCGCAAGGTAACGCTTTGTCCATCCTTGAGACTGGCGCGCTCTTCGAGTTCTTTTGGGTAGGGCATAATGGCTAGGCGCTGAGCATTATCTACCGGCTGTGAGTGCAGTCTGAGATTGATATCCAGCACTGTGATTGACTCTCCGGCCGCCAATACCGGGTTAAGATCTAGGGTGGCGATCTGCGGGCAGTCAATGATCAGATGGGACAGACGGGTTAACAACAGACAAATGGCTTGCATGTTGAGCCCCAGAGGCAAGCGCCTGTCTCTGAGCTTTTGAGTTTTCAGGGCCTGAATTACCATATATCGAGCCAATGCCATATTCAGCGGCGGCAGGGCAACCGCGGCATCTCTGGTAGGATCCCATTCAGACCCACCTTCACCCAGACAGATAGCGGGGCCAAATACCGGGTCGTGTATTACTGCGACCCTTAGCTCCTGTGCCCCGGCAGTCAGGGCCATTTTCTGTACCAGCATACCTTCAACTCTTGCGCCGGGAACCTGAAGCTGAACTCTTCGCATCATAGCGCCCGCGGCCTGTATGACATCATCATCCGATGTCAGATTCAGGCTTACGCCATGTACATCTGACTTATGGATCAGGTCCGGTGATTGGATTTTAAGGGCAACCGGATAGCCCAGGTTGTTTGCGGCTTGTACTGCTTGCTCAGGAGTCGCAGCAAATTCAGTCCCTATGGTGTTGATCCCATACGTGGAAAGCAGTGCAGCGGCTTCATGGGTTTCCAGTTGGAGCCGGCCATCCTCGATCGCCCTGTTAAGCTGAGCGTGGACATTGTCGGTGCTGGGGTAAAGTGTGTCTGATACAGACTCTGGCACCTCTTGAAGCAGTTTTTGGTTGCGGCTGAACTCAACCATATGCATAAAGGCCCCGGCAGCTCCCTCTGGGGTTCTGTATGTGGGGATGCCAGCGGCATTAAAACGTTTGCGTGCGCTGTACGCTGCATCTTCACCACTCCAGGTGGTAAGAATATTCAGCATTCTTCCCTGTTTGTGCTTTTCTGCAACGGCGATAACGCTATCCGCGATTCGATCACTGTCACCCAGTGCAGAAGGAGAGTGCAATACCAGGACTGCATCCAGTTCATTGGCATCAAGCAGGATATCAAGTGCTTTTCCATATCGGTCGGCGTCGGCATCCCCAATAATATCCACGGGGTTCTGTCCCGACCAGATTGAAGGCAGTACCTGATCCAGCTTGGCGCGGGTTTCTTCAGATAGCGGGCCTATTTTGCCGCCGCGGGTAATGACTTCATCAACGGCAAGAACCGCCGGGCCGCCACCGTTACTCAGCACGGCCAGTCGCTCGCCCTTTATTGGAGTTGAGTGAGCCAGGGTTTCCACTGCTGCAAAGAGCTCGGTCAGATCCTGAACCCTCAGCATACCCGCCCGTCTAAATGCTGCTTCATAGACACTGTCGCTGCCAATAACGCCGCCCGTGTGCCGTTCTGCCGCATGGCGTCCCTCCTGACTCCGACCCGATTTAACCACTATGATAGGTTTATGGCGTGATGCTGCTCTGGCAGCTGATAAAAATCGGCGGCTGTCTTTAATGGAGTCGATATAGAGCAAAATTGCCCGGGTATGAATATCTCTGCCCAGATAGTCAATGAGTTCATCAAAGTCTATGTCGGCGGCATCGCCCAACGAAACAAACGCCGAAAACCCAATTCCTTTGTTGTTTGCCCAGTCCAATACCGTGGTACACAGGGCTGCAGACTGCGAAACAAAGGCTATCTTGCCACTCAGGGCATTGGTATGGGCCAGGCTGGCATTAAGGCCAATAGGGGGAACCATCATGCCCAGGCTATTTGGGCCCAACAGCCGCATGCCATAACGATTGGCATGCTCAAACGCTGCATTCAGCGCACTGGTACCGTCCTCAGTTTTGGCTTCAGCCATACCTGAGGCCATGACGATAGCCGCTTTGCAGCCAAACTGAGCCAGTGTTTCTACAATGCCCGGAACCCTTGAAGCCCGTGTACAAATAACAGCGATATCGGGTTTGATCGGGAGAGACTCGATTGCCGGGTACGCCAGAATACCCATAACAGCCTGATACTTAGGTGTAACCGGCATAATTGGTCCTGAAAATCCATTGGCAATCAAATTACGAATAACCACGTAACCGGCACGTCTTGGGTTACTGGAAGCACCAATAATGGCAACAGACGCAGGATTAAAAAGGGGCGCTAAGGTTCGCTGACTCATTGACTTTTCCGTCCCGGGATAAGAGGTTTCAGTTTACTTGATGGCCAAAACCTTTCCCATAGCCTGATGCAAATTATTGTTAATGTTTGGGATTGTTGGACCGTCACAATCCTGCCCTGTGATACAGTTATTGCAGTTTGTATCAATCAAGGCGATCTTGCCTGTTATCAGACCGGTTTCCGGGCAATTTCCCCTTTATTTTGGCCGCTTCCACTATGACAACTGAATCCATACCCCAAAAGACAAAAGAACAACCTACCAAGCTGGTCCGGCGATTTCTTGCCAGCCATAAAAGCCCGTTAACCGTATTGTGTTTATCCCCCTTTGTCGGTTTGTTGGCAGGGCTGCTTTGTACTGGTTTTGATATCGCGATTGATGCCGTAATGGATACCAGGGAAGGGTGGATGTCCGGGCGGGAACCCGGTTGGGAAATGATCTCCCTGGTGGTGCTGTCCAGCTCATTACTGTCGGCCTTTGGATTTTTACTGGTTAATAGATTTGCGCCTGAGGCTGCAGGCTCAGGTATTCCTGAAATTGAAGGTGCACTCGATGGTGTCAGGCCGGTGCGTTGGTGGCGGGTCATACCGGTTAAATTTTTTGGTGGGGTGGGAACCATAGGGGCTGGTCTGGTATTGGGACGGGAAGGACCTTCGGTGCAGATGGGTTCAAGTGTGGGCCGTATGCTGACCGATATTTTCAGGCTGAAAGATGATGAAGGACGGCATACTTTGGTCGCATCTGGTGCGGCTGCCGGACTTGCTGCAGCATTCAACGCCCCTTTGGCAGGCATCATGTTTGTGGTTGAGGAGATGAGACCTCAGTTCAGATATAACCTTGTGTCGATTAAAGCTGTGATTATTGCAGCCATTGTTGCCACTATCACTTACCGCAGTTTACAGGGGCAGGGGGCGATGATCCCGCTGCCTTCATACCCTCCCGTACCATTGTCTTCTTTGGGATTGTTTCTGGTACTCGGCCTGTTGTTTGGGGCCATTGGTGTGCTGTTTAACAGGCTGGTGGTAATGACAATGGATGGCTTTGACCGACTTCACGGTCATAAGACGTCACGATTTATTGCCGTTGGTGCGGTCTTAGGCGCTGTGTTTGGTGCCATGCTGTTGTTTTTGCCAAAGCTGACAGGTGAAGGTGTCGCTTTGATCCCTGACGCGGCCCATGGCGACTTTGCCCTTACTGCGTTATTTGGACTCTTCATGATCCGACTTGTGACCACACTGGCATGTTTCGGCTCAGGTGCACCGGGTGGTGTATTTGCGCCCATGCTGGCACTGGGCACACTGTTTGGCACCTTTTTTGGAGTGTTGTGTGGTGAACTCTTTCCGGGCATGGATATTACAGCCGGTACATTTGCCGTGGCGGGTATGGGGGCGCTGTTCGCCGCAACTGTGAGAGCACCTATTACTGGTATCTTGCTGGTGATTGAACTGACCCACAACTATGACCTGATTTTGCCTTTGTTGATCACAACATTGGGGGCAACTATGGCAGCGCAGGCTATGGGGGGGAAACCGATTTACAGCCAATTGTTACAACGCAGCCTGGCAAAACAAAAGGCCAAAGAAGCGCAGACTATCGAGCAAGAGGAGCAGGGCGTTTCATCCTCCAGTTAACATAGTCACCTATATAGCCAAGTGATAACGAAAACTCCCTCCGGGGAGTTTTTTTATGGGTTTGTCTATAGAAGAGTACATCGAATCCGCAAGACGGTATTTTACAGCCACGCTTATAGGCGATGGAGAAACTTACAGCACTGTTTATGTTATCGCGCAAAAATGATCTGGCTGACGAGGTGGGATTTAACTTGGCAACACTTGTAGAAGATCTGAGGGTTATGACAAGGAATAGTCAGCGAGATAAAAGCTGCTGTCAGATAGGTACAAAAAACCTGCAAATGCAGGCTGTTGTTTCTCTAAAAGAGATTGGTTGCGGGGGCCGGATTTAACTGGGCAACACTTGCCGACGGCCTGAGGGTTATGACTAGGAATAGTCAGCGAGATAAAAGTCGCTGTCAGATAGGTACAAAAAAACCTGCATAAGCAGGCTAATGTTCCTCGAACAAGAGGTTGGTTGCGGGGGCCGGATTTGAACCGACGACCTTCGGGTTATGAGCCCGACGAGCTACCATGCTGCTCCACCCCGCGTCCGAATTGTATTATCAGTTTTACTTCATCATAAGGAAGCTCTTAAAAAGAGAGTGGTACACCCGAGTGGACTCGAACCACCGACCCCTACCATGTCAAGGTAGTGCTCTAACCAGCTGAGCTACGGGTGTATTGGTTGCGGGAGCCGGATTTGAACCGACGACCTTCGGGTTATGAGCCCGACGAGCTACCATGCTGCTCCATCCCGCGTCCGGATTGTATTATCAGTTTTACTTCATCATAAGGAAGCTCTTCAAAAGAGAGTGGTACACCCGAGTGGACTCGAACCACCGACCCCTACCATGTCAAGGTAGTGCTCTAACCAGCTGAGCTACGGGTGTATATTTTGCGGGAGTAGGGTATTAGACCTTCGCCTGCGGTTAATAAGAGTTGAGCCCGAAGACCTGTTTCTCATCAACTAAAATTTGGTTGCGGGAGCCGGATTTGAACCGACGACCTTCGGGTTATGAGCCCGACGAGCTACCATGCTGCTCCACCCCGCGTCCGAATTGTATTATCAGTTTTACTTCATCATAAGGAAGCTCTTCAAAAGAGAGTGGTACACCCGAGTGGACTCGAACCACCGACCCCTACCATGTCAAGGTAGTGCTCTAACCAGCTGAGCTACGGGTGTATATTTTGCGGGAGTAGGGTATTAGACCTTCGCCTGCGGTTAATAAGAGTTGAGCCCGAAGACCTGTTTCTCATCAACTAGAATTTGGTTGCGGGAGCCGGATTTGAACCGACGACCTTCGGGTTATGAGCCCGACGAGCTACCATGCTGCTCCATCCCGCGTCCGAATTATCGTTGTCAGTGTTACGTTTTGTGACGCTGCCCTGACGACGGACGCTATATTAAGTGGGTTGCGCTTGATTGTGCAAGCAAAAAAATGAAATTCGCCATCGACTGACCGAATGCTGAGCAACTTGCCCATGCATTCGGCAACTTGATGATTAATGAGGCACTGTGTCCTGGATAACATCCAGAACAATCTGGTTTTTCTGAATATATCTCAGTCGGAAAGCAAACATAATCGCCGCTGATGTCAGGCCAGAGATAAACCCAATCCAGAAACCCGCCGCGCCCATTGGTTCAACAATCCAGTTGGTGTACGCCAATATGTAACCCAGTCCAAGACCGATTGGCCAATAGGAGATCAAGGTAATAAAGAAGGCACTGCGGGTGTCTTTATATCCACGCAGGGCTCCGGCTGCGACTACCTGAATGGAGTCTGACAGTTGATAAAGTGCGGCAAGCAGCATAAGCGACCCCGCCAGTGTCACGACTTCCGGGTTGCCGTTATACAGCATGGCAATATCATGACGCAGCAATATGGTAAGCACTGCCGTCACCATAGCCAGAGAGAAAGAGAGGCCCAGTCCCACTTTGGTGACTTTGGCGGCAATTTCCCATTGATCCCGACCCAGGTAGTAGCCCACGCGAATCGACACTGCGATACCGATGGAAAGTGGCAACATAAATACGATGGATGAGAAGTTCAGTGCAATCTGGTGACCCGCCACCACAATTGAGCCTAATGGTGCCAACAAGAGTGCAATCACCGCAAACAGACTCACTTCAAAGAAGAGTGACATGGCAACTGGAAGACCGAGCTTTGCCATATCCCACATGGTTTTTGCATGGGGCTTAAAAAACTGCTCGAACAAAGCAATCTCGCTGAACTTCTTATGGAAGCGGATATAAACGGCCATAGAAAGGAACATGGCCCAGAACACCAGCGCCGTTGCAACCCCACAACCGGCTCCGCCCATGGCTGGCATACCAAAATGGCCATAGATAAGGATATAGTTGGCGGGAATGTTTACCGCCAGGCCAACGAATCCAATGATCATGGTGGGCAGGGTATAGGAGATGCCTTCAGCACAGCCGCGCAGTACCTGATACAACACAAATGCCGGGGCGCCCCACATGATGCCATTGATATAGCCCAGAGTGAGCTGATGCAATTTTGGTTCAAGTTCCATAAATTGCAGGATGAAGTTCGCACTGCTTAAAAACAGAATCACACCGATACTGCCGATTATGGCAATATAAGCCGCCTGTTGGGCCAAAGGGGCGATAGCTTTCGGATTATTGGCGCCGTGATGGTGAGCAAACATTGGCGTAAAGGCCATCAACAGCCCCTGGACAAACAGGATTGCCGGCAACCAAAGGCTGGTACCAACAGCAACGGCGGCCATATCAACAGCGCTGACCCGGCCAGCCATCACAGTGTCGATAAAGCCCATCATGGTCTGGGTGACCTGGGCAATAAGCACTGGCAACGCCAGTTGGATCAATCGTTTGGCCTGAAAGCCCGTATGATTCATGGAAAAACCTATAAAAAAGCGAGTGGAAAATGTTTACTGGTATTGTACAAGCCACCTGTGAAGTGACTGCGATTCAAAAAAATGATGGATTCCACACCCTGGAAGTGGCCATTCCTGCCGCGTTATGCGAAGGCCTGACGACGGGCGCAAGTGTCGCAAATAATGGTGTGTGTCTGACAGTCACACAGATCGCGAATGATAGGGTGTTTTTTGACGTAATGGAAGAGACCCTTAAGTTGACTAACCTGTCAGATTTACAAACTGGAAGCTGGGTCAATATCGAGCGTTCTTTGACCTTCGGCAGCGAAATTGGTGGGCACATTTTATCCGGCCATATTCACACCACTGCTGAAGTGGTTGAGGTCAGTGATACCGATGAACATTACGATGTCAGAGTCAAGGTTGAACCAAGCTGGATGCGATACATTCTCTATAAAGGTTTTGTAGGCATTAATGGTTGCAGTCTGACTGTGGGAAAGGTTGATGAAACCAGCTTTTGGTTACATTTAATTCCAGAGACATTGAAGCTGACTAACCTGAAAGCCGCCACGGTTGGCAGCCGTATTAATATAGAAATAGACAGTCAAACTCAGGCTATTGTTGATACTGTTGAAAGAGTCCTGGCCGCCAGATTTTCGGGTCAATAATACTGTTCGTCATCCGCGTCTACATGAACTTCAATTTTTTTGTGGAGCTCATCGACATGCAACCTCAAATGTATGGGGTTGCAACATACGCGGCAATCTTCAAAGTACTCCTGATCACCATTGCTGCCATCTATATCTATATGCTGATGATGCCCGCAGTGTGGGCAATGAATAGTGTTGGATTTGAGCTTCATTACTCGGCTCCCAAATAGCCTGTGGCACTGCGGCCACCATCTACCGCGATGACCTGGCCTGATATATAGGGAGCCTGTGCCAAAAACACAGCCAATTGAGCAATGTCCCCGCTCTGGCCACAGCGGCCGAGAGGAATATGGGCGGTGACTGCTTGCTGCTTCTGGTCGCTGCTGCCGTGAGGCCAGATGATCGCACCCGGAGCAATTCCATTCACCCTGACATCAGGCGCCATCTCCAGTGCCAGTGAACGGGTTGCCATCTCCAATCCTGCCTTAGCAATAGAGTAGAGTCCATAATCCTTTAAGGGCCGTTGGCCGTGAATATCAACAAGGTTTAGAACGCTGCCCTGGCTTTGCGCCAGCATCTTGCCCAGTTCCCGGGATAAAAAGTAGGGCGCCAGCAGGTTGGTCTGTAACATGGCCTGGGCATCGCTCATGGTGACGGAAGCTAAGGGCATCGGCTTGAAAACCGAGGCATTATTGACCAGCACTGTCAGCGACGGCAGCGTCGTTTTTACCTCTTCGGCTAACTTCAGAACGTCCTGTTCATAGCTGAGGTCCGCCTGAAACCCTTGTGCGGAGCCACACCTTATCAGGTTGAAACTATCAACCAAAACCTGAGCCTCACCCTTTGAGTGTAAATAGTGGATAGCCACATTAAACCCTGCCTGATGAAATTGCCTGGCGATTTCAGCCCCCACACGCTTGGCTCCACCTGTGATCAGCACCCAGGGTTCTTTCATGTCGATTCCTTTATATATTGATGTTTCAGTTGGAGCTAAGCATAGCTTGCTGTTGTGCACACAATGTGGCGGATCGCTGCCTGAAACTCAAGAGATTACCTGCAAACGTGCGGGCCTGAATCTTAAACTCAAACCTTAGCATTTACAGGGGCAAAGGAGAGGGCAGCAGGTTGCTCCGTTACTGGGTTTCACGTACACTCCCATCCCTGCATCCGGAAATGTAGAACTCCGTACTGTTCTGTCGCCGGGATGCAACTTTCTTCTTTTATTTTTATCACCAAGTGGCCCTGCGTATGGGTCACCACTGGAATAAGGATTTTACATGCCTGTAATTACTCTTCCTGACGGCAGCAAACGCGAATTTGACCGTCCAGTTTCCACTCTTGATGTTGCAGCTGATATCGGCCCAGGTCTGGCAAAAGCCTGTATCGCCGGCCGTGTAAACGGTGAGCTGAAAGACGCCTGTGACCTGATCGAACAGGACAGCGAACTGTCTATCATCACCGCCAAGGATGCTGAGGGTCTTGAGATCCTGCGTCACTCATGCGCCCACCTGCTGGGTCATGCCATCAAGCAACTGTGGCCAGAAACCAAAATGGCTATTGGTCCTGTGATCGACAACGGCTTCTATTACGACGTTGACCTGGAGCAAAAGCTGACCCAGGAAGATCTGGACAAGCTGGAAAAGCGCATGCAGGAGCTGGCCAAGACTCACTACAACGTGGTGAAGCGCGTGGTGAGCTGGCAGGAAGCACGCGATGCATTTGAAGCACGCGGTGAAACCTACAAGATGGAAATTCTGGATGAGAACATTGGCCGCGATGAAACTCCGGCTCTGTATCATCACGAAGAGTACACTGATATGTGTCGTGGCCCGCACGTTCCAAACATGCGTTTCTGCGAACACTTTAAACTGATGAATGTTGCCGGTGCCTACTGGCGCGGTAACTCAGACAACAAGATGCTGCAGCGTATCTATGGTACTGCCTGGGGTGACAAGAAAGCCCTGAAAGCACACATCGTTCGTCTCGAAGAAGCTGCCAAGCGTGACCATCGTAAGATTGGTAAGCAGCTGGACCTGTACCATATGCAGGAAGAAGCACCTGGTATGGTGTTCTGGCACAACAATGGTTGGAGCCTGTTCCTGGAGCTTGAGCGTTTTGTTCGTCAAAAGCTGGGTAACTACGATTACCAGGAAGTAAAAGGTCCACTGATGATGGACCGCGTGCTGTGGGAACGCAGTGGTCACTGGGACAAGTACTCTGAGGCCATGTTCACTACCAGCAGCGAAAACCGTGAATATGCTATTAAGCCAATGAACTGTCCAGGTCACGTCCAGATCTTTAACCAGGGCCTGAAGTCTTACCGTGACCTGCCATTGCGTATGGCTGAGTTCGGTTGCTGTCATCGTAATGAGCCTTCCGGCTCCCTGCACGGTTTGATGCGTGTGCGTGGCTTTACTCAGGATGATGCTCATATCTTCTGTACTGAAGAGCAGGTTCAGGCTGAGGTAAGCAGCTGTATCAAGATGGTATATGACACTTACGCGACTTTCGGTTTTGAAAATATCGTGGTTAAGCTGTCTACCCGCCCAGAAAAGCGTATCGGTGACGATGCGATGTGGGATCGTGCTGAAGAAGCTTTGAAAGAAGCACTGCGCAGCAACGGTATCGAATTTGAGGTTCTGCCGGGTGAAGGTGCCTTCTACGGTCCGAAAATCGAATTTACTTTGCATGATTGTCTTGACCGTGCGTGGCAATGTGGTACCGTGCAGCTCGATTATGCACTGCCGGGTCGTTTGGGTGCGACTTATGTGGCTGAAGATAACAGCCGTCAAACCCCTGTGATGATTCACCGTGCAATTTTGGGCTCCCTGGAGCGCTTCCTCGGTATTCTTATTGAAGAATATGCAGGTAAATTCCCTGTTTGGTTGGCGCCAATGCAGGCTGTTGTCATGAATATCACTGACAAACAGGCGGATTATGTTGAAGAAGTCGTCAAATCCTTCAAAGAACAAGGCATTCGTGCATCTTCGGACTTGAGGAACGAGAAAATTGGCTTTAAAATACGCGAGCACACTTTGAAGCGTGTACCATTCCTGCTTGTTGTAGGCGATCAGGAAATGGAAAATCAGGAAGTAGCGGTGCGAACCCGTGATGGTGTTGACCTGGGTAAATTCAAGATCGAAGCATTTGCCGACATGGTCAAGAAACAAATTTCGCTCCGTAGTCTCAATCTGTTGGAGGAATAGGTCATAAAGATCAAAAAAGCAGGGCGTCAGGCTGCCCCAAACCGTATCAACGATGAAATCACTGGTGTACCAGAGGTTCGTTTAAACGGCGTCGATGGCGAGCAAATCGGTATCGTAAGCATTCGTGAAGCTCAGAACACGGCTGATGAAGCCGGTCTGGATCTGGTAGAAATCAGCCCGAATGCAGAACCGCCAGTCTGTCGCATTATGGACTACGGAAAGTATCTGTTCGACAAAGCTAAAGCAGCTAAAGAGCAGAAGAAAAAGCAAAAGCAGATTCAGGTTAAGGAAGTTAAATTCCGTCCTGGAACTGACGAAAACGACTATCAGGTAAAACTACGCAACCTGATACGTTTTCTGGAAGACGGAGACAAAGCGAAAATTACGTTGCGTTTCCGCGGCCGGGAAATGGCTCACCAGAACCTGGGTATGGATCTTCTGAACCGTATCAAGGCTGACCTGGAAGAGCTGGCAGTTGTGGAATCCTTCCCGAAAATGGAAGGTCGCCAGGCTGTAATGGTTCTCGCGCCTAAAAAGAAATAGTAGGGCAACCTTCAAAGTAAAAGGGGGTTGACTGAGGTCAACCCCCTTTTCGCCTTACGTTTTATTAATCATCCCAATGCGGAGTTTTAGATATGCCTAAAATGAAGACCGACAAGGGTGTTGCTAAGCGTTTTAAGAAAACCGCTAATGGTTTCAAGCGCAAGCAAGCCAACCTGCGTCACATCCTGACCAAGAAGAGCACCAAGCGTAAGCGTCACCTGCGTGCTAAATGTCAAGTAGCTAAAGCTGATGTGCCAGCAATCGCACGTCAACTGCCATACGCTTAATTTGAGGAGATAGAAAGATGCCAAGAGTTAAGCGTGGTGTAACCGCTCGTGCTCGTCACAAGAAAGTTCTGAAACTTGCTAAAGGTTATTATGGCGCTCGTAGCCGTACTTTCCGTGTTGCTGTTCAGGCAGTAACTAAAGCTGGTCAATATGCTTACCGTGACCGTCGCCAGAAGAAACGTCAATTCCGTCAACTGTGGATTGCTCGTATCAACGCGGCTTCTCGTCAGAATGGTCTGTCTTACAGCCGTTTCATCAACGGTCTGAAGAAGGCGTCAATCGAAATCGATCGTAAGATTTTGGCTGACATCGCTGTATTCGACAAAGTAGTTTTCGCTACTCTGGTTGAAAAGGCAAAAGAAGCTCTGGCTAAGTAATTAGTCTTTGATTCTGTTAAAAAGGGACCATCTGGTCCCTTTTTTCGTTCTGGCGTAAGTTGTGTAAAACGCCCCCGCGATATCCCTTAAGCTGTAATCCCCATCATCAGGCTCAACCTCCTACTCCCTATAGATCAACTTTCCTCAAATCCCAGGCTGTTTTCCTTAGAGTGTCAGCTTGTGGCAGGTCTTAATTGCTACCTTGGTCTTGCCCATACCGCCCGGGCTGTGGTGAGACAATTTGGGCCAATGGCTGTTCATGTATTGTCTGACTGATAAGCGCTTCGCTTGCTGTAATTGAGTTGAGATATTATCTGAGCTTGCTCTTTGCCTTGGCTCATTATCCTTGCCTGGAGGCATGCTCTCGGATTGATAGAGGGGAGGGGACGAGCGGAGATTTGGCAAATTTAACAGATAAAAAAAGCAGCCCGGAGGCTGCCTTTTGTTGTCTCTTTTGCAGGTTACTGAGCATCCAGGAAGCGTTCAGCATCCAAAGCTGCCATACAACCTGTACCGGCAGACGTAATTGCCTGGCGATAGATGTGGTCCATTACATCACCGGCAGCGAAGATACCTTCGATGCTGGTTTGTGTGGCGTTACCTTCCAGACCACTTTGCACTTTCAGGTAGCCGTTGTTCATTTTCAGCTGACCTTCGAAGATACCGGTATTAGGGCTGTGGCCGATGGCTACAAACACACCCGCGACTTCCAGATCTTCAATGCTGTCATCTTTGGTAGAGCGGATTTTTACACCAGTTACACCCATCTGATCGCCAACCACTTGTTCCAGAGTGCGGTCCAGGTGCAGTACCACATTACCATTTTCCGCTTTATCCAGCAGACGGTCCGCCAGAATTTTCTCTGAGCGGAAGCTGTCGCGACGGTGGATTACGTGAACTTCTGAAGCGATATTGCTCAGGTACAGGGCTTCTTCAACAGCAGTGTTACCACCACCGATAACGGCAACTTTCTGGTTGCGGTAGAAGAAACCATCACAGGTTGCACAGGCGGATACACCACGGCCTTTAAACTCTTCTTCAGAAGGCAGGCCCAGATACTTGGCTGATGCGCCGGTAGCGATGATCAGAGAATCACAAGTATATTCGCCATTGTCGCCAAACAGACGCAGTGGGCGAGTGCTGAAATCGACTTTGTGGATATGGTCAAACAGGATCTCTGTATTGAATTTCTCGGCATGCTTTTGCATACGCTCCATCAGACCCGGACCTGTCAGATCATCCGGATCACCTGGCCAGTTTTCTACTTCGGTAGTCGTGGTCAACTGACCACCTTGCTGCATACCTGTGATCATCACTGGGTTGAGGTTGGCACGCGCAGCATAAACCGCCGCTGTGTATCCCGCAGGACCTGAACCCAAAATCAAAAGTTTGCAATGTCTGGCTTGGCTCATTGTTATCTCCGTGCCTTAAATAAATTGCGCCGATTGTAGGGAATTTAGCACCCGGGGTAAAGCTAACTCCCCGATTGCTTCAATCGAAAAAGGGAGCCGCAGCTCCCTTGATTCTTAAACCAAACTTTACAGCAGGTTAGTTGGATCTACAAAGGCCATGTTATGTGCCTCAGCGACCTCTTTGCAGGTAATCTTTCCATGCATCACGTTCAGGCCATTCAACAGGTGCTTGTCAGCAAGCAGGGCCTGCTTATAGCCTTTCTCCGCCAGTCTGATGATGTAGGGCAGGGTCACGTTGTTCAAAGCAAAGGTAGAGGTGCGGGCTACCGCGCCTGGCATATTGGCTACACAATAGTGGACAACATCATCGACGATATAAGTCGGCTCTTGGTGAGTCGTTGCCTTGGAGGTTTCAATACAACCACCCTGATCAATCGCAACATCTACGATGGCACTGCCTGGCTTCATGCGGGAGATCATATCGGCGGTCACCAGCTTGGGCGCTGCAGCGCCAGGGATCAGTACACCACCAACAACCAGATCTGCTTCCAGTACGTGACGCTCAATGGCATCAGCCGTAGAGTAGATAGCCTTTACGCTGGAGCCAAACTGGACATTCAAACGACGCAGGGCGTCAACGCTGCGGTCCAGCACAACCACATCTGCGCCCATACCTACAGCCATTTGTGCTGCATTGGTACCGACCATGCCGCCGCCGATAATCACAACTTTGGCAGGCTCAACACCGGGTACGCCACCAAGCAACATGCCACTGCCGCCTTTGGATTTTTCCAGTGCCATGGCACCGGCCTGAATAGACATACGGCCGGCAACTTCAGACATAGGTGCCAGCAATGGCAGGCCACCACGGTCATCGGTTACTGTTTCATAGGCGATACATACCGCGCCGGAGGCAATCAGTTCTTCTGTTTGTGGGAGGTCTGGAGCAAGGTGGAGGTAAGTAAAGAGAATTTGGTCTTGTTTGAGCATGGCGCGCTCAACTGCCTGGGGCTCTTTCACTTTAACGATCATATCAGCAGCATCGAACACTGCTTTGGCGGTTTGAAGTATCTCGGCACCGGCATCGATGTAATCCTGATCTGTAAATCCGATTCCCATCCCTGCCTGGGTCTCTACCAAGACATTATGCCCCTTTAAGGTGAGCTCGCGAACACTGGCTGGCACCATGCCTACACGGTATTCGTGGTTCTTAATTTCCTTGGGTACACCAATAATCATCTTTGAGCCTCTTCTGATAAAAAACCCATTTTTCATAGGTATATTTGTTATTTTATGCTTCCTGAAGGTGATTCTTTCAGGGGTTTCTAGTATAGTATCGAGTTAGCAGTTAATGCTGCTGAACATTCGACATACACAATATAAAATATCGTTTTAACCCTAAAACAAGGTTAATACTATGCCATATAATAAAAAGAGTCCTGTAAAAGACTTAGATCGGATAGATCGCAACATTCTTAACGAACTACAAATTGATGGTCGTATCTCCAACGTAGAACTGTCAAAGCGGGTTGGTCTGAGTCCAACTCCATGTTTGGAAAGAGTGAAGCGTTTAGAGAAACAAGGTTATATCAACGGCTACACAGCCCTGGTTAACCCGCACTTCCTCGGTGCTTCTCTGCTGGTCTTTGTTGAGATTACCCTGAACCGTGACACCCCTGAGGTGTTTGACAAATTCAATCGCGCTGTGCAACTGCTGGACGACATTCAGGAATGCCACCTGGTATCCGGCGATTTTGACTACCTGTTGAAAACACGCGTATCTGATATGTCTGCCTATCGCCGTTTGTTGGGTGAGACCCTGCTGAAATTGCCAGCGGTTTCTGATACCCGCACATACGTAGTGATGGAAGAAGTTAAGCAAACCAGTCGAGTGGCGATTCAGCCTCTTGCTGCGAAAGAAGCATAATTTCGAAACGATAAAGGGCCTGCGGGCCCTTTTGTTTTACAGACAGTTTTTACCCTGCATCAATTTCTTTACAGCATTTCATCTTCTGCATTAGAAATCGCCCATCAAAGGGGGATTCGCTGCATATTCATGGAGTTTCTGATATCTTAAAGCCAATTGTATCGATTTTTACGGAATGCTTGGCTTGTCTCAGGGAACTCGCGTTAATACGCTTACCGGATTACAACGGCTGCAGGAAGGCGGCTTATTAATCACCTGTATGCTGGCGACTTTTATTTTGCTGGCGTTAAGCAGCTTTCATCCGGCCGATCCGGGCTGGAGCCAAACCAGTTATCAAGGTGAAATCCATAACCTTACCGGTGCTGTCGGGGCGTGGCTCGCCGACGTGCTGTTTTATTTCTTTGGGTATACCGCCTATTTAATCCCATTCGTGGTGGCCTTTACCGGCTGGTTGCTTTTCAAACGAACCCATAAGCTGCTGGAAATAGATTACTTTTCTGTCGGTTTAAGGCTGGTCGGCTTTATTTTGATGGTATTGAGCCTGGCCACGCTGGCCAGTATGAATGCCAACGATATTTATGAGTTCTCTGCCGGTGGCGTAGCCGGTGATGTTATTGCTGACGCCATGTTGCCCTATTTCAATACACTGGGGACGACTTTGCTGTTGTTGTCCTTTGTCTGTGCTGGCTTTACCCTGTTTACCGGTGTGTCCATGTTGGTGTTGGTGGAAGTTACTGGCATGGTGTGTATTAAGTCAGTGCTTTGGTTGTACCATCTACCCGAGCGTCTCAAGCAGGATGCCTCAGAAACAGAAGATACCCGGGGCTTCATGTCTCTGGTGGATAAGTTCCGCGAGAGAAGGGGCGGGGTAGACCAGCCTCATGAAGATGAACTTGATGAGGAGCCCGAGCACGATGCGCTTGAGGCCGACTCTCAGGCCAGTGGTCTGGTATCAAGATTCTCCGGCATGCTGAAGAAAAAACGCGAAGAGCCTGAACTGGTGGAGGTCCAAGCGGAAGCTGAAGCTGAAGTTGTTAACGCCCGTGTCGAGCCTAAACTTGCTGCTGTTGTGGACGAAGAAAGCGAAACTCCACCATGGGACGAGCCCAAGTCTGCAGAAGTGATCGACTTCGACAGCAAAAATTCTGTGGGTGGCGTGAACGCCAAAGCACGCCTCGATGCCAGCAAAGCAAAAGTGGTTGATGGCATCATTACCATTCCGGGACAGGAAATTGTTCCACCAAAGCCAACCACGCCACTGCCGGATATCAGTCTGTTGGATGTGCCAAACCGCAAACATAATCCTATCAGCCAGGAAGAGCTGGATCAGGTGGCACGACTGGTAGAAGCCAAATTGGCGGACTTTAATGTTGTCGCCAATGTTGTGGGGGTATTCCCAGGCCCCGTAGTCACCCGTTTTGAGCTTGAACTGGCGCCTGGTGTGAAAGCATCCAAGATTACCAACCTGTCCCGCGATTTGGCCCGTTCTTTGTTGGCTGAGAGTGTTCGCGTAGTAGAGGTGATCCCGGGCAAGGCCTATGTGGGCCTGGAAATCCCCAATAAATTCCGCGAAACCGTGTTTATGCGCGATGTACTGGACTGTGAAAAGTTCACCAGCAGCGAGTCAAACCTGACTATGGTGCTCGGGGCTGATATCGCCGGTGAGCCGGTTGTCGTAGATCTGGGTAAAATGCCCCACTTGCTGGTAGCGGGTACCACAGGCTCTGGTAAGTCTGTTGGTGTGAACGTGATGATCACCAGTTTGCTGTATAAGTCCACGCCTGATGACGTTCGCTTTATCATGATCGACCCCAAGATGTTGGAACTGTCTGTATATGAAGGCATCCCACATCTGCTGTGTGAAGTTGTGACCGATATGAAAGAAGCGGCCAATGCACTGCGCTGGTGTGTTGGTGAGATGGAGCGTCGCTACAAGCTGATGTCTGCGGTAGGTGTCCGTAATCTGAAAGGCTATAACGCCAAGATTGCCGATGCTAAAGCCAAAGGGGAGCCCATTATGGACCCACTTTGGAAATCTTCTGACTCCATGGAGCCCCAAGCGCCTGAGCTGGAAAAACTGCCATCTATCGTTGTGGTGGTGGACGAGTTTGCTGACATGATGATGATCGTGGGCAAGAAGGTTGAAGAGCTTATCGCCCGTATTGCTCAAAAGGCCCGTGCCGCGGGGATACACCTTGTGCTGGCGACCCAGCGCCCTTCGGTGGATGTGATCACCGGTCTTATTAAGGCCAACATTCCCACCCGTATGGCGTTCCAGGTATCGTCGAAAATTGACTCCAGAACCATTTTGGATCAGCAAGGTGCTGAAACCCTGTTGGGTATGGGTGACATGCTGTATCTGCCTCCGGGTACCAGCGTTCCTGTGCGGGTTCATGGTGCCTTTGTGGATGACCATGAAGTGCACGCGGTTGTGGCCGACTGGCACGCACGTGGCAAACCTCAGTATATTGATGAGATTTTGCAGGGTGCCAGTGAGGGCGAGCAGGTATTGCTGCCGGGTGAAGCTGCCGAAGGCGATGAAGAATTGGACGCTCTGTACGATGAAGCGGTTGCCTTTGTAACAGAAACCCGCCGTGGATCAATTTCCAGCGTGCAGCGTAAATTTAAGATTGGTTATAACCGGGCTGCCCGGATTATTGAGCAGATGGAAATGCAGGGTGTTGTCAGTAGTCAGGGCCATAACGGCAACCGTGAAGTACTGGCTCCACCTCCACCAAAATAACATTGCAGGTGAAACAGGATATGAAAAAGCGCGTCAGTTTTTCCTTGGTAGCTATGGCCTTGGCATTCAGTGCCGGTGCCTTGGCGGATGATGCCGCTTCATTGAAGCAAAAGCTGGGTCAACTCGATGGCATGAGTGCGGATTTCCAGCAAACCGTCACAGACGTAAATGACAAACAGATACAGCAGGGGCAGGGCGTCATTGCATTGGCCTCGCCCAATCGTTTGTACTGGCACTTAACTTCGCCTGACGAGTCCATGATAGTGGCTGATGGCAAGGATGTATGGATTTATAACCCCTTCGCGGAAGAGGTGACAGTACTGGGCATAGACGAAGTGATTGCCGCGTCGCCTATTGCGCTGCTGGTTCAGCAAGATGATAAGGTCTGGCAGGACTATGGGGTGACCAAAGCCGGTGACTGCTATCAAATCAAGCCCAAGAGCCTGGACAGTCAGGTGGTTGGCGTAGATGTTTGTTTCAAGGGTGACACCCTGTCTCAATTCAGTATTCTGGACAGTCAGGGCAATAACAGCCTGTTTAAGCTCAGGGGACAAAGAGCGCTGGACGCCAGGGATGACACCTTGTTCAAGTTTACGGTACCGGAGAACGTCGATATCGACGACCAGCGTACCGGAGAATAATGTGTGACCAGTATGAGTTTTGATTTTGCGCCTGATTTCCGGCCGTTGGCGGCGCGTATGCGTCCCAGAGAAATGTCAGAATACATAGGTCAGGCGCATCTGTTGGGTGACGGCCAGCCGCTGCGTAAGGCGCTTGAGGCAGGACGAGCGCACTCTATGTTGTTCTGGGGGCCACCTGGTACGGGTAAAACCACCCTGGCCGAATTGGTAGCCCACTACGCCAATGCCCATGTTGAACGTATCTCGGCCGTGACTTCAGGGGTAAAGGAGATACGTGCAGCGATTGAACAGGCCAAAGCTGTCGCCCAGGCCCGTGGTCAGCGTACGCTGTTGTTTGTGGATGAGGTCCATAGATTTAATAAGAGTCAGCAGGATGCGTTTCTGCCTTTTATTGAAGATGGCACAGTTATCTTTATTGGAGCCACCACAGAAAACCCATCGTTCGAAATCAATAATGCTTTGCTATCCCGTGCCCGGGTCTACCTGATCAAGAAGCTGACTCCTGATGAGATTAAGCTGATGGTGACTCAGGCGCTCAATGATGACGAGCGTGGCTTGGGCAAACGTCAGTTGAACATGCCTGACGAGGTGCTGGAGCAGCTGGCCCAGACCTGTGATGGTGATGGGCGTAAGTCCCTCAATCTGCTTGAGCTGATGAGTGATATGGTCGCCGATGGTGGCACCTTCACTCTGGATATGCTGACTCAGGTAGCCGGGGTCCAGCTTGCTGGCTACGACAAGAATGGCGATCTCTATTACGACCTGATCTCTGCAGTACATAAATCCATCCGAGGTTCTGCGCCTGATGCCGCTTTGTATTGGTATTGCCGTATTCTCGAAGGTGGTGGCGATCCTTTATATGTTGCCCGTCGCTTGTTGGCCATCGCCTCGGAAGATATAGGTAACGCCGATCCTCAGGCTATGACAGTCGCGATCAATGCCTGGGAGTGTTTCCATCGGGTAGGGCCAGCAGAGGGTGAACGGGCCATTGCACAGGCGGTGATTTACCTGGCAAGCGCTCCCAAAAGTAATGCCGTATACACTGCCTTTAAAGCAGCGAGAGCACTCGCACGGGAGACAGGAAATCAGGGGGTGCCTATGCATCTGCGCAACGCACCCACTGGACTGATGAAGGACATAGGATTCGGCGACGGATATCGCTATGCTCACGACGAGCCAAATGCCTATGCTATGGGCGAAAACTATTTCCCTGAGCCACTGAAGGACAGTCGTTTCTACTTCCCCACCGAGCGGGGATTTGAAAAACGGATTAAAGATAAGTTGGCTCAGCTGGTACAGCTCGATTCTATCAGTGAGAACAAGCGTTATGATGACTAACATTTTGTTTGTCGCCATGGGCGGAGCCATCGGAGCCGTATGCCGTTATTTGATATCAATATTTATGATCCAGGTATTTGGCACCGGATTTCCTTTTGGTACACTGCTGGTTAACGTATTGGGCTCCTTTGTTATGGGAGTCATTTATGCATTGGGGCAGGTGAGTCATGTCAGTCCGGAACTCAAGGCCATGATAGGTGTTGGTTTGCTGGGCGCATTGACAACGTTTTCCACCTTTTCCAATGAAACCCTGTTATTAATGCAGGACGGCGAATGGCTGAAAGCCGGCCTTAATGTGGTGCTGAACCTGACTATCTGCCTAGCTGTAGTATATATGGGCCAGCAACTGGTCTTTTCTCGCGTTTAACTATTAAGAAAATAAGACATGTTAGATCCAAAATTTTTGCGCACTGAACTGGAAGTGACAGCGGAACGCCTGGCGACCCGCGGCTTCATCCTTGACGTTGACCGTATCCAGAAACTGGAAGAGAAGCGTAAGTCCCTGCAAGTTGAAACCGAAGAACTGCAGGCCAAGCGTAACTCTATCTCCAAGTCCATCGGTCAGGCCAAGGCCCGTGGTGAAGATGTTGCTCCAATCATGGCTCAGGTAGGTGATCTGGGTTCTCAGTTGGATGCCCAAAAGCAAGAGTTGGCGGATCTGCTGAGTGAAATTTCCGGTATCGCAATGACAACTCCTAACCTGCCGGACGAGTCAGTACCTGTTGGTGCCGATGAAAACGAAAACGTTGTTGTTCGCAGCTGGGGGGAGCCTCGCAGCTTTGACTTCGAAGTAAAAGATCACGTTGATCTGGGCGAAGGTCTGCAGGGCCTTGACTTCAAGAGTGCGGTTAAAATCACCGGCTCACGCTTTATCGTGATGAAGGGGCAGATTGCCCGTATGCATCGTGCTCTGGCGGCTTTCATGCTGGATACTCACACCCTTGAGCACGGTTATACCGAAGCCTACGTTCCTTATCTGGTTAATGCTGACAGCTTGCTGGGTACAGGTCAGCTGCCAAAGTTTGGTGAAGATCTGTTCCACACCAAGCCAGCGACTGAAGAAGGCCAGGGCCTGAGCTTGATCCCAACTGCGGAAGTGCCACTGACCAACCTGGTTCGTGACACTATCGTTGATGAAGCTGAGCTGCCAATCAAGCTGACTGCTCACACGCCTTGCTTCCGCTCTGAGGCTGGTTCTTACGGTAAAGACACCCGTGGTCTTATCCGCCAGCATCAGTTCGACAAGGTGGAAATGGTGCAGATTGTGAAGCCGGAAGACTCCATGAATGCCTTGGAGGAGCTGACAGGCCACGCTGAAAAAATCTTGCAAAAGCTGGGCTTACCGTATCGCACAATGGTATTGTGTACTGGCGACATGGGATTTGGTTCCGCTAAAACCTATGATCTGGAAGTATGGCTGCCAGCGCAGAACACTTACCGTGAAATCTCCTCTTGCAGCAATATGCAGGACTTCCAGGCGCGTCGTATGCAAGCCCGTTACCGTGGTGGTGATAACAAGCCAGTCTTGTTGCACACTCTGAACGGTTCTGGTCTGGCAGTCGGACGTACTCTGGTGGCGATTCTGGAAAACTATCAGAACGCAGACGGTACCATTACAGTACCAGAAGCGCTGCGTCCATATATGGGCGGTCTGGAAAAGCTGGGTTAATAGCCGGTTTCCAGCCAGCTTTAAAAACAAAAACTAAGCAGTAACAGCGTTATTTAGGGATTTGGTCAGTTCGATATGGATAGCAGTATTTTATACTTGCGCTGGCTGTCCTATGTTGCAGTGATTGCCGTCTTTGTCGGCATCATGTTTGCGACCTTTGGGGAAGCCATAGTGCTGATTATGGAAAATGTCGGCAAATAACCGATAACTCAACTCGCTTAATGAAAAAGCCCCGCATCGCGGGGCTTTTTGTATTTGGCTGTCAGTGACCAGAACGCTGATCAACATTCAATAAGCTTGCCGTTTGGATTGTCTCTTAAACTCCTTGCCGGCAGTTCAGAAGTATTTGGCTCTGACCATGGCATCCATGCCGCCATCGACGAACAGCACACTGCCTGTCACAAAGGAAGCCTGCTCAGATATTAAAAAACCTACTGTAGCGGCAATTTCAGCGGGTTGACCTGCACGGCCCACAGGCGCAACAAATTTCTTTACAGCCTCGCCAAATCGCGGGTCTTCTTTTGAGGCCTGATGCAGTGGAGTCTCCACGGCACCCGGAGCCACAACGTTGATGCGCAGTCCTTTATTGCCTTCTGCTGCCGCTTGCTGGCGGGCCCAGCAGGTGACAGCGTACTTGGAGGCTGCGTAGCTGATTTGAGGCGCATTGGCACTCTGAGCTAACTGGCGGGTTTGAGTTTCATCACCACCCAGCATGGTATCAACCATAGCGTGTGGACCTGCCAATTGCGCTGTTGCTGCAACCGAACCTATGACAACCACTGCAGGATTATCATTTTGATAGAGATCTGACTTCAACCCCTCTACCAGTTCGGTGACACCAAAGAAATTGACCGATGTAATAAGCGCGGCGTCAGGCGCTGTTACGCCAACACCTGCGCAGCATACCAAACCGGACAACTGTCCTTTCGCCAGCGCTTTAACATGTTCGATGGCGGCCACACGCCCCTGAGGTGAGGACAGGTCAGCACTGACCTGAGTGAATTTTTCATCGGTTTGGCGGTCAATGCCGATAATGGTATGGCCCTGGTTGGCCAAAAACTCACATACTGCTGCACCAATCCCGGAAGCGCTGCCGGTAACTGCAATAACTGACATTTGTGACTCCTGTTTGTCCTTGTTTTTGTTATTCGACACCGGTGGGCAATGTTTGTCCTCGTCCGGCGAGACTAGCTTTCCTTGCTTTTTAATCTGAACGTTTGTCCGGCTTAACCCTAACCTTATCCTAAACCTTCTGGAAACTGAGCCTCTGTGGCCTTACTGCGATAGCATTCAACGGGAACTGGTCGAGCCTTGATATTCAGTGGTGTCAGTTGCGGTAACCCCCTGATGCTCGTTTGCCTCCTGCTGTGATGAGTGTTTATCTGATGTCACGGAATGACGCTTAAGACGCACCAGCAGGATAACAGAAGCCAGTACACTGATGTTGCTGATTAATATCGCTATACGCAGTGAGTCACTGCCAAACCAGGGCGTCAGTATATCGCTGATTGCGCCTGCAACGACCGGACCGACTCCAAACCCCAGCAGAGTAACCAAAAGGGTTTGTAGCGACACTGCAATTCCCCGGATTGATGGCGCAACCCATTCAGTCAGTACCGCCATACTGGGACCGACCCAGAATACTGAGAAGAAACCCGCCAGGGCACATGGCAACATGGCAAGGGGAAGTCGAACATCACCCAGTTGCAGGTAGTATTCGCTGGGGAACAGTAAGTAAATCAATAGCGCCAACAGGCCGAGCAGGTGACCTTTGATGGCCAAATCCAAAGGGCTCTTTTGGCCATGTTGTTTGTCTGCGAGATAGCCACTCAGCAGCATGCCGACAGCAGATGCGCCTCCGGCAATGGTGCCAGCAAGGAGTCCTGCATTTTGCAGGCTCATACTGTGACTGCGTACCAGAAAAGAGGCGTTCCACATAGCGTAGGCGTTAGAACCCAGGGTACCCAGGGCCGCAGCGAGAATAAGCAGGCGTATCCGTTTATCCTGCCAGAGTGTAATCACTGCGGGCCAAATACCTTTAAGCAAACTTTCACCGCGATGATGAGTATTTGGTGAATGAGTTGACTGGTGACGTTCAGGCTCCCTTATCAACCAGAGCGACAATGCCAGGGGCAAGACAGGCAATGCCACCAGTGCAAAACTGTCGCGCCAACCTATCAGGTTCACTATATAAGCACCAAGGCTGAGGGCGAGGATGGCTGAAAATGTCGCTGCTGATGAGAAAATACTGATGGCAAATGCACGTCGATTTATTGGATATACATCTGAGATCAGAGAAATGGATGCGGATGCAACCGGAACCTCTGCCACGGCAACCAACATTCGCAGCCCAATAAGCACCCAGAGCGCCTCGACTGTTGCTCCTAACCAGGTGGTAACAGTCCAAACAAAGGCACAGAATGCCAGCAGGTGAGTGCGGTTGACTCTATCTGCCTCTCTTCCTGCGGGGAGACACAGCAGGGCGAACACCAGCGCAAAGGCCAGGCCGGTAACGACTCCCATTTGCGCATCTGATGCGTTGAACTCCTGCTTTATCGGTTCGAGCATTACCGCCAGGATCTGCCTGCCGGTAAACATCTGGATATAAACGGCGGTCAGCAGAAGCAGCAGTCCATGCTGCTTCACAAAAGCCCTGATGTTATTCACCGGGTCAGCTCTGACTGACTTGTTGACGTTCCCGGGCCATAGTCATTGCCGTATCGTCAATCATGTCTTCCTGACCTCCCACAGTCCCCCGACGACCGAGTTCAAGCAGGATATCCCTTGCCGGTACCCCGTATTTCTTCTCTGCGCGTTGGGCAAACAGTAAGAATGAGGAATAGACGCCGGCATATCCCAGAGTCAGAGCATCACGGTCGATACGGATAGGCTGCTCCATCATGGGCACAACCAGATCTTCGGCCACATCCATAATGCCGTAAAGATCTATGCCATGGTTAACCTGCATACGCTCAAGCACAGCCACAAACACTTCCAGCGGCGTATTACCCGCGCCTGCGCCCAATCCTGCGACAGACCCGTCGATACGGTCGGCACCTGCTGCCATGGCGGCCAGAGAGTTGGGGATACTCATACCAAGATTATGGTGACCATGGAAACCTATCTCTGTGTCCGGTTTGAGGTGCTGTCGAAGCAGCGAGATACGGTCAGTGACGTCCTGAGGCAACATATAGCCAGCAGAATCTGTGCAGTAGATGCAATTAGCACCGTAGGATTCCATCAACTTAGCCTGTTGCAGCAGTTTTTCTGGCGTGATCATATGGGCCATCATCAGAAACCCCACAGTGTCCATGCCCAGCTCTCGGGCAAGGCCAATATGTTGGCCTGAAACATCAGCTTCGGTGCAGTGGGTAGCAACGCGAATTGTATTTACGCCCAGATCATGTGCCATACGCAGATGGTCCACTGTGCCTATTCCCGGCAACAACAGCGCAGAAATTTTCGCCTGGGTCATCTGTGGAATGACCGCACTCAGATACTCTTCGTCGCTATGGGCGGGGAAGCCATAATTCAGTGATGCACCACCCAGACCGTCGCCATGGGTCACTTCAATTAAGGGGACACCGGCTTTGTCCAGACCCGTCGCGATGTCGACCATCTCTTTAAGGCTGATCTGATGCCGTTTTGCATGCATGCCGTCACGCAGGGACATGTCATGCAGTTTGACTTTTCTTCCTTTCAAATCCATGAGTCTTTTCCTTATCCCTGAGTAGATGATGCCAACATGGTATCCGCCAGCATTTCGGCGGTGCGTGCGGCTGATGCCGTCATAATGTCCAGATTGCCCGCATAGGTGGGCAGGTAGTCACCCAAACCTTCGACCTCCAGAAACACCGATACCTTTCTGCCGTCGAATACCGGACCATTCTTCAGCTTGTAGCCGGGTACATAACGCTGCACTTCGGCGATCATGGCGTGAATCGACTCGGTAATGGCTTGCTGATCAGCGGTGTCTTTGGTCAAGCAGTGAATGGTGTCACGCATCAGCAGTGGTGGCTCGGCAGGGTTAATCACGATAATGGCCTTGCCCTTGTCTGCACCGCCCACTTGCTCTACAGCACCTGCAGTGGTTCGGGTAAATTCATCGATATTCTGGCGTGTCCCCGGGCCTACAGATTTGGACGACACAGTAGCGACAATCTCAGCATATTCCACAGCCTGTACTCTGGATACCGCGGCAACCATAGGTATGGTGGCCTGGCCGCCACAGGTCACCATATTCACGTTCATGGTGCCTGGCTTTAGTCCATCCAAATTGACAGGTGGGACACAATAGGGACCAATTGCCGCCGGTGTCAGGTCAATCATCAACACGCCAAGCTCATTAACTTTGCGGGAGTTGTCTGCATGCACATAGGCCGAGGTGGCATCGAACGCGATACGAATATCATCCGCTTTGATATGGGGCAGCAGCCCATCAACGCCTTCGGCTGTGGTTTTAAGACCGGCTTCCCGGGCGCGGGCCAGACCTTCGGAGTCAGGATCTATTCCCACCATCCATACCGGCTCCAGTATGTCGCTGCGCTGCAGCTTATACATCAGGTCGGTGCCGATATTTCCCGAGCCTATCAATGCACACTTAATTTTGTTCATTATGCTTCCTTTCCATCTTGGTGAAGCGGGTCATTCGCAGAAACTCACGCTGCAATCGCCCAGGCCTTCAATCGTCATAAAGAAGTGGTCGCCGGCTTTGGCATCGATTAATGGAGCCAGGGCACCGGAAAGTATAATTTCGCCTTTTTTAAAGGGGATACCGTACTGACCAAGCGTATTGGCAAGCCAGGTGACTGCCTGAGCAGGGTGTCCCTGAACTGCGCTGCCAACACCTTCGCCCGCTGGCTGATTGTTGTGGTAGAGCTTCATTTGGACTGCAGCCAAATCCAGGGAGCGTGGGTCGATTCTTTGCTCGCCAATGACAAACACGCCACAGGAAGCATTATCAGCCACAGTATCCACAATGGAGATGCGCCAGTCCTGAATGCGGGAATCGACAATTTCAAAGCAGGGCGAGACCCACTCAGTGGCGTCCAGTACCTGCTCGGCAGTAATCCCCGGGCCAACCAGATCTTGCTTAAGGCGAAAGGCGATTTCCCCCTCGGCTCTGGGCTGGATCAGACCTGCTTGCCTGAGGCTGATAGTCGACCCTTGTGGGTAATGCATACTATCTGTCAGAAAACCAAAGTCCGGCTGATGAACATTGAGCATTTGCTGCACAGCCTTACTGGTCACTCCTATCTTTTTACCGATCACCTGTTCACCATTAGACTGCCGTAAGGCCAGGGTCGACAGTGAAATTTGGTAGGCATCGTCTATGGTCAGAGACTTATCTTCTGCAATCAGTGGTGGCAGGGTTTGCCTGTGTGTCAACGCATGAAAAAGTCGCTCACCCCATTGCCTGTGCTTGTTGTCAATCATGCTTTGCTCCTCTGACAGCATCAGACCAGAGATCTGGCAAGCCAGGATCCGTTTGTCTGATAAGACGTTTCAGCAGCAGCTTGAGCGCAGTGACATCACCGCGGCCGATTTCATCCACCAGGTCGTCTTCTATGGCTTTGGCCTGGGCGATTTGCCCAAGTGAAGCCTGATGGCCTTTATCTGTCAGGGCATATTTCTCGCCAATACAAGTGACCAACCCGGAATGGACCAGCTGGGCCATCTGGTTTTCATCCAGACTTTGACCCGTGTATTCGATGTGGGCGTTAAGACCGGTCAGGTCAATGCCACCTTGAATTGCCAGTACGGAAACAGCGAAGAAATGTGCCGGACTTAAGTCAAATCTTGCCAGCTCCTTTTGCATTCCCTGCATCATTTGAAAATGCGCTCTGCCCAGCAGGTATCCGAGCAGATCTTCGTTGTAGTTACAGTCCAGTGGCTCTTCTCTCTGACTGAGCTGCACGCCCTCCCAGGGCTTGCGGGCAGTCAATGCATATTGACCGCTTTGGAACACCAGAGGTGGCAATGCAGAGTGATCGAAATCGAGGACTTCACCAATAAAGATAATGTGGTCGCCGCCGTCATGAACAAAGGCGGTTTTACATTGGAAGCGGGCACTGCACTGTCCGATTAACGGTGCATTGGTTACGCCCTGATCAAGCGCAAGGTCTTTAAATTTGTCTTCCCCTTTAGAGGCAAAACGGTTGGACAGATCCTGTTGGTCCATAGAAAGTACGTGGACATTCCAGTGTTCTGCCTCAGTAAACACCGGCAAACTCATGGCCGTTTTGGCAAGGCTCCACAGCACCAGAGGTGGCTCGAGGGACACAGAGTTAAAACTATTGGCGGTCAGGCCGACAGGTGTGCCATCAGGTGCCCGGGTAGTGATAATGGTTACCCCGGTTGTGAAGGTGCCCAACGCATTTCTCAGGGCTTTTGGATCAGGTTTGGTCGCCGACATAGCAGACTCCTCATGGTTCAGCCGTCATCCAGAGGCGGACGTGATAATGCTGCCAGTATCCGCAGCCCTATAATCTTCTCCATCGTCGATACGGACTAACGCCGGCTGGCTTGGAACACTGTCAGCTATTTACGCAGAACAGGTTTTGGCGAATCAGTAAGAGTTGTGACGTTTGTTGGTCCATATGGACCATGCGATTGATTGCAGAAGGGCGTATACAGAAAACTGGAATAAAGATAACAACTAAGGATGCAGTATTATGTCAGCGGCCCAATCTCACTCCTCTTCAGCACCTGCCGGTGCGCTGGCGGTGATAGCTGAAACAGTCACTCGTCAACAACAGGCACAGCTGGCTAAGCCTGTGGTGGAGTTTGCTGAGCGTAAAGCCAGAATTCAACAGGTGATAGATCTGCTGGTGGCGGGACATGTCTCTCTGGCAGATGCCATGGAAGCAGATTTTGGCGGCCGCCACAGGGGCTTCTCTTTGATGAATGATATTTTGGGGGCGCTGGCTTCCCTGAAGCATACCCGGGATAATCTGGGTACCTGGATGGAAGCCGAGAGTCGTCCAGTATTTTCCCCCTATGATCAGCTTGGTGCCACTGCAAAGGTGCAATATCAGCCTAAAGGCGTTATCGGCATAATGGGAACCTGGAATGCTCCTGTCTACACACTGCTCAGTCCACTTGCCTGTGTATTGGGGGCGGGGAACAGGGCTGTGTTAAAGCCTTCAGAAGTGACGCCAGCAACAGCCCGGGTGTTGGCTGAACTATTTGCTAAATTTGTCGACCCTGAACTGGTTGCTGTGATTAATGGTGATGCCGAAGTGGGAGCCGCCTTTGCAAGCGCTGGCTTTGACCATCTGGTGTTTACCGGATCGACTGCAGTGGGTAAGAAGGTGATGACTGCTGCAGCGGCCAATTTGACTCCAGTGACGCTGGAGCTGGGTGGTAAGTCACCGGCAATCATCAGTCGCAGCGGTGATTTGGTTGAATATTGCAGACGTATTGCCATTGCCAAGGGCACCAATGGTGGGCAGATCTGTGTCAGTCCCGACGTACTTTATGTGCCCGCTGAGAGCCTGGATGTCGCCACTGAAACCTTATTGAGTCAGTTTAAGACTCTGTATCCCACTATTACCGGCAATGCTGATCTGACTCCTGTGATTAATCAGACTCATTTTGATCGTATTCAATCTTATATTGAAGATGCCAGAGCAAAGGGGGCAGGGATAAAGGTGAGCCATGAAGGCGTAGAAGGTGATGATCGCCGCCTGCCATTGACCTTGATTGTAGAGCCCGACGCCGATTGCACGGTAATGCAGCAAGAGATATTTGGTCCGGTGCTCATTATCAAGGGGTACGATAAGACATCTGAAGTGTTGGCGGATATCAATAGCCGGGAAAACCCTCTGGCGCTTTATTGGTTTGGTACCGATCAGCAAGAGAAAGAGCTGGTGCTGACACATACCCGTAGCGGTGGCGTGACTGTTAATGATGCGTTGGCTCATGCGGCGATGCATGATGCGCCATTTGGTGGCACAGGCGCCTCAGGTATAGGCCATTATCACGGTAAAGAGGGCTTCCTGGAGTTCAGCCATATGAAGACGATATTGCAGGCTCCCGATTACGATCCCAGAGGCGAATGGGGTATGTTGCCGCCGTATCATGAAGGCTTCGAGGCAATGATGGCGGCTCAGGTTACTGCTGACTGATATCCCGGCGCTTTTTGTTAAAGGCCATTAGCAGCAGGTCGATAGCGACGATAAAAAGTATGGTCAGGCTCACGGTTCGGGTCGCTTCGATGGCGAACAGGGAAATATTTCCTTGCCACTGAAACAGTGACACCAGCTCAACCAATATCAGGGCGAAGCAGGGGACTGCAATTGATAGGGTGATAATCGCTGTTTTTGCCATAGGCTGACCTTATATTGAAAACACTCCTTTGACTAAGTGTAGAAACACAAAAGGCTCCTGCCAATCAGGAGCCTTTATGTTTTTCGGGCCAACAGAGTTTATTCAGTCAACTCTCCGGCCAGATTGAGTTGCATCAGGCGTTTGATCTCTTCTGAAGGAAGATCTTTACCCAGCAGGAAATGTAATTTGGCCAGAGCGGCCTCAATGGTCATATCGGCACCGCTGATCACGCCGTTACGCTTAAGGCCTGTACCTGTTGCATAACCGGACATATTGACCCGTCCCTGGAAACACTGGGTCAGGTTTACCAGCACAATACCTCGTTCATCAGCCTCTTTCAGGGTATTCAGCAGTTCTGGATCTTCTGGGGCATTTCCCACGCCAAAAGTCAGAATAATGAGTGCTTTTACCGGCTGCTGAAGCAGGTTCTCGAAAATCTCTGTGGAGATCCCCGGATAAAGAGTGACTACACCGATTGGCTGTGGGCGAACACAGGCTACTTCAAGTGGTTTGTTTGAAGGTTGGGTCACTGCGCCTTTTTTAAGACTGATCTTAATCCCGGCTTCAGCCAGCATGGGAAAGTTAGGGGAGGCAAAGGCATCGAAACCGTCGGCGTGAGCCTTGGTGGAACGGTTACCGCGAAACAGCTTGTTATTAAAGTAGAGGCAAACTTCGGCGATGGGGTAATGAGCAGCCAGGTAGAGCGAATTCAGCAGGTTGGTTTGACCGTCGGAGCGTAATTGGCTCAGGGGGATTTGAGAGCCGGTAACGATAACGGGTTTAGACAGTCCCTGCAGCATAAATGAGAGCGCTGAGGCGGTGTAAGCCATGGTGTCAGTACCGTGGAGGATCACAAAGCCATCGTATTTATCGTAATTTGCTTTGATGTCATTTGCGATCTGTTGCCAGTCGGTGGGCTTCATATTGGAGGAATCGATAAGGGGACTGTATTCGTGAATGACGAAGTCCGGCATCTCATCGTGGTAAAACTCCGGCATGGACTGAACACACTCAGTCAGAAACCCCGCCGCCGGCACGAAGCCCACATCGGTTTTCTTCATACCTATGGTGCCGCCGGTATAGGCGATGTAGATAGTAGCTTTGGTCATTTGCTTTGTAGGGAAAGTCGCGGTGGCGCAAGTATAGCGGAAAGATATATTTACTGAAATATTTGCGACAACGGGAGTGGAATAGGGTGATCCAGATAATGAATGTTTTTTACCTGTTGCTGCTGTTATAAAAAAGCCCGGCTAAGCCGGGCTTTAATCAAATAGCTACCTAGTAATTACAGATATCGCAGTACAGGTAAATGCCATTGGGGTCATTAAAGCTGTCGAGAATCTGAAGCTCCTGTTCAGCCTTTGACAGCATCTGTGCCAGCATGCCTTTATCTGCCTGCATTTGTGGCAGGTAAGCGGATGCTGCACCAAAAAGATCCTGAATAAGTGCTTGTTCGGCGGACAGCTCCTGCTCAATCAGCTTGGTGTCGTAATGTTCCAGACCTGCGAATTCAGCTGCTTTGGCAACCGCAGCCTGCAGGTCGCCGAGTTCATCTACCAGTCCAAGTTCCAATGCTTTAACACCGGTCCAAACCCGACCCTGAGCGATCTTGTCCACGTCAGTGGTACTCATATTTCGGCCCTGTGCGACGATATTAATAAATTCGCTGTAACCTCTTTCTATACCACGCTGAATAACAGCCTGAACCTGAGGTGACAGGGAGCGGGTCACAGTGAGTCCCGCCCAGTCAGAGGTCGCAACACCATCGGTATGGATCCCAAGGTTTGCCAGGGTTTTCTCAAAGGTGGTGATCATCCCGAAAATACCGATGGAACCAGTGATCGTAGTTGGCGTGGCAAAGATATAGTCGGCATCGGCGGAAATCCAGTAACCACCGGAAGCAGCATAACTTCCCATGCTGACAACTACCGGTTTGTTGGCCTGTTGCAATGCCAGTACTTCCTGACGGATCTGCTCTGACGCAAAGGCGCTGCCGCCTGGGCTATCCACTCTGAGAACAACCGCTTTGATATCGTCATCGTATCTTGCTTTACGCAACAGGGCAGAGGTGCTTTCGCCGCCAATTTCTCCCGGCTGTTGATAACCGTTCAGGATCTTACCTTTGGCAACCACAAGCGCGATATTCTCGTCAGCCATGGTCAGGCTGGGTTGGTTAATCAGGCTCAGGTAATCCTCAAAATGTACCTGACGGAAGGTATGGTGTTCATCATCGGCAGCTACCAGAGTTTTCATCTCAGCTCTGAAACTGTCCAGAGTTCCCAGAGCATCGACCCATCCCAGCTGCAGGGCGACCATAGCGGGCTGGCCCTTGGCTTTATCCAGATATGCCAGATATTCATCGGCATTAAGTGACAGTGTGTCGGCTTTTATCTTGCGATTGGCCAGGATGGTATCTTCATAGGATTGCCAAAGTCCGCCGAGCAAGGCCGTATTTGCCTCTTTCGCGGCCGGAGACATATCGTCACGCAGGAAAGGTTCAACAGCGGACTTATAGGTGCCTACGCGAAATACATGGGTTTGAACATCAAGCTTCTCCAGTGCACTTTTAAAGTACATGCGATAGCTTGCCAGACCGTCGATCATCACACCGCCCTGAGGGTTCAGGTATACCCGGTCGGCGAAACTGGCGAGGAAGTACTGCTGCTGATCATAATAGTCACCATAGGCGAGCACCTTTTTACCGGCAGCCCTGAACTCATTGAGGGCGTCACCTATGACCTGCAGTTTACTCATACCGGCTCTACGAAGGTCCGGAAGAATGAGCACGATAGCTTCTATTCGTCTGTCTTCTGTGGCGTTGTGAATGGTATCCAGCACATCGCTGAGCAGGATTTCATGTTCATCCGGGTTGTTTTTCCCCTGGCTGAAAAACGCTTCGACCGGGTCGATATAACGTTTTTGATCCACGATCGAGCCAGATAGCTCAAGCACCAATGCGGTATCAGGCTTCACCTTGATGCTGTCATCGCTGGATAAAGTCACAATAAAAGCGGCTAACAGGCCAAATACCAAAATATTCAATATCAACTTGCGCAGGCCATTGACCATACGCCAAAGCCCTACAAATATACGTCTGATTACAGAAGGTTTTGTCGACATCCAGGGTCGCTCCTTTTCATTACTATCAGGGATATGCTAACTCAGAACGGCACTCCTTGCGCCCCCGATTTGTAAAGTAATTTAACAACTGGTCTGCAGTGAGATATTGAGCTCATTTGAGGGGCAGGTTATGCTGGTTTAAATCACATGTTTTAAAAGGATGTTTGAATGTCGGCCGAACAGATAAAAATAACACCCGGAACCGAGGCTTCTCCTTATCCTCATATGTTGGCGCCTCTGGATTTAGGCTACACCCAACTCAAGAACCGGGTATTGATGGGATCCATGCATACCGGACTGGAAGAAGAAAAGGGCGGGTTTGAAAAACTGGCCGCTTTTTATCGTGAAAGAGCCGAAGGTGGCGTAGGCCTGATTGTTACCGGGGGCATATCTCCAAACTTCCGAGGTCGACTGGCTCCTCATGCTTCCCAACTGAGCTTTCCCTGGCAGGTGAGTAAACACAAAATCGTGACCGATGCAGTGCATGAAGCCGATGGTAAAATTTGTATGCAGATACTGCACGCAGGTCGCTATGGCTACCATCCTTTCTCTCAGGCTCCCAGCGCCATTAAGGCGCCAATCACGCCTTTTAAGCCATGGGCTATGGCATCCTGGCAGGTAAAACGCACTATTGCGGCATACATTCGCTCTGCTCGCCTGGCGAAACAAGCCGGGTATGACGGTGTAGAGGTGATGGGCTCTGAAGGTTATCTGATTAACCAGTTTATCTGCTCCCGCACCAATAAGCGTACTGATGAATGGGGCGGCAGTTTTGAAAACCGGTGTCGCTTAGCACTGGAGATTGTCAAAGGCATTCGCGCCAAAGTCGGCAATGATTTTATCATTATTTTCCGGTTGTCCATGCTGGATCTGGTGGATAAGGGCTCAACCTGGGATGAGGTAGTGCAGCTGGCCAGGTGGCTCGAGCAGGCCGGTGTCACCATTATCAATACAGGTATCGGCTGGCATGAGGCCCGTATTCCGACTATTGTAACCTCAGTTCCCCGCGGCGCTTTTGCCTGGGTGACTGAAAAGCTGAAAAGCGAAGTCAATGTCCCTCTGGTTGCCACCAACCGTATTAATACTCCGGAAGTCGCTGAGAACATTATTTCGTCAGGTCAGGCGGATATGGTGTCTATGGCGCGTCCATTCCTTGCAGATGCGGACTTGGTTAATAAGGCTGCCGCGGGTCAGAGCGAGCTTATCAATACCTGTATTGGCTGTAATCAGGCCTGTCTGGACCATACTTTCTCTCTCAAGCGGGCGACCTGTTTGGTTAACCCAAGAGCCTGTTACGAAACAGAGCTTAACTTCACCCCCACGACCCAGGCCAAACGTCTGGCTGTCGTCGGGGCAGGGCCAGCAGGTATGGCCTTTGCCGTTTATGCCGCCCAGCGTGGCCATAACGTGGTGGTGTTCGAGGCCCGGGGCGAAGTTGGTGGACAGTTTAATCTGGCCCGTAAAATTCCGGGTAAAGAGGAGTTTGACGAAACTATTCGCTACTTCGACCGTCAGTTCGCCAATTTGGGCATAGAGTTAAGGCTTAACACCAGGTTCACTCCTGAGCTGCTCGATGACGAGAAGTTTGATGAGATTATTATGGCCACGGGAGTCGTGCCCCGCATGGTTAAGGTTCCCGGCTTTGACTCATCCAATGTGGTGACCTATCAGCAGGTACTGCGCGGAGAAGTGGAAGTCGGCCAGAAAGTGGCACTGATAGGTGCTGGTGGTATTGGCTTTGATATGGCGCACTTCCTGTGTGAATCAGAGTCCAGCACCCTGAATCCCTCGGCCTGGTTTAAACAATGGGGCGTGGACACAGCCTATCAAAACCGGGGCGGCCTGGCTGTGGTTAAGGACAGTGAGGCTGCGACAGCTCACCAGTCACGGCAGGTTTATCTGCTGCAACGCAAAACCTCCAAAATTGGTAAAGGCCTCGGTAAAACCAGTGGTTGGGTGCATCGCAGTGTGATTAAGCAGCACGGCGTTATTACCAAAACCGGTGTGTCTTACGATAAGTATGACGAGCAGGGGTTGCATATTACTGTCGATGACAAGCCAGAAGTCCTTGATGTCGATACTGTGGTGCTGTGTGCCGGTCAGGAGTCGAACCGCGAACTGGAGTCCGCCTTGCAGGCCACTGGCGTTCCTGTACATTTAATTGGTGGCGTTGATGTCGCTGCAGAGTTGGATGCCAAGCGAGCCATTCGTCAGGGCGCTGAACTGGCGGCCTCAATTTAATCATCATCTGCTCCTGCAGGTGGATATCTGCAGGAGCTTATATGAAATCCCTACCTTCCTTCTTTGCGGTGTTCATTATTGCCCTGATATCGGCCGCTATATCACTGCCAACTTTCTCTGCTGAATTTGATCCCGAACTGGCCAGACAGACAGGGGCGGATGCCTACGGAATGAAGCCTTACGTGGTGGCATTTTTAAAAGCTGGTCCTAATCGCAGCGGCTCAGATGCAGAGAAAGCAGCATTGCAAAGGGCGCATCTTGATAATATCAAACGCCTGGCTGATGAGGGTTTGCTGGTGTTGGCCGGACCATTTCTGGATAAGGGAGAGCTCAGAGGGATTTATATCTTTAACGTCAGTGATGTTGAAACCGCCCGAAAGCTCACTCAAAGCGATCCTGCCATTCAATCCGGGAGTTTGGTGATGGAGTTAAAGCCCTGGTATGGCTCGGCAGCGCTAATGATGGTGAATGAATGGCACTCCAAGTTGGCTGAGAAGGGGATTTAACGCTTAGTAACTGCGGGCGAAGGGGATCTGCCAAAGCCTTATTCCTTTCTTTAACGACCGTTGGCAATTGATTGGCTTAATCCAGTAGCAAAGTTTTTTGTAACAGGTGTGCGGGACGGGTAACAACCTGCACGCCGTCGGGAGACAGGTCCAGATTAAGATTGGTTTCCGGCACACAACAACAGGGCAGACATTCGTCGGCTTCCAGAGATGCCAGAGGTGGAGTGAGATAGCTGACCTTGCCGGAAAGCACACGGGTCTTACAGGCGCCGCAATAACCACTGCGGCACTCTGAGAAGAGCTTTATCTTCTTAAACTCGAGTGCTTCCAGCAAAGTCTCGTGCTGCTGATTGAACAGCAGCACAGGTTGACCTTGAAGGCTGACGATAGGGTCTTTCTTAAAGATCAAAGTCAAGGAACTCATTTTCGTCGATGGAAGAGTCAATCTGTCCCACCAGGTAGGAAGAGACTTCTACTTCCTGCGGGGCGACCTGAACAGAGTCACTTTCCAGCCAGTTCTTCATCCATGGCAGTGGGTTGCTCACCTCTGCATATGGCAGTGGCAGGTTAACTGCCTTCATACGTTCATTGGTGATGTATTCAACGTACTGACACAGGATGTTTTCGTTCAGACCAATCATGGAGCCATCTTTGAACAGATACTTGGCCCACTCTTTTTCCTGCTCGGCAGCGCGCACAAACAGGTCATAACATTCTGAATAACACTCGATGGCAATCTCAGCCATTTCAGGATCATCTTTACCTGATTGCATCAGGGCCAGAATGTGCTGGGTACCGTTCAGGTGCAGTGCTTCGTCACGGGCGATCAAACGGATGATTTTGGCGTTGCCTTCCATCAGTTTGCGCTCGGCGAAAGCAAATGAGCAGGCAAAGCTCACGTAGAAGCGGATGGCTTCCAGTGCGTTTACCGACATCATGCACAGATACAACTGTTTTTTCAGTGCACGCTGGGAGATTTCCATCTCTTCACCACCGACCTGATGTACGCCTTCACCCATCAACTCATAAGCCTGAGTCATACGGATCAATTTGTCATAGTAGGCGGAGATATCTTCGGCACGCTTGAGGATCTGCTCGTTCACCACGATATCGTCAAACACCTTGCTTGGGTCGTTAACGATATTACGGATAATGTGAGTGTATGAGCGTGAATGAATGGTCTCAGAGAAAGACCAGGTTTCGATCCAGGTTTCCAACTCAGGCAAAGAGACCAGTGGCAGGAAGGCCACGTTGGGGCTGCGACCCTGAATAGAGTCCAGCAGTGTCTGATACTTGAGGTTGGAGATAAATATGTGCTGTTCGTGCTCCGGCAGTTTACCGTAGTCAATTTTGTCGCGGCTGACGTCCACTTCTTCCGGGCGCCAGAAGAAGGACAGCTGCTTCTCGATCAGCTTTTCAAAGACTTCATACTTTTGTTGGTCGTAGCGAGCCACGTTAACCGGCTGGCCAAAGAACATAGGCTCTTTGGTGGCATCGTTGGGAGTTTGACAAAAAGTTGAATAAGCCATGGTGTCTTCCTGAGAAAGGGGCCCTGAGGCCCCGATAAACTAACTGGGTGTTGGATTAGATCTTACAAGCGCCGCCTGCACAATCGTCATCCTCTTTCTCTAATGCGGTCAGATTATCAAACTTGTCTGACGCACCGTCACGTGTGTTGTGATAGTAGAGGGTCTTAACGCCCAGTTTGTATGCTGTCAGCAGATCTTTAAGCAGCTGCTGCATTGGTACTTTATGGCCGCTGAAGCGACTTGGATCATAGTTGGTGTTGGCCGAAATTGCCTGATCGATAAACTTCTGCATGATACCAACCAGCTGCAGGTAACCATCGTTGCCCGGCATTTGCCACAACAGCTCGTACTTGTCCTTCAGCTCATCAAAGTCAGGTACTACCTGCTTCAACTGACCATCTTTACTTGCCTTAACACTGATCAGGCCACGTGGAGGCTCAATACCATTGGTAGCGTTGGAGATCTGAGAAGAGGTCTCAGATGGCATCAAGGCAGACAGAGTAGAGTTACGCAGGCCATGCTCAACGATATCTTTACGCAGACCTTCCCAATCCAGGTGCAGCGGCTCTTCACAAATCTTGTCCAGTTCACGCTTGTAGGTATCGATAGGCAGGATACCCTGAGCATAAGTGGTTTCATTAAAGGCAGGGCAGGCGCCTTGCTCTTTGGCCAGATTCATGGAGGCTTTCAGCAGATAGAACTGAATCGCTTCAAAGGTCTTGTGAGTCAGACCGTTGGCACTGCCGTCTGAATACTTAACGCCGTTTTTAGCGAGATAGTTGGCGAAGTTAATCACACCAATACCCAGAGTACGACGGTTCATGGACGCAATTTCAGCGGCCTTGATTGGATAGTCCTGATAGTCCAGCAGGTTGTCCAGTGCGCGTACTGCCAGATCTGACAGGTGCTCGAGCTCATCCAGGTTCTGAATGGCACCCAGGTTCAAGGCCGACAGAGTACACAGGGCGATCTCACCGGTTTCGTCGTCGATGTTGTTCATCGGCTTGGTTGGCAGTGCAATTTCCAGACACAGGTTGGACTGGCGAATTGGTGCAACCTTGGAGTCGAATGGACTGTGGGTGTTGCAGTGATCCACGTTCTGTACATAGATACGGCCGGTAGAGGCACGTTCCTGCATCATCAGACCAAACAGCTCAGACGCTCTCAGACTCTTCTTACGTATGCTGTCGTCCTGCTCATATTGCAGATACAGACGCTCGAACTCATCCTGATCTTCGAAGAAGGCATCGTACAGACCTGGTACATCCGATGGGCTGAACAGAGTGATGTTGCCACCCTTGATCAGGCGGGTGTACATCAGCTTGTTCAGCTGTACGCCGTAGTCCAGGTGACGGATACGGTTGTCTTCTACACCACGGTTGTTTTTCAGAACCAGCAGAGATTCTACTTCCAGGTGCCACATAGGATAGAACAGCGTTGCAGCTCCGCCACGTACGCCACCCTGAGAGCAGGACTTAACCGCAGTCTGGAAATACTTGTAGAAAGGCACACAACCAGTATGGAAGGCTTCACCACCACGGATTGGGCTACCCAGAGCACGAATACGACCGGCGTTCACGCCGATACCGGCACGCTGGCTGACGTACTTCACAATAGAAGACGCAGTCGCATTGATTGAATCCAGGCTGTCACCACACTCGATCAGTACGCAGGAACTGAACTGACGGGTAGGGGTGCGCACACCAGACATAATGGGTGTAGGCAGCGAGATCTTGAAAGTAGATACCGCATCGTAAAAGTCTTTGATGTACTGCAGACGGGTTTCCCGTGGGTAACGGGCGAACAGACAGGCAGCAACCAGAATGTAGAGGAACTGCGCACTCTCATACACTTCGCCGGTGACACGGTTCTGAACCAGATACTTACCTTCCAGCTGCTTTACTGCAGCATAAGAGAAGTTCATATCACGCCAGTGGTCAACATAGGAGTCCAGAATATCCAGCTCTTCTTTGCTGTAATCTTCCAGAATATGGGTGTCGTATTTACCCAGTTCTACCAGACGGGTGACATGGTCGTGCAGAGCGGGTGGCTCAAATCGACCGTAGGCCTTTTTACGCAGATGGAAAATGGCCAGACGTGCCGCCAGGAACTGATAATCCGGAGACTCCGGAGAGATCAGGTCCGCTGCAGCTTTAATAATGGTCTCATGGATAGCTTCGGTGGGGATACCGTCATAGAACTGTAAGTGAGAACGCAGTTCTACTTCGGAAACAGATACCTTGTCTAATCCTTTAGCTGCCCAGGTAATAACGCGGTGGATCTTATCGAGATCGATAGCTTCACGCTCTCCACTACGCTTGGTGACTGTCATATTGCTATTCATTAAAAATGAGCCCTGAATGTAAAAGACAAAAAACACCTGGTGTGTCGCTACTACTGAATACCCTGAACGCAAACAGGCCAGACTGGCCAAGGCGGGCGATAACTACTGTCAGCGCACTGCTTATCCGGTTTTTGTGAACCGTGTTATTAGTGTTCGGATTTCATGCGACACACTATATATGGTGTCAAATTCAAACTTAACTACAAGATAGTGAGGTTTTGGGGGATTTGCAAGTTGCAAATTATATGACATCTTGTGGATAAGATGAGGATAATTTCCGGGGGTGAGCAGGGGCTAACCCCGGAGGTATAAAGCTACGCGCACTGCAGGCCAGTGGATGAAATTCGTGCCCCTTAAAACGAAAATTCTGATTGCGACTTTATCAAGCGATCCAGATATTCGTTCTGCTTATTTAAGGTGATCCAAAAGTGATAAAGGCGACACTAATTGTAAAACTGCGGGCCAGATCCCGGGATCATCTGTTGCAGAAATATATCCCCACAGAGCTGTGACTCCCTGCATGCCGGCCGCTTTAGCCGCCAGCAGATCCCGCTCGGCATCACCAAGATAAGCGATCGCATCCACTGCAATACCGGATTGCATGGCCCCAAGATACATAGGAGCCACATCTGGCTTGCTGCGAGTACAGGTATCGCCGCTGATAATGCAGCTGAGCTTATTTGTTAGCCCCAGAGCATCGAGCAGGGGCCGGGTATAGCGGGCGGGCTTATTGGTAATGACTCCCACCTTTATATCTCTAAGGATCAATTCATCCAGCAGTTGGCCGATGCCATCAAACAATGACGCCTGTTTGCCATTGACCTCGCTGTACCAATGCAGCAGGCGCTGTTGCAGCAGTGACTGGGTGTCTTCATCCAGCTTTGGCTGGGCAGCTTTAACCAAAGCCAAACTGCCGTGAGATGCTTGTTCACGCATGCTCTCCAGGCTTTGCTCTTCAAGGCCATGCTCTTTGAGGGCCAGATTCAGTGCAGCCACCAAATCTGGCGCTGTATCCACCAGGGTGCCATCCAGATCGAACAGCACAGCCTTGATACCGATTAACTGGGCTGACATCAGTCAACCTTCTGGGTGGCAATCATATAGTTCACTTCCACACTTTTGGTGTAGCGGAACAGGCCTGTGATTGGGTTGTAGGTAATACCGTGGGCATCGCGACACAGGAGGTCGGTGTTGTCCACCAAAGCCATCAGCTCCGAAGGACGAATAAACTTGGCGTGGTCATGGGTACCAATGGGCAACATTTTCAGCAGGTATTCGGCACCCAGAATGGTTTCGACATAGGAGCGCAGGTTGCGGTTGATGGTAGAAAAGAATACCCAGCCGCCTGGCTTAACCATATCGCAGCAAGCCTGGATAACAGACTGAGGATCTGGTACGTGCTCCAGCATCTCCATACAGGTCACCACATCATATTGTTGTTTGTGCTCATCTCGATGAGACTCGGCAGTATTTTTGATGTAGTTGATGTTAACGCCGGCTTCGAGGGCATGCAGGCGTGCTACCTCCAGCGGTTCCTCGCCCATATCCAGACCGGTCACATTGGCACCGATACGCGCCATGCTTTCAGACAGAATACCGCCGCCACAACCCACATCCAGTACCTGCTTACCAAACAGACCGCCTGACTTCTCATCTATATAGTTAAGACGCAGAGGATTAAGTTCATGCAAAGGTTTGAATTCGCCCTTTGGGTCCCACCAACTGGCGGCCATACTTTCAAACTTGGCGATTTCTTTTGGATCTACGTTGTAATTCTGTTCCATGGTTTACCCTGAGTGTGCTTTTATTGCAAAACGGCGTCATTATGAATCAGGCTTACAAAATAAAACAGCATGTCGGGTGAAAGGTTTATTAATCCAGGTCAATCTTTGTCCTTGATGACTGATAACTGAACTGTTTTGTAACCTAATAAAGCTGGTTTTACATAAATAAGGCACAAATTAAGGTTTAATGCTCGAAATTGGCATTAAACTGACCGCTTTTTGACCCCTGTAACCTAAGGGGGCTATTTCATTCCGACTTGGATCTGGCGACATTAAATAACTGTGTTAGAATGCCAAATCACGTTTGTTGGCTGAACAAGGGCACCGGTTACGGCGCGTCAGCTAAATTTTCAGGGGATCGAGCAGTTTATGACTGATCTGGCTTCATCTATTTCGCCAATTAATATTGAAGACGAACTAAAGAATTCGTACCTGGATTACGCCATGAGCGTAATTGTTGGACGAGCATTGCCGGACGTGCGGGACGGTTTGAAACCGGTTCATCGCCGCGTTTTGTTCGCAATGAATGAACTTAAGAACGATTGGAACAAGCCATATAAAAAGTCTGCACGTGTTGTGGGCGACGTAATCGGTAAATATCACCCTCACGGTGACAGCGCGGTTTACGACACCATAGTACGTATGGCTCAGCCTTTCTCGCTGCGTTATACGCTGGTGGATGGCCAGGGTAACTTTGGTTCCATCGACGGTGACGCTGCAGCGGCAATGCGTTATACGGAAATCCGTATGGAGAAGCTTGCACACCAGTTGCTGGCTGATCTGGAAAAAGAAACCGTAGACTATGTGCCTAACTATGATGGTACTGAGCAGATCCCCGCTGTACTGCCCACCAGAATTCCAAACCTGCTGGTAAACGGTGCCTCAGGTATCGCGGTAGGTATGGCTACCAATATTCCGCCTCATAACCTGAACGAAGTGGTTCAGGGCTGTCTGGCACTGATTGAAGACCCAGGGCTGTCTATCGAACAGCTGATGGATTACATTCCGGGGCCTGACTTCCCAACTGCAGCATTTATCAATGGCCGCAAGGGCATTATCGATGCCTATCACACAGGCCGTGGTAAAGCGATTATGCGGGCCCGCGCTGAGGTGGAAACCGAAGACAATGGCCGCGAGCGCATCATTGTTACCGAGATTCCATATCAGGTGAACAAGGCGCGTCTGATTGAGAAAATCGCTGAGCTGGTTAAAGACAAGAAGATTGAAGGCATCAGTGGCCTGCGTGATGAGTCCGATAAAGACGGTATGCGTATCGTTATCGAAATCAAACGTGGCGAAGTGGGTGAGGTAGTACTGAACAATCTGTACTCCCAGACTCAGATGCAAACCTCTTTTGGTATAAACATGGTGGCACTGGCCAATGGTCAGCCAAAGCTTTTCAACCTCAAAGAGATGTTGGAAGCCTTTATTCTGCACCGCCGTGAAGTGGTTACCCGTCGGACCGTATTCGAGCTGCGTAAAGCCCGTGACCGTGCCCATATTCTGGAAGCACTGGCAGTCGCGCTGGCCAACATTGACCCAATTATCGCACTGATCAAAGCCTCCCCAAGTCCTGCTGAAGCGAAAGTTAAGCTGGTGGAGAACGGCTGGGCGCTGGGTAATGTTCAAGGCATGCTGGAGAAGGCTGGTGATGACGCCGCCCGTCCAGAGTGGCTGGAGCCTGAGTTTGGTATCCGTGACGGCCTGTACTATCTGACTGAGCAACAGGCTCAGGCAATTCTGGACCTGCGTCTGCACAAGCTGACCGGCCTGGAACACGAAAAGATTCTGTCTGAATACGAAGAGTTGCTGGAGATCATCGCAGGTCTGCTGTTTATCCTGCGCAGCCCAGAACGTCTGATGGAAGTGATTAAGGAAGAGCTGGAAGAAGTTCTTGAGCAGTTTGGTGACAAACGCCGCACTGAAATCAACGCCAACGAAATCGATATCAGCCTCGAAGATCTGATCAACGAAGAAGATGTTGTGGTAACCCTGTCTCACTTGGGTTATGCCAAGTACCAGCCGCTGACTGATTATCAGGCTCAGCGCCGTGGTGGTAAGGGTAAGGCTGCAACCAAGGTTAAAGACGAAGATTTCGTCGAAAAACTGCTGGTAGCCAATACCCACGATACTATTCTGTGCTTCTCAGACTTCGGTAAGATGTACTGGCTCAAGGTTTACCAGCTGCCGCTGGCCAGCCGTCAGAGCCGCGGTAAGCCTATCGTTAACCTGCTGCCACTGCAGGAAGGTGAGCGTATTACCGCTATTTTGCCGGTTCGTGAGTACGAAGCTGACAAATTTATTGTGATGGCCACTTCTCACGGTACCGTGAAGAAGACCTCTTTGATTGAGTACAGCCGTCCACGTGCCAACGGTATTATCGCCGTTAATCTGAAAGACGGTGACCAGCTGATCGGCGTTGATATTACCAACGGCGACAGCGAAATCATGCTGTTCTCTGACGAAGGTAAAGTGGTTCGCTTCCATGAAGATCAGGTTCGTGCCATGGGCCGTACCGCTACCGGTGTTCGTGGTATCAGGCTGGAAGATGGTCAGGAAGTGGTTTCACTGATTGTTCCAACTGATGACTCTCCAATTCTGACTGTAACCGAGAACGGTTTCGGTAAGCGTACCGAACTGGCCGAGTACCCAGCCAAGAGCCGTGCGACCAAGGGCGTAGTGTCCATTAAGGTGAGCGAGCGTAACGGTGCGGTTGTTGGCGCAGTTCAGGTTGGCGAGAATGATGAGATTATGCTGATCAGTAACAAGGGTACCCTGGTGCGTACCCCGGCTGAAGGTGTGTCTATCATTGGCCGTAACACTCAGGGTGTACGTATCATTCGCGTCGCTGATGACGAGGATGTGGTTGGTCTGCAGCGTATCGATGAAATCGAGGTTGTTGATCTTCCTGAAGGCGAAGAGCCGATTGAAGGTGCAGAGGCTGCTCAGGCCCCTGAAGACAACGCCGCGGTCGAGAACGACGCCGAATAATATTGTAATTGATAAACGGGCATCACTTGATGCCCGTTTTTATTTCGCTGTTATCAAGCGAGCAAGTGGAGACAAGGAATTGAGCGCTGTATATAACTTTTGTGCCGGCCCGGCGATGCTACCCAAGGCTGTGATGGCGAAAGCCAGCCAGGAGTTTGTTGATTGGCAGGGGATGGGGGTTTCTGTGATGGAAATCAGCCATCGCAGCAAAGAGTTTATGGCCTTGTCCAGTGAAGCAGAAGCGTCATTGCGTAAACTGATGGATGTTCCGGACAACTATCGGGTGCTGTTTATGCACGGTGGCGGACGGGGACAGTTCTCTGCTGTTGTGAATAATTTTATGGGCAATAATGGCCGCGCCAAATATTTGGTGAGTGGCCAGTGGTCCAAGGCTGCTGCAGAGGAAGCTGTTAAGCTTGCAGGTGCTGATGCTATTGACGTTGTTGATGTGGTCAGTGACGACAATGGTGTTAAGTCTGTTGTATTGCCAAGCTTTGAAGGCCAGGGCGATGAATATCGCTATCTGCACTATTGCCCCAATGAAACTGTAGATGGTATCGAAATTTTTGAAGACATAGATTGCCCCTGGCCTGTGGTCGCGGATATGTCCTCCAACATTCTATCCCGTAAGATAGATGTCAGCCGCTATGGTCTTATCTATGCCGGTGCCCAAAAGAATATCGGCCCCAGTGGACTTGCGATTGTGATTGTTCGTGATGACCTGCTTAATCTGCCGACCCTGAGTCAGTCATCAATTATGGATTACCGCCTGGCCCGGGATAATGACTCCATGTACAACACGCCGCCTACCTATGCCTGGTATCTGGCAGGAGAGGTGTTCAAGTGGCTTGAGCAAACTGGTGGTGTGGATGCCATGGAGCAGGTCAATACCGCCAAAGCAGCACGCTTGTACCAGTGCATCGACAGTCTCGGCTTCTATGGTAATAAAGTAGCTGCAGCCAACCGTTCCCGCATGAATGTGACCTTCCAATTAGCTGATGAGTCGCTGAATGAGGCTTTTCTTAAGGAAGCAGAAGCCATCGGGCTTGTAGCATTGAAAGGTCACAGAATTGTCGGTGGAATGCGCGCCAGTATCTACAACGCCATGCCGATGGAAGGTGTTGAAGCCCTGGTAAGCTTTATGGAAGATTTTGCGAGCCGCCACGGTAACTGATACTGCGTTGAGTAGCCTGACCGCATATGGTTGGAGCCGAAAATAAAAAGCGAATGCCTGAGCATTCGCTTTTTTAATGTCTGTTGCGCTGGTTAAAGTACGGCTAACACCACAGAGTCACTGAAACAACTACAGCACTTCGGCAATCGATTTGGCCAAGTAGTCGACATTGGTTGAACTGATACCCGCGATACTGATACGGCTGGAGTCCACCATGTAGATGGAGTAATCCTGTTTCAGGCGGCTGACCTGCTCAGCAGATATCCCCAGGAAACTGAACATACCTTTCTCGTCGGCAATAAAGCCAAAGTTACGGTTAACACCCAGAGCGTGAAGTTTTTCCACCAACACGGCACGGTTGCCATTAATCCGGTCACGCATCACTTTCAGCTCTTCAAGCCATTGGGCTTTTAATTCGTCACTGCCCAGAATGGTTTCAACAACGGCAGCGCCATGGGCTGGAGGCATAGAGTAAATACAGCGAATGGCATAGAGCATCACTGACAAAGAGATGTCTGCCTGAGCGGCATCTCTTGCAATCAGGGAGCAGGAGCCAATACGCTCACGGTACAGACCAAAGTTCTTTGAACAGGAGGCACACAACAGCATATTGTCCACTTTTGCCGCCATCGCCCGAACGCCGTAGGCGTCCTGGTCAACACCGTCGCCAAAGCCCTGGTATGCCATATCAATCAGAGGCATACAGCCGCGGCTGGCAATCACATCAATAACCTGATCCCACTGACTCTGGTTCAGATCTGCTCCACTTGGGTTGTGACAGCAGGCGTGCAGCAGCACCACATCCTGTTCATCCACTTGCTTCAGACAGGCCAGCATTTCATCAAATTTAATAGACTTGCTGTCATAGTCATAATAGGGATAGGTCTTAACTGTGAGACCAGCGGTTTCAAAAAGACCAGTATGATTTGCCCAGGTCGGGTCACTGACCCAAATGGTCGCTCCTGGTTTGCAACGTTGAATAAAGTCAGCCGCCACGCGCAGTGCACCGGTTCCTCCTGGAGTGGATACGGTACGAATACGGCCTGCCAGCAGTGCAGGGTGGTCTTTGCCAAAAGCCAGTTCACTCATCAGGGTGTTGAACTGCGCGCTGCCAGTAGGACCTATATATACCTTGGTGTCCTCAGACTCCAGCCTGAGTGCCTCAGCACGTTTTACGCAATTGAGGATTGGAGTATGCCCAACCTCGTCTTTATAAACACCCACCCCCAGATCGACCTTATTGGGATTTTGGTCTTCGCGGTATTGGGTCAGGAGTCCCAGGATAGGATCGGCGGGCAAACCTTTGAGAGTTTCAAACATGGCGTCTTTGGCCTCTTGTTGTAATTTATGAAAATTCCTTTTGTCCTGATGCAGGCTGTCGCGATCAGAGAAGATTTATCTGTCTGTTAGCTTAACCATTATGGCCTCAGGATATAAAGCTGAAACTGGTCTTAAGTGGTGTTTAGCAGGTGTCTGCTTTAGTTGCCATCTTGGCCTGACAGGGGCAAGGGAACAAGTGGCATATGGTGTTTTTTCCGGCTCTTGAATAAAAATCAATATAAAAGCCCGGAAAAAGACAAAAAACACTTGTGTCAAACCCAGCGATAAGTAACGTAAAGTGCAAACAGATTCCAATTTATCCCGGCGATTTGTCACGTTGGCGTTACGCCGGTAAAAATTCAGTGTCGGAACAAAAAACAAAGGATGGCCAGATACCCTATGAAGCAGTTAAGACTTGATGCCGTTAAACACATTCAAGGCACGGTAAATATTCCGGGTTCAAAGAGCATATCCAACCGCGCCCTGCTGCTGGCAACGCTGGCGAAAGGGACCACCACTCTGACCAACTTGCTGGATGCCGATGATATCCGGCATATGCTTAAGGCGCTGGGGCAACTGGGGGTAGAGTACTCGTTGTCAGAAGACAAGACTCGTTGCACTGTGACAGGTAACGGCGGTGCCATCAGCAGTGAATCTGTCCTGGAACTGTACCTGGGCAACGCGGGTACCGCCATGCGTCCGCTGTGTGCGGCGTTAACTCTGGGGCAGGGCGAATTCGTGCTGACCGGAGAACCACGCATGGAAGAACGTCCGATTGGCGATCTGGTTGACGCGCTGGCTCAGTTGGGCGCTGATGTCGACTACCTTAAAAATTCCGGCTTTCCTCCGGTCAGAATTAATGCCACTGGCCTGAAAGGTGGTGATGTGGAGATAGCCGGCGATTTGTCCAGCCAATACCTGACCGCACTCTTGATGGTAACCCCACTGGCACAGGGTGAGGTGACCATACATATTAAGGGCGAACTGGTTTCCAAACCTTATATCGATATCACCCTTGCATTGATGGCGCAGTTTGGCGTTGAGGTCGAAAACCTGGACTATAAGCGCTTTGTGGTAAAGGCCGGTCAGGAGTACGTTTCACCTGGAACCGTGTTGGTGGAAGGTGATGCTTCTTCAGCATCATACTTTCTCGCGGCAGGTGCCATCGCCGGTGAAGTCAAAGTCACAGGGGTAGGTAAGTTGTCTATACAGGGTGACGTTAAGTTTGCCGATGCGCTGGCAGCCATGGGGGCAGATATTGAGTGGGGAGATGATTACATCATTGCCCGCAAGAGCGCACTTAAGGGTATCGACATGGATATGAACCATATTCCGGACGCCGCCATGACGATAGCCGTAGCTGCACTGTTTGCCCAGGGCCCAACCCGGATGACCAATATCTATAACTGGCGCATCAAGGAAACCGATCGCCTCAAGGCTATGGCCACGGAGCTTGGTAAAGTCGGCGCGCAAGTGGAAGAGGGCCACGACTATATCAAGGTCACGCCAAGCACTCAGTTGATCAGTGCAGATATCGATACCTACAACGATCATCGTATGGCCATGTGCTTTTCCCTGATGGCGTTTGCCGATTGTGGCATAACCATTAACGATCCAGACTGTACCTCCAAGACCTTCCCAGGATATTTCAAGCAATTTGAATCACTTTGCGATAAGTAAAACGACTTATTCATAAGCAGGTAAACTTTATTTGTATACACTGAAGCTGAAAAACCAACGGATTTTTCAGCTTCAGTGGTATATAATGCCGCGCGCTCATTTCGGTGTTATCACGGAAGAGGGGTTTAATTTGCGGAGGAATCTATGTCTGAATTGGCTCCAGTAGTCACTATCGATGGCCCTAGCGGTGCAGGAAAAGGCACCATCAGTCAGCTTTTGGCACAGCGTTTAGGCTGGCAATTGCTGGATAGCGGTGCCATTTACCGTGTGCTTGCCCTGGCGGCAATCCATCACAATGTAGAACTGGACAATGAAGAGGCTATCACCCTGTTGGCTGCTCACCTCGATGTGCAATTTATGACAGTTGCAGGTGTCGAGGGTGTCAAGGTGGTACTTGAGGGTGAAGATGTATCGTCGGCAATCCGAACGCAGGATTGCTCCAACGCAGCGTCAAAAATCGCCGCATTTCCAAGAGTAAGGGAAGCTCTTTTGCGTCGTCAGCGCGCATTTAAATCTGCCCCCGGTTTGGTGGCCGATGGTCGCGATATGGGCACAGTGGTTTTTCCTGATGCACCGGTCAAACTGTTTTTGACTGCAAGCGCCGAAGAAAGGGCGCAAAGACGCTATAATCAGTTGCAGGACAAGGGCTTCGATGTTAATATCGATCGCCTTTTAGCCGAGATTAAAGAGCGGGACGACCGAGATATGAATCGCGCAGTAGCGCCTCTGGTTCCCGCTGAAGATGCCAAAGTCATTGACACTACCGGCATAGGCATAGAAGCAGTGCTTGATATCGTACTCAAGCACTTAGTTGAAAAGTTATCTGACACCGGCCTCTAAGGCGGGTGCGATAGGCCTTCATATCATGGAAGATGTGAATTATTTTTCTGACTCCACGTTCAGGACTGAGGCGTGGTTTATTAAATAAGTTAATTAACATGACTGAATCTTTTGCTGATCTGTTTGAACAATCCCTTCAACAACTGGAATTCCGCCCAGGCTCTATCGTACGTGGTACTGTAGTTGCTATCGAAAACGGCGTAGTTCTGGTAGACGCTGGTCTGAAGTCTGAGAGCCCAATCCCAGCTGACCAGTTCAAGAACGCTCAGGGCGAGCTGGAAATCGCTGTTGGCGACCAGGTTGACGTAGCTCTGGACTCTGTTGAAGACGGCTTCGGTGAGACTCAACTGTCTCGCGAAAAAGCTAAGCGCCACGAAGCTTGGATCGTTCTGGAAAAAGCTTACGAAGACGCTGAAACTGTTATCGGTGTTATCAACGGTAAAGTTAAAGGTGGCTTCACTGTTGAACTGAACGGTATCCGCGCGTTCCTGCCTGGTTCTCTGGTTGACGTACGTCCTATCCGTGACACTGCCCACCTGGAAAACAAAGAACTGGAATTCAAGGTTATCAAGCTGGATCAGAAGCGCAACAACGTTGTTGTTTCTCGTCGTGCAGTTATTGAATCCGAGAGCAGCGCTGAGCGTGATGCTCTGCTGGAAAACCTGCAGGAAGGTCAAGAAGTTAAGGGTATCGTTAAGAACCTGACCGACTACGGTGCATTCGTAGATCTGGGCGGTGTTGACGGCCTGCTGCACATCACCGACATGGCCTGGAAGCGTGTTAAGCACCCATCTGAGATCGTGAACGTTGGTGACGAAATCACTGTTAAAGTACTGAAGTACGACCGTGAGCGCACTCGCGTTTCTCTGGGTCTGAAGCAGCTGGGTGAAGACCCATGGCTGGAAATCAGCAAGCGCTACCCAGAAAACACTCGTCTGACCGGTCGCGTAACCAACCTGACTGACTACGGTTGCTTCGTTGAAATCGAAGAAGGCGTTGAAGGTCTGGTACACGTTTCTGAAATGGATTGGACCAACAAGAACATCCACCCATCCAAGGTTGTTAACCTGGGTGACGAAGTAGAAGTTCTGGTTCTGGACATCGATGAAGAGCGTCGTCGTATTTCTCTGGGTCTGAAGCAGTGCAAGACCAACCCATGGGAAGACTTCGCTAACCGTTTCGCTAAGGGCGACAAAGTATCCGGTAAGATCAAGTCTATCACTGACTTCGGTATCTTCATCGGTCTGGACGGCGGCATCGACGGTCTGGTTCACCTGTCTGACATCTCTTGGAACGGTACCGGTGAAGAAGCGGTTTCTGAGTACAAGAAAGGCGACGAAATCAGCGCAGTTGTTCTGTCTGTTGATCCTGAGCGTGAGCGTATCAGCCTGGGCGTTAAGCAGACTGAAGACGATCCATTCAGTGCTTACCTGGCAGACAAGAAGAAAGGTGCTATCGTTAACGGTACTGTAGTTGCTGTTGACGCTAAAGGTGCAACCATCGAGCTGGCTGACACTGTTGAAGGTTACATCCGTGTAGCTGACATCAGCCGTGAGCGTATCGAAGACGCATCTACCGTTCTGTCTGTAGGTGAAAGCGTTGAAGCCAAGTTCATGGGCGTGGATCGTAAGAACCGCACCATCAGCCTGTCTATCAAAGCGAAAGACGAAGCTGAAGAAAAAGAAGTAATGGCTAACTTGAACAAACAAGAAGACGCTGTTATTAGTAATGCTATGGCTGAAGCTTTCAAAGCAGCTCGCAAGTAATCGCCTTGCGGTTCAGGGGCATGGCAACATGTCCCTGCTAGGTGACTGTTTATGGCTTGAACACAGGGGTAGGAAGGATGACTAAATCCGAACTGATCGAAAAACTCGCCTCCAGGCAGTCACAACTGTCGGCGAAGGAAGTAGAAAGTGCCATTAAAGAGATGTTGGAGCAAATGGCGACAACTCTCGAAACCGGAGATCGTATCGAAATCCGTGGTTTTGGTAGTTTCTCTCTTCACTATCGCGCACCGCGCGTTGGACGCAATCCAAAGACCGGTACGTCAGTTGAACTCGACGGTAAGTATGTCCCGCACTTCAAGCCAGGCAAAGAGCTTCGCGAACGGGTAGATTCTGAGAATCACTGATAGCGAGATTAAAAAAGCCCCCATCAGGGGGCTTTTTTGTGCCTGTAGCCAGTGAAAGCTGGTCAGTCTCCATAAATTCTTAGATAATCAGGTCATTGAAGCCACGTGTATGGAGCACACCGTGAAGTCTTTTATCATCACTGTAGTGGTAGCACTGCTGTTTTTTCTGGCCCTGATGTTCGGTGCACGCAATGATCAAGTGGTCACCATCTCCTATTTCGTTGCTCAGGGTGAGTATCGTCTCCCCGTTGTACTGGCCACAGTATTTTTGTCCGGTTTTATCATCAGCTGGTTAATGGCCTTCTACCACATCACACGTATGCGATTGGCGCTGCGCCGCAAGAATAAGCAACTGGCTGAGCTGGAAAATCAGTTGCTGCACGTGCCAGTCAAGGAAAACGAAGCCTGATATGCTTGAGTTGCTCTTCCTGTTGTTGCCTATAGCCGCCGGATATGGTTGGTATATGGGCCGTCGTAGCATCAGGCAATCCCAATCCAATCAAAGTAAGAAATTGAGTCGTGATTATTTCACCGGGCTTAATTTTCTGCTCTCCAATGAATCTGATAAAGCGGTCGACCTGTTTATCACCTTGCTTGATGTCGACGATGAAACCATAGATACCCATCTGTCTTTGGGTTCACTGTTCCGCCGACGGGGGGAAGTGGACAGAGCCATACGTATCCACCAGAACCTGATAGCCCGCCCAAGCCTGCCTGACGAACAAAGAGACCTGGCGATGATGGAGCTGGGTAAAGATTATATGGCCGCCGGTTTCTACGACAGAGCCGAAGAGATCTTCCTTAATCTGGTGAGTCAGGCAGACCACAGTGAAGAAGCCGAGACACTGCTGATTGATATCTATCAGGTGACCAAAGAGTGGCAGAAAGCCCTCGATATCACCCGTCGCCTGAGTCGCAAACGTCAACAAGCCTTAAGTCCTATCAGCGCCCACTTTTACTGCCAGTTGGCGGATGCCGCTACAGACGAACAGGAAAAAATTAAACTCTTACAGTCAGCCCTCAAGCTGGATGCTTCCTGTGGCAGAGCTATGTTAACTCTGGCGCAAATCTATCTGGACAAGGGCGATTGTAAGCAATGCCAGAAGCAGTTACAGAACCTGCTTCATGGCGATATCCAGCTGTTACCCGATGCATTGCATATTGCACGCGAGTGCTTTCAGCAAAGCGGCGAGCTTACCGGTTACCAGGACTTTCTGGTACAGGCCATGGCCGAGGGCGCTGGCGCATCAGTCATTAATGCGTTGGCAGAACAGATGGAGAAACAGGGAGAGCTTAAGCAAGCTGAGACCCTGATATTGGACGCTCTGTATCGTCATCCTACGATGAAAGGATTCCAGCGCTTGATGCAGATGCAGGTAAAACAGGCTGAGGATGGCCAGGCAAAACAAAGTTTAACCATGCTGGAGCAGCTGGTTGAACAACAAATTAAATACCGTCCCGGATACCGTTGTAAGGAGTGTGGCTTCCCATCTCATGCTCTCTACTGGCACTGCCCATCATGTAAACACTGGGGCAGCATTACCCGGATCCGTGGTCTGGATGGGGAATAACCTCTTGACCTTGTTGGAGACAAAATGACGAATAAGCCTATCGTTGTTGCACTGGATTTTGATAATAAACACGCAGCCCTCAATCTGGTGGACAAACTTGACCCTGATATGTGCCGCCTGAAAGTGGGTAAAGAGATGTTTACCCTGTTTGGCCCCCAGTTGGTTAAAGACATTCACAGCCGTGGCTTCGACCTGTTCCTGGATCTTAAATTTCACGATATTCCAAATACTGTGGCAAAGGCGGTGACTGCCGCTGCTGAGTTGGGTGTATGGATGACCAATGTTCATGCGTCCGGCGGCCTCGCCATGATGGAAGCGGCAAAGAAGGCATTGTTACCTTATGGTGATAACGCGCCATTGTTGATTGCCGTAACCGTATTGACCTCAATGAGTGATGAAGACCTTAAGTTGATTGGGATCGATGTACCGGCAGAAGAACATGTAAAACGTCTGGCGGCATTGACTCATCAAGCTGGTCTGAACGGCGTAGTATGTTCTGCCCGTGAAGCTCAGATGCTTAAATCTACTTTTGGCGATAACTTCAAGCTGTGTACACCGGGTATCCGCCCAGAAGGCAGTGATGCAGGCGACCAGCACAGAGTAATGACACCAAAAATGGCATTGGAAGCCGGCTCAGATTATCTGGTCATTGGCCGTCCGATCACCAAGGCTGCAGATCCGCTGGCTGCACTGCAGGCAATTCACAGAACAATCGTGTAACTGAAGGAGATAAATCATGACAGGGACGTGTAGATTTGATTTTCAGGATAAAAGGGTGTTCGTTGTCGGTGGCACCAGTGGTATTAACCTGGGAATAGCCAAGGCTTTCGCCAGGGCGGGGGCAAGGGTTGCCGTTGCCAGCCGCAGTCAGGATAAAGTTGATGCCGCAGTCAGTGAACTTAAACAGATTTCACAGAAGGATCACCTTGGAGTCTGTTTTGATGTAAGAGACAGAGAGGCTCTGGCCAAAGGCTTTGCGGATATCGCTGCCATCTATGGCCAGCTGGATGTACTGGTCAGTGGTGCCGCGGGTAATTTTCCGGCGTCAGCTGCCAGGCTATCTGAGAATGGCTTTAAATCTGTTATCGACATTGACCTGCAGGGCAGTTTTCAAGTACTGAAACAAGCCTATCCCTTGATGCAAAGGCCCGGTAGCAATATCATTCAGATCTCTGCGCCTCAGGCCTATATCGCCATGCCGATGCAGGCCCATGTATGCGCCGCCAAAGCGGGTGTCGATATGCTGACCCGCACTCTGGCAATAGAGTGGGGCTGCGAAGGGATTCGGGTTAACTCTTTGGTCCCCGGTCCTATTGCAGATACAGAGGGTTTCAACCGGCTAGCGCCCGGGGAGCAACTTCAACAAAGGGTGGCTCAAAGTGTGCCACTGAAACGTAATGGTACGACTCAGGATATCGCTGACACAGCGCTGTTTTTAGCATCAGACGCCGCTTCGTATATTACAGGGGTTGTCTTGCCGGTCGATGGTGGCTGGTCTCTTGGTGGTGCCAGTATGGCAATGGCAGAGCTTGGTCAAATGGTGGCCAGACAGGAAGCCCGGGATACAAAATAGAGTAACGGGTTGTTGGTAAAGCAACTCTGACTAGTTAAAAGCAGGAAAAACTTATGGCAAATGCATTGCAGGAGCAATTGCTCAAGGCGGGCCTCGCCAGTAAACAGAAAGTACGTGATGTAAAAACTCAAAAGCGTCGTAATCGTAAAGCCAACGTCGATGATGGCAGTGCAGCGCTGAAGGAGCAGGTGGCTGCTCAGCGTAAGGCACAGGCAGAGAAGGACAAAGCCCTGAACGAAGAACGCTTTGCCCAGGCGCAGGAACGTGGACAGGTACGTGCTCTGGTGCATGAGGTGAAGAAACTGGCTATAGCTCTGCCCAAAGATGCTGAGACCAAGTTTAACTTCACCCTGGAAAACAAGATTTACTCGGTTTATGTCAATGACAAGCTGCAACAGCAGCTGTTGAAAGGACAACTGGGTATTGTCCGACTGGAAGATGCGAGTTTCCTGGTTCCTCATAAACTGGCGGAGCGGGTAAATCTGCTGGTACCTCAGTGGTGTGGTTATCTGTGGTCAGCGCAGGACAATACCCCCGAGGTGGAAGAGGACGATCCATATGCAGATTACGTTATCCCTGATGATCTGATGTGGTGATCATCGCTGCTGATAAAAAAACCGCCTGACAGGCGGTTTTTTTGTGTCCGTTTATACCAGCTTCAATAGCTGGCTGGTTCCCAGTCCGATCAATAAAGCCAATGTAAAGCTCAGCAGGGTGCCCATCATTACATACTCGGTCATCTTATGGTCCCGGCTTTCTCTCAGATCACCGAATCGGAAGATGGATTTGGCAGCCATCAGAAACCCTATGCCTGCATATTGGCCCAGGAGCACAAAGGTTAAGATTAAAAATCGCTCCAGCATACCTATTGCCTTTCCTGCGCTGGCGAGGCTTTTGTCGGTTTGTCCTACATCCAGGTCCCACTGCTTAAGCGCTTGGGCAGTGATAATAGAGACAGGATTGAGGACCAGCAGGTAAGCCAACACCACAATCAGCACCTTCATATTCAGCACAGATGAGAGCCAATCTTCTTCTATGGTGCTCAGCTCTGACCAAAGGATATAGATAACTGCCAGATGCAGGAGCTGATCAATGACAAACCAGATCTGCTTTTTTGGCAGATATGATTTGGCCAGATCGAAACAGAAGTGGCTTAGGGTGACTGCAGCCGCAAAAACCAGAGGCAAGGCCCAGCCAAGCGGAAACAACAGACATACGATAAGGGTGAGAATGCCATGGAGCAGGGCATGAATATAGAGAAGGGGGGATTTAGCATGGCGTCTATCCCTGTCTGCAACCCAGCTGTGAGCCTGTAGATAAAAGTCCCCGAGAATATGCCCCAGCAGTAATCCGCCGAGAAGGAGTCCCTGTTGTTCAGGTGTCATTACGGTAAGTGTCTCCAATCCATTGAGAGACTAACTTGCCATAATCCAACAGTAAGTTGTAGTCAGCCGAGTTAAGTAGTCGGGTAGCATTTACCCTTGAGGTGTTAAGTATTTCAGCCAGTTGCTGGTGAGAGGCCTGTTCCAGGCGACTGAACTCAAGTAATGCCAATGCTTGCCTGGGAGTGAGCTGTGTGATTCTGGTATCAGCAAATTGGGTAAGCAAGTCTATTTTGGAACAAAAAGATTCATTGCTTGAAACCCACTTTAACCTGGTGTTTTTTAGCTCATCAAGTGCGGTTCCCGAGAGGATGTGGGCTTCTGTGTTCAAAATATTTGATGCCTCATCTATGCCAGCCAATCCTATTGCCAATCTGGCATCCACCTTGGAGTCTGTGGTTGATAGGGCTTTCAGCGACCAGCGGATTTGCAATGCGATCAGCGGAGCGCGGCGTGCATCTGTCAGTGTCAGCTGAAAGCTGTCTCCACGAAATATCTGCCATTGGTCCTTTGCATCAGTGCAGAAAGCAGTGAGCAGGGCATCCAGCTCGGTTAATACACGCTTAAATACATCGTCTCGCAGACGTCTGGAACCAACAAGATCACCAGTGATGACGGCTATCTGTTTCATAGTGTAAGTCCACTCCATGATTTGGAAGCTGGGTAATTGATACTGTGAACATTGATAAAAGTAACTTAATAAGGTTACTTGTGCAAATGTAATCTAAAATGGTTACATGCATAAGAGGGATACGTGCGTCCCGTCAAATTCACTCTGGTCAGACTGAGTTATGCTTAACAGGCGACATAATTACTTTAAATTGTTGCGAGTTTGAGTTTTAATTAAACACCTGTTTTAAATAATTGTTTGAGAAGCCGTCATGTACCCATATGAAGCGCCCCTGAAAGATATGCAGTTTGTACTCGAAAATGTGTTTGGTGCCAGCGCCGTCTGGTCCCAACTTCCCGCGTTGAGTGAGCATATCGACACTGATACGGCCGCCGCGATTCTGGAAGAAGCTGCCAGAATTAACCAGGAATTGGTTCACCCAATTAATCGCAGCGGCGATGAAGAGGGCGTTAAATTCACTGATGGCAAGGTCACTACTCCTGCTGGGTACAAAGAGGTATATCAACAGTTTGCCGAAGGTGGTTGGGTCGGCTTGTGTGGTGAGCCAGACTTCGGAGGCATGGGAATGCCAAAGATGTTGGGAGTGCTGGTCGATGAGATGGGATATGGTGCCAACAATGCCTTTACCCTGTATAACTCGCTGACCGCCGGTGCAGCGCTCTGTATCAATGCTCATGCGAGCGAAGAGCTTAAGGCACAATTCCTGCCACAACTATACTCCGGCCAGTGGGCTGGGGCCATGGATATGACCGAGCCTCAGGCTGGCTCAGATCTGCGTAATATCAGAACCCGTGCTGAGCCCTGCGACGATGGCAGCTATCTAATCAGTGGCAGTAAAATCTTTATTACCGGTGGCGATCACGACCTCGCCGAAAACATCATCCATCTGGTTCTGGCGAAATTGCCCGGAAGTAATGGAATTTCTCTGTTCCTGGTTCCCAAGATGCAGGTCAGTGAAGATGGTGTGTTGGGCGAGCCCAACGGCGTTACCGCAGGTTCCATCGAGCATAAGATGGGCTTGAAAGCCTCTGCAACCTGTGTGATGAATTTCGACAATGCCAAAGGTTACCTGATTGGCAAGCCGAATCGCGGGCTGGTGTGCATGTTTACTATGATGAACTATGAGCGACTTGCCATTGGTATTCAGGGATTGGGTACCTCACAGGCGGCGTCTCAAATGGCAGTTCAGTACGCCAAAGAGCGTCTGCAGGGCCAGGCTGCTTCAGGCGCCAGGACAGAAGGCGGCAGCGACCCAATCATAGTTCACGGCGATGTCAGACGTATGCTGCTCAACATCAAATCCTTGACTGAAGCGGGTCGTGCTCTGGCAGTACATACGGGAATGCAGTTGGATCTGGCTAAATATGCCGAGGACCCGGATACCCAGAGTAAGGCGGCTCGTTATGTGGGTCTGTTGACTCCGGTGGCCAAAGCATTTTTAACCGATAGAGGTCTGGATGCGGCGATATTGGCGCAGCAGGTGTTTGGAGGTCACGGCTATATACGGGAAACCGGAGTCGAACAGTTGGTGCGTGATACCCGGATCGCTCAGATCTATGAAGGCACAAACGGGATCCAGGCTATCGACTTCCTGGCACGTAAAGTGGTTGGCGACAACCTGGTCACGCTTAAGCAGTTTATTGATGAACTCAAGAGCGAGATGGCGAACTTTGCCGATGACAAGGCGGTTGCCGAAGTGACATTGAGATTTGAACGTCTGCTTGAATGTGCTGAGATGATTAACGCAGATAAGCTCAGCAAACCCGCTCTGCTTAACGCCTGTGCAGTAGAGTTTCTGGATGCCTTTGGCTATACACTGTACGGTTACTATTGGCTGGCGATAGCCCATAAAGCGGCAGAGATGGATGAAGAGTTCGCCAGTGCAAAATCTTATCTGTGTAGCTTCTACATTCAGCGCATGCTTCCGAAAGCTGACGCTCTGCTGGCCCAAATCCTTTCCGGCGATGCTCCGGTAATGGATATGCCGGCAGATCTGTTTTAATTATCCGGTTCAAATCCCTGGCTGGAACTGAAAAGCGCAACCTGAGGTGCGCTTTTTTATTGACCAGTATCTCACTGTTTTGCCGTCTGCGACGAAGTTTGCTCCAACAAAGGCAGCAGCTCTTTTAACAGCCGACCATGCCAGGGAACTGGATTGGGGGTCTGCGGAGTAGATACCAGACCATTCTCCAAAGCAACAAACAGGTATTCCTGCCCCTCGAGCTTGATGATGCCTACCAGGTTGTCAACTCCGCCCATTGAGCCGGTTTTACCCAGGACTTTGAGTTTAAGGGGCGTCTGGTTATAGGGGAATTTATATTGAAGCGTGCCGGTTGCCCCTGCGATGGGCAGGGTATCCAACAGGGGCTTTAATGATGGGGTTTGGTAAATATGATTCAGCAGCTTATGCAGCTGAGCTGCACTGACGAGGTTATAGCGGGAAAGGCCTGAGCCATCCACCAATCGCGAGCCCTGCAGATCCACTCCCATTGTCAGCAGTGTTTGTTTGAGAGCGGCAACGCCCTGGGGAAAATCTGCATTCTGGCCATATACTTTGCGTCCCATGGCCAGCAGCAGACTGTCTGTAATCAGATTGTCTGATTCCAGCAGCAGTTCGCCGGTCAACTCTGACAAAGCCGGAGACTCCAGAGTGGCAAGAGTCATGGATGTCGAGGGCAGGGACGAGGCAAAACGTAGGGTACCCAGTACAGGTATCTGTTGGCGATTCAATATCCTTGTGGCCCAATCTGCAGCAAATTGCCTGGAGTCAGCCACGGCAAACGCAAGATTGATCGCTTTTCGTTTGGGGAAGCAACCCTCGATTGATACCTGATTGCTTCCTTTACTATTCAGAGAAAGGCTACAGAACTCCTGAGGTTGGTCTTCATCATAGAAGGTGTCGGCAACGAGGCTGAATGGCGCATCTTGTCTGAGGCTAACCCTGGCCTTGTTGCTGCCGGATACAGGTTGCATTACACCTTTGACGCAATTTTTATCGATAATGAAGCTTGAAACCGGGGCGGCATAACAGATCCCCAAATCGTCCCAAACCCAGCCGGTAGCCTTTGTTTTTTGATTAAGATTGCCCACCAGCACCAGATCGCCCTGGATCTGCTTAATCCCCTTTGCCTCAAGCTTACTCATCAGGGAGGCCAAATTCGCAGAACTCAGGCTGGGATCGCCACTGAACTCAAGGTAGAGGTTACCGCTAAGCGTCCCATCTATGACCTTATCATCAGTAAGCAAGCGAGTTGTGTATCTGTATTCCGGGCCGAGAAGCGAGGTAGCTGCCGCGGCTGTCATGAGCTTAAGCACACTGGCAGGTAACATCCTGTGCGCCGGGTTGATACTCACCAGAGGAGCGGAGTCGTTCGTCTTCTGCAGAATGAAGCTGACATTGGTATTTTGCGGCAATTTGCCCTCGACCCAATGTTGCAGCGAGTCATCGGTAGATATCTGGCCCCCATGTGCATAAGTCATACCCAGACTGATACCCAGGGCCAGGGCGGCAATCCTTTGCTTCAATACCATCATCACAGCTCCGGGTTCTCGTCCTGACTCAGCAACTTGTATAGCCAGAGCGTGACAAATACTACCAACCCCATAAAGAGTGGCAGTACAAACAGGCCAAGGTGGGTCTTAAAGTGGAACAGTGCACCCGCTGCAGCTAAGGTCAGCAGGAGTATAAGCAAAATCTTGAGTTTCATTTCAGGCTCCATTAACAGGACTGGCCAGTATATCTCAAATGACCAAAGCCATGTGCGAGCAATGCCGCCCCTGACAATAAGTTGAGCAGAACACCCATTTTATGCCGAAAAATCGTCCAACTTATTGAAGTCACAGGTGCCTCAGGGCAGAAATTACTTGCCCACGGGGGGCTAAGTCGGTAATTTCTACCCTCTTATACGTGTTTAACCGCCTTAATGAATGCCCATTCAAACGGCATTTGGCGGATGTCGCCATTGGTGTAACGCCAAATTCAAGCGACAATTGACAGAGTTACCAATTTACCGGGTTAGCCGGTGAATTGCCTAAGGAGGATACCTTGCTGAACAAGCTGGGTGGAATTGCACTGCAACCTGACGCTATTAGTTGGTTGCTGACCCCACGCCATTTCAAGGCGGAACTACTTGAACGGATCGCCAATGCCAGGCATTCGATTACCCTGACTGCTCTTTATTTGGAAGATGATGAAGCAGGTCGGGAGATCCTCAATGCCCTGATGCAGGCCAAGGCCAATAATCCCGAGCTGGATATCAAAGTCCTGGTGGATTTTCATCGTGCCAGACGCGGTCTGATTGGCCATAAAGGCGACAGTGGAAATTACCTCCTGTATCGCTCCGAGATGCAACAAGCGACTCATCCCATCGAAATCCTCGGTGTGCCGGTTAAATCCCGGGAAGTGATGGGTGTACTGCACCTCAAAGGTTTTATTATCGATGACGCTGTGATTTACAGCGGTGCGAGCCTGAATAACATCTACCTGCATCAGCAGGAAAGATACCGATTTGACCGTTACCACTTAATTGAGTCTCCTGAGCTCGCGCAGTCAATGCGTGCCATGGTGGAAAAAGTACTGGTTAACGATGAAGCCGTTTCTTCCCTGTGTCAGCCACCGGAAACCGAAGTACTGCCGGATAAGGTTGAGGTAAGAACTTTTAAGAAGCGTTTGGCCAAAGCCAAATATGAGTTCAAAAAATCAAAGTCAGGCTTGCGGGTAACACCCTTTATCGGGCTCGGCCGTAAGCGTAATCAGCTGAACCGGGCTGTATTGGCCATGGTGGATGAATCCAGAGAGTCGCTGTTTATATGTACTCCCTATTTCAATCCACCCCTGTCGCTGGTGCGATCATTGAATCGTCATCTGAGACAGGGCAAACGAATTGATGTGGTCGTGGGCGATAAAACTGCCAATGACTTCTTTATTCCACCGGAAAAAGACTTCTCGCCAATTGGTGCCGTTCCTTATCTGTATGAGCAATCACTGCGTAAGTTTGCCAAGCGTCAGCAGTGGGCAATCGATAAAGGATTGCTGAATATTCATGTGTGGAAGCATGACGATAACAGCTACCACCTGAAAGGGATCAGCTCAGATGGCAAGCGTCATCTGATCACCGGCTCCAACCTGAACCCAAGAGCCTGGGCGCTGGATCTGGAAAACGGCTTGTTGATCACCGATGAGCTGGGCCATTGGGCAGAGCAGTTTGCCGACGAACAGGCCTTTATTCTGGAGCATACCACCAGACTTTATCACTACAGTCAGATAGAAACGATTCAGCACTATCCGGCCCCTGTGAAGAAGCTGCTGTCCAGAATCAACCGTATCAAAGCGGATATTTTGTTAAGACGTATTCTCTGACAAACCGCTGCTGAACGAAAAAAGCCGACCCTAAGGTCGGCTTTTTTATATCTGGTTGTTTCTTCTAGGGTTAAACCTGGGCAGTCATATCCTGACCTGCGTGATCTTCCGGCATCTTAGCGTAATTCAGTGCCAGTACCACCAACAGCACCATCACGGCGCACAAGAGGCCTATGGAAAGCTGGCCGTAAATCGGCACCATGGCCATCATCATTGCGGCCAGACCCGCGCCAAAGTTCTGCAGGCCACCAAGCAGGGCGCCTGCTATGCCTGCCTGACCCGGAAAGGGCTCAAGTGCTGCTGAGGTCAGGGTAGGGAACATCATACCGGCACCACAGAAGAAGAGTACAGAGCCAAGCAGCAGTGTCCAACCCACTACTTCACCAAATAAGCCAGGGATTAACATTACTGTGGCGCCTGCGCCCAGCAATGCGATACCACGATTAAGCAATCGCTTGATGCGGCTGCTGCGACCGGCGATCAAGGCGCCGACCAAGTAGCCGGGGATAGGGGCCACAAACCAAACACTGACCCAGAAGGGAGACAGTTTCAGATATTGGCCGTAAAGGACACCTGCAATCGCTTCAAAAGCCGCAATACCGGCAAAGGTCGCGATGAGCCCCAGGGTGTAACCACGAAATCCTCTGTGGCTTAATACCACGGCATAGGCATCAAAAACAGAGCGCTTTTCCCGACGTTCTGCAGGCAATGACTCTTTAAAGGTCAGCATCAACATCAGCAGTACCCCAAGGGTAAAGCCTGCCTGAGTGTAATACACAGCTCGCCAGCCAAAATACTCTGCGGTCACTGAGCCAATAAATGGGGCGACCAAAGGCAGAAACACAACAGCCATAGATACATAGCTGTTGAACTTCATCAATTTACGGCCGGTAAAGTGATCTCTGGGAATAGTGCGGCTCAAGGCGCCGGCCGCTGCAGTACCTGCGCCCTGTAAACAACTGGCAGCGATCAGTGCATCTATGGTGCTCACGTGGGCAGCCAGCAGGGCGCCCACAATAGACAGCCCAATACCGACCAGCAAAGGGATACGACGACCGATACGGTCTGAAACCGGGCCGTAAACAAATTGCAGCAGACCATAGGCCAGCAGATATGCGGCCATAATGGCCTGCAATTCACCGGCAGAGGCGTGCAGCCCCTGGCCGATCATCGGCAGTGCGGGAACGAAAATAGTCTGGGCCATTTGACCACAGGCAACCATAAACACCAGTTGTACAAGTACACTGGAAACAGGCGCGCCCTGTGGCGATGCAGACGAAGAAGAAGGCCGCAGCGTAGCAGGCATGATAACTCCAAAAAAAGGGAATACCGGGAAATTACTAAAGTGCATACAGGCAGGCACACCTCAGGACTGAGGCGTTGGATGACCCAAGGTATTGCACTGGGGAGGGAGGTCGTGTGATGAGCTCTCTCTGAATGGCGCGAATTTTAGTCTTTAATCGCAAAGTTTCAATAGTTAACCCTTATTTGGGTGATGGATTTTTTATAATTGAATGGATTAGAAAAACTAACTCAAGGGCTGTGGGTAAAATCAGTAAATATGAATATTCAAATGCTTGAGTGAAATTTGAGCTGGATTGCGCCGCCTGACTGATATAAAAGCTTTTACATTGAGTCGGTGGTGGCAAAGCAGTAAACTTGCGGCCCCAAACTCAGTACAGCCTGTTCAGCGCTGGCTGATTAGATCAAATAAGGTATTCGGCACGCAGCAATGACAAGCCATCTTCGACCCGAACATGCGGTGCACAAGTTGTATGCACTGAGAAAATCCATGTCGACCAAACCCTTTACGGCCAGAGGGAAAAACCTGGTCAGGTGCAGTCGCTGTCTTTTGGCACAATCCTACTGCACCTGTGCTCACTGTCGTCCTTTAACTACCAAGGCTGCGTTCGTGTTGGTGATGTACGATGATGAAGTGCTCAAGCCGACTAATTCCGGGCGACTGATTGCCGATATGGTGCCGGATACTCACGCATTTCTTTGGGCGCGCACAGAGGTTAACCCGCAGCTGCTGGCGCTGCTTGAAGATCCCGGTTATCAACCCTATGTGGTGTTTCCCGGTGAGTACGCCTTTAAAGGTCAGCCAGTGGTGAATCAGGTTCCTCCCGAGGCGCTGGCAGAGGGTAAGCGTCCGATGTTTATTATGCTGGATGGCAGCTGGCGTGAAGCGGTAAAAATGTTCCGTAAGAGTCCCTATCTACACAGATTCCCATTACTGTCTTTCGATGCCGGTGAAATGGCGCGTTATGCATTGAGGAAGGGACAGAGGGAGTTTCAGTTTGGTACTGCTGAAGTGGCTGTTATGGTGTTGGCAGCCATGGGAGAGCAGAGCAATGCCAGTGCCTTGAATGCCTGGTTCGAGTTGTTTGTCGAGTCGTCACTGCTGGGGCGCAACCGTAGACCCACCAGCGATCTGACCCCCAGAAATGAACTGATCAGCAGTTTTAACACGGCCTGGCAAACTGCGGCAGGCGAGAGTCTTTAACTTTCTACCCGATTACGGCCATTGGCTTTGGCTTCGTACAGGAGGTCATCCGCAATCTTGGTCATCGACTCCAGGTCCATATTGCTTTTTGGCGAGCTGACCAGGCCTATGCTGGCGGTGACTGTGATAGTGTTGCCGCTGTCTTCAATTTGCTGCAGTGAAATCTGGTCACAGATGCGCTGAGCAATTTTTTGAGCCACCGCTTTGGGGGTATTGGGCAAAGCCAGAATAAACTCTTCCCCTCCATATCTCCCCAATATATCTCCCTCGCGGATCAGTCCCCGGGTCACACTGGCAAACACCTTGAGTACTTCGTCACCTGCGCCATGGCCATAGGTGTCATTGATATTTTTGAACTTATCCAAGTCCATCAGCATCAGGCTAAATGCTTGTTTCTGGCTGCGGCAAAGAATGAGCTGCTTCTCTGCCATTTCACTGTAGTGACGTCGATTATGACATCCGGTTAACGGATCTGTCTGCGCCAGCTGTTTGAGTTTTCGCTCAAACTCCTTTCTCTCTGAGATATCGAGAAAGGTCTGTGTAATGATGGTCTCGCCATCCAGACTCAGGGTGCTGAGTCTGAGCTCTGCCACGAAGTGGTCTGCATTTTCCGGCGTGATGACAATATCGATGCGAGCATCAGATATGCCTTCCTGCTTACGGGCAAGGAAGTCTTTGAGAAACGCCTGATAAGCCTCACGTTTGGTATCGGGAAGCATATGCTCAAACCGGGTATTGGTGACCTCATTGGCGCTGATATTGAACTTGGTCACGGCGTACTGATTCAGCATCAGGATGTCATTATCCAGATTGGTGATCACTATGCCGATAGGAGCAGAGTTAATGAGATCCTGCAGTTGCCGTTGATGCAAGCGGGATTCTTCAAGAGCCTGGGTTCTGAGGTTTTCAACCAGGGTCCGTATGGTGACGTCCCTGAATATGATCAACATCAGTGACTTACCAAGTTGGGTAAACCTGGCTTCCACATAGATAGCATCGCCACCTACATTGACCTCAAAGTCGTAACTGTCTGGTTTTGTGCCGGCTCTTACACCTTGAAGATGCTGCATAAACTCTTCACAGCGCTTAATGGAAAACACTTCACACAGCGGCTGACCCGGTTCTCCATGAAACAGAACCTCATCCAGTCCATCGGCCCCCCGTATTTCACGTACCCTGTTATCAGCATCAAGCCAGATACAGGTATCCGGCAGGGCATTAAGCAGGCTGTTCAGGTTGGCGTTAATCCGGTTGAGTTCATCTGAGCTGACATCCAGGGAGCGGCCCAACAGCGAGATATCATGGTCGAAATCCTGATACCCCTGATCAACCAGGCTCATCAAACGGTCAAACTCAGGGCTGGTTGGTAGTGTGTCGCCGTAAACCTTCTTTAACTGGCGTTTTAGCAGTCTGTGCATCCTAGTTCCGAGATACAGGTGATGGTCATGGTCTGATTGTGCAATTCAGCCCTGTGGCAATTATCCATAGGACAAATCTCTCCATAGGAGTAAAAGCCACATATCATGGTGGTCGAGGGCAGGGCATCTCTAACGACCTCAAGTTCTTCATCTGCCATTTGTTTGAGGATCTGTTTCCTTCCGACACAGGAAACCAGCAGTGCAAGTTGTGGCTCTGGCAACTGCTCTGTACAAATCTGAATCGCTCCGGCGGCACCATCTATGATGGCATCAACATTGGCCCTCATCAGGCGAGCGGTAGAGCCCTTGGGAATACCACCGGCAAAGGTGATACTTTGACGCGACTCATCAATGGCCAACATGGTTCGAACCAGTTTGGTATCAGAGCCGGGTTGGAGGATTTCAAGGGGGTATCTGAGCCCAATTCCCGGCAATTGATCAACCAGGTCACCAAGATAGCTTTTATAAACATCCAGCGCGGGTTGATGGTCAAGCTCAAGTAGTTCATGCCCTTGAGAGGAGGTGACCAGACGTTCGGGTCCAAATGGGGTCCAGCCGCCTCTTGAGCCGTGGCTGACGCTGAGATTTTGACCATAAAGGCCAACTGCCACTATCTGTTTGCTGACAACAGAGTCATTCAGCAAGGTATAGGTTTTCTCAAACTTGGAGTCGTCACCAGCAAGACCTCCGGTGATGGCGACGCTGTCATGGCAGTTTTCCGTCAGGCCCCTGGTCAGATCACTGCCAAACACTTCCAGCCCATCACTGAGTACCAGTATCAGTTGAAGGTCATCTGCGTTTAACTCTGAAGCTATGCTTGCACCTGTATCGTAAGATTCCTGAGGGGTCTGAATCAGTTGGGCTGTGGCTCTAATTTGAGTGCAGCGAAAGCCTATCAGGGTTGCTGACAGTCCGTTATCTTCAAGACCATCATTCAAAAATTCACCCGAGGTGGTGGCTCCTACCATTTGCGCATGGGGAACCTGTTCTCTGAGTTTTCTCAATGCATCCTCATTGGCGCAGAGATCCCCCATGACGATCATCAATACCTGAGAGCAATTGGCGATCTGTGCGTCGACCTCATTGTTCCATTGAGAATCAATTAACCGAAGTTGCTGGGTAAACATGAACAATCCTTTGATTCAATACCTTATCCTGACAAAAAGTGTAGTTCATCAGATAAAACTGTGCCGGGTTTGGGGCCGGATTTTACCTATCATTTCCTGTTTATAGCGCCAGCAGCGCATTGATGGTGAGCCAGACAAGAGGCACGTTGGACAGAACGAAAATCATGAACCTCAGCATTATGTTGTTGCCAATGGTCTGCACCAGGCTATGGATAATACGCAGTACTACATACGCCCAGGCCAGCCAGATATTGTGTTCGCCGGTGGCACCGAGCAGCCCAAGCGTCAGCACTATTGCGAAAAATACTGTAGGTTGCTCCATCAGATGGTTGTAGTTGTCAGCTTTCCAGCGAACTTTTGCTGGCAGTTTTGCCATCTGCTCTCCGGCCGGTGCATCCGGGTCCAGACGGATTTTATTGGCTCTGATTGCAGGGATTCGGGTGGCATACATCCAACACCAGATCACACTGGACCAGAGAACCAAAACTATCAGGGGCAACAGTAATTGACTTAATGCAGACATCTGAGGATCCTTTTTTGATGGTTTCTATGAAGATACCGACAGAAGCAAACGGCTTAAACCCACAACCAAAATAAAAAAGCACCCCTACAGGTGCTTTGCTGTAAATAAAAGTCTGGAGTCAGATCTTTCGTGCGATACGGGCGGCGGAATGAATGGCGCCTTCGATATACCCCAGTTGCTGGCAGTCACCCACCAGGTGTACAGTCACCCCGGCAGCGCTTAAGGTATCCGCCAATCGGGTATCCGGCGCAGCGCCGGACGCCAGTACCACGCTGTCTGTGGGCAGTGCGTGACTGATAAGGTTAGCCTCCAGCCCCAAATCCGGGTGTTCGCTTTTGGTTTTAACCTGGTAATGCACATGGTCAGCATCAATTGCCTCTATCTGTGCCTTTTTCACCAGCGTCACCTCAAGCTTATTGAGTTCGTGTAACACACGCCAACGTCTGACTATGCTCAGCTCTGCTCCCAAATCATGATCTGGTTCCAATACGGTAACACTACGACCCCGCTGCGCCAGAAATTCGGCCAACTCAAGTCCAACCAGTCCACCGCCAATAATGGTGACCTTATTGCCCAATGGCATCCAGATATTGGATAGCTTACGGGTGGCCTCTATAGAACCTGTGACCCCGGTTATCTGACCTGATGACAGCATGGCGCGCTGCACCATGGAGAGCTTTTGCCTGGCGATCTCCTTACCTTCACCTGTCATTATCTTTCGCAGCTCGTCACCTGACCACACATGTTTGCCATCGGCCCCCGGGATATCAGGCTTACCTCGGCTTGCCCCTGTGGCCACTATCACTTCATCGGGATTCAGCTCCTCGATAAGGGCTTTGTCGGCCTGGGTATTAAGCCTGACCTGAATATTGGGATGATCCAATTGCTTGATCTGTTGCTCAAGAAGCTTGCCATTCTCCGGGTAGGCCATAGAGGCGAAAAACAGGGTGCCACCCAGACGCGCGCTTTTTTCTACCAAAGTCACCTTATGGCCGCGACGGGCGGCAATCGCAGCGGCTTCCATACCGCCCGGGCCACCGCCTATGATCAGCAGGTGTTTAGGAGCATTAGTCAATTCAACAGGGTACTCTGACTCATTGCCTGTCATGGGGTTTACTGCGCATTTAACCCTTTCGTTGATGAAGATCTGGCTTACACAAACATAGCAGTAGATGCAGGGACGGATATCATCGGCGCGGTTTTCAGAAAGCTTGTTTGGCAAGTCAGGATCTGCAAGCAGCTTGCGGCCCATGGCTAAAAAGCTGATGTTGCCTTCTGCGATTGCCTTGTCGGCAACCTCAGGCTCAATACGGCCAACGGCGGTTACAGGGATACTGATGTTTTTGGCAACCTCTGTTGCCCAGTCCAGAAAGCCTGCCGGCCTGTTAACCAGGGGCGCCTGAGTAAATGCCGCACCTGAGTCCGGGTTGGCGTAGGCTGAGACACTGACGGCATCCAGGCCACACTCCTGTGCCAGTTTGGCGGTCTTAATACACTCATCCAGAGTAATGCCTGTCTCCACACGCAGCTCATAGGCGTCGAGCCTGAGCCAGACAGGATAGTCTCGCCCGACTTTATCCCTGACGGCGGCAATCACTTCACGCAGCAGACGACTGCGGTTTTCGTAGCTGCCACCATATTCATCATCACGCATGTTGTAATAGGGGGACAGGAAGCCGGCGATGATGTAGCTGTGGGCGGCATGCAGCTCTACACCGTCGAAGCCCGCTTTTTTCGCTCGTTCGGCCGCTTCAGCAAACCAGATGATCATCTGTTGAATATCAGCCTTGTCCATTACCCTGATTTTTACCTGCCCACCTTTTGGACGGATAAAGGCACCCAGTTCGGCGCGGGTAAGCGAGTTAAACATATCGCTTTGACTTTGGGGAGGAATGGAAGGCACCCAAAGCTCCCGACCTTCGGCCATATCTCTTGCTGCGGTTTTCCCTGCATGTTGCAGTTGAATGGCGATCCTGGCACCGTGGCGGTGAACCCTGTCGGTCAGATGTTTAAGTCCGGGGATGAACTTATCGTCTGAAATCCCAACCTGATAGGGCTCTGCTGTGCCCATGGGGTAGGCGATAGCTCCAACCCCCATGGTAATCAGCCCAGCGCCGCCTTTGGCTCTGGCTTCGTAGAAGGCCTGAATACGTTCGCTGCAATGGCCATCTGCTTCGGCAAAATTATCCCCCATCGGCGCCATAACAATGCGATTTTTAAGCTCTAGGGAGCCTATTTTGCCCGGCGACAGTAGGTGCTTATAGGCTGGGTCATGTATTTGATTCATACCGCCTCCAACTGGTCATCATGGGTAAGAAAGTCCAGGCAGCTGCGGTTAAACAGCGCCTGATGCTCCACCTGAACCCAGTGACCACACTGATTCAGCATGATGAATCGTGCACTCGGGGCGTTATCAAGAATTTTGAACATGCCAGCGGGAGGGTTAAACAGATCATTGGTGCCCCAAAAGCCAAAGATGGGGACCTGAATCTCCTTAAGTCGCTCTGTCATATTGGGTACCATCATGGTGGAGAACAGATTGGCTGGCTGAGTCACTGCGACGGCAGCGCGTTCCCTGAGAATATCCTCGGTCAGTTGGGAGGAGTCATAGAGTTGCAGGCTCATCACTTCGCGCATTTCGTGTACGCCCATGGGGCCTTTGCCATACACTTCGACCATGCGGCGTATGCCTTCCATCTCAAAATAGGTTTCTCGCTCTTCCACACCGCCGGGAGCCATCAAAATCAGCTTGGCGACTGTATCCGGATGAGCCAGGGCCTGCCCCAGTGCGATGGCGCCTCCCAGGGAGTTACCCAATAAAATGCCGGGTTCGAGTTTGAGCTTGTCGATAAAGCCATTGAGGCAAGTAATAAAAAACTCCAGGTTGTACTGCACATCATCAGGCTTGTCGGAGCGGCCAAAGCCGGGTAGATCCAAAACCAGATTCCTAAAGCCTGCTTGCGCGAATGCGGGATAGTTACCTTTGAAATTACTGAATCCCGATGCCCCAGGGCCACTGCCGTGGAGCCAGATCACGGGAGGATGTTTTCTGTCCAGCGGCCCTTCATCCAGATAATGAAGAGTGATGCCATTGTCCAGAGTGACAAATTTCTGCTTGGGCAGAGGAAGATCAGATTGAGCCATAGAGTCTCCTTTTGGGATCAGGCAATCGGTGCAGTCATCCTTTGCTTGCATGCCTTGCCCTTGAATGAGTTATGGCTTCAGATACTCATTGCTCACACCTGCTGATTCATCGTCCATTCAGACCAAAGTGTTGTTGCCGCTCATTTCAGTCATCTCCCCCATCTATTGGCGTTAGTCCCGTTGGACGATGTTGGTTGTTGCACTTGTGGGCACGCTGTTCACAACCTGGATAAGAGGCCATGACAACCTCAAAGGAGATGGACATGAAGCATAAAGATAAGGTGGTACTGATCACCGGCGCCGGTCAGGGCATGGGACAAGCCATGGTGCAACGCTTTGCCAGTGAAGGCGCCCGGGTCGTTGCGGTTGATATCAATCAGCAGGCCGCAGAAGAGACTGCCATGAGTTGTGACGGTGAGGTGATTGGTGTTGCATGTGACGTGTCTGACTCTGCCTCGGTTCTCGACGCCATGGCTAAAGCCGTGGCCGAATTTGGTGGCCTGGATGTGGTTATCAATAACGCAGGAGTGGGCTCGGTAGATGAGTTTATCAATACACCGGACGAAAACTGGGCCCGTGTGATTGGCGTTAATCTTACCGGTACTTTCCTTTGTTGCCGTGAAGCTGCCCGCATCATGCAGGAGCAGGGGGGCGGTAACATCATCAATGTCTCCAGTACCGCAGTGGCGTCGGGTGAAGGTCCAAGCCACTATGTGGCATCCAAAGCCGGTGTTATGGGGCTGACTCGCAGTATCGCCAGAGAGCTGGCACCTTCGGCTATCCGCGTTAATACCCTGGTGCCAGGACCAACCAATACCCCCATGATGGCCGGGATCCCGGATGAATGGACCCAGGCCATGATAAGTGCCATCCCCCTTGGTCGCATGGGCGAACCCGCTGATGTTGCGGCGGCGGCTTCTTTCCTGGCATCCGAAGACGCTGGTTTTATTACCGGTCAGAACATCGCCGTTAATGGCGGCATGGCTTTTCTGTAATCAGGCCGGAGCAATGAGCATGAGCACTGAGACGATGGAAGCGCGTATCGACCGGCTGGAATCTATCGAAGAGATACGTCAGCTCGCAGGTAAATACGCTTTGTCACTGGATATGCGGGATCTGGATGCTCATGTGGGCCTGTTTGCACCGGATATCCGGGTTGGCCGGGAGAAGACGGGTCGTGCTCATCTTAAATCCTGGGTTGATGACACCTTAAGGCACCAGTTTACCGGCACATCCCACCATATTGGCCAGCACATTATTGAGTTTATTGATGCTGACCATGCGGTGGGGGTGGTCTATTCAAAAAATGAACATGAGACAGGCCCTGAGTGGGTGATCATGCAGATGCTTTACTGGGATGACTATGAGCGAGTCGATGGCCGCTGGGTGTTCCGTCGTCGCTTGCCCTGCTATTGGTATGCCACAGATCTGAACCGGGTTCCCGTTGGTGATATGAAGATGCGCTGGCCTGGTCGTGAACCCTACAGCGGAACTTTCCACGACCTGTTTCCCTCCTGGAAAAGTTTCTGGGCCAATCCGCAACAGGACAAAGATCTGCTGCCTCAGGTCGCTGAACCCGCACCGCTGGAGCAATTTTTAAATCGAATGCGCGGTGACACTCCACCGCCGAAAATCCGGGTCAGATAAGCTGATGCAGCTTGGCAGTACTACCAAAACACTCACAGAGAATCCCCACAGAGAAAGGAGTTCCCGTGACGATAAACATACAGACATCGCAACTGGTTGCGCCTGAAGTCACCCAGGCAAAAATGGATTTGCGCGCCAGCGCTGCAGCCAGAATTAAACCTTACGCTCAATACACACTGGCCGACAGGCTGGAGGAGCAAGCAGCAGTACACGGCGACAAACCATTTATCATCTATCAAGGGCAGAGCTTTTCCTATGCCGAGGTGAACACCCAGGCCGATAAGGTTGCTCATGCGGCTTATGAGTTGGGGTTAAGAGCCGGTGACGTATGTGCTATAGCGCTGGAAAACCGTCCTGAATTTTTTGCCACCTGGTTTGGATTGACCAAATTGGGTGTTGTAGTTGCTTTTATCAACTCTCAAATTAATGGCGTCCCTCTGGTGCATGCCATTAAAAGCACTGAAGCCAAAGCTGTGATTCTGGGGGAAGAGTGTGCAGAGCTGTTTGTACAGACCTTAAGTGAGCATCCCGAGCTTGCCGATGTACCACTGTACATCCTGGAAGATAAAGAGAAGCCAGCATGTTGTGATACCACATGCTTCTCTGATCGTTTCACTGCCATCCTCAGGAATATGGATGAGCGAGAGTTTCCTCGTGAGCATCGCAGGGATATCACCGCAGAAACTCCAACACTGTTGATCTTCACCTCGGGCACTACTGGCCTGCCAAAGGCCGCTATCTACAGCCATCTGCGCTGGTTGACATCAGGGGATGTGATGCAGGTGACAGTGAATGCCGGTGCTGAAGATGTCTTTTATTGCTGCCTGCCTTTGTACCATGGCGCGGCGGCAACGTCAGTGACCTCCACGGCCCTGGCAGGTGGCAGCGCCATCGCCGTGCGTCGTAAGTTCAGTGTGCGTGAGTTCTGGAAGGATGTGCAGACCCACAATATTTCTGTGGTGCAGTACATAGGCGAGATCTGCCGTTACCTGCTCAATTATGACGATGCGGTCAATGACAGCAAAGGTAACCGCGACCATAAGTTACGTTGCATGCTGGGCGCTGGCCTGACAGCTGAATCATGGCGTCGCTGGCTGGATAAATTTGGTGACATGGAGGTTTATGAAGGCTGGGGGTCTACCGAGGCCAACACCAACCTGATTAACCTGGATAACTATATCGGCTCCTGCGGTCGGGTACCTGACTGGAATAAGACCAATTTTCGCCTGGTACGGTTTGACATGGAAACCGAAAGTCATCTTCTCGACGACCAGGGTAACTATATTGCCTGTAAGCCAGGTGAGGTGGGTGAGGGATTGGGAATGATCATCAATCACCCTGAGTTTGGTGGTGGCCGTTTTGAAGGTTACACCTCAAAGGACGCTACTGAGCAAAAAATACTCCGCAACGTGTTCGTTGAAGGAGATGAGTACTGGCGTTCGGGAGACCTGCTGAAGTTTGACCATGACGGCTACTTTTACTTTGTGGACCGTATAGGGGATACCTTCCGTTGGAAAAGCGAGAACGTGTCGACCCAGGAAGTTGCCGCTGCACTGGATGACTTCAAGGGCGCAGAAACCATCAACATATATGGCGTGCAGGTACCAGAGCATGAGGGCCGTGCCGGTATGGCTGCCATCGTAATGCAGGCGGGCGAGCGTTTTGACCCACAGGCGCTGTATGAACTCACCGAACAGCGTCTGCCCCGTTACGCCGCACCTCAGTTTGTGCGCGTCAGCGAAGCCGCCGATATGACCTCCACCTTCAAGCTGCGCAAAGTTGATTTGCAAAAGCAGGGTTATGACCCCAGGGCCGTTAACGAGCCTTTATATATTCGAAACGACAAAGCAGGTACCTATCAGCTCTGGTCTGAGAGTGTACTGCGTGACACCGGCTTCCCGCCGTTTGACGGAAGCAATAAGGAGTAATCAATGGGATTGACAGGGAATGCCGCCATTGTTGGCGCGGCGCAGTACAAGCCTGAAAAATACCAAAGCGCGCCTCAGATGTTTCATCTGGAGCAGGTCGCGGATTTGGCCAGATTGGCACTGCGGGATGCGGGAATGAGTATTAAAGAACTGGACGGTCTGGTTATCCATGGCCCCCAGTTTCACGAGGCTTCTATCTTTGTACCTGCTATGGCTGCGGAGTATCTGGGGATAGAACTCAATTTTGCCGAAGTGGTGGATCTGGGCGGTTGTACCTCTGTCGGGATGATCTGGCGTGCGGCTGCAGCAGTTGAAATGGGACTGTGCGAAGCCGTGCTCTGTGTCATTCCCGCACGCATGGCACCTTTTGGGCCCAATGATGACCCAATGTGGATGGCCCAGGCTATGCGTTATGGCGGTCACTCAACTGCCTTTGGTGCACCGGAAGCCGAATTTGATCTACCTTATGGCCACCTCGGACAGAACACGGGTTATGCCATGATCGCTCAGCGCTATGCCGCCAAATACGGATATGATCCAGAGGCGATGGCTAAAATTGCCGTTGACCAGCGCTTCAATGCTCAGGGACATCAGGATGCCATATTCCGTGGCAGTGAATTGACTGTTGAACAGGTACTGGCATCCAAAATGGTGGCCGATCCTCTTCATATCCTGGAGATTGTGATGCCTGTCGCCGGTGGCGCTGCTGTGATTGTCACATCAAAAGAGAAGGCGGCAAAAGCCAAAAATCGACCGGCGTTTGTCACAGGCTTTGGTGAGCGTCTGTCTTACAAATCACCCTCCTATGCCAACGAGATGACGGTAACTCCGCTGGCACAAGCAGCGTCAAAGGCGTTTGCCATGGCTGGAGTAAGGCCAGAAGATATGGATGCCGCCCAGCTTTATGACTGTTACACAATTACTGTGCTTTTATCCCTTGAGGATGCAGGATTCTGCCCAAAGGGGGAGGGTATGCGCTTCATTCGAGAACACAACCTGACCTATAAAGGCGATTTCCCACTCAACACCCATGGAGGTCAATTGAGCTTTGGCCAGTCCGCATCGGCAGGAGGCATGTCTCAGGTGATTGAGGCCTTCGAACAAATCGCTGGTCGTGGCGGAGAGCGTCAGCTTGCCAGAGCGGACCAGATTTTTGTCAGTGGAACAGGCGGCGTGATGAGTGAGCAGGGCGCTTTGATTTTGCAGGGAGGCTAACTTATGAGTGTTAAACCTATGCCAGTGGCGACGTCGATTTCTCAACCCTTTTGGCAGGCCCTGAACGAAGGAGAGCTGCTTATTCAGCAGTGTGAAGACTGCCGGGGCTTTGTGTTTTATCCCAGAAATCACTGTACCCATTGTATGAGCGACAAGCTCAGTTGGAAGCCGGTATCCGGAGAAGCGACCCTATACACTTATACGCTGACAAGAGTCCCGACCTTACCGGAATTGGCGGATGAAATGCCTCAGGCACTGGCGGTAGTGGAGCTGAAAGAGGGGGTAAGAGTAAACACCACGCTGACCGGGCTGGATGAAAGTGAGATTCGGGTGGGAATGAAGCTTAAACCTGTGTTTCATAAAGTGGATGCCAGGGGCAATACTCTGCTTCGTTTTACGGCAGAGCACAAAGCTCTGGATATGATCCCCTATAACAACCCATTTGAGAGCCTGAATCGCAATGCCAAAGGTCAGATCCAGGTACCTATATCTAATCTGGCGGCGATGTCGGCCCTCGCCAATAATGAGTTCACCGACTGGAGTGAAGCGATCACAGTTGACCAGGCTTTGATCAATGCCTTTGCCGACTTGTCCGGTGATAACTATTGGATCCATACGGACCCTGACAAAGCCGCTAAAGAAAGTCCGTTTGGTACTACAATCGCTCATGGCTCTTTAGTCCAGGTATTGCAATCCCGTATGCAATTCGCACTGCCGTTTGAGGTTGTAGGTTTTAAAACCATGGTGAATTACGGCTCGAACCGTTTGCGCTTTCCGGCACCAGTGCCGGCTGGCAGTCAGATCCATGCCAGGGCGAAAGTTAAAGCGGTAGATGCGACGCCCAAGGGGATGCAACTTACGCTGGAGGTGAATATCCATGTGGTGGGTCAGGAACGCCCCTCGGTCATTAACGATCTGGTGATCTTCTACCGCTGAGCTTTATGAGGGAGCAGGTATTTAACGCCCTGATTAACGTTTAAAACCTGAGCGTGAGTAGATTCCCTCACAAAAATCCCGGGCTGGACACCCAGGATACCAAATAGCACCTGGTCGTTACTTCCGACTCAGTAAGCCTTCTGTTTTATGTCTGTCTTACTTATGCAGGCAACAGCCAGCAGGCAACTGACTGATGAATACAGGTGCTGCTTTAATCTCCAACCTTCCTTGCCGGCTGCTATCGCATGCCGGCTTTTTTATGATCGCTTTTGGATGTTAAGCCGATGTTCATCTTGAGCCCGACAAACTTGCCCGGTAATTTGAAACCACTGTGATCGGGAGAGTTTCAATGTCTTATCCAAAGGAGAGCAGATGAAAAAGTTGCAACTTAGCGGAAATTACACCAAACAACAGGGCTTCAGCGGCGTACAGGTGATGCTTATCGTGTTGGCGGTAATATTGATCACCACTGCAACCAGCTTCTATATCATCAAAACTTATATCTTTCCTTCGCCTTTCACACCGGTCGAACTTAATCAGCAGGAAGCCAAAACGCTGGATAATAAGCTGGCTGCATTGGGATGGGAAACTGAAACTCGAAATGATTCGCAAAATGCCGTACAGCGGGGTAATACAAAATACGCTGTAAATGATGAGACAAATGGCACTCAAGCAGAGCGTTCCCCGGCCCCGCAACGGGGAAGTGACCTTGCTCCTGAGCCATACAGCGAATCACCAGCCGACAGATTGGTCAGTTTCAGTGAGAAAGAGGTGAATGCCATGATCGCTCGCAGCCCTGATTTTGCCCAAAGAGTCGCCGTAGATTTCTCTCAGGATCTGGCCAGCGCGAAAATCCTGATCCCTGTGCCTGAGGATTTCCCTGTTATGCCGGGACAGATAGTCAGGGTCAGCGCAGGGCTGGATATCCGATTAGATGCCGACCGACGACCTGTTGTTGCTTTGGTTGGTGTCAGTGTTATGGGGGTTCCCATTCCCAACGCCTGGCTGGGCAATATCAAAAGGGTGAATCTGGTGAATGAGTTTGGCAGCGGCGGATTCTGGACGACATTTGCCGATGGTGTAGAGCATATTTCTGTTACTGAAGGGCAACTCAATATAAAGTTACGGCCATAACTCTTGTCGTTATCATCAATAGGGAAGTGTTATGACATCCTTGACCAGAGAAGCTATTGCCAGTGTATTGGCTGAACGCCTCACCTATATATCGAAAGATTTTACAGGACGATCCTTGGCTGTTGTTGATATAGGGATATTTCCCTGGCATGGCACTGTAGAAATTTCACTATTGTTTGACGACGAGATTGATGGAGCAGATCTTGAAGAGATTGCGGCATGGCCTGCTTATGCCTGGAGTGACAAACAGGGAGCTGAATATTGGCAGGCTGGTGCCGAGCTTGGCACAGTCTTTCAGAAGCAGTATCGGGAGGGCGTTCCTCTGGACAGTTTGTTGTTGCTGGTGGCCAATGCGTTAACACAGCCAGGTGTCACTAAAGCCCTCAGTGAGTATCAGCTCTCGGAAAGCTTTAAGTTTCAGCTGTTAAATCCCGACACCACTGGTGGACCCAATTATTGTGCGCTCCAGTCCTGAGCTCCCGAAGGCATCAGGAGCCGTTGTTTCCAGAACCAAGGCATTAGTCTCCCGGCTTTAAAAAATGATAGAAGAGTTAACAGAAGAGATGTTTTTCTATCCTCCTGATACCTGTTTTTAGCTACTTTTCCCTGAATTTACCCTCACCATTTCGCTTATCTAAACTTTATTCTCCCTGCGGTCATCAAATTCTGACCTTTGATAACTTGTTCAAGCGGGAAAAACGCTCCAATCCGTTTTTAAATTAAGGTCAAATCTCAGATTAGAACCCCAAATTTATAATGATTTTGGCGGGGCGCTTTGGGGATGAATTAAAAAATAAACATTATATTACAATGTGATACCTAGAAAGCTTCCCGCTTCATCAACCCTCCTTGTTCCGCCGTTTACCCCTGAAACCTCCTGTGAATCATCAGTCAGATCTCGCTAAATGAACTCAGCCGAACGGGGAAACCCCAACGCTGAATTGAAACGATAAAACTTAACACTTTACTTTACACGATTAGATATATGAGGAATTCACTATGAACACTCAAGACAAAGTAGAACTGATTGAAGAAACCCTGTTGGACAGCGTATCAGGTGGTGCAATGGATCGCGAGCTATGTGAAATCGACCTTTGTTCAATCGATATCTGTGACTGGCCTTGTTTCTTCGACTAATAGTCGGAGTTCGGAAAACATAATTTAAACCTAATTAGATAAAGGATTTCACTATGAAAACTCAAGACAAAGTAGAACTGATTGAAGAAACCCTGTTGGACAGCGTGTCAGGTGGAGCGATGGACCGCGAACTATGTGAAATTGACCTTTGCTCAATCGATATCTGTGATTGGCCATGTTTCTTCGACTAATTGGTCGGATATGAAAGAGTGCAGCCCCGGAGTCACTGGACCTAAGGCGTAAAAGGTGTATGGCAAGGTTTCATCCCCCAATCGCTATATCCGGCAACGTCAGCAAACTAACCAGCGGGTTCGGGGCCCGCACTTCTCACCACTAATCGCAAGGAGTCAGCAATATGAAAGCCCCAGATAAACAAGAGATCTTAAAGTATCAGAACCAGGATGTGATCGACAGATTCATTAAAATCTATGGTGTGACAGAAGAGCAAGCCCAGCAGATATTTACTGATGTCAAACTCTGGCTCTGGATGGCCTGCAAAGTGCGCGCTGAAGGTATTGATAAACCTTTAGTCATTGATACCGCTTTAGTGGTAATCGATGAGATGTGGCACAACTTTATGCTTTTCACCCGTGACTATACCCAGTTTTGCGAACGCTATTTCGGTACCTATATGCATCACTCTCCCAATACCAAACCAAAAATCGCGGAGGAAAAGGCCAGCATGGAAGAGCTCTCTTTGAAGGAGCGAAGAGAAGCGCTGATGGACAAAAAGCGCTGGCAATATGAATTCGTCTACGACCATTTGGGAAGAGACGCTTTTATCCGCTGGTACAAAACCTATCCCGGTCTTTACACGCCTCACTCGTTGGCTGAAATGGCGCTGGAAGCAGAACAACAAAGGGTGGATGACAAGCAGGCTCAGCTCGAAGCCGCTGTTGCTAAAGTTGCGTGATAGCTGACTGGCTGCGGAGGTAAAGAATGTCAGATAAAAGACCGGAAAATTCTCTGTTCAGAGAAGAGGCAATGGCAGCCAGCTCATCCAATACCATGGGTAAAGTCCTGTTACGCCAGCCCAGAGAATATCGATGGTACGCCATGATTCTGGCTGGCATTGTGCTGTTTGCACTGGTGTTGTTATTTACGGGTGAGTATGGCCGACATGCGAGGGTGTTTGGGGTTATTACAGTAGATAAAGGTCTGGTGAAAGTGACCGCCATTAAAGAGGGACGGGTAGCTCAGCAAGTCTTTGAACAGGGGCAGTTGGTTGATAAAGGCGACCTTTTGTATGTGATATCTACCACCCGCCACAGTTCTACCGATAAAGACCTGGATGCCAGTTTGCTGGAGCGACAAAAGTCATTACAAACCTCTATGGAACGTGATCTGGAATTGGCACGGAATGCCTTTGATGATGAAATGGCGCTGCTTAAGGGCAAGGTAAAGGCACGTCAGCAAGAAATCGCTCATCTCGATGAGCAGCTGGGCATTTATGGGGAACGGCTGGAGCTGTCTCAACAGGGAATAGCGAGAAACCAGAAGCTGTTAAAGGCTGGCCATGTCAATCAGGTTCAAATTGATAACCTGATGGAAGCGCATCTGTCTTTGAAAACCCGCTTAAGCGAGTTAAGGATGAAACGCAGCAGCAGTGTGGCGTCCCTTGATGAGCTCCAGGTTCAGTTGCAGCTGAAACCCGATGAATTTGGTGAGAAGGAAAATCGGCTTGAGCGCGCCTTGATTGAGAATCGCCAGAGAATCGCCGACATCTCCGCCAATATCGATTATCAGATTTACGCCCCCTCATCAGGCGTTATTGGTGGCCAATATACCCATACAGGTGAGTTCATCCGCAAAGGCAACGTGTTGGCCACGCTTATCCCTCAGGGGTCACAACTACAGGCTGAGCTCTATGTGCCTGCTGACGCCATAGGTTTTATTCAGTCAGGTCAGACAGTTGCCATGCGTTACAGCGCCTTTCCCTATCAGCATTTTGGGATTCAGGGAGGGCAGGTGGTTAATGTTTCAAAAGTGATCTCGCTGCCGGAAGAGTTGGAAACCAGTATCAAGCTTGAGGGCGCGGTTTATAAGGTGACTGTGGCGATTGAATCACAGAGCATCAATGCAAAAGGTGACGATATTCCATTGGAAGCCGGGATGGAGTTGGAAGCCAGTATCAAGCTTGAAAAGCGAAGCTTGATGCAATGGATTTTGGATCCCATCTACAGTTTAAGGGACTCTTGATATGCAAGCCTTAATAGACAGGATTAATTTTACCGGTGGCAGCAAACTGCCTGTCATCCAGCAAACCGAGGCTGCTGAATGTGGCCTTGCCTGTATGGCGATGATTTCTGCTTACCATGGCCACAATGTCGGTCTGTATCAGCTGCGTCAGTTACATAAACTGTCAGTGGCGGGCGCTACCCTTAAGGGCCTGACGCTGCTGGCTGACAAGCTGGGTTTTTCCCACAGGGCCATTAAATGCGAACTCGATGGCCTGGAGCAACTGCAAACACCATGCATACTGCATTGGAATATGGATCACTTCGTGGTGCTCAAGTCCGTTGGTAAAAATGGCATCTGCATTCATGATCCGGCACTGGGAGAGCGTAAGGTCTCCATGGAAGAGGTGAACAGCAAGTTTACCGGTGTGGCATTGGAACTGATGCCAACAGCCAGGTTTGAGCAGGAAAAGCAGGAACCCAAAGCCAGTTTCAGCAGTCTGTGGTCAAATCTTGATGGCTGGAAACAATCCCTGGTGACCATCTTCACTTACTCCATGCTGCTGCAGGTCTTTATCCTGGCGATGCCTGTGTTTATGCAGCTGACCGTGGACGAGGTGCTGATCAATGACGATGAAAATCTCTTGATGGTATTGGCACTGGGTTTTGGCGCAATACTGCTGATGCAAACCCTGGCCACCGCCTTACGTTCACTGCTGATTATGTTGCTTGGGAATCAACTTTCCTTGCAGATGAATGCCAATCTGGTGCGTCATCTGTTTAAGCTCCCCATGGACTATTTTGAGAAGCGGCATATAGGCGATGTGGTTTCCCGGTTCCGTTCGCTGGAGTCACTGAAAAACCTGCTGACCACGACTTTGATTGAGGGCCTGGTTGACGGTCTTATCATCATAGGCCTGTTGGTTATGATGTATCTCTACAGCGTTGAGCTCATGTTGCTGGTCATGTTGGCATCTGTGCTTTATCTGGGCCTGAGAACCATCTCATTTAAAACGCTGAGAGATGTCAGCCGTGAGCAGATCATTACCACTGCCAGAAAAGACAGCAACTTTATGGAGTCAGTACGTGGCATCCAAAGTATCAAGCTGTTCACCCGTGAAAGCGACCGCCTGAATTTGTTCAATAACCATAATGTAGATACCGCCAACGCAGGGATTAAGGTTGAGCGCTGGCGGGTACTGTTCCGTTGGAGCAATATGTTGATCTTCGGGCTGGAGAACATTCTGGTTATTTACCTTGGGGCCACCATGGTAATGGATACCCTGATGACTGTGGGTATGCTGCTGGCGTTTATCTCCTATAAGACTCAGTTCGAACAGAAGACGGGTAACCTCATTGATAAGTATATCGAGTTCCGTATGTGCTCTTTGCATCTGGAGCGCCTGGGGGATATTACCCTTACCGAGACTGAGCAGGATCTGGGTGAACGGGATGAAACCCGCCAGATATCGGGTTCTCTGGAACTGGCCGATATCAGATTCGCCTATTCAGATGAATCACCGGATATTCTCAGATCAGTCAACCTCTCTGTACAGCAAGGTGAGTCTGTTGCCATTGTGGGCCCGTCGGGATGTGGCAAAAGTACGCTGATGAAAGTGATGCTGGGCCTGTTAAGTCCCTCCTCGGGCAAAGTGATGGTAGATGGCTTGGATGTTCGTAAAATGGGGCTGGTCAATTACCGCAGCCAGGTAGCCAGTGTAATGCAAAACGACCACCTGCTGTCGGGTAGCATCCTGGAAAACATCAGCTTTTTCAGTGAACAACCCGATGAACTCTGGGCGGAAGAGTGCGCGAAGCTTGCCGGTGTCCACCAGGATATTCTTAACCTGCCTATGGGATACCGTTCCCTGATCGGAGATATGGGCTCCAGTCTGTCAGGTGGTCAAATCCAGAGACTGCTGCTCGCCCGGGCACTTTATAAAAAGCCAAGCATCCTATTTCTGGATGAGGCGACTTCCAACCTGGACTTAGCCACTGAGCAGAAGGTGAATCAGGCGATCAAATCCCTGAACATTACCCGTGTGATGATCGCACACAGACCTCAAACCATTATGTCTGCTGACCGGATTATCCGCTTTGGTAAAGGGCGTTGTATGGAGATCAGTAAGGACGATTACAAGAATCGTCGGGCGCCAACAGGCGAACAGGCCGCCAATGGTGTGACTGCATAGATATGAAATAAAGACTAGGCTATTATAGCTATAGGAGCGTGAAAATGAGTAAGTCAGAAAAAGAGCACTTGAGTAAACAGGAGCTGATTGACGAGACCCTGCTCGAAAGAGTGACAGGAGGCGCAAACGCCATCGTTGATGATGAAGATTGCATCCCCATGCTTTGCGAGCCAGGGCGTTGTATCTGTGGAGCAGTTTAATTAATCATGTCGACAAATATCACTGTCCACTACAGAGACCTTGCTACTCACCAGCGAGGTCTTTTTCATTTTATCCTGAAAGTCTTTGAGGTTGGCTTCCAGCTCCTCTCTGAAGAGACTTTTTCCCTGACATTTTTGCAGCACAAAATTACAGGTTCTGACTACTGAACGCCATCTGGGTTTTTGCGGTAGGGTATTCAGGCTGAAGTAACGTTCCATGGCTCTGGCTCTAAGGCGGCCATCATCGATGCCTACACTCCAAATCTTACTTTGCTGGGCCAGTTCAAGCTTACCTGTCTGAGTGGTTTCCTCCCACATTTGCAATGATTGATGCATCAGGTCCACCAATTGAGTCCTTACCTGCAATACCTGATCTTCTGAATACTCGTTTGCCTGTTCGTCTGTGGCTTTAAATACAGCTTCCTTGTCATAAGAGGCAGTGGACTTGGGTTGCTTTTGCTCCTGTACGTCGCTGCTGGCATTGTCTGCTTTATTCTCGGCAATACCATTAGAACCAATGTGTTCAATTTGAGCTGGTTGATTGGCATCAATACTTGAATCTGGTCGCGCCCGGGAGGTCAACATGGCTTGATGGCGGCGATGTTTGATTAACTTGGTCGCGAAAAACATCAGGCTCAATAACAGCACTCCGGCACCGGCATAGATTGCGATACGACTATAGTCCGGCTCAGATTTCGACGGAGGGGTGAAGCTGATTACAGTTTGCAGTCTGCTGGTGCCAATTGCGTCTTTCAACGTCAGCTGAGAGTTCAGAGTTTCGGCATATTTTTTCCAATAAAGGCTGGATGCCTGATAGTCATTGGTTTTCTCACTTACCTCAGCCATAGCGGTATAAAGCCGTTGCTGCAATTTGTACTCTTTATTGCTCTCTATCTCTGAACTGGCCTGCTCGAATGCAGATATAGCCGCTGAATAGTTACCCTGCTTGGCCCATATCAGTCCCTGAACAAAACCAAGCTGAGGGCTTTTTTGAGAACTGTGTACCAGGTTTGTCGCGAGTATGGCTTGATCTACCCAGTGTTGAGCCTGTTTGGGGTCTTCTGCTTTTATCTCTATCTCAGCCAAAAGCAGATAGGTATAACCTAGATAACGGTAGGCTCTTTGCGCATCGAAAATGCTGGCCGCCTGAGTCAAAAGCGCCACCGCTTTTTGTTTATCACCATTCAGGTCAAAGGTGACGCCAAGGCTGGAAAGGGTGGAGGCTGCTCTGATAGGTTGGTCCATGTTGTTCAACAGTGAATAGGCTCTGCGATAGGAGACAATCGCTTCTTCATAGTCGCCTTTGTCACTGTAAACAGCGCCCAGATTGTTAAGCACGCTTGCCTGTCCAGTTTTGTTGCCCTCGGATACATGAATGTCATAGCTCTTTAGCAGTAGCTGTACACTGGTATCAAGATCCCCATAAACTTTATAGATATTAGCAAGGTCGTTGTAACCCAGTGCAATTAAAGTTTCGTTTTGCAGTTTAAGCGAGATTTTTATTGCTGTTTCGAATTGGTTAAATGCTTCTTCATAATTACGCCACCTAAAATAGATAATCCCGATCTGGCGAAGGTTTCTAACCTCGTTTTCACTTCCGGTACCGCCGGTTACCTCAAGCAGTTTAGTCAAGACGGTTTCAGCTGAGTTAAGATCACCGGATCTCTGGTAGAGCTTGGATAGTGCCATCACATTAGCGACGTAGTCGGTGTCATCGATCTTGGAGTCTTCGACTAAACGTTCACAGGAGAGTATTAATTCCCCCTGATTTGTCGCGGCATTTTTGTCCGGCTGACAGGAGTTCTCCTGTGCGGTCACTATGACAGGAAAAAAGAGTAAGAGGGCGACGAAAAAAGTAAAGGTAGATTTTGCTGTCACTGACAAATCGGCTCCATCCAATTAGTTTACTCCAGAGCTCTAGACTAGCAGCATGTGTTGCAAATGTTTACAAAAACAATACAAGCTGCCAAAAGGGTTTTACTGGCGCTGTAGCTGGGTGAATTTTAACCTCGCAAAGCGCTTGAGACTTGTGTTTATCCTATTTGGATGAACTTTTTTTGGGGCGGTAACTCACTGAATAATCGGGAATGTATTTGAAAAGTATCCCGCTAAACGCCCCGGGCTTTGCCTTACTTCGTCCCGACAGCTTCCTTTTATCTCAAGTCGATTTGGTAAAAATGGATGCCAACAGCATGGCAAAACGCCATTGAATATTGTCCATTCTTTGCCAGGTGTAAACGGCAATCAGAAGGACTTGAATTTAAAATAAGGAGCTCCAGATGAACAGCAATCACAATCAGCCAACAGCTCAAGCAAATGACACCACTGGCATGGAAAGCAAGGACGCTGAGGGCAGAGACAAATTGACTTTGATTGAAGACGTCTTAATTGAATCGGTGTCCGGTGGGCGGGCATTTGATGGCGGAATATGTGACCCCAGCCAGTTTTGCGAGATTGACCCGCCGGTTGACCCAATAATTCCAGGTGAGTAACAAATATGATTAGCAGGGCCCGCAGTCAGCCGGGCTCTGTTTTATTCGCGTTATTTAAGCTACACAGGCGTGAGGCCTGTCACTCCTTCCCGCAATCCCTTTCGCCGGTCTCAGCGCCGACCTTTTCAGATTGAATCCCTGTCTTTTCATAGTGCCACCAGCGTTAGTCTCAACGGACGATGAGCCAATTGCGCCCGATTTCCATAATCGACTCAATCAGAAAAACCGGAGGACGGGATTATGGATATTCGTGCTTTGGGCTATTACGTAGCTCAGACCGACAAGCTTTCAGAGTGGAAAGCCTATGCAGAAGATGTACTGGGGATGGAGACCCGGAACGCACCGAATGGTGGTCTGTACATCAAGATGGATGACAGACCTTTTCGTATGCTGGTGGTTGAAGGCCCGGATAAGCGCTATCTGTCTTCCGGCTGGGAGCTGGCGTCTAAAGCTGCCTTCGATGACGCACTGAAAACCCTTGCTGCGCACGGTGTGAGCTATGAGCTTGCAGATCAGGACCAGTGTGCTCAGCGAGGAGCGCAGCAACTCGCGATATTCAGGGATCCCGCGGGCAATTGTCATGAAATCTATTGGGGATTCCTGTCTGATTGTGAGCCTTTTACTTCACCTCAGGGCGTGCCTAAATTTCTGACAGATGAGATGGGCCTGGGTCATACGGTATTGCCTGCGCCTAACTTTGATGAAACCTATGAGTTTCTGACCGAAGTGATGGGATTTGGCCTGTCAGATATCTACAACTTTAAGCCTGCACCGGATGCACCTAATGTTCGCATTCACTTTATGCATTGTGCCAATCCCCGTCATCACAGTTTAGCTATATGTGAGTTTCCGGTTCCCAGTGGCTGCGTCCACGTGATGGTGGAAGTGGAGAATATGACTGAAGTAGGTCGTGCCCATGACCGTCGTATCGCTCACAAGGTACCTCTGTCCGCCACCCTGGGTCAGCATCTGAATGACAAAATGACCTCCTTTTACATGAAGACTCCCTCTGGATTCGACCTTGAATATGGTTGTGGTGGTCTGCAGATGGACTGGGACAAACACAGCGCTTTTGAATTCACCAAAGTCAGCATCTGGGGACATGACTTCTCTGTCGGTCAACCTTCAGAAGGCGGGGAGGCGGGTAATGAATAAGCTGATGATTACCCGGGAGATGGTGAGTCGCCTCGAGAACGGCATGACCATAGGGATTGGCGGCTGGGGCCCTCGTCGCAAACCGATGGCCCTGATCCGGGAGATCCTTAAATCAGATCTGGAAGATCTCACTGTGGTTGCTTACGGCGGCGCAGATGTGGGCATGCTGTGCGCAGCAGGCAAGGTCAAAAAGGTGATCTTTGCATTTGTTTCTCTCGATTTTATTCCCCTGGAGCCTTTCTTTCGTCAGGCACGTCAATCCGGTGAGCTGGAGGTGATGGAAATTGATGAAGGTATGATGCTACTCGGCCTGAGGGCTGCAGCCTGGGGTTGTCCTTTTATTCCAACCCAAATTGGTCTTGGGACAGACGTGGTCAAAGTCAATCAGGAACTCAAGCTGGTGGACAGTCCTTATGACAACAAAGAGTGGGTGGCTATGCCTGCACTCAAACTGGACGCAGCCCTGATCCATGTAGATCGTGCTGATAGCCGCGGCGTATGCCAGATTAGCGGCCCTGACCATTATATGGATGACTGGTTTGCCCGCGCGGCAAAGCATACCTATGTAACCTGCGATGAGCTGACTGACAACAGCTCCCTGACGGCCACTGAGGCTCGTAATGTGTTTTGGGAGCGTAGCCTGACAACCGGCGTGGCCTGTGTACCCGGCGGTGCCCATCCTACTTCCTGTGCACCTCTTTATGGGTTCGATACCGCTCATTTCAAAGAGTACAACTCCTTCGCCCGTGAAGGCGGATTTGCCGCTTACTTGGACAAATATGTTCAGGGAACTTCAGAGTCTGAATATCAGCAAAAAGTCGGCGGACTGGATGCCATTCAACAGCTGGCTTTGCCGGTTTACTGATCTCAAGGAGCAACCATGACCCAAGCAGTCACTCAGTACAGCCTGGCAGAGCTGATGATCTGTGCCGCTGCCGAAGCCTTTCGTGAAGATGGCGAGGTATTGGCAACCGGAATAGGTGTTATCCCAAGACTGGCAGCCAGCCTGGCGATGAAAACCTTTAACTCTGATCTTATGATGACGGATTCAGAAGCCTATTTGTTGTCAGAGCCCAATCCAATAGGAAACCGCGGGGATGATTTTGTTCAGGCCAACGAAACCTGGATGGGGTTTTCCCGCATATTCGACAACGTTTGGAGTGGCAAGCGTCATGCCATGGTAGGTCCAACCCAGATCGATAAATATGGACAGGCCAATATCTCAGCCCTGGGCAGCGATTATCACAAACCCAAGGTGCAGATGCTTGGGGTCAGGGGCTTTCCGGGGAATTCGATCAGTCATGGCAACTCATTCTTTGTTCCCAGCCATAACAAGCGTGTCTTTGTTGAGGGTGAATGCGACATGGTGGCCTCCATTGGCTATAACCCTGAACGTCTGCCTAAGGGATACAGCCTGGACGATATCGACATTCGTCTGGTGATCACAGACCTGTGTGTGATGGATTGGAAGGGGCCAAATCACAGTTTGCGTCTTCTGAGCTTACACCCCGGGGTTACTCTGGAGCAGGTAAAAGAAAACACCGGATTTGAGCTGAGTATTCCCGATACTGTCGCAGTTACTCCTGCGCCAACCGCAGAACAGCTGGCGATTATCGCTCAACTTGATCCCCACAATATTCGCGCCAAACAACTTAAGGACAATCCGCCGGGAGATCGCTCTGCCAATGCGAGGGTGCAGGCAAAGGAGGCAGTATGAGTGAGGGATTTGTGCAGCAAAGCGCTGAGCACTCAAGCGAATTGGTCATTGATGAGGTGGTGAAGTACAGAGTCAGGGAAGGAGTTGCTGTAGTTAGCATGTCCAGGCCTGAATATAACAACGCCCAAAACTCTCAGATGACCTATGCACTGGATAAGGCGTTTCGCCTGGCCTGTGATGACGATGAGGTTAAAGTGATCATACTGGCGGGTGAAGGTAAGCACTTCTCCGCAGGCCATGACATCGGTACCCCGGGTCGTGATGTGGATAAGAGTTTCGAGCGCACCAGTCTTTGGTATGACCATACCAACAAACCCGGCGGCGAGTTCCTTTATGCCCGGGAGCAGGAAGTTTATCTGGGGATGTGCCGTCGCTGGCGGGAAATGCCAAAACCCACTATTGCCATGGTGCAGGGAGCTTGTGTGGCGGGTGGTCTGATGCTGGCCTGGGTATGTGATTTGATTGTCTGCAGTGACGACAGCTTCTTTCAGGATCCCGTGGTTCGTATGGGGATCCCTGGCGTAGAGTATTTCGCCCACGTTCATGAACTCAACCCCCGAATCGCAAAGGAGTTTCTGTTTCTTGGTGAGCGTATGCCTGCCGCCAGAGCCTATGAAATGGGCATGGTAAACAGGGTGGTCCCGCGGGAAGCGCTGCTGGAAACTACCCATACCATGGCGGCTAAAATCGCGGCCATGCCTCGCCTGGGCCTGCAGCTGACCAAGCAGGCAATCAATAACGCTGAAGATCTGATGGGCAAACGCAGCACCATGGACATGGTATTTGGTCTGCACCACTTTGCCCATGTACACAACGAGTCTGTTTCAGGTGACAAGCTGGGTGGCTTTGATGCAAAAGCCATGGCCAATGCCAATAAAATGCAGGTGGCCGGACACGAGCCGAAAGGTAAGTCGAATGGGGCCAGTGCCCGGGAGGCATCATGACACAGATTGTGGCGCCAACATTCCCCTGGAAAACCCCGCTGACTGAGCGGCTGGGCTGTCGCTATCCCATTATCCAGACAGCCATGGGCTGGGTGTCTGATGCCAATCTGGTGATAGCAACCACACAGGGCGGGGGGTTTGGCTTTCTTGCCGGCGCAACTATCGATGCGGACAAACTGGAAGGCGAAATCCAAAAAGTACTAGACGCCACCGGCGGCAGTAACTTTGGACTCAACTTTCATATGTTCCAGGAAAACGCCATGAAGTGCGTGGAGCTGGCTATTAAATATCGGCTCAAAGCCGTCAGCTATGGCCGGGGACCGGATAAGGAAACCATCGCCAGGCTTAAAGCCGCCAATGTGCTTTGTATTCCGACTGTGGGGGCGGTTAAACATGCGATAAAGGCGGTTCAACTGGGTGCAGATATGATCACCATTCAGGGGGCAGAGGGTGGTGGTCACACTGGTTCAGTGCCGTCATCAATTCTGTTGCCTCAGGTGTTGGACGCAGTAGATGTCCCTGTCATCGCCGCCGGAGGTTTTTCGACCGGACGAGGTCTTGCGTCTGCATTGGCCGCAGGAGCATCAGGCATTGCTATGGGCACCGCTTTTTTGATGACCAAAGACTCCCCCACTCCGGAAGATACTCTTGCGCGTTATGTGAGTGTCAATGACCCTCAGTCAGTTCGCGTCACCCTGGCGGTAGATGGCATGCGCCATCGCATGATTGATAACACCTATATCCAACGTCTTGAAAAAGCCTCTCCCTTTGGGCGCTTGCGGATTGCGCTTGCCAGTGCCTGGAAGTGGAAACAGGAAACCGGTATGACCCTGGGTCATATGTTCAGTGTGTTCTTCAAAGCGTTCAAAGAAGACCCCTCAGCGGTTTCTCAGGTAGTGATGTCGGCCAATCAACCAGTGTTGCTGCAGCGCTCTATGGTGGAAGGTCAGCCTGACGCGGGTATTTTGCCCAGCGGTCAGGTCGCAGCGGCCATAGGAGAGTTGAAAACCGCCGCAGAATTGATCCAGGGAATCGCCGACCAAGCCACTGATTGCCTTAACAACCTGGCGTCAAAACAGACTCAGCGTGCAGTCAGCCTCAATAATAACGAAAACACAAAACAACAGGAGGCGTGCTGATATGACGCAGACCAATAAAGGAGCCAGCGCATTCAGCACCTCGCTGGATAACGGTATTGCCGAACTTGTGATTGCCAAGCCCCCGGTGAATGCGCTCGACAGTTATGAGTGGTTCGCACTTGCAGATGAAATCGACAGGCTGGGGGCTGACGAGAATGTTCGGGTGATAGTTCTCCGGGCAGAAGGTCGCGGTTTCTGCGCCGGGGTGGATATCAAGGAGTTGGACAAACATCCGGAGCGAATCGTTGCCGTCAATGCCGGTAATTACGCAACGTTTAAAGCGGTTCACAGAAGTCCTGTACCTGTCGTTGTCGCGGTACATGGATATGTGTTGGGCGGTGGCATAGGCATCACAGGTGCTGCTGATATCGTGGTGGCGTCTGAATGTGCCAGCTTTGCTCTGCCAGAGGTGGACAGAGGTGCTATGGGGGGCGGGGCGCATTTACAACGTCTGTTCCCGGTACAAAAAGTTCGTTACCTGTTTTTCACCGGTGACGCAATTTCTGCGCCGGATGCCGAACGATATGGCTTTATTGAGCGCATTGTACCCAAAGCTGAGCTCAGAGACACCGCGCTGGCTATTGCGTCAAAAATTGCAGCAAAAAGTCCGGCCATGATCCGTATCGCCAAAGAAGCCTTAAACGGCATTGAAGATGGCAACCTGGAGGACAAATACCGCTGGGAACAGGGCTTTACATTGCAAGCCTATACGTCACCGGACTCGGCAGAAACCCGCCGGGCTTTCGTGGAAAAACGCGACGCCAGGTTTTGATTAAGGCTTGGTCAGGAGGACATAAGAGCATATGGAACTGACATATACCGAAAAACAGCAGGCGTTTCGCGCCGAAGTTCGCCAGTGGCTGAAGGAGAATCTACCCGCCGAGCCGCTCGCCAGTTATGACACCAAAGCGGGCTTTGAACAGCACAGGGAGTGGGAGCGCAAACTCTTTGATGCGCGTCTGTCCATGGTGATGTGGCCCACTGAACTTGGAGGCCGCGGCTGCGACCTTATCGAATGGCTGATCTTTGAAGAGGAATATTATGGTGCCGGCGCGCCAATGCGGGTCAATCAAAATGGACAGCTGTTGCTTGGCCCGACCCTGATGGAGTTTGGCACCCAGGCACAAAAAGAGAAGTTCCTGCCACGAATGGCTGCCAGCGATGATATGTGGGCACAGGCCTGGTCTGAGCCCAATGCGGGTTCAGATATGGCCGCGATCAGCTCAAAAGCGATTCGTGATGGTGATGAGTACGTGATCAATGGCCAAAAAACCTGGTCGACCAGAGCCATCTTCGCAGACTGGTGCTTCGGCCTGTTCCGCACAGACGCAGAATCTTCCCGGCACCACGGCCTGTCATATCTGATGGTGCCGCTGGATGCACCGGGAGTCACCATACGTCCCATTAAAGCACTCAATGGCAAACAGGCCTTTGCTGAAATCTTTTTCGACAATGTTCGTGTGCCTGTTGAAAACCGCATAGGGGATGAGGGACAGGGGTGGAAGGTCGCTATGGCGACTGCGGGGTTTGAGCGTGGCTTGTTACTCCGCTCTCCCGCCCGGTTCCAGCAGACGGCCCGCAAGTTGGTGCAGCTGTATCTGGCCAATCGCCGTGCAGCAGATGCTGATCCCGCCATAGCAACCAAAGTGGCCCAGGCCTGGTCTGATGCTCAGGCTTATGCCTTGTCCGCTTATTACACAGTCGGTCGTCTATCCAGAGGAGAGAAGATTGGTGCTGAATCCAGTATCAACAAGATTTTCTGGTCTGAGCTGGATCTGAATATGCACCAGATAGCTATGGATATTCTGGGGGCACAGGGTGAGCTGACAGACTGCGCGTCAACCAACTGGCTTGAGGGCTTCCTGTTTGCTCAGGCTGGACCAATCTATGCCGGAGCCAACGAAATTCAACGCAATATTGTAGCCGAGCGTATGCTGGGCCTGCCAAAAGGGTGAGGTGATTATGGACTTTACTTTCACAGAAGATGAATTGGCATTTCGCGAAGCGATAAGCCGTTTTTTGATGACAGAAGCCGCTCCTGAAACCCTGAGGGAGATCTGGGAAACCGATTCAGGCCGCAGTCCTGAACTGAGAAGTAAGATCGCAGAGCAGGGACTGACAGCTCTTTCTGTGCCTGAAGAGGCCGGCGGTCTGGGTCTTGGTGATGTCGCCTGGTCTCTGATGACGCAGGAGTTAGGTTACTACGGCATTCCCGATTCTATGGCTGACACCGCATATGTGGCGACCGGTTTATTAAGTGCCTTGCCTGTCGGAGAAAAGCGAGATGCGTGGCTGGAGCAGGTTGCTGCCGGTGAGCTGCGTATTGCGGTAGGCCACGGCTGCAACAGTCTGGTTGCCGATGCTCAGTCTGCAGACCTGCTGTTGGTCCACCACACCAATCAAAATGGTGACATTGAGTTACATGCTATCGAGCGTGCTTTGGTCGACGTGACTCCACACTCGAGTATAGATTCCTCCCGTCGCCTTGCCCGAATAAGCTGGCAGCCAACGGATGATAGCCTGGTCGTCAGCGGCGATGATGCCGAAGTACTGCTGGCGGAAACCCTCAACCGAGGCGCACTGTCAGTTGCGGGACAATTGCTTGGATTGGCACAGCGCATGTTGGATCTGTCCGTTGACTATGTTGCCCAGCGCAAGCAGTTCGGTCGTGCCATCGGCAGCTTTCAGGCAGTTAAGCATCATCTTGCGGATGTGGCAGCCAAAATAGAGTTCGCCCGTCCGGTTCTCTACCGGGCAGCATGGGCCTTGCAGAACCAAACTCCGGATGCAGAGCTGTATGTATCTCAGGCCAAGCTGGCCTGTATTGATGCAGCCGCTTTGGCGGCCCGTCATGGAATACAGGTACATGGTGCTATGGGTTACACCTGGGAAGTGGATCTGCAGATGTTTATGAAGCGCAGCTGGGCCCTGATCCCAAGTTGGGGTGACAGAAGTTTTCACCAGGCCCGGGTCAACGACAATCTGTTCAGTCGTGTTGCCGCGGACAATCAATCCGCCGGGCCAGAGTCCACCTTTGGGAGGCAGATATGAGCCAAGCATATATCGTTGATGCGCTGCGAACGCCCACCGGACGACGCAAGGGCAGCCTGTCCCAGATCCATGCCATTGATCTGGGGGCACATGTACTAAAAGCTCTGGTTGAGCGTAACCCGATCCCCGCCGACCAGTACGATGATGTGATCTTTGGCTGCGTGGATACCATTGGTTCCCAGGCCGGCAATATTGCCCGTACCAGTTGGTTGGCGGCGGGGTTGCCGTTTTCAGTACCAGGCACCACGGTAGACAGGCAGTGTGGCTCTTCCCAGCAGGCCCTGCATTTTGCGGCGCAGGCCGTAATGAGTGGTACTCAGAATGTAATTGCTGTCGGTGGTGTTCAGACCATGACCCAAATCCCGATCTCATCGGCCATGCTGGCAGGGCAGCCTTTGGGTTTTACTACGCCGTTCGCCCAGAGTGAGGGATGGAACAAGCGTTTTGGCGATGCACCTGTTGACCAGTTCTATGCTGCCCAGCGCATTGCTGACCATTGGAATATCAGCCGTGGTGAGATGGAAGTTTTCGCACTTGAGAGTCATAAAAGGGCACTTAATGCTATTGAGTCCGGACTGTTCAATCAGGAGATTATTGAGACCCAGGGTCTTAAGCAGGATGAGACGCCGCGAAATACTTCACTTGCCAAAATGGCTGAGCTGGAGCCGGTTGGCGATGCATATCCTGGCATTACAGCGGCTGTATCCAGCCAGACCTGTGATGCATCAGCTGCGATTTTGGTGGTATCCGAAACGGCCCTTAAAAAGTATGGCCTGACCCCAAGGGCGCGAATTCACCATATCAGTGTATTGGGTGACGATCCCATATGGCACCTTACTGCACCTATCCCCGCCACAAAACGCGCCCTTGAAAAAGCGGGTTTATCAATAGAAGATATTGATTTGTTTGAGGTAAATGAAGCGTTTGCATCTGTCGCCATGGCATGGATGAAAGAGCTTGATTGCCCTCATGAGAAGGTCAACGTTAATGGGGGGGCGATTGCCTTGGGTCACCCGCTTGGTGCCACTGGTGCGAGACTGATGACCGGTATGCTCCACGAGCTTGAGCGCAGAGACGGACGTTTTGGTTTGCAAACCATGTGTGAAGGCGGTGGCGTTGCCAATGTGACTATCATCGAGCGTTTGAAACCCCAGGCGCCAAGCAATAACACTGTGGCCAGTTAAGGGCTCGGAATACAACAAGTCCGTGGGATAAACGGAACAGGGACAAGTCGGCCATCAGGCTGAACTTAAGGAGAACAGGATGGGAATTTGTAAGGGACGTACCGTCATCATTACCGGGGCCGGTGGTGGCCTGGGTAAGGCTTATGCGCTGGGCTTTGCCGCTGAAGGGGCAAATGTGGTGGTTAATGATATCCGCGCCGATGCCGCCGCTGCCGTTGTCGATGAGATCGTCACCTCAGGTGGCAAGGCGATCGCCTCTATCCATGATATTACCCGCATTGAGACAGCTCAAAGGATCGTTGACGAGGCGCTTGCAGCTTTTGATGAGGTCCATGTGCTGGTGAACAATGCCGGGGTGCTTGCAGATCGTATGTTTATCAGCTTGAGCGAAGAGGACTGGGACAAGGTGATGCAGGTCCACCTCAAAGGTCATTTTTGTCTGGCCAATATTCTGGGGCGTCGCTGGCGTGATCTGGCCAAGGCCGGCAATCCCGTTGATGCCCGTATTATCAACACAAGTTCAGGAGCTGGTTTGCAGGGCTCAATCGGTCAATCAAACTATTCTGCTGCCAAAGGTGGCGTAGCATCCCTGACCCTGGTGCAGGCTGCTGAGCTCAAACGTTATGGCGTGACCGCCAACGCACTTGCACCTGCCGCAAGAACTTCAATGACAGAAGGCGCCATGCCGGATGTGGTGAAAAAACCTGAAGATGGCAGCTTCGACCTCTGGTCTGCTGACAATGTTGCGCCTCTGGTGGTGTGGTTGGGCTCATCCGACTCTTCCCATATAACCGGCCAGGTAATTGAAAGTCAGGGAGGACGTTTGTCTCTGTGTGATGGTTGGCGCACAGGCGAAACCGCCGACAAAGGCCAGCGCTGGCAAGTTAATGAGATCGGCGAAGTGCTGGACTCTCTGATTGGCAAAGCCCAGCCGGCACAAAAAGTTTGGGGGAGCTGATATGACAACAAACAAAACAAGTAACCACCCAAGGTCGGCGAATAGCGTAGATAACCGCCGTCGAGATCTGTTAAAAGCTGGCGGCGCACTAGGGGCTGCTGCTATGTCAGGTGTGGCCCTTTCCGGCGTTTCAGCCAGTGCCAATGCAGGTATCAACACCAAACTGCCCATACCTGAGTATGACAATCTGGATATGACAGCAATGGCACAGCTGGTTCACAAGGGCGATGTGACCCCACTGGAACTGTTTGATGCTGCAGCTGCCCGATTTGAGGCCTATAAGGATCTGAATCTGTTAGCTGTCAGCCACCTGGAAGCGGCCCGTGAGCAGGCAAAACAGCAAAGTCATGCTGCGCAGCAGGAGCGTGATGCCGCTTTTAACAAGGCGCCTCTGCATGGCATTCCGTTCGCCCTTAAAGATCTTGGTATCAAGGTTGAGGGTACTGTCACCACCAACGGCAGCCTCCTGTTTAAGGATGATGTGGCTGAGTATGATTCGACCCTGACCCAAAGGTATAAAGCTGCCGGGCTCAATATTATGGCCAAGCTGACAAGCCCAGAGTTTGGCCAGACGGCGACCACAGAGTCCAAACTTCACGGCGACACACTGAACCCCTGGGATACAAGTTGCTCTACCGGTGGCTCGAGTGGCGGCAGTGCCGCTGCCGTTGCGGCGCGAATTCTACCTGCAGCTCATGCCAGTGATGGTGGCGGGTCTATCCGTATTCCTGCATCCCACTGTGGCATCTTTGGCATGAAGCCAAGTCGTGGGCGCATTCCCACGGGGCCTGACATTCTTGAAGGCTGGATGGGACTGTCAGTACACAATGTAGTCAGCCGCAGCGTACGTGATTCAGCGCTGTTGATGGAGTTGACCCAGGGACCTGAGCATGGCACCCGGGTTCAACAGGTCAATGGTGAATTTTTAAAGGCGATTCAAACCCCGCCAAAGGGTTTGCGCATCGCAGTGATGAAACACCATCCGTTCGGCCTGCCGGTGCACAGTGACTGTATCAAGGCTGTGGACAATACCATCAAGGTACTTGAAAGTCTGGGTCACAGTGTTGAACTGGCGTCGCCTGAGCTTCCCATTGAAGATATGTACAAAGGCATGGGCGTTACCACTTCATCCGGTGTGCTTCAGGCTGTGCAGGCTCAAGAAGTAAAACTGGGGCGTAAGGCGAGGGAAGATGAGTTTTCTCCAATCGTTTGGGGTTTTATGGAGAACGCCAAAGGCTTTACTGCGCAGCAGGTATTTGCTGCTCGCAACGCCTATGACAGGGCAGGTCGAAGCTTTGACCGATTCTACGATACATTTGATCTGATTCTGGCACCGGTAACTGCTGCGCCACCACCAAAGATTGGGGAGCTCAGCCTGTATCAATCCTACGATAGCTTTGTCGGCAATGTGATCAAAGCCTCACCAATCACAGCCATGTTCAATATGACAGGCCTGCCCGCAATGTCTGTTCCAATGAATTGGAATGCTGAGGGCTTACCAATTGGCGTGCAGTTTGGGGCGTCATACGGTAACGAAGCGCTGCTGTTTGCATTGGCTGCTCAACTGGAGCAGGTGGCACCCTGGCAGCACAGGCGTCCACCCTATATCGGCTAGCGGCCCTGCTCAGTTAAAAAATCTCCCCTCGGGGAGATTTTTTTATGCCTGAAGCACAGATGAGTGTGAGATGGTCATATGTCGCCATAGAAATACACCTTAGAGGCATTGAACAGGTGAGCTCGCCGCTCTAGCTTGAGTAATTGAAGCTGTTTTTACACTCAACTTTTTAAGGAGAGAGATGATGGACAGTATTCAACTCACCGCATTCGATCTGGCAACCCGTTTCACCGGCATCAAAGAGATTGAGGGCTTTGACGACAACCCGCAAATTATGGCGATGCTTAAGTTGGACAACTCATGGCCAGAGAATGATGAAGTCCCCTGGTGCAGTGCTTTTACCAATTATATAGCCTGGCTGCTAAGACTCCCCCGTTCAAAAAGCCTGAGGGCCAGAAGCTGGCTCAAAGTTGGCATTCCCATTCCGGCAGATGAAGCTGAAGTGGGCTTTGATGTCGTTATCCTGAAAAGGGGGAAGGGCGCACAGCCAGGGCCTGATGTTATCAAGGCGCCGGGACATGTAGGTTTTTTCGCGGGATTTGATGGCAATGATGTACTGATGTTGGGGGGCAATCAAAGCGACGAGGTCAATGTTGGCCGTTATCCTGCCAGTAAGTTGCTGGGGATTCGACGCCTGTAATAGACATGTCACTTTAAAGGCTCCCTAGGGCTACTGCTTACCATAGTGACTGATAAACATGGCGGCTGTTTCCCTTGCCAGTTCGAAACCCTCTTCTGCTGACAGTGGCTGACAGGCGCCTATCACCTGAGGCCAGAAAGCCCCGCCTTTGATCAGGTTGTGTAGTTGGCCAAGGGCTTTTTCTGTGTCCTTAATGGCTAGCTTGCCCTGGTTTTCCTGTTCGACCAGCCAAAAATAAAGAGCCGTCTCTTTTTTGTTCATGGTCGCCAGTTGTTCCTGCAATGCCTCAGGCCGGAACAGAAAATGCCCAAATGCCACTTTGGCCATATCCAGATATTGGGGCTCAGAAAATACCCGGATCTCCTGAAACAGCAAATTAGCCAGTTGTTCCTGTTGGGGCAGGGGGGCCAATTGCAGCAGTACATCTTCTGACACTGCCGACTTCCACAAACAGGAAAGTAACTCCATCACCAGCGCCTCCTTGGAGGCAAAATGGTTATAGACAGTACGCTTGGATACTTTGGCCCTGGCCGCCAGTTTATCCATGCTGGTCTGATGAACACCATCTTCATGGAAGGCTTCCCGTGCTGCTTCAAGGATAGCTTGTCGTTTTATTTCACTTCTGCTTTTCGGTACTGATGTCATTGGCTTAGCTCAGATATCCAGGGTTCAACAAGGTCGTATAACAATTCATTTTACACTAAGTAGTTTACTTTTCACTCTTTAGATGTAAACTACACCGACTAGTTTACTTTGCGTTGGTTCCTGATTTATTCCAAATGCTGTACAGGAGATCAACATCGACTTGCCGACTGACTTTCAGCGACAGGAGTTACCCCATGGGTAAAACAGTAAAAATTCTTCTGGCAGGAGTATTGATTATGAGCAGCATACTGGGTGTACAACATCTGATGGACGACCAGCAGGGCGGGAAATTTGTTAACCAGGATCCAGAATTCCGTCAGTCCACCAATATTGTGGAGATACTGAAAGCCTATTGGCGACTTGACCGTGACAGTCCAAAACCTGACTTCGAGTTGCCCGTACACAGCATAAGCAAACAGGCGTTGGAAGAAGAAACTCAGGATGTAGTGTATCGCCTGGGCCATTCCAGCCTGCTGCTGAAGATAAATGGCGAGTTGATTCTCACCGATCCTGTATTCTCTGACAGGGCGTCGCCTGTGCAGTTTGCCGGACCAAAGCGTTTTCACAACACACCTATCAGTATTGCTGAGTTGCCTCAGGTTGATACTGTAGTGATAAGCCATGATCACTATGATCATCTTGATAAGCGCGCAGTCAAGAAGCTGGCTGCTAAAACCACCCGTTTTTTGGTGCCGCTCAGAATTGGTAAACGTCTGGTCGATTGGGGCGTACCCAGCGAAAAGATCACTGAATTTGCCTGGTGGGACTCGGTAACGGTAGCCGGAGTGGAATATGTGTTTACGCCTACTCAGCACTTCTCCGGTCGTGGTCTGTTTGACGGAAATACCACGCTTTGGGGTAGCTGGGTTATCCGCAGTCAGCACACCAAAGTGTTTTTCAGCGGTGATTCCGGTTACTTCGACGGCTTTAAAACCATTGGAGACAGGTACGGGCCGTTTGACCTGACCTTTATCGAAACCGGTGCATACAACGAACTCTGGTCCAATATCCATATGTTCCCGGCACAAAGTGTTCAGGCTCATCAGGATCTCAAAGGTAAAGTGATGTTGCCTATTCACAACAGTACCTTTGATTTGGCCATGCATAACTGGCAGGAGCCGTTGGAGCAAGCGTTATCCATTAGTAATGACCGTGGCGTGATCATGGTCAGTCCTGAGGTAGGACAACGTATGGAGATTCAAGCGCCACTGCCGCTGAATACCTGGTGGCGAAAACGCTGACTTAATTTACTTCCATAAAAAGAAAGGCTCCCGAGGGAGCCTTTAGTGTCTATCGTTTTACCATTAAGTAAGGAGCTCAGCGAATTAGAATGCCCACTTGGCGGTAAAGGCGATGTTGTCGCGGTCAGCCAGGCTGCGCTCCTTGACCGGATCGTTCTCAGCCGCGGCTTCAGCCGGATCACCAAAGTAACCCACGTATTGCAGTGTCAGCTGTACACCGGTTCTGTGATGGGTAAAGGTTGCGCCGATACGGGCACGATAGTCACCTTCACCGCCACTGCCACCTGTGATGGTTCTGCCTGAAATCTGATGCGAATAGCCAATTGGCACGCTCAGATCCCAGTTCTGAGTCAGACCCGGATAGGAAAGATTCAAAGACGCCGCCGCAGCAAAACCATGACCTGTGTAGTACAGGGTATCGCTCGGCGGCACCATAGGCAGACCAGTGGGGGAACGGGCTTCTACATCCATAATGTCAGTGTAAGCGCCTTCCACCGTCAGGTTCACAGAGTCAGCCAGCCAGCTGCGGCCAAAGTTAACAATGGCGTTCAGGTTACTCTGAAGTATTTCACCCCGGGTCGCCAAAGGACCGACCATACTGTTAACCAGTACCGGAGCGCCATCCTTGTAGGTGATCTCAGAGGCAATTGAAGCCATACCTACGTTGGTGGAGAAGGTGGTACCGTACAGGTCGATATCGTCGAAATAGACCACATTGTATTCACCCAGCGCAAAATCAATCGCCGGAATGTAGTTCTTGGTGACATCGATATCCACCATAGGGATACGGTCTGCATAATTCAGATAGTAGAAACCTATCTCAGATACATCTGTAACCCGGTAGCGTACACCCGCACCCCATTGACCCGACTCATCCGGCAGCACATCTGCTGCTCTCGGGCCATAGGCACATGAACCGTCAGGCATAATCACCAAACAGTAGGCGCCGTTACCCACGGCTTCAGAGGTGCTAAGGAAGGAGCCAGGCTCAGGTACTATGGTTTCCTGCCAGTTGAACTGCCAGTGGGCCAGGAATGACAGATCCGGGGTCACTTCCAACTGCATGGAGACCTGGTCTTCCGGCAGCAGAATATCTTTCACTTCAGTGCCGGGAACTGCTGACTTGATGCCGTCCGAAGGGCCCTGAGCCAGTGAGATACTGGGGAAGAACAGACCTTCACCCCAGGCGACCACATGACGACCCACACGGAAATCTGCATAACCCGCTTCACCAAAGGCAAAATTGGTATAGGCATAAAGGTCCAGCAGGCGGGTGTAACCACCATGGTACTTCTGTGCCGCATCACTGAACTTGTCATCCTGATAAACATCGTCATAGAAGGTGGAGCCCGAGAATACCAGACCATAGTTTTCCCAGCGCAGGTGACCTTCAAGCAGCAGATACAGACCGTTACCGATTAAATCGTTATTATCAAAATTTCTGTTGCCAGAACTGTTCAGGGCCGGGTCCTGATCCTCAAGACGCATACCTGCTGAGTAGGTCAGTGTGCCTTTCCAATCCAGAGTGACATCTTCGCCAAGCGCTATAGTTTCGCCGGCGAAGGCGTTTGGTGCGACCATGGCAGACAACAAAGCGGCAGAGAGCAAGTTCTTATTAAATTTTTTCACAGGCCTGCTCCTTTAGTGACTCATACGACGCAACGCCGCCGGGGTAAAGTGGTGGGTTTCCATGTCATTCTTGTTAAGAACCGGGCCCACTTCACGCTCCTGGAACAGGTTATAACCAACATAGCTGCCTGTGGTCAGGTCGTGGTAGAAGCTGCTGCCAGCCTCATAACTGTCTGCATCAAAGGCGTAGTAGTAGTTGATGTAAGCGTGCTGTACCAGCTGATCACGGGTGTCGTAGAAGTCAGAGATGATAGCGTGCCAGCTGTCTTCATCCAGATACATGGTGCGACGGCCATATTTGTGGCGATACTCTTCTTTCAAAGTCCCTTCAAGCACCCAAACACGACGCAGTTCATAGCGCATCAATTCGGGGTTGGCATGGTTGATGGTCAGCAGCTCGTCGTAGGTTACGTCTTTACCGTGGACCTTGTAGGCATTGGCAGGAATATAAATCTCCTTGCGCTCGTATGCTTTCCACTCATAACGCTCTGGAGAACCGTTCATCAGACGGTCAGAGTCAAGCGTAAGCTTGCCTGAAGTACCGGCCAGTGGGGTATCGAAGCCATATTCAGGTAACTGACGTACCCGGCGTGTACCCGGGTTATAGTTCCAGGCCAGACGCTTGTCCTGAGCAAAGTTCATCGGCTCAGTCGATACCGTGGCGCTGCCCTTGTTACGGGTTGGCAGCAGAGTAGAGGTAAAGCTGTAGGCCATGATGCCGCCGACAGGTTGGCCCACATAGTCTGGGTGATTTGGCAGGTTAAGACCCTTACCATTGGCGCGTCCCCATGAGATATCGCCATCTGAGCTCACATCCGCAATGTCACGCAGAGTTTCATAGGTAAAGGCGCGGTATGGGAAGTTATGGTTGGCGAGGATCTGCATTGGCTGTGTCAGGTCCGGGATAGGGAAAGGCACAGCACCTTTGTAGCCGGTGAAGCCAAAACCATCGTCAATCAGCTCTGCAGTGACGGCGTTTTTCTTCATGGTGTCGCAGATAACATCCGGATAGCGGAAATCACGGCGACCTTCGTAGACGGGCATTTTGAAGGTTTCCGGATAACGCTCAAACATGGCGACCTGACCCGGAGTCAGTTTATCGGCGTATTGCTTGTAGTTTTTGCCGTCGATGGTGAATTTAGGCTTATCTTGCGGATAAGGATCGATTGGGTGAGCACCCACATGCATATCGTATTTAATATGATCTGGCTTACCCAGCCATTTACCTGAGTATGCCGGGATGCTGCCATCGGCATTGGCTGACGCAATCGCGCCGGTACAGGTCAGTTCATTCCCCAGTTTTGCTGCTTCGTCCTGTGAAACTTTAGCAAGTGCGCTCCCGCTGGCAGTAACCAGCGCTCCCGCAAGCAGGTGAGTTAACAGATGACTGTTCCTCATGTTTTCCTCCTTTGGCCTTCAGCTTATCGATATCCAATCACTTGGGTATCTAACTCCTTAAGCACTGCGAAGATTGTGTAGTTATTGTTCAGGGACGATAATTTGGGATTCCTTAATCAGCCGAATCGTCTGTTTTGACTAGGTTGTTTTTTGAACATTTACTCTATTCCCTGATTTTCATCACCGGCTTCTGTTCCATCGTCCGCTTTGACGATGAGCCCAATTCCCCTTCGTGACTGAATAACCACAGAGTCAGACAAAAGCGGCCACAGGCCGCTGCTGATAAACGTGACGAACAGACAGGGGTAGATATGACGCAGGTTCCTCAATATGTGGAAGGCCATGGATTGCTGAAGGGCAAATCTGTACTGATCACCGCAGCAGCCGGGGCCGGTATTGGATTCTCTGCAGCCAAACGCGCTGCAGAAGAGGGGTGTCGTGCCCTGATGATTTCAGACATTCATCCCGGCAGACTTGAAGCAGCTATCGAAAAGTTAAAAGCGGAAACCGGGCTGAGTCAGGTATATGGTCAGCTGTGCGACGTCAGCAACGAAGAGCAGGTTCAAAGCCTGATTTCAGCCGCCGAATCAGCGTTGGGTGGCGTCGATGTACTGATAAATAACGCAGGTCTGGGTGGTCAAAAAGCTGTTGTTGATATGACAGATACAGAGTGGAGCCGGGTGCTGGATATTACACTGACCGGCACTTTCCGTATGACCAGGGCCATGCTGCCTCATATGCAAAATCGCGGCAGGGGCGTGATAGTCAATAACGCTTCCGTACTGGGCTGGCGTGCCCAGAAAGAGCAAGCTCATTATGCTGCGGCCAAGGCAGGTGTAATGGCACTGACCCGATGCAGCGCACTGGAAGCCGCCGAGTATGGCGTGCGTATTAATGCAGTTTCGCCTTCCATCGCCCTCCATGAATTTCTTAAAAAAGCCTCATCCGAAGAGCTGCTGAAGCAACTCTCATCAAAAGAAGCCTTCGGCCGGGCCGCTGAAGTGTGGGAGGTCGCCAACGTGATGATGTTTCTTGCCAGCGATTACGCCTCCTATATGACAGGCGAAGTGGTACCTGTCAGCTCTCAACGCGCTTAACAAGGGGATTGCTATGGCCAATATCAAGATAGAAAGCGCAGAGCAACTGCTGGCATCTGAGAGCTTGGAGCTGGGAAGAACAGACTGGCTGCAGATCAGCCAGGAGCGCATCGATCTGTTTGCAGAAGCCACCGGGGATCATCAATGGATTCATGTGGACCCTGTCAGAGCTGCTGAGGGCCCGTTCGGCGCTTGTATCGCCCACGGTTACCTGACGCTGTCTATGGTCAATTTGTTCCTGCCGGATCTGATCGAGGTCAGCAATCTGGCCATGGGGGTTAACTACGGCTGTGACAAGGTACGTTTTCCTGCTGCAGTGCCTGTGGGCAGCGCCATTAGAGGCAGGGGGCAAATCGTGTCAGTAGAAGCCAAGGGCGCAGCGGTGCAGGCCACTATCCGGGTGACAGTTGAGATAGAGGGCAGTGATCGCCCGGCCTGTGTTGTAGACACCATTAGCCGTTACTCATTCAAACAATAATTCCAACCAGACATCATTAATGGGGAGAGCAGCATGACCCAGGCAGTAATCGTTTCTGCAGCGCGCACCGCGCTGACCAAATCTTTTCGTGGTAGCTTCAATGATACCGAAGCGCCTGTACTTGGCGGCGCAGTAGTAAAGGCTGTCGTTGAAAGAGCCGGTATAGATCCAGCCAGTGTGGAAGATGTGATTATGGGCGCCGCGGTACAGCAGGGCACCCAGGGCTATAACATTGGCCGTTTGTGCGCCTACACAGGTGGCCTGCCAAATTCAGTGCCCGGCATGGCAGTGGATCGCATGTGTGCATCAGGTCTGATGACCATAGGGATTGCCGCCAAAAACATTATTGCCGGTGAAATGAAAGTTGCTATTGCCGGTGGCGTTGAGTCTCTTTCCCTCACTCAAACCAAGCATAAGAATACCTATCGCGCCCGTTCTGAAGCGGTTCAGGCGGTTGTACCTGATGCCTATATTCAGATGATTGAAACCGCTGAAATAGTGGCAGAGCGCTATAACATATCCCGTGAAGCGCAGGATCAATATGCACTGCAAAGCCAGCAACGCACAGCGGCGGCGCAGCAGGCTGGGCTGTTTAACGATGAAATTATTCCACTGACGGCCAATAAGCTGACTTTTGATGCTGACCGTAAACCTGCGGGTCATATCCAGGTTACCGCAGATAAGGATGAGTGTAATCGCGCCGACACCACAATGGAGAGTTTGCAGGCTCTGAAAACTGTCTGGAAAGACGGCACCCATATTCAGGAAGGCAAACACGTTACTGCGGGTAATGCATCCCAGTTTTCAGATGGCGCGGCAGCGACTTTGTTGATGAGTGACGATGAGGCAGAGCGTCTTGGGTTGACACCTCTGGGTATCTATAAAGGGATCGCGGTCGCCGGATGTGGCCCGGAAGAGATGGGAATTGGGCCTGTATTTGCTATTCCAAAACTGCTTAATCAGTTTGATCTTACGGTTGATGATATTGGCCTGTGGGAGATCAACGAAGCGTTCGCCAGCCAGGTGCTTTACTGCCGCGACAAGTTGGAAATCCCCAACGACAGGCTGAATGTTAATGGTGGTGCTATCTCCATAGGCCATCCTTTTGGTATGTCAGGCACTCGTATGGTGGCCCACGGTCTGATGGAGGCCAAACGTCGCGGCGTTAAATACCTGGTAGTTGCCATGTGTATTGGTGGCGGTATGGGCGCTGCCGGTCTGTTCGAAGTGGCTCAGTAGCAGGGAGGCTTTATGAATATGATGCGAAATCCTTCCCAGGCTGAGATTGCCGGTGAATTTGAAACCATCACGTTTTCGGTGCAGGACAAAGTCTGCAATATCCAGCTGAATCGACCCAAAAGCCTGAATGCTTTTAACCAGCAGATGCGCAGAGAGCTTCATCAGGCGATCGATCTGGTCGACGCCGATGACAATATCCGGGTGGTGGTGCTGTCCGGTGCAGGTTCCTGCTTCTCTGCAGGAGCTGACCTTAAGGAACTCACCAGTGCCCGCCATGGCATTGAGGCGCAGATCCTAAACGAGTACAAACCCTTTCTGTCCCGTATCACCCACTCAGATAAGATTTACCTGGCTGCAGTCAACGGAGCCGCGGCGGGTATCGGTGGAGCCCTGGCATTAACCTGTGACCTTATGGTGATGGCAGAGTCAGCGTGTCTGTTTCAGGCATTTGCGGCCATTGCTCTGGTTCCTGATGGCGGAGCCAGTTGGCATCTGGTAAATCAGCTCGGATACAAGAAAGCATTCGAAATCTGCGTTGAAGCGGACATGCTGACCGCCGAATCCTGCATCAACTTTGGCCTGGCGAACCGCAAGGTGGAAGACGACAACCTGATGGACTATGCCCAGCAGTGGGCCCGTAAGCTGGCTGATGGTGCACCTCTATCCCAGAAGTATCTAAAACAGCTGCTGAACCAGGCTCAAAGAGACAGCCTGCATGATGTGATCCGCCAGGAAGCCCAGTTCCAGCAATTCTGCTTTAACAGCGAAGACTTTCAAGAAGGGGTCAGTGCCTTCTTCGAAAAGCGTACGCCGACATTTAAGGGCAAGTAGGAGCAGGTATGCGTGAATCAATGGAATTTGATGTGGTCATTGTGGGTGCAGGCCCGGCTGGGTTGTCTGCCGCTTGCCGCTTAAAGCAATTGTCACAGGAAGCGGGTAAAGAACTCAGCGTCTGTGTGGTGGAAAAGGGCTCGGAGGTGGGCGCCCATATTCTTTCTGGCGCCATTATTGAGCCCAAAAGCCTGAATGAGCTGTTCCCTGACTGGCAGCAGCTGGGGGCACCGCTGAACTGCAGTGTCAGTGAAGACCGCCTGCTGATGTTGCGGGATCAACAAAAAAGTATGCGACTGCCTGATTTTGCCATTCCAAAGCCCATGCACAACCAGGGTAACTATATCGCCAGTCTGGGTCAGCTGTGCCGCTGGCTCGGTGAGCAGGCCGAAGCTTTGGGGGTAGAGATATTTCCCGGGTTTGCGGCCAGCGAAGTGCTTTATCACCAGGATGGTGCGGTTAAAGGCATAGCCACCGGCGATATGGGGCTTGATAAAGCCGGCAAGCCTAAAGACAGTTATATGCCGGGCATGGAGCTTCATGCCAAATACACACTATTTAGTGAAGGTTGTCGGGGTCATTTGGGTAAAGAGTTACTCGAACGATTTGAGCTCAGCAAGGAGGCTGATGCCCAACACTATGGATTGGGTCTCAAAGAGCTGTGGGAAGTGCCGCCTGAGCAGCATCAACCAGGGCTTGTCGTACATGGCTTTGGCTGGCCGCTGGATAATGAAGCCGGTGGCGGATTTTTTCTCTATCATGGTGATAACAATCAGGTCGTAGTGGGTTTGATTGTGGATCTTAACTATGCCAATCCACATCTGAGCCCCTATGAAGAGTTCCAGCGTTTTAAAACACACCCGGATATTGCGTCTCATCTGCAAGGTGGTAAACGTCTCTCTTATGGTGCCCGCGCCATAGCCAAAGGTGGCTTTAATGCGCTACCCGACATGGGATTCCCGGGAGGACTCTTGATTGGGTGCGATGCCGGAACCCTGAATGTCGCCAAGATTAAAGGAACTCACACCTCGATGAAGTCAGGCATGCTGGCAGCGGAGAGCGTATTTAAGGCGATTGACGATGGCCGCACTGACAGCTTGACTGACTTTGGCGTGAGGTTTCAGCAAAGCTGGCTGTATGACGAGCTGAAGCGCACCCGTAACTTTGCCCCCGCGCTGCATAAACTTGGCCCATTGCTTGGCGGTAGCTTTAACTATGTGGAGCAGAATTGGCTCAAGGGTAAAAGTGGTGTCGTGCTCAGGGACAAGCTGGCTGACCATGACAGGCTTAAACCTGCATCCATGTGCAAAGAGAGGCAATACCCCAGGCCCGATGGTGTGCTGAGTTTTGACAGGAACGCGTCTGTTTTCCTGTCCAATACCAACCATGAGGAAGATCAGCCCTGTCATCTGCAGCTAAAAGATGCCGCTATTCCCATGCGAACCAATCTTCCCATCTTTGGTGAGCCTGCGCAGCGTTATTGTCCCGCTGGTGTATATGAAGTGGTGGACAATGAGCAGGGCGATAAACAGTTACAAATCAATGCTCAAAACTGCCTGCACTGCAAAACCTGCGATATTAAAGACCCTTCCCAGAATATACGCTGGGTGGTTCCCGAAGGGGGCGGTGGTCCCAATTATCCCAATATGTAATGCATAAGCCGGATACTAATCCGGCTTTTTTATGCCTTTGAGTTTGATAGCAAATAAAAAAATTCGATTATTTATAAGTTTTTCCGATAGTTCTCAAATCTCTTTCTATACTTGTTAAAGCGTTAACGGGATTTCTCTTTTCACTGATACATTCGAGAGCTGATTATGAGTCCATCTAAAGACAATGGAATTCTGCTGGAGAGCGGAACCAATGAACTTGAAATCATCGAATTCCACCTGCACCGCAAGTTACCGAACGGGCAGGTAAAAGTCTGTTACTACGGCATCAACGTAGCCAAGGTGAGAGAAGTAATTCGGGTTCCGGAGACCTCGGATTACCCTAAAGCTCACGACAATTTGGTCGGGGTATTTTCTCTCAGGGATAAATTGATCCCCATGGTTGATCTGGGCAGTTGGCTGAGTGTGCCCACCAAAGACGACCTGGATGAGAAGGTGGTCATTGTGACCGACTTCAACAAGATGATTAACGGTTTCCTGGTTGATCATGTTCAGCGTATTCACCGTGTTTCCTGGGAGCAGGTTGAATCACCAAGCCAATTCCTTGAAGCGGGCAGCCAGGACTGTGTAGTAGCGGTTGTTCGTAATGAAGGTCATATCATTATGATCCTCGACTTCGAAAAGATTATCTCTGACATTAACCCGGAACTCAGCATGGATAAGTATGACCTTACCCATGACAAACATGTTCCAATGACAGAAGAGATCGTCAAGAAGCGTGATGCCAATACTGTCCTTGTGGTCGATGACTCTGCGTTTATTCGTAAGATGATTGAGAGCACCTTGATTGCCGGTGGTTACACTGTGATCACCGCTAAAGACGGTGCAGAGGCGCTTAACAAGTTGGTAGACTTCGAGCGCGCAGTTGAAGAGCATGGCGGCAAGATTGGTGACTATGTCAACGGTATAGTATCGGATGTAGAGATGCCGCAAATGGACGGTATGCACCTGGTCAAGCGCCTGCGTGATTCCTCGGCATACAAGTCTATTCCTATCGTGATGTTCTCCTCCCTGATGAGTGACTCAAACCGTGCCAAGGCCTTGGAGCTGGGTGCCAATGACACTATCACCAAGCCAGAAATTGAACGCATGATCCCCTTGATGGATAAACTGATTCTTGGCATCGACCATGAAGCTGAAATGCTGGAAAACGCCTCATAACCCAAGCTTCAAATAGCAAAAAGCCCCGAGTTCGGGGCTTTTTCAGTTTATGGGTAAGGCATCAGATACACTTGGCGGGTTTCGGCAGACCAGCAATTTTGGTGGCCTGTTTCGCCGGGCCAACCGGGAACAGAGTATAAAGATACTTGGAGTTGCCTTTATCCGGCCCCATTGCCTGACCTATGGCTTTAACCAGTACCCGGATAGCCGGGCTGGTGTTGAACTCAAGATAGAAGTTGCGTACGAAGTTAATTACTTCCCAGTGGGCTTCGGTCAGTTCAATCTCTTCACCGGCGGCAATAACCGGTGCCAGTTCAGGAGACCAGTCTGATACGTTAAGCAGGTAACCCTGAGCGTCTGTACCAATCTGAGCACCGTTAAATTCGATGTGGTTCACGTTATATTCGTCCTACCAGGTAATGACTTTATTGTGACTGAGTGTCAGTGCGACAAACTCGTCATAGCTGACCAATGGGTATCCACTTGTTTGCATCTGCAAACCGCGGGCTTCGACGTCATCTTTCAGCAAATACACTTTAAAAGGTGACAGGGCCATGGACCACTGACGTTTCAGTACGGCATTAACCCCGTTACCGGACAACAAAAAGCTGTCCGCTTTGCCTGCATATCTCAGGGCAGTATGCAGGCCATTGTCGTTACCGGGAGACGTTTGAATATGGTGTAAGATCATCAGAATACCAAAACCTCATCCGCTTCCAGCAAACGCTGGGCAATATCATCGGCCAGCACCACTTCAGCTTCAATATTCAGTACTGAGCGTTTCAGGCCAAACTCTTTCAGGGATTCACCACAAACCAGTACATCTTCAATATCGTAAAACGGCAGTGCCTTAAAGGTGGATATGTAATTTCTGGCACCAATCAGCTCGGGCGCCTGGTCACTGACCAGATTCAATACGCCTTCATCAGTGAATATCAAAGTGACCTGCTGTTCAAAGCTGGCGCTTAACATAGCCAAATCCAGCGCCTCTCTGCCATGGGGAGTACCATGGGGAGGACGACGGAAAACAATACAAATATGCTTCACAGGAGCCTCTTAAAAACAGATCAGGCGGTCAGCCTGTTCAATGCCGGTAACCAACTCACCCAGACCACCATTGATAAAGGGGGCTGACGTATTCCAATGTTCAGCTTGTTGCTCTTTAGCGTCTTGCTCAGACAATATGCCGCGACGTAGCGCTGCTGACACACAGTTCACCAGTTCAATGCTGTGTTGGTTAGCCAAGTCGCACCAGGCCTGATGCAGATTAAACTCATCGCTTGCGGGGCTCAGCAAAGTGTTGGAGTGGCTAACGCCTTCCTGATAGAAGAACACCCGAACCACTTCATGGCCTGCGGCCAGTGCCGATTGGGTAAATTTAAGCGCATGTACACCGGCGTTGTCGCCATACACGCTGCCATTTACCTGAATAATAAATTTGCTCATATAACAAAAAATGGCCCGTAAAGGGCCATTTTACCTTAATTAAATCCAAATTGGATTAGTCGTCGTTGCTCATACCCAGCAGGTTCAGCAGGGCGATAAACAGGTTGATGAAGTCCAGATATAACGACACAGTAGCGCGGATATAGTTGGTTTCACCACCATTAACAATTCTGCTTGTATCGTACAGGATCAGTGCAGTCATAAGCAGGGCAATTGCTGCATTCAGCGCCATAAACACAACGCTGCTGCCAACGAAGATGTTAATAAGGCCAGCTACCATCACTACGATCAGACCGGCGAATAAGAAGCCCCCCATAAAGGAGAAGTCTTTCTTGGTGGTCAGCGCATACATAGACAGTGCGACAAAGATCACCGAAGTCAGGCCCAGTGCCTGCATAATCAACTGAGGACCGTTGGCCATGCCCACGTAGTGGTTAAGAATATAACCCAGAGATGCGCCCTGCATACCGGTAAAGGCAAATACCCAGAACAGACCTGCAGAGGTATCGGCTTTGCGCAGAGTTACAAATAACAAAACCAAGCTACCGATAGACAGCCCCAGCGACGCGAAACGGCCAATACCAAAGGCCATGCCCACGGCGGCACAAACAGCCGAAAAGGCCAGTGTCATTGCCAATAGCATATAGGTGTTTTTCAGCATCTTGTTGACCTCGAGGGTCGACAACTGACTGCTGTACGTCGATTCTTGCTTCATAGATGACTCCAATGCATCAATAGTTAAATCCGGTTTAACTCAACACCTTGTGTTGAAGTTGTCGCGTATTCCATGAATAAAGGATATTAACCCAAGCCTGAGCACAAAAGTCAACGATGACAAGTGACACAGGCCGGTTTGTTAACAAATTATCATACGCAAATATGAGCTGTTATGGTCACGCAAGCCACTCTTTATGCAGCTTGTCGCTGTCACCCAGATAATCCAGCACCCAGGTTAGAGCGGGTGACATCTTTGCGGGATTCCACGCCAGGCAGCAACTGCTTGGGCGTAAACTGTTTTCCAGCTGCTTCTCTTTTAGCATACCAGTTTGAATAAAAGGTGCTGCCAGATGTCTGGGCATATAACCAATACCCAGTCCTTCGCGGAAACAATTGATGGCGCGGATCCAGTCAGGCACAACAAGACGACGCTGATTATCCAGCAACCAGGTCATGCGCTTTGGGATCTCCCTTGAGGTGTCTTCCAGACAAATAGAGGGGAAAGGGCGGAGTTCATCGTCGGTCAAAGGTCGGTCGATATCGGCCAGCGGGTGATTCTTGCTCACCAGAAATGACCATTCAATCTCTCCCATCTCTTTATATTGATAGAAACCACCCACGGGAACAGCTGTGGTCGCGCCAACGGCAATATCGCTGCGTCCTGTCGCCAGGGCTTCCCATACGCCGTTAAACACTTCAATACGGACAATCAGCTCTACATCCTGAAACTGTCTGTAGAAGTCTGCAATCAATACACTGATGCGATCCGCTCTGACAATATTGTCCAGCGCGATAGAGAGAGTGGGTTGCCAGCCATTGGCAATTCTCTGAGTATCGCGCTTCAGGCCATCCATGTGTCCCAGAATAGATCTGGCATGACGAACGAAATGCTCACCGGCAGGCGTCAACGACACGCTGCGGTGATGCCGCAGAAACAGGGCAACTCCCAGCTCTTCCTCTATTTGTTTAACGGCATAACTGACTGCTGAAGGGACTTTATGCAGTCTGTGGGCGGCGGCGGTAAAACTGCCATCCCGGGCAACGATATCTATCAGTTCCAACGCCTGTTCCGAGAGCATAGGAGGCCTCTTTAATTGCTATGATTTATTTTGAAAGCATGGTTCAAAAATAATTGCTTCAACCCAATAAATCAAGATCGTAGAATGCGACGCCTTTTTTAAGATTATGCTGATTTGATTATGAACAACGCATCTACTGGCAGGTACTTCCTGTTTTTATTCTATCTTTCTCTACTCAGCATGCTGGGTTTTATTGCTACAGATATGTATCTACCAGCTTTCAAAGCTATTGAAAGCAGTTTTGGCAGCTCTCCATCTGAAGTGGCCATGTCTCTGACCACCTTCCTGGCCGGTCTGGCCTGTGGTCAATTGGTGTACGGCCCATTGGTAAACCGTATCGGTCACCGCAACGCTTTGTTTGCGGGTATGGCGTTGTTCTGTGCCGCGACTCTGGTGATTGCCAACAGTGACAGCATCATGATGCTGAACACTGCGCGATTCTTCCAGGCTCTGGGTGCCTGTGCCGCCGGGGTGATTTGGCAGGCTTTGGTAGTAGAGCAGTACAACTCAGAAGAAGCTCAGGGTATCTTCAGCAACATTATGCCTCTGGTGGCACTGTCTCCTGCATTGGCTCCCATCATTGGTGCGTTTGTTCAGGAACATCTGGGCTGGAGAGCTATCTTCCTGGCACTGACTGGTGTGGGCATACTGATTATCATGCTGACAGCTGTGCTGGTGCCTGCGCCGAAGGCCAAGAGTGAAACCACAGAAGTTGCCAAAAAAGCAGGCTTTATGGATATCATCAAAAATACCCGTTTCCTGGGTAACGTGATTATCTTTGGTGCCTGTAGTGGTGCGTTCTTCTCTTACCTGACCGTTTGGCCGATCGTGATGGAGCAAAATGGTTACGCAGCGGCTGAGATTGGGCTGAGCTTTATTCCACAGACCATCATGTTCATTGTGGGCGGTTATGCCGGCAAGATTCTGATTAAGAAAGTGGGTAACGAGAAGGCACTGCAAGCTCTGCTGGTACTGTTTGCGTTGTGTGTTGCCGGTATTGTGACAGTGACTCTGCTGATTGATGTCGCTACCATCTTCCCGCTGCTGCTGATCTTCTCAGTATCTGCCGCGGCCAATGGTGCGATTTATCCAATCGTGGTGAACAATGCACTGCAGCAGTTTTCCAACGATGCAGCAAAAGCAGCTGGTGTGCAGAACTTCCTGCAGATCAGTATGTCCTTCGGTGCATCAAGCCTGGTAGCAATGTTTGCCGCCAGCGGTGACAAGGCTATTGGCTGGGGTATTCTGACCTGCGCCGTGGGTGTTGCTATCGGTTACCGGCTGCAATCAGCCAAACAGCGCATGGTGATGCCGGACAATGCCCGGGCTGCGATGTTCTGCGACGAAAACGCCCAGAAGTGACTATAAGTTAAGCACTTGAATAAAAGCTTTAAAATAGTGCTTTACAGCAAGGTGGGTGAAGGCTAATATTCGCCTCGTTCGGAGAGATGGCAGAGTGGTCGAATGCACCGGTCTTGAAAACCGGCAAGGGTTAATAGCCCTTCTAGGGTTCAAATCCCTATCTCTCCGCCATATTTAGAGAAGGCCTGCTGGAAACAGCAGGCCTTTTTGCTATCTGGAGTTTGCCGATTCAGTAAGGGGTTGTGCCTTACAACTCATATCATCAGATTGATTCCAGAAGCCTTCGCCATATTCCTTGATACGCCAGTACCCAACTTTCCGGCGTTTTTACTGATGTAATGCAGCTCAGTTCTTCCTATCTGGCTTCCACCTGCCTTGGTCAATCCTGAATGCTCGCACTGCAGACATCGTACAAGCGCTTACGATAAATCTATGTTATGTCATCAATAAGAATTGATAATTTCAATTGATTGATGTCGGTTTCTATAATTCTCCCATCTTAACTTAACACCTGATTCGCATTTGATGATGCGGGAGAAATACTATGAAAATGAATCACGTAGGTATTATGGTTGGCGATATGGACAAGGCTGTTGAGTTTTACACCAATGCCCTTGGCCTGAAAGTTGTAATGGGCAACACCAAGGTGATTGAAGAGAGGGAAACCGCTATCGGCAGAATGTGTATCGCTGTGTTCGGCGAAGGCTTTAAAGGATTTAATATCGCTCACCTGGTCACCTCAGACGGCATAGGGGTTGAACTGTTTGAAATGAAAGAGCGTCAGCAGCGCCATGTAGTGGACTTCACCCGTCTGGGCATTTTCCACTTCTGCCTGCAAACTGACGACTTCCACAGTGTGATAGAAAAGGTGGAGCAGTTCGGTGGCAAGGTTCGGATGGATATCATGCGTTACCATCCGGAAGATGATTCTAAACCTGCCAAGATGGTGTATCTGGAAGATCCTTTTGGCAACCTGTTTGAGCTTTACTCTCACACCTATGAAGAGACTTACGCTTCAGATTACGAATAGTCTCTAACCAATGCTAAAGGCCGCACCAGTGCGGCCTTTTTTTATTTGGAACGGCGTAAAACAATACGTTCACGGCGTTAATATCCTGCATAACGCTTGAAATTCCATCAAAAAAACTCAATGTATAACAATAAGTGCGTCTTTTTGGATAGTGTCGCGTCATTAGATCAAGACGATTGACTGCAATAATTTACGGAATTCGATAATGCACACACCTTTTCCTTCATCACTGGACACGGATGCCGTTCAGCAACTCACCGAATGGGCGATTATGCATGGCCAGGCTTTCAGAAAAAGTGACGGTACAGCCCGCCATGCGCCTTTCAGTTTGAGTCCTCTGCCCATTAGTCAGGAGGAGCTGGAACGACTCACCAGAGTGATCCCCCTTATCTCAAGAGTGATAGACAGGGTGTCGGAAAACCATCATTTCCTGCAGCACTCCCTTGGTCCGGCCGCAAGCGCAGACCCATTTTTTGGACGCTTGCTGGAAATGCATCAACAGCTCCACGCCAATCCAGGAGAGGTTCGCCGCATACCCTTATTGGTGATGCGTACTGACTTTATGCAGGATCAGGTTTTCGGTCCAAAGGTGATTGAATTTAATGGCATTGCAGCTGGCATGGCGCCATTTGGTCAACGGGTGGCAGAGCTCCACCGTTTTGTTCAGCAACAATGGCCCGGACTGGTTCCTGATCTGAACAAACATCAGCTGGTTGAAAACCGGGGGATGCATCTGCTGGCCAGGGCGATGGCCAACGCTGCCATTGAGGTTAATCGAATCCATGGCGGCGAAGGTAAGCCGACCTTTCTGATGGTAGTGCAGGATAATGAAGACAATGTCTACGATCAGCACTTGCTGGCTCAGGAAATCCAGAGTGCTGGTGTAAGAACCATCAGGCGGACGTTCGATCAGTTGGCAGATCAGCTCTACACAGGCGACAACCACAGATTAATGCTTGAGGGCGAAGGCGCGATTGATCTGGTTTATCTGCGGGCCGGGTATCAGTACTCAGACTATTTTTCACTGTCCCGGCGTGACGCCATCTGCTGTCACACCCTGTGTCAGACCCGTCTGTTTATCGAGAAACACGCCGTCGCTGTCAATGCCACCATAGGCCAACAACTGGCGACCAGTAAGGCGATGCAGCTGATCCTGACCAATATGACGCCGGAAGAGTACGCCAGCTTTGGTCTCACTGTTGAGGAAGCAACTCAGATAAAGAGTGTGTTGGCAGAGATGCGACAGGTTTCACCGGCATCCATCAAGCACTTTATTGAGAATGAGGACATCAATAACTGGGTGCTGAAAAATCAGGGTGAGGGCGGTGGTCACTGTATTTTTGGCAGTGACATTATCGGTAAGCTTCACACCTTGCCTCAAGCCGATCATGCGGCCTGGGCTGTCATGCAAAAACTGACGCCGGAAACACGAAGGGCGCTGGTGATAAGGGATTCAAAGGCTCACCTGGTGGACGAACTGGTCAGTGAAATCGGCCTGTTCAGCGTGATGTTTAATGGTAATCCTGCGACCGATCTTGATGGTTACGCCGGTTACCTTATTCGCAGTAAGCCAGCCCATGAGGGAGAAGGCGGAGTTCACAGTGGTCAGGGCGTATTGGACTCAATGCAGCTGCTGGACTGAATCCAATCTGTTATGACTTAGATAAAAGCAATATTTTACCTGACTCAGGGACTTGCCAATAATGCCTGCTAATAAAGGGGCTGCAGGAGCAAGAGATGGGCCTATCTAAAGGCACTAAAGTCGGAATAGTGATTATTGCCATCATCGCACTGGCGGGCTCAGTGTTGGCTGAAGGTGTAGTAAGAGCCTTGATTGAGCTTTGCGCCTTTATCGCCTTGCTTTCACTGGTATGGAAAGCAAGGCAATCAGATGGCCGGGCTGAAGAGACAAGCGGGTCTTGCAGTCAGAAAGCTGAGTCTGAGGTCACCCCAGAAGTTTGATATAAGCCAGTGATGACGTACCTATCGCCAGCCAGAGGGTGATGGCCAGCAGCATAGGCTTATGACCCGCCGCACGCATCTTTTTAATGGTAATCCCCGCACCAATCAGAAACAGGCACACCACCAGAGTCCGCTTCGATACAGCAAACAACACTTCATATACGTTCTCAAACTGGGGAAGCAGGTAAGCGATACCTATGGCAACACAGTAGTAGATGATGAATGCCGGAACGGAAAGGGACTTCTTATTACCACCAAACGCCAGTGCGGAGATCAGCGCCACAGGCACAATCCAGAGTGCGCGAGCCAATTTAGTGGTGGTCGCCACCAACAGCGCCTCATCGCCATAACTTGACGCTGCTCCCACCACGGATGATGTGTCGTGAATGGCGATGGCGCTCCACAATCCAAAGTCATGCTGACTTAAGTCCAGTGAATGGCCAAGTACCGGGAAAATAAACAGGGCGATAGAGTTCAGCACGAATACACATGCCAGAGCGACCGCCATTTGGTCGCTTTTGGCATTAATCGCCGGCGATACCGCAGCGATGGCACTGCCACCACAAATCGAAGTTCCGGCGCCAATCAAATAACCGGTTTTCAGATCCAGCTTCATCATGCGGGTCAGGACGACCGCCAGCAGCAAAGTGAACACAATAGACCCGACCACAAGGGGCAGACTCTGTTTGCTCACCTCAATAGCCTGATCCAGATGAATACCAAACCCCAGGCCCACAATCGACCAGGACAACAGCTTTTTGGTGAGGCTCCCCAAATCAATGTTGGCCGGAATCAGCCCCAAAGACGCCAGGGTGAAACCCAGAATAAGTGCCACAGGAGAAGAGATAAAATGGAACAGGCACAAGATTCCAAGGCCGGTAAACAGCCAGAATCTGGGGTCTTTGCTGACAGAGAAATTAGACATGTTATCCAAAGGGCAATAAAAAACGGTGCCAAGAATAGCACCGTTGGTTTGATTAGGAAATTCGCCTCTGATGATTACTCATAATGTCGCTTATGCTTGGTATGTATGGTGGCAATGTATCCATGCCAGGTCGCGTAGGCGATAACAGGCATGGTGATCATCAGGCCGATACCTGCAGTGGCAAAGCCAACCAGAACACCCATCAGAATAATGCCGGCCCACAGGATCATGGGGACAGGATTTGAGTGCACCGCATGCACCGAAGAGAAGATCGCCGTCATCATGTCCACCTTACGCTCAATGACCAAGGGCAGGGAGAACGCAGAAATACCAAACACTGCCATGGCAAACACAGTACCGAACAGACTGCCCAGTGCCAGAAATGGCAGATACTCCTCAAGATGTGCGCCCTGAGTCGCCGGGTACAGGGCATGGAGCAGGGCGGCAACGCGTGTCCAGAAGATCATAATCACCGCCAGTAGTACCGCAAAGCCCCAACTGGATACACTGTTGCGTCCCATAGCGTGCAGGGCATGGCCAAGGCTGGGTGAGTGTCCCTTTTCCAGCTCCCAACTGATATCGTACAAGCCTGTAGCCAGAAATGGCCCGGCCAGCACGAATATCACCAGTGTGGGCAATATCACCAGATGGCTGCCATGCAGATACACTGCGCCGAAAATGCCAAATGCCATCAGGGTGAACAGGGCGCCATATGACAGACTCAACACAGGCGCCTTTCTAAAGTCATTCAGGGCGAGTGCTAACCAGTGCAGTGGCGCGAATGCATCCAACTTGTTGCTGGGAATGGTTCGCGCATAGGGCTCATGGTGAACTGCTTCTTCCTTGCTGTTTTCATCAGGCTTGATGATTTGCGCCATACAACCTCCTAGTCGTCGGGGTGACGCACCAGTTTCCAGCCGGACAAAGGATTGATGGTGGAGTCGGTGCGATCCGTGTGGTCTATATCTAAGTTATAGACCATCATGGTTTTTTCGATAACTTTTTGCTGTTCCTGGCGGGCATTAATCACCAACACTGCTTCGCCGTCCAACAGGTCCTTGTGATGGCCGGCCAGCTTATAATTTTCATTGTTTAATCCAATCAGACCCCCGAGCCAGATCCCAAACATGGTTAAAAACACCATCATCAGGATAAAGGGCATCAAACTTATCCCCGGGAATACCTGGTTAAATGCCAGAATTGCCAGCACTGACAATCCCAGGGCGATCATGCCGCCACGCATCATCAGGTGTGGCATATCCCTTTCATCCCAGAAATCTGCGGCATTGACCTCAAGGTGGCTCAACGCGTTCTTATCTCTTGAGAAGAACTTAAGCTGCCTTTCGGCAACACCGTTATCCAGTAGATCACGCTGAATTGCTTCGGCGTGCTCAAGATCTTTCAGTACAAAGTGAAGCTGCTGCATACCAAAATCCTCAATGTGAGTCGGTTTATTGCTTCTACGCCTTAATAAGTAAAAGAGCTCACTTTTTATACCTCTTGATTTGCGCGCCTGAAGACCAAAAGCCAATCAATGACTGGATTTGCAAGGACCATATCAAAATAACTGTTTGAGGCAGGCCGACAATCCCTAAAGTTTTAGCCCGGTTTATGGTGATGGAAAGTCGCTTTATATACAGCGGCAAAGTGTGATAGACAATACGATGCACAGCAGTAAAGGATTAAGAATCTGAGTTGATGGCAATCAATTCAGAGTGCTAACAGTACAGGGAGAATCTCATGTTAATCGTCACGAACCGAAACATTAACAGATCCAACTTTGTGAACGGTGTTGGAGACCACGAAGCATTTGGAGATGAAGTAAACAGCAAAGGCCCGAATGAAGTCAGATTGGCTCATGCACATAAGGTGTCAGGCAAGTGGCAAGTCACCCTGGTAAAAGAGCCGTCCAAAATTACTGCCAACAATATCCCTTCCAAACGAGAGTTCCACGCATTTCGCGACGCCCTGATAACTGAGAACAAAAACTGCGTCTTTTTCGTTCATGGTTTTAATCAGAGCTTTGAAAAGAATCTGGAAAAAGCACTGGCGATGCAGCAGGAACATGGCGTCGAAGTGATCGCATTCTCCTGGCCCTCAAACCCGGGCGGTTTTAAAACCAAGGAGTACCGTCAGGCAAAACGTAACGCTATGGTGTCTGTCGGCGCACTGGACGCGACATTGGAGAAACTGGGCAGCTACCTCAAGTCACCCTTTATTAAAGATGAGCTCAGACGCTGCAATGTTAAGTTCTCAATGCTCACCTACAGCCTGGGTAACTACTTGTTTAAAAATTATATTGAGAACTCGCTCTACGAAGATGAAACCCGCGTCTTTGATAATATCGTGCTGTGCCAGGCCGATGTAGACAACGAAAATCATGCCCAGTGGGTTGACCAAATCCAGGCGGGCAAGCGGGTTTACGTCACCATCAATGAAAACGACTGGGTGCTCAAGTGGTCTGATGCCAACTTCCAAAAAGACAGACTGGGCCGTACCGCCAGAAATCTCAACTCACCCAATGCTCGTTATTTCGACTTCACTGACGGCCCCAATGTGGGCAGAACTCATGGTGTCTTCTATGAGGACACCAATACAGTGGTCAGGAACTTCTTTACCTCAGTGCTGAATGGTGAACGTGGTGAAAACACTGTGGGACTGCAGTTTGATGAAAGAATGAATGCATACCGATTTTAACTCAGCTGAGTGACATAAATAGCCCATGGGGAAGGGGGTTTTACATACCCCCGGACTCTTTTGCAGTCAGCTTTAACACGTCATATTAAAACTTAACCCCGTTACATCGAATGTTTTGGGAGGCTGGCAGTAACAGCCCGAATCTCTCCAACCAACTGGACAGGCAAACTATGGAAAACCTTCTTGCTGGATTAGAGTTAATTTTCTTCGAGATGACCATTGTTGATAAAGAGAACAATCAAAACCCGGTACTGGTTTTTGCTGTAGCTTGCTCCATAGTCGGAGCGGCAGCCGTGATTCTTGACCTTACCTTTTATTTCCTGCGTGGCAGATCACTTCTCGAACTGAAACATGGCAAATCCACCCTGGTGTTTCTTGTGGCCTGGTCACTGGGCGCATTGATCATAGGCTGGGCTGGACAGATGGCGAAAATCTTCGAAGTCAGTGTTACTGCAGCCGTCACCGTCGGATTCGCGTGGCCACTGATATTCACCAGATACATGAGAGAGAAAGCCCTCGAAGAGACCCAAGATGAACCTGAGCAGAACATGGAGGAAGAGAAATGATGAAGTTCTATTCTAAATTCTTTGATGCTGATGTGGGTTTCAGGACCTCTGAGCAGATTACCGACGCGGTGCGTACCTCTAAAAACTACCAGCAAGAGCCGGTCTCCAACGCCAGGTTGATGAACTTCTTTAAAACATCAAAACAGCGAAGCTATTTGGTCGCGACTGACCAAAGGGTTTACTGTATTGTGGACGACAACCGCAAAAGCCAACCCGTTGTTAACTGGTCGGAACCCCTGGCGACTTTTAACCAGAATGCCATCAGTTTTGCCGATAAGTCAGACCGTACAGGCCTGGTGAATTTTGGTGAAAATCACAAACACTGGCTTTATACCAAGTCACTGTTCAGCGGCACAGATGAATTTGAACAACAGATTCACGCCTTATCTGAGGATTAAAGCCGAGCATAGTTTTGAATATTTACAACCGGGCATCATAAATGTGTCCGGGCATGAATATTTAGCAAATGCAGAATTAACTAGTTACTGCTTGTCCTATGGAAAGCGTCTTCAAGCGACAAGTATCCCCACATTTCGACAAGTTCCGGCGAGTCTGATGCACAGAGAACCAGGGAAAGTGCCTTAAGGTTCTCAAATGTAGATTTTGCGGTCAGCTATATCAAATAACGTACAAGGGCCGATAGAGTTCTTGTTCTGATCCGACGTTTTGGCTATATGCGTCCAATAACAACCATGTTAAAACTGTTAACAAATAGTCCAAGCCTTGGTACATGTTGATTAAAGGTGATCAGTAAAAGCATGGCTGAGAGATGGACGTAAACGGGCGATATAACAACAGGTTAGAATATGAAAAAGCTAATATTTATTCTCTCACTATTTGCTTTGGTTTCCTGTAAAAGCACCAATCAGGCAAGCGTGACCCCTGCTGAATACCAGAACAGATACGGCAACGTAGTACTAACGGAAATCGTCATTCCTGATCAGTTGGTGAATAGACCGGAAGTTGCTGAATATTATAAAGAAAACGTCACCAAGCTGTTGAATTCAAAAGGTATTAAAGTACATGACTCAAATATTTATCTAACTACAAGAAAAGAAGTGGTTGATGAATTTGGTGGTTACATTGACACATTTACTGGAGAAGTTGATCAAGCAAAGCGCACTCAAATTGAGTTAGAGACATTAGCAAGACTCAAATCTAACCACGGAATCGAAAGTGTATTGTACTATGAAATAAGGCAAAGGAAGGCTAATTTTGGTGGTTACAGAGCTGAGTGGGACGGTCAGACTGAACCCTATGAATTGAATAATAGTGATGTAACAAATTTTCTTAGTTCACTTGTGATGACGACTACAGGTACAACGTCGGCACTTTCACTAATTGTTTTTATTGAAGATATGAGTGCTTCCCACTTATATACTGGTGCAGGTGGTATTCAGCTGACCTCAAAGCTAAACGGTGAAAATGAATTTGTTAGCGTTCCTATAAATGACTTGTTTACAGATGAAAACATTATGAGTTTTTCTATCAATGAAGCATTTAAGGGTATTCTCAATGAAAAATAGTCTTAAATACTTGTTGGTTTTGGTCTGTATTATTTTTATGCAAGCATGTAGGTTAACTCCAGAACCAGAAGTTAAATCAACTAACACTAATGAGCCGTTACTTGGGAATTCCAAGGTGGTCGCTGTATTTAACTTTACAATTTCTAAAGATTTAAACTTAATGGCAGACTTTGGCTCAGAGCTAGAGTCACATGTCTACAAAGTTCTGGAGGCTAACGGTTATACTGCCGTGAAGAATCGCGAGATATTGTCGATAATTGAAGGCGTGAAGTCGAATTACAGCGGGTTTTACGACGCTATTACCGGAGAGCGAGACGATGGCCAGTACAGGGAGTTCAAATTAAAAGTCAAAGATTCGATAATCGAACATACTAATGCCGACACTCTTCTAACTATCAACGTTTTTAAAACCAGTGCAAAGTTCGATGGACACAAAGCTTATTGGGACAACACTGAAGACACCTCCTACCAAATTCCAAATTTCATATTTGACGAACGTAAAGGTTATCTGCCTGCCATTAGCGTACAAGTCACTTCGACTCACTTGGATGACAATAAAGTTGTTGAGAGGGTACAAGGATTACAGACATTAAATAAGAACAATGGTTCTGGTTTTGATATTCATCCTGATGACTACCATTTACATATGAATACCATTGGCTTGGTATTAACTAATGGAGCCACCAAACAGGCTAAGTAAATCTCAGGAGCAAACAAGGACGCGCGTGGGCAGTAATGCGTGAGTCACGTCAAGAATTATATAGAAGCGCTTTGATTTAGGTGTTTCAATCAGTGGGCCCGAGTAAATGCCCGTTATTCAGACGTTAGGTATCTCAGGGTATGGACGACAAACTAAACACAACGATAGTGAGGACATTATTGCTAGTTGCATTGTCGTTCTATTCGCTTTCACTTAGTTGCATCGCATTTACTACCAGTGATGGCAGCCAACCAGTGATAGGCTATGAAGCTCTTTTTTTGGGGTGGGCACAAACATTTATTACATTTTTTGTTTTGTATTAGTGGTTGCACTTTGTTACTTGGCACTGCTCGCAAGATTTGTTTTATCGCTAGCATTGGGGGCGTTCTTGCTCTTTAGCTTTTATCGTCGAGCCACTAGCAATTATTGGAGGCGATATCTGTACGGTGTCTGTCGATATACATATTGGAGGGTATTTATTGTTTTTTACGTCACTCATATTGCTCTTAACATATATTGTAAAATCGATACCTAACAAGTGACTGCTACACTTCACTTAACAGAGTGTTTTTTCATCATGCTATTATTGGAAAACGAATCAGAGTTACTGTAAAGGTTGGCAAGTGGTTTTCTATTTAGCTGGGGTTATCCCCAGCGTTTGATTCCTTAGCAGTTCGAAGACCTATACAAAGTATTAATTGATAAGTATGACTGCACTATGTGGTCAACAGTGGAAAGAATTGAGCCACCCCCTATCTTCATGGGCGAAGAAATATGTATGAAGTTAGGTTAGCGGTTGCACAGGAATTAGCAGGCACAGGAAAATATCAAACCAGGCCAGATTGTACCAATGAAAAGTTGCTTCGAGAGGCAGTGCATGTCTAGGCATAGCAATTCAAAGTACAGATATTCGCAGAAGCTAGTGTCAATTGGGTGTTTAAGAGCTCGCTATTATTTGGGAATAGGATAAGGGTATGAGGTTTACTGTTTTAATTGCTATAGCTTTACTGCTGGCGTTTGGAGGTGAGTGGATATACAGATCATTTCTACGGCCGATAGACCCGCTAGCTTCCGATGCGACTGCGCTCGCAGAGCACTTCAATCGAAATGGAATCCAAGTGCGGCCGTATCCGATTCGGCACGGCTTTCGCCATTCTGAAGTACTTTCGGTTGCGGGCTACGAAATTTCGGGCTATCCGCTGCCTGTTGTGGTTGAATTTTGTACTACAGAAGCTGCAGCAACTGAGAAACTACAAATGATAAAAGCCAGCCCCAACTTAGCTCATTATGCTAAGAATGGGCGATTGGTTATGAGTCTCCCCATGTGGGGCGATGATACTGACCCAATGGCTACCAAGGTCAAAAATGTATTCGGCACTTTTGTTTTGGTAGATAAAAAGTGATTCAAGAGTTTAATGGCGGACTGACTTTGCTAGTCCAGCGTATTTGCGCGGGCTGGCAGCTCTAACAAGCGCATGCTGTCGGACTGATTTTCCGCTCCATACCAACTGCAAATACAGGCATTATGTGAAGTGAGCTATGAGCGAGTTTCGAGATTTTGTAAAGGAAAACGAAAAATGGTTTCGGGGAAGACACCTGGAAACAGATGCTTCTTTAAACCAAGTAGAAATAGAGCTGGCTGTAACTCTGCCAAAAGATATTAGATGGCTACTAAAGACCTACGGCTACTGGCACGGAACGGGTATTTGTAATATCGAGGAAGCAATCGAAGATACAAAGTTGGCTAGAGAGCACGCTCAACTGCCTATTAACTATGTCGTTCTATATGAACACCATGACGGTGGAGTAATTCTACTCGATGTAAATCCAGACGAGAAAACCGGAACAAATCGAATCATTGATGCTGCCTGGGCATCGATACCAGATAGGCTAGAGGAAGAGGTTGTTTATCCGAGCTTCAAAGAATACACAGAAAGAGTGATTCAAAATGAAGCTGACTTCCTCGATGAGGATGACATCGAATGCAAAGAATAAAATCACATAACAAAGCCATGAACGTACTGGCATTCGTGACCTGGCCCTCGTTACTTTTGGCCTGTTTCGGCGGCGTAAAGCATGAGCCGAAAGGGGAACTGTTGGGACAATGCCTGTGTCGAAAGCTTCTTCTACTTATTAAAGGTTGCAGCGATACAATATGAGCTGGTCATGAACCGTGAAATCATGCAAATCCAATACATTGAAGTTGATTACAACAGAAACAGAAGGCACGGTGCTCTTGGCAATCTTAGCCCTTAGAACTATGAATTGAAGAATACGGTGCCTACTTTTACTTGATCTAATCGATATAAGCCTTGCGAGGAAAAATATGAAGTACAGTATGCTAGTTGGGGGAGTGTTGATTGCTTTCTGTCTGGGCTTTTTAGTCAGTCATTATCAACAAATGCCTCCATCAGAGCCACTTGAATCAAAAGCAACACCGGAAGCTTTAACTGCAAAACCTATTGTTGATTTCAAGCCCATTTATCAGGCAGCGCGGCAAGGGGACGCTGAAGCGCAATTTCAGATGGCGATGCATCAAAACGGCAAAACAAACGACTCTGCTGTTCTTTGGTTTAAGCGTGCGGCACGTCAGGGGCATGTCGAAGCAATGTACCAATTAGCAGGGTTGTACTTTGAGGAATATGATAAAGATAAGCGGGCTAGAGGCAAAGAGTGGGCGATAAAAGCGGATGAAGCAGGTCATCCGTTAGCCGCTCTATTGCTCGCACGCAAAGCACCAGCTAAAGAGCGTCTTAAATGGCAAGAAAAAGCCGTTCTAACCGAACCTGCTATTGGACTTGAGTTAGCTTCGAATCTTAGCCGCGACAGCGAAACAGCAAAGCGCCGCTATCAATTGGTTGAACAAGCTGCGGCCTATGGTTATGCAATGGCACAGATTACTATGGTGCCACTTGCCGCGTATGGCGACCGCATTTATCGCCCATCTCCAAACCTACAACAATTGGCAAACCGTTGGCTATCATTGGCAGCGAAACAACGTCACCATGAAGCACAGCGACGCTATGTAGAATTCTCAGTTGGAATAGAAGATTATCCTAATGCCTGGATCTGGGGACAAGTTGCGCGAGAAAAACTTATCGTTAATGATGCTGAATACAAATTGTCAATGGCCGAGTTTGGTTCTGCATTAGAACAATTAGCTCCGATTTTAGAGCGTTATCAAATCCCTGAAAGTAATGATGATAGGTACTAATTCAATGAAGATTAAAACTCAACCTATCTCTTTGGTGTTGATGGTGATTTTATCAGCCAGTGGCATAGCTAACGCTAGTGAGGCGAATGTTGATTTAGCAAAAGACGTTGATTCACCCCTGGCGGAACATTACCAAGCAGCGCTAAATGGTGAGTCTGAAGGGCTTATGGCGATGGTGTCACTCTATGAAAGAATCCCTGGTTGGGGCTCTGAAGAACCTCTTCAGTATTGGCTGGAACAGTTAGCAGATAAGGGTGATATCGGCGCAAAGGCGAAGCTCTGTGAGTTTGAGAACCAAGTTGCCTTTGATTATTGCCTCAGTGCAGCAATGAGCGGGGATACTCAAGCGATGCTCTCTATTGCTGACAAATACAGCTTTGGTGATGGTGTTAGACTATCGGAGAAAATGGAAGCTTACTGGTTGCTAAAAGCCGCTCAAGCTGGCGATTCAAGAGCTCAGGAGGATATTGGTATTTCCTATTTTTGGGGACGGAATGTACCAAAAGATTACCAACAAGCTTATCACTGGTTTACTTTGGCAGCTCAGCAGGGGGAGCCTTCAGCGCAACGTTTTTTAGGGCAGATGTATTTGGAAGGGACGGGACCGGTTGCTCAAGATTATGCGCAAGCACTGGACTGGCTGCAACAGGCTTCTGAGCAGGGAGAAAGCACGGCACAAATGGAGCTGGCAATCATGTACTACAAGGGGGTAGGCGTCGAGCAGAAAAAAGTTGAGGCATATGCCTGGATGCGTTTGGCACTAGAGCGCGTCCTTGGGATACATAAGCGAGAATGGAACAATAACCTGGCGTCAATAAAATCTGGATTAAGCGAAGCAGATATTGCACAGGGAGAAAAATTACTTCAAAAACTGCATGAAGAGTATTTAGATTAGTCAATATCCATATATATGTGCTGGCAGAGCGAGGCCGAAGTGCAAACCTGTACCGATTCTACCGGCAAAGTTAAACACAGCAATGGTGACTGCCGACGTATTAGCCCGTCCGGAAAGATGATGGTTTTCGATATGTTAATCTGGCGCCAGCATCAGCTCAACTCGGCAGTAACACATAGTTTAGTGGCGGACATAACATAACAGAGCAAAGTAACCACAATGAGTTGCATGGTAGCACCATTTTATTGCCAGACTAATGATAACGGACAGATATTCATGTCCTGGTGAAGATTGAGGCTATGGTTTCAATCCTGCAGTTGTCTAGTGTAGTGATATTAAACAACATGATGTGAACAAGGCTAAGTATGTGGAGTTCCGATGGCTGAGGTAAATCGACTACTGGGGATGTTCTGTAGCGCTGACTATGAAACACGTATTGAAGCCATAGAAGCATCCTATGACTATTCGCACTGCAGTGAAGTCACCAATGCCATTGTAGAGTCCGTCAATGATAGTGACGAATTGGTTAGAGTTTCTGCCGTGGAAGCAATTGGCAATCTTAAAATTCCTGTATCTGATATTCAGCTAAAGCGGTTGCTTAAAGATGACCACTCGTTGGTTCGGTGTGCCGCAGGCTTGCTAAACAGGCAGACACTGATGGAACCTGTCAAACGGGTCTATGGACATGGCAATGCAAATAAGTCCGTCAGTTGTTGCTATTGTCTTTATCTACTGGGTGAACAAGAGTACCTGGCAATAGCTCTAAGCTATCTGGAGGATGATGATTACACCGTCAGATGCAGTGTTATCAACGCAGCCAATGATTTCGTCAAAAACAGGGATGTGGATCTGGTGCTGAGTATACTCAAAGAAAAAAGTAAGACTGAAGCAACGAGTGCGGTGCAGTCTTCAATATCAGCATTTGTAGATAGCCATTGCACCAGATAAGAATTGAAGAACGTCTTGGACGAGATTAGGTTGACGAAGGGGATGGTTTTTACCTGGAGATGATGAACACATTTGATGTACTATACCCAAATATCTCATTTAACATAATATACATTGTGCGCAGTTGGCAATAATTGCAAATTTGGGGAAAGTCGGGTTTTCAGGGATTCTGGTCAATGTCCTTTGTTTAGTGGCCATAACTGACAATAACCGCATTAGCAGCGACATACGAAGTTTAATGCACTGCTAACTATCCAAAGGTGATTTTTATGACGAAAAATTCTAAAGGACAGGAATTAAATCTTATGAACTTCACCACTCGCAGCTTCTTCCTGATGCATTTCCTAAACTCCAATGGACGGATTGACGCGCTTAAAGCCGCAAATCACTTCGGTGTCTCTGAACGCACTGTCAGATACTGGTGGTCAAATGGCTGCCCAAAATGGGTTGACCGATTCTGTGAACTCGCAGAACGCGCAATCCCTAAAACAGATGATTGGGACGGCTTTCGATTTGGCCGTGACGGTCGTCTCTACACACCATATAAAGACTTCAGTTTTTCAGGCTCAGAGATACTCGACGTATGGTGGGATCGGAATGAGCTTTCATACAATCGCCGGGATGTTCGGATACTGACAGACCAGCTGAAGGCGTTCCGAAATGATGATGAGCGTGGCGCAATCAATGAGGAGATAGACGAACTGGTGCGTTCACTGCAGAAGCTTAAGCAATCCCCTTTGCTGGCACTTGGGGCGGAGTTCAATTCATCCTTGGCTGAAAAACAAAAGAAAAAGGCTACTTCAATGAACAAGAAATAGCCCTCTCAGGTCAATTGCCGATAAATAGCATTATCGGCATTAACACTTATGGATTTTGCTGCTGTTGAAGGTCTTCATAAATGGCCATGATGAGTGGTGTCGTTTGGCAGATCGCGTCATAAGTATAAGGTGTGTACTTGTATAAAGTAGCCAGTAGGCACTCGATGCTTTCGATGATTACTTGACCATTCTGGTCCAATTTAAAGTAATCGAAAATGTAAGAGATGTTCATTTCATCTATTTTGCTGTAGATGTGTTTTGTCGTCGTGAAAGCATCAGGCTGGTAGCCTAGATCTTCAGGTAACTGTTGAGTATATCTGTCAACTTTTGATGCTATCTCTTGCTTCTGGGACTCGTGGACTAAGCTTGAAACAAATATTCTCGAAAGATACTCAAGAACAACGTGAGTTAAACATACGTACACCCTACTTTTTACACTTTGAATTTGAGTTTCACATTGGATTTTATCGAAAGTATGATCCAAACTGTCCAGGCTCATACGTAATTTGTAGAGTTTCCACGAAAGCATATGTGGATCAATCTGCCTTTCTAATACAGTACCGTCACCAAGGTTTTTTTGTATTGAGTCGATGTAATGATGAACTTCTTTCACATAATCCTGGTCTACTTGATAGTCGCTGTTCTTTTTGTATTGGTAAAGGGCAAACCCTAGACCAAGAAGTGTAATAACTGAGCTTACAGCTGCGATAAGGTCAGAAGGCTTTAGAAAGGTAGCTAGCATCAATATAGCGGCTCCAAGCTGAGAGATTAGCATCAAAGAGACAAGCCCAACCCCTATACATGTCTTTTTCATAGTTTATACTTATAAGACAAAGAGTTGGATTATAGTCGTGGGTCAGTACCAGTCAATCTGATCAAGTTCTTTTTTTCACCCAAGCTGCAGCCACTACCACCACCCCTGCCATAATCGCTATCAGTGTCGAGCTGGGCTCAATCTTCACCACTATTGGATCTGGCGTTCTGACATTGGCCGTGAAATTGGTGGGGATGTTGTCGAACATCTAACGCCCCTCTTTCGTTTCCAGCACCATGATCCGCTTATCCAGTGCGTGGTACATTTCCCGGAGTTCGAGACGCTGACGAACTGCCGTTCTGTTCAGCTGAACCAATAGCCCAAAGATGCCGGTACCAAACGCACCGGCGAGCCAATCCATCACAGTTAACATTTCCAAGTGCCCTTCCCCTTAATTGCTCTGCACGATGAGATAACGAAACTCAGGCTTCATCACATAGTTAGTGGTAAACATGCGACGAATGTCTGTTTGGTACTCTGGGATTTTGGTTATCACCGCCCTAGCCTCTGGCGTCAGCCGGTAATCGTCATCCAGCATGTGCGACAGAATGCGCAGTGAGGTTAATTGCACCGGACGCCATCCGCCTGACCAGGCACTGATATCTGACCACAATTGCCCGAGCGGTTTGGTTGCTTGGGCGGCGAGTTCATCACCCTTGCGATACAGCTTTACTGCCTGCCAGCCAGCCCAAATGACACCGGCCAGCACTAAGTAATCAGGCCAAGCCTGCGGCCACTGCGTTGGCAATCTCATTGGCTTCATAAGGGTTGTATCCATTTTCAAATTCAATCATGGCCGTGACTACGTGCGGATAATCTGAGTCAGCCAAAGGCTGATTGATATCCACTCCGGCTTTGTCGGCCACATAACGAATGTAATTGTCAGTCGGGTTGTTGTCGCTTGGTGGTGCCCAGCGATTGACAATACCGCTGACAGTGTTCAGTCCGTAACGGTCGCGATAGGTTTTCAGCAATCGACCGGCGGCACGAATACCAAACCAAGCTGATTCAAAAGTCGCGAAGCGTCCATCACTTCCGTTGGCACCTTGCCATGGTTGCCCGGCTTCGATGTTCAAAGGGTTATTATTTCTGATGCCCTTGGGTATCGGCTTTCCGTCATTTCGATTGTATGGTTTAACCATGCTGTTACCCCCTGTGGGCAGGTACCCGTCAAAGTCGACAAACGCCCACGGTGTTAATTGAAAATCGGCTGGATTGGGTGAACTGGTTTTCCCGGGTTTGGGATGTGGCTTTTTCAAAGCCCAAAAAATCATCCCTCCCAAGATAACCGAACCGGTCACCAATTTGGCAGCCAAATTCATGCAAGCAGTTCCATTACTTCAACATGCGCCGGACTAAGGTCGCCGGTAATGCTCAGGCTATAAACGGCGTTATAGTTGCCGCCTGCACTGTAGGTGTAAAACGTGCCGTCACCTGTGAGATAGCCTGCGACTTCACCGCCGCCAGTCCCGGCCAATTCGACACTGGTTTGCTGTACGGCTCCATCAAGCAGATGCACCAGCGATATGGTGTCTGTGTATTTGTAGAGGAAGTGGCTCTTAAACAGGTTAATGCTGACGTGCGGCCTGTTTCCATCTGCCTGAAATCCTGCGCTGATAAGGGACAAGCCGCCATTGTCTGACAGGTACATATACCCGCTTTCATTCATCACACAGACAAAGCGGCCGCTCTGGTCAACGCTGAGTGACTTGCCACTCATCTTGCCTGACTGGGTAATGTGCTCCCAGCTTTGACCGGCGTCAGTGGTGCGAATGAGCAAAACCGGCTTATAGCTGCCCGTTTTCATCACCACCAACGCGGTGTTGAGGTCGCCCAGAAACACTGCGCCCTGAATGCCGGTTGGATAGGCGTTCGGGAAGTCGTTTATTCTGTTGATACTGCCAGCAGTGATGACTTTCACTTCTAATGAGCTGACGTTAAAGCCAATGGTGCAACCACTCATCGAAAAGGTAATGACGTTTTTCACGCACCACGCATTGATGCCATAACCGGAATTATTGGTATCACCGATATTGGCGTATTCGCTTAGCCTGAATGACTTCAAGCGGGTAAACGTCATGCCGCTGTCATTGCTCTGATAGATATAGCAGTCCACGTTATAACTTGAGCCCGAGACACGTTCTATCCGAGTGACAAACACTTCACCCGGGGTACGTCCTTTAATGACGCGAAACTCTGATGCGTTGGCATTGAATACATCTTCCCATGCACCGCCGTTAATCGAGCGCCTTAATGGACCACTGAAATCACCCTGCAGGCGAATCGTCTTATCTTCCGACACATAGATTTGCTCTGAGCCACCGCCAAACATCACGCCGTCCGTGTGTTCACTCACCACTGAGGTGTCCGCCATATTGAGTTCAGGCAAGAGGCGATACCCATAAAGCACGCCTTTGACCGGCACTTCTTCAACTTGACCAGGAACAAGCCGCCAGCCTTCGCCGCCGACTCCTGCGCCACCGACAAAAATCTCTTTGTCAGTGCGCAAACGTACAGCGGTACGGGTCACATCTGAGCCTGTCAGCGGGTCGCTTCCCAGCAGCTTTACCACATTGGTGCGAATGGCGTTCGCGCCACCCATAGCCACCAATGATTGATTCATGGCGACCATACCCGCCCAAATCTCTATTGGGGCATCGTCACCATAGATTTCAATGTCATCAAATGGGATGGCGGTCGGCAGATTCATGCCTACCCACATCTTTGAATCAAATACTGTGGTACCGGCTTTGCGCAGCTTAACCCGTACAATGCCGGAGGCACTGACCAAACTGAAAAACTGACCGGGCTTGCTGATGGTGCACACGCCATTGCGGATTTGTTGGTTGATAATCGCCATTACTGCCCCCGCATGATAAAGGCTGCACCCAAGGCGGTTACGGCCAATCCGCCCATCATATACAGCAAGGTTTTGTTGTTGGATTCGGCTAAAGCGGTGCCGTCACTGCGGCTGTAATCCTCGGCAAATCCCATCATGGATTCAAAGCCCCGGATTAACTGCCCAGTGGCGTCTTTGTTGGCAGTCTCGGCACTGTCCAGCACCTTGTCTGTCAGCGAGTCAGCAAAGCTGGTCACGCCGTCCACCATATAGGCGGCGTTGTCCATGCTCCGGTGCGCTAAATCGGTGTTATTGGCGTTGGCATTTTCCAGCGAAGTGGCAACCATCGCGGCCATGTCATAGCTGTTGTCCATCGCTTCACGCGAGACAATCACATTGGCATCAATGGCGCTGTCTGCGGCATGACCTGCGGTATCAATCGCACTACGGCCAAAGTCAAAGGCTTCCTGTGTGGCGCTGTGCATGTAATCCCCGGCATCGGTCATCACATCGGCACCCAAACGCGCCATTTCTTGCAGTGAGTTACTGGCTTCGCCATACAAATCAGTGGCAGTGTTAAAAGCCTGCTCGGTTTGCCGCTCACCCATCTGGGAAACGTCCGTTACGGCATTCATGCCGGAGGCGAACAACATCGGCAGCTGACCGACAATATCGCCCACCAGTTTAAATGCGCCCCCGTCTGTGACTGTGTTGCCATTGCCGTTCAGGATAATGCCGTTGTTGGGACCCTGAACCCCAAACGATACGCTACTGTTTCGGGTTTGCTGGGATGAATTACTCCGGCTTGAACTACCCATGTAATGCTGCCCTCAATACGGTTTCAGCCTGGGCATAGCCCAGCCCTTTGGATTCACTCATGCGCAGCATGGCGTCGGGTTTCTTGGTGTGAATGCGCGTAGAGGCGAAGCCCTGCGCTTTGGCGTGACGATGAATTTCGGCAAGGTGAACTAGTGAGTTTTTGCCAGCAGCAGCCACAATCACCAACTCATTACCATGTGACATCACCTCGGCGCGGGTGACGGTGTAAAACTCACCGCCGCCCCACTCCATCAGTTGAGATTCACCGCGCAGCACTTCTTCCTGAATCAATTTGAGGTCATCACCCAAGGCCGCGGCAAGCAGCTCCCATGCGCGCCTTACTTTTTCTTCAAGATTGCCCATGCTGCCACCAGTGCTACGCCGATAATCAGCCATTGATTGACGCCGGTTCCACTGGAGCCGGCACCGAAATCAATACCGCCGCCATAAAAATTCCCGCTTTGGGACTGTGGGCCGGTTGTCGCTGTCGCGGAACTGGACGCACTAAAGCCACCGCCCCCGGTGAGACTATCCATTCCAAACATCAGCTGCCCCCTTGTGTTTTGGGTGTCAGCAGCTTGCGCTCAAGCAACATCAGAATGGCACCGGCAACAACCAAGGGTGCGACTTTGCCAAGAAAGCCTGAATTCAAAGTATTCATATCACCCCCCTATTTGCGCGTCAGGAAATACAGCAGCCCGACCCCGGCGACTATGGCCGCCGCGACACCTACACCCGTTTGCAGAAAATCACCGGCTTTCTCGGCAAAGTTCTGTTGTTGCTCCTGCATCTTCTTTGGGTCAACAAAGGTTTGGTCAGTGTTGGGGTTAGGTGTCTGGACTGTGCTGGTCAGCTCCAAATGCCCCTGCTTGCCTGAATCCTTATAAGCCTGTATCTGCTCGTACTTCATGAACCCATCCAAACTTAGACTCAGTAGGTCTTTTACCCCACCGAACCAATTGGAGTTCATCGGACTGGCAGCAACAGGATTGGCACCTACCTGTGGATTGAAAATCTGTGGCGTCATCATTTCGCCCCCTTAGATGCCTGCAAGACCATCAAAGTAATGCACCACAACAGTAGCGCTCGAACTGACCGGCGTATCATCGGCAGCAAACAGCCTTACTCGGAAATCCTGAGAGCCAATCATAGGCAGCGCTTGCAACATGTCGCCTTCAAGGCAGAAGTCCACTGTGTAGCGGTTAGCCTGTGGCGAACGACCGTGATCTACCTGAATCTTTTCAGCCAACGAAGTGGGTAGTTCGTAAATCTTGGCGCTGTCCAATTCGACTTCGATTTTTTCAATCGTTTGCTCAGTCAAAATGTGCAAGCTACCGATACGTGCAGTGTTGGGGCGTGGAATGTTATCCACCTCATTGATGCCGGGATTCAGAGCAACCGGGAAGTTTTTCACCTTGGTGATAAACCCTATCGGCGCGGGGTTGGATTGAATCGCGTAGGCTTCCAGTGTTGGATTGACCGCAGCCTCATCAATATCAATTTCCAGCGTGACATTGGCAATCACTGGCGGATTGACCATTTCACCGGTACCCGGGTCTGGGTATGGCTGAGACGAAGTCCCCAGACCGAAGGCGCGAGCCTCACCCAAGGTTTTCATTTCATCCCGCTTGAAGTGAATATCCAGCACATTGGCAGCGACATTGCGCAGGTAGTATTTGTTTTCATCCTGCAGGCTCTGACCGTGTTTGAATTCTTCAATAGCGCGGCCATTGATGTTCACGCGAATGTGTTTCATCTGAGCCAAGCTCAAGCCGCTGTAACGAATATGGATTTTGTCATAGGTACGACCCAAAGGCAGTTCCAGCGTGGCGGTATTGCCTGCGGCAACGTTGGACCAGGAAGGCAGTTTGACGAAATTACGTGCCATGATTTATGCCCCCTTTAACCAATTACACGGCGAACAGCCGGGATCTTGTTGGAGGCATAGACGACCGCCACAGCAATGGCGACAAAAGGTAGGTATTTTTTCAGCATAGTAGTATCCCCAAGGGAAAGTGGCGCCTCACGGCGTGTTATTAGATTCTGCATAGAAATACTCTATATATCTAGTATTCCCGTTAATGGTTCCGTTAGAATCGTTCCAATTGTGAAAATGGGTAATTATTATGGAAGACATGGATTCGCAAATAAATTCATTGATGTCAAAGTTTACTGTCATTGATAACTACATCGGTGAATGCGAATATAAATTAGCAATTTCGACTTTAAAGGATCTTTTGCAAAGTACTGTTAACACAAGTGTCAAAGACCCTTTGTGTTATCTAGATCTCTATTATATTGCTTGTTATTTGATCGACTGTGGTGGAGATGCAGGAGATGTGGAGTCAATTGATTTGGCTGATTCTATATTGTCTGGTGAACACCATGAAAAAATAATTGATGTGGTCGGAAAAGAGCTTATGTTTTACAGCCAAGCTAATGCGCTTAGTCTCAAGTTGGGGTATGAGAATGCAGGAAAAGCTAATTTCAATAACATTGAGCCAAGGATACGTTTAAAAAAACTGCATTGGAAATCGTATTGTGCAAACAAGGTTGATGTAGAGTTGCCACGCCTTCAAACCTTAGTAAACCTTGCAATAGAGCTAAAAACTCAGTTTAGGTTTACTGAGGCGTTAGAGTGGGTTAATCAGGTACTTATTTTTTCAGAATATATTCCGGAAGCATATATTGCCCGTTCTGAAATTATAAAAGATTTGTCTTTTGCCAGTAATCATTTATCAGAAAGGATGCTTCTCGACATAAAAGACGGCTATCAACGAGCTCTAAATATACCTAACATTAGGGAGGGGCTAAAGTCCGTCGCTGAGAATGGTCTGGATTGGACGTTAAATCAACTGGAAGAATTTGATGACGCCGACAGCACAAGTGAAGATGCTGATAAGCATCAGACAGAGCATGAATTTTCCCAGTTATCTGATTACAGGAAATTTTGTATATTTAGTAATCTCACATTGTCTGAGCATGCCCTTTACTGTCAATGCGCTGGAAGCTCAAAGGATGACCTAACGGTATGCGCCACTATCGGGCTATACGGAGACAGGGTTATTCCAATGGAATTTGTTGTAAACAGGATAAAATCAGAATTTTCTTTTGCTAGGAATCTATATTTTGAGTGCGTAACGCTTCAGGATAAACCTAAACTTGCTGAAGAGTTATTTTTACTTGAGTTAGGTAACAACGAATATCTTGGTTTGGAGGCTGAAAAATTACGTACGATTTATAGGCTTTGTTTCGGAATTCTAGATAAAATAGCAGTGGCAATTTCAAATTTCTTTGAAATACCAAAAATCACAACAGGCAAGAAAAAAAGAGCTGTAAAGGTTGATTTTTTAAATGTTTGGAATCTGGACCTAGATAACCGAAGAGAATTTTTCAATGAATTCAAAAATCCCGGACTTGTTGCCTTATATAGCATATCCAGTGATTTAAATGATAGAAAACAAGGTGAGTGGGACTCGCTAAAAGCTGTAAGGAATGCTCTGGAACATAACTTTTTAGTAATTAGAGAAGGAGAGTCAGACATAGATAGCTATGGGATATATGACTATTTCGCAGAAGACATTAAAATCATAGATGAGCAGGAGTTTATCTCCGGACTTAAAATACTATTAAGTCTAACTAGATCCGCTATATTTTCATTCACGTATGCTGTTAGGTATCAGTTGACTTATGGGGAAGACTACTCAGGTTCAAAAGTTTACCCGTTGCTTAACTACTTGCACCAAAAAGAAACGTAGTTAAATCATAGTTTACCCGCAATTACATTTAAACTATAGGTGTCAAGCTGGATATACTCTAAGGGTTGCAGAGCTTTCAATTTTGTAATTTCTATATCCAGCTCCTTAGCCATATACTTGCGGTCATCGGCTCTACTCATCCGTCCGCACCTGATGAGAGTTGCATTGCCAATAGTTGTTTTATCTGACTCGCTCGGCCTCTGAGTTAACGCAAAGATTGGGGCGAGTCCCCTTGCCCTTCCCCTTCGGATTACCATTCCCCAATGAGGTGGCGCTTTACCAGCGGTGGTTACATCGGCAAGCTCCTCTGCTACCAAACAGGCGTTACACCATGCAAAGGCACATGCAGCCCAGAATTCGAACATTTCGCGTCCTTCTGCTACAAAGCGAACTTTTAACGCGCCGTGGGGATAGCGTTTAAGCAGGTCTGCCAGTTCCTTGGGACTTGTGATCCGTATATTGGCTACTTCCCCATACTCATCTACTGGGTCCCAGATAAGCAGGCGTGACGGTTTGAGTCGTTTAATCTCTTGTTTAACATAGGAGGATTTACCGGAGCCGGTGCCACCACATACCAGCCTTAAGTCAGCCTTACGACTGACATCAACTCGTTTCTTTGGCATTGGCTTGCTCCTCTTTGGCGGCATTGGTTTTCGCATCTTGGGGCTCTGGCTTGCGTGGGGTTCCCAGTCTTGGCGTGATAATGGCGGCTGTGATTAACAGGGCATTTAGCTCTACACCGAAAGCGGATGCCCCTTCGGGGAAATACTTGTCGACCAGTGCGCCATAGCTTTCAGAGAGTGCCTGTTGTTCCTCGCTGCCAATGTTCCAGTTGGGAGCCAGTAAACCGCAGGCAAGACTCACTATCGGGGCAATGACTTCTGCTCCCGATACGTGAACGGGTTCGGGCGGTTGATAACCGGCCTGCGCCGGTTGGGTGGGTTCACCTTCGAGTGTTGCCGCCATGTGTTCAACGTTGGCAAATTCGGTGAAGTGTTCGGGTTCGGTCTTGCGGGTATCGTCCCCGGCGAGTTCCTGGGTTTCCATGTTTCGGCCTTATCGCCTCACGGCGAGAATGTGTTGTTAACCGATAAGCCACTTAGCAAAAGACTGTGGTTTATCAGGCTCGATGTTGTCAGATGATGGCGTGTTAACGGCGCCTTGTCCTGTATCCTCGTTAACGGTGTCGGTTTGCTCATTAACAGGCGTTTTGGCCCTAACGTTAACCGGTATCTTGGGCATTCTGACGGCCAGCGGCTTGTCATTCTCTGGTATGTCATCTTGGGGCGCGGGTATGTCATTTTTGCTATCTGGTATGTCATCATCTGGCGTTACCTTCGGAGCGTGTTCAGCTGCTCCGAAGATATGGCAATTCTCCAGCATCCAGTCCTGACCATCTGACAGGTTCGGCTTTATCATCCCGGCGCTGCTGACATAGTAAAGATTGCCGTTCTTATCTCTTCGAACGGGCGCAGTTTCACCTGTGAACACACAGGTCACTTCCCCAATGTCAGGGTTGATTGGTTTCTTAGGCATGGCTATACCCCTTTTTTCAATTTGCCCGTAATTGTGCTTCGGGTCATAAATGGAATGTGGTTTGGGTGACCACAGCAGAACGCCGCCATGCTTTTAAATTCAATGGCGGCAGTGGCTGGCACCCACAGGGTGACTTTGGTCAGTCCCTTGGCTTTTTGCTTAGCTTCATACTGCTGGTTTTTCGTCATAAGCGGTCACCAGTGACCAGCCCTTAAATCGGATATTTAATGACTGGTTGCATTGAGTTCCTGCAGTTGGTTGATAATGTCCCCCAATAAGTCGTGACTTATCCGGGCTGCTTTCTTTGCATGAAGCATTGCATTAAACGGGCCTGCTTTTTCGGCTTGCTCCAGTACTTCCCCCAATTGGGCGTGCTGCTTTCTCAGGTCGTTGATATCCATCGTTCATAGTCTCCGAATTGTGCCCCGGTTGCTGGGGCGGGTTCTGGTGGTTCAGTTCGCCATTGTTCGGTGAGCAGCTGCGGCCACAATGCTGCACTGGCTTCAAACAATTGGGCGATATGGCGGTAGTGTCTGCGGTAACCTGCAATCATCTTTCCCATAGCCTCCCGCATCGGGTTTGGCTGGGTGAATGTGACTCGCTCCAGTTCGGCGGCATCCCACAAGCGCGCCCCGGTTGCCCATGCGGTGAACTTGTCCAGCATGGCTTCACCTTTGAAGGTCACTTGGAAGTCAGCCACACGTATGGGGCATGACTGCAATTTTTGCCGGGCAGCTGCTATCAGGGATTCAAGTTTGGCGATTCGGGCTTTAACCTTGGCGGCCTTGTCTCGCTGTTTCTGCTCTTTCAACACGGCCACATCACGAATGGCCTTGTCCATCTGTCTGGCGTGGGCGGCGATTTGGCCTCTGATTGGGGCAAAGCGTCTTTGCATAGCCTCTTGGAGTTCGCCAATAATCGCGGCCATGTTCTGCGCGTGATAACTGCTCAGGCATTCCCAGCCCGGAGCCCTTGCACTTTTTGACATGCTGTAGCGGTTGCCTTGGATTTCGCCTTGGTCAGCGTCTTTGCCTTTGGTCAGGTAGCCAAGGGCTTTCAACAGATACTGACTGGCGGCTTTGGCGTGTTTGATGCGCTCCAGCTTGGCGAACCCTTGCCCCCATAGCCGTTCGATTCGATTTGCCCAGTCATGGAACAGGTATGGCTCTACCTGCCAGCGCAACAGCACATGACAGTGGGGATTGGGCAAGTCATCAATACATTGGAACCCGTTCCGGCTGTCCACAACCTTGGCTTTAATCGGGGCTTCGGCTACCCAACAGTAGTCGAAAGAATCCTTGAATTTGTCATGACCAGGAACAACTGCATTCGCCCCAACACAGTCAAAACCATTACGGGTAGCCAGCACCTCATTGGCACACTGCCAGCCCCGGCGATACATCTTGCCCAAGGCATCAAAGAAGCGGCTGACTTCCGCGCCAATGGTTGTTTCCCCTCTGAAAAGTCTGCCTCTGGCGTCATTGTCGAACGTCAGGGTCAGGAAAGTGGTATACCCACCCTTCACTGCCTGCAGGTATGCGCCTGACTCCATCACGTTTCGTGCCCCGCGCTCTGTCAGTTGTGTGGTTATCCTGTCACCGGCTTGTGGCGGGGGTGCATCCGTGGGGCTGGCATCCACACAAACCCGAAAACGATATTCGTCTGACCATTCCCGAAACAGGAGCCGGGCGACTGCCGGACGGGTGAAGTTTGCCCCGGTCACTTCACCGGTCACATGGTCAACACCGCCAAATACTAACGGCGCATCTCCACACAAGGCGCTATCCTGCCCTATAACCAGCGGAGGATTTTGGTCGGGGGTTATCCCTCTTTCTCGCATTCGGGCATTCATCGCCGCTAATTGGTCGGCTCTGGCTGAGTTTATGGCCTCACTTCTAAGCCGTGTCGGAGATATGCACCTCTGGACAAGACTATCTATCCCGGCGCGGTCGCGCCGCCCTGCGGGGCTTGGATTGTGCAAGTCATAATCAGCCTGTTTCATGGCAAGCACGCGATCCAATCTGGCTTTTTCTGCCAGCTGGTTTTCGTCCAGAGAAAAACCGCCCAAAGGGGCGGTTAGGTTTAACGGTTCAAATAGTTCTTCGGGCGGTTCCGTTACGATATCGACCAAAGACAGATCCCGTTTAACGGGGTTCTTGGGGTACTCGCTCCATTTTTTGCGCGGCTTGGGCGTTACAGCTGCTGGAGTGAGATCCCAATCAAAGCCGGGATACAGCACCGGCAAATAAGGTTTGGCTTTTTGAAATACCGTCATGACTGATACCCAGCCGCCAAACGGCCAAAGGCACAACCAATCTCAAACGCTTTTCGAGCCATAACCATTCGGCCTTTCCTGATCTCTTTGCTCGCCTGACTGAGCCAATACTCGCGCCGTTTTAACCAATGGTCACGATTGCGTGTTACTGAATGCCCCTGATTGAGATCCATTACCAAGTCATAACCGGTGCTCATTCTTCACCCCCGTTTTCGATGATGGAAATGACTTTGGCTTGGTCAGTGGCGGCATAAATTGAAGCCAGTTTTTCAATCGTTGCCTTTCGATAAGCTGCGAACTCATCTTGAGTATGTTTATGACCATTACGCTCCCATTCGCGTGAACTTATCTGGTCATACATTTGCTGCTCAAAACTGTCTCGACTTTCAGTTACTTTCTTGAGCTCAAGCTTCAGCTTCTGATTCTCCTTGGTGAGTTCAGAGGCCAACATTTCGTCAAAATGAGCCTTACGGCCAAAAAGCCACTTAAACATAACTTTGCCCCCCGAAATGCAGTTGTTTCAAAGAGCTGACAGTTTTCAGGTTGCGTTCACGCAGTCCCTGATCAAATGGCTTTTTCAGTGTTTCCGCGTTGACGAAGTTGGGAACCAGTATGTTCCGGCTAACTGTCTTATGGCCGGGGGCATCAAAGGGGTTAATCAGTATCGGTTTCATAGTGTCTGTCTCCTGAGTTGGCCTGATTGGATTTAGGGGCTAACGGCTGACACTCCCTTCAACCGCGCCCCTGTCAGGACAGACAAAACGGTACAACTCACATCCGAGTATTACAACTCATGCATGAGTAGCTTGCGGGGTATGAGTTGCACCACTAAGGTGAGTAGTAGGACGCAAATCAGGACACGAAAAATGCAACCCTCAGATTTTCTGGATCTGGTGAAACTGGCTTATAGCCTGGATTCAGACTATGCCGTAATGAAAAGATTTGGTTTTTCTCAGACTGGAGTATCTAACTGGCGAAGAAACCACAGGTTTCCGTCAAATGATGTGCTGGTGAAGTTTTCGCAGATTTTAGACATCCACATCGGTGTTTTAGCGCTTCATTCAATGATTTGGCGTGAAAAAAATCCTGTCGTAAAAGCTGGATTGCAAAGCATTTTAGATGCAATTCCCAGCTGTGACCCTGAGCGTTTAGAAATGCCTGACCATATAAAACAAATGGCAGAAATTGCAGAAGCCAAAGCCCCTCTTTTTGATTGATTTAACTAGAAAAAGCCCCTAATTCAATATTTTACCATTTATACATTGTGCGCAGTTGCGTTAATTGTTGTTTGTGGTTGGAGTATGGCCTTTGGCTTAGCTGTATACAATAAATGGTTCACCATACTATCCTTCTAAGTGTTTGGTTCCAAGTGAGTTACTGTACAATTCACGCAGTTGCAGTCAGTCTTGCCCGGGTTTTGAGCCGTACTGCAGTTGGCTGTTTCAATCATACGTTCAGATCTCTAACTGCGTCCATCCAGGAAATTATTTCCTCCGGTTTTCCATCCCAACTTTGTCAGCAACTCTTGTCGGAAATCCGTCTGAGCAATCATGGTTTTGCCAGCAGTAACTCCTGGTGTTTTGGTTGTGGCTTAATCAAAGTTGGGTTTGTGATTAGTGTCGAGTCTTATGTTTGACCTCTATGTTGTTGGCCAAGCCAGTTTCAACTACTGAAGCCTGGCAATCTAAGTACGTTCAGCTAACCAGCCAATCGAACCTTGCATATGTGAACCTGCAGACCATGCAGTCTCCACACGAATACTGGGCTAGATTTTGGTTTGGCCATGACGGACATCTGCATATTGATCGGAAGAATCTGTGACTCATCTGTAGATGAGAATCTCTGGTTTCGATATGAGTACAGTGACTTGTGGTATCTGCGATTCGTCTTTGTGAGGCTCGCAGGTATGCGTTCTGTATTCAAGGAATGGATCAAATCCAGACGTGTTCAATGCGAAAGGCTTGTCTACCAGTAGTCAGAGAAAGCGGAACACTTCGCCTATTCTCGAGCTGAACGGCCTGTTCTATAAGGCGATTTCACAGGGTCAGTACCGGGAATCATTCAAGACTGAGAAGCACAAAAAAGGCCACCCGAAGTAGCCCTTTTAGGTCAAATGCCGATAAATAGCATTATCGGCATTAATTACATTGTTGAGCGGCTCGGACTTGTTGATGTTTCTCAAACTTTTCATAGATTATGTATATATATGGACAATAACACTTTAGATCATTCTGAATTTGAGATTTAACATCACTGGATATTATCTTGCTTTGCAACAACACGTCGATGGAGTTTACAACGTCCAACCCAAGGTGACATTCATGTGCATATAGATCCACTTTGTTCTTTAAAAGGCTTTGATCAAATGCAAACTTCGCAGTAGCGAATGGTGCTTCAAATGATTTTATCTTACCTTTTAATATTAGATCACTAACGTGATTAGTTACGACAGTGAACTCTGGGCCTTCGACGTAAACATCTTTTGGACAATCTATCGCCTGCATCGAAGAGAACAACTTGGTGGTCACCAATCTATCTACCCTTCTCACAATTGAATCCTTCAATTGCTTACTCTGAACCAGTTCATAGTCTAGTTCGCACTGATAAACCAGATACGAAAAGTGGGACAAGTGCTCCATTAGTTTTAGAATGCTATCGGGGTTATTGGACATCATCTCATCAGATCTACTTGCAATTTGATTAATGAGCCTATCAATCTCCGAGTAGATTAAAGCATCTGCCTGCCCTTCCTTTCCCTTGTGGTACTGATATACGGTAAAAGCTAGAGTCAATGCGGTTAATAGTGTTGCGCTATTTTTTAGCAACTCCACCACTGGGACACCTAAGATATTTGATGCCGCATAAACCAAAGCTATCCCGTATATAATCGCAATGTAGATAGTTGATGAAAATACTAATTTAGAGAGTGCTTTGTTCAGACACGCCTTTTCTAGAAAGGAATGCCATCTTGCAAGGTAAGATTTCATGGTGATTATGTTAATGTCATGATATTAATGAATTTTAACATCTTGGCGTTAAGTTTTCATTTACCTTTCTTAACCTAAGCAGCAGCGACTATCACTTCCCCAGCGATGATATCGATTAGCGTTGAACTGGGCTCAATCTTCACCACTATGGGGTCTGGAGTCCTGACGTTGGCATTGAAGTTGTCTAACGCCTAACGTCCCTCTTTCGTTTCGAGCACCATGATCCGCTTATCAAGAGCGTGATACATTTCCCGGAGTTCTAGACGTTGGCGAACGGCGGTGCGGTTCAGCTGAACCAATGACCAAAAGATGCCGATACCAAAAGCACCGGCGAGCCAATCCATCGACTAAGAGCCTTCCCTTTAATGGCACCATACTATGAGACAAAGACACTACATGCTTACTAACATTCCACCTTGTAGATGCGACTCTGGTTCCAACGTTCACCACCCTCACCTTAGAAATCTCTATCAGCATAGCTTGATTACTGTTCACTAAGGATTGCCAGGAAGGCCGTTTACGAAATTACGTGCCATGATTTACGCCTCCATTATAACCAGTGGTTCGGCGAACAAGCCGGGATCTTTTTGGAGGTTTGGCTCTGATGTTGGCTGCAGAGTCTGGAAGGTATCTAAAGCGATAGCGTTAAGAATTAGCGCATAGAGATATCCCAAAGGGAAAGTGGCGCCTCACGGCGTGGATTCCAGTATGAACGATACTCTTTATCCATCATGTTGAAATATGTATCGTTAACACGCACTCGGTTATATCAATTCATTAGGTTTTCAAAATAGGAAAAACACTCAGTGTTTCTCAATAAGGTCGACCTATTCATATGTTTTAAATGCTCCCCTTCAATCTCCTTTCTAGTTTGGGAATCTTGCTCATAGTTATGTTGCAAAACCGCGTTATAAGTTGAAAGCTCTGGTTCGCGTAATACTTCATTATCACTAAACATGATTTCTTTTAGCAGTTCTATATTTTTGCCGTCATCTGACATGATAGACTTTAATAACTCTGGATTTGCTATTTTATGGTAGCAGTATAACGCGAGCATTATTTGTGCGTATTCGTTGAGACCACCCAGGGAATTAGAAACCAATGCAAATCTAGAAACTAGCCTTTCCACTTCTCTATGTGTTACCTTTCTTACTGACAATATCGTTTTGATATGTTGTACAAATTGACCATTCGTCACGTCCTCGTCATTCGACTGCTTATCTAGGCAGTATCTCAGGTAGGTCAAAGAAGAGCCTTCACCATGCGAATAATAGTCATTAGAGTGTGGTTTTTTGGGAAGGTTTAGCCATATATTTACAAATTTATCAAGATATTTTTGGGCATCTATCTGGCCATATCTAGATTTGATGCATTGCTCTAATTGTGCTCGGTTTGTTACCAGTAAAAATGTGACACCTTTACAAAAAAAGATATGTTTTATTTTTTCTAGTATTTCAAGTGCAAAATCAGGGCGGCACCTGTCAAGTTCATCAATTATGAAAAGGATTCGTTCGCCTTCTGATTTACTCGCAAGAGTCTCAAGTGCTTTTGTAAAAGCTCGGAAGCTCATTTTATCTTCCTTTGCTTTTACAATTTTATTCTTGATTGCCTCATCTACCTGCTCTGATGCTAGTTTTGAAAATTCTTTCTCTACATCAGAGATTACCTCGTCTGTATTTATTAGCCCAAGAGTTAGTTGATTTATACCAATCTTAGCTGCACCTCGCATGAGCCCCATTGAAGCCTTTGTTGCTTGCGTTAGGAATTTTTTTGCAAATTGACTATCGGAATCTGGAATTGCTTGATAAAACTCTGATGTAAGTGCAATAAAAGGGTCCTTTTGATAGTCATTTTCAAAAGCATCAAAATAGATTATTTTGAGCTTTGGAGTTAGGTTGTTCTCGGCAATTAGTAGTTTTGTAAAAGTAGTTTTTCCTTCCCCCCATTCTGCATCTAAAGCTATTACTAATTCTTCAGACGCCAAGACTAAATTGATTAAGCTGTTGCCAAATGATGAGTGGCCGAATATGTCACTTTGCTTAAAACCTTGTGAATTGTCTATTTCTAATTTAGGAAGGGATATCAACATGTTGTTTATCTCGTAAAATAACGACGAAAGTAGCACTAAGTATTAGTTTGTTCAACCGAGTTTAGCCAACTATTTCAATTGTCACCTAAAGCGTGTACTTGTTTTTTGGACTTGATGCATTGGTGGAATATTTGCAATCTATCTTGGATTAACACCTAGTTCTTTCGCTATATAAACACGGTCTTTCTGTCTGGACATCTTACCCGTCCTTATCATCATTGCATTCCCCACAGTAGTCTTATCCGACTCAGTCGGCCTTTGAGTCAAAACAGAGATTGGTGCCAGTCCCCTCGCCCTTCCCCTTCGAATAACCATTCCCCAACGAGGTGGTGCTTTACCCGCTTTAGTTACGTACGCCGACTCCCCGGGACTGGTGAGCTGACATTTGCTTACATCTACTGGTAAATGCGAAACTAATGGCGGTAAAAGCTGGGTAATCGCACTCAAGCCACTGGGAAACGATGTAAACTGGGATTCTGAAGGGAATAAGTACAGGGAGTTTTTTAACAGTGGGTAGAGCTTTAATCACTCTGACAACGGTTTTAGCATTAATCTCTTTTACCGGTTGTGCGGATAACAAGTTGCTCAGGGCTAAGTCAGGCAATGCTGGAAGCACAGACGGTCCCTACGGCATAAAAGAAATGGTTGTTTCTGATATGTCTGGTGGGTTTTCAGATTTTAGCTATGGCGCTGTGAGTAGCTACCCTGGCGCTTACGCGACGATTTCAGGCTTAGGCATACCCACTCACGTTAAGGGGCACTGGAGCAAGAACCCGGAATCTACAACAGACTCCCCAGTTTATTATCGAATTGATAGTGTCATAGACAGCACATTGGCTTTTGAAAAGATGAAAGCACTTAACAATGCGTATGAAAACTTTGAGCCTTCAAGTGCATCTGTACAAGTCGTGGTAGATAAGGCTCATCTCAGGATCTTTTATACCTTCAGTTGCTTCAATTCGTATGATGACTGCTCTAAAAAAGAAGGGAGCGATCCAAACGGATGGATAGTGAGAAGCCCGACAGACTTGACAGATGTCGTTGTACTCTTCTCTGGCAATGGAGAGAGTTCACTTACTCCCTTCCCAACATCCCCCTATGACAAGCGGATAATAAGAGCCGTCAATGTGGGCGAAACCGTTGTCAGCGAAGCCACTTTTCAGGATATGGATTCGGTAAACCACCAAGTCACCGACCAGATTGTATTACCTACTGCATTCTCGGTAATTTGGCGGAAGAAGCTGAATCCAGAAGCTGGATTTTCTGATTGGCAATTTGATAACTACCAGCTCGCTGGCGATTTTCCTGCACAGGATATGATGGAGGAAAGCATTCAGGCCTACCGTAACGCCATGGTGGGTTACGTCAAAACCAGCACATTTGATATCTTCGCTGAAGAAGACAACCTGTTTATCACCTACAGTGCAGCTTGTTTAACTGAGAAAGCTGGAGAGCGCTGTAAAGTCATCGAAGACCCACAAAAACGCTGGCGCTACTTTGACGAGCTTGGTCGTTATGCCCTTGTACTGTTTGAAGGAAAAGGCGAACAATTCGCGGGTGAGTAAGGTTAACATCAAACATAGTTCACCCTTATCAACACCACACAAACCTTACGACTCGTCGTCAGCTGGCGCTGCATTCAAAAGCTATCAGTAAAGGATGTAAACCGGGGTTCTGAAGGGAATAAGTACAGGGAGATTTTTAACAATGGATAGAGCTTTAATCACTCTGACAACGGTTTTGGTATTAACCTCTTTTACCGGTTGTGCGGATAACAAGTTGCTCATGGCTAAGTTTGGCAATGCTGGAACCACAGACGGTCGCTACAGCATCAGAGAAATAATGGTTTCTGATACCTCAGGTTGGTTTTCAGATTTTGGTTATGGAGCCGTAAGTGGCTACCCTGGCGCTTACGCAACGATTTCAGGCTTAGGCATACCCACTCACGTTAAGGGTCACTGGAGCAAGAACCCGGAATCTACAACAGACTCCTTAGTTTATTATCGAATTGATAGTGTCATAGACAGCACATTGGCTCTTGAAAAGATGAAAGCACTTAACAATGCGTATGAAAACTTTGAGCCTTCAGATGCAACTGTACAAGTCGTGGTAGATAAGGGTCATCTCAGGATTTTTTATACCTTTAATTGCTTCGACTCTTATGATGACTGCTCTAAAAAAGAAGGGAGCGATCCAAACGGATGGATAGTGAGAAACCCGACAGACTCGACTGATGTTGTTGTACTCTTCTCTGGTAATGGAGAAAGTTCACTTAGACCCTTCCCAACATCCCCCTATGACAAGCGGATAATAAGAGCCGTCAACGTAGGCGAAACCGTTGTCAGCGAAGCCACTTTTCAGGATGTCGATTCAGTAAAACACCAAGTCTCGGACCAGATTGTATTACCTACTGCATTCTCGGTAATTTGGCGAAAGAAGCTTAATCCAGAAGATGGATTTTCTGATTGGCAATTTGATAACTACCAGCTCACTGGCGACTTTCCTGCACAGGATATGATGGAGGAAAGCATTCAGGCCTACCGTAACGCCATGGTGGGTTACGTCAAAACCAGCACATTTGATATCTTCGCTGAAGAAGAAAACCTGTTTATCACCTACAGTGCAGCTTGTTTAACCGAGAAAGTTGGAGAGCGCTGTAAAGTCACTGAAGACCCACAAAAACGCTGGCGCTACTTTGACGAGCTTGGTCGTTATGCCCTTGTATTGTTTGAAGGAAAAGGCCAACAATTCGCGGGTGAGTAAGGTTAGCATCAAACATTGTTCACCCTTATCAACACCCCAAATACCTTACGACTCGTCGTCAGCAGGCGCCAAATCTATCGATTAAAGTGATCTATCCGGCGGGAACGCCGTATTGAGATAAGTTAACGAGACCCATCCCAATTCCTCGTTAACGCGGCCCCTGCGATTGGTGCTGTCAGGGGCCGCACCTAATGCCCCCTTAACCGTTTAAAAGGCAGGAACTCGTTTCCCCGTTAAACTCCGATTGGGCACTCTCTGCTGACGTTCAGCATCAACTTATCGAATGAAATGGCGTGCAGGACATACTTGGCGACAGACTCCTGAGAGTTGTTGTAGCGGTTGATCATCTGCTTGGGGTCACCATCATGGTTATGTTCAAAGAAGTACCACTTTCTGATTTTTGAATGGCCCTGGAACTCATAGGTGCGCAGGCTCTCTTCCCCCAGTATCGACTTTAAGCCCATGGCGTACTGCTCGCCTGAGGGGCTGATCTCTATCCCCAGAAAGCCACTGTCCCACAAAATTGAGATGGCTTCATTGGTGTCGATACTCAAAGGCTCCAGCCTGTCCTTAAGGTCCTTAAACTCGAACGGGACTTTAAGGCAGTACAGGCTTTCCATTATCTTTTTGAGTACCGGATAGCGGCGGGTACCTTCAATCACTCGCTCATCGTAGAGCACGGCGCTCTCTTTCTTGATGGCATCCTGAATGGTGGTGAAAGGGATTTTCCAGCCCCCTCTTCCAATCAGCACGTCTTCAACTTCCTTATCGTGTACTTCAACGGCGTGTTCGACGATTTTCCTGGCGAGGCGCTGTATGTCCCGTGATCTGTGGTGGGTGTGCCTGAGCACATATTTGAAGCTGCATTCTGCATAACCTACATGGCAGTGGTCGTTGCGGACGGTAGCGCCATACAGGGTATTCCAGGGGTCTACGTTTTTGCGGTTATAGCCCCGGGCGGCCTGCCTGAACTCATACTCAATGCGCTTATTGATGAACTCGCGAAGATCTGTCTCGTTCCAGCGCATTCGTTTGACCTTGGAGGTCATCTTTTGCGGGAAATTAAGGTCTTCTTTGCGGTATCTGTGCCAGGGAATGGTAATAAAGATCTCTGCGCCATTGAGCTTATTGGGAGTGAAGTAAGCCTGGTAGGTGTTCAACAGGGACGAAACCGTAAGCTGGGCGATACCTGATTGTGCTTCAAGGGGGGAATTGGGTGTCTCTATGGGTTCAATGGCGATTTTGGGCTTTATCTTTTCGGAGCTGATATCACCAATACACTTGATCACATCGGAATAGGTTTTGTGGTGAAACACCGCAGACAGGTCGGACTTAACCTCATCGGCTTTGTTCAGATCCACTGCCGAGTTGGTGGCGATTTCCACGGCGATTTTAATGCTTTTCCAGATCGGGAATTTAATCCTTTCGATCAGGGACAGCTTATGAATCGCCTTCCAGTGCAGGCTGTTCTCCAGGTTGTAGTATTCCTGAAGTGCGCCCAACTGAATCACCAGGGCCCGGATGATCTCAGCCCTCCACAGGTCCTGCAGTGCCACCTCAAGGTTGTAATTGCTGTCGGCGTGAATGGCTTTAAGGGCGACCATCTCTTTGATATCGAAAGCGTGCTCATTCATATACCAAAGGTCGAGAGGATTATCAGCCTTCAGCTGATTCGCCAGCTCTTTACAACTGTCAAAAATCGATGCGGTTTTACCTGTTCCCCACTTACCTGTGATGATAGGTTTTGAAATTCTGAAACTCTTTCGGTCCAGAAAACACTCGGACAGAAGATCATCATCTTCTGCATTATCATCCCCAAAAATCAGCCGCATACACTCCCCTTATTTGTATAACACCACTCACCCTATTAGTGAGGGCCGGGAATTGTCCAGTACGCGTCTCTCTATATTTATTCGGGCAAACCGTGCATTTGTACTAACCCTGCCATAGTTGTTTCGCACTATATACAAGCGGGTTTTCAGTTCTTTTCGAGGTGGGTTGCGGATAGTTTGAACATCATTTTCGCTCCTTAATCAGTCAGAGCTTTCAGGCAATTGGCGTTGATTAGCTGTTGAATCCTGCGTTTGCTTTTACCGGGATAAACCAGCCACAAGGCAGACTTGCGAAACAGTGATTGTCAGCCGCTAAATAGCTATAGGTGCAGCTGGTATGGCAAAAAATCATAAATTAGTGGGAGAAGAAACAGGCTGGTGCTTGCCCTGCCCTTACCGGCAATGCAATAAGCCACCCAATCAGCTATTGCATTACCGACAAACGGGACAGCTCAGCTGGCGGGTCGCCAGGCAGAAACACCATAGTAGGCAGCAACGATGGCGGTGAGGAAGCCTTCTATCCAGCCGATCATGGTGGAATTCTGGTGTATAGCTGCGAGTATTGTTGAGTCTGTAAATCCATCAACAATTGCGGCGATAAGCATGAAGATTAAAGACCCAATTATGGCGTACAGAGATGCATAAGCCATCTTGCGCCTGTTTTTGAACCTTTCCTGTGAATAGACGATCAGTTGGGTTTTATCTTCGTCAGAGATTTTGTCGTCTTTGAGTATCTCTATGATTAACCTCAGGGGATCTTTCGCTGCGTCAGTGGTTTCAATTCTGACAGGAAATAATGACTTCTTATCCTCAGTTTTTCCTTTTGCTTCCTTATTCGTCGCTTCGTTTTTTGTATCAGTCATATCAAACTCCAATAGTTTTTTGGGGAGATGAATACTGCTTGGTGGGTTTACAGGGATAACAAGCTACATGACACAAAAGCAAAATGCCCGAGCTAAGCCGGGCATAAACGGGGAAGATTCTATGTTACTGCTCAGCTGCTCTCACAGTGGCAATATCCTGATCTGCTGCCCACTGGCTGACATCTTCGCGCTTCAGGGCAGTAGCCATTAAATCCGGGAATTGATCCGGGGTACAGGCAAATACCGGGCTGCCGATAGCGGCAAACTCAGCTGCCAGCTGACCATCGTAGGAAGGCTTGCCGTCATCACTCAGTGCAAGCAGCGTAATGACATTGACATCGCTGCGGATAAGCTCGGCAATACGGGACTTTAATTGCTCTGCGTCGCCCCCTTCATAAAGGTCGGTGATTAAAATCAGATGTGTCTTGCCCGGACGTTCGATTTTATCTGCGCAATAAGCCACCGCCTGATTGATATCTGTGCCACCACCCAATTGCACGCCAAACAGCACCTGAACAGGATCGGCAAGCTCTTCGGTTAAATCCACTATGGCGGTGTCAAAACAGATAAGTTTGGTTTTCACCGCAGGTATTGATGCCATTACAGCGGCAAAGATAGAGCTGTACACCACTGACGTGGCCATAGAGCCGGATTGGTCGACGCACAGGATGACCTCATCCAGATCTGCCAGCCTGCGCTGTTTACGCATAAAGCCAATGAGCTTTTCCGGCACCAGAGTCTGGTACTCCTGCTGATAGTGGCGAAGGTTGGCACCTATGGTTCTGTGCCAATCAATGTCATTGTGCCTCGGGCGGAAGGTACGTTTGCTCTTGTCTACCGCGCCCCGAATCGCCTCGGTTGTCTTTTGCTCAAGCCGTTGCATCAACTCTGCTACCACTTTGCTAATGACCTGGCGGGCTGTATCTATGGTCTGCTCCGGCATCATAGTGCGCAGACTGATAAGGTCTGCTACCAGGTGAACATCAGCCTCCATAGCCTGCAGAAACTCTGGCTCCATCAACATTTGAGTCAGCCCCAGGCGTTCGAAGGCGTCACGTTGAACCAGTTGCACCACTGAGGATGGAAAGAATTCGCGGATATCGCCAAGCCATCTGGCAACCCGTGGTGCAGAACTCCCCAGGCTGCCGCGGCCTTTGCCGGACCCTGACGATTTGTCGGCGTCTCTGCCTGAGCCGTAAAGGACGGACAAGGCCTGCTCAAGACGAAGGTCACGCTCGCTTAACTGAGATTCACTGTCCTGTGCACCCAGGGCTAATTGCCATCGTCTTGCTTGTTCCTGAGGGGATTGCGGCTCGCGGCTCCCGGTTTCGGCTGTAGCTTGCTTATCAGGCTTATGGGCTTGTTTCAATTCATCCATGATTTATCGCCTCCAAGCAGCGCTTTAATCCCCTGCATATGACTTCGCCACCTGGGCAATATATCGGGATTGATTGCCAATGATGTCTCAGCAGCTGCCTGCTTGCTTACAAGCGCATCCAACAAACGTTTACGCTCCATCGCATCAAGATCAGCAAATACCCTCCTGAGCAGCGGCAGGCTTTCGGTAAAGGTTTGCTCATCCAGCCCCATCAGCCAAAGGTCGACTACGGACCTGAGTTTGGCATCATAAAGTAATCGTTCAGCAGCCCCGGTAAAGAAGCCTTCGAAGAAACGTTTGGCATCGGTAAGATCTACGGCGGGTGACAATATTCGTTGCATCAGCATCTGTAGAGCGGCGGCATCAATACCCTGACTCAGATACATTAAACGGCAACACAGACCGCGGACTCCAAAGTCACAAAGATCACTGTGGGTGACCTCTTCAATCGCCTGCCACCAGGTACTCATAATCTCATCGTCAAGCTGGGCAAGTTCCAACTGGTTGTGAGCTGTTTGCAATGCCTGACGGTAATGGGTGCTTTCCTCTTCCGACAATTGGCGCACAGCCAGAGATAAGGACAACGCCGCCTGAATGGTGAGACGCTCAATCAACGCCTGAACATGGCTTAATGAGATGTCACGAGATGTACCGTAACGGCTGATATCCACCAAAGGCGGCAGACCGTCCAACAGCTCCATGCCTTCTGCTGTGTGAGCGGCTCGCTCTGACAAGAGTGTAAATCCTGCCTCTGCTGCATCGGGCAGTTGTGCTTCAAGGCTAACCAGCACAAGTGCAGCGAGTTTACCGAGGGCATGCTGCTCTTTCATTGCCTGAATGGTGCGGTTGGCCGAGGCTTCTTCCAGCGTACTGCCGTAGATTTGATTCTCTACCAGTTGTACCGAGTATTCAGGCTCCCAGGCCAATTGCCACTTTTCCCTGAAAGTACCACGACTGCTGCCGACATCGAGTTGTTCTCCCCAGGGTACCTGCAGGAGTCTGAGTCTGTGTAACAGCCAGGATTTAAGTTGCCCAGGCTCGGAGCGTAGGTCCAAAGAGACCTCCCTGGGCAATGCTTCGCTCTTTAGACGGGTTTTTTTTTGCCACTTTTGCAGGTCGTCCAGCAGCGGTGCCAGTGGGACTTGTGAAGGAACACTGCCCACCTGACTGCCCAGCAACAAGGGTTTTTCTATTTGTTGCCACAGTAACTGCTCACCACCACACAACACGGATATTGCTGCGTCTCTGGTTTCTTCAAATCCGGGAGAGGGTCGTCCTCTAACGGCTGCCAGGGTATGGCACAGGCGAACCGCCTCAATCACAGATGCTGTAGAGACCAATTGCCCCTGCTGTCTGAGCATATCGGCAATACGGGTAAGCCACTGGGCCAGCGCGGTATCGTCACTGCCTTTGTCCCAGATATGTTGATACCACATGGGGGCAGACACACCTGCGCCATAGCCTGACTGATAGGCGAGTCTTGGACTGGTCCAGGGGATCCAGGTGGATTTGTACTGACTGGCAGGCAGTTTGTTGGGCAGAGATTTAAGCAGTGCACGATCACTCTTTTGAGTGACTTTTTGCTGCAGTGCCGGTAGATGCCATGCACCACAAATCACGACTATTGGGCCTTCAAGTTCCCGGGAAGCCGATGCAATCTGCAGTCTCATATAGGCTTCTCGCTGGGCTTCCTTTAATGCCTGTTTTTCGTGTTTTTCAGGCCAGCAGTCACGTAATGCCTCCATGGCATCTGCTAGCGCATCAAATACTCCGGTATCTGCATCATTGCCCTGTTCGAGTACATCATTCCACCAGGCTTCTCCATCTTCATAACCTGCAATGGCAGCCAATGCAGCAATAGGATCACGCCTGAAGTGCTCTGCGGCTGCTCTGGCCTGTTCGGATTGCTCAATTGGTGGTGACTGGTGAGCCTTATTGTCGGCTTCGATTGTGGGTTCGGGCTGTTCATCTTCAGATTCGGCCTGCTGCTTTAGCATGTCTGCCAGTTGTATCGACACAGGCAGGTCGATAAACCTGACTTCGACTTCATTGGCTATGGCCCATTTAGATGCCTGCAGCTCGGGAGAATAATCGGCAAAGGGATAATAGATACTGAAACCTGATTCGCGTGTGGCAAATGACAGCAGGGATACAGGCGGCACCATCTGTTCTGAACCCAGAAAGGACAACAGTTCGGTACAGTCAGCAGGCCCCTCGATTAACAGAGCGACCGGCTGTATGGACTCAAGCGCCGCCAACAGCCGCTTTGTCGAGCCAGGGCCATGGTGACGGATCCCCAGATAATGAATATCAGTCATATCAGAGCAATTCGTTGATGCTTTGATACCAGGCTGAATAACCGGGACGTTTTTTGAGTACGGTTTCCAGATACTCTTCAAGAACCAGCCGATCCTGAACGGGGTCCTTGATAATGGCACCCACCAGGTTACTGCCGATATCCGCCGGTTCAAGCTTACCTTCGCTGAACCAGGCCGCCTGACTTAAACCGCCGACCATCACGGCAATGGCTTCTGCGGTTGAAAGATTCCCAGATGGCACTTTAAGGGCAATTTTGCCATCAAGTGTGTTACCGGAGCGCAGCTCGCGGAAGATGGTCACCAGTTTTTCTATCTCGTCTGAGATGTTGGCAGGTACGGGTAATGACAGGCTGTTACCCATCTCCCCTACCCGACGGTTGATAATGTCTACCTCCTGAGCCATATCATCAGGGAGTGGCAATACAACCACATTAAAACGGCGCTTGAGGGCGCTGGACAGTTCATTAACCCCTTTGTCTCTATTGTTGGCGGTGGCAATGATATTGAAGCCACGACGGGCAAATACCGAATCATTGAGTTCAGGGATAGGTAACATCTTCTCAGACAGGACTGTGATTAAGGTGTCCTGCACATCTGAGCCCATACGTGTGAGTTCTTCCAGTCGGCAAATTGTTCCTGACTCCATGGCGCGAAACAGCGGCGTTGGCACCAGCGCTTCTCGAGTCGGGCCTTTAGCGAGCAGCTGAGCATAGTTCCAACCATAACGTATCTGATTCTCATCTGTCCCTGCGGTACATTGGATCACCTGAGTCGAGGTGCCGGATATTGCTGCAGAAAGATGCTCAGACACCCAGGATTTGGCAGTCCCGGGTACGCCAAGCAGCAACAAAGCCCGATCGGTAGCCAGTGTGGCTACTGCAGTTTCAATTAAACGCTGATTGCCTATGTATTTCGGCGTAATGGTGACGCCGGATGCGTTTTTACCACCCAGCAGATACTTGACCACGCTTCTGGGTGACAGATGCCAGTTATCCGGTTTCTGCCCTGAGTCCTCAGCTTTAAGGGCATCCAATTCAGCCTGATAAATGACCTCGGCGGTTTGTCTTAAAATGTCACTCATCCTGATTTCCTTCCTGTTTAAGACTGATATTGAATTTCAACGTATCCAGCGCTGGGTCCATGGGGGACACTCCGGTTTTCTGCAGATCCTGCATTGTCATCTCTGCACACTCGGCGCTGAGAATTAAGCCGAGTAACTCCAGTCTGGAGATGTTCATTTGATTCACGACTTTGTTCCTGTCATCAACCAGAATCTTGCCCATACCTGAAATGAAGTTTTTGTAGGCTTTGGTGCCTTTAAGTTCCCTTGCAGTTAACCATTCCCAGGGAAGTGGGCTGATCGCCCATAAGTGATCTACCTGTAAATCGCCGGGAGCGGCTTTTAATAAACGCATGATCAGGGACTGCTGCTGGCTATTGGTCAATCGGGTTGCAAGGGTTTGCAGCTGATGCCGTAGATCCAGGTCTATCTCTGCGGTTGTAGTGACGAGGTTTTCAAGCAAAATCACCAGCAGAGCGTCATTCTGGGAACTCACCACATTCTCAACCAAAACCCGGTTTGGTCTGGCAACGCCCTGGCCCATATTGTCCGCAAACGACCAACCACTCAGCAGTTGTTCGATTGTTAGCGACATTGCCCCGGCTAACTGTTCAAGTGGAATGGTTTGCAGAGCATCGGTAAGGTTGCGCATCTTAGCGCTGTTTTTCAGGGCTGGCGCAATCAGATGAAGCTGTTTTTTGAAGAGACCTTTGGTCTTGGGAATGAGCCACTGACTCAGCTCAGTCAGGGTGTCTTCGTCTGCATTGCCAACCGCGTGACCCAATCGGCTCAGCATCGCCTGGATAAGCTGTTTAACCTTGGGCGATCTGTCACCCATGGCTTTATGTAAAAACGGAAGATCGTTTTCACTGAGTCCGTGCTCGAGCGTCTTATAAAGAGCGATACGTTTATCGGAAGACTCCTGAGCAGCACACTGTTCAAGTAACTCCCAGGCATAAGCGGGATCTTGCTTTCGGACATACTCAAGCAGCCTTAACCTGACCGCTGGTTTATATGAAGGCCAATTGTCCGGCGTCAGCAATTGACGAGCATCGCTGCAGCCGGAAGCTCTTTCATCAGCCGACCAGGCAAGCCAGGGAATGAGTGAATCAGGCACCCTGGTAAATTGCCCCTGAGGCATCCAATCCTGGGGATGCGGCATCCACCCCCGGGTTTCCAATAACTGCAGCAATCGGTTAAACAGATATTCGTTCTGCTTTAACTCTTTAACAAGCACACGGAAAGTTGGACGCAATGCTTGTGTCAGCACAGGTAACTCTGGATCGGGAAGTTGTTTCATAGGCTCCAGGCTGTTGGGAGTGGAGATGGTGTTCAGCAGGCGGTATTGGCTTGCGATAGCCAGGCCAAGCAGGCTTTGCTCATCTATAGTCAGTTGCTTCAATCCCCAGCTATCAGGCAACGCAGGAGCCTGACCGGCATCGCCCATCAACCAGGTTTGATAAAGTGATTCAAGGGCTTCCAGTTCCTGCTTTATCTGATCCATATCAGATTGCAAAGCGTTGTCATCTAGCAAGACAGCGTCCCCCATCTGGGTGAGCACACTGACAGCAGCTCAGCCTGATTGCCATTCCAACTAACAAAAGCACCCAGCAGATCTCCACCCATCAAGGGAGTGATCTCGGCCGGGCTTAAAGGTAAAGATTGGTTTTCAAAGTTAAGCCAGATGTCACCCGCTTTATCCCGTCCCAGTGTGCAGGAACCAATCAGCAGAGGAACTGACTCAGTCCAGGGGAGTAAGGTTTTTGCTGTGACCAGTTGCTCCTCGGGAGTTGGAGGTGCAACGTCCGGCCAACTGACAGTGTCCGTCAGCAGCTGGTAGTCGGCCAGGATTGCCCTTTGGGGCATGCGAGATGGATAGAAGATTAACTCCCCCTGCAACAGATTCCCTGCCCGTAAACTCGCCTGTCGCTTGCCAGCCGTTGCCGGATAGTAATCCAGCAGTTTTGCCGTAGTAGTCGATTGTCCATCAAGGGGATAGAGCCAGGTTTCATGACTGACCAGACCGTCCCGGCGGGTTTCGACCTTTTCGCCAACGCAAAGCCAGCGACCTGATGCGCGGATTGCAGACTTAGCTGATTCGCCATTGAGAAGTTCATCTTTGCTCTCAGCGGTTTGAACTGCCCTGCGTGCGTCGGGATCGGCAGAGTGCAATTGCCAGGCGCGGGAAATCAGTATCCAGGTTCCCAGTTCATCCATAATGATTCGGACCTGCTGCTCCAGGCTTTGGCCTGCGACTTTTGAAGAGAGTTCATCTATGCGGGAAGCGAGATTGCCGGCTTTGGCGTCGACCATGCGGGCAGCAATTTGACGTGTACGGGGTCTGAGTTCTTTTATCAGACCGGATATACCGGTTCTGAGTTGATCTCTCACCCAGAGTTCCAGCTCCTGCAGTCCTGCCTTTACGATGACTTCGGTATTTTCCCGGTTGCGACTGGCTCTTTGCTGTTTGAGTGCCGCTTTTTTCGCAATATCTTCCGGGCTGAGTGCGGGTTCGTCTGAGATCGCATAGATGTCTTTAACGATCGACGCGTCGGTTTGCGGCTCAGCGTCACCTTTAGTGGCGGTTTGTGGGCGACGGCGACGGGAAAGCCATTCGCCCACCCACTCCGGAGGCTCAGACTCAGCAAACTGGGGCGCGTTCTCGCTGTAGATCCACAACAGTGCCAATACATGTTTGCAGGGGAATTTACGGGATGGGCAGGTACATTTATAACCATGGTCCTTGATATCCGCCATGGTGAGATAAGGGTTTGCGCCTGAACCCTGACACTGTCCCCAGATGGTGTTGAGCTCCCCGGCGATTCCCAGCATGGGCCATTTCCCGGGGTTAATCAGTTTTTTGGCGGCGGCCAGTGATTTTTGATCCGGCGCGAGATCCTGCACAGTCTGCAGCGGGAGCTCCATTTACTGACATCCTTTTGCGGGTATCCGACCCATTTACTGATTGGCGATGTGGACACACATTATGTCAGTGAGCAGAATTCGTCCAGTCGCCCAAAAGCATTATTCGGGCATAGAGTGGCCGCTGAGAAATGCCGATTATTGAGTTTGGAAGGATAGCCCGTCACTTCCCTGTGGTCGGGGCTTAATTCGGTGGGGTTACCGTTAAAGCATAGACCATGGCCTGAACACTTTTGTGCTTGTATTGGTCGGTTGCCGGTTCCTTTGGAGCATAAGCGATGGCTCTGACTTCCCTGTCTGACCTTGGTATTCACCAATGCCAAAGGAACCGGCATAACTTTAATTTGGATAAAAAGTAGCCCGTCACGTCCCTGTGAACAGAGCTTAAGCTTGATAGTTGGGACTATCAGTTGGTGCTTGCGAAAACTTCTCCGTAGGAGTAGCTGGTGGCCGTGTAGCTGATGTTATTCAGGTTGCCCAGAGGGCTTTTGAATACCAGCCATGACGCTGAGGTACCCGCTCCTGCATCAAGATCAGACACCGAGGTGCTGGCGCTTGAGGAGATCAGGCTGACGCCTGCAGGCAGCGATATAGACGCCGTAATGTCGTGCGCTTTGATGCTGCCAAGGTTGGTGATATTCACCTTTACTGTGTAGTAGCCAGGCAAACCTGCATAGGTATAGCTTTTAACCAGGTTGAATGAAGGTGCCACGGCACGCTCAAAGTTCTCCTCGGTAGCCAGAGCTACACGTTCACTTTGAGAGCTGTTCCAGGCGTAAACCTTAATCACCTTGCGACCACTTGAGGTTGCTGCAACCTGATGCACGTTATCTTTGGACGAGAAGTCAGTATCTTCGAGGCTTTCCGAATCTTCGTCGTAAAGGCGCATATTGATATCACTCAGGTTTTTATAGCTGGTTGGGGTACTGGCATTGTTGTAGTCAACATCCCGCTCCCACACTATGGTGGACTTGTCACCCACATAGTTCTGGCCAACATACAGCTTGTAATCGCCTGAGTTGCCGGTTTTGGCAATGGTATCGATGAAGTAATCATCTTTGTGGAATTCAGCATGGCGGGCATCCAGATAGCCCCAGCCATAGGTGCGGTTCCACTCTTTACCTGTCACCTGACTGTCGTCCGCTGTGGTTTGGGTGTTGGCATCATCCCAGGAGTCGGCAGTGTTGATCATGGTCGCCTTCATGGAGATGGGATAGTAATGGCCTGAATCTCTCAGCAGCAGAGAAACAGCTCCTACTTTTGGCGCTGCTGAGCTGGTACCGCCCAGATTGGCGTAGCTGTTACCTGTGGTACAGGTGTAGGTTTGATTACCCGGCGCAGCGATATCCGGCTTCTTACGTCCATCATAGGCAGGACCACGGCTACTGCTGCCGGTGATCACATCGTCTGAACGGGTCACAGTGTTCTTGTCATCCATGTTGGCCACTGTCATACCGTTATAGTTCTCGCCTGGCTGGGTCATGGTAGTGCCGGCACCATATCCCTGGTTACCAGCAGATTTCGCCCAGATCAGATTTTTGCTGTGGACTATGCCATCAACAAATCGTGCCATGCTGCCCCAGGTCGTGGTCGAGGCTGAGCCGTTACCCCAGGAGTAGTTGATCACCTCAGGGTCATCGGATGCGGTGCGTACCATCCAGTCGGCACCAGCCATAGAGGTTGACGCTGAACCGGCATTGTCGACCAGGATCTTATCCAGACCGTAAGCCAGGCCTTTATAGGTGTTGTTGGTACTGGCATACATACAGGCCACGCCTGTGCCATGGGTACCATTAACGGCATAGTTTTCGATAAAGGTGTGGCTATTCAGGGCGCTGTGAGTCTCTTCCACACCGCTGTCGAGGATACCCACATCCCAGATGCCACCATCTTCACCATCGTTCCAGAATGAGCCGACACCCAGAGATTGAGTCTGGTTATTCAGTTCAGGTTCGCCGGGGTTATCCAGGCTCACAGCAATAACCATAGGGTTCTTAGCCAGTCGCTTGAGGGCGTCTGCTGGCATGGTAATGGCTACTGAGTGGTTGGTATCGATAAACTGTGTCACTTCGCCCCCCATGGACTCCACCATGGCAGCAAACTTTTTCTGGGACGGTGCAAGAATGGACTCAGCCTTATCTTTAAAGCGGCTGCGAATATCCAGCGCGACCTGTTCACGCTCCATATTCAGTTGTTTCATGCGTTCGCTAACGGCTTTAGGTTGACTACCCTTAGCCGCGGACCAGGCATCAAGCTCTTCATCCTTGGTGGCGAAACTGCCTTTGGGTTCATATTCCCTGACCAGAGCACGGATCTCCTGGCTGACTTTCTCTACCGCTCTGGCTTCCTGCTCCCTGGCCTGCTTAAGGATGGCACGATATTCGGGGGAGTTAAGCTCGACGATTAGCGGCAGAGTTGAATTATCGGCGGCAAAGGCTTTTACCGCGGGGTCGATTTTAAACACAGGCTGGGGAGCCTCTGCAGGTAGCGCCTTTTGTCCTTCAAGCACTTCTGGACCGCGCTGCTTAAAATCGGAGGTTTCTGCAAATACCGGGTGGGCATCCATACCCAAAGACAATACCAGGCCAACGGCCACGGAAACTTTACTGATCACCATCATGTTGAATACTCCATTCTCATCTAGATTCAGTCACAGGCTGCTCCAGCCTGTTATGATCATGGGGTTCGCCGGTGCAAATACCTGGGTTGCCCCCGGCGAGTCCATGCTGCGATAGAGATAGAAAGTTCCATGCCAACTTATATAGTGTTGTTTTTATTCAGATTGTGAAGTTCAGTGGCCTTAAAGCCTGTGGTAATGACATGTCAGAATCGGTTTCTGACATTGGGGTTGGGTGGCAAAAGAAGACAAAAAAGGCCCCGCAATGCGGAGCCTTCGAGCATCAACAGACTCAGGTTACTGATAACGACCGGATGAGATGAACTGGTTAAAGGACTCGCACCAGACGATGGCTGTGGTGTAGCGGCTGATATCCAGATGTTCCGGCAGTGGCAGCATAAAGCCTTTAAATGAATTGATATTGCCTATTTCAACCATCTTGTTTTTGTTGGCCAGAAACTGCTCTTCGTTCTCAACATAGACAGGCGACAGATACAGACGGTAATCCGGCCCCGGAGCCAGATCTCCTGCAAATGCGACTGTGTCAGGTGCAAAGTACAGCATGCCCTCGCCCCAATGCAGAAGATCGCTGCCACTGCGGTTACGGTCAAACTCTGCGACATAGCTTGCGTTGGTTTGAACACCGCTGAGCTCTGACGCTGAAGGCGGCTCTTCCTGAATAAGGATGGGCAATAAAAATATGCCCAGTGCAATGCCTAATAACAGTGCGGCACCGTGGGTAATTAATCTGGCTAACCATTTCATTTCACTTTTCCTTTTGGTCAGTTTCCATCGATTCCTGCGAGGTTATCCATGACCTTAGCATAAGCAGATTCATGACGCTCTATCTGGCTGGTATGCAGGTACTTTGAGGTGGTATCAATGCTGTCGTGGCCCGCATCAGCCTGTACATGGGACAGCGGCCTGCGATTGATATTGATGTCATGGGTAATACCTGTGTGTCGGATATTGTGTGCGCTCATGCCAGCCATGGCATTGGCGTCTTCATCCAGACCATCCTCCCGGGCCTGCAGTGCGGCCATCTCCAGTACCTGCTGGACTTCCTCTCTGAGTTGACGGATCCCCAGGTTGGCATTGAGCACACCGGCTTCCCGGCCCCGGCCCGCTGCCCTGTGGCGAATAAATAAAGGCGTGTTGTCACCGGCAGTTGGCAGGTCTGTTAACCCAAGAGACCGGCGATACCGGCTCAATGCTTTCAATAGGGCTTTAGATACGGCAACGCTGCGACGTTTACCACCTTTGGACTGAGGTACATGAAAACTCCAAACGCCGGTTTGAGGATGACGCTTGAACTGACCCATTACCGGAGAAAAGCCTGCTCTGGCGCCAACTTCGGAAATGCGCAGGTAACAGGCGTACAGCAGGCTTATCAGAAACAGACTGCGCTCACCTGACCTGGGTTGTTCCCGGGCCAGCTTCTCTGCACAGGCCATCACATAGGACCACTGCAACTCAGTGAATGCTGGCAGATCGTCATCCTGCTGCAGGGCGAACTTACGGTCACGGTTATAGCGGCTGTGGTTCATCCAGATCTGCGGAGGGTTTCGCTCGCAATACTCTTCGCCGACCAGATAAGCGTAAAAGGATGAGAGGATGGCGATTTTGGTTTTGAGCGCATTCTCAGACAATTGATACGGGGCTTCCTGCCCCAGCGTCTTCTTGCCGGTAAAGGGTTTCCATGCCGGATTGGGACTTCGCTCACCGCTGCTTTTATCGGCTTTGAACTGGGCCACATTAAAGTAGCCGATCAGCTCTGCTGGAGGTTGCTGGCAGTAGCCGACGTAACGGGAGATATCTTTACGGGTAAGCTGCGCCGGAGACATCGCAGCCACATCGAAACACCAGTGGAAAAAGGTGGTCAGCTCACTGCGATAAGCCTTGTAATTGTTCTCGTGATGACGCTGCTCCATCAACCAGTCACAGGCGTGTTCGTACACCAAACCGGCATCACTGACCTTATCGATACTAATCCCTGTGATGTATTGATTGACTTCGGCATTGCCCTGATCCAGATACTGAGGGCCATCAAACAGGGGGATAACGCTAGGCATTTAGGTGTTAATTCCATAATAAACAGAAACATAATATTACCTCACCCGGTCACAATGAGCTAAGACGTTTAGTGCCGTGCTGCGTGGAGCCTGGGAGCCTTTAAATCACATCAGCCGATAACTAGCGGTTGGCCGTTGCTCTACTACACTGAATCAATAGGCTTTAGATACGAGGTCACGGGTAATGTTGAATATGGGAAGCAACAGAAAAGGCTCTTTATTTACGGGGAAGGCTAAGCCCTCGGAAGCCAATTCGTTACCACCATGGAAAATTCTGATTATTGATGATGAGCGTGACGTTCACACTGTCACTAAGCTCGCACTGTCCCGCTTTAAGCTTGACGGTCATGGCCTGGAGTTCATCAATGCCTACAGCGCCGAACAGGCGAAAACCCTGCTGCTGGAAAATGATGACATCGCCATGGCCTTTGTGGACGTGGTGATGGAGACAGACCATGCCGGTCTGGAGCTGGTTCGTTGGATCCGTGAGGAGTTGCAGAATCAGGCGATCCGTCTGGTGCTGAGAACCGGTCAGCCCGGTCAGGCACCGGAAGAGGATGTGATTGTCAATTACGACATTAATGACTACAAAGCCAAGTCTGAGCTGGATGCCCGTCGATTACTCACCTGTGTTTACACCTCCATTCGTGCCTACCGGGATATTATTGAAATAGAGAAGGCCCGCAAGGCGCAAATCCAGCACAGAGAAGGCCTGGAGCGGGTACTGTCCGCTTCATCCGGCCTGTTTGAGTTCAGAACTCTGCATAAGTTTGCCGAAGGGCTGCTCAGCCAGGTGGCCAGCCTGCTCAATATCGATACCCAAACCCTGTTTTTGCGTTGCAGCTCGTTCGATGCCGTGGTGCTGGCTCCCAACGAGATCTCCTTCGATGTACTGGCAGGCACCGGCAGGTACTCGGGCGTCAACAGTGATGTTATTCCAGATGACATCAATGAAATGATGAAAGAGGCTATCGCCTCAGAAAAGTGTATCTATCGTGATGACTGTATGCTGGGGTACTTCCCGACCCAAAGGGGCTGGGTGAATCTGTTGTATCTGGATGGTGTAGGCAATATCAGTGAACTTAATCGCAAGCTGATTGATATTCTCGCGGTCAACGTGGGTATCGCGTTTGAAAACCTGATGCTCAACAAAGAGGTAGAAAGCACCCAATCAGAGCTAATCATGCGCCTGGGTGATGTGGTGGAAAGTCGCAGCAAGGAGGCGGCCAATCATGTGAAGCGCATGTCTGAATACTGCTTTGAACTTGGCCTGCTGGCGGGGATGACAGAAGCTGAAGCTCAATTCCTGAGACGGGCCGCACCTATGCACGATATCGGCAAGATTGCCATTCCCGATGACATATTGCTGAAACAGGGCAAGCTGGATGAAGAAGAGTGGGAGATCATGAAGCAGCACCCTGAAATTGGTCATCAGATCCTGGGAGATTCCGAGCGCCCTATCTTAAAAGTTGCCGCTCAAATTTCGCTGGAACACCACGAAAAGTACGACGGCAGCGGCTACCCCAACAAGCTTAAAGGCGATGACATCAGTCTATATGCACGTATTGTCGCCATTGCCGATGTGTTCGATGCCCTCACCCATGCCCGCTGTTACAAGGAGGCATGGCCCATGAATGAAGTGATTGATGAGATGAAGAAAGGCGCAGGAACCCACTTTGATCCCTTCCTGCTGGCGCTGTTTATGGAAAACATCAATACCTTTGTGGCCATCAAGGATCAGTGGCGGGATATCTGACATTCATCCCAACTGGAACCCAAAATAAAAAAGCCTCCTTTGCTGACAACGCGGGAGGCTTTTGGTTTGAGAGTCTTTCTACTCTTTGCAACTGGCCATAATGTCCTGGTTCTCGCGGTAGATTTGGGTGTCTACATCCATCAAACCAAGCACAGTATCAAACAGGTTATCGTGGGAGAAACCACCCGCTTTGGCTTTAGCCACAATACAGCTGCGTGACAACTTGCTGTCGTTAAGAAAGCTGTTGGAGAACCAGGCAAACATAGGGATATGGGTTTGCTCATCGGGCGCAATGGCATAAGGCGCGCCGTGCAGATACATGCCATCTTCACCCAGCGACTCACCATGGTCAGAAAGGTACAGCATACCTGTCTCATACTGATTGCTCTCCTGCTTCAATACCCCTATTACCTCACTCAAAATATAGTCTGTGTATACCAGGGTATTGTCGTAGCTGTTGACCAGCTCCTGATGGGAGCAGTTCTGTATATCGCTGCGCTTGCAATCAGGCATAAACAGCGCTTTGTCTTTTGGGTATCGCTGGTAATAAGTGGGTCCGTGGCTGCCCATCATGTGCAGCACAATCAAGGTATCCTCCGGATGGGCGTTCATTTTCGCCAGGGTCGTCTTGAGGCGGTCAACCAACACCTGATCCTGGCAGGATTCTCCATTACAAAATTCAGGGTCTGCATCCAGCGCAATCAACTCATGGGGGATCCGGTCGCAAACACCTTTACAGCCGCTGTCGTTATCAATCCAACTGAGCTTGATATCAGCATGGTGAAGCACATCCATCAGGGTATCTTCGGCGTGAGCATGCCTCGCGTCGTATTCCTTCCGGTTCATGCGGGAAAACATACAGGGCAAGGACACTGCTGTGGCTGTACCGCATGAGCTGACGTCATTAAATACCAGCATATTATCTTTGGCCGTGTATTGGTTGGTAGGCCTGTCGTAACCATAGTTCTGAAAGTTTTTGGCTCTTGCGGTTTCACCCACTACCAGTACCAGCAGCTTTGGCTTATGGTGTTTTACCGTTTCGTGGGCGTCCAACCCAAGCTCATGGTAAGGCAATGGTTTTTGCAGGTAAGTGATATTGACGTACTTAACCAGCGAGCCAACAAAATAGGTGGGCACTATGGAGCGCTTAAAGTTGTCATTATTGCGACCAAAAGTCACATAGTTTTGCAGGAACAACGCGGCAATCAGCCCAATAATCACAGCATTGAACAAAATAAACAGGCCCTTTTGCTTGAGCATTGTTGAGGCTTTTGGGTATTGCAGCGGCGCTTTATAAATCCAGATGGATGGCAACACACCGGTCAGCAGGAAACTTAACACTGAACTCATGTTCAGATAGGTTTGCGCTTCGGCGGGATTGGTTTGAAAGATGTTCTGCATCATACCGGCATCAAAGATAATGCCGTACTGCCATTGACCGAAGAACACCAGAGAACTGACCAATGTCAGCAGGATAAAGAAAGGTTTAACCAGATACCTGACGCTGAACAGGGAAAACAAAATCGACAGTGCGCAAAGCAAGAACAGAGGAATGGAGCCGACAAACCACCAATTGACCGCGGACTGAGCCGCCAGGCCTCTTTCGACTACAGAAAAGAACGGAATGTTAAAAATACAGACATAAAACAATGCCAGCAAGAAAGTGAATCGATTGATACTCGTCGGCCAAATGCTGAATCTCAAAATAAACCCCGGTGAGATAAAAAGAGCGTGAAAGAGCAACAATTGTAACCTTATTATTCGTACTCGCTCAGTAAGATAGCCCTTTATTGACAAAGATTAACCCTGAGTAAATCTTGCTGTTTTGGTCACTATTTATCCTGTTAAAGCCAACCTTGAGACAATCACGCCAGGGGGCGCTGACCCAGCGCAAATTAGCAGGCTATAATGCGCCTTTTATCCTGAATGGAAGTCCAGCATGTCTTTGTCTTTTATCCTGGTTGAACCCGCCCGGGCAGCCAACGTAGGTGCCGCAGCCAGAGCGTTGAAAACCATGGGGTTCAATGAGTTGATCCTGGTTAACTCAAGCGCGCATCAGGAAGATGAAGCCAGGTGGGTTGCCCATGGCGCAGCTGACATTCTGGATAACATTCGCGAGGTTCCCTCGCTTGCATCACTTCGCGAAGAGTTTGACCTTTTAATCGGGTCCACCGCAAGAGAGCGCGGCAGTGCCAAGGTATTTCTGACCCCGGATGAGCTTAATGGCAGACTGCAGCAGCATGAAGGCGGTAAAGTGGGGCTGGTATTTGGCCGTGAAGCCAGCGGTTTAAGTAACGAAGAGCTTAACACCTGCGACCTTTACACCTATGTGCCACTTAAGAATGAATACCCTTCGATGAATCTTGCTCAGGCGGTCATGGTTTACTGCTATGCATTGAGTAACCTTGATGCCCGTATTGGCATTCAACAATCCCAGGCACCTGATGCCCAGGTACAGGCGTTGAAAGCCAAGGCTGAAGTGTTACTGGATAAGTTAGCGGTAAAACAGGACGATAAATTGCGGGCTTGGCTGCTGGACGGTGTGGCTCAACTACAATCCAGAGACTGCAAGATGGCTCATCAGTTAGCCAGTGATTTATTGAAACACATTGATTGAAGACAGAATTCATGATCAAAAAAGGACGCTGCATTGGCGTCCTTTTTTGTCAGCTGCGTCTTAATCTGACGACTTTCATTATTTCCATGTCGAAACCGGCAACGGTCTCTGAGGCTGGATAGTAGGTCAGGTTAACTACCTGGCCCTCAAGGGACTTGTACTTCTTGGTTCTGTGGTACTTGAACGGTACGTCATAACCCTTGATCATCAGGGTATTGATAAAGCGCTCACCCTGCTCTCTTTGTGTATGAGATTCCACAGTACGATCGACACTATGAACCAGCCCGGGATGTTTTTCCTGTAGTTTTTCAATATCTGTTTTCATACTTTCCATCCTTTAGTTGGCCAGTCAGTATAACCTATTTAGCGCACAATTTCTCGCCAACAGTGTCCCTCTGCCTTCAGTAATACGTATACACAAGGGTCTGTTGGCCTTTAATGGTTGAATTTTGCTCGAGAAAGACGCGCTTTAGTCGCGACGCAAGGTGTGCCGCCTAGTGGGCCTAAGCAAATACCTTGCAACAAAGAGTAAAGCGCGTATAGCCGAGCCCTTCGGGCAGCGTTTGTCGTCGCTTTCTACTGCATTAACGCTCATTTATGTAGAACAACTACACTACAATCGCGTTGCTTTGTATAAAACAACGACAAAAAGCTGCAAAAACCATCTTCAAAGGTCAACAAACCCTACAGAAGGAGGAGTTGATGAAACCAGCGCTTATTATCGTCGCTTTGGGGCTAGTGACAGCCTGCACACCAGCGCAGGATGCCAAAGGGGTGTGGGACAACTACATGAGTCGGCTTGAGACGGTGATGGACGACAGTGCCCCTGCCCCGAATTATGCCGTCCCGCTGTTCCAACCACCCAGGCTTCCCGAGACAGAGAGCACTGTCAGCGTAGGAGTGCTTGACCTGTTTAAGCTGGACAGATGCCGCTTGGGGGCTCTGGTCAGTGAGCGAAACAGTACCCTTGGAAAGGTCTCTACGGCCAGCCAGCAATTTATCTACCACGTTCGCTTTATTCAGCTCACCCCGGAATGCATCTCTGCCCTGTCGGACGAATCTCCTGAACTTACCCAGTCCCTCAATCTGGCACTGGCAGACAAGCAACAAACTGCTGTCAGCGCCTTTGATCGCATGCTGGTCAATGACGCCAGCTTGAGGCAAAGTCTGTTTGCAGGGTCAACCAGTATGCAACTGGACAACGCCCTTGCCGGGATTACTGAGTTGGAAATGGCCGTTAAGAGCCTTCTGCTAATGAAACAGGCATTGGCCAAAGGGAATTTTGAGCGGATTGATACTGAGCTTGTAGAGTCCAACCTTGAGCAGTTTTATCGACACAGTTTGCTGCAGCGTTATATGGCGGGAAGCCGGGATAGCCTGGCAGCCCTGGAGCAGGTCAATTTGCTGCTGGCGGCCAACCCAGACTTCCGTGAGTGTGTTAAGCGCGGCAATAACCGTTCCCGGGAGATCCTGGCGACAGTGTTTCGTAAGTATTATCTGCCCGGGGCCCAGGCCTATTTGTCGAAGTTAAGACAGATCCAACTTAGGTTGGGGCCTGATCTTATCGCTCTGTTCAAGGGAACCGCTATGGCCGAAGGGGTGAATTTTTACTTTGGTGAAGGCGACGACAATACCTTGCACGGACGCATGGAAGCACAAATTAAACAGCATGTTGCCTGGTGGCAGCAGCTTCAGGATTCCTGTGGAAACCTATTCTGACATGCATTATTGGCAACACATAAAAGACCCGCCGAAGCGGGTCTTGTCACTTTCACATTTAAGCAGCTATTACCAGCTATTAATGACTATAAATAACTTTTAGTAGCTGGCCTCAAGGGTCAAACCTGAGTATGAGCTATAGCCACGCAACATGATGTGGTACGTGGTTGCTGAGCCATTGGTCAGGTTACAAGTCTCGTTGTTGCCATAACGGTATGGACGACAATCCCAGTCACTGGTGGTCGGCTCACTGCTCGCTTTAACATACATATCAGCATCACCACTACCGCCACTGCTTTGTACTGTCAGGGTCATTCCTGCTGGTACATCGATGGTGTAGAAGGTTTGAGAACCACGTGCGCCACTGAGATTGGTTTCAGGAACACCGTTTTCAAGACAGTTATCAGCAGTACAGCCACCACCGCCTCCACCAACTGTATAGGTACCTGTCAGCGTCGCACCACTGTAACTGGTGTAACCGCGAACCATCACGTACCAATCACCTGCAGCTGGGTTACTGAAGTCACAGGTTTCGTTATTACCGCTTCTGTATGGACGGCAGTCCCAGGTAGAAGTTGTTGGCTCTGCGCCATATCGTACATACAGATCGCCATCACCACTGCCGCCTGCCAGAGTGACTGACAGATTGGTTGCATCAGCCGGTACACTGATGAAGTAGCCGGTTTCAGAGCCTGAGCCACCTGACACAGCAACACCCTGACCATTGGTCAGCTCATTGCCATTGCCCGGAGGACAATCTGTGGTACAGCCACCACCATCTCCCTCAAGGGTGTAAAGCAGCTTATTCGGAGAACCTGTTTTGGCATCACTGACCTTACCGTCAGAGGCGCGAGAGGTCAGAGTCGACACAACCTGAGCAGGCGTCAGGCCAGGAGTCTGATCCAACAGCAAGGCTGCAGCACCGGCAACATGTGGTGCTGCCATCGAGGTGCCACTGATGGTGTTTGTGGCTGAGTTGGAAGTATGCCAGGTAGATGTGATGCTGGAACCCGGCGCATAAATGTCCAGACAAGAGCCATAGTTTGAGAAGCTCGAGCGTGCATCATTGTTGGCGGTTGAACCAACAGTAATGGCGTCGGCGGCTCGGGCCGGTGAATAATTACAGGCGTTGGAGTTGTCGTTGCCTGCAGCCACAACGAAGGTTACACCAGCTGCAACTGCCGCATTAACTGCGTCATCTACGGCCTGAGAAGCACCGCCACCCAGACTCATATTGGCAACTGATGGGCCGGAAGCGTTGTTCTTCACCCAGTTAATACCGTCAATAACGCCTGAGTAAGAGCCGGAACCCTGACAGTCCAATACTCTCACGCCGACAATATCGACGTTTTTAGCTACACCCCAGGTGCTGCCACCTATGGTGCCGGCAACGTGTGTACCGTGACCATTACAGTCAGATGCATCACTGTCATTGTCGACAAAGTCATAACCACTGGTCGCGCGGCCGCCGAAATCGGCGTGGCTGTTTCTTACACCGGTATCGACAACATAAGCTGTTACGCCGGTACCGTCATAGTCGTAGTGATAGTTATTATCCAGCGGCAGATCTCGTTGATCTACCCTGTCCAATCCCCAGGTTGCACCGCTTTGATCACCGGCGGCCAGAGGGGCAATAGTGACCATTTGGTCTTGCTCGACATATTTTACATTTGGGTTCTTTTTCAATGCCTTGAGCTGTGCTTTATTGGCCTTTACCAGCACGCCATTGAGGACATCACCGAAGTGTCTCTTCACCTGAACTGAGTACTGGTTTTCAAGCATGGCACCCTGCTGGGTAGCAAAATCCTGAACTGCCATTGGGGTATTGAGGCTTAGAACAGTTGGGGTCTTAAAGACAACAATGTAGTTGTCCGGGATAAGTTTGGCCTGTACTTCCTGTTCAATTGACACCTGGGCCGCCTGAACACAAGGCAGAAACAGAGTGGCCACAGAGGCCGCTATTATCTTCTTGTTGTACATGTCTATCTCCAAATACTTGCCAAAATCGGCGATATCTAAAGTACGTGGATTGTGACATTTGTCTGCATTAACCGAGGGATCCGGTATGGATTAAATCCCGGGTTTGGAAAGGATAGTTGACAGAAATCGCTAAAATTTCTTAACTAAATTTTGTACTAAGCCATTAATATTACTACCGTAGGAAAGTATATAAATACGCCCAAAACCGCCAAATGTAACAGATTGTAACCATTTTGGTGTGGCACAAGTTAGACTGACAACTATACCGCAAGGGTTAGTTAATCAGTCGTTTGAATGATTCTGTGTTGTAAACACTATAAAAGATTACCAAGGAATTTCCTGACCGGAAAAATCAATAAATGAACCTGTATTAAGTGGCGAGATAGTATCCAATATTCGTTTCAACCCGATGACAGACGCCTCGATATCGATCAGTGCATTGGGGCCTCCCATATCGGTAAGTACCCAACCCGGATGCAAGGCAACCACAATAATGTCATCCTCCGCCAGGTCCAGAGACTGACTTTTTGTTACTGAATTTAAAGCGGCTTTTGATGATCTATAGAGGTAACCTCCACCGGAATGGTTATCTTCCATACTGCCGACTTTGGAACTCATATTGGCGATACAAGCGCAATCTGCCAGACAAAGGTTGGGGTGAAATGCTTCTGCCATCTTCTGTGGCGCAATAGTATTGACCGCAAAAACCTTTTCCCATTCACTGACGTTGGTGTTACCGAATGAGACACCTTTCGGCCCATAATAGCCGGCATTATTGATCAGCAGGTCGAGAGGCACGCCTTGCAAAGCTGAAGCAAGACTCTGAATTTCATCATAATTTGTGACATCCAACCCGTATACTGCCAAGTCATCATCCAACTCCATCAGTGAAGTCAATTCGATAGCGTCTTCCGGACTGCGGCAACAGGCGGATACCCGCCAGCCGTCATTTAAATAGGCTTTGACCAGGCCTAACCCAATACCTCTGTTAGTGCCGGTTATCAAAACATGCTTTTGAGTTTTACTGACCATAGCTACAACCTCGACAAATATTGAACGGTAAGATGTGACACTTTGTCATGGAGTTGATCTTCAAAATCGTCGAGTTGAAGGTCAAAAACCTGTAAACAATTTGCGGCCTGATCCTGTGATAAGTTTTTGTTTCCCATGCTGTAACTGATTTCTGGTAAAGACTTGTCGTACCTGGGTTCCATGCGGCAGGTAACCATATCAGTCATAAAATGAGAGATAGCCTTGTTGGCCAGTGCACAAAATGGTTCGACATGTTCAGTACCTGTTGGTCCAAGACAACCTGGTTCCAATCTATACAAGACATCAATCGTAACGTTTCGGGACATGTAAATTACCTGGGTAAAAGTGAGAATGAAGGGAAGCGGCAAATACAGGCGACAGCCCTTTCCCTCTTCCCTAAGTATATGGCCGAATATTTGGGTTCGCTGATTCCTTTACTCTTCTTCGATGGAATCCAGCAGTTGCGATGCGGCATGTTCGGATAAAAGATTATCCAGAGCCTGGTCGAAACTATCGAAGCTCTCCTGCTCCATATAGAGTTTTAGTCTATTAATAATGTCTTTACTGACTTCAATGTGCGCTTTCTTTTGACGCTTTTTAATTTGCGATATTTCTTTACGGGCTTCGCGCCATCCGAGATCACTGAAGAACTGGTTCAACAGACTATTGGTTGCTTTCAATTGCTCAGCGGTAAAGTCCGACTTTTGTCTGTGACTATTAACCAAAGCTCTCAGACTATCAATCAACTGATTATAAATTGGGTGCTCTGTTAATCGGCCCGCTGAGGCAACCGAGACAAGATACCAATCCGGTTTACGTTGAATGTTTTCGCTGGTTAAAAACCGATAAATCATAGGTACGGTCAAACTGATTTCATCAGCCTGGATCAGTAACAGTTTGCGGCCAGCCCGGGGCGCTTCGCCGTGATATCTCCATTCCACTTTTTCTTCTCCTGATAAAATGGTTACACCATTTATACTTAAGAAATTATAGGGCTTAGAAATATCATTTACAACAGTAAGTTAGTCAGGGTGAAAAGCTATTGTATGGTTATACCATGATAATCAATGCATGTGTTCCACTCCGCAAGCAGTGAAGGTTATCTATACAGATAAAATGGCCAACCAGCATTTTTTAATATTAATCGGGCAAGATAAAGTATCGATATTTTTCAATTAGATCCCCGGATGAAGTTAAGAATTCCGCATTAACATATTAAGCAAAATGAGTTTTAATCAGCCAAATATTGAGCCGCTGGATAAATAAAGCAAAGGCTCCAATCTTACTCTTGTTGATTACTCTATTTAATGAGCTGTATTACCCGGGGATAATCCAATACCCATTTGTCGTCTGTATGATGATGCGCAGCATTTATACAGAATAAGTGGTTCACCATCTATTTACTCATTATGTTAAGCAAGTCGATTACCCAGCTGATTTAAATCTGCAGCGCTCAGTAAATATACAACTAAAAAGCATTACCCTCTCCCCGTGTCAGGCTTTGTTCAAGCAGCAAGCAATTAACATCGCTACCAGTGATAATGACGATTATCACTGGTAGTAATTGTCTGATTTAAGTACAATTTGCGCCACTATAAAGGAGATACCAGAGGTACTTAGTGTCTTATCCCTATTCTGGCTCACCCGGTCGAGGCCTGATCAACAGTCAGGTTCCTGAGCAATATCATCAGGAGTCCAACCTGCCCAGCAGTATTTTGGACGACTTCCATAATGCTGCCGCTGAAACAGAATTTGAAGTCTCCGCAAATACCCGACGTAACTACGCGACCAGCTTTTCGATTTTCCAGGATTATTGCCAACACCATGGTATGAGTGCGTTGCCGGCAGACCCCAGAGCTGTGATCTCCTTTATTGGTCATCAGAAAGATCTTTACCTGGAGTCCGGTGTTCAATTGTCAAAGGCGACACTGATCACCCGGCTCGCAGCCATCCGCTTTTACCATTTACAGGCAGGGTTTCGTACGCCAACGGATCATCCTATGCTGCTTCGAATTATGCGCGGCATCAGTCGTAACCAGTATCGACAGCAAGCTCATTATGATCAGCAGCCTATAATGTATACAGAGTTGGCCCGATTACTGGCTGCCGTAGATTCGCAGCAAAGTGGACTATTGAAAGTGCGAGATAAGGCTCTAATTACTTTAGGTTTTCAGGGTGGATTTCGACGCTCTGAATTAGCTTCATTACAAACCCAACATCTTACCTTTCTTCACGACAAGTTGAGAGTTCGGCTCGCCTTTTCAAAAAGTAACCAACAGGGGGGCAAGGAATGGAAAGACCTGCCCTACTCTGAGCAGTTCGCAGCGGCAGACTATGTTCGTCGCTGGTTGGAGATCAGCCAACTCAGTTCGGGGCATCTGTTCAGGTCCATCAGCCGATGCGGTAAATTTACCCGCCCCTATGAGCGCAAAATGCCAGGTAGCAGCGGTCGAAACTCAGGCTTTTTAAATGGTGATGACGTTTATCGTACTGTAAAAAAATATTGTAAAATTGCTGGCTTAGGCGAATCCTGGTTTGGCGCACATAGTTTGAGAAGCGGCTGCGTCACTCAGTTGCATGAGAACGATAAAGACACACTTTATATTATGGGCCGCACAGGTCATACCGATCCCAGGTCATTAAGACATTACCTTAAACCGAAATAATTATGCCCGGACATATTTATACAGAACTCCTTAGCCAATATTGGCCTGATGTGAAGCCAGAATATATCGAAACCATCCAATCTTTATGGAGTGGCTATGGCGAACTGTTCAGAGTACGGGTCAAAGACCAAAGGTTTTGTGTAAAGTACATCCAACTGACTGATAAAGCTGTTCATCCCAGGGGTTGGGATACGGATATAGGGCATCAGCGAAAATTACTCTCCTATCAGGTTGAAACCAATTGGTATGCTTTCCTGGCAAATACTCAGTTGTCACTTCCCCCTCTCCCATCCTGTGTGGCACTGATTGAATTCGATTCCGGTCGTTTTATCATCATGGATGACCTTGAAAATCTGGGATATTCCCCGATTTCTGAGACCAATGACAGGGGCAAGATTGAAAGCACGATAGAATGGTTAGCCATATTTCACGCAGCTTTTATGGTCGACTCCCAGGTATCCGCCGTACCAGATAAAAGCCAGCTATTGTTGGCGCCAGCATCCAATCAACTCTGGCCTGAAGGGGTATGGCGGAGAGGTACCTATTGGCACCTAAGTACCCGCCCTGATGAATTTGCGTCTATGCAGGATTCTGAATTGAAACAGGCCGCGGCGGATATAGACAGGAGTTTAAACTCTGCCCGTTTTCAAACCCTGGTTCACGGGGATGCCAAACTGGCGAATTTTTGTTATCGCAATACTCAAGAGTCACGGGTTGCCGCAGTTGACTTTCAATATACTGGCGTGGGCATAGGTGTTCAGGATTTGGCTTACTTTCTTGGGAGCGTAATGGATTCAGACCAGTTGTTTCAGTCGGCTCCTGAGTTGCTGGATTATTATCTGTCCCGGTTATCGGCTTCCTTAGTGAATAGATTTTCAGCAGCAGATATTCGCGACCTGAATCAGGAGTACCGTCGACTCTTCCCTGTTGCATGGGCGGATTTCGACAGATTCCTCGCAGGCTGGGCTGCAGAGCACCCAAAGTTGAATGCCTTTTCAGCTGCCCAGTGTAATAAAGCACTTAAAATAGTGTACGAAATCAAAGGGTAAATTCGGGGTAAATTGCCCTTTTTGCCCGCTGAATAGATCGAACTTTACTCCATGACATTCCATATTGAGCTTGCAGTTGTTAAGCACATTATCGTTTCATGGAGAAAGTACAATGATTAATAAATCCAACCTACTCAAAATCAGCTCACTGCTGTTAGCGACTTCGATGGCTCCATTGGCTCAAGCTGTTCCCTGGTGCCATGGCGGTACCATAGTTCAAATCGCTGATGTTTCCTGGACTCAATCCCAGATTATGGCCAACTTTTCAGGCCCAATCCCCGGTGGTGTTGCCGACCCGGAATATTACACAGCGGCGACGGCCACCTTTAACTATGCCCAGACATTTGCCGGCGGCGGTGGAGGTTTCGGTGGATATAGTGTTCCGGGCTCAGGCCAGGTTCGGGTAAGACATTACGCTCCTTACACCTTTACCAACATGGTGGGCCCTGGTTATTACTACACCAGTCAGGGTATCAAGTTTAAGCTGGACAAGTGTTATACCATCCCACCTATGACGGCTCACCATGAACTGGAAGTTGCCCTGCCAGAGGATCCTGATGGTGGCGACATTAAAGTGACTCCTTTGGAGGGGCTGGAAGAGATGCCACGCTACTGGCGCGAAAACCGCGAGCGTGAACAGAGGTAGCAATCTGTAAATATATATTGCTGCAATAGAAGGTATTTTTAGCCGATAACACTTAATCAAGGTGTCTGCGGGTGCTACAGTATTGACCACTGAATGCTCCCGGAGACACCTTTTTTATGCGTCGTTACCTGGTAATTGGCTTAACTCTATTGGCGAATATCTCATCAGCAACAGAAGCGGACACTGATGAGGTATGCGTTAATGACCACAGGTCAGTAACAAAATCCATTGAGACTTGTCGCCGGGTATTGGCCGATAAAAATTTGCCTTTGGACACAGAGGTTAATGCCGGCATTAATCTAATCGCCCTGTATACCCGTAATGGTGATTTTGAGCTTGCTAATCAGATGGATGCCCGTCTGAACAACCAGTTGGATAAAGAGCTGCTGACTCCCGAGCAGGCATTCAATTACCTCAGGCGCAGCGGGATTCTGGCCTATCGTCAGGGTGAATACGCGCAGTCACTCGGTCGGTTTCAAGCTGCAGAACGGATCGCTGAAGGTGAGCCACAACAGGCCCGGGTATTTAATGATCTGGGAACCGTTAATATGGCCATGGGGCAATTTTCCGATGCCCTGTCAGCCTTTCAATCCAGCCTGAAGATTAAACAGTCCCTGAACAACCCCATCAGTACCGCCGTCACATTTAACAATATTGGCACTGTTTATCTGAAGATGTCTGAGTGGTCCGAAGCTGAGTTGTACTTCAAAAAAGCAGCGGATATTTATCGTGATAACGATGCCAGCAGCCGACTTTCCCATACCAACGAAAATATTGCTAAAGCGCTATTCAATCAGAGTAAATATCTGCAAGCGATCGATGTCCTTGAAGACAGTCTCAGTTACCACAGAGAGTCACAGGACAGGACTGCCATGTTGCGAGTGCTTATCCACTTATCGGAAATCTATTTGGCGCTGGGTGATCCTGAATCTGCCGAGGGGCATTTGAAGCTGGCATCGGTAATAGATACCGAGCTTGGACAGAATGCCCAGAGTATCCTGCTTAAGTTGGTTATGGGTAAATTCCTCAGTAAGCAAGGCGAGTTTCAGCAAGCCGATGCGCTGCTGAATGCAGGGCTGGCCGCGGCCAAAACCGCAAGTGCTCCTGAAACCGTTAATGAATTTTACGATGCGCTAATAGCCAACGCAGAGGTGTATCATCGCTGGCAAACCAGTGCCGGGTACCTGAAAAGCAAGGCTCAGTTTGCATCCAGCCAATTTCAACAAACCTATGATGAAGCCCTGGCCAGAGTCAGAACCGAGTTTGAGTATGAGCAGCAGCAACAGGCTTACGAGATCCTCGCACAAAAGCACCAGATTAAAGCGCTGGAAGCCAACGACCGAAAGCATCAACTGATCTGGCTCACCGCATTTTCGTCTCTGGCGCTGATTTTATTGATGCTGATGATTCGTTACCAGCAACTTAAGCGTCGCACTGAAAAACAAGAACTTAACTCGCAGGTCGAGCTGCACCGAAGTCAGGTCAACGCTCTGGGGGTGTCTCTCGATTCGCTGCAAACAGCCATGAGTACACTACATCAGGCAATGCTGGTTGCCGACAATCACGACAGAGTGATTTTTGCCAATCAATCATGCTGCGACATGTTGGAGATGTCCTCTGAGCAACTGGATAGCCTTGAGTTGAACAAGTTAATTACCACGGAAAATGAAAGCTTCTGGCTTAGTCTGTCATCGGATTCTGAATTGGATGAACTCAGGTTTCATGATATTCGCCTTACCACACCAGCGGGTGAAAAGCTGTGCCAGCTTGAGGTTTCCCACGTCGATGGTGCAGGCTCGGTTACCGTGATCCGGTTTATGCAGGCCAATGATGATTCACTGCCCCACGCCACCGCCCTGCTCAGCGAAACAGAGTTTCATCAGCTGTTGGTCGACCTTATGGTCTATACCGTTGAGTCATGGGAGCAATCGACCCAGCAAAGCCGTATAGAATTGGCGGAACAAAGTGGTATTTGGCGTGTTTCTATCGATGAAGGCAGACTCAGAACCCGCTCTCTGGACAGGTACCTGTCGATTCGAAGCCTGCCAAAAAAACCCAGATGGCGTGAGGTTCTGAGAACCGGGCACTATGTGCTGGCTGAGTGTGAACTGACAAAAGAAAGAAGAGAAGAGTTGGACGCCAAGCTGGAAAGAGTAAATCAACATCTTCACGCCAGGGCACTGTTATAGGAAAGGATAAAAGGCAGCTCCGAACCCGCTGTGGCGGTGGGCGTTAACGGAGCTGCAAAAGACTATCCTTGATTAAACTTACTTTTTCCGCTCCAGTTGCTTGGTTTCACGGCGTTCAACGGGCATTTCGCACAAGCCGCAGGCAAATACCACCCCCTGCTTCACACTGTACAACTCGTGATGATTTGGGTCGCCATCTCTGAAGCTCGCTGGCTCATAAAAGATAGGTTTAACCGTACCGTCATCGCCTCTGCCTACCCTGTAAGCAAATTGGCTGCAAAGGTTGGAGGAAGCACTGCGACCAACGCCATATTCGTCATCAAACTGACCACAGGTTTTGGTGCTGACACCGTCATCACTACCAGGGCATACGCCATTCTCTTCTACATAGTTGGCGTACCGCTGGAGCTGATTGCCGTGCAGGGTAAATTTTCCCAGCAGAACAACTCTGCCACCTTCACACCATTCAGTATCAATTGGTTCTTCATGTGCCTGAGCGAGGCCGATGACCCCCACAAGACCCGCTGCGAACATCCATGCATTGCGCATAAGGTTACTCCCTTAATTTCAAGACCAAGTCTGACCCTAGAGAGTATTGCTGCGCATTAGTATCATTTTTGCGGGTAAAAACAGGGAAAAGTTGAGCTATCCATTTGTTTTTCAATAGAAATAGGCGGGCTGCGTTAACTTATGATTCAGGATGATTAAAGCCAATTCACAACTGACTCCCAATTACTTCAATCACAACAGTTGCTTAAGAATTTGGATCAGGAAAAATTTAACTTATCTTAACGTGCAATCCCATGGTTTGTTGCACTAGCATTAAACTCTGTTTCGAATTTTTCATCCTAATTCCCACTTCAGGGAGGAATTGTGTCCACATACCACCTGCTCTGCCTGTTGGCCGCGGTCAGCATTTTTATCGCCTATTTCAATCAGAAATTCAGCAAAGTACAAAACACCATTGCCATTACTGCAGCCGCTTTAATGATCTCACTGGCTGTGGCTTTGGTTGGCCAGTTTGAACCTGCCCAACTTAAGATGATGGCGGGTGTGCTTCACAGTGACTTTGATTTCAGTGAATTCTTACTCAGCGGGATTCTGGGCTTTTTGCTGTTTGCCGGGGCTTTGGGGATCAAACTGAATAACATGAAGGATCAGAAGTGGGAAATTGCGGTGCTTGCTCTGGTCGCAACCCTCACCTCCACCTTTCTGGTGGGATTCGCCCTGTACGGGATATGCAATCTGATTGGTTTTCCGCTGGATCTGGTGTATTGCCTTCTGTTTGGCGCACTGATCTCCCCTACAGACCCTATAGCAGTGCTTGCCATTGTTAAAAAGCTTCATGCTCCCCAAAGAATTTCGACTCAGATTGAAGGCGAGTCATTATTCAATGATGGCTTTGGTCTGGTGATTTTCGTGACTATTTTTACCATCGCCTTCGGCACCGAAACGCCGACCATTGGTGGGGTTACTGAGTTGTTTTTGGTTGAGGCGATTGGCGGTATTTTCTACGGCATTTTGCTTGGCGCCCTGTTCCACTGGCTAATCAAAGGCACTGACGATCCTTATATGGAACTGCTGCTGACTTTACTGGTGCCATCGGCTGGCTATGCCTTTGCCGAGGTCATTGGTGTGTCAGGCCCGCTGGCTATGGTGATGGCGGGTATTTTGATTGGCAATATCACCCGGGAACAGGGGTTAACAGATGCGTCCAAGGTGAACTTAAACCATTTCTGGGAACTGGTAGATGAGTTCCTCAACGGTATTCTGTTCCTGATGATAGGTCTGGCCATGTTGACCTTTGTGTTCCATTGGCAGGATTGGATCATGATGGCTATCGCAATCCCTCTGGTATTGGCCTGCCGCTATATTAGTATCAAATTCTGTTATCTGGGGCTGGAGCGATTCAGGATCTATAACCCTATGTCAGTGAAAATTCTGACCTGGGGAGGTCTGCGTGGTGGACTGGCTCTGGCGATGGCAATGTCCGTTCCTGCGGGAGTTATGGTGATTCCCGACAAGCAGATTGATGTGCGGGAAATACTGCTGGTGATGACCTATGCAGTCGTGCTGTTCTCGATTCTGGTTCAGGGCTCAACCATTACTCCCATGATTGAAAAAGCCAAGCGGCTCGAATAGTCAGTCCGGCAGAAGATAAAAAGGCGACCCGATGGTCGCCTTTTGCTTTGTTCCTGAATCAAACGCTCATCCTGAGCATTTTAAATAGTGCTGTCGCTTAGAAGTCGAAGCGCACACCCAGAGACACTATGGTGTCGTCGAAGCTGTTGTACTGTGCCTGCTCAACATCGAACTGGCCGATTTCGGTGTGCACCAGGGTTGAGCGGCTGATGCGGTACTCAGCACCGACTGCCCACTGTGATATTTCCGGAACAACAGTGGCAGCATCACCCATAGCGCTGTAGATGCGGTTGGCAATCAAGCCTGAACCTGAATCATCTTGACCATACTGGGCTTTCAGCATCAGCTTGTCGATCTGGTATCTGGCGTTAACAATAAAGCCGCTGCCTTCGCGATCCTGCCAGTAATCTTTGGCCGGGTTGACCAGCTCAGTGTGCTGGAACATGGCGCCCAGTTGCAAAGCATCCAACTTAACCCGGGCCACCGCACGGTAAGCCTGAATATCTTCGATTCCATCTGAGTAAGCTGCTGCCAGGTAAACATTGTTGCGCTTCAGTTTATTGTCACCATAGGTCAGAGACACCTGGTAGTTACCATTGTCACGACGGGCATCCTCTTCTTCGTAATGGTTATCTTCCATCACATAGCTAACGCCCAACTGCATATCATTCCAGCGTGCAGACTTATACTCCAGTGAGTCACCCCAGCGCTTGTCACCGGCGAACAGGCGGTCATGCTTCATCGAGTACATGTCCATAGCGTCAACACCGCCTTTGGCCATTTTGAATACCGGGTCGATACGGCCTACCGCCAGGGCCCCCAGGGTGTCATGCTTTACACCCAGATAAGTGGGACGTGCAGAGAAAGGGTTGCTGCTCTTACCTTCAGTGCCACCATTTACACCTACCTCAATACGGTAGAACACAGAGGTAGACTCAGACAGGCTCATATCCCCTTTCACACCCAGACGGCTGAAGTTGTTTTCCAGCACTATGCCATCTTTGTTGTTATGGGTGGCAGAGCCTGAATCTGAAGAGGTTACTGAGTAGTCGAAACGGCCGTAGAAGTCCATGGTGTCGGCGTGGGCCATAGGGGCCAACATCGCCAGAGTCAGTGCTGACAGGGTCAGTTTTTTCATTTTGCTATTCCTTTTTTAATGCTTCTGTTTCTCAGGCTTTTGGTGCATTGGCGTGGGCTTTGATAACGCCATCGCTGCGCATTTCGTTGTAGAGTTTTTCAGCCAGGGAAAGGTAGTTGTCCCAGGCGTCTGAGCGTTTGGTGAAACCGGTCGCCGCATAACTGCCTGTGTCGCCGGTCGCTGGCAGGTCGTTGATTTCAAACAAAGAACCACCTGCTTTCAAATGCTCTGCCAGACCGTCCATCATCACGTTGAAGCCGATACGTGATGGCTCGCTGTAGTAGATAGATTGGTATTTGGACTGACGGTAGAAGCCTTTCAGAGACGGATCGCGGATCTGCTGCTTGTTGTCAGCAAAAATCTCGTCGTAATAGGCGTGAGTGATGGTTTTACTGTTCTTATCGACCACCAGACGCAGCATGGCGGTAATACCTGTCCAGCGACCTTTGTCATCTTTCAGTTTTTCAGCCAACTGATAGAACAACTGGTCACTGCCTTTGGTTTGAATGCGATCATTGATCTTGGCAGTCAGTGGGATCATCGACTGCTCAACGCTGTTTGATGCACCGGCCACTACGTCCACACCCAGGTATTTCAGGCGGTTGGGTTCTGCCAGTTTATTCTTCAGCTTAGGGTCGAAGTCAGGGTTCAGTTCGAAGGTCAGCTTGTCCTGGTCCATCATCAGCTTTTCCATGGTCAGGCTGGACTGTACCCAGGCGGTACCTTTCTTTTCGCCCATAGAGAAGTTGTACTCAGACATACGCTTGGGTACGTCCTGATACAGTCGGGTGTAATAGTTTGGACGACCGGACTCATTGAACTCAGCCAGCAGGACATCCCTGGCATTCTGGCTGTCAGTCACGATCAGCATGCTGCCCATGTGCCCCTGACGGAAACGCGCTTCTTCGTAGAAGTATTCGCCCTTAACCACCCCAAGCTGAGGCTGAATTGACCATTTGAGTTTGAATTCTTTCTTATCTGAAGCACTGCGGGCACCCACAGGTTCAAAGGCTGGCTTGCTGCCATCGGCGCGGGGAACGTCATTAACCGCTTTAAGGATACCGTTGGAAGAGTAAGTCGCGCCTGAAATCGCATCTATCCCTTCGTGGCCATTGTTCTTAAGAATTTCCGGTAGCAAACGCTCGGCATTCAAAAACAGGGATTCGGTTTCTTTGTGGGCCAGAGTCTTAACTGCGATGATATTGCCGTTTTCAACTTTGACTTCAAGTTGGATGTCGCCCTTCTTACCTTTACCTGATACCAGGTGAGTACCATCTTCATACTTGCCCTTCGGCGCATCGAATGAGGCACAACCAGATAGCGCAAATGCCGATACTGCCAGCGCTGAACAAACCAGACTTAATCTAAATGTTTTACCGTATTTCATAGCCTTAGCCCTGAATCAATGTGGGTGTTGAGGCCAGAATAGCGACAGAGAAAATTGCGACAATTGCGGAAAACCGCAGGTTTTGGATTTGGATAACAGAAGTGTTAACTGCAAGACATTTTCATCATGCCAGCCTTGGCTTAACTGGCTTGGCGAAGGATGCTGACTCTGTTCACAGGAGTCCTTATGAAATTATCTTTGATATTGGCGGGCCTGACCGCCCTTTCCGCCCCGGCATTTGCTGATGACTTTAATCCTTATCAGTGTGAGGGGAACGCCACCTTTGTGGTGGAACCCAATAATGCGAATATGACCACCTTGCGGTACTTCGGCACCTCAGTGTCGGTGCAAATCTATGGTCAAGCTGCTGAGGTTTCACAAAAGGCCCTGTGTGATGCGCTGAATGTGGTTCAGGAGTATCACTATCAGGCATCCAATTACAGCACCTACCCAGGTTTTACCAATATCAAAACCATTAATAATGCCCCGGGCCAAACCCATATTATCGACAGCAAGTTAATGGAGCTGCTGGAGGCCAGCCTGGAGTGGCACGATAAAACCGGTGGACGATTCAATGTGGCCTTGTCGCCTGTTGTCGATATCTGGCGCGGATACCGCAAGCGCTGCCAAAAAGGGGGCGAATGCGAAACCCCAAAACGCAGTGAGTTGGAGCAGGCAGCCAGGCTGACCAATGTTGACAATATAAAGCTGGACGCAGTGGCAGGCACCATCTCAATGGCACCGGGAATGTCACTGGATCTGGGTGGGATCGCCAAAGGCTGGATGGTGGAAAAGGTCTACGACAGCCTGAAAAACAATGGCGTGCAGCAGTTTATCATCAATGCCGGCGGCAACATTCGCCATTATGGCCTGCATCCTGATGGACGCGAGTTTGTTACCGGAATCGAAAACCCTGTATGTCGGAAGAATGAGTACAGTACGCCCGAGTGTCAAATGCCAGAAAACCACTATCATGAGTTGATTTCGGGTGAAAACCTGACTGTGGTATCCAGCGGTAATTATCTCAACTATTACACTGTCGATGGCCAGGAGTACCACCATATTATCGATCCCAGTACCCTGGCTCCGAATCCGGATGGTATAGCAGTGACTGTCGTGATGGAAGATCAGCAAATTATCGCCGACGTGCTGTCCACCAGCCTGTTTTTGATGCCAAGGAATGAAGCCCTTAAGTTACTCAAAACATTGCCCGGTACTCAGGCGGTTTGGTATGAAAATGTCGACGGCAGTAAATGGTCCACCAGCGATTTTGATAAGTTCCGGCTGAAATTGCCATAGAGCTAACGGTATTTCAGGCGCCACTGTTTAATAATTACTGTATTCAACTGTGCCCTGCCGCTACCTAATCAATAAAATCTGTCGATGTCAGCAAAATTAAACCTAATTTCCGGACTGCTTGCAGGCTGCACAGCGTTCAGCCTGTTTGCGGGAGAAACTCCTGATAACAGCGCGCCAATTAAAGTGGGCGTGGCAGCATTTGCCAACCCGGCATCTGTTGCGGCCCGCTGGCAACCGACCATAGATTACCTGAGCCATACATTGGGGCGAGACTTTGACCTTAAGGTACTCTCCCCGATTGAACAGCAACGTGCGGTGGCCAATGATCAAATCGATTTTTTGATCAGTAACCCGGTATCCACCGTCTCTTTCAAGCAGGATTTTGGCATTAACCAGCTGCTGTCTCTGGTGGGCAATAACGCTTCAAGGCCTGAAGATACAGTTGGTTCTGCTGTGATCAGCCGTGTTGGCGAAGCGCCGAGAGATTGGTCGTCCCTGGAACACCTTAAAGTGGTCTCCTCTGCACCGGAAGCCTTTGGCGGCTTTCAGATCTTTGCCGGTGAACTGGCAAACCGGGGAATTGATGTTCAAAAAGACCTGAAGCAGTTTACATTCCGTGGCTTTCCTCAGGAAAACCTGCTGCAACTAGTGCGAAATGGCGAGGCCGATATCGCGATTCTTCCTGCCTGTGTGTTGGAAAATGCGGTTAGACAGGGACATGTTCCAAAAAACAGTCTGACGGTTGCGCTCAAGGTCAAACATGACAACTACCCCTGTGAGGCTTCAACCCCTTTGTATCCGGGTTATGCTTTTTCAAAGTTGGGCCATACAGATCATCAGCTTGGCGCCAGTCTGGTTAAAGCCTTGCTTAGCATAGATAACACTCATCCAGCAGCGATTCAGGGCAGATATCAGTACTGGACAGTACCGGTCGATGACAGGCAGGTGTTTGCTCTGCTTAAAACCCTGCAAAGATGGCCCTTTGTGACCAACTGGGAGAAGCTTTTGCATTCTGCTTTGCCCTGGCTGTTTGGTGGCGGCATTATCTTTCTGCTCGGCGGTCTGCATCATCTTTGGGTGCAGCGTTTGGTGCATATCCGGACCCGGGCCTTGCAAACCGAAATGGAAGGACACAAGCAGACCCAACAGGCTTTGCTTGACCAGCAAAAGCAGTTTTTTAAAGCCCAGCGAGTGTTGCTGACCGGTGAGATGGCGTCGGGGATCTCCCATGAATTGAAACAGCCCCTGGCCGGGATCCGTTATTTGACCCAGGGTTGCCTTTACCGGATGAAGGACAGTGGTCCTGAGCTGAAAAGCGCCATGACCAAGGTGCTGGACCAGGTCGACAGAGCCCAGGATACCATTAACCGACTAAGGAGCTTTTGCCAGCAGGATACTCAATATTGTCGCATTGACTTGATGCAATTGCTCGATGAGACGCTCAATCTTATGCGGCCGGATTTTAAAAGAATAAAGCTTGAGCCCATGTTGAATCTGGTGCCCGGGTTGATACATGCAGATTCCAGCTTGATACAACAGGTATTGGTTAACCTGATCCGTAACAGTCTGGATGCCATGGATGAAACCGATTCGCCAGAGCTTTCAATTAATCTTAAGACCTGCGGCGATAACGTCGTCCTGGAGATTATTGATAACGGTAAGGGGCTGTCTGACACCCAATACGATCGCCTGTTTATGCCGTTTGAGACCAGCAAACCTCAAGGCACAGGTTTGGGTATGGTGATTTGCAAACGTATTGTTGAAGAACATCAGGGCCAGTTGGAGGCGTTACGCCGTACTCAGGGCCTGTGTATGCGCCTTACCCTGCCTAAAGCACAGCTGAGCTATGAAGATGCCCTTTAATACTGACCCCGTGGAAGGAAGGCTAATATGAATTCGCCCAATATCGACAATGTGTATCTGGTTGATGACGATCAGGACGTGCTTGAGTCATTAAGCTGGATGCTTGAAGGCCTGGGAATTCAGCCAGCCTGTTACCAATCCGCCGATGCGTTTTTAACCCAAACTGACATTCACCAGGCTGGTGTTGCCGTGCTCGATATTAATATGCCGGGAATGGACGGTATGGAGCTGTTGGAAACCCTGAAACAGCGAAACAGCCCGATTAGAGTGATTATGTTGACCGGCCAGGGAACCATAGCGCTTGCCGTAAAAAGTATTCAGTTTGGCGCGTTGGACTTTCTGGAAAAGCCAGTAGATGGAGACAAGCTGCTGACGTTGCTTGAGCAAGGCATCAAGCAAAGTCAGGAGTTGGCCGAGAGTTTGGTTCATAAAACTCAGATCACAACCCGCCTTGAGAGCCTTACCCGGCGGGAGAAAGAGGTATTAAGCGGGATTCTGGACGGTAAAATGAACAAGGTGATCGCCGCTGAACTGGGCATAGCTCAACGTACAATTGAGTTGCACAGGCAAAAGGTGATGAGCAAAATGTCAGCCGGTAGCGTTGCCGAGCTGACCTCTATGATAAACGCTGTCCATTAACCCCTTTAGATATTCCATGCAGCTTTAAAAGATTAGTGTATGAACATCCCCTTTGACTTCTGCTGGATTACTCCTGACGACCATAGCTCGCCTGTGCAAAATCCAACCCTGCGGAATGACAGTCAGCAAAAACAGCAGTCCAGAGAGATAAAAAAGCTGTATCAGGCCTATATGCCCTGGGCGAAACCTAAAGGCAGAGAAAAGCTAGCTATCGTAACCATTAATGGTCTGGACAACGAGGATACGGACCAGCCAGATAGCAATGACAAAAGGATAATTGCCGTGGTTCGCATTCGTCCCATTGGTGAGTTTGAGTTGGTAACAGGCATGCTGGTGCATCCTGAGTATCGGGGACAGGGTATTGGCGATGAGCTGCTTAAATTCATTTCACCTGAGCTGACCTCGGGGAAAAGCTTTCTGTATGCCCTGCCTCACCTTGAAAACTATTACTCCCGTGCAGGGTTTCAGCTGCGGGCGATCGACACAGTGCCCAATGATATCGGCCAGCTCTATCTTAAATATTCAAGACAAAAGCCTCTGGTATTAATGGGCTGGAAAGGATAGCTCACGACTCCCAGGTAACGAGATAAAGAGAAGAGATAAAGCGATAAACAATAAACAGCCCGCCATTGATATGACGGGCTTTCGTTATAAACCATAGGGAATGAGTTTAAGGCTTGGCCGGGCCACCATATTGCTCAAACCACCAAAGGATATACTCAACCTTAGCCATCAGGTTGGATGGTCTGGCGGTGATACCATGACTGGCACCCGGAATACGTACCATAGCAGTGTCCACCTTCTGCAGCTTAAGGGCCTGATACAGCTGCTCGGATTCACCAATCGGAGTACGGTAGTCATCTTCACCGGTCAGCAGCATAGTCGGGGTAGTGATATTGCCAGCCAGACTGATGGGTGAGCGCTTCATGTAGTGCTCGGTATTATCCCAGGGCATACCCGGGAACCAATACTGGGTAAAGAAGGGATAAAAGTCCGCCGTCAGTACAAAGCTGTACCAGTTCATCACCGGCTTGGCGACAACCGCAGCAGCAAATCTGTCTGTCTTGCCGACTATCCAGGTTGTCAGCGTACCGCCACCTGAGCCACCAGTGACATAAAGCTTCTCTTCGTCGATAAAGCCGCGCTTAATCACTTCATCCACACCGGACATCAAATCATCGTAATCCTGGCTTGGATAGTTGTGCATTATGGTCTGCGCAAACTCCTTACCATAGGAGGAGCTGCCTCTTGGGTTCATATAGAGCACCACATAACCGCGGGCGGCAAACAGTTGAAGCTCCATTGAGAACTGAGGACCATAGGCAGCGGTAGGACCGCCGTGGATTTCAAGCAATAAAGGATACTTCTTACTCTTGTCGAAGCCTGGAGGATACATGATCCAGCCCTGCACGTTCAGACCATCGTAACTGGATTTAACCCAGAACTCTTCCACCTTTGCGGTGTCCTTGCCATCGGTAAAGTCAGCATTGAAATCAGTCAATACGTCGTATTTACCCGCCTTACGACCGGATACAGACGTCACAGCCAACTCGGCCGGTCTTTGGGTATCAGACAAGGTAAAGGCCATCTTGCCATTACCTGAGATATCAAAGTCACCAGAGGTGTAAGGTCTGCCGAGGCTGGTTCCGCCAATCATATCTGTGACTTCGGTGCGCTTACCTTTCACCGACACTTTATCAAGGCGGGTTTTGCCCTGATCGTCATAGCTGATATACAGGGCATCTGAATCGCCGTCCCACTGGAAGGTAGATACCGAACGGTCGAGATCTGCTGTCAGTGATTTCACCTCGCCTGACTTCAGATTCTTAAGATAAAGCTGTTGGTTTTCGTAATTTGTACCTTTGTCGTCATAGCCTGTGTAAGCAAGCCACTTACCGTTGGGTGAAACCCTTGGCTGACTGTCAGGTCCGTTTCTGTCGGTTATCGCTTCTATCGCCTTTGAGGTCATATCCAGACGATAGATTTCGGCGTTCAGCGGCTGATATTCAGCGTCATCAAAACGGGAAGCGGCAAAATACAGTGTGTTACCGTCAGGTGTGAATGACAGCGTGCCACCATGATTATAGGGCCCATCCGTTAACTGGCGGGCATGGCCGCCGTTGGCAGCCAGGGTAAACAGTTGGGTATTGCCCGGCTTACGGTAACCGCTGCCATCCAGACGGTAGATGGTATCTTCGATAAATATGGCGTCATCAGCCCAGGTGGCACCTTTGGGTTTACCAGAAAGAGACACTGGACGTTTTGGTGCAGCCGGTACAAACATGGAGAACACCAGCGACTTGCCATCGGGGGCCCAGGTCAGCCCAGAGGGTGATGAAGTGAGACTGGAGATCTTGACCAATTCACCTGACTTAAGCCACTTAATATAAATTTGAGGACTGCCACCCCGATTTGAAATAAATGCCAGACGGGTTTCATCCGGTGACAGCACAGGCGACCAATCGTAATGCTCTCCTGTCGTGACAGGAAGAAGGTCATCGCCGTCACTGCTTATTTTCCAGATATTGCCTGTCTTGCTGTCTTTAAACTTGTCCATCTGCTGACGCACAAAGTAGACGGTATCGCCATCGGCAGTAATATCCGGACTGGAGACATACTCAAGGTTAAAAACGTCTGTGGCACTCAGAGGCTGATGATTATCAGCCATGGCTGCAGGAGTCAGCCCCAGACTCAGACTCAGACTCAGCGCCAGACTGAGCGATAGTTTAGAGGCAATCAGGCCAGGTGCTTTTATTATTGAGAGTTTTGAGCTTGGCTTTTTCATTTTCATCCCTGTCATCATTAACATGGATGCAGCATGCTAAAAGCAAGCGCTTAACTCAAGATGAAAGCCTGAATTGCATTCAATATCAGCAATGAAAAAAGTAACAAAGTGTTGGAAGAGGATTCAGCTATCCACTTGTCACCGGAAAACCTGAGTTTAAAGCTGCCAACAAGGCTTGTTGTGAAGGTAAAGCGAGTCGTCTGCATGACGCTATTTGCTGAGTGCCTGGCCAAGCGGCCCAAAATATCCCTGCAGTGCTGAATGAATCTCCTGCCTGTGGGCAAGGTCCGGATAAACACGCATGACATCCGGCTTGGTGGTACCGGATACCAGATAAGGGTTGTCTATCTCAGTGCAGGACTCCACCACAGCCTCAAAGGCGCGCGCCATCATCTCGGTCGGCAAAGAGAAGTAATGGGCACCTGCGACCTTGTCTGCCTTTACACTGCGGGCAACATAATCATGCTTATCCAGACCGTCATGACTCAAGAGCGCAGTATTGAATACTGAAAACAATCGGTCGTTCAAGGGATGTGGCAGGGGCAACTCATCTTTAAGCCAGCAATCACTGGCAAACAGAATGCGTTTACGGGGACCAAAAGCATCACCAATATCAAATGCCTTGTCAGCAATGTAATGGTCAAACGCATGCCAGAACTCATGGGCCAGCGCCCCTGCCCCGGCATTTTTAGCCAGCGCCAGTTCTCTTTGATTGGGGGCGTAGTGAGCCTGCACGCCTTTACGGCCGCCACTGCCAAAGGCCAGGCTTAAACTGCCGCGAAGGCCAATCGCCTCAGGGGGCAATGCCAGAATGTAAGCAAGGTCTGCCAGGGAATCGAAAATCAGATTGGCCGCCAGATCCTTCTCTTCCCGGGTCACCCAGCTCCCGACACGAATGTTCCCCATACCAAAGGTTTGCTTGATATCCATAAACGACATTTGCTCGCCATGTCGATAGTCAGGACCTTTACGGGTTTTGTACTTAAAACTGGTTAACTTCAAGGATTACCTTTGATTTCAGGATGAGGCTCGTTGTTCGGCCGGCAATAAAAAGGCCTCCCGAGGGAGGCCTTGATGCTACTGACTGGGATGCGGTTTGTCTATCAGGACAAAGCAGAACCAGGAAGGATTAACCAGCGGCTTTCAGCTCAGGCTGAGGCGTGATCAGATTCAGGTCGAAATCGAACTCATCAACCCTGATTGCGCGCTCACGTTTCACGTTATATGCATGAAGCTGCTTGGCTTCGCTTGCATTGACTACACCAGCTGCCAGCGCATTATCTATGGTTTCACCGAAGCGAACACCGGCGCGAACCTCTTTCTTGCGCAGCGCTTTCTTCAGGCGAGCGAGCAGATCCAGACACTCAATCTTGGCCAGATAGGCTTTTTCATTAATGTCGTTACCGTCTCCTGCTACCGGACGGATCAGATGAGTGAGCTGCTTCTTGAACGCAGTATTCATCTGCGCCGCTTCTGCCAGTTCACGTACCAGATCATCTGAGATCTTTGGCATACGCTTACCGTAAGTGATGGTCAACAGGCGCATCGCCTGGCGGGTTGGCGCGGACGGGAAGTTATCCAGGAAGTCATGGATAGCGTTCTCTGCCTGCTGCAGCGACCAACGGGTAGCGTAATGGAAGTAAGGTTCAGCATCCTTACGGGCCGCTTCAGATACCTTGGTCTCGAAGTAACGAATCGACGCCATGGCAGCATAAAGGTAGCTCATCACGTCGCCCAGACGGGCTGACAGCATCTCGGCTTGCTTAAGCTTACCACCCAGTACCAGCAGCGAGAAGTCAGCATATACCGCCAGCTTTGAAGCCAGCTGCTGAACCGCTTTCTCGTAAGGTTGAACCTGTGGCAGTTTTGATTCTGCTCCTGCGGTAAATGGCAGCAATCCCAGGCGGAAGGAACGCAGGCTGTTACCCACACTGTAACCCACGGTTTTAGCCAGAATGCTGTTAAAGGTTTTATCAGCGTCCTTCTCTTCGCTGTGGATCGCTTCCACCATATTTTGCAGGTATGGATGACAGCGCATCACGCCCTGACCAAAGATCATCAGGTTACGGGTCAGGATGTTGGCCCCTTCAACCGTAATGGCAATGGGTTGGGCTACATAGCCTGAAGCGAGGGTATTTTGCGGGCCACACTGAATGGCTTTACCTGCCTGAATATCCATGGCGGAATCCAGCACATCACGGCCAAGCTCTGTCATATGGTATTTGGCGATAGCGGTTACCACAGATGGCTTTAGGCCGAGGCCCAGGCCTTCAGTGGTCAGTACGCGCATCGCTTCCTGCAAGTAGGTTTTACCCGCGATATCTGCAAGTTTCTGCTGGATACCCTCAAACTTACCGATAGACAGACCGAACTGCTCCCGTACTGCCGCATATTCGGCAGAAGATTTAAAGGATGCCTGAGACACACTCACGCCCAACGCAGGCAGAGAGATACCACGGCCGGCGCCAAGACAGCTCACCAGCATCTGCCAGCCGCGACCTATGTTTTGCTGGCCGCCGATAATGAAATCCATTGGGATAAAGACGTTCTCACCACGGGTGGTACCGTTATAAAAACGCACACCCATAGGGTCATGACGATTGCCCAATTGCACACCGGGGTGAGATTTAGGGATCAGCGCACAGGTAATGCCCAGGTCATAGGTATCGCCCAGCAGACCATCGGGATCCTGCACTTTAAAGGCCAGACCAAGCACGGTAGCAATTGGTGCCAGCGTAATATAACGCTTGTCCCAGGTGACGCTCAGACCCAGCACTTCTTCGCCGTTATATTCGCCCTTGGTCACCACACCGATATCCGGGATACCACCTGCATCACTGCCCGCTTCCGGGCTGGTCAGGGCAAAACAGGGAATGTCCTGTCCACCAGCCAGACGTGGCAGCCAAAAATCCTGCTGCTCACGGGTACCGTAATGCATCAGCAGTTCACCGGGCCCCAGTGAGTTAGGCACCATGACAGTCACTGCAACTGCGCTGCTCTTAGCGGAGATGGTCGCCACAATGGTTGAGTTAGCGTAAGGGCTGAACTGAAGACCGCCGTATGACTTAGGGATAATCAGGGAAAAGAACTTATGTTTCTTGAGGAATTCAAGAATGGAATCAGGAATGTGTTTACTGTTCTGGATCTCGAAGTCGTCGATCATTCCCAGCAGTTCCTGAACAGGACCATCGAGGAAGGCTTGCTCCTCAGCAGTCAATTTCGCATCGGGTACGGCGCGAAGGGAATAAAAATCAGGCTTACCCTGATAGATGGAACCTTCCAGCCATACATCACCTGCGTCCAGCGCTTCCTGCTCTGTGGTGGAAATGCTGGGCAATATCTTCCTTAGTTGGGTTCGTAAACTCATATCCATTACTCATCTGACCAGAATACACATGTCTACATTACGTCACAAAATGCGATCGAGTTCAAACAATTTAAACAAACGTTTGAATAAATTTTTAAAATGACACAGGAAATAGATCTTTAAAGCCTCCCTATCACATTGTTATTTATATCGTTTAGGGAACTCTTACCGCTTTGATTTACCGCAACAAAAAATCTTCAACTCGTCCACATCCAGAGCATTTAGGTGGACAAAAAACTAAGCGAACACTTGTAAGCTTAATAAAGTGATGGAATCAAGCCCTGGTGATCCAGAGAACACCAGTAACCCCTTGGAGCGCGTGGAAATTGAGATCTTCACCTCATTCGGGAATTCCAGTCTAATGAAATTCTCCCCACCCTTTGACTGCTTAAAATATTTATTAAAATTAGATAGATAAATGACAATGAAAAACTTGAAGGAAGAAGGCTTTACCCAAAGTTGCTATGGTTGACTGCTGATTTGTCCCAACAGAGACAGGGCTATCTTCAGCCGAGATTTGCTGATTTAACGAGAAGTTTAGTGGCTGATGTAAACCTCCTTTAAAGTTGCCTCATGCCTTAAGTTCGATTGATGACCAGGCTATGTATTTTCCGAAAAAGCTTTAGGTATGCCACATTCAAGGGATAGAAAAAGACGACCCCAATGAGCCAGGCGTTGAGCTTTAAGTGGGGAAACCACCAGTTCCTGTATTCCGTCAGATCCATGTCAATGGGCACCCACTTTTCGAACATGCCGACTATCGGTAACAACAGGAAATATACAGGCTCAAAAAAAACGTGAACAAGCCAATAGAGTGGTGCAAAGCTGATCTTGTCGAAGTGAGACAAATAGCAAAGGTATGCCTGGCCAAAACTCAACAGAACAAGCAAGACTCTGATTGGAATTTTGCTCCGGTCTGCCCCCATGTGTGTCCCCTGCTTCGCCAACTGTTCTCGCTCAGCCTATCACGTTCTCACTATGACCAGAGCATTCGGTTAGCCCAGTCCATCACAATGCGTGCCCGTCCGGGCACCCCTGAAACTTTGGATGTTTCAGCCTCAACTTTTTTAAAGGGATCCAGTAATACCAATGAATGGTTAATCATGATTTATGCAAAATCAAAAGTATCAGCCCCGAGATTTTTCTGACAACCATTCAATTATTTGAATAGACATGCATTTTCAAGAGCACCAAACAGGTTGATTGAACAGATTGCAAGTAGAGTCCGCCAACCTGTCGGAAATTGCCTTGGTTGAATGACACCATTGCACTTGAGAACTGCAGTTAAGCGCGACGCCTGTTCATGCTCCACTCTCACCCAAAGGCGCTATAGCAAGGGGACAGGATTTGCATTAGCTTGTTTTTATCACTCCCTTGCAAACTGCAATTGATGGCACCATTGGAGAGAAAATGAAATATCTGATACTTGTTATCGCTCTCGGACTGAGCGTCTGTTTTAACGCCAAAAGTGCAGGAACCCAGTACACCTCAACTCAATACGTCATTGCTGCTTGCCTGTGGATGAATATTCCACAAGAAAAGTGGCAAGAATTAGACAGAGCGAATAATGAAAGCAGTGATGAGCAGGCCCTGCAGCAATTGACCACTGAGCTGATCGGGTCGGAGATCGATCAGTGCACCTACAATGGTCAAGTCATCAGTCTGGAACCTCACAAGCAGGCATTTTCACTCTATGACAAGATTATGAAGATGAGGGCGGGACTGCCTGGTGATATTGACCTTAGTCGCTATAAAGGTTTCCCCCCTAAGATCGATGGCCCCATTTACGACCATAATACGACGTTCAGCGAAATCGAAGTGATGACGGCAAATTGCGGACTATTTTTACAAAACACTCAGTATCCTGGTGCAAGCCTGACATTCTGTATCGACCGGTATCAGATCCCAAAGACAAAATACAGCAAGGTCAGTTATCTATACGATCAACTGGTGGCGACCAAACGCTTTTTTAAAGACGATTGACTGACTTGAGCTGCAACAAAAAAGCCCGCATTCGGCGGGCTTTTTGCTTTTCTACACGTGCAATCGTTACTGGGCTGGCTGCTCTGTAACAGAAGAGACCAGCGGTGGCTGAATGTCGCCCTGCTGTGTGTTTGTCTTGTTCTGACCACTACAGTCGTAGGCGTTAGCCATCATGGTCACTGAGCCCAGGAAACCAAAAGGACGGAACAGATATATGGTGTCAGCGCCCTTCTCGTGAGCTTTAATGCGCATTTCGTTCAGAGTGCCCCATACCATGTCACGATCAGCATGCAGCCAGTAATCATAGAAATGTCCCTGAGAGCCCAATACCGTGCCTTTATGCTCACAACCGCGCAGTGCGTATGTATCATCCCACAGCACTTTTACTTTCTCAGATTCCATGGTTGGAAAAGTTACACAGGCAGACAAACTGGCAGCTCCGGCCAGTACCAACAGGGTTTTTAGCAGTTTCATCACGCACCCAAAGACAGTTAACAAGAGAACAAAATACAAAGGGCGGCGAGTGTATGCTCAGTGATGAAATAAGGGAATTGGCGTGGTGAAAAACTGAGATCCACGCCACGGGCATTGCGTTAAAAACAGGTGGTTCAGCAAGTGTCAGCTACGGACTTTGGAGAGTATAAAGAGCAACAATACCGCGCCCACCGTTGCACTGATAATGGAGCCAATAATGCCGGTGGCAGCAAAGCCCAACAAGCCAAATACAAACCCACCAAGAATTGAACCAATGACTCCAATCAGAATATTGATCCAGAGTCCGAATCCAGCCCCTTTCATCAATTGACCGGCCAGCCAACCAGCAATACCACCAATAATCAGAAAAGTAATTAAGGAACTCAGCGTCATAGTACTGCCCTCTTTTGTAAACCATAAGAAGCTCTTCAAAAGTACGCAGTTAGGGGCGTGAGCTCAACGAACATTCTTGTAATCAGCATCAGGCAAAGGACATCAGTTTGAATTAACATCGATTTTCTAAAATTAATATCTGTTCACCAAGCATCAACCTGTCTGACATGGTTAGCGACTACCCGACTCCAGTTCATTACCACTATGGGTTGTCGACCTCATTAGTTTTCGGAGTTTGATAGATATACTGCTTAGATGCCCAGGGCTGTTCGCCTACTTTAGTCCAAAACGTAATATAAACCTTGCTGCCATCTTTAGGCAGTCCTTCGACCAGCAACGACTGATTCGTCGTCGTAGACGAAGATCTGATATCTGAACTCCAGGGTGTAGAGCCTACCAGCAAGTCGTAAAGGTAAAGCTCATGCTCATGATTCACATCAGGTTTACGCCATTCAAACAACACTTTGGTCGACTCAAGCAAAGGCGGAGTTTCCTCGGAGTAATTGTCAAAATGTGCAGTGGAGATAACGGCGTCAACAGCCTCATAAGAATAGGTTTTATAGGACCAGGGAAGCTCACCTTTCTTTGTCCATAAGGTCAGGTAGACAGTGCGGCCATCGACAGGCAGCCCATTAACCAAAACTGATTCGTCGCTGGTAACAGATGAAACCCTGATATCATTTGAGTGAACTCCCTGAGTTCCCACAATCAGATCATACGAGTATTCACTGTCAACATAGGGCTTCTCCAGATCGAACACAACGCTGGATGAGGCCAATTGTGTATCTTGGGCTGGAGAAAGAATGCTGACAACTTCGGGATCATTTATCGCTTCAATAACGTAATCCTGATAGTTCCATGAGTCCGTGTAGGTCCAAAGGCGGGCAAATACATCCCTGCCATCACTGGGTAATCCGAAGACATCTCTGTATTGGAAACTGTAATCAGAAGCCTTTTGAACATTAGACGACAGAATGTCGTTCCCCCCCTTACTAGAACCCAAGAGTAAGTCATAGTGACTGGCCAATGGCGGATTATCCCAGTAAAACGTTTGTCGAACTCCCGTAAGTTGATTACCGTGACGAGGCCTGGTCAAGTTCGCCGTCAATCTTGAATTATCCAGGTTAGGAGAGATGAAGCGATAATCACGATATTCCCATGAACCTGACCAATGGGCTGACCAAAGGCGTACGTATACTGCCGCATACTCGTCCGGTAGATTAGTGACTTCAGATTGATCTTGGTACAACAGATCGCTTGCAAGGATATTGTCAGAACCGATTCCAGTCGTTCCGACATCGAGCCGATAGGCGTGAGTTCCTTCGGGCCTATTCCATGACAGAGTGACACTTTTGGTCTCTATTTCAACTTCAGGGCCATGGGAGGTAAGCGTAGCAGCATGGGATGTTGAATTTGGGGTGTAGGGGCTTAAGTCGAAATTCTGGCTATCAAGATAGGCTAAACGATTGGGAATGAGGGTGTTGACGGTGTCCAGTACCGAATCAGTTACCCTGTCTGTCATATAGCGCGACACGAAGTACATCAAAAAGGTCTCAGCAAAATCCTCTCTAACCGGATAGTTTTGTCCATATTTGGTAATCGAGATGCCATCGGCTTTTTGGGCTTCATGCCAGTCTGGATGGTTCTTATGGCCAGTCTCGAATGTGGCATGTATAGCTTCATGAAATAAGGTTTCCTCCAGCGTCCCTTTCTTTATCAGTGCTTTACCATGAACTGTATGTACCATGACGTCGCCATTTAACCCTCCCCATTTTGCATCACCGTCAAAAATGATGAGTCGCTGCACACCATCCCGAATGCTCTTTGGTTGTTGACCCAGGTAAAACGCATATTCATTTGCTTTTTCACGGGCATTTTCCTGACTACCAAACTCAGGGCTGACGACAGCATCGGTTTGGGTGCCATCCGAAAACTTCAAGTTGAATACATATCCGTAGATAGTTCCCCAGGAATCAGAACGTCTGTCGTAAACATAGTGTTGTTGACGTCCGGTATAACCCAGGCCAAAGAAGGTAGAAGGGTCATTGGCCATTATGATATTTCTGTCGACACTGATGGACCCAAACCAGGGAGGCTCGTCCTGAGCATGACTAATCGTGGGGAACAATGGTAACAACAACAGCCAAATCCAGAATGTCTTATTCGCGATAGAACACATAATCAACTCTCTTATCATTGTTTTGTTGAACACACTCATGCTGGCAATCGACACATGAGTTAAATGAGCTAAAGATGGCCCCGGGGTTGGCCCTATCGTTTTTACTTCTTACTTTTTTAGCCAACCACCGGGAGCCATTGGGATATTGTGTATTGTATACAAACTATAGATGTGACACTGGATTGTCTACTTTTTAATCGGCTCGAACTGGTCTTACATATGGATAAATAACCAATAACCGGTATTTCTTACCATTTAATCACCCATCAACAGGTGATTAATGTCAAAAGGCTTACGCTAAGAAAAACTGGGAATAGGAAGGTTTAACAGAGTGTTATCGGCGATAATTGGGACGAGTATCAGATATGAAGAGAGTGATATAAATAGAATCAAAGGCAGGTTTCCCCGCCCTTGATGATAATTTTTCATGGTCTGTTGAGCACGTAGTCGTCACTCATATTCAGAAGTGCCCTGGCTCCAATTGTGTCCACCGGGAGACTTATGAATAGAAAAACTTGGGATATGTCAGCATGATCTCCAGCCTGCGTTGACCCCCTGAGTTACTTCCTCAACTGAATAAGGGCACTCTCCGTTTTCAAATCTGATCATGGCCGTGATCACTCTGGGATAATCTGAATCGTGCAACACTGTGTCAGCACAGATCCCACTGTGACCAACAATAAAGGTGATGTAGTTATCAGTGGGATTGTTATCCTCCCGAGGTGCCCAGCGTTCAACTATGCCCCGGATGGTATTGATCCCGTACTTTAAGCGATAAGTATTCATTATGCGGGCAGCGGCGCGAATGCCATAAAACGCGGAGGAAAAAACCACAAATCGTCCATCTGTACCACAGGCGCCTTCCCAGTTGCAGCCTTTTTCAATGTTCAGAGGATTATGGTTGCGAATGCCTCTGGGAATGTCTTTTCGTCTGGAGTTGGAGCGAAACGACTTACCTCTGGCCTGTTTGCATTTCATGCTGCCCGGCAACCTGGCCAGGAGCTTACATCCGGTCCGCTTTGGCATCAGTTTTATAAGGTATTGGCGGCACTTTTTAATAATTTTGTACAAGATATCGTCACAGCAATAAGATAATCGGACTTATCAGTGACATTAGCGACGAAAACTTAAAACAGGCTTGAAAATTTAAGCCATCTGGTGACCTAATCCACAAAAGGAGCTGTTTATGGCATTGAAACCCCTCGTCCTGAGTATTTTGTCAGGACTGGCATTAGCCGGTGCATCTATTGGTACGGCAGATGCCTGTACCGGCATTACTTTGAGCACAGAGGCTCACGCCAATATTCACGCACGCACTATTGAGTGGGGAGAAAGCAATCTCAACAGTAAACTGATCATAGCGCCAAGAAATTATGGTTATGCCTCTACCATGCCTAATGGAAAAACCGGGCTCAGTTGGGACAGCAAGTATGGCTTCGCCGGGATTTCAGTCTCAGATGACAGGTTTATCGCCGAAGGGATCAATGAAGCCGGACTTACCGCAGGCCTTTTCTATTTCAAAGGCTACGGCTCCCTGGCAAAGTTCGACCCGGCCCATACTGCCAACAACATTACCGATATGGATTTTGTGCGTTGGATGCTGAGTCAATTTGATACGGTTGAACAGGTCAAGGCTGCCATTAAGCAGATTAAAATCGTACCTGTCTACCTTGATGCCAAAGGTAATCCATCACCAACGGCACACTGGCGGGTAACGGATAAATCCGGTGCTAATATCGTTATCGAGATTGTGAATAACGGCGAGATCCACTTCTATGACAACCCTGTGGGTGTACTGACCAACTCTCCGGATTTCCCCTGGCAGGTCACCAATCTGAATAACTATGTCAGCCTGCAGCCCGGCACCTCAGCCCCCGTTAATTTTGGCGATTATCAAGCCAGATCATTTGGGGTTGGTACAGCGTTTGCGGCTCTGCCTGGCGATATCAGTCCTCCGGCCCGATTCGTGCGAGCAGCCTTTTATGTTGAAACCGCACCCACGATGAAAACCAACCGGGACGCGGTTTCTCAGGCGTTTCATATTTTGAATAACTTTGATATTCCCATAGGGACTGAATTCAGCACTGAACATAAAGCCCATATCCCTGATCTGCCCTCTGCCACCCAGTGGACTTCAGTGATCGATCAGCAAAATCGGGTTCTCTACTACAAAACTATGTTCGACAGCGGAATTAAGTCTTTTGATCTGAAATCCGCTGATCTGAGTGGTGCCAAAGAGACCAAGCTGGCGCTGGACAGTGGCAGCTTTACCACTCATAAGGTGACTCAGTAGTCCTTGCTGAAAATAAAAAGGCCCCAGCGGGCCTTTTTATTTGATATTTGAAAACAGGCTTTATGCCTGGTTCATGCACACCAATCATCCAGTACCCTGTCGAATTCCGGGTACTGGTTATGGGCTCTTTCGATAATTGCTGACACTGTGCCTCTGTGGTCATGGGCGTACGTTTGCGCGAAGCGGGCAAACTCAGGTTTACCCTGTCTTTCCAGGGTCGGATAGGCGATGGCCTCAAATGGTCCAATACCATTAGCCAGTAACCAGACATAATCATAAAAGTTCGCTGCGATAAGCCCGGCTTCACCTTCTGAGCCAAAAAATACCACAGGTTGTTCCAGCACAGGTTGATCTGGATTTACCAGCCAAAATGCAGCGTAACCACCTGAGCCGTCCTGCCCGAATATTAAGAATTGGTCGCCACTCAGGGTTTGATTACAGGTCCACAACTTAATCCACGCATCTGTTTGTCCCGAAGATACAAACTCCTCATAGGGCTCAAAGTCGATACCATCCTCGTAATCGATGGCAATTTGATGCAGCATTTTGAGTTTTTCGGGAAAATGTCTGTCCATAAACAATACCTCTCCTTTCAATGTTTACGCCCTGGTTGCCAGGTACCCTTACTTACCTTAAAAAACTTATCAAACCACCCATCGGCGTCGCTATTACCCAATATTGCTATTTTTTGTGCGAGATCTTCCCTGATGCAAAAATAAAGGCCACACATCTGTGTGGCCTTTGGTCATCTTTCTTTATCAGTAGAAAGGTTAGAAAGTGATACTGGTTGAGTCCTTAAGGCCTCTGTTATCTGTCACTTCCAGGGTTACGCCGGTCGCATCGCCACGGTAGAAAATCACGCGGCCCGAACGGGTTTCGCCATTATCAAAGGTCCAGCGATGACGACGAATACGGCCATCTTCGTCGGTACTGCGGGACCTCAGGATATGAATTCCACCAAAGAACTCATAGTGCTGAATAATGGCTTGCGGAGGTGTACTGACAATGACCTTGGCGTTGTCAGCGCGGCTCTCCAGACGACCATCAGACGCTTTCACCTTGAACTTCAACCTGGTTGAGACTGAAGGTGCAGTAAAGGTTATCATGTTGTCATCCTGAGTGAAGCTGACCGCTGGCCCACGAGTCTGAGTAAACTCATAGGTCAACTCATCACCATCTTCATCAGTGCCAAGAGCAGTCAGTGTGACCTCACCTCCAGTGGCTGTTATCACCCGCTTCTCTTCAAACTCCACCATAGGACGGGTGTTGTTTACAGTCACGGTGAAATCAGCAGGCTCGGAGCGATTACCCAGGGTATCAATTGCCACCACGGTACCTGTCATGGTCTCAGTAGATTGGTCAATCTCCATGCCAGGCGCGACTTTCAGGCTGCCATCATAATCAACGACCAGCACATCAGAGTTGGCATCTGTCATCTCGTAGTTGGCTATTGGACTGGACACAGCGTCATCGTCCACGCCATTGAAGCGGGCAACAACTTCACCCTCTCCTGTACCTTTATCGACACTGGCTTCGAGGTCATCAACACGAGGCGCTGAGTTGGCGTCCGGAGACATATTGAAGGTCAGCGCCACGCCCCCCTGATCAGACAGCATGACATAACCCAGCTCTGAGTAACTGGCGTCAAACAGACCGCTTTCTCCCTGAGCCAGTGAGCTGATTGGGTTACCTGCTTCATCGAACAAGTTCAGAGCTGTATCGTTTGGCTCCAGCGTAACAGTTGCAGTAATTTCATCACCTTCACCGGAGGCGCCAGCCAGGATCCAGCTGTCTTCTTCTACGCGGAATCGGATATTCACTTCACTGCCAATATCGCTCTCACTCAGGCCCATATCGCCGAAACAGGCAAAATTGCCTATGAAGTTATTGCCCGGGGTATGCAGTACTTCACGAATGAAACCTCTGGTGGCATTGGGATAGCCATGGACGAACATGCGGGCACGGTTGTCACCTCGACGGAACCAACCATAGTTAATAGACCCTATCTTGTAGTCCCAGGTACCATCTTGATCCAAATCGAAGTCCACATTGTGGCTACCCACCAATGGATGGATAATCGGGTCACGGAACACCATGGTGTTAACTATGGCATAGCCACCGGTACAGCCGGCAAGCTCGATAACCTCCAAGCTACCACCCACCATATCGTGACGACGTTCATCTTCTACCGGATCAACGCCTGTCAGGCTCGCAGCGAAGACATTGGTCAGATCTGTCGCGCCTGTATTGGTCACGCTGCGCACCGTCTCACCTTCAAACTGTGCGACACCAACACTGGCCTCGGCGTCGGCCTTGGGCAGCACATGGTAAATCAGCTTAAGTGCTTCCTCATCACCCTGCATAAAGCGAATGGCACCGTCATACTCTGACAGGGTCAATGCCTGAGTCTGACCTGCTACATCAGTATTGCCGCTTCGCAGGCCCCAGGCCGGCAGGGCTGATGGGTCAAGATGCATGGTGACATCAAATTCTGCTGTGGAACCCGCTCCCACCGTAATACTGGATGGCATATCCATAGAAACAGCACCAGACGCGATATCGTCCGCATATCTCTGGTGAAGCTCCAGGTTAAAGGTGTGATCGTTTCCGGAGAAGTTCTTTAAGGTCACCGTCTTGGTCACACTTTGCATCTCAGTGCCTTTAACCAGACCAAACGCCAATGCTGCTTGCAGGGAGTCTGAATCCCATGCAATCACCTCGGACTCTACTGCTCTTTCAAGGTCAACCAAACCTGCACCTATGTAGGAAACCGGTGCCAAACCGGCATCAGGGTTCTGCGCAGGTGGCGCCAGATAAACATCACTGTTGGCGGTGTTCATTAAGGTCGCTTTGACTTCGAAGGCGTTACGGTCCGGGAAGGTTTCCCTGACAACAGACACTGCACCAGCGGTAATTGGTCCGGAGAAGGAGGTACCGCTGGCTGGCGTCAGACCATCACCCAGACCTGGGTGAGCCGTCAGAATGTTTACACCCGGGGCGGTGATTTCAGGCTTCAGCAGTCCGGCAACCGATGGCCCCCTGGAGGTAAAGCTGGCAATACCATCGGCCAGAACCACAGACTCAGATTCAATGCTATAAACCGCATTGTTGTTGTCCAGCGCATCCTTAAACAGGTTACCATCAGCCAGTGAGATCATCACTGACGGAATGGTGACATCTGGATTGGAACCGCCCATTGCAAAGGGAGGCGTATCCACATTGTTGGCAACGATAACAAAGTCAGCGCCCTTATTTTGGGCATTCAACACCTTAGTGGTGAAGTTACAGCCACCGCGATCCACCAACACTGCGTTGGCGGTAAAATCTATGTCATCTCCGAATGCATCACAGGCGTCTGCATTATCGTTGGCGGTGGAATAGACAAGCGGTGAACCAGTAGAGTCAAAAGCAAACTCATTAGTGGTATTAAAACCGGCGCCAACTGCAACGAAAGGCGTACCATTCAGTTCTGACTCGATTTTGCCACCTTCATTTACTGGGTGAGTCATCGCCCCGACTGACATGGCGTTTTTAGAGGTACTTGGACCACCGACAACAAATGGACGCGGGCCATCATTACCTGCAGAGATCACCACATTGATGCCCTGCTCCACCATTTCATTAATCAGCAGCTCTACTGCATCACCATCGTTGTCACCAAAGGCGCCACCCAGAGACATATTGACCACATCCACATGATCTGAAGTATCGCCGTCTCCGTTCGGGTCCATCGCGGCTTCGAGTGCATTGAACTGAGCCACACCCGGGCAACCGCCAGCACACACACTGTACACATAGAACTCAACATCGGGTGCAATGCCGGATACAGAGTGACTTACGTGGGTACCGTGGTTGGTGGTTGCATCTATGGGATTAGGGTCGTCATTCATAAAGTCATAACCGCCTATGACTTTACCCTGTGGCCATGAAGGCGCTGTGGCTTGAGATGCCACTGCAGCCGCATAATCATCCGGATTGCCCGAACCACCCAGAGCTGAGTGGGTATAGTCGACACCTGTATCCAACACTGCCACTATCTGGCCTGCACCAGTAGCGCCACCAGCGTTGGCGACAGCCGTGGCACCGACGTAATCACGACTGGCCGCGACATGAAGCTGTCTGTCATAAACCGGCAGGATCTTTTTAATATCAGGATTCTTTTTGAGGCGCATCACTGCCTTGTGGTCACCGGCCACAATCAGACCGTTAACCAGCTTTGAGGTCGAAGATAGTACTTGAATATCTTCACCCATAGCGGCGATTTGAGATTTCATTTTTGCCTGGGATGCCATTACATCCTGCATGGCGGCCGCCGGGCTTGATACGCTTCTGGTTTTGAGTTGTTTACTGACGGATTCCTGATTCAACACCACCATCCAGGCTACGACGCCTTGATTTTCCTGCAGTAGGGTTTCTTCGGACTGAGTTGAATCCAGATATTGCTCCAGTTGATACTTGTCGATGGTTGAAGCACCAACAAGCCCTGTCATCAGCGAAGCAGAAATTGCGATTGCAAGCTTGTTAAACATGCCAATTTCCTTATTTGATTTTAATAGTCTTATTAAATTCAGGAAAATCAAGCACTCTAATACCGCTTAACTTAGTACCACCTATTTTGGTTTTCCTAATATGGGCCTTCTAACTGTACTAACATGGTCTTGAACTTGCGCCCTTTTTGCAGGCGACAAGGGTTATAGTCGCAACTGTTCAAATTTGATTCAATACTTATTCAATATATGTTTAAGGCTCAAGCAAATATAGTAATTTTGAAGGTAAGAGCAATTAACATTAAAGTTTTAAATGAACGTTTAATTGCCCAAATATAATACTAAACGGCTGAAATTGAATATGTTAAATCACATAATGTATGTGAGGTTATAAAGCCTTTATTTAAATCAGGTTTTATATCTATTACGAAATAGTATTTTACTACTACAAAAAAGCCTGCTTTTCAGCAGGCTTTTAAAATGTTCGGATTATCAGGACTCGATGCCCACAATTAACCATGGAGAATTAGGCCTGGACAGGTCACGCTCAAGATGCCAGATATCGGTAATATCTTCTTCCATCGCGTCCTGAGTTTCTTTGTACTTGCCTGAGAACTTAAGGCTCAATTCCGCTACCGACTGGTTATAGTCTGCACGAACCAGTTCGGCATTGATAAACAGAATCTGATTATGCAGCTCCCCCGGCGTTGCGGCGCGGTCTTGCTCAAGAGCCTGATACAGATCTGCAGAGACATATTCGCGGATCTTGTCCAGATCGTTGGCATTCCATGCGCGCTGGATCTGCATATAGTGGTCACGGGCGCGGTTAACGAAGCCGTTGGCATCGAATCCCGATGGCAGGTTGAAGGGAACGTCGCTGGCCTGAGCACCGAAGCCGCCACCAAAGTTACCAGTCTGCTGTGGCTGAGCCTGGCGTTGATACTGCTGTTGACTCTGAGGCCCCGCATAAGCAGGTTGAGGTCGTCTCTGACTCATCGCTTTTTGCGCCATCACTGACTTGATAATTTTAAAGATAATAAACGCCAGCACACCGATAATCAGGATATCCATAAACTGGATCCCCTCAAAAGCGCCGCCGGCAAACAGAGCTGCCAGCAAACCACCCGCCAGCAATCCGCCTAACATACCGCCCATCAGGCCTTTTTTCGCGCCAGATTGCGCTGTAGTACCTTGTTTTTGAATGGTGTCAGTACGCTGTGCCTGTTGCTGTTTAGCAGGTGCAGTTTTATGGGACTTACCATAGGACTTGCCGCCACCAAAACGCTTGGCATCTGCATGGGGAACCACAGCAAGGCTAACAGCCATCACTATGGTAAACAGGGTCAATAACTTCTTCATATTTCTTCCTGTATTAAAAGAGAAAATGCATGTTATTGGAGGCCCGGCCTGCTAGCAAGTCTGATATCGTTAAAAAGTGTGAGTATACCAATCCGCATAGGAGTTTAGTCACTCAGCGAGAATTTAAAGGCGTGTAGACAATCGGAGCGAGCAAAGGTCTATCGGGATAAATCAAGCGAGCTCTGGGCAGTATGCGCACCTTTAAAACTCGCCCGTCGGGAGCCTGTCAGCCACACGATTACTGCCCCAAATTGTTTAGTCATAGAACCACTATGTCGTCACCAATTTGGATTGTACTCGAATGGCTGACATGGCTCTGATGAGATCAATCTCCTATGCGGATTGGTATTATAAAAAAGCCGGGCGTTTGCCCGGCTTTCGATTAGGGGCTGAGTGTTAAGTTTTAGATGACTGCCAGCTTTTATTAAGTTGCTGGTAGAAACGCTGGTCATCCTCCTCTGCGTGAGGCACAAACAGTAGAAAATAACTCTCGTCATCCAGAGTAACAGTGATCACTGAGTTGTCATTATCTGAGTCGGCATACTCAATCTCTATCTGCGCTACCTGCTCGAAAGGCACAGATCTGGAATCAAACTGGCCTTCATCCTTCCAGTAAGTGAATACCCGGCTGTCAGTAAAGCCATTGCCATCATCACGGATATTGAAAAGCGCATCACTGTAGAAGAGCACAGGTGTTTCGTTGGCGCCGAACAGCTGCTTTCGCTGCATATAGCTGATATCTCTTTGCCACAGCTCATCCCCTTTAATCACTCTTTCTGAAGGCATCAGGCCAATGGATTGGGTTACGGCAAATACCGCCAGAGGCACGGTCACTAAAGCGATTGCAATATGACGGGCTCTGGGCCTTGAGTTATGGGTAAAAGCCTCTCGGCGACCAAGATTTAGCTGGTTGACATATAACACCAAGGGAAGCACACACAAAGGGATCAAAAGCTCACTGAACCAGCCAGCTTTTTCTGATAACTGATGAGACGCGTTGAAGACGAAAAACAGAAAACACAATACTCCCATCACGAAAGCAGACACAGGGAAACTAATGTTCCGGTCCAGATGCCTCTGCTTTAACGTTAGGTAAAGCGGGTAAAGCCAAAACACGCCGAAGAGTGCCCTTACAAATGGCCAGATATCTGAGTCATCACGACGTTTGATATATTGCCAGCACTTATATTGCCAATAGAAAGGATAAATACCCAATGTCACCAGAGACAGTAAATAAAAACTAATTGGAGAAACAGGGTAATACTCGACCTCCCCTTCATAATCTTTGGCAACCAGGAAGCTGGAGATAGCCAAAACCAAACTAAACAGCATGATAACCAGGATAATGACAATCCATACCGCTTCAGATACCCCAATATTGACAGGTTCGGCTTGTGAGTCAGACGAAGTAGCTGACGCAGGAGCCGAGCGGGTTAAACCAATACTCAAGGAGTCTCGAACTTTCAATACTGCGTCCGAATAAGCTTTTAACTCTTCAGCCAATATCAGATCAGTGTGGGTTTTGAAGCTGTATTCCAACATCAGCTTCCTACCCTTTTTATCGAATGTTAATTGATACTGATAATCGAAAAATGGATTGGATTCATTGATACGCTCGTTGGTAAAGCTCCAGTCTTCAGATTCCAGCTCAATCCGAATCAGACCATTAATTTCGAGCGGAAAAGTTTGTCCCCTTGGTCTTGGGTCGCCGGCATCGGGAACCTGAAGATAGGATGACACCTGGTTCTCGCTGAAGTAGATAGTCAATGTACCGGATTCATCGATCTCCCAGGCCTCATCCATATTGTAGGACTCATGGTAGGTCAACTCACCATGGTTACCGTGAACGACCTCGAGAGGTTCGGCAATTGTTATGGTCGGAAAGCTATTACCGTAATACTTGAGGTACTGTTCAGAGACCCCCTCGAGTCCGTTGCTGCTTAAAGTTGATCGGCCATTAATGGCATCTACGCCCCCATAGGTGGTCACCACCCTCAAGCTCAATGGCTTTTCGTTGGTATCAGGTAGTTTATAGACCTCTTTATATTCAACCCGCGAGCCTGAGTTGGACTTGGACATGAGCTCAAGCTGATGACCTGTGTCATCCAGCACAAGTGCATACCCATAGTCAGGTTGATATTCGGTTGCCTGTTGATGAAGTATTGTTGGATCGATCCACTGCACTTCTCCCGCGACTTCCGCTTTAACGATCGCATGGTTAAATCGCTTAGGTGAAGGCTGCATGGTATCCAACACCTGGCCCTCAGTGGAGTGCACCAGGACAGGAGAAGCCTTAACACCCATCGCCCTCAAAATCGCAGCCAACAACACGGTTTTATCTTTACAGTCACCATAGCGTTTAGCCAGGGTATCCGGCGCCGACGCGGGCATATGACTGTTGCTGCCCATCTCCAGCCCCAGATATCGGATCTCCTCCTGTACAAACTGAGTCGCTGCCGCAACCTGTTGCTTCAGGTCGCCGCTCTGTTTGAACCTATCTGCCAAACCTGTGATTTCATCATCTGCAACTGTCTGACGCTCAAAAAGCGGTCTTGCCCAGTCAGTTACCTCCTGCCAGCTATTGACCTCATTAATAAACACCCTCGCATAGGGACGGTACCAGGATGGTGTATCATTGGGCACTCTGACTGCAGGCACCTGATTTAACATCAACTTATACTCTGTGGTGTCCCCAAGGCGGATTTGCTCCATCTCCATCTCACCGTCGGTAAAATGGACATTGGCAGGCGTTTCTTTCTGCCAAACCAGACGATAGTGCTGATTGTGAACCGGTACCGACCATTGCAGGGTTCGCGAAGCAGAAAATATGCCCTGATACACGGGATTTTGACCGATACGGGTGAAATGATATTCGAGGATATCGCCAACTCTGACATCATTAACGATCCAATAGGCTGACTTATTCTGCCTGACCAGAAGTGCATCATTGCCTCTGCTGTCCTGCAGCGAAAAACTGACATCCCGGCTTTTATCCAACCACACCCCATCACGCTTTAATCTGACACCGTGGAACAGAATCTTTTCGTAGCTGGGATCAAACTCAATCTCAATCTGTGAGGCCGTCTCCAGACCATCACTGCCGGTAATCTGTTTTGCATAACGAGAGTAATATTCGGGAGCGTCCTCTTTCGGAACCTTGTATTGGTTGTCGACCAACAGGGTGTAGATACCGTCTGTGACCTCATCTTTGGGTATCTCAGTCACTGTCGGTATCTTGATGGTCGATACCCAGTTGGGAACGCCGGAGAAATATAACCCCTGAGTTTCATACTGGCCGGATGTCCATTCAGTATCCAACTCCTGACGAGTCTGTATTTCATTGCTGGCCAAAGCTTGAAAGGGCAAAGCCAAGAGTATCAACAGACTGTAAATTGAGGGAGATTTTCCCAGGTGGGGTTCACCCTTATTAAATAGACGAGTCAGCGTTCTGATTATTCTTGTTGGCATCTTGGCTAATGGAGTCAAATACAGGGCTTTTTATCTTCACGAATAGCCGGATTGCGCGCAACATATAAATAACATTTTGTTCAAGTTCAAATCAGAGGTATCTTGATTTGAAACCAACAACCAGAAATCAGGCGCATTCTAGTCTGTGAAACCAAGCACCCCCTCACCTACCAGATACATATTCCTTTTTGTCGCCATGACAGTGGTTATCTGGCTTTTACTTACCGACACGCGTAAGGATTCCCGCGAGACCCTGTTGGTGGAATATCAGCAGTTATTTCAAGCCTCATACGATGCAGTAGTTCTCGAAGCTAAGATCAAGGACAGAAATCTGGGCCAGGCAACCGTCGAAATAGATGGCATGAAAGTGAACCTTTTAAACGGTTATCCCACACCCAGAAGTATGCTCAGCCTGCTGGGGTTACCTGATTGCAGTATTGAACAATCTGACGTAGCAGTGTGTATCACTGAGCTTAATGACCAACTGGAATTGAGTGTCAGTGGCAAGGGCACCGACACCCGCATCATCCTCTATCCTGCCGGTATGGCCCCAGCTCAATGGTGGCAAACCTGTATGCTGATCTACTATCGGCCCCAGTCCCCAACACACTCCGAATCGGGAAAAGCTCCCCATTATCAGAGCCAACTGTATATAGATAAGTGTTAGCCAAACTCCCCCTCAACCAGGTATTTAAATTGCTCTTGTGTACAGTTGGAACCAGTCTAATCTCTGACACAATTTGGCAATCTCAGGGTCATCTGTTTTCAGCCAAACTGTCATCTTGCCCCCTTAGTGTGTAGCGCATCGCAGTGTGAGCTGGCTCCCATTGCTTCATCAAAACAACAAAATGCGTTAACACTCAGGAGTGTCCAATGAGCAAAGCAACCCATGACCCAAGGTGCTACAACAAAAGTAATAATGAAACATTCGATCAGGTGCTTGAACGTCATCTTTCCCGTCGCCATTTTGTTAAAGGTGGACTGGGTATGAGCGCCATGGCCGCCTTTGCCGGAGCTGGCCTGAGTGGCTGTAACTCAAGCAGTGAAACTGTCGTTAAACCAGCGCCAACGCCACCACCCGCACCAACCCCGGCGCCACCGACCCAAGCCTCGGTTAAACTGGGTTTTGATTCTATTGCCAGCTCTATGACAGATGCTGTTGCCATTCCTCAAGGTTATAGCGCCCAGGTATTGGCTCCCTGGGGCACGCCACTGAATGATAAAGCCGGAGAATGGAAGTCTGACGGCACCAATACGGCAGAAGATCAGGCCAATGCCATGGGGATACACCATGATGGTATGCATTTCTTCCCGCTGAATGACAGCAGTGAAGATGGCCTGCTGGTGGTAAACCATGAGTACCTGGATTTGGATGCCCTGCATGCAAACGGTCCAACGCTTGATGCTGATGGCAAACGTACTGTGGTGGATGAGGTACGCAAGGAGATCAACGGACACGGCGTTTCAGTGGTACGTATCCGCAAGAATGGCAGCCAGTGGGAGGTGGTTAAGAACGATCGCCATAATCGCCGTTTTACCGGTGCCACCATCATGGATATTGCCGGCCCTCTGGCATATACCTCTTATCTGGAAACTCGCTTTTCCCCGGATGGCAGCCAGGCCCGCGGTACCCTTAACAACTGTGGTAACGGATTTACTCCCTGGGGTACTTATCTCACCTGCGAAGAGAACTGGCCCGGTTATTTTGTAAACCGTGGCGATCACACTGAAGATCAGGACAGACTGGGCCTGAGCCATTCAAACAGTCGTTATCGCTGGGATACTCTTGAAGGTCACACAGAAGAGTTGGTGGATGAATTTACCCGCTTCAATGTCACGCCAAGTGGTAACAGTGCTCAACAGGATTACCGCAATGAGGCCAATGGTCATGGTTATATTGTAGAAATCGACCCATATAACCCAGCCACCCGCGCAGTAAAGCGCACCGCGCTGGGCCGTTTCCGCCACGAAGGTTGCACCTTTGGCAAACTGGAAGCCGGTAAGCCTGTGACCTTCTATTCAGGTCATGATTCACGCTTTGAATATATGTATAAGTTTGTGTCAGATGCCAACTGGGATCCTTCGGACGCCAACCCTGCCAATCGTATCGCTACCGGCGATAAATATATGAATGAAGGCACACTGTACGTCGCCAAATTCAATGCAGATGGTACAGGTAACTGGATCCCCCTGACACTGGACAGCGTGACCACTGATGGTCGCCGCCTGGGGGAAAAATTTGTATCTCAGGCCGCCATTATTCTGAACACGCCCGGGGCAGCAGATGCAGTGGGAGCCACAGAGATGGACAGACCTGAGTGGTGTGCCGTCGACCCATTTACCGGCAGTGCTTACCTGACACTGACCAACAACACCCGACGTGAAGAGGCCAATGCCGCCAACCCGCGCATAGATAATTCATTCGGTCACATCATTCGCTGGGATGAAGGTGAAGACGCCACAGACTTTAGCTGGGATATATTTGTATTTGGTTCACCTGAAGATGGTGATGCCGATACCAACCGCTCCGGCCTGGCAGAGCTTAACCAATTTGCCAGTCCTGACGGCCTCGCCTTTGACCACCGCGGTATTATGTGGGTGCAGACAGACAACGGCGCCGATGAAGTGGAAGAATACACCAATGACCAGATGCTGGCAGTGGTGCCTTCGACCTTGGTTGATGGTGATGGAAACCAGCAAGTCATCAGTGCTGACAACCAAACCCAGTTGCGTCGTTTCTTCGTCGGTCCCAATGGCTGTGAAGTGACAGGCTTTGCTATCACTCCGGATTACAAGAATATGTTTGCCAATATTCAGCACCCGGGTAACTGGCCATACTCGGCCAATGCTGCTGAGGTGACGCCTACCGGCACCAGCGTTCGCCCAAGGGCGGCGACTGTGGTCATTACCAAAAACGATGGTGGGGAGATAGGCGTCTAATACCGGGAGTTAACAATAAATATGGGCTCCATTTGGGGCCCAATTTCATCTTTAGCTTGAAACTGCATCGCCTGTCAGCAATGACTAATACCAAGCCGACTTACCTCCCGGCTCCCCGGGAATATTTGGTCATCATGCTGCGCATTTACGAGGAAAGATAGAACCAATAGCTGATTCCCAATGCCAGAACAAAGGACAGTGCAAGTGCTACACGATAAAGAATCGATTTTGCTTTGAACCGGCTCAATTCGTTTGAGCCCTGATCAGCAAAGCTGCCATTCAACAGCATCTGCAATGCCACCGCTTTTGGCCATTTATCTTCACTGCCCAGCTGGCTGGCTTGTTCAACCACCTGCCGCCAGAGCTCAGGCTGACTCACTTCAAGATGTTTACACAGCTCTCCACCAAGTGTCTGAACAAATCTGACATAGAGAGACACAAACATCAGCGATAGCAAAATAAATAGTAAGATGGCGTTCATCGACTTCCCTCTGATGAATAGGTGAATTTATTAATATATTTCAATTCATTAGCAATGGGTACAAAAATGCCGGCAAATGCCGGCATTTCACTCAGAGCTCAGTCGCGATTAAGCGAAAGCATCCTGCAGTGGTGGTACTACCTGCTTCTTACGGCTCAGTACACCATCCAGCCATACACGGCCGTTTTCGGTAGCGGTACCGTAAGCACGCTCAACCACGGCAACGTCATCAGACACAACCAGCAGCTCAGAGCCTTCTTTCATGATGTCGGTCAGCAGCAGCATCACAGAGTGACGGCCACCCTCTTCTTTCAGAGAGGCAATATCAGCTTCCAGCTCGTGCTTGATAGCGTCAAATACAGACAGGTCAACCACTTCCAGCTGGCCGATACCAACCAGCTTGCCGTTCATGTTGAAGTCTTTAAAGTCACGCATAACGAGATCACGGATTGGCGTACCTTCAACGGCAGATTTCACTTTGAACATTTCCATGCCCAGGCCGTGGAAGTCTTCAACACCTGCGATATCAGCCAGAGCTTCAACGCAGCGGATATCAGCAGTAGTACAGGTTGGAGATTTGAACACAACAGTGTCAGACAGAATGGCACACATCATGATGCCGGCGATCGCCTTTGGAATTTCCACGCCGTGGAAATCGTACATCATCTTGATCACTGTGTTAGAGCAGCCTACCGGGCGGATCCAGCACTCAAGTGGAGTAGCGGTAGTCAGGTCGCCCAGTTTGTGGTGGTCAACAATACCCACGATAGTCGCCTGAGCGATATCGTCCGGAGCCTGAGTCACTTCAGAGTGGTCAACAATATAAACCTGCTCACCGGCATAGCTCTCTTTGAACTCTGGGGCTTCAACACCAAAGGTGTCCAGAATGAACTGAGTCTCAGGAGAGATCTCACCCAGGCGAGTGGCAATGGCTGGCTCGCCGATCTGGTTTTTCAGATAGGCCAGCGCAATAGCACCACAGATGGAATCAGAATCAGGGATCTTGTGTCCCACTACGTAAATAGACATGGCTCAATCTCACTATTAATTTCGGCGCATTTTAACAAATCCCACCCCAAGCAGGAATCCTGTCAGCCAGGCTGTTAACGAGTATGCGGCTTAAACAATCGCGAGATTCTACAAAATTTTTCCCCCGAACAAAATGTTAAAGCCGTAAATCAGACTAATTGTCATCATCGATTGAACAAACAAAAAACGCCGGAGTGATTTCACTCCGGCGCTGGCCTATAAAAACAAACCCATTGCCCCTTCGCTTTTCGGCCAAAAACTACCAAGTTCGGGCGGCTTTCCTGCTCAGGCTCACTCCTGAGTCAATTGGTGATAGCGGCTGACCATATAGTCGCTGTCACCCAGTGCCATTTGCGCAACCCGAATGCGCTTGAGGTATAGCCCCACATCCAGCTCATCTGTAACACCTATTCCGCCATGCATCTGCACCGCTTCACCCGTGACCTTGTCTGCCATCACCCCGACTTTCCATTTGGCCAGAGCGATAGCGGCGGCGGTCTCTTTGCTGCCGGGAGCCTTATCTATGGCCGCCAGAGCATTGATAACAGTGCTCCTTGCCAGCTCCAACTCGACAAAGCATGCCGCCGCTCTGTGCTGCAATGCCTGAAAGGTGCCTATCTGCACATCGAACTGCTTTCGGGTCTTCAGATAGTCTGTCGTCATCCGGAACAGGGCTTCGCAGGCGCCATGCATCTCTGCAGCCAGACAGGCTCTGGCGCTGTCTATCACCTGCTCAAGAAACGGTTCTACCTCTTCACCTGTTCCCAGAAGCTCAGCATTGACCTGCTGCAGCTCAAGGGCTGCGTTATTGCGGGAGTCCACCAAACCGGTACCGCGGACATTGAGGCCTGCAGCGTTGGCATGGACAATAAACAGGCCAAGGCGGTTTGACTGTGGCAAGCGCGCCGCCACCAGATAGGCATCTGCCTCCAGGCCATCAAATACCAAAGCCTTGGTGCCGGTCAGCTGATATCCCTCACAGGACTTTGCTGCAACGCTTGCAATACGGCCAAGGTCAAACCTGTGATGCTCCTCCAGCGCCAGCGCCATGCGCTGCTCGCCATACATCAAGGCATTGAGCCAGGTGTCCTGCTGCACTTCGCTGCCCAGCTTTTCGACCAAACTGCCACACAGAACTACAGATGACAGCATGGGTGAGGCAGACAGATGCCTGCCCAGCTCCTGAAACACAGCGCCCATGCCTTTATAGCCAAACTCCAACCCACCTTTGGCCTCAGGGAAGGGAATAGCGCCCCAGCCCAGCTCTGCCATGGTCTGCCATATCTGGGCGTCGAATCCCAACGTCACCTGCTCGTCTCTGAGTTTACGCTGAGCCGAAACCGGACTTTGCGCCGCCAGAAATTCAGCGGCCGTATCCGCCAGCATCTGCTCATCCTGAGAGTACACCATGCTCATTGAGCACCTCCTTTCGCCTGTGGCTGAGTTGGGATTTTGGTTTCAGGTAACTCCAATACCCGCTTGGCGATCACGTTCAGCTGAACTTCTGATGAGCCACCGGCAATGGTTTGGGTAAAGCCATTAAGCCAGGCCTTGGTCAGTTTGAGTTCCTGGGCAGAATATTCACAGCCTTCGCCTGCCAGCGACAGGTTACCCAGCGCCCGATACCCCATGGCGTCCAGCAGCAGCTCAAACTTCTGTTTTTCCTGCTCTGTGTGCACCAGTTTCATAATCGACATGGTGCCAAATACATTCTTACCGGCACGAGCCTCTTCGCCCATACGTTGCACTGTCAGGTTGTAGGCGATTTCATCCATCTCAGCCGCCATTGCACGCTGACGCAGCGCGATATCTGAAGCAGCTTCGCCCTCTTCTGCCATAGGCAGATAATCTTTCACCAGAGACATCAGGCTGAAATGGGTGGGCAAGCAGAACTGACCAAATTTGGACATGGCACTACGTTCATGTTGCAGCAACTTCTTGGCCAGTGCCCATCCGCCGTTGAGTTCGCCAATCAAATTGTCTTTGGGCACTTTGACGTTATCGAAGAAGACTTCACAGAAAGTGGACTTACCGCTGATAAGATCGATAGGCGCTACCGTTACCCCCTCAGCGTGCATATCCAACACCAGCAGGGAGATCCCCTGATGCTTGGGTGCATTGGCATTGGTTCGCACCAGAGCGTACATGGCATCGGACTTATCACCGTATGAGGTCCAGATTTTAGAGCCATTGACCAGATAGTGATCGCCCATATCCACTGCACTGGTACGAATACCCGCCAGATCAGAGCCGGCATTGGGCTCACTGAAGCCCTGACACCAACGCACTTCTCCACGACACATAGGGCCAAGCAGACGCTGCTTTTGCTCTTGGGTGCCAAATTCCAACACGACAGGCCCCAGCATCCAGATCCCCAGATTGATCTGAGGTGGACGGCAGCCCAGCTTCATCATCTCTTTTTCCAGTACCGCTTCCTGAGACGGTGTTAATCCACCGCCCCCAACGTCAACAGGCCAGGCCGGCGCAAACCAACCTTTGTCGCGCATCCGCTCAAACCAAACTCGCTGATCCTGGGTATTAAACTGGACATTTCTGCCGCCCCAGATCATCTCATCATCACTCATTGGTGTACGCAGGGACTGAGGACAGTTCTCCTCGAGCCACTGCTTCACTTCAGTGCGAAAACTGTCGATTTCGCTCATCCTGCTCTCCTTCGCCGGACTCTGCTGCCGACTGTACAGTGTTCTTTATTTTCGCCCGTTATCTTTGACCAACGGATAACGGACGATGGTTATTTGGCTTTGGGCCTTCTATCTGGCTCTTAGCCTTTATCGGGCTCTTAGCCTTTATCGGGCTCTGGGCAGTCCCAACCCAAACTGGGCGATAAGCTCGCGCTGGATCTCATTGGTGCCGCCACCGAAAGTCAGAGTGACAGAGGCGCGCACCTCATATTCCAGTTCGCCACCAAGCAAGGCGGCAGCGCTGCCCTCGCGGACCATGCCATTGGCGCCCACCACATCCTGCAACTTGCGCAAGATCTCAATGGCAGACTCACTGCCATACACCTTGGTAATGGACGCCAGCGCTACATCCATCTGACCTTTTTCAAGATCTGACGCGATACGGAAGTTAATCAGACGCATGGCTTCCAAACGGGAATAACATTCAGCCATCGCCGAGCGCACCCAGGGCTTGTCCATGGCGCGATTGCCCTGCTCATCCCTGGCTTTGGCCCACAACAGCACCTTGCGATACAGGCCAGCGACTTTATCTGACCAGGAGCCCAGTCCCAGACGCTCATGGTTAAGCTGAGCAGTGATCAGCTTCCAGCCACCGTTAAGCTCGCCCACCAACATCTCTTTAGGCACTTTGACATTGTCGTAATAGGTCGCCGCCGTGGGGTTGGAGCAGGTCGGGATAACGGTATGAGAGAAGCCCTCTTCCTGAGTGTCCAAAATCATGATGGAAACCCCTTTATGACGGGGAAGCTCGGCATCCGTTCTGGCCGCGAGCCAGATGTAATCCGCACTTTCCGCGCCAGAGGTCCACAGCTTATTGCCGTTGACCAGGAAGTGGTCGCCATTGTCCTTGGCCGAGGTTTTTAATGTCGCCAAATCTGAACCGGCATCCGGCTCTGAATAACCAATGGCGAAGTTAATTTCGCCCCGGGCGATCCCCGGCAAGAACTTTTCCTTCTGCAGCTCTGTGCCATAAGTCATCAAAGATGGGCCGACGGTACTGATGGTGACAAAAGGCAGTGGCGCACCGGCAATATTGGCTTCTTCAAAGAAGATCAGCTGCTCTGTCGCTTTATAGCCCTGACCACCAAACTCTTTGGGCCAACCTACGGCCAACCAGCCATCTTTACCCATCTGGCGGATCACAGAGCGAAACTCTTCACCGCCCTCTTTGCCCCGCAGGCTGGACTTCAGCTCAGGGGTCATCAAAGAGGTAAAATAATCTCTGACTTTAAGACGCAGTTGATGCTGCTCTGGCGTTAAATCTACAAACATACTGCCTCCTTAGTCTGCGCTGCCCAGAATCAAACCACTGGTGGGTACACCTGTTCCGGCGGTGACCAGCACATTGCGAACATTGTCCACCTGATTGACCGCAGTGCCGCGAACCTGACGAACCGCCTCCGCCACTCCGTTCATACCATGGATATAGGCCTCACCTATCTGACCGCCATGGGTATTGATAGGTAACTTGCCACCACGGGCGTGATGGCCTGCACGGATAAACTCCTTGGCCTGACCTCTGTCAGCAAAGCCAAACTCTTCCAGCTGCGGCAATACAAACGGGGTAAAGTGGTCATAGATGATGGCGGTCTGGAAATCATCCGGGCCCAGACCTGACTGCTTGTACAGCTCACGGGCAACCACGCCCATTTCTGGCAGGCCAGTGATGTCGTCACGATAGTAGGAGGTCATAATTTGCTGCCCTTCTGCGATACCCTGAGCACCGGCTTTAATCACTACAGGCTTGACTGACAACTCATTGGCTCGCTCAGTAGAGGTGATCACCATGGCCACAGCACCATCTGACTCCTGACAGCAATCCAACAGATGCAGAGGCTCACAAATCCAGCGGGACTTCTGATGCTCCTCTATGGTAATAGGGCGCTCATAAAAGAAAGCCTGAGGATTGGTAGAGGCAAAGTCACGGGCTGCGACCGCTACCCGGCCAAAGTCTTCGGATGTGGCGCCATATTCATGCATATAGCGCTGAGCAAACATGCCGACCCAGGCCGCAGGAGTATGGAAGCCATGGGGCATGTACCAACCGTAATTAACGTTCTCGAAAATGGGCGTTGAAGCAAAGCCATAGCTGCCAGCACCAAAGCGGTACCAGGAACGTTCATTCATTGCCCGATAAACCACCACGGTTTTTGCCACACCTGAGGCGACCGCCATCGCAGCATGCATAATCGGCGCACATGCGGCACCTCCGCCGTGGGGGATCTGGGAGAAGAACTTCACCTCTTTACAACCCAGCAGACGGGCGATTTCATACTCAGGCACCTTGTCCACTGAGTAGCTGCAGAAGCCATCAACGTCAGCCGGATCTATGCCCGCATCTTTAAGGGCGGCCAGTGTAGCTTCCATCGCCAGCTTAAGTTCGGTTCGTCCTGAATTTTTGGAGAACTCAGTCGCGCCCAGCCCCACAATTGCGGCCTGACCACTGATATTTTTTTCCATTGCACTTGTCATTGGCTAATCTCCCTTAGACAGGCAGCGTCAGGCTGACCGTACCGCTCACATGGGTGCCCATGGAGTTCTTTCCTGCCAGCGCTACCGTGACAGTTTGGCTGACCTCATCTTTGTCTGTGATTTCACCCATCAGCTTCATGGTGTCACCCGGGTAGTTGGGCACACCCAGTTTGATCTTCAGATCCTTGAATCTGGCCTGCGGACCCGCCCATTTCTCTACAAAACGTTGCACCAGCGCATTGGTTGTCAGGATGTTCATAAACACATGGGGTGACCCCAGCTCCTGGGCCGCATCTTTATCATGATGTCCCGGAAAGTAGTCACGGGTAGCAATGGCGCCACCGGTGATAAGGGCTACTGTGACAGGGATTTCCAACTCCGGCAGTTTGTCGCCCGGATTGGTGTCATTGAAATTAATGGTTTTCATCGAGGTCATACTTCCATCCAAGCTTATCGTTATCGTTCAGCCAGTCGCCCAGCTGTGCCAAAGTGTCACCACTGCCCCCCAGTGCCAGACGAATAGCCCGGCTCCAGTAGAGGTATCTGTGAATGGGGTAAGTGATGTCGACGCCAAAACCGCCATGTACGTGCTGAGCTTTGTGGCCGATAAGGTGGCCAGCTTCACTGGCCTGAAAAGCAGTCGCCAGCGCTTCTGAATCGCAGCCAAGGTCCGCATCCAGACGGTATACCAGTTGCCACAGGCTGGAACGCAGCGCTTCCAGTGCCACACGGCAATCTGCCATGGTCATCTGTACTGCCTGAAAGGCTCCAATCTGACGCTCGAACTGGCGGCGCTCAGAGATATATTCAACGGTGCGTTTGAGTTGATGTTCACTGATCCCAAGTTGTTGGGCGCACAGTGCGGCTATGGCCCTTGGCTGCAACCAGGCGCTCGCGTCCGCAGCCAGTAGATTAACGGCTGGAACTGTGACCTGTTTGCACTCAACATCAGCCACCTTCTCACCCTGAGTCATCACACCTTCAATCAAAGTGATCCCTTCAGCAGCGATTGGCAGAGCCAACAAGCGGATCTCACCATCAAGGTTCACCTTGATAACGGCCGTCTCGGCCCGATTCGCTTCAGCCAGCGCATTCACTGTGCCACTAACCAGCAGACTATCGCCGTGCCATTTGGCTGAAATCGGGGATGAAGAGGGATCTGCCACGCTCAGGAGGTTGCCCCCTTCTGCGGCGGCCAACACTGTGGGCATCAAAGCTTCATCGCCATATTCAGCAATAACCGTTGCCGCTAACTGATGGCGCCATAAAGGCACCAAACCCAGCGCACTGCCCTGAGCCTGCAACACCAGCATCAACTCAGTCATGCCCAGGCCACTGCCGCCTGCGCTTTCCGGGATATACAAAGAGTGCAGTCCAGTCTCGATACAGGAAGCCCACAGCTCATCCATTGAGGTATCACCACGCTCAACAAAATCCCGCAGAAAATCATCACTGCAGGTGTCATGGAACAGGCTGGTGGCCATCTCTTCTATGGCGCGCTGCTCTTCATTTAAAGCAAAATCCATGTGGCCTCCTAAGTCAGTGATTCCGCTGCAGCAGATACCGGCGCGAACAAGGGCAATGTCATTTCGTCATCGAAAGTTTCGAAACGCACCTCCAGTGCCATGCCTATTTGCAACTGAGCTTTATCTACATTAAACAGCTGCGCAGACAGACGAACGCCCTCTTCCAGCTCGATAAGGCCAATGGGATTTGGATGATCAAATGGAGGGACTTCGGGATAGTGCATCACGACAAAGGAGTAGAGCTGACCTTTACCACTGGCAAGCTGATAATCGAGCTCGAAAGAGTGGCAATGCATGCATACTGGCGCAGGCGGGTGCTGCAGCTTGTCACAGGCCTTACAATGTTGAATACGCAGCTCACCCTGCTCACAGCCTTCCCAGAAAAAGCGGGTATCGTCACTTATCCCCGGCTTGGGACGTTTGATTTTTGGCAGACCGGATTCAGTCTTCTCCGGCTTGGCAACCGGGTTAGCGGGCTTAAATTTGAACACCCGGAACAACAGCTCACCGACTTTGTCATCTTCGCCGCTGTCATTGGTAGAGAAGTAACTCATGATCAAAGTGACAAAGAATCCGGTCCCCAGGGCAGTCACCTTCTCTTCGCTGATGGCGTCAAATCGGGTGGTGTAATATAGCTTCTCCCCCATTTTGACGTAACGCTCAAAGGTCAGTTCAGAGTTCACTGCGACTACAGATGGATAGCCTTCAGCTTCGATAAGCTTAAGTACGGTATAAGGGTTGTCCTCTGTAGAACCCGGCGCATAGCTGTCACGATAAAAGCCCGCTTCACACCAGCTTTGCAACATGGATGGCGGAGCCACCAGTTCCCCAAACTCACTCTGACGGGCATATTCAGCATCTGTATAAAGAGGATTTTCCACACCCATCACTTCGCACCACTGCCTCACCATGGCAGGATTCACTTCGTCCCAGGCGATGATGCGACCGTACTCACGGCCTACCATCTCGCGTATCGGTTTTAACCATTCATAATCTGCCAAGGTGTTTCTCCTGAAGTTATGGACGTATTTCCCAAAGCTTGGGCGTAAGGTCTCATTTGTTTAGATTTCTGATCTGTTCGCTTAGTTGACACCGGAAGCGGCCAAAAACGCTGGCATTTCACCACCGCCGTTGAGTAACAGGTTGCAACCACTGGCATACAGACAATGCTCTGAAGACAGGTATACGCATGCTTTGCCGATATCTTCGGGTTCAGCCATACGACCAGCGGGGATAGTTTTGCTGACAGCGGCAATGCCTTCGTCATCGCCATAGTGCAGATAGGATTGATCGGTTTTTACCAGGCCAGGGCTAACAGCGGTCACCCGCACTTTTGGGGCCCACTCCACGGCCAGGGATTGCACCAGCGAAAGGATGCCGGCTTTAGCCGCACCATAAGCTGCAGTACCCGGAGATGCTCGCAGCGCGCTGATACTGCCAATAAAGATGATCGAACTGCCCTGCTCCTGAGTTTGCATCAACTGGTTGGCTCGTTGAGCCACATTCAGCGGAGCGATCAGGTTCAGGCGTAAAATGCTTTCGTGAAAACGAGGTGAGACGGTATCCGCCATGGCAAATGGACTGCCTCCGGCGTTATTGACCAATACGTCAAGCCGGCCAAACTCCTGCTCGATGAAACTAAACATCTCATCAATAGAGTTAAGATCCCGCACATCACAGGCAACGAACACCGCGCTATTGCCATCGCACTGTGGCAGTGTGTCCGGCGCCTTACGCCCACAAACCACGACTTTTGCGCCTGCGCCAAGATACTCCTGTGCGATACCGGCTCCAATCCCTTTGGTGCCGCCGGTAACCAGCACCACCTTGTCTTGATAATTAAGCTTCATCATTGTGTTCCCTCAATCGCCCTGACGCAGATAGATCAGCATCCGGGCTGCCGGTTAAGCGTCGGCTTTTTTCGATGTTTCACATTCTGGTCTGATGTGGGCAAACCCATCTTCGTCTGAATGGACGATGAGAGAAATTGGGTGAAACAGAGAATGGAGTCAGATGAAAAAACAGGACCTTTTCCCATGAACACAAACGTCAGCCAAAGCCAGAGTGAGAGTTACCCTGAAAGCCAGACTGTACTCCTGAGCTTTCCTGAGCCGGGGATCGCCCTGCTGACCCTGAATCGACCTGATGCCACCAATGCACTCAGCCTTGAACTTCAACATTGTCTGGCCAAACACTTTGAGATCCTGTCTCAGGATGACAGCGTACGTTGTATCGTTCTGACTGGAGGCGATAAGGTATTTGCGGCTGGCGGCGATATCACCGGCCTGGTGGATGCCGATCCCATAGAGATCTATAAGCGTCATACAGAAAGATTATGGGCACCTATTGAGAAATGCCCCAAGCCTGTGATTGCGGCGATTTGTGGTTACGCCTTTGGCGGGGGCTGCGAACTGGCGATGCATGCCGATATTCTGATTGCCGGAGAAAGTGCAAGCTTTTGCCAACCTGAAATCGCCATCGGCATTATGCCGGGCATTGGCGGAACACAACGCCTGGTTCGCGCTGTCGGCAAAACCAAAGCCATGAGCATGGCACTTACCGGCCGTCCGATTAGCGCCAATGAAGCCTGGGTAGCTGGCCTGGTGAGCGAGGTTTGTAAAGATGAAGAAGTCCTGGTGAACGCTTTGGTAGCCGCAAAGCGTATCGCCCGCATGCCACCACTGGCCGCGGAGCAGATCAAAGAAGTGATTTTAGCCGGTATGGATGCGTCACTGGATTCTGCCATGGCACTCGAACGAAAAGCTAACGCACTATTGTTTGCGACCCGGGATAAGCGAGAAGGCATGACGGCATTTTTGGAAAAGCGCTATCCCGAATTTAAGGGAGAATAAGATTAAACTCTGGCAGCAGTAGTCCGCCCTGCTGCCAATCAGTTGGTTTGTGGAATGCCATATATCCAATCAAGCCCCTGGATAAGCGTTGTGGGAAAAGCTGTGGCATGGGTTGCCCCTTCGATAACCCTGAATTGCAAGCTGACTTTGTTCCCCAGCTCTGATTTGATCTTGTCAGTGAGTCTGCCTGCGCCCTTTATCATATCGTTGTTTAATCCAAACTCAGGAGTTTCTCTACTGCCGACAGAGAGATAAACCTTTACAGGCACGTCAGGTTTTTCCGCCTTTGATGACAATATTTGATTTTTGTTAAACCAAACTGATGGACTGCCAAGCACATAACTACTGAACAATTCAGGTTGAGAAAACAAGATATACGCGCCAAACAAACCGCCCAGAGAGTTGCCGACAAAAGTGCGTCTGTTGGGATTAGTTCGATAATTCCCCTCTACATAGGGGATCAGAACATTTTTGATAAATTCTGCATGCCGCTTTGCGTCACCTGTTTCCCGCTTCCAGTCAGCTGCCTTGAAGGGTGTATAGTCTCTTATCCTGCTTTCAGCCCCTTTCGACCCTTTGGAATATGAGAGCGCAACCAGAATTGCTTCATCCATCTGCCCTGAATTCATCGGGAACCGGGTTACCCCTGAAGCGATTTGAAAGCTATAAGCTCCGTCGGTCAGATAGATCACCGGGTAATGTTTATCGGCATCAGATTGGTAGGATTTCGGGAGTTTGATAAACGCTGGATAGGTTCTTTTACTGCTGAGGTCTTCAAGCTCAATCACCTCACTGCGGGGGATCTGAAATGCGTCTTTTGCAATGACAGGTACACTCGCAAGTAACCAAACCAACGCGACTGGTAAGCGTAATAAATTTATCATGTCGGTTCCTCCCCGGGCGCCATATTAAAGGCTGCATTGAAAATATTTGAACCAAAAACACCCACCTAATATAACTTTGAGACGTATCCATCTATCCAAAGTGGCTATTTAGTGAATTACTTTCATAAAAAAGCCGGTATCACTACCGGCTTTTAGCTGACGACGCTTACCTCGGTGGCTGACTGTCTGTATAACTCAACGGAGCCACACTGTTGAGGAAAATACGTACCAGCTCAGTTTGGCGACGAACACCTGTCTTGGAGAAGATAGCCCTCAAATGTGCTCTGGCAGTGTTACGGCGAATATTCAACGCCTCTGCCGCCTCTTCCAGAGACAAACCATTGGCCAACTGCAAAGACAGCGCGGTTTCTGCCGGTGTCAGGCCAAACAGTTTTTTGGCCACATCACTGGATGCCTGAGACTTGGCTACAGAATCACGGATATAGACCACCGCTTTGCTCTGCCCCTTGTTCTCAGCCCAAACCGGTGTAGGAACCACTTCAATCACAATCCCCAGATTTACCTCACCTGAAGGCCTGGTGACCGACATAGCTTCCGGCAAAATTGCACTATTGTTCTCTTTGGCTCGCTCAAAAGCGCCTTTAATCAGCTGCTTAAGTTCCCGGTTATCGCTGGCATAGGTTGCAGTCAGCTTACCGGCGACTACCTGTAAGCCATCGGCTTCTTCCAGGATCTCCTTGGCAAATACGTTCTGTTCAAGGATTCGACCTGACTCATCTATCTGTACAGTGGCGATAGACAGTCGACCAATGGCCTGAGAGAACATAGAGCCAATGGAATGGCTTCGATCCAGTTCCAGGTGAATTGCCAACGCCCGTTTCAGGTGAGGCACCAGAAACTGACACAGAGCTTTTTGTTCAGAGCTGAAGTTTTCAGAATCTTGCGGGCGCGTGATACGGAATCTCAGGCTGCCCACTTCCGGCGCTGAGATATCCACCGCCATCACGTGGTAGACGTCATTGGCTTCGCACCAATGCTTACGATAGGAGCTTTCCCGCCACTCGCTTTCGTCCATCAGGTCATCGACAGTGAAAACCTGATCGGGTCGTTGATCAGCGAAAGGCGTTAGGTTGTGGCGATATGGCAGGTATTGAACCCTGCCTTTGCCATTTAGATTTCCCCCAACAGCGATCATCAGGCCGAGGTCCTCCTCATCGTCCTGAGCCGGCTGTTTAAGGATTAGCGTCACAAAGTTTGCGCTGAACAGATTCCGGAATTCTTCCAGTGGCTCTGCCCAACTGATTTTATCCCTGGCTGCGTCATAGATTTTTTCAATGAGGCCATTATAACGCTCAAGGTCCATGTTGATATCTGCCAAAGCATCCCCCTGTTATTATTGTCTGCAAGGATAGGCAACCGCAGCGGTCCTGCACTGCTGCGGCAAATCATCATGTTTGTGCAAGACGCTGCTTAAGCGAGGCACTCGGTCAGCTCTGGCACCAATTCATTGAGGTCACCTTCAAGACCATAGTCTGCTACCTGAAATATCGGTGCATCCGGGTCTTTATTGATAGCCACAATCACCTTGGCGTCGCTCATACCTGCCAGATGCTGGATAGCACCTGATATACCCACCGCCAGATAAAGCTCCGGCGCGACTATCTTTCCGGTTTGTCCAACCTGATAGTCATTGGGCACAAAGCCTGCATCGACAGCTGCCCGCGATGCCCCCAAAGCCGCACCCAATTTGTCAGCCAGCGGTTCCAGCAAGCGCTGATAGTTATCGCCACTGCCCATACCACGTCCACCGGACACTACTATGGGCGCACTGCTCAACACCGGGCGGTCTGACTTGCTGAGTTCACGCCCCAGCAGGCTGGACAGTCCGGCATCCTCGCCGGCATCAAGACGTGTAACAGTCGCGCTGCCACCCAGGTCTGCTTTATCAAAAGCAGTTGGACGAACGGTCAGAACCTGTACCGGCTCAGCAGACTCGCACGTTAACATGATGTTACCAGCATATATAGGTCTGATATAAGTTCCAACCCCAATAATCTCTGTAACATCAGAAACCTGGGCAACATCCAACAGCGCTGCAATACGGGGGGATATGTTCTTTCCTACGCTGGTACTGGCACAAATCACTGCCTGATAATCACGGGATTTGACTAATTCCACAACCAAAGTAGTGATATTTTCAGCAAGAGACGCAGCATATTGTGGCGCGTCTACCTGTATCACCTCATCAACGCCAGTCACTGCCGCACACTCTGCTGCCAATGCATCAGTGTTGTGCCCGGCTGCCAGCACGTCGATTGCCGCAGAACCGTGACTTGCGGCCAATTTTTGTGCTGCATTTATTGCGTTCAGCGAAGTTTCCACCAAGCTGCCATTTTCCTGCTCCGCTATGACCAGAATTCTCATTTCATCTCTCCTTACAATCCTTTGCCATCAGAGCACGCGTGCTTCACTGCGCAGTTTTTCCACCAACTCGGCGACATCAGCCACTTTCACACCGCCGCTTCTGGGTGCTGGCGCTGCAAACTTCACGGGTTGAATTCTTGGTGTGATATCCACCCCCAGTTCAGATACAGGGATCTGCTCCATCGGCTTACGCTTGGCCTTCATAATGTTGGGTAAAGAGGCATATCTGGGTTCGTTCAGGCGCAGATCACAGGTAATAACGGCAGGCATTACCAGCTCAAGGGTTTCCAGGCCGCCGTCAATTTCCCGGGTGACTTTAGCCTTGCCATCTGTGAGTTCAAGCTCAGACGCAAAGGTTCCCTGAGACCAGCCCAACAAGGCTGACAGCATTTGACCTGTTTGATTGCAGTCATCATCAATCGCCTGCTTGCCCATAATCACCAGTTCGGGGTTCTCCCGGCTGACAACCTGCTTCAGGCATTTAGCAACGGCCAAAGGTTCAACACCATCTTCAGCATCAATATGAATAGCGCGGTCAGCACCCACCGCCAACGCTGTGCGCAAGGTCTCCTGGCACCCTTTTCCGCCCAGGCTTACCACGACCACTTCAGATGCGCAGCCCGCTTCCTTTAAACGCACCGCTTCCTCTACGGCTATTTCATCAAAGGGATTAATGGACATCTTCACATTGTCCAGATCCACACCAGAACCGTCCGACTTCACTCTCACTTTGACGTTGTAATCCACAACCCGCTTCACCGGGACCAAAATCTTCATACTTATGTCCTCTTGTTGGGCCTTCAGGCCTCTACTTCCAATTCAAGTTTCGGGTAATCGTTATAGCCTTTGTCTCCCGGGGTATAGAGAGTCTTGCGATCAAAACGAGCAAGCTCTGCACCATCACGTACCCGTGCCACAAGATCCGGATTGGCAATAAAGTGACGGGCAAAGGACACTGCATCGCCTTTACCGGCTCGCACCGCCTCCCCGCCTGTCAGGGGATTGAAGTTGTCATTGACGATAATGCCGCCTTGCCAGGCTGTTCGCACCATAGCAAAAGCATCCAATCCCGGAACAGGCGATCTCATGATGTGGACATAGGCCAGAGGTAGTTCAGCGGCCATATCAAGCAGCACTCTATGGCTTTGCTCCGGGTTGGCGTCATTGGTGTCATTAAAGGTGTTGCCGGGATTGAGCCTAATACCAACACGTCCTGGCCCCATGACCTCGCACATCCCCTTTAAACATTCATAAGCAAACCGGGCACGTGCTGTGACACTGCCACCAAACTCATCGTCTCTTTGGTTGCTATCTGAGCAGAGAAACTGCATCGGCAAATAACCACTGGTGCAATGAAGTTCAACTGCATCAAATCCAGCCAGTTTCGCGTTCTTAGCGGCCTGGCGATGAATGTCGACCTGCTGCCAAACCTCCTGAGTTGAGAGAGCTCTTGGGGTGTCAAAGGGCTGCATACCTGCAGCATCGGTATAGATTTCACCGCTGGCACGGATCTCACTGGGGGCAATATGGTCTACATCAACCCCTTTGATATGGTGACTGCCAATTCGACCGGAATGCATGATTTGCAATGAAATCAAACCATCCTGTTGATGAACTGCATCTGTCACCTTGCGCCACCCCTCTATCTGACTCCCAGTCTCAATACCAGGCTGGCGGTTATATGCCTGACCTTCGCGACTTGGCCAGGTTCCTTCTGCAACAATCAAACCTGCAGATGCTCTGTCGCCGTAGTGCTTCACCATGGCAGCAGTGGGCACACCCTCATCATCAGCGCGATTGCGGGTCATAGGGGCCATCACTATACGGTTTTTGAGCTTTAGCTCACCCAGCTGTAAGGGTGATAATAAAGGGGAATGAACAGCCTCAGCACCTGGCTTCATAAACTACTCCTTTAATCCAATGCGGTGATCAGCACAGCGCTGCGACCACCATCGACAGGCAGACTCACACCGGTAATGTAGGAGGCGTCATCACTGGCGAGAAATGCAATCGCCGCGGCGAGTTCATCGGGCTTACCCACGCGTCCCATGGGGATCAGCTTCTCAGTATTACGGCGGGCAAAATCATCGGATAGCATCCCTGCGGTAGCCGGGGTTTCCACTACAGCGGGTACCACACAATTAACCCGGATATTATCAGCCGCGCCCTCTGCCGCAGCTGCACGGGAGAAGTTATTTACCGCGGCTTTGGAGGCTGAGTAACCTGACATCCAGGGTGTCCCCAGTTCGCCACAAATAGAGGAAATATTGATAATGGCGCCGCCCTTGCCTTTCATCAGCTTCATGGCGGTGCGGGTGCCCCAGAAAGTACCATCGACCGAGGTTTTAAAATTGGCATGCCAGTCCTCTGTGCTCATCTCTTCAATCGAGCCCCAGGTAAAGGCCATAGCGTTATTCACCATGATATCGAGTCTGCCAAAGTTGTCTGCAGCTTTCAGCATGGCGCCGACCAGCGCGCGCTCATCACTGACATCTGCAACCAAAGCGGTGGCCTTGCCTCCCAGAGCCTGAATTTCGGCAACGGTGTCATCCAGTACCTGAGCACGTCGGCCACAAATCACGACCTGAGCACCCTCAGCGGCCAGTCGGTGGGCTGTGGCTGCACCTATGCCTGTACCGCCGCCGGTAATAAACGCGATTTTGCCCGTCAAACGCTGTTGTATTTGATTATTCATGATTGACCTCCAGCCAGCAGGCTTGGTTATAGATTCAACCAAGTTAAAAAAGCCGCAGCCTGAAGCCATCGTCCAGAGGGACTAACGGTAACCAAGATTGGACTGGAGGTAATAAAAAGCCCCGGCTAAGGGGCATTTTGGGGATTTCAACTTAGCTGGCAATATCAGGTATAGCGGATGTGGACTTTTTCCGTCAGCGGCACGGCCTGACAGCTCAGGGTCAGATTATTATTCAGATCCCTCTCATCCAGTACGTCATTAATCAGCAAGTCCACCTTGCCCTCTTTGACCTCACACATACAACTGGCACACATGCCACTGCGACAGGAGTAAGGTAACTCTACTCCAACCTTCTCGGCAGCATCCAGCAAGGTTTCACCACCTGCCCAGGGGATCTCATGAGTGTTTCCGTCCAGCTCTACCACAGCGATCGCCTGGTCAACCGCATCGACTTTTACAGGCCCCTGGGATGGCGGGTTGCTTGGGGCTCCCACACTTTCGTCGGGTAAAGACACAAAACGCTCTACATGAATCTTCGATGATGGCATGCCGTTTTGCTTCATCGCCGTTTCCATCGCATCCATAAAAGGCCCAGGCCCGCAAATAAAAGCCCTGCCATGCAACAATGGCTTGGCCAGCGAACTGAGCAAGTCCATTGAAGGAATGCCATTTAGACTATCCAGCAGGTGAATCAACTGGAGGCGCTTTGGATACTCCTGTGCCAATTGCTTCAATCGCTCGGCAAAAATCACAGAGGACTCATCGCGGTTAGCATAGATAAAGCGGACTTTACTCCGTCCTTTAGCCAACACGGTTTGCAGTATGGAAAACACAGGTGTTACCCCACTGCCACCGGCGCAAAGCAAAAGATCTTCATCCAGACTTTTGGGTACAAACACCCCGGCAGGACGCATCACCTCAAGAAGATCACCAACCCGGACTGTGTCACACAGGTAATTTGAAACCCTGCCTCCTTCCACTCTTTTGATCGTCACCCTTAACCCTGTATCAAGTTCAGGGCTGGACGACATGGAGTAACACCGGAGCAATTGCTCTTTGCCCTGGGCAATGCGAAAGGTCAGAAACTGACCGCTGGCATATCGATATGACTCTGCAAGTTCAGGAGGCACATCGAAGACCAATGATTTCGCATCATGGGTTTCCTCAATCACCTCAACAACTTTCAAGCTGTGATATCTGGACGACATGGAACCTCCTTATCGCGATTTCCGTGCTTATACAAAAGGATCCATATTAGGAAGACCCAGCATAACGCCGCCATGGGCACGGGCGTAAGCATCGGTATTATTAGCGATATGGCCCCGGGCCTGATTAATGTCACGGAACACCCGTTCAATAGGATTACCTTTATAAAGACCCGATGCGGCACAGGCGCGCAGCAGATCATCAACGCGCTCTGCACACACTTTGGGTACACGACTGGCCTGGGCCCGCTGCAGCAATCTCTCTTCCACTGACATAGGGTCGTCGTTACGGATAGAGTCAACAATCCGGCCATAGTTACGAATAAGGACCAATTTCAGTTGATCCGATTCAATCATGGCTTGGGTTACCGCCATCTGAGCATTGGGATCTTCCGCTGTCTTGGAGCCATGTTTGCCCACATGGGCACCGGCTCGGGTTTTGAACTCTTCAATTGCGCCATCCAATGCACCAATACAAGCCGACGATACAGCTCGCTGGAACACCTGAGTAAAGGGAATTCGATACAGCCAGCCCGGGTTGGTCTCGCGGCCCGGACAACCTTTATCTGAGTGGTTGTTGGTGCGTTGGGTTCTGTGTTCGGGCACAAAGGCATTTTCCACCACTATGTCGTGGCTTCCTGTACCCAGTAACCCGTGGACATCCCAGTTCTTTTCAATTTTGAAGTCTGACTTGGGCAACAGGAAGGTCACATGTTCCAGCTCATCACCGCCCTCCTCTTTGGGTAACATGCCGCCGAGGAAAATCCACTCACAGTGCTCGCAACCACTGGAGAAACCCCAGCGACCATTAAATCTATAACCCCCATCCACTTTTTCTGCCTTACCTGTCGGCATATAGGTGGAAGCGATCAGAGTTGAGTCATCAGCTGACCAAACATCCTGCTGAGCCTGCTCAGGGAACAGAGGCAACTGCCAGTTGTGAACACCAATCACCCCATAGATCCAGGCAGTGGACATACAGCCGCTGGCCAGAATCATCTGCACCCGGTAAAACACACGGGGATCCAGCTCATAACCACCCCAACGCTTTGGCTGAAGAATACGGAACAAACCGGCATCAGCAATGGCTTTTACATTGGCCTCGGCCACCTTGCCATCCCTTTCGGTTTGGGCGGCACGCTCACGCAGCTCAGGCACCAATGCCTTTGCTTTGGCGATCAACTCCAACGCCACATCATTGAGATACTCTTCCGTGGTCGACAGCGCCACATTATCCAGCTGAATTCCCATATTGCTCTCCTTGGTCCGCCCCTTATGTGGCATGGATTGTCTTGCTTTTTGGATGCTTCCGAGAATTTCACAGCCCCTTTGGTCACTCATCGTCAAAATGGACTAACGGACTGTACGCCTTATTCACTATTACGTTTACGTTAACTACCCCACAAAAATCCCTCTTGTCCGTTTGGACGATGTTGCCTCGGGTGAAGCCGGAATAATGAGCCCAAGACCCATAGAAGGATGCGACCAGAGCCAATCAGCTTGAGTCCCCTTTGAATAGGGGCAAGCCTGATGACAGGCAGTAATAAAAACAAGCCAGATGAGCCCGGTTCTTTGGCACAACAAGACTATTGCAAATCTCAGGTGTGACCTGAGCAACACAGGGGAGGTGTTATGCGAACAACACTGGCCATAGGGATCTCTTTGGCGGTGGCGGCTGCAGGCGTTTTCGCCTTCTCGCCCCGTCATTCAGCCCCACTCGCCCCCACCCGAATCCCGGTGGATAATATGAATATCACCAGTCTGCACTCAAGTTCAGCGGGGATTATCGCTGCAGGAGAGTTGGGACATATCCTGATTTCCAGAGATCAGGGTAACTCTTGGCAAGCTGCCAGCATTGATAATCAGCGCAATGCACTAATCACCCGAGTCCGTTTCTCCGATAAAGACCATGGCCTGGCGATTGGTCATGAAGGTTGGATTTTGCGAACTCAGGATGGTGGTGAGAGCTGGAATGAGATCAGCTTTGGTGATTTTGGCAGCACGCCTTTGTTATCTCTGGAAAAACAAGCTGACGGTGATTGGCTGACTTCTGGAGCCTTTGGCTACTACCGAAAGTCATCTGATAACGGGGCCAGCTGGCAGGACCTGCCGCCACCTCAAGGCCTGGATTGGCATCTGAACAGCATGATCCCGGGAAAAGATGGTCAAACCTGGCTGTTGGCGGGTGAAGCCGGCACCTTGCTGCGCTCTGACAATAGTGGTGACAACTGGCAAACCGTCGAGCCTTTTTATGATGGCTCCTTTTACGGCGGCCTGCATCTGGGGGGAGAACGTTGGTTGGTGTACGGGATGCGCGGCAATATTTTCCGCTCAGATGATAATGGCCACAGCTGGCAACGCCTCAACTTCAATATCCCGGTTTCCCTGTTTACCCATGAAGTGATGCCTGATGGCGAACTGCTGCTGGGTGGACAAGGCGGATTTGTCATCAGCACCCGAAACCAGGGGGACAGCTTTAACATTATTCGCCGTGGCGGCCGCCTGGCCATTACAGATATCCATCCTCTTGGATTGGATAAATTGCTGCTTGCCAGTGATAAAGGCTTGATGACCCATGGGCCCACCCTTGACTCTAGTCAAAATAGTTCAAGGCAAAATGAAGCACTAAATACCCACAGAAATAGCCAAGAAGCCATAAGGCCAACCGCAGCAGCTGAAAAAGCAGGAGTGTGATATGAATCAATTTCAACCCAGCCGAACCCAGCTGTTGGTAGACAATATCGCCCATTGGCTGATTAGCTGGCGAAAACCTTTGGGGGTGATGTTTCTGCTGCTGACCATATTGCTTGGTTATACAGCGACCCAAACCCGTTTTGACCCCGGCTTTACCAAACTCATTCCGGTTGAACACCCTTACATGCAGGCGTTTATGGACCACAGCGCCAAGTTTACCGGTACCAACCGCATCATGATTAGCCTCAGCTGGAATGGCGAGGGCGATATCTACAACCCAGAGTTTCTCAGCCGTCTTCGCAAAGCTACCGATGAGGTGTTCTTTACGCCGGGAGTTAACCGGGTAACCGTGCGCTCATTGTTCTCCCCTGAAGTGCGCTATATGGAGGTCACTGAATTTGGTTTTATGGGCGATGTAGTGATCCCTTCCCGCTTTACCGCGGATAAAGAAGGACTGGCGCAGGTACGCAGTAACGTGGCCAAGTCCGGTCAGGTAGGCAATCTCGTGGCCAATGATCTCAAGTCCGCCATGGTGCAGGCAGAGCTTTTGGATATAAACCCGGAGACCGGTGAAAAAACTGACTATGCGGACGTTGCCAGACATCTTGAGAAGATACGTTCAGATCTATCCGGTGCCGGCGTTGATATCCAGATTATCGGCTTTGCCAAGGTGATGGGAGACGTAATGGATGGCCTGGAGACAGTGCTGCTGTTTTTCCTGGTCGCCTTTATCATTACCCTGCTGCTGCTCTGGCACTACAGCCTGTCTATCAAGCTCACGCTGCTGGCCATTACCGTTGCCTTACTACCTGTGATTTGGCTGCTGGGGATTCTGCCCCTGATTGGCTATGGCATTGACCCAATGTCAGTGCTGGTGCCCTTCCTTATCTTTTCCATCGGCGTATCCCACGCGGTGCAGATGACCAACGCCTGGAAGCTGGATGTACTGGAAAATCATGACCCGGAAAAAGCCGCCGCCAATGCCTTTCGTCGCCTGGCGATCCCAGGCACAGTTGCCCTGCTCGCCAATGCCCTCGGCTTTATGGTGATTATGGTGATCGACATTCCAATTGTGCATGAACTCGGTGTAACCGCCTGCCTGGGTGTCGCACTGATGATCATGACCAATAAGATGTTTATGCCTATTGTGCTGTCACACCTTAAGCTTGAGCAGATGGCGCTTAAGCATGAAAAGCTGCATGAACAAGACGATGACAGTAAACACAATCTGTGGTGGAAACTGTCGGCACTGGCAACGCCAGGACCAGCCAAGATCTCTGTCACAGTGATGTTGGTATTGTTGGCGTTGGGTACCTGGCAGTCACGATCGCTGCTGACCGGAGATGTGGGTACCGGCGTCCCTGAACTGCGCGCAGACTCCCGCTACAACCTGGATAACGACACCATAGTCAATGACTACTCGATTGGTATGGATGTGCTGTCGGTTTACGTCGAAACCCGTAATCGTGAAGAAGCCTGTCTGGATTGGGAGATCATGAACGCGGTTGACCGCTTTGATTTTCATATGCGCGGGGTCGATGGCGTGCAATCTGTTACCACTACCGCGGGTATGGCTAAACTTTATGTCTCCGGCAATAACGAAGGCAACCCGCTGTGGCGTACCCTGCAGCGCAGTGAACAATCGCTGGTCGCAGGTTCTCATGCGGCTCATCCTCAGCTGGGTATGAATGATAATGGCTGTAAAACCATTAATATGATGGTGTATCTGGAAGACCATCAGGATGCGACGCTAAAGCATGTGGAAAGCGAGATCCTTAATTTTATTGATAATGAGCAGCTGACCGACGCCAACTTCCGTCTGCTTGGAGGCAACGCCGGCGTGGCCACTGCCACTAACCAGGCCGTGGAGAAAGCCGAAGTACAGATGCTTATCTCCATCTTCGGTGCCATCAGCCTCTTGTGCTGGCTGACCTTCCGCTCAATCAAAGCGGTACTCTGTGTCATCCTGCCTTTGGTGCTTGTGTGTATCCTGTGTAATGCCCTGATGGCCCTGTTGGGGATCGGCCTTAAGGTCGCTACCCTGCCGGTAATCGCTCTGGGCGTTGGTGTAGGTGTGGATTATGGCATCTATATCTATGAACGCATGCAACATGCGCTGAACAGGGACACCCCACTGCGGCAAGCTTTCTATGAAGCGATGCAAAGCCGTGGCACAGCCGCTGTATTTACCGCTGTCACCATGTCTATCGGTGTGGGCACCTGGGCCTTCTCGGCTCTCAAGTTCCAGGCAGATATGGGCATACTGCTGGCCTTTATGTTCCTGGTGAATGTGCTCGGTGCAATCTTCCTGCTGCCGGCTCTGGCCTGTATTTTTGATGTGGGTGCGGTGAGACTGAAAACCAGCACTCAAACAAGGAATGAACTCGGCGTTCCAGCAAATACCATAAGTTGATCTTGCTGCAGAGCACCCGGGGCTGAGTGCAAGCCCCGGGGCTTATTTTGACATAACGCAGTTTTTACCATTCGATTTCGCATCATAAAGGGCTTGATCCGCAAGATTTAGCACGTCCTTAAATTCATTCATCTCATTGCTAAATTTGGTGACCCCGCAACTCAGGGTCACATTTATCGCCTGTCCCGCTGCCAACACCTTTTTTCCCGCAATTTCTGTCAGGATCCTGTTAGCCAATACCAACGCGCCCTCCAGCTCTGTGTGAGGAAGCAGAATGACGAACTCTTCCCCACCAAATCGAGCAACAATATCTACGGTTCTGACAATAGAAAGCATATCGGCAACAATGGACTTGAGCACATCGTCTCCCGCCAGATGACCATATTCATCATTAATCATTTTGAAATTATCTATATCAAACAGCGCGATAGAGAGTGATGTCTGATAACGTTTGGCACGTTCAAATTCGATTTGAGCTTGATTGAAGAAATATCTGCGATTGAAGGCTCTGGTCAGTGAATCCTTGTTGGCCAAGTCTTCAAGCATATTGTGAAGCTTATAACGCTCCATTGCATGGAGTATGGTTTTCTTGATAGACCTTGGGTTGATATCCTCTTTCAGCATGTAATCCTGAACCCCCATTTCCATGGAAGTCATATCAATCAGTTCATCATCGATACCGGTTAATACGACAACCGGCGCATCGATTTGCATGTTCATGATTCTTCTAACCGTCTCATCACATTGAGAATCAGGTAAGGACAAGTCTGCCAATACAACGTTGGGGACAAAATCTGAAATCGTAGATTCAACATCCGACACCCGCTTGACTACCCTGACATCAAATCGAATGCCGGTAACCTGTTTAAGGCTCCTTATCACCACTTTGGCATCCAGATCCTGATCCTCTATCAGCAGGACATTTTGTTTAGGGTAACTCATACAACCCCCTTACAGGGCACCTGAACAACGTGAATGTAAGCATCTATCATAGTAATAGCATTTAAAAAACTATCACTGGCGTCATTTTTAAGAATGTAACCAGCGACGTTTCTATCATAGGCAGCCTTTAAATCACTACACTCTGCAGATGTTGTCAGAATAAATACCACTGAGCGTTTTAAATTCTCATCACATCTCAGTTCCTTGAGGAAGTCATGTCCATTCATCTTTGGCATATTAATGTCGAGTAGAATGATATATGGCAGCGAAATTGATTCGACACTGTGTTCGCCTTTTAATATTTCCAACGCATCAATGCCATCGTAGGCTCTAATCACTGGATTATTGATCCTCAACTTCTTTAGTGTTCGCATCAACATTTTAAAATCCAGGTCATCATCTTCTACGACCAGAAATTTGACCAACTCAGGTTCTTCCATGATTAACCTCTCTCCTTAATCCAGAAAAAACAAAATTCAGTACCACGTACAGGTGGAACACTGTGAACCTCAAGGTCGCCACCGTGTAATTCAATCAATTTTTTGACCAAGGCCAAACCAATACCAGTACCCTCGACCTCGTCGCGACGAACCAGGCGTTGAAATACTTCGAATATTTTCTTTTGGTGTTCCAGCGGGATCCCGCAGCCATTGTCCTTAACTGAGCACCATATCGAGTCCTTTTCATTTCTGATATAGATGGTAATCTCTATCGGAATCAACTCATCATGATGCTTGATGGCATTATCTATCAGGTTCTGAAAAACTTGTTGTAGGTGTACTCTTACGGTATAAATCTCAATATCATTACACTGGATATTTACCGTGACATTATCATCACACACAACAAACACGACATCTTCCAACAGCTCCCTGACATTAACTTTTTCATACTGACGCTCTTCCGTTGACACTCTGGAATAGTTTAATAATGAATCTAAAAGAGTATCCAACCTCTCAATTCGGTTCTGCATTAGCTGTAAATTATCTTTTATCTCAGGGTCGACATTATCACCAAGATCTTCCTCTACCCATTTGGCTGTCGTCTTAATTCCCCTTAAGGGGGCCCTGAGATCATGAGAGGCAATATATGCGAACTTAGAGAGCTCTTTGTTTGATCTTTGAAGCTCTTTGTTCAGCTCATCTTTAGAACGTTGAAGGTGTTTCTCTTCCGAAATATCGCGTATGACTCCTATATACATCACCTCTTCTAAGCTGGTTGACTCGGAAACACTCAACTTTATCGGGAATCTTGCGCCATCCTTTTTCACTGCGATGAAATCGACCGCTCTTCTGATGATATTAGGTTTATTTGTCACCAAGTATTTTCTTAAATAGTCGTCATGCATATCCCTATGATTTTTAGGCATGATAATTGAAATATTGTTTCCCAACAGCTCATTAATGTCATAACCAAACAGGGCGACTGTCGACTTATTGGCGTACTGTATGATGCCTTCTGAATTGATAGTGATGACAGAGTCATTAATTGAATCGAATGTCGCTTCCAATAACTCCCTCGTTTTCTTTACCCCCTGAATCATCACCCGATTGAGTTTTCTAACGAAAATCCAACTGACCATACAGATAATCACGCTAATGGAAATACACAACATAAACGCCTGAACATAGGGCTTCTGGAACTCTGACAGATCTCTTTTAGCAACCACACCAATGTTGAACCGACGGGACCAGGAGTAACCCGCAATCACCTCGTGTCCCCGGTAATCAAGTGCGACAATGGCTCCTCGATTTGCCATTAACGCTTGCCTCATAGGTTCCGCCCAGGTGTTATCCATCGGGATTTCTTCGGGAATTCCACTTGGTCCAAACCTGTGTTCGAAAGCAAAGTGGATGTTGTCCCCTTCCCTGAAACCCAGTACAAACTCCCCTGAGTCACCAAACGTTTTCTGGGTCTCAATGACGTCTATTAAGCGAGAGCGAAGAGAAGTTAAATCTGCCACTCCAGTCCTGGTATCGACTCCACCCTCAGCGTAGGCATCCAACAAATTGGATTGAATATTGGCCAGCACGGCGAGGTTACGCTTCTCACTCTCGAGTGCTGTGTAATAAAGGATCACGATCGTGGTCACTATGATGGCGCATGCCGTCATAACCAATAGGCTAAAAGAGATCGCTTGGTGGTGATTTTTCTTCATTGAATTCAATATCTCCGGTGGTTCAGACCACCCGGCATCCTTGTCAAAACTAATTATAGTTGACATTACGCCGGTGAGATTTTGATTCGGGATACATCTGGGACGGACCAGGGTTATGGTCCGTCGATGTATTCAAGTGGCTGGATGATGGGGATAAAACATAAAGGGCAATACGGGGAAAAACCTGTAAAGCAATAAAGGGAAATCAGAGCCAGAAACTTACTGCCCGCTGCCCCTTATTTAGTGGGAGACGTTTATAGAGTGGTAAACTTCATCAGGCCGTCGCAGCACGGGAACTGAATTCATTTTCAAAGTCCCTTGCCAATTGGTTTTTGAGCACTTTATTGGAGGCATTTAGCGGCATGGCATCAATTACCCGCACGAAGCGTGGCACTTTATAGTTGGACATACGGGCACGGCACCATTGAATGATGTCGGCCTCGTCAGTGTATTCGCCAGGATTAAGCACCAGATAAGCACATCCGACTTCCCCCATTCTGGCGTCAGGCACCCCAATGACTGCGCATTGCGCAACACCTGGGTGTTCTGCCAACTGAGCTTCAATTTCTGCGGGATAGCAGTTAAATCCGCCGACGATAAACATATCCTTAAGCCGGCCGGTAATTTTCAGATTACCTGCGCTGTCGAGCTCACCCAGATCCCCTGTGTGCAGCCAGCCATCGCTGTCAATCGTTTCTGCGGTTGCTTTGGGGTTATCAAAATACCCCTGCATAACATTAAAGCCACGAATGCAGATCTCGCCGGTTTCACCGGCAGGCAAAATAGTCCCCTGCTTGTCCAGAATCGAGACCTCTGTACCGGGAATCGCTTTGCCACTGGTGCCCGCTATGATTTCTGCACTGTCTTGCGGATTGCAGATGGTCGCTAAACCGCCACATTCTGTTAAGCCGTACGCCGTGGTGACCACCTCAAAACCCAACTCCGCCCGCATACGCGAAATAAGTACCGGAGGTATGCTTGATGCACCTGTAGATGCCACCCTCAGACTGGATAGATCTGTATTACCCAGCTCAGGATCCGCCAGCAGAGAAAGGTAAAGAGTCGGTGGCCCGGGTAACACACTTACCCTATCCGATTCGATTCGCTTAAGTACCTTTTTGGCGTCAAATACCTGTTCAGGCAATATGGTACAGCCCGCAAGCAAGCAGGCGAGCCATCCAGCCTTGTAACCAAAGGCATGAAAGAATGGGTTGACCACCAGATACCTGTCACCTACTTTTAACCCGAGTATCGTCACGAATTCGCGGAAGGCCTGCAGACAAGCTGAGTGTCTGCTCATCACACCTTTGGGCTTACCTGTGGTGCCAGAGGTAAACATCAGATCTGACAGATCATCACCGGTTACCGATGCAGCTCTGTTGAGTGCCACCAACTCGGCGATATCTGCTCCATTGGCAATAAAGTTGTCCCAGCCGATAATCTGGTCGCAGGCGGGAGCTTGCCTGTCGCTCATCACCACTATGGATTGCAATGATTCCGGCCACACAGGGTTAATGGAAGCCGGATAATCTTTATCCAGAAAATCACCGACTGACAGCAGCAGCTTTGCACCACTTCGAGTCAGTACATCGGCAGCTTCTGCCGGTTTCATCCGGGTATTAAGAGGCACCAGCACAGCGCCAGCCATCTGTAAGCCAATGGCAGCTATCACCCAGCGGCTACAATTGGGCGCCCACACTGCTACCCTGTCTCCCTTCTCAATCCCCGAAGCGATCAAAGCCCTGCACACACTCAGGCATTCAGCGGGGAGCTGGGCATAGGAGACTGATTCGCTCCCGTCTTCAATAGCAGGTAAATCACCATAGCGCCGGGCTGCATCGAATACCAATGCCGGAATGGTTTGAATTGGGTTGGTGGATAAATCGCTCATGAATCACTTAGCTCCCTGCTGTTTACCCGGCTTACGCCACACTTTGGTGTTGCTCTGATGTGTCAGCTTCACTGGCTTGCGAAGCGATATGATTGGCGGCGATATAGCCAAAGGTCATAGCAGGCCCAAGTGTAGCACCAGCCCCCGGATAACTGGTGCCCATGACAGAGGCTGAGCAGTTACCTATGGCATAGAGCCCTTTGATGGGACTGCCACTCTCACCTATTACCCGGGCATACTCGTCAGTCAGCAGGCCCCCTTTTGAACCTATGTCACCGGCATCCATGCGCATGGCATAAAAAGGGCCTTTATTGATGGGGGCCAAGCAGGGGTTGGGTTTGATATTGAGATCGCCATAGTAACGGTCAAACACATTGCCCCCCCGGTCAAAATCTTCATCGACACCGGTTTGGGCGAAATGATTCATTTTGGCGACGGTATCTTTAAGCCCCGACGCGCTGATGTTAATCGACGAGGCCAGCTCATCCAGTGAGTCAGCTTTCCAGTACAAATTGTTGTGCCAATCTTTGGGTAACCGACTGTCCGGCATAATCTGTCCCGGCATCAAAGGCCCCATGGCATAGTTGAATCTGAAGCTGGCATCAAAGATCACCCAGGCGGGTATCGATTTACCGCCGGATGCCTGATGATTGCGGTACATGGCATCGCCAAACTCCAGATATGGCGCGGCTTCATTAAAGAAGCGCTGGCCATTGTCATCTACCACTATGGCGCCGGGAAAGGCACGCTCGGCAAACACGCCTCTGGCTTTGTCTTCGCGTGGTACACTGATGGTCGGAGCCCACCAGCACCAGTCCAGCAAATCTGTCGCAGCACCCAGTTTTTGCCCTGCAACCAGTGCAGCCCCGGTATTGGCATTCGGTGGCGTTGCACTCCACTCCTTGCGGCTGGGTTTAGCCAGATACTTATCTCTGAGCATTTGGTTTTGCTCAAAGCCACCGGACCCCATGATCACCCCTTTGCGGGCATAGATGGTTTGTTCGCCCTGTTGCGTGGTTACCCGAATGCCTGCGACTTTGTCATTCTCCATCACAAAGTCGGTAAAGTCGGTATTGAGCCACAGGGGAATATTTCTGTCTCTCATTGATTGACGCAATGCAGCCACCAAAGACCCTCCCAGGCCTGCACGTTTATCACGTCGGGTTTTCTTACGCTGTTTAAAATCGAATTTATATCTGAGCATGAGTTTGATAAGCATCCAGCGCCAACCGGACTCTCGAGCCATGGCTTTATGAGCATCTCTTGCAGTCCAGGCAATTTTGCCCATCAATAAGGTAGAAGGAGACGCCTTGCGCTGGTTTTCCACCTCGTCGCCCAACACACTGGTATCGAACAGCTCTGGGTCCAGAGTTCTTCCCCCCGGCAACGCCCCTTCGAGGTGCTGATAGTAGTCCGGATATTTTTCAGCAACTGCGTAACTTACCCGACTGTTCACTTCCAGATAACGGATCATCTCGGGCGCATTATCCAGATAGGCTTTCAACCTCTCCGACTCCACTCGTCCTCCGGTGGAATGTTGCAGGTACTGCATCGCAAGCTCATAGCTATCATTGCCACCTTTGTTGCGGAAGTAGTGATTATTGGGGATCCAGATGCCACCTCCGGATAAGGCTGAGGTACCGCCATACTTGTCCGTTTTTTCAACGACTAAAACCGATTGGCCTTTATCTGCGGCAAACACTGCAGCGGACATGGCGCCGGCTCCTGAGCCGACGATCACTACGTCATAGATTTGCTTGTTGTGACTTGCACTCATTAATGAACCCCGATTATTGGCTGACCCCTGCCTTGCAGGTTTGTTGGTTATGCCGATAATCGCCTGTCATATCCCGTCCCTCATCGTCGAAGCGGACTAGCTCAATAGAGCCTCAGATTATCCATCAAAAATTTTGATAACAAGACAACAAAAAAGAGCCCATGCAAAACACAGGCTCAAATATCAATGCATTTCAGCCATCAAATAGTCAGGCAGTAAAAGCCTGCTTTAATTGACTGCGGAGCAATTTACCCGCTGGGTTACGTGGTAAATTCTGCTCCAGAATATGAATTTTGGACGGGACTTTATAAGCCGCGAGAATGGCCGCGACATGCAGCCTGAGGTTCTGCTCACTCACAGATTCCCATGGAGATACCGACACAACGGCGACCACAGCTTCACCGGTTTCTTCATCGGGCACACCAAATACTGCTGCCTCCCGCACGGCCTGATGCCGAAGCAAACAAGATTCGACCTCTGCTGCGGCAATCTTCTCGCCAGCACGATTAATGACATCCTTCAGACGGTCTACGATATACACAAAACCATTATCATCCAGATAGCCGAGATCGCCTGTATGCAGCCAGCCGTCTCGCATGCAGTCGCGGGTGGCAGCATCATCCCCTACATAGCCGTCCATCAAGGTGACACCCCGCAGACAAATTTCGCCATTTTGGCCAGGAGGTAACGGTTCCCCAAGAGGGTCTGCCACCATCACCTCCATCAATGGGGAGATCATTCCTGAGCTTTTGGGGTGCATACGGAACAGATCGCCGGAGATAGCAGAGCCAACGCCATTAGTCTCTGTCATACCAAAGCCTATGCCCACCATCTGTTTGGGCAGCTTATCCATCACCAGCTCAACCAGAGTGTCCGGCAAACCGGCGCCGCCGAAGCCCAGACCCGAAAATCCTGCCAGGATCTCATCACTGAAGAACTCCTGCTCACGAAGCAGTTGCATCACCATGGAAGGCGCACCGTTAAACTGAGTGACCTCTTCAGCCTTCATGGTGTTGATGGCATCCTGCGTATTCCACTTATGCATAAACACCAGGCGGCGACCTGTTCTTAATGCGGTTAACAGTTGTGCATGCAAACCGCTGACATGAAACAGAGGAACAGCTGTCAGGATCACAGGTGCTTTCCCCTGAGCCATAATATTCTGGACTATCTCAGGAGAGGTCATCGCTGATATGGCAGAGATATAGTCGATATTAAACAGTGCCTGGCACACCGCCAATTGACTGGAAAGTACCGCCTTTGCCCGGCTGGTCGCCCCTGAAGTAAATAGAATAAGGGCAGGATCTGAGTCGTTAAGCCTAGGTATGGCGAGCGGGACATCGCTGACATGATCAGACACTAAATCCTGATAATGGAATACACCGCCTGATTGACGCATATGGTCATCCACCATCAGGGTGCGACACTCGATATCGCCCTCCAACCGGGTATATCTGTCCAGATCGCACACCAACAAGCGAGGCTCAATATCATTAAGGGCGGCCGTCAACTCCTCTTTCTTACCGAAGCTATTCAGTGGAGCAGGTACAGCGCCAATACGGGCTGCGGCACAAAATGCTGCCACCCATTCTGGACGGTTGCGACATGCTATCGCGATAGGATCCCCCGCCTGGACTCCCTGTGACAGCATCCAGCGCCCAAGAGCATCCATCTCCTGAAAAAAGCGCTTAAAGCTCCACCTGTCATCGCGATATACCAGAAAGCAGGCATCATCGTCCCGTCTGGCGGATTCGATAACCTCCGCAAGGCTCCGGGGGGCATTTTTGTATCTGGGCAGTTTAACGCCATCCTGCTCTGTCATGCTGAGTTCAAATGGGGAACCGGGCGCAGTAAGCTGGGCCTTAACCTCCATAGCTCTGGCAATTGCATCCATGACAATACTCCTGATTTATTGAGTCTTTTGGTCTTGTTGTCGTAGTTTTATATATTGTTCGCCGTCCTGTTGTCGGACGTTACTTTTCTCAAGCCTTGCGGCATCGTAAAGATAGTTCAGGTGTGCCTGGGTCTCTCCCAAAGCCAACATCTTCTCAACCGGCCCAAGCTTGCGGCTGCTTAGCTGCCGGTTAAACATCACCTGCATTGCCTGCCATAGGGTCAATCCCCGCAGGGCTGCAGACTCCAGCAAAGCTAAATGGGTATGATGATGCTCAATCAAGGCTCGGCTTCTGGGCTTTATTCCCCGGAACACAGGGCCATGAGCTGGCAGCACTATTGTATTGGCAGGAAAAGTCTCCAGTCTTTCCAATGACTTTAGCCAAAGCGCCAGAGGATTACCGTTAGGCTCAATTTCATTGACCAACACATTGGAACTGATTTCAGGTAACAGCTGATCGCCCGCAATCAGAAGCTGCTCCTGCTCACACCAGAGACAGACATGCTCAGGAGAATGCCCTTCCCCAATCACAACCTGCCAGTTTCTGGTACCAATAGCCAATTGGTCTCCCTCACGCAGTCGGTTGAAAGTGTTTGGGAAATGACCAATAAAGGGATCTTTTGCCACGGCTTTGATAATGCTTGCTATCTCTTGCTGAGGGACGCCGCCTCGTTGGTAGAAGCTGGTGAGTTGCCCAACCATGTCAGGATTTCTTTCCGCACCAATACTGCGCATAAACAAATACTCACCAAAGCTCATGTACAAAGGAATATCAAAGGTTTCTGTCATCCAGGGAGCCAGGCCTGCATGGTCATAATGAAAATGGGTGCAGATCAGGCCTTTCAGGGGTTTCCCCTTAAGCTCATTAGCTACCAATGTTTGCCAGAGGCGTTTTACCTGTTCCAGCGCCAGGCCCGTATCCACTGCATACCAGCCATCGTCATCCTCCAGCAGGTAGACATTGATATGGTTCAGTGCCATTGGCATGGGCATACGAGCCCATAAAACACCTGGAGCAACCTGCCGGACACTGCCATCGGGATCGGGTGCTGAATAGGGATATTCCAGCATTACCGCGCTGCCTTTTACCTGCTGCACCTTTCCCCCTTCGGGCTCTCCCGCCCAATGAATGCTTATTTCTCAATGTGTCCATAAGAATTCATTCACAGGTCTGCCAATACGTCCAAAAGGACGATGATGGTTTTTTTGTGGACGCTACCTTCAGATACAAGCGTGAAATCCCACAGGTTTATCACGGGTAAATTTTTGGACTTTGGCTCACTCCAACTGAAATGTGAGTTCAGGTTCAGCCGGACACGCCGGCTATAACAAAGGAGCGAACCATGCAGTCGTCCAACTCTTCAATTCCCAACTGGCGCAAACACACTACATTGGTGCTGCTTGCGTTGGTGTACGTATTCTCATTTATCGATCGCAACGTTATTGCCATTGTACTTGAACCTATCAAACAGGAGTTTGGTGCGTCAGATACTTTGATGGGCCTGCTGACAGGTTTGGCGTTTGCCATTTTATATGCTGGTCTGAGCTTGCCACTTGGACGTATGGCCGATAACGGTGCCAACAGACGTAATATGGTCGCCATTTGCTGCGGGCTGTGGAGCTTTGCCACCATGGCCTGTGGTATGGCTCAGCAGTTCTGGCAAATGATGTTGGCCCGTATGACAGTGGCAGTCGGCGAGGCCGGTGGTATGGCCCCCTCTGTTTCCATGGTGTCTGATCTCTATCCCCCACATCGCCGGTCGTTGGCGATGAGCGCTTTTATGCTGGGGCCCCACATAGGTTTGCTGGCCGCCATGGTATTGGGTGGGTGGATTGCTCAGGAATACGGTTGGCGCATGGTATTTATCTGGTTTGGCGCCCCGGGCATAGTACTGGCCGGGCTATTGCTGATCCTGGGTAAAGAGCCAGGTCATGGTGTATTCGATAAGCATAAAGGTGATAAAGACAGCCGCCCCTTCTTCACCCAGCTAAACGGCATAATTCGGGTTCAGGGATTTGGCTGGATCGCCATGGGCTGTGCGCTTGCAGGCATGGCCGGATACGGATATGGCATCTGGGCACCTACCTTTATGGTACGTAACTACGATATGTCCCTTGCACATGCCGGGATCAGCTTTGGTATCGCCGGCGGGATCTTTGCCGCAGTAGGTTCAATTTTTGCCGGTATTTACTGCGACAAGCTGGCGAACAAAGATGCCAGATGGCAGGTATGGATGCCTATGATAGGGATACTGATCAGCCTGCCTTTGGGCATCGCTTTTCTGCTTTGGCCCTCCGACGCCATCTGGGTGATAGGCGATCTGGTTGTTCCCCATGCGATTATTTTCGCAGCAGGTTTCAGCTTCTTTGCGTCCTGGTGGCCCAGCCTGTCCTATGCAGCTGTCAGCCACGTAATGACCAGCCGTCAACGGGCAACCGGCGCTGCCGCTCTTAATCTTTTTCTAACGCTGTTCGGTGCAGGCCTTGGCCCTATGCTGACCGGCACTCTCAGTGATCTCTTTGGTGAAACAGATGGGCTGAAATTTGCCCTTATCGTCACCCTGTCATTCCTGTTGCTGTCTGCATTTTGTTACTGGCGTGCGGGCGAACCCTATACAAAGAGAATGGCTGCCCTTGAACAAAATAACCCGGAATCCGAGCCTGCCCCCATTCAGGAAGCAGCGCCTGAAATGAATACACAGGGAGCCGCTGGATAAGCGCCCCGCCACTGCCAATAAGGAGAACTATATGGCGACTTCACAAGATTATCGTATGGGTGATTTTACCTTCCCAAGGGGATGGTTCATGATTGCAACATCGGAAGATATCAATACTCACAAACCATTGGCGATTCGCTTCTTCGGTCGCGACTTTGCCCTGTACCGTGGACGAGCCACAGGTCGCGTGGTGCTGCTTGACGCATACTGTCCCCACATGAAAACCCACCTTGCAGCAGAGAACGACACCTCCTATGTGATTATTGACGGTGGTGGCACCAATATTGACGGTGACGGCATACGTTGTCCTTATCACGCCTGGCGGTTTGGCCCTGACGGTCAATGTGACGATATCCCGTATCACGAAGGTCCAATCCCAAAAACTGCCTGTGTTAAGTCCTGGCCTGTGGTAGAAAGCCTGGGAGCCATCTGGGTATGGCATGACCCTGAAAATGGTGAGCCTGAGTGGGACCACCCATCGCTACCCCAGTGGGATGATGAAGCCTGGGTACAGTGGGAATTTGACCACCTGGGTATACTGGAGCAACACCCTCAGGAAGTTATCGACAACATTTGTGACTATGGCCACCTGAGCCCTATTCATGGGTCAACTGTTCAACGCTACGAAAATGAGTTCACTGGTCACTGCGCAGTTCAGCGCCAATGTGGCCCTCACCGAACTCTGGTTGGGGACGATGGTGTCAGCCCTATCCTGCACACAGATACCCGTTACCATGGTCCGGGCGTGCTTATCTCCCATTTGACCGGGTATTATGAGTCTATCCTGATGATCACCCACACTCCCGTTGAAGATGGCTCGGTTAAGGTATGGCACGCACTCCTGGTGAAATCCCCCAATGGCCACGCCAAAGCGACAGTGGAGGATACCATCGCCGCCCGTCAGTTCCAGCAAGCCAGCCGGTTGGCGTTCGAGCAGGATTTCCAGGTTTGGGTGAATAAGGCCCCCTGCCTGAATGGTCTGTTTATTCCAAGTGATGGCCCTTTCATGAAAGCCCGCATCTGGTATAAGCAGTTCTACAATCCAAGAGAGCGCAAAGCCGAATATCTGGACAAGTGCGAAGGAACCTATGTTCCAAGGGGCATTGAGCCATATACACAGGGCTAAGCTTGAGGACCGACGCCTCAATATAGATATAAAAAACGCCGCAATTGCGGCGTTTTTTATATTCAGTTGATTTACCCTGCTGTATTTCCTGACACCAGCTCGCTGTTATCCTGCAGCTTGATATTTAAGACCTGGTTCACCTGCTTCACCGTGGCTTCAAACAGTAACGAAAGCTCACGGTACGTGTTGGTAAAATCACTCACTTGATTTTCCTTGGCGATGCTCTCCAACTCTTTGGCCTTGCTGGCCAGGGGGCCCATTGAAAGATTGGCGGAGGCACCTTTGATGGTATGACTGATAGCCACTATGGCATCGGCATTTTGCGCCTCCACCTCAACTTCAAGCTGAATCACCAAGGAGGTCACCTCTTCCACAAACGCAATAAGTGTTTCGTTTAGCAACTCTCTGTCGCTCATAAAGGTTTTAAGGGCCGAATCCAGATTAAACATGCAAGGCTGAGCTGAAGTTTGCATTTCATCAGTGATTGCAGGGTTTGCTTTGGCTGCTGGTTCACTGACCCCAAGATATTTCCTGAGTGTGTTACCCAGTATGGGGATAGACAGTGGCTTGCTGATATAGTCATCCATGCCTGCCGCCAGGCACTTCTCTCTGTCTCCCTGCATAGCATTGGCAGTCAGTGCGATAACAGGTAGCTCGCGCTTACCTTCTCCAGCCTCTCCCTGTCTGATGGCTTGAGTCGCGTGATAGCCGTCCATCACTGGCATCTGACAGTCCATCAGTACCAGGTCAAAATCAGTAGATTCAAGCACTGCCAGAGCCTTTTCTCCATTGGCCGCAATCAACACCTGCTCCAGCCCCAGTTTCTTCAGCATCCCCTTGATCACTATCTGATTAACCTTGCTGTCTTCCACCAGCAGAATCTTATATTTGTTATCAAAGTTGACGATAGCCCCTTCGCTTTCAGGATCTCCGGCAAGTTTGCCTTTAAGACAGGCCCCAATCACATGGAATTGCGCGGGTCGGGTACTCAGATGAATCTTGTTGCCGAATCGTTCTGAAGCCTCCAGTACCTGCTTGTGGGACATAATGGCCATGACATTACACCCCAGATTGGCGACACCAACCAACTGCTCCAGCAGTGCATCAATATCAGGATGGTGCTGAGGAACGCTACAGATCAAAGAGGACGGCGGATTTTCGATATCATTGAATATACTCAGGTCCCGCACTTGAGTATCTGCCCCCCAGGAATTAAGCAATACCCGCACCTGATCATCATCAAACGCCTGTTCCCTGACCATCATGATCTCCTGGTCAGTAAGAGAGGGAGGCCAAAGCTCATCACCTTGTTGTAGTGCCTGTTCCACCTGAATGTGGAAAGCAAAAACACTGCCTTTTCCTGGCTGACTACTGACCCTGATGTCTCCTGACATCAACTGACAAAGACGTTTAGCGATGGAGAGCCCAAGTCCGGTTCCTCCAAAATGCCGGGTGGTCGAGGAGTCGGCCTGAACGAAGGGTTGAAACAACATGCCCTGATTTTCTTCGTCAATACCTATACCTGTATCTTCCACTTCTGCTCTCAGTCTTAACTCACCATCATATTCAGTGACACTAACCGACACCTTTACCCACCCCTGTTCGGTGAACTTAATGGCATTACCAATCAGGTTACTGAGAATCTGACGGATCCGGGTGGGATCACCCTTAACCCAGCGGCAATCCACAGCCTTGATGTCCAAAACAAGTTGAAGCCCCTTCTCATCGCTTCTCATTGCCAGTGGCTGAATAACGTCGTCAACCAGTTGCAGGAAGTCGAATTCGGTTTTTTCTATGATGAACTTGCCGGACTCAACTTTGGAAAAATCAAGAATGTCATTGAGTAACGTCAGAAGAGCATCGGCACTGGATGATGCAACCGAAACATACTGTCTTTGCTGGCGTGACAGCTCTGTCTGCTCCAGTAGTGACAGGATTCCCAACACCCCATTCATCGGAGTACGTATTTCATGGCTCATACAAGCCAGAAAGTCAGCCTTGGTTCTGGTGGCTTCCTGAGCTTTTTCTGTCGCCTCGGTCAGCGCCCAGTTTTTAAACTCCATCTCCTGGGCGTAGACCTCAATCTTATGTTCGTTGGCCTTAATGTGGGTCATATCCTCAACGCACATAAAGAAGCCATTAACATCCTGATGATCATCGAGATCCGGTACATAGGTAGATTGCAGAAACATCTGGCCTGTATCGGCATCTTCAAGCTGAGACTCAAAGACCTGAATTCGCCCTTTGAGGGCTCTTAAGATATGGGGACGGATAAGCGCTTCAAGCTCCCCTGGCATCACGCTGGCCAGCTCTTTACCCAGTACCTCAGCTTCTGACTTCCCGAGCCATTGAAGCAACCTGCGGTTAACGAAACGTAGCTTGAGGTCACGGTCTACATAAGCCAGCTGTACCGGAATCACATTGGTTACTTTATCGATATAGTGGCGGGACTGAAGCAGTTCTTTCTCACCGATTTGGCGCTGACGTATAGCGTTGTTATAGCTGTCGATCATCAGCCCAAACTCGTCGTTGGAACTAAAATCTATGGTCGCTCTGGGGTTCTTGCTGATTTGAGATCTTATACTGCGGATGGGCTTAAGTACCACTTCCCGCTGGATTAAGGGATTTACCAGTAGAATTAAGATGAAACCAATTGCCTGAATGATAATAAATTCAATAAGATCGGATTTAGCTTGCCACTCCATCAGCTCAGTGTTGTAGGCGATATACACCTGATAAGGCCTGAGTCTTTGTTCCTGGGGGGACACCCAAAACAGTTGATGAGCCTGATGCATTACCCCCTGATCCCGATCCATCAAAAACTCTTGATTCTGCTTTAATGGCTGTGCAAGAAGCTCGATCACCTTGTTATCAAACGCAAAGTCCCTGCTACGTCCAACAAATTGACCATCACTGTCTGCAATCACAGTATCACCGGAGAGAATACTCATACGCCTGATAGTGGACTTGGCAGACAAAGCCCCTACCACTCTTTGCAAATCAGCGACTTCCGCTTTAGCTTCTAAAGAGATATTCAGCGTGCTGAGTACATCGGCGATTTCGGCCCTGCCCTGATCTTCAATCCTGTTTGCCAGCACGTTGTAATAGGAAACCGTGACCATCAGGCAAACCATAATGCTCAGGGTGATATTAGCAACATTGAGTTTGACACCCAAAGAGCGTCTGAATCTGGCTTTGGCGTTACTGGTCTGCATCCCTGATTACTCTCGGCCCGGGCTCCATAAAATGTCAGATATATGCGTACAGTCAGTTTCCAGCGCATTGACCTCTACCAGAGTGGCACACACAGATTGCATTTTTTGATTAATTTCGCTGTCAGTGACGAACAGCTCTCCCTGCTCTTCACTGCTGATAATATGAATTCCATTGAGAGCGTCCGTAAACTCTCCGGGACTTATCCCTTCACGGGCCGCCATCAAGGCCGCCCCCGCCTCTGGGTCGTTGGCATAATCATCCAGCGCCATCTGCCACGCCAGCCATAACTTATTAACCAGGTCAGGATGGGTTGTCAGCACTGAGTCAGACACAGACACAGTATCGAGAATCTCCCAGGGGATGGTGTCGCTGCTGAATATCTGATGGGCCAGATTATCTCTTATATATTCGGTGGAATAAGGAGGGTAAGTGACCATGGCGTCAATATTGCCCAGGCTAAGCTGACTTTTCCCGTCCCCCTGCTCGACATTAACGACATTCACATCACTTAGTGTCATCCCTTCACTTTGCAGCGCCCTGGCCAGCACATACAGACCCAGGCTACCCACTTCGCAACCGACAGTTTTACCTTTAAGTGCTGATACTGAGCCAAATGCTCTGGTAGCCACAATCACATCGCCACCGTTGGAATAGTCTGCCGCCAAAACCACTTTGACTGGCTGGCCTCCCAACGCCTCAACCTGTATCGCTTCAATTAAGGTACTGGCAAATCCATCAACCCTGCCCGCCAGATAAGCCCGTTGCGAGTCTGACAGGGTGGAGACCTGAACCAACTCTAAATTAAGCCCTACAGCCTGAAAAAAACCTCTTTGTTCAGCGAGGTACAGAAATTCGTATCCCGGCCAGGGATTAATGGCTATACGAATGGTTTTTTGCGGCGCTGGCGAACAGGAGACAAGCAATAGAACAACTGCGAATAACACCATAATCCTTGGCATCTTAATTTCCCTTATAGGTCACTTCCTGGAGTGCAGCAGGCTTGGTTCGCCAACCCACCACCTGATTACGGCCCTGCTCTTTGGCCTGATAAACGCATTCATCGGCTCGCTTAAGCAATGGATTCAACTCCATCACCTCGGCACACGCATCGACTACACCAAAGCTGCCAGTCACCATCAGTCCCTTCGGCATTAATTGCTCCATCTGCTGCCTTAGCTTTTCAACCTTAACCATAGCGGCATCCAACGGACACTCCATCAGGATCACGAACTCTTCGCCCCCCAGGCGGGCAACCACATCTTCGCGCCGGGTGTTATTCTCAAGCAGTTCAGCAACCGCCACCAACACCAGATCCCCCATCTCATGGCCATAGGTGTCGTTAATGGACTTAAACTTATCTATGTCCATCAGAACTACGCTCAAAGGGGTTTTATGACGCCGAAAGTGGGCCAGGCGGACTTCAGCGTTCTCAGTAAGAAAGTAGCGGTTAAACAGACCCGTCAGCTGGTCGTGAAGGGCCATAAATCGCAATTTATCCCTTTGCTGTTTAAGCTGCATATGGACAGATACACGGGCTCTGACAATCACCGGGCGTATCGGTTTGGTAATGTAATCTATTGCCCCCAACAGCAATCCCTGCTCTTCATCTTCCTCACTGTCGTTACCAGTGACAAAAATTACCGGAATCGATTCAGTTTCCGGTGAGGCCTTCAGCTCTTTACACACAGCATGGCCGTCCATATCAGGCATACGAACATCCAGCAGAATCAAATCCGGCTGTGGATGAGTTCTGGCAAGTTCCAGGCAATCACGTCCATTGTGCGCTTTGATGACTTCACATAATCCCTGAAGACATTTTGCCATCACCATCAGATTACTTTTGATGTCATCGACGATGAGGACGCGAAACGCTTCCATCAGGACAGGTGTCCTTATTGCGGCTAACTGTTATGCATAAGTGTAGTCAAAGAACAAAGATGCGCCCCAAAACAACAGGGAATACAAAAATAAAAAAGGAGCCAAAGGCTCCTTTTAAACAACCGTACCGGCAGTACTGATTACAGATCTTCTTGCTTAAATTCCGCGATGGTTTCGCCTTTAAACTGTTTTTTCAGCTGTGCCTTGGAAAGTTGATTCAACTCACCACCTGACGCAATGGTAAAGTGCTCATGCTGATCCAGGCGACGGGCCTGATACAGCATCACCACCTGCAGCGTGGATTCTTTTTGCTCGGCTGTCAGGGGGGAACCATCTTCCCATTTCCCCAACTCAACTGCTGAAACCAATCGCTCATACACCTCCTGGGGCATATCATCGATCACCTTATTTATATCTGTCATATGCTCTTCCGTTTATGCAGGACGATACGAACCCGGCAAATCAAGTAGCCGATAAAACCAAATACGAAACAAACGCCCGCGGCGATTGCCCTGGGCCCTTCTGCGGTTTCGCCCCCCCAGAACCAAAGTACCATACCGGCAATAAACAGTGTCATTGCAATAAAACTCTGGTTCATCAGTGTCTGCGAACGTTTGATGTGGTTGATACGCTGCAGCGATTCAAGGTTTCCTTCGAGTTTGGCACTGCAATGCTTACACTCCCTGGCAAGGCTGGAAATCCTTTTACTGCAAACCGGACATTCTATCAGTGCCATAAAGCTTCCTTATCTTAACTTGTCTACCACAGCCAACATGGCGATCAATGAGGCCTCGCCCAGGTAAGCGCTGCGTTCAGGAGACCAACCTGCATAAGGGTCTGGCAGGTTATCGTTATCTTTGAACGGCATTTCCAGCGTATTGGACAGACACTGGAAGGTCTCAGCCACCCAGTTGGAGGCGATAGTCAGGTTAGCTTTACCCGGCTCATCCTTGTCATAACCAAACTCGCTCTGGAAGTCTGCACTGGCCAGAGTCAACGCATCAACAAACTTCTGCTGCAGATTTTCCAGACGTTCATCCCAGCAAGGTACACCTTCGCAACCGGCCAGGAAGACATAAGGTAGCCCCTCGTCACCGTGGACATCATAAAACAGATCAACACCTGTCTCTTTCATCTTATCGGTAACGTAAAGTACTTCCGGGCTTTTCTCTTTCGATGGTGCCAACCATTCGCGGTTCAGGTTAATCCCAGCGGCATTGGTTCGCAGATGACCGCGGGCGCTGCCGTCCGGGTTCATGTTTGGCACAATATAGAAGTTGGCTTTATCCAACAGTGATTTGGACGTCGGGTTTTCACTGTCGAGCAGCTTGTACAGCAGGCCTTCCATTAACCACTCTGCCATGGTTTCACCTGGATGCTGGCGGGCTGTGATCCAGATATTCTTCTTGGCTTCGTCACCATCACCGATTTTCACCAGAGTCATATCCCGGCCATCCAGAGTCAGACCCAGATGTTCCAGAGACACTTCCGGATGCACCTGCACCGCACTGAGCAGGTCAAGATGACGTTCATAGCTGTAAGGCGCAAAATAGGCGATTTGAATAGCTTCACAATCCAGGTCAAGTTCGATGCTGAGTACGCCATTCTCATAAATGGTTGGCAGACGGAACCAGGTTTGACGATCATAGCTGGCAACCGCCTGATAACCTTCCCAGCCTTTCGGGTAGGAAGATTGACCGGCATTCATGATGTTCAGTCGGTACTGATTACCCACCTGCCCCTCAAAGCGGAAGTTAAACCACTGATAAAACTCCCCACCTTCATCCTCACGGATCGCCAGTTGAATATCATCTTTGTTGTCCAGGCTCAGTACCTGAATGTTGCCGCCATCGAAATTGGCCGTGATACGCATATTCACATCCTTTGCGTTTTCAGTATTTAGTGAGCGTAAGCATAAACCAAAATGCTCAAGCCTTAAAACCATCGGCAGGATTAAATGTTATTGACCATTTAATCCTGCGTATCGGTTAAATATCAGTCGGTTACTTTGACAACATCAAGTCTCTGACGTATTTGACCGGCGAGCTGCCAAAGCTGAGAAACTCCTCATGGAACGCCCTTAAATCGAAGTCCTCTCCTTTCAATCCCTTATACTCCTCACGGAAATCGTAAATCTCACGATAACCTGAGTAGTAACTGGTCAACTGAACCTGACTTAAGGTCGCTCTGCGCCACTTGCCTTCCGCTTCAGCCTGTTGCTGGAACGCTTCCTGAGTCAACAGGGTGATAGCTTCTTCCTCTTCCATCCCCAGAACCTGAATGGAGTAATCCAGTATGGTGTTGCAGATAACTCTCAGATTCCACTTGTAATACATCAGCCACAGCTCAGGCTCAAAGTCACCATAACCCTCTTCCAGCATCATGCGCTCGGTATACACAGCCCAGCCTTCAATCATGGCACCATTGCCGAACAGGCTCTTCACCATGCTTGGTGACTCATTTGAGTACACCAACTGGGTGTAATGCCCTGGGATCGCTTCATGAATATTCAGGATCTGAAGAATCCAGTGGTTATATTCCCGCAGATAACTCTCGGCCTGTCCATCATTCATCGCATCCAAGGGGGTAACATTGTAGTAAGTATTGCCCCCCTTGTCGTAAGGGCCAGGCGCACTGATTGACGCGCCGGCAAAGCCCCGCATATATTCCGGAGTCTCACGCACAACCAAAGGTTTGTTGGGATCCAGCGTGATTAGCTGCTTATCAATGACAAAGTCGTTTAATTCGGGGATTTGTTTGCGCACTTCGCTGACAAAGTCCTCTCGCTTCACATGACGCACCGACAGGTGATCAATCAATTCGCGGATGGCAACTTTGTCATCGGACGGCATTGGCTTGCTGAAGTATTTTGGCCAGAGATCTTTGGTAATTCTGGCCATCTCACCCTGAACCCGGGTTTTGTCCGCCATCGCTTTCTCATACAGTGCCCTGGCGCTCATGCCGGCCTGAATGTCCATCGCAAACTTCTCTTCATACAGGGCTTCGCCGATGCGAAAGTCTCTGGCGCCGTCTTTCTCCAGTGTGGCAGCAAGATCTTCAAGCCAGACAATATGTTCATTGATCGCCTGAATCGCCAAAGCAAAGCGTTCATTAAACAGGGCTTTTTCCGCTGTCGTCAGACCCGAACCGGCCACCTTTTGCTTAAGCGCGTCCGACAGGACAGAAAATGCGCCTTTATTCTGCATGATCGCCAACTGGGTATGCTGCAGTGTTGGGTCGCTGATATTGCTCCGCGCGGCCTGATAATAAGCAGGGACATGCTCGAGGCGGGAAATGACTGAGCGCAGGCGCTCTTCCAGCGGCGCAAAGTCCTCATTGATTATCTGAGCAAAACCACCGGCAACGTTATAGTTGGAAGGCATCCACTGCCAAGATTTGAAGCTGGTGATTTGCCATTCCATCTTATTCAGCAGATTTTCAATCAACCTGTAGTCAGTGACTTCATTTGGTGTCAGTACATTGAGGTCAAACACCTTAAGCAGATTGCGCTGGGTATTCACAAATGCCAGGGTTTGCTGACGGCTTGCTTCATCAGGGATCTCAAGAATGCCATCATATTTGTGATAGCCGGAATACAAAGCCCAGGTCGGCGCAATTTGCCACAGGGCATCAATAAACGCCTGGCTATAGGCTGCAAATGCCTGTTGCTCCGCCTCTGCGGACACAGCTGGGGATTGGCTCTGTTGCTCGGTAGTTTGGCAGGCGGTTAATGACGCACTGCCAAGCGCCAGCATAATCGCCAGAGATAAGGGTTTGTTCAACATAGGATTTCCTTCCTTAGATTGTTATTCTAGTTCTTAGGTATTTGTAGGTAGCCCAAGTTAATCATAACCCGGGACTTTTTTCAGCCCGTCCGTTAAGGTCTGTTACATAAAATTGCCCTTCTGATAACCGGCTGTGGCGCACCCGGAAATCAGATTGCACAGGATGTCGAGATGATAGATTTTCGCAGTAAGATTTTGGCCCATCGGCCCTATGGTGAACCCAGAAACCTCTCTGGCCGTTCCCTGCAAAGGCAATTTGAGAGTGACCGTGGGCGCATCATTAACAGTGCAGCGATCCGCAGACTGCAGCAGAAAACTCAGGTATTTCCTCTTGAACGAAATGCCGCAGTAAGAAGTCGGCTGACCCACTCTTTGGAAGTTCAACAAACCGGTCGATTCATTGTGCAAACCATATTCGACCGTTTATCAGATACTCAATTGGCCCAATATGGGCTGACGGATATGGAGAACTCCGTCGAGTCACTGGTGGAAATGGGCTGCCTTATGCACGATGTGGGTAATCCCCCCTTTGGGCATTTCGGAGAAGCCGCAATTAACGACTGGTTCAGTCGCTATATCCCCGCCCTGTTTCCAGCAGAAGTTTCGGCTTTACTTCCAACCCGGGATCAACTGATGCGGGATGTGTGTCAGTTTGAGGGCAATGCTCAAGCGATACGCCTGCTACAGAACCTGCTGGGTCTGAACCTGACCTGGAGCCAGGCTGCTATTGTGATGAAATACACCCGCCCGGCTATCGAGCCCAAGCCCGCACACGATGACGCTCTGAGTTACCTCAAGAAAAAGCCGGGTTGGTACTTCAGTGAGCAGAGTTATATTGAGCGTTTGTGCGCCGCCTTGGAGATAACCCAGGGTCACAGGCACCCTCTGGCTTATATCATGGAAGCGGCAGATGATATCTCATACTGCCTCGCTGACATTGAGGATGCGGTTGAAAAAGACATTCTGAGTCTGAATGAGCTTGAGTCCCACTTGCTGGCACAACACTCTGCGTTGATAGAGCAATGGCAATTACCGGATAAAGGGATATTGTCAGGCGCAATAAGCTATGCCAGTGAACAGGCACAACGTCAGGGAATCAACCATGTCAGCCAGTTCTTTACCTTCCTCAGGGTCAAACTTATCCATCCTTTGGTTAAACATGCCGCCAATCGTTTTCTCGACAATATTGAGGCCGTGTTCCATGGCAATTTCAATCAGGCACTTCTGGAAGACAGAAGCCCGGCTCATGCCATTACCGAAACCCTCAAGCAGGTCGCCTTTAAGCAGGTGTTCTGCCACAAAGAAGTGGAGCGGATGGAGCTTAAGGGCTACAAGGTGATTACCGGTCTGCTGGATGCGTATCGACCTTTACTGGAACTTAGTGAAGATGAGTTTATGGCACTGTCAGCGTCGGGCAAGAAGCCCTTGGTGGCATCCCGCCTCTACAACAAATTGCCGGGCAAACATAAGGCGACCTACCACCGGGCTCTTAAGGATGCTCAAGTAAATCACTGCCTGTGCCCGGGCATTGAGTTTTACCACAGATGCCGCCTTATTCAGGACTATATCAGTGGCATGACAGATCAGTTCGCCTGGGATGAGTACCGAACCCTGATGGCGATAGATTAAAGATATCGACTACATCAGGCTGAATCTGGCCTGTATTGGATTGTGATCCGACGCCTGGGTTTGCCAGGCCTGGGCACTTTCAAGATGTAATCCCCGATAGAAGATATGGTCCAGCGGAAAACCAAACACCTGACTGCGTTCATCCAGCTGATATTTGACCTCCTTTAAGCCAAATTCAGCCATCATCTTATTCACCAGCTGAATACGTCCCTCCCGCCAGGTATTAAAGTCACCGGCAACGATCACAGGCCCCTGATGAGCGGCCAACGCCTTTGCAGCACCTTTCAGCTGAGCGGTATAGGTTTCCAAACCCCAACTGAAATTAACGCTGTGGAGATTCACTACCAACAGGGATTCGCCGTTGGAGAGCGGATAACTGGCTACCAAAGTGGATTTTGGCAATCGAATAAGAGGCTCTGTGGTGAGTTGAGCGCAGATATCAGTCGCAGGAACTGCGGCAACATCAAGCACGCCATTGGCGATCTCAAAGCCAGTGAAGGCGCGCACCATAGTGGCATGGCCCGGTCTTTCGGCGAAGAAGCTCTTCAGCGGTGTCGTCAGACTGGCTTCCTGCAGCAATACCAGCTCACTGCTATCCAGCAGCCGGGTTAACTCTGTTTTCCACCCCACATTCTGCTGCTTATAGATATTCCAGACGCTGACTGTCAACTCGCCGTTGCTGTCCAACGGCTGCTGGCTGACGCTGCTTTCACAGGCCTGATTGAAGTCAGGGCTGGCCAGATCACTGGTCAGGCCCGGAGGATAACGTTCAAAAATCCAACTAAGGCTGATTAATCCTGCAACAGTCACAAAGGCGATAATTAAAGAGAGTGTCTTTTTCATTTTAGTCAGGATCTGAGCAGTAACAGGGATAGAATTTGAAACAGGTGTATCAAAATAGCAGAATCAGACGGGTTTGTGATTATAATGGTTTTTCTTTCATGGTGTTGAAGACCCGTTTTCATGGAAAAAGTCGTTCATCTGCTCACCCTTGCCGGCATTTCGCTCTATTGGTTAACTACCGCCGCCATTACGATTCGCATTATCACCAAGCGTCGTGCCATTGGCGTCTCTCTGGCCTGGATGATGGTTATCTTCGTCGTTCCCCTCGGTGGCGTGATTGCTTATCTGATGTTTGGCGAACTGAACCTGGGCCGTCAACGCGCCTCACGCGCACGGGAGATGTTCCAGCCCTACTCAGACTGGTTTCATCGTTTACATAAGTGGCGTCAATATCAGCCGGGGTCACTGAGCCGTTACAGTGAAGCCATAACCTCTTTGTGCGAGCACAGAATGGGGATCCCGGCCCTGGCCGATAATAAGCTGGAACTGCTTGATACCACAGATGCGATATTCTCCAGTCTGAAAAATGATATCAACCAGGCCAGTAACAGCATTGATATGGAGTTTTATATCTGGCACCCGGGAGGTCTGGCTGACGAAACTGCCAATGCCCTGATTGAAGCCGCCGGGCGGGGCGTCAAGGTCCGGATACTGCTGGATACCGCAGGCAGCCGTACCTTTTTTAAAAGTCATTGGCCCAAAACCCTGAGGGATACCGGTATAAAGGTGGCTGCGGCGCTGCCGGTCTCCCCTTTCCGTATTCTGTTTCAACGAATCGACCTTAGGTTACACCGCAAGATAGTGGTGATTGATAACACTATTGCCTACACAGGCTCCATGAACCTGGTGGATCCGGCCTTCTTTAAACAGGATGCAGGTGTGGGCCAGTGGATTGATGTAATGGTGCGTTTAACCGGTGCCAATGCCCCGGTACTGGCCAGTATTCAGGCATGGGATTGGGAGGCCGAAACCTCAGAACGCCAGTTGCCCCCGCCACCTGTACTGGATGCTCACACCCAGGTTGGCATTAAAGATCTGGTGCAGGTTATCCCGTCAGGACCGGGTATGCCGGAAGCCATCATTCAGCAGGTATTGCTGCAAAGCATCTATCAGGCCCGCAGAAGCATTACCATCACCACCCCTTACTTTGTGCCCAGTGAAAGCCTGATGCTGGCCATGATTTCAGCCGCGCAACGTGGCGTGGATGTACGGATTATCATCCCAGACAAGAATGATTCCCTGATGGTGGAATGGGCCAGCCGCTCTTTCTTTGGCGAACTGCTGCGGGCAGGTGTGAAGATCTTCCGCTTCCGAGGAGGTCTGCTGCACACCAAGTCTGTAGTGATTGATGACAGACACGCGCTTATTGGCACGGTAAACCTGGATATGCGCAGTTTGTGGTTGAACTTTGAAGTCACACTGGCGGTGGAAGATTCTGAGTTCACCGCCAACCTGGCTCAGCTGCAGCGTGATTATCAGGAGCACGCGGTCCAGATAGATGCAGAGAGTTGGAACAGCCGACGGTTACACAAACGCTTTGCAGAGCAGTTCTTCTACTGGTTCTCGCCCCTGTTGTAAAAACAGAAACGCCCGCAATCGCGGGCGTTTGGTTATTAATGGGCAGGAGTCCCTGGTGTACCATCTTTATTGTAAAAGGCATCAATCACTTCGACCTTTCCGGTATCGGGGTAATAGTTCATTACCTTAGTGGTATTCTCCTGTTGTATATGATGAACCATTCGATATATGCACATACGTTCCGCAGATGGATTATCGTCAGTTGGTTTACTATATGTATATGCAATATCAATGGGTGTTGTTGCCAACTGAGTATCTGGAACGGCTGCGCAGGTTAAATCGGTATCAGTGAGTCCGTGCCATAGCTCATCACATGCATCATATACTTCAGCATTGACCCCGGACGTCGCATAAGGCCAGCCGTTGTCAGTTGAATCTACTGAACCATCACCAAAACTTTCCAGATTATTGACAGCTTCTGTATGACCACTGGCTAACCAACCACTGTGATAAAGCTTTACCGCGCTCTCGAAGGCAGCAAACTGAGTCAATATGGCAGCCTCTTCGGCCTCGTCCTGCATATTGATGAATTTGGGCGCGGCAACCACGGCAAGAATGCCCAGAATAATAATGACCACAACCAATTCGATCAGGGTAAAGCCTTTTGCTCTTAAGCGAGCGTCTCTGGATACAAACATACTACCTCCGGTTCACATAGCCGCAGGATTATCTGTCCGGGCTAATATTCCGTCAAATCATATATTTGTTAACTTTTAACCAGGAGTTCACAACAAGGTTTAGGATATTAAAAACGCAAAAGCCCAGTCGATTGACTGGGCTTTTGCTGAATGTGGCGGTGAGGGAGGGATTCGAACCCTCGATACGTTTCCGTATACACACTTTCCAGGCGTGCTCCTTCGGCCACTCGGACACCTCACCAAATTGTTAGTTTTACGACAACCTCGTTGGAACGAGTTCACGGTCGGCTGCTTTCGCAGCGGTCACAGTCATGTCGACTGAAGGAAATTGGCGGTGAAGGAGAGATTCGAACTCTCGATACGTTTCCGTATACACACTTTCCAGGCGTGCTCCTTCGGCCACTCGGACACTTCACCATATTGTTTGTTTTACGACTGTCGTCGCCCTGCTCTTTCCTTAAGGGTCAGAACAGAGAGTTAATCCATGATTTTACTCAGAGGACTAACTGAAAGTGGCGGTGAGGGAGGGATTCGAACCCTCGATACGTTTCCGTATACACACTTTCCAGGCGTGCTCCTTCGGCCACTCGGACACCTCACCATATTGTTTGTTTTACGACATCAAGCCTTGACTCAGGTCGCCACTCATCACTGAATGGAACAGCCCGCAATGCGAACCGTTGAAATTTGGCGGTGAAGGAGAGATTCGAACTCTCGATACGTTTCCGTATACACACTTTCCAGGCGTGCTCCTTCGGCCACTCGGACACTTCACCATTTTGTTGCTAACCTACATTTGCCATATGGCTCAGCGGTTAACGGAGCGCTACTTTACGCAAAAGCGCTTGTCTAATCAAGGGAAAAAACGCCCTGATCACGCGTATGCGCGGAGTTTGAACAAATCATGGGATAAATGTATAAAAACATGGCGGAATGCAGAAAAAAGAACCCGCAATCAGCGGGTTCCATTTCAGATACTGTGATATTAAGCGTTGCCTTTAACCTGCATATTCAGGCCAGCCGCAAAGCTCAGCATACGATCCAGCGGAATTAACGCCTGCTCGCGCAGTGAATCATCGACAAAAATCTCATGCTTATCGCTGTCACCGTCGGCCAGAGCAGACTCAATAGCCTGCAACCCATTCATCGCCATCCACGGGCAGTGAGCACAGCTGCGACAGGTCGCACCGTTACCACCGGTAGGAGCTTCAATCAGGTTTTTGCCTGGAGCTGCCTGCTGCATCTTGTAGAAAATGCCTTTGTCAGTTGCAACGATAAAGGTGTCATTATCCATAGTCTGAGCAGCTTTGATCAGCTGAGAGGTTGAGCCCACGGCGTCAGCCATATCCACCACACTGGCCGGTGATTCAGGGTGAACCAGTACCGCAGCATCAGGATGTTGCAGTTTCAGCTCGCGCAGGGCCTTGGCCTTGAACTCATCATGTACAATACACTCTCCCTGCCACAACAGCATTTCAGCGCCGGTTTGTTTGGCAATATAGCTGCCCAGGTGACGGTCAGGGCCCCAGATAATCTTCTTATCTTCCGCATCCAGGTGCTCTACAATCTCCAGCGCAATACTGGATGTCACAACCCAGTCTGCACGGGCTTTAACAGCCGCAGAGGTATTGGCATAAACCACAACAGTATGGTCAGGGTGAGCATCACAGAACTTGCTGAAGTCTTCAATCGGGCAGCCTACGTCCAGTGAGCAGGTAGCGTCCAGTGTCGGCATCAGCACGGTTTTTTCCGGGCTGAGAATTTTGGCTGTCTCACCCATAAACTTCACGCCGGCAACAATCAGGGTCTTGGCTGGGTGGTCACGGCCAAACCGGGCCATCTCCAAAGAGTCGGAAACACAGCCGCCGGTCTCTTCAGCCAACGCCTGGATTTCAGGATCTGTGTAATAGTGTGCCACCAGAACGGCATCACGTTCCTGCAATAATGACTTGATACGGGCCTTGTACTGCGCCTTTTGCTCATCACTCAATAGGGCTGGCTTGGGCGGAAACGGATATTCAACTGGGGTATAAACTGGGACCTGGGCTTCCATGTTAAAACTGCAAAAGGATCAAAACGTTCGGTAAGTATACGTAAATCCTTCTGCCCCCACAATTCTGTGATCTTCAACAAGTTACCCCTAATGTTATAAAGACGGAACTCAATACCCTGCCCCATAACAAATTTTCGGTTTGCATTAAATTAAAAAAGAGCACCTGAGTGCTCTTTTTTTGGTCGCCGACAAGGCTTATCGCATCGCCATCAGCATATCCTGAGGGGACTCAAGATACTGCTTCCACAGGTTACAGAAGCGGGCAATGGTGCCACCATCAATCACTCTGTGGTCGCCGGACCAGCTCACCTGCATAATCTGACGGGCTTCTACCTCACCTTTCTCATTGAATCTGGGCAGGCTTTGTACTTTACCCAAGGCCACAATCGCCACTTCCGGCTTATTGATAATGGGCGTTGCCACAGTACCGCCCAGAGCGCCAATATTGGAGATAGAGATGGTGCCACCTTTAAGATCTGCCGGTTGCACCCTGCCGCTGCGGGCATCTTTGGTCAAACGGGTAATCTCCGCCGCAACATCCAAAATCGACTTGGCCTGAACATCTTTGATATTGGGCACCAGCAAACCAACCTTGGAGTCCACCGCCATACCTATGTTATGACTGCCCTTATAGGTCAGCTCAGTACAATCGGCATTGACCTGACTGTTAAGCAAAGGGAACTCGTTAAGGGCAAGCGACATGGCTTTCATAAAGAAAGGCATCATGGTCACTTTCAGCTCGTCTGTACCATATTTCTGCTTCATCTGGGCCCGCAGTGCCATCAGCTCTGTTATATCCAGCTCTTCACAATAGGTAAAGTGAGGAATGGTGGATACAGACTCCTGCATGGCACGGGCCATAACAGCCTTAACCCCTTTGATAGGCTCTACCCTGTCAGCAGAAGATGTTGCTGTACTGGCCACAGGCGCTGTAGCTTCTGCCTTGACGGCTGCAGGCTTATCGCCGCTCAGATATCGCTGCACGTCCTCTTTGTAGACACGGCCATTTTTACCTGAGCCAGGAACCAGGCTTAAATCCAGGTCATGGGAACGCGCAAGACGTCTTACCGCAGGACTTGCCAGAGCCTTGCCTGGACGGCGACTTGGCGCAATGTCGCTGGGGGCTGTAGCCGCATTACCGGCTTCTGCAGCTTCAGGGGTGACTGCAGCACTGGCGCTGTCCACGGCAACCTCGATGGCGAACAGAGGTTCATGAACTTTTGCCAACTGTCCCTTGCGATAATACAGCTTGGCAATCTTGCCCGCTTTGATTGCCGGGATCTGAACCAGGGCCTTATCTGTCATCACATCTGCGATAGCCTGATCTTCCAGTACATGATCGCCTTCATTGACCAGCCACTCGACCAGCTCACACTCGACAATACCTTCACCGATATCCGGCAGCAGGAAGTCTTCCACCACAAAAGATGCGGTACTGGAAGCCACAGGCTTTTCCTGAGCTGCAGGCTCGGGTGTCGCTTCAACCACCTCTTCACCCTCACCGTCAATCTCAATGCTGTAAAGCGGCGCATGAACCTTGGCAATCTCTCCCTTGGCATAATGCAGCTTGGTGATTTTGCCATTATAAGGGGCGGGAATTTGCACCAGGGCCTTATCTGTCATCACATCAGCGATAGGCTGATCTTCAGTCACGACATCGCCTTCGTTCACCAGCCATTCGACCAGTTCACACTCAACGACACCTTCGCCGATATCCGGCAAAATAAAATCCTTAATCATTGCCGGGGCTCCTAGTAGTTCATTGTGGCCTTGATGGCTTCAAAGGTCTTAAGCGCATCTGGCATATATTCTTTTTCATGGCACAGCGGATAAGGGGTATCCAAGCCACATACGCGGGCAATAGGCGCTTCCAGATAAAGGAAGCACTCCTGCTGTATGGTGGCGGCGATTTCACCGGCGAAACCACCGGTCAAAGGCGCCTCATGGTTAACCAGCAGGCGACCGGTTTTACGTACCGATTCAGCCACAGTGTCAACATCCCATGGTGCCAGACTGCGAAGATCAATCACTTCACAGGAGATATTTTCCTTGGCAGCCATTTCAGCAGCTTGTTCAAGGATCTCCATTTGAGCGCCCCAGCCCAGCAGAGTGATATCACTGCCCTGAGCCACAACCTCGGCCTTACCCAGTTCAATCTCATAATCACCCTCAGGGACTTCGCCCACTGATGCACGATAGAGACGTTTGGGTTCGAAGAACACCACAGGGTTTTTATCTCGGATAGAGGCCAACAGCAGACCTTTGGCCTGGTGAGGATTGCGTGGAACCACCACTTTCAGTCCAGGTGTACCGGTAAAGTAAGCTTCGGGAGATTGAGAGTGGTAGTGTCCACCCGCAATACCACCGCCATAGGGGGTACGGAAGGTTAATCCACCGACGTCAAACTCATTACCACTGCGGTATCTGAACTTTGCTGATTCATTCACAATCTGGTCGAAAGCCGGGAAGATATAGTCAGCAAACTGTATTTCAGCCACTGGCGTCATACCATTGGAAGCCAGACCATTGGCAAATCCGGCGATCCCCTGCTCGGTCAGAGGCGTGTTAAAACATCTTTCTCTTCCAAACTTGTCCTGCAGACCTGACGTCGCGCGGAATACTCCACCAAAGTGACCAACGTCTTCACCGAATACCAGCATGCGCTCATCGGTTTCCATGGCAATGGTCAGGGCCTCGTTAATGGCCTGCAACATATTCATCTTTGGCATAACTCAGTCTCTCCCTGACGTCTTTGGATAGGCTTTTGGATACTTCTTAATATGTGCCTTTAATTCAGCCAATTGCTGTTTCAGCGCAGGCGTTGGTGTATCCAATACATCTTCAATCAACTCATCCAGCGACGGACAAGGGATCTTTTCTGAGACTTTTACCTGATCCAGGACTTCCTGACGGTACTTTTCATAAAGAGCGGCATCATCTGCCTCTTTCAGCCACCCTTTATTGATCAGCCATAGCTTGAACCTTTGAACCGGGTCATGTTCACGCCATTTGGCTTCTTCCTCTTTAGAGCGATATCCGGATGGATCGTCTGAAGAGGAGTGAGCGCCAAGACGGTAGGTCATAGCTTCAATCAGTACCGGCGCCTTATGCTCAAGTGCGTATGCCCTGGCCTGCTGAGTGGCGGCCAATACCGCCAGCATATCGTTACCGTCGATGCGAATCGTATGCATGCCGTAACCCACACCACGGCTGGCGATACCGTCACCGGCAAACTGCTCTTCTGTTGGAGTGGAAATGGCGTAACCATTATTGCGACAGAAAAATATAACCGGGGCTTTGTGCACTGCGGCCATGTTCAGGCCGGCATGGAAATCACCTTCCGAGGCGGCACCTTCACCGAAATAGCAGATTGCGACATTACGCTTACCCTGCATTTTCAGGCTGTAACCAACACCTGTTGCCTGTGGGATCTGGGTGGCCAGAGGAGAAGAGATAGTTTGGTAGTGAAGGTCAGCGCAGCCATAGTGAATGGGCATCTGTCTGCCTTTACCCAGATCCAGCGCGTTGCTGAACATCTGGTTCATAAATTGCTCAGTGGTGAAACCACGATAACGCAGCGCTGCATGCTCCCGGTATTGAGCCAGGATAACGTCTTCCTGGTCCAGACCAGCGGCACTGCCTATCACTGCCGCCTCTTCACCGGTACAGGTCATATAAAAACTGATACGGCCCTGACGTTGGGCACCCAACATACGCTCATCCAGCACACGGGTGAACACACAGGTATCATAAATTTTCAAAGCTAACTGCTGATCGATAGTTGGCTCTATAGCGCCTTCGTAGGTCGTTCCATCGGCCTGCAGTATCTTAAGAATGGGAATTGACAGCGCATTGCCTTCAATAAAGTTGACACGATGCACCAGAGTCTGACGCTCGTCTTTTTGTGTTGCGTTGCTCATATTTTGCTCTTTATTATCCAGAGCAGGCGGGAAATCTCCCCTTCCCGACACTGCTCGCTGTGATTTCGATACGCAATCAGAACATTACGTTAACGTAAGCTAGCCAGCAACTTTTACACTTGGGCAATGCAGATCCTGCCCCTGCATGGCTTGTATAAATTGCTTTACATTACGTCGGGCTCATCCACCTGTACCAGACACAGCAGGGTTCGCTGGCCGATCGGCACTTTGGCATTAGGAAAAACAATAGCTTCCCTGCTCTCTTCAACAACAACATCCTGGCCGCCATCCCGCGCCAACACCACACCTTTACTGAAGCTGGTGAAGTTTTCCACGTCATTGGCGAAGGTAAACTCAAAGTCTTCAGTTTCCTTAACGATGGAACGACTGACCCGGTACAGATGCAGTCGCTTAGGGTTATAGGCCGGCATCTCAAGGGGCTTGCCGGTGATCAGGTCTGTGAGCATTTGGTCCATGGCGATAAAGCGGGTCATATCGTTTTGTCCCATAGGGAACACTTTACCCAGCTCGATGGTGAAAGCGTCAGCACCATAGCCGTTGGCAGAAAAGTAGCTGAAAGTCGTGGTGGGCTCGTGGTGGAACAAGACGCAGTTTACACCCGCCGCATCGAGGAATCGTAACTGCTCGGCACTGTAAGGGCGACCATGGCGGTATGGGTAGATAGCAAACTTCTCATACTTGGCACCACGGATAGCGGTATGAAGGTCATAGTGAATTCTCTGTCTTGGCTCTGGCTCACCGGAAGGTTCGGCGCTGAAGAAGCCGTCTACCGCCTGCTCCAGTCTTTTGGCTCTGTGGCGCTCTGGGTTTGTCAGGCCTTCGCCCCGGGAATGCTCTCCACTGAACAGACGATTAAGGTTCTCATCAACGATACGGGTGCCGTTGAACATGGCATGAGGATTTCCAAACAGGAACATGACTCTGTGGCTGGTACGTATCTCCTGGTTCAGCAATCGTTTAATCAGGCCGTTACAAAGCTCAATAGGAGCTGTCTCATTACCGTGTACACCGGAAGAGAGCACAATATCTTTATTTCCCGGATTCAGTGGTTCAAAAACCAGAATCCCTGTGTCCTGTATTTCGACTCGGGTATGGTCACCAAGCACCATGGATTCTGGTTTTGCCAGTCCATCGGGATGTGCCAGGGTCAGAGCCAGAAAATCCTTTGAAGTCATCAGGGTTTTTAGCATTAATAGCTCCTTGTTATTTTTGTGTTTCCCTGTATCGCAAAATTTAATTTGCCGATTACCAGTGATTGCAGGCAATCATAACACAGATTTTTCATCATCAAGTCAGAGCCTTAGCAATTGACACAATCTATTCAAACAAAAACTTCATTCCAGCCCCTTGCAACCCAATCAAGTTTGAAACAACATAAGACGTATGGACGGCTAAACGTCTTTACGTTTATTTTATGGAGAGCAAATATGGCACAGGCAACTTTTGGCGCAGGCTGTTTCTGGGGCGTTGAACATTTCTTTCGTCAGATTGAAGGCGTGACAGACGTGACCTGTGGCTATATGGGCGGCAATGACAAGTACACCGACTATCAAAGTGTAAAGTCAGGGACGACCGGGCATGCGGAGGTTGTTCAGGTAGAGTACGACGAAGAAAGGGTTAGTTTTGAGACACTGCTGACGGTGTTTTGGCAAAATCACAACCCCACTACCCTGAATCAACAAGGTGGGGATATCGGCAGTCAGTATCGCAGCACCATCTTTTTCCACGACAGGATTCAAAAGCAGCAGGCCGAAGCATCAAAACTGGCGTTGATAAAAAGCGAACGTTGGGGTCTTAAGCAGATAGTGACTGAGATAGTCCCTGCCGTCAGGTTTCATGAAGCGGAAGCCTACCATCAGAATTACCTGGCCAAAAACGAACTGCCCAGCTGTCATATCTTTTATGGTTAACTCCTTACATCAATCATATCGCCATAAAAAAGCCCGCAGATATGCGGGCTTTTTCTGGTTAACCAGTCAATCCAGATTCGGGCACAGGCAACTAAACTAACCCTGGCATCTTATCGTTTCAGCGCAGCATCCAGCATGGCTTTGGCATCTGCCAGCAACTGCTTTAAATGGGCTTCGCTGACAAAGCTCTCTGCATACAACTTGAACAGCGCTTCAGTACCCGATGGCCTGGCGGCAAACCAGCCATTGTCGGTGACTACCTTTAAACCGCCAATAGCAGCGCCATTACCCGGGGCATGACTGAGTACAGCAGTGATCTTATCACCGGCCAACTCAGTGGCATCCAGTGAGTCAGCATTAAGAGCGGAAAACTTCGCTTTTTTGGCAGCGCTGATAGGACTGTCAATTCGGGTATAAAAACTGGTACCGAATTGTTCGGTCAGTCTCTGATAATGCTCCGCAGGGTTTTTACCTGTCACAGCCAGGATCTCTGCAGCCAACAAACACAGAATGAAACCGTCTTTATCAGTACACCAGGTTTGACCATCCAGTTGCAGAAATGCGGCGCCGGCGCTCTCTTCACCACCAAAGGCAATTGACTGATCTGCCAGACCATCGACAAACCACTTAAAGCCAACCGGGACTTCCATCAGAGTTTTGCCGTGGGATGCACAAATACGATCTATCATGGCGCTGGACACCAGCGTCTTACCAATCGCTTTGTCCGCTGCCCATTGCGGTCTGTGGGTAACCAGATAATCGATAGCCACCGCGAGGAAATGGTTGGGGTTCATCAAGCCCCCCTTCACATCGCCTCGTGCAGGACAAACGATGCCATGACGATCAAAGTCAGGATCATTCCCCAGGCAGAGATCAAATTTGTCGGCATGGGCCAACAGTCCTGCCATGGCAAAGGGTGATGAGCAATCCATGCGGATCTTGCCATCCTTATCCAGCGTCATAAAACCAAACGCCGGGTCCACCTTGTCATTCAGTACAGTGATATTAAGACCATAGCGCTGGGCAATTTTATCCCAGTAATAGATACCTGATCCGCCGAGTGGATCGACACCAATTTTGATACCCGCATCAGCGATAGCTTTCATATCGATCACCTTTTCCAGGGCATCGATATAGGGAGCATACAGGTCGACATGTTTAACATAACCTGTGGTTAACGCCACCTCTATGTTGGCACGTTTTACACCTTCAAGTTGAGCTTCAAGGTATTCATTGGCACGCTGCTCAACCCAGGAGGTAATCTCACCTTCAGCCGGTCCACCGTGAGGTGGGTTGTACTTAATACCGCCGTCCCGTGGAGGGTTATGGGAGGGAGTAATAATCAAGCCATCCAGCAGGCCTTTGTCAGAGCTGTGCTTACCCCGGTTGGCGGCCACCAGATACTGGCTGACCACAGGGGTAGGCACATAAGCATCGTCCAACTGAGCAATCACAGTCACCTGATTGGCAACCAATACTTCGATAGCCGTAATATAAGCCGCCTGAGACAGAGCGTGGGTATCCATGCCCAACACCAAACCACCGTCTATTCCTTTCAATTTGCGGTAATCCACCACGGCCTGAGTAATGGCCATAATGTGCGACTCATTGAAGCTTGAGTCTGCTGCGCAGCCTCTGTGACCGGATGTGCCGAAGGTCACCCTTTGGGCCGCCTTGGTCATGTCCGGAACCAGACGGAAATATTGACTGATCAGCTTGGGAATATTGGTTAAATCGGATTGCAGCGCAGGCTTACCCGCCCTCTTATGACTGGCCAAACTTTGACTCCACTATTAACTAAACACGTTCTGCCAGCTTGCTGGCCTGGATTTCAGATGCACCAAACTGCTCTAGTACTTCACTGAGAATATTGCGCTTTTTGGCAGTATTGTTGTTGGTGGTTACCCAGTAGCCACTGTTGCCGATCTCTTTTGGATTGGCTGATTTGCTGGCATTAAGCAGCGCGTCTTTGGACGTTGCAAAATAGAGACGATCACGCCCCTGAACCTGCAACACTTTATCGAAACCGTTACCGGATGACAGGTAAAGAGTTTCCAGAATAAACAGAAAACGGCCTACAGCACCCTTTTGAGCTTCCAATTGAGCTTCATTAACCAGCTCATCAAAGGCGATAACGGTATTGGTGTTAACCTGGGCAGTTTCTGCGACTTCGTGGCTCGCTTTCACTTCCTGGACTTCTTCAACTTCCTTGCCTGGATGACTGATATCTTCAGGCACTTCCAATGGTGCCTGTTCAACAGTCAATCCCAATAAACGACGCAGAATATCCGAGGCACTCTCGCCAATACGTTCAGTTTTGCTGGCAATGTAGCGATACAGCTCCTCATCAACCTCGATATATTTCATGAGCAGTTTTCCTATTGATAACTCTTGTCACCTGTTCCACAACGGTTGGCGGAACAATTAAAGGCGATCAGTGTATGTCAGATTTAACAGATTGATAAGCGCCATGATAATGAAAAATCGTTGGATTCTGCTCTACCGGCCAGTTTTCCCCCGTTGCAGCACAGTGTGTAATCAACAAAGCCTGCTCAGGGAGGCCAGGGATGGTGCCGCTTTTGACGGAATCTTTCTCCAACGCCTTAATTAAACTGCTCTAAAACTGTTATTCAATTCAAAAAAAAGGCAAAATCCTGACCAATTTCAAAAGCTGGAGATCGAGACGTGGGACAACCGCAGATACATTATGAAGTCAGTGGGGAAGGCAGTGACATCATCCTTATTCATGGATTGTTTGGGAATCTCGATAACCTTAAAGGCCTGGGGCGTCAGCTGGAACAAAAGTATCGTGTTTGGCGTATCGATCTGCCCAACCACGGGCTAAGTGAGCACACCCATGATATGCACTATGGTGCCATGGCTGAGGCCTTGACCGGGTTTATGGATAGCCAGGGGCTGACCAGCGCCCATCTGGTTGGCCATTCAATGGGGGGAAAAGTAGCCATGGCCGTCGCTTTGACCCAAGCGGCGCGGGTCGAGAGTTTGGTGGCAGCTGATATCGCACCGGTTCCCTATCACGCCAGACACACCAAAGTATTTGAAGGCATGACCAGCCTGCCCCTCGATAGCATTAAAGACAGACGAGATGCCCTGACCCACCTGCTTGATTCAGGTATAGATGAAGGCACAGCCCAGTTCCTGCTCAAGAACTTACAACGCAGCGACGAGGGCTTTGGCTGGAAGCTGAACCTCAGTGGATTGCAGGAATGCTATTCTCATCTGATCGATTGGCCTTATACAGGACTAAAATATGAGGGGCCAACCTTGTTTGTTCGTGGCGATCAATCAGACTATGTACTGAGTGACCACAGGCAGCCGATTCTGGCACAGTTTCCCAGTGTCCAGGCAAAAACCATTGTAGGGACAGGACATTGGCTCCATGCACAGAAGCCGGCTCAGTTTAACCGTATAGTTGAACACTTTATCGACAAAGCCGACAATCAGGGGCCGGAAGCCTGATGTGGAATATAGCTCTGCCACACTTGATATGATATATTCCCGCCTCTTTTGACCCCGGGCAGCACAGAAGGATGAAAATGCATGCTGAATCAGTACATGGAACAGATTGAAACCCTTGGCCTGAATCTGTTTTTTGCAGCGATATTTTTCTTTATCGGGATGGCCATCCGGGATGTACTGAAACAGGGAAATGTCCCCAAGTTCGGTCAATATATTGTTTGGTTAGTGCTCTTTCTCGGCTGTGCCGGGTTTGTGGCAAAAGGTATTATCCAGTTTACCTGGGAATCCTCGGGTATTGGTTAAACGACAACAACATGGCTAAAGAAGCAACAGACAGAACAACGATTGACCTGTTTGCCAATGAAAAGCGACGCGGACGCCCCAGGACCAATCCTCTGCCCCGCGAACAGCAACTCAAGGTCAATAAACGCAATCAAATCCAGCGGGATAAAGCGAAGGGCTTGAAGCGGATAGAGTTAAAAGTGTCACAAGAATTATATGACGCCTTGAACCGCGAAGCGCTGGCCAGTAACATCAGCCGCAGCCAGTTAATCGAATTACTCCTGCTCAAGCAAATCGACTGCTGACAGTTTTTGTACCACGATAGACGTGACAACGCGCATTAAACACATTAAGGAAAGACAATGGCAACTGTAGGTCTTTTTTTCGGTAGTGATACAGGTAACACCGAAGCTGTAGCCAAAATGATCCAGAAGAAACTGGGTAAGCAAATGGTTGATGTAAAAGACATCGCCAAGAGCACCAAAGAAGAGATCGCTGAGTTCGATCTGCTGATTTTCGGTATCCCGACCTGGTACTATGGTGAAGCACAGTGCGATTGGGATGACTTCTTCCCTGAGCTGGAGCAGATCGACTTTAACGACAAGTTAGTCGCTATTTTCGGTTGTGGCGATCAGGAAGACTATGCAGAGTACTTCCTGGATGCCATGGGCATGGTGGGTGACATAGTTCAGGCCCGTGGCGGTATCATCATCGGCCACTGGTCTACTGAAGGTTACGAGTTCGAAGCCTCGAAAGCACAGGTTGATGACAACCACTTCATCGGTCTGGGTATTGACGAAGATCGTCAGCCAGAACTGACCGAAGAGCGTGTTGACGCCTGGGTTAAACAAATTTACGAAGAGATGTGTCTGGCTGAGCTGGAAGACTAATCCAGGCTCCGGCAGCAACTCTGACAAAGGCGGCAATGCAGCCGCCTTTTCTGTATCCTGTCCTGACAAATCTATGACTACAACTTCTTCGAATCATTGGGACATCTTCTGCGCCGTCGTCGACAATTACGGTGATATCGGCGTGACCTGGCGTCTGGCCAAGCAGCTTGCCAATGAATACAGCATCAAGGTCAACCTTTGGGTCGATGACCTTGGCAGCTTTGGCCATATACTGCCGACTCTTGACCCGGCCTCTCACAGCCAGACCATTCAGGGTGTCACCATTAAACAATGGAACCAGCCACTGGATCTCCCCTATTCACCGGGCGCAGTCCTGATTGAGGCTTTTGCCTGCGAACTGCCCGATGAAGTGAAATCCCAACTGGCCCCCGTCAAGTCGCAAAACCCGGTTAAACCACCCGTGTGGCTGAACCTGGAATACCTGAGCGCCGAAGATTGGGTAGAAGGCTGTCATGGGCTACCCTCGTTCCAGCCCAACGGTGTTGATAAGTTCTTTTATATGCCTGGCTTTACCGAGAAAACCGGTGGCCTTATCTGTGAGTCCGACCTGTTTGCCCAGCGGGATGCCTGGCAGGCTGACAGTGCAAACAGGCTATCACTGTTTAACAAGCTTGGGCTGAGCGGTATAGAGCAGCACCATAAGGTGATCAGCATCTTCAGCTATGAGACTGAGGCGCTGCCGGCACTTTGCCAACATTGGGCCAATGAAAGTGAACCTGTCCATGCCCTGATCCCAAAAGGTCGCAGCTTTAACAGCCTGAAATCCCTGTTGCCCTGTGATATTGACCAACTGGTACCGGGACAACAGCTTAGCCTGGGAAATCTCACTATCCACGTGCTGCCGATGACAGACCAGCAAGGATATGACCGCCTGCTGTGGAGCTGTGACTTCAATATCGTGCGGGGGGAAGACTCTTTCCTTCGAGCCCAATGGGCCGCCAGACCTTTCATTTGGCATATATATCAACAGGAAGGTGATTATCATCTGGTAAAATTAGAAGCTTTTATGCGACTTTACTGCGATAATCTGGCCTTTGAGTCTGCTAAAAGCTGGCGACAACTGAATCTGGCTTTCAACCAGCAGCGCACAGATGCTGTGGTTGAACAGTGGCAAAACATTAATTCTGTTGGTGTGGACCTGTTGGACCATGCCAAACAATGGCCAATCGATGCTTTAAAGACGGTAGATTTAGCCTCACGGCTAGTGCAATTCGTCCAAAAATAGTTAAGATACCGCCTTATAGTAAAACGTCCAATATATAGGAAATTTAGCAATGAAAACTGCTCATGAAATCCGTCCAGGTAACGTGATCATGTTTAACGACAGCCCATGGGTTGTACAGAAGACTGAAACTACCCGTTCCGGCCGTAACGCTGCTATCGTGAAAATGAAACTGAAGCACGTTCTGATCGACTCCTCCACTGAAACCACCTTCAAAGGTGAAGACAAGATGGACGTAATCGTTCTGGAGCGTCTGGACTGCACCTACTCTTACTACGCAGATCCTATGTACGTATTCATGGATTCTGAGTACAACCAGTACGACGTTGAAGCTGACAACATGGGCGACGCTGCCAAGTACATCGTTGACGGCATGACTGAAGAATGTCAGGTAACCTTCTACGAAGGTAAGGCTATCTCTGTTGAACTGCCTACCACCATCGTTCGTGAAGTTGGCTACACTGAGCCAGCTGCCCGTGGTGATACTTCTGGCAAGGTAATGAAGCCTGCCAAGATCGTTGGTAGCGATCTGGAAGTGATGGTTGCTGAATTCGTTAAAGAAGGCGACAAGATCGAAATCGACACCCGTACCGGTGAATTCAAGAAGCGCGTGTAATTCCGCCCTCTGAATATTGAAAACCAGCGCCAACGCGCTGGTTTTTTTAACCCTTAAATAAACACAATTCCAACACATTTCCCCACATATCCAAACAGCCGCATCAGATACGCCCCAAGAAAAACAAATTTGTTAGACCAAATACTCTAATTGTATTATTATCCGCCCCCTTGATAGCGAGGATTGGTTTTTTGTAGGCAGATTCCATCAAATTTGTGCTGCGATTCCCTTTCCCCCGAATCCAGTCTTCGCTAACAGTCCTCTTATTTTCGAATGAAAATTCATTCACCGTATCGCTCAGTCAAACCTGACCAGAACATCTGTCTTTGGTCGGGTCCGTGGTTGGTTTTACTGATTTAAGTTTGGGTTGGTTAATAAATGCATTCAGACGCTATTCCTACTGTCATTCCACCAGTATCTGGAGTCACAGCACTTGCCTGGGTCGGTGAAGCTCCGGCAGATATTGATTGTCAATCAGTTGAGCTCTATTCCCAGGATCAGTTAAATCTGATCAAGCAGGACATTATCATTGTCCAGTCGTGTGCCAATCAGGATCAAATTCTGTGCTCATTGCGGCAGCAAACTTCCACATCATTGAGTTTGATTTTGATAGAAACGCCATCTCTGTTGTCCCCTTACCTGGCAAACGGTCAATGGAGTGGAGAATGGCAACAGGAATATGACGCCTTTATAAAAAGAAAAAAGTTGTGGAACCTAAAGCCCAACAACAATGTTGAGCTGATGCTGCTTTCCTATCTTTGGTTACACCCTGAAGCCAGCATGTTACCCAGGAAGGTACCCGTTCAACCCCACCTGTACGAATATCCACTATTGGCTCTTTGGGGAGTCAAGAGTTGCAACCAGGTTGAATGGCTGAATCGATTAACCGACAAAGGCTGGCTTGAACATTTGCAACTGGAAAACCGGGCCAGATTTTCACCATGCTGCCATTCAAGCAGATTGAATTATCTGGATACTTGCCCCTCGTGCCAAAGCATAGATTTTCAGCTTCAAACCTGCCTCCACTGCTTTAATTGCGGCCACATAGGTGCTGAGACTCAATTCAGGAAACAGTCAGGACTTGAATGTCCTAATTGTTATCAGAGCCTGCGACACATAGGCGTTGATTATGACCGGCCGATTGAAAATCATGTGTGTAAGACTTGCCATACCATGTTCGCTGAAGCCCCTGTCAGCGCACAGTGTCTGGAGTGTAATGAACTCCATGAGTTGTCCGCACTGGTCACCAAAAACTTTTACTCCTATGGACTGTCTTTAGCTGGGCAACTGTTGGCCAGACAAGGGGTTGTAGCCAACTTATTTGCCGATAGCGAAGGCAATCAGATGAGCCTTGCTCAGTTCTGCTGGCTGGCACAATGGCAAAATAAACTCGCCAAACGCCACGGTCAGACTCACACCATTTTGTCAGTCAAGCTAACCGATGGTGCGTTGCTGAGTGAAAGAGGTATGCCACTTCATCAACTGGAGACTCTGCAGGAAAGGATCTGCTCAATTGTCAGGACGACAGATGCCTGCACTCAATATACTGAAGAAGGCATGCTGTTTCTGTTGCCCTTTACTCTCCCGGGCTGCCTGAGTTCACTTATCAGCAAATTTACCGAATTGCAGGAAACCTTCACTCTGCCTTTACATTTTGACTTCAGAGCCGTTGGCTTACCGGCCGATACGGGTATGAACTTTCAGCAATGGCTGATGGCCTCTCTGGCACAAAGTGAGCTAATCAACCGATGAGTGAATTTACCACCATCCTGTATGTACTGCTGGATATCTGGCATTTACTGACAAATCAGCTGGAGGCTGTGGTTTGGGTGTTTCCTTTGGTATTGGCCTACGAATTACCTCTGATGTTATTGGTGATCACGGGCATATTAAAGTTCTATCACGCCTCTTTTATCGCGCCCCGACAAAGCAGTGGCTACTTCCCCAGGGTGTCGGTAGTCATTACCTGTTACGCAGAAGGCGATGCTGTACGCTCAACCATTGAGTCATTTGTTGAGCAGGTCTACGACGGTCATATAGAGATTTTTGCTGTGGTGGATGGCGCAGTGCAAAACGCCCACAGCTATCAGGTTGCCTGTAAAGCCGCGCAGGATTTAGCTGTTCCCGGGAGGAGCATCACGGTGCTGCCAAAATGGCAACGAGGTGGCCGGGTCTCAACCCTTAATGCAGGGCTGCACGCAGCCACAGGTGAAATCATTATCAATGCCGACGCCGATACGTCTTTCGATTGCGACACAGTTGCTCGTATAGTGCCCTTTTTTGAAGACCCTGATGTCCCCGCTGTAGGCGGCTCACTGAGAGTCAGAAACGTCAATGATTCATTGTTTACAAGGATGCAGTCCATTGAATATATGATATCAATTCAAGGGGGAAAAACCGGTCTTGGGCAATGGAATCTGCTGAACAACGTTTCCGGCGCGTTTGGTGCATTCAGACGGGAAGTATTGATACAGATCGGAGGATGGGATACTCATACGGCCGAAGATCTCGATTTAACCGTTCGCATAAAACAGTATTTCGCCCGACATCCAAATTGGCGTATCCCCTTTGCCACCCTGGCTATCGGCCACACAGACGCACCGGCATCTATCCGGGATCTGGTTTTACAGAGACTTCGATGGGATGGCGATTTGCTGTTCCTCTACATGAGAAAACACTGGCCGGCATTCACACCAAGGCTACTGGGGCTAAAGACCTTTGTATTTACCTTGCTCTACGGTGTACTGCAAAACGTTTTGATGCCTGCAGTGATATTGCTTTATATGGTTTGGCTCTGTGCTTCCTACCCCTGGGAGTTCACGGTTCCGCTTTTCCTTACCATGTACTGCCTGTACCTGCTGGTGCTCTGCTTTATGTACAGCCTGGTACTGCTGGCCGTATCCGAGCGCCCCATACAGGACCTGAAGTTATTGCCATGGTTGCCACTTTATCCTGTGTTCGCCCTGTTTATGCGTTCAATAACACTGTTCGCATTAATTAATGAAGTGGTTAGACGTTCCCACGAAGAGAGTTCAATGGCCCCTTGGTGGGTTTTAAAACGAGGTAGAAAATTCTGATGAAAGTAGTTTATCAGTCGAGTCCCAAGTCAACGCAACCCGCTGTCGATAAGGGACAGCAGATTAAGTATGCGCAGGCCAAACGCACAGGCTATAAACTGAGATGGTACCTGTTGCTGGCCATGGTGATAGCCCCTGCTTTACTTGTGATTTGGTTTATGTCAAAGCCTCTTTTGTTCATCTCAGCCCCTGGCCTGATTACCACAGAGCCCATGCCAATACGGACACCGTTATCAGGTAACATCCAGACATTGGAGGTTAAAGTTGGGCAGCCCGTAAAACAGGGGCAAACACTGATATCCATCAGCCAGGCTGCAAATCAGGCTGTTATAGCCGACTTAGAACAACGCAGGCATCAACTTGACACATTGAATAGCGAAGAAGAGCAGGCTGTGATTGCCCAGCTGCAGAAAAAAGTGGATGTTGCCCGGGAAGGACTGAAAAAACAGGGTAAGTTACTCAAGGATTTCAATAAATACATGGAGCAAAAGCTCATTCCGGTCTCCGATACTATCGCTACTGTGAGGTATTACACCGAAGCCGAAATGGACCTTGAACAAGCCAGGGCAGACCTGCTCTCTGAGCTACAAAAACAGAAAATTGAGAAATACACAGGCCCCCTTGCCAAACTCAAGGCTGAATATGACCTTGAGCTGACAAAACTAAAGGCACAGGCAAATCAGCTCAATATCAGGTCCCCGGATAACGCGAGAGTCACTCAAGTTGAAGTTCAAAAGGGTGAATATGTAGGTGCTGACACCACGTTAATGTGGTTGCAGGGGCGCTCAGCCCCAGTTGTTATTGCTTATTTGGATCCAAAATATCTGGATTATGTGCATCTGGGACAGCAGGCCAGCATTATTCTGCCAAACGGAGATAAGTTCACTGCAGAAATTAAAGAGCCAACAGAGCTGGTGAGTAAGCTTCCAAAACAACTATCGGGACCTTTTGATGGTGAACAGGCCGTCATGAAAGTTATTCTGACCCCTTCAGAGCCTCTGAAGGTCAATATTGAAGGGATGCCCGTTAAAGTCGAGTTTGACTACCTATGGCTGGCTGACTTGAAAAACAAACTGGCTAAGTCGCCAACAACATCTCTATAGTTCCCCTCTTAAATCTTCAAAGCCAGCTGACCTTTTAGCTGGCTTTTTTGTTTTATCTCAATACTCATTAGCAGCTTAAAAAGCCTCTTGGTGGTGGCTATGGCAAGTGATTTTAGATAGGAAAGATGAACTGAACATCAGAATGCCAAAGAGTGCGGCTGAACTGCCACTAATGACAGCCAAGGAATTGAATGGTGGAGATACCGGAACAGAAAGGTTGAAGAGTAAATCAGGAGGGGAACAGACAGCCATCCATGGCTATCATGCAGCTAGTTAACGGGCTTGCGCAGAAGTTAGCGTCTCAGCTGCGCCGGTAACATCAGCGGCCGATTCAGCCAGCTTAGCTTTGGCCTCCAAAGCACGCTTTCTGAATGCCGCCTGAGCCATCATCAGACATACCATGAGTGCCAACGACATAATGCCTACAGAAGCAAAATAGGCCAACTCATAGGTACCGGTTGAGTCTACAGCGAACGCGGCAATAATGGGGCCGATAAATCCGCTGACACCCCAGGAGGTGTAAACCACGCCATAGTTGGTACCATAGTTTTTCAAGCCATAAAAATTTGCGGTCAAAGACGGGAAAACCGCGGGCAAAGTACCGTAACTGACACCAGCGAGAGCCGCACCAAGCATCATACCCATTTCACCCGCGTAATATGGGAACATCAACATATTGGCAATCTGCAGCACAAATGAGATGCCCAGGGTCGACAGCCCACCAATTTTATCGTTAAGCCACCCGGCACCGACACGGCCAAAGGTATTAAACAGGGCCAGGATAACGACCAGATGCGCGGCACCTGCCATATCTGTCTGAACAGCGGCGATGGATGTGATATTGCCGATAATCATCAAACCCGTTGATGACGCACACAGGTACATAAACCACAGGCCATAGAATTGGGGGGTACGCATCATGCCGCGCCAATTGATCTCTTCGCGGATAGGCTGTTGCTTCTGGACTGCATCGCCATTATCCGCAGCGACATAACCTTCAGGGGGATTGGTGATGGTGCAGGCCAGTGGCACAGCGATTAGCAGCAACGCGGCGCCCAAAAAGATAAACGCCTTTTCAATTCCCCAACCACCGATAAGGGTGGTGATCAGAGGCGCCAGATACACGCCGGCCAGTCCAAAGCCTGCGGCAATCAGACCATTAACCACCCCCCGACGGGAAGGCGCAAACCACTTCATGGCTGCGGGCGCCAAACAGGCGTAAGCGAAGCCAATACCGCCACCGGCGATCAGACCAAAGCTGACAATCAGCATATCCGGTGTGGTGCCAAAGCCGGATGCAATCAAACCAATACCTGAAAGCAAGGTACCGGCAATCAATACCCGACGTGGCCCAAACCTGTCCTGGATTATCCCGGCCAACAACAATGAGATTGAGAAAGTGACAATGGCAATGGTGTATGGCATCGAGGCCTCGGCGTTACTCCATCCAAGGTCCATCACCAGTGCTTTTTTAAATACACTCCAGGTAAAAAGAATACCAATACACAAATTAATGCAGAAACCCGCAATCAGGATCTGCCTGGCTCGACTCAGCGTTTTCATATCGCCTCTTTTATATTTTCACCTCAACCCTGGCAGCACATTAGATACAGCCAAAACAACCTGGTTACATAGTTTTTGATTAAGGCATTACTTATGAAGGCGGGGGATTCTAGCAGCAAGTGCAGAAAGGAAAGAAGCGTGATTGATACATCTTTGAACATTTAAACCAAAGTGATTTTCATCACATTGTATTACTTAGCTTTTTTGTCAAAACTCAGATGCTAACAGCAATAAGCACATACGATCCAATTGCAACAGCTGTTACGCTGCAGGCGATTTTATGATCTTTAAGTGTAATAAAATAAAAAGCGATGGCGCCCGGCACTGATACATTTGCAGTTTGTAGCACAGAGTTGAAACATAAACTGCGAACGTCAAAGTCCCAAGACCAGAGATGACAGGTAAGATGTTGAGCTTATGATTTCTCCCTTTCCTCAAATGATCTGTTTTTGGCTGAATTGATAACTGCGCTCAAGGCTAAGTACTTCCACCTGATAGTCCAGATACCACTGCGCCCAGCCCAATTGCTGTGCTTTAAGGTGCAGGGGATTACTCTTCCAATTCAGTATGTCCTGCTCTGTGCGCCAATAGGAAATCGCGACCTCCATCTCACCACTGCTGGCGGCGATAAAGTCGATACAATGGTAGCGCTCAAATGCCAGTACTCTCAGTTGCTGCACCATGGCAGCGTATTCATCACCCTGCTCTCCCGGTGTGGCTTTGAATATCACAACGAACATCTGTTCCTCCTTGCCCCTTAAGTCCCTGGCGGATATGAAAAAGCCGCCCCGGGGCGGCTTGATAACTTATGCCAGCATGATAAATCCGGCGAAGGCGACCACCGCCGCGATTAAGGCGTAGGGCAACTGCGTCACCCCATGACTCACCAGATTACAACCCGATCCCTGAGCCGCCAAAACGGTTGAGTCGGAATAGAAGCAGGCCTGAGAGCCGAATGATGATGCAGATAGCAAGGCGCCGATCACCAGCGGAATATCTGCGCCGACCGAATGGGCCAAAGGCATCACAATCGGGATAGATACCGCAAAGATGCCCCAGCTGGAACCGGTTGCGAAAGCCAGTCCCGCCATAGCCACAAATACCACAGCCGGCAACATCTGCGCGGTCATATAGGGACTGAGGCTATTGATAACATATTGGGGAAGCTGCAGCATGTCGCACACATCTTTAAAGATAAACGCGGCGGTGACGGTACCGATTGCCGGCAGCATACTCTTAAAGCCGTCAATCATCTGATCCATCATCTCCGACAGTGGCATCAGACGCTGAACCGCATAGTAAGGCAGTGTGATAGCCAAGGTTGCCAGCAAACCCAGCCAAACATCGATATCAAAATAGATGGTAAAGGCCACCAGCAGTAAAATCGGCACAAAGAAGTTATGCAACTTGCCATGGGTATCGGCATTGGCAAACTCCTCTTCAATCGCCTTGAGGGCATACTCGTCAGATGTCTGCACCTGCTCAAGATCTACCTGCTTAAGTGCAGGAGCCCCTTGAGCCGCCATTAACTGAGCTTTTTTCATCGGGCCCATAGCCGGCACCACACCAAGGATCACCAGCACCACCATGCCCACCGCCAGCCAGGCGTAAAGCATATAAGGAATGGCCTGCATATAGACAGCAATGCCCTGTCCTTCCGCCGCAACACCATTGTCCACCAGCAAACCACCAAAGAACACAGCCCAGGTCGACAACGGAACCAGCACACAGATAGGTGCCGCAGTTGAATCTACAACATAAGCAAGCATTTCCCGGGAGACTTTAAATTTATCTGTCACCCGTTTCATGGTGGAGCCCACAGTCAGGGCATTAAGGTAATCGTCGATAAAGATAATGACCCCGAGAATAAAGGTCATAAAAAGTGATGATCTCGGTCCTTTGGCAAACTTCAGCGCGAATCGACCAAAGGCCATGGCGCCGCCGGTTCGCACCAGAAGCGCAATCAGCGCACCAAAACTACCACAAACCAGGATCAGCCAGCCTATGGTTTCATCACCCATGACTTTGAGAGAGATTTCGGAGAAATTATTCAATATCGCTTTGGGATCGACCAACAGCAGGCCTACCAAAGCACCGATAACCAGGGAAAGGATGGGACGACGCAGCCAAATGGCCAGGGTTAATACCACAGCAGGTGGGATAAGACTTAACGCAGTCGGCTCAGACATGCACTTAGGTCCTCTGTTTATTATTGCCTTCACAGGCTTGTTATAAGAAAAGTGCCACCGGTATAAACAGGTAACGCCGGGACACCTGTGCTGCTTTATGTTGGGGCATGCCTCCAGACGGTAAATTGCCGCTTTTGTTTTGCCTTGGTCAAAACATCGCGCAGAAAATAAATCGCATTGAATAATGAGTCAACTTTAATTTGTTAAAATGCAGGCCAAAAGATGATAAGACATGGCTAATAAAGTGGTAACCTCAAGCATGTGAAAGGATTTTCTCAGCCCATCATCCATGGAGTTGTGACTGAATAGATAACAAAGATAAACCGCAGGATATAAGGGGAAAGCGCATTTACCCTGACGCCAATGACAGCAAAACGCCAACAAGTAGTGGATTACCCTAATCAGGGAGCGCCAAACGCAAAAGATCAGCATTTTACTCTGCGTGAGGCGCCTTATATTTTCGATTATTTTATTCAAGTACCCTTTCAGAACCTCCGGTTTTCCTATATCTTGCACTGAGTTAACTCTGTATTTGCGTATTTTTGAGGTTATAGTGCGCCCGGTCATCAAATCAAACAAACTGGATACTGTCTGCTATGACATTCGAGGTCCGGTTCATAAAGAAGCCCGCCGTCTGGAAGACGAAGGTCACCGGATCCTGAAACTGAATATTGGTAACCCTGCCCCCTTTGGCTTTGAAGCGCCGGAAGAGATTGTCCGTGACGTTATTTTGAATCTGCCAAGTGCACAGGGTTACTGTGAATCCAAAGGTCTGTTTTCTGCCCGTAAAGCCATTGTCCAGCATTACCAATCCCAGGGGATTCGGAGTGTCGATATCGATGATATCTATATTGGTAACGGCGTATCCGAACTGATCCTCATGGCATTGCAGGGCCTGCTCAATACAGGTGATGAAGTGCTGATCCCGGCACCTGACTATCCACTGTGGACAGCGTCAGCGCACCTGGCCGGCGGTAAAGCGATTCACTATCGTTGTGACGAAGAGTCTGACTGGTTCCCGGATCTGGACGATATACGCAGCAAAATCACACCTCGCACCCGTGCACTGGTGATGATTAACCCGAATAACCCAACAGGTGCGGTGTACAGCCGTGAGTTGATTCTTGAAATTATCGAAATCTGTCGTCAACATGATCTGATCCTGTTCGCCGATGAGATCTACGACAAGATTCTGTATGACGGTGCTCAGCACATTCCTGCTGCCAGTCTGTCCGATGACATTCTGACCGTGACCTTTAATGGTCTGTCAAAAGCCTATCGCGCCGCCGGTTTCCGTGTCGGCTGGATGATGCTTACGGGTAACCTCAAGGATGCCCGCAGCTATATCGAAGGTTTGGATATGCTGGCGTCCATGCGCCTTTGTGCCAACGTGCCTAACCAGCATGCTATTCAAACTGCACTGGGTGGTTATCAGAGTATCAATGAACTGGTACTGCCATTGGGACGCCTCGCCCAGCAACGTGATACCTGTTACGAACTGCTGAACAGCATCCCCGGTGTCAGCTGCAAAAAACCGAAAGGCGCTCTGTATGCCTTCCCTAAGCTGGATACCAAGAAGTTTAATATCCGGGACGATGAGAAGCTGGTATTGGACCTGCTGAATGACAAGAAAATTCTGCTGGTTCAGGGCACGGCATTTAACTGGCCAGAGCCGGACCACCTGCGAGTGGTGTTCCTGCCCTGGAAAGAAGATCTGCAAAAAGCCATGACTGAGTTTGGTAGCTTCCTCGAAACATACCAACAGTAAATTCAGCAGCTTATTTTATAAAAGCCACCTCAGGGTGGCTTTTTTGTTGGTGATATACAGGTTAACCTTAAATCAGTACCCGCAGTTTATGGAACACCTCTATGAAAAGCAGTTTTCTTGCCTGGATCCATCGCATGCCTCTGATTAAACGCTGGGCACTCATGCATTGCGTTAAAAAAGAGAATATCGCCGAGCACTCCCATCAGGTCGCCGTCATCGCCCACATGCTGGCGGTTATCCGTAACACCTATTTCGATGGTGAGCTCATCCCTGAACGTGCCGCTACTCTGGCGCTCTATCATGAGTGTTCAGAGACCAAGTTGCAGGACATCAACCATGTCACCAAATATCACAACCCTGAGTTGACCAAAGAGTTTAAAAAGCTTGAAGAGATGGCTGAGCAGGATTGCGTCAACACCCTGCCCCCTGAGCTCAGAGAGATATTCAGACCTTTGATTGTGCAAAATGAAGTAGACCCTGAATATAAGAAGCTGGTGAAAGCCGCCGACCTTATTTCGGCCTATATCAAAGCAATGGATGAGATGCGTTTCGGTAACGACGAATTTGCACATGTCAAAATTCGGCTTGGGGAGATGCTATTGTATTATCGAGAGCAGTTGCCTGAAGTGGAATACTTTCTGAAAACCTTCAGCGACAGCTGTTTTGTCTCGGTAGACAGGTTATCTGCTGAAGACCATCAGGCTTAAGGAGAGGCAGTGAACATAAATCCCCAATGGCAGGCACGCCGACTGGCTGAAGATAAATTACGAAGAAACGATGAGCGCAGTCCGTTTCAAAGAGACAGAGCGCGTATCCTGCACAGTGCAGCTTTCCGGCGGCTGCAGGCCAAAACCCAGGTGTTGGGCGTGGGGATGAATGATTTTTATCGCACCAGACTGACCCATTCACTGGAAGTGGCGCAAATCGGTACCGGGATTTGTGCGCAGCTTAAACGCAAACATCCTGATTATGCCTGGCTGATGGACTCCACCAGCTTGATTGAAGCTCTGTGTCTGGCTCACGACATTGGCCACCCCCCATTTGGTCACGGCGGTGAAGTCGCGCTTAACTATATGATGCGTGATCACGGTGGATTTGAAGGCAATGGCCAGACCTTCAGAATTCTCACCCGCCTGGAGCCATATACCCAGCATTATGGGATGAACCTGAGCAGAAGGACCTTGCTGGGAATACTCAAGTATCCTGTCACTGCCGCTCATCTTGCCCCACAAATCCCCCAAGGTGCAGTAAAGCCCAATCACCAGGTCAGGCCTCAGGACTGGCCGCCGGTCAAAGCGGTTTATAATGACGACAGCGAAATTCTGGATTGGGTGCTGGGGCCTGTGACGGACGCCGACAAGCAGGCTTTTTCCCGATATCAGGCCGCCAACGGTCACCTTCCGGGTAAATCCCTTTGTAAGTCACTGGATGCCACCATCATGGAGCTGGCAGATGATATCGCCTACGCAGTGCATGACCTGGAAGATGCCATCGTGATGGGCATAGTTACCCGGGAACAATGGCAGCAGGATATCACGCCGTCTCTCAGAGCCAGTGAAGATGAATGGATCCGTCAGGAACTGGCAGATATTGATGTCAGGATGTTCAACCCGGAGCACTACATCAGGAAAGACGCCATAGGCACTTTGGTTAATGGCTTCGTCACTGCAATCAACATCATCAAACAAAACACCTTTGAAGATCCGTTATTGGAGTTTCAGGCCAGGCTGGAGCCCGCCTTCCATATCGTACTGGAAGTCCTTAAACAGTTTGTTCTGAAACGCGTTGTACGAAAGCCCGAAGTGCAGATGCTTGAGTATAAAGGACAGCAAATGCTGATGACGCTGTTTGAAGCACTTGCGTCAGATCCCATGCGCCTGTTACCGCTCAATACCCAACAAAGGTATCTGGAGTCTCGGCAAAGTGAGGGCAACAGCATGCGGGTAATCGCAGATTATCTGTCAGGCATGACAGATGACTTTGCCGCCCGCCTCTACCGCCAGTTGTTTACCCCCAGCGTCGCTGACATTAATGGCCCGCTGATCTGACGATCTTTATGCAGACATAAAAAAACGCGCCTGATAGCGCGTTTTTTTCTTATGCAAGGCTTAGCCTATCAGGCTTGGAAACATGCCTTTAAAGCCTGCGGCTATCACTTCAATACCGATAGACAGCATAATCAAACCCATCAGACGGGTAATGACGTTAATCCCGGTTTTGCCCAGAATCTTGTAGATCACTGACGCCATACGGAACAGCAGGAAACTCAGCAGGCCAAACACCACTACTGCGGCGGACATTCCGGCCAGATTAACCCAGGTATTGTTCTCTGCGGCGAATACAATCACAGATGAAATAGCACCCGGACCTGCCATCAGTGGCAGCGCCAGAGGCACAACCGCCACAGACTCCATGGCAGAGGATTCGCCCACTTCCTCTTTATTACGCTTAACCTCACCCAGCTTACCTTGCAACATCGACATGGCAATAATGGCAATCAGAGTGCCGCCGGCAATACGAAACGCCGACAAACTGATGCTGAACATATTCAAAATATGCTGACCGGCAAAGATGGTAACCAGCAGAATAACCACCACAGCGATATTGGCTACTTTCGCAGTTTGGTTGCGCTCTGGCTCAGTTTGATGGCTGGTCAAACTGACAAAAACAGGCAGCAGGCCTACAGGGTTGATGATGGCAACCAGACCCAGGAAAAATTTGATGTAAAGGGTAAAGTCCAAGACAGAATTCCTTGAAAATGCCGAGCGAGAAATCGGACGCTACTCTAACCTATATCCCGCCTATTTCAGTAGCGTGATTCTTTTAAGCTGGTCACAATTTCAATGAATAGCTCGGTATTTATCCACTTTTACCGAAGGTAACACGTCATTTATCAATTAAAACCTACTTCTCACCTGAATCATTCTTTTAAGGCAATGCTGCAATATTCCCCGTTCAGGCTCCCTATATAAGCTTTACCCGACTTACGTGCTTTGGCTCACAGAAAGCTGTAGCCCGCCTGTGTAGTGTCAAAGACAAGGAAAGAGGATTGAGCAAATCCGGCATTTGCTGAATCTTTTTTTCAGGAGAGTGTTATGAGAATCACTTCGCCCCGGGAGCTTGACCTGTTAATGGATAAGGTCGCCAAAGCTCAGGCCGAGTTTGCCACTTTTACACAGGAGCAAACCGACACTATCTTTCGGGCCGCAGCCTTTGCCGCTGCTGGCGCCAGAATTGAGCTGGCTAAGATGGCGGCTCAGGAAACCGGCATGGGCCTGGTAGAGGACAAGGTGATCAAAAACCACTTTGCCTCTGAGTATATCTACAACAAATACAAGGATGAGCTCACCTGCGGCATCATAGATGAGGACTCCACCTTCGGCACGCTCACCATTGCAGAGCCGGTGGGTATTATTTGCGGTATAGTGCCGACTACCAACCCCACATCAACAGCAATCTTCAAAGCCCTTATCAGCCTGAAAACCCGTAACGGTATCGTCTTCTCTCCCCACCCCAGAGCCAAAAACGCCACAGCCTACGCAGCCAAACTGGTTCATGATGCTGCCGTTGGCGCCGGCGCACCTGAGCATATTATTGGTTGGATCGATGAGCCCTCCGTTGAGCTGTCGAACCACCTGATGACCCATGACAAAATAAACCTGATCCTGGCCACTGGTGGCCCGGGTATGGTCAAGTCAGCCTACTCATCAGGAAAGCCTGCTATTGGTGTCGGTGCAGGTAACACGCCCATCATCATTGACGAAACCGCCGACATTAAACGTGCAGTGGCTTCTATCCTGATGTCCAAGACATTTGATAATGGTGTAGTGTGTGCGTCAGAACAGGCAGTAGTCGTCGTCGATGATATTTATGATGCAGTAAAAGAGCGATTCGCCAAGCATGGCGGCTACCTGTTATCACCCGAGCAAACTGACGCGGTTCGCAGCGTTATCCTGAAAAACGGCCATCTCAACGCTGATATTGTCGGCCAGTCTGCGGTAAAAATTGCTGAAATGGCCGGCATTACCGTGCCGGATATCACCAAGGTGTTGATAGGTGAAGTCAGCGCCATAGCTAATGATGAAGCCTTTGCACTTGAGAAGCTGTCACCCCTGCTGGGCATGTATCGGGCTGGCGACTTCGAACAAGCACTGGATATTGCCGAAGCCCTGGTAGCCCTTGGCGGCATAGGCCACACTTCAGGCCTATATACAGATCAGGACTCCCAGAATGAGCGCATCAGACTCTTCGGTCAGCGGATGAAAACCGCCCGCATTCTGATTAATACTCCCGCGTCTCAGGGGGGAATTGGCGATCTTTATAACTTCAAGTTAGCACCATCATTGACATTGGGCTGTGGTTCCTGGGGTGGCAACTCGATCTCTGAAAACGTTGGTCCCAGCCACCTTATCAATAAGAAAACCGTCGCCAAGAGGGCCGAGAATATGCTGTGGCACAAGCTTCCCAGGTCGATTTACTTCCGTCGTGGCAGCTTGCCCGTCGCCCTTGAAGAGCTGAAAGGTAAGCAGCGTGCGCTGATCATCACCGACACCTATCTCTACAATGCCGGTTACTGCAACGAGACTCTGGCCATTCTCAAATCTCTTGGTATAGATACGGATGTTTTCTACGGTGTTAAAGCGGACCCTACCCTGGACGTAGTAATGGAAGGGGTTGAGATGGCGGACAGATTTCAGCCTGATGTCATTATCGCCCTGGGCGGTGGCAGCCCAATGGATGCAGCCAAAATTATCTGGCTCATGTATGAACACAAGGATGTCGACTTTGCGGATATGTCCCTGAGGTTTATGGATATTCGCAAGCGTATCTATACCTTCCCCAAGCTGGGTGTCAAAGCAAGTCTGGTAGCGATACCGACGACATCAGGCACAGGCTCTGAAGTCACACCTTTCGCTGTGGTGACAGATCAAACCACGGGCCAGAAGTATCCGATTGCCGATTACGAGCTGACCCCTTCCATGGCCATTATCGACCCCAATCTGGTCATGGACCTACCGCCGTCGCTCACCGCATTCGGAGGTATTGACGCTATCACGCACGCATTGGAAGCCTATGTCAGTGTGATGGCTAATGAATACAGTGACGGTCAGGCCCTACAAGCGCTGAAGCTGCTGTTTAATCATCTGCCACAGGCTTACGAACTGGGAGCCAAAGCACCAGAGGCAAGAGAAAAGGTCCACAATGGCGCAACCGTCGCAGGCATAGCGTTTGCCAACGCCTTCCTCGGGGTGTGTCACTCGATGGCTCACAAACTGGGCGCAGAATTCCACTTGCCTCATGGCCTGGCCAATGCCCTGCTGATCAGCAATGTGATCCGCTTCAATGCCACTGACAGTCCAACCAAACAGGCGGCCTTCAGCCAATACGACAGACCCAAGGCCAAATGTCGTTACGCCGACATTGCCGATTACCTGCGTCTGCCGGGCAGTAACGATGATGAGAAAGTAGAAGCCCTGATTGAAGCGATAGAGGGCATCAAGACCAGACTCAACATTCCAGCATCTATCCAAGCGGCAGGAGTTGATGAAGCCAGGTTCCTTGAGCAACTGGATGATTTGGCGGAAGGTGCATTCGACGACCAGTGTACAGGTGCCAACCCAAGGTACCCACTGATCGCCGAGCTGAAAGCCCTGCTGCTGGCCAGTTTCTATGGTGAAACTTACCGGGACTAATCCTTACTGATAGTTAGCGTGATAAGAAAAGGGCCAACTGGCCCTTTTCATCAGTCTTAATTTGAACGCACCAGAACATTACTCCTGTATCTGCACCAGCAGCTGCTTTCGTAACTCATCGTGAAACCTGAATGCTCTGGGAATATCACGCCAATGCCAGGAAGTACTCTCAAGCACAACCATGCTGATATCCTTGTCGGGGAAGTAGCTCAGGGTGCTGATAAACCCCGGCACATAACCTGAGTGACTGTATTCATGTGGTATAACCCTGGAAATCTGAATACCGGCACCATAACCCAGATCGCCCCATCTGTGATTACGAGACTGCGTCGCTGAGGTCATGTAACTGAGGGACTCCTCAGTCAATAAGTCAGAGCCATACAGGCAAGTGTTCCAGCGAGCCAGATCCTGAGCGCGGGATATCAGACCACCACTGGCTAATGCCGGACGCTCAGCGGTCGCGGGCAATAGCGTGAATTGACCTTCGGCGTCCTCTAGCCGACCCTGGACCAAAGCCAATTCACCGCCAGTTTGACTTAAGCCGCATTGTTTACTGATACCGTCCAGCACTTCAGACAAGGGCTGCTTATGAGCTGACTCAAGTACTTTGCCCAGCAACTCATAGCCATAGTTGCTGTATCTGAATCCTGTCCCTGGCACAAAGGCCAAGGGCTTATCCGGCGCAATCAGGCCTGAACTATGGTCTAGTAAATGACGAATAAGCACGGCTCCGGGAGTGCCGGTATCTGGCAAGAGCTTTATGATCTGATTGTCCAGAGACACTTTATCCTCATCCACCAAACGTAATATGCCAGCCGCCACAAATTGCTTGCTGATGGAACCGGCGAGATAGCCGCCGTTTTCATAACCGGCCAGATATGAGTTCGGTTTCGACTCAAACTGATAGACAGGTTTACCTCCCTGTGTAATAAGGACCTCGCCAACAAAGTCCTTATCGCTCAACAGAGAATCAAAGATGTCAGCAGGCAATTCGCTTGCTGCAAGGTGGAATGGAATGAGCGGCAGTAAAACCAGGTTGAAGGTTTTGGTGAAATTTGGCTTATTGGCCTCTGTGGGCATAGCAATGTCCATTATTGGCAAAGGAAGTAAACTAACGAACGACCCTATTTATTTCAATTAGTTGGTCATTGCATAAAGGTGAAAGCGATCAACACTCAGCCCTGCTTATCAAACCACTCACTGGCAAGCATGGCGTATTGATACTCGCTGCCCCACTCGCCTTTAAAGAAAATGTTGTCAACATAGTGAGCTTCCCGGCGAAATGCCAGTCGCTCCAACAGATGAACCGCTGCGGAATTGCGGGTATCGGTAATAGAGATCACCCTGTGTTTCTTCATTCCATCGAACAGGTACTCCAGCATCAATTGCAGTGCCTCACGGGCGATCCCCTGCCCCTGCCAGTCTGACGACAGGGTAAAGCCAATTTCAGTCTGACGTCCATCGATAAAGTGCAGCGCCAGATCTCCGGTCAACTGGCCACTTTCGTTGTCGATAATGGCGATTTGAAACCAATGCCCTGGCGCACCAAAAGCTCTCAGTCCCATATTACGATACAGGGCTTTGGCATCTTCAAGGGTATATTCACTCCAGCTTTGATACCGAGCGATATCTGCCTGGGAGCGATAATGGGCAAAAGCAGCAAGATCCTGCTCCTGCAATAATCGTAAACTGACTCGTTCACCAATCAGTTGCATGTTTCCTCCCTGGAAAATGGCTTCGGAATTATTACCTTAAGGCTAAAGTCTGTTGGTTAACTCAACCTTACCGGTAACTATATTGTATGTCAGCATCAACGCCGATGATTCAAGATCCTGTTCAAACCCCAAATGGGTATAAGCGTATACGCAGGCATTAAGACCAGTACTGTGGGATGTGCTGACCCGCCTGGAAATAAAGTCTACCTGATCTTTGTGCGCGAGTTTATGACTGACCGTCAGTTCAGTGTCCAGCAATGCGTTCCATAGTTCACCGCACGCCTGCTCTCCCCGACCGATATTCAACGGTGCTCCCATTGGATTGTTTTTGTTTACCCCTAAAGGATAACCCTGAGCGCTCATATCCAATTGAGGATTACCCTCGGCATCATGAGCAAATCCTTCGAGATCATTCATTCCCCCCGGATGACCATTGAGCAACCACCGCTGATGAGCGAAATCAACAGACTGCTGCATATTGGCCTTGACCTCCTGAAGCTTGGCCACATGGGACTCTTCAGTAAAAGAAATAAACTTGGGAAGCGCAATGACCCCAACTATGGCCAGGATAATCAGAGTGATCACCAGCTCAATAAGGGTAAAACCCTTAGCTTTGATTTGTTTCATTTGTCGACTACTTAACTGACAGAAAAAAACCGACGTTAAACGCCGGTTTCGTATGAGCTGAATATTACTGTTTTTCAGTCCAGGTATCCAACCAACCCAGCACATTGGCGTACCATTGTTCCAGGTTGTCACCGGTCAAAATCCAGTGGTTCTCGGTTGGGTACATCAACAGCTTGCTGGGGATATTGTTACGCTGCATATAGGTAAAGGCAGCGAGCCCCTGACCATAAGGCACGCGGAAGTCTTTCTCACCATGGATCACCAGCATAGGGGTTTGCCAGTTCTCGACATAGTTCACCGGGTTGAACTTCTCATACAGCGCCTTGTTGTCTTTATACTGGCCGCCGAACTCAAACTCAGGGAACCACAGCTCTTCAGTGACATAGTACATGGAGCGCATATCAAACAGACCGGCATGGTTCACAAGGCACTTGAAACCGTCATTCCAGTTACCCTGGATCCAGTTCATCATGTAACCACCGTAGGACCCACCCAATGCACAGGCATTATCTACATCCAGCCATTTCTGCTGCTCACCTACTGCCGCCAAACCTTTTTGAAGGTCTTCCAAAGGCTTACCACCCCAATCCTGGGTGATGGAGTCAGTAAACTCCTGGCCATAGCCTGTTGAGCCATGGAAATCCACCATTACCACGCCATAACCGGCACCAGCCCATAACTGAGGATTCCAGCGGTGGCTAAAGCTGTTACCGAATGATCCCTGAGGACCACCGTGTACCAAAAAGGCCACTGGATACTTTTTGCCCGGTTCAAAGTCAGCAGGCTTCAACCAGTAGCCATAAACGGTTTCATTATTCCAACCTTTAAAGTTGAACTGCTCAAAGTCACCAAACTTGATCTTGTCCAGCTTCTCTTTGTTGGTATTGGTCAGACGCTTGAGATTGTTTCCATCTTTATCGACCGAATAAACATCACCCGGCTCAATCAAAGATTTATGGCTGAACAGTATCTTGTTATCTGTAATGGCAACCACAGAGTTACTGCCATCGTTATAGATGGTCTTCACATCACCGAATTGGGTGTTTACCTCAAAAATGCTGACCTGACCAAGATCCTGCGCAGTCACATACAAGGTTTGACCATCTGCACCAAACTGCAGGGAGTGTGGGCTTCTGTCCCATAGTGGCGCAACCTCTTTCTCCTGTCCGGTAACAGTATCGCGCAGCATAATGCCGAAACGATCAGCCTCAAAACCCGGGCGCTTCATAGCCAGATAAGCCATATAACGGCCATCGGGAGAGAAAGTCGCGTGAGCATCCCACGCCTTATTATCTTCAGTCAGGTTCCTGGCTTTGCCGCCGGTTACCGGGACTTGCCACAGATCATAATTGGTGATCCAGGCCTGATCTTTTGATGGTGCCTTGGCGGTGTACACCAGATGCTTGCCATCAGGAGTAAAGGTCACCTCTTCCATGCCGGAGAATGGCTTGGGAGGGGTTTCGGTATCCAGACCAGAGGTCACATCAACCAGACTGCCCAGCTTGTTACCTTCAATCGGCGCAACGAAGATATGGTTACGGGCATGGTCATGCCAGGTATCCCAGTGACGAACCATCAACTGGTCATATTCACGGCCACGGTTTGGGTTGTCGGCTTGGTCTTCAAACTTATCGGCACTGCACTCCAGCGTGTCACACTCCGGGAACACTCTCAGCTGCAAAGCCACCTGTTTGCCATCGGCAGACAGCTTGTAGCCATCAACACCAACTGGCAGATCCGATACCTGAATCGCTTCTCCTCCCTGCATCGGCATGCGATACAGCTGGCTTGAGCCATTTCGGGCAGAAACAAAGTAGATAGCTGAGTCATCGGGAGCAAAAGTCACAGAGTGCTCTGTCCCCTGTACACCGGTAATCTGTACCGGCCTGGCATCAGATTTGGACAGATCCAGCTTATACAGCTCAGACTCTGAATGACCCTCTTTATCTTTAACTGACAGGCCATAAACCAGAGTCTGGCCATCGTTTGATACGGCCACAGAGTGCTGTTTGTTGAGTTTTACCAGATCCTGAACGGTAAAAGGTGCTTTGTCCTGTGCCATTACAGCACCAGTGACACCGGCCAATCCCATGGCCAAAAGTAAGGCTGACTTCTTCATTATTATTTTCACTTTGGTTGATGTACCTGTAACCGGTACTTAATCGAACAAAAACTTTGCGGGGCGACACCGGCCGCCCCGAACTGAGTTAGCGTTAACCTGTGAGCTTATTTGGCGGCGTTCTCAATGTTGATCTTCCAGATTGCCGGCCCGGTTTCGTGGGCATTGATACCGTCACTGTCTACCGCGACTGTCACCGGCATATCCTTAACATCAAATTCGTAAATCGCTTCCATACCCAGATCTTCAAAGGCCACCACACGGGCTTTCTTAATCGCCTTGGACACCAGGTAAGCGGCGCCACCCACGGCCATCAGATAACACGCTTTATGTTGCTTGATGGACTCAACGGTAGCAGGACCACGTTCAGCTTTACCAATCATGCCAAGCAGACCGGTCTTATCCAACATGAGATCGGTAAACTTGTCCATACGGGTTGCAGTTGTCGGGCCAGCGGGACCAACCACCTCATCACCTACAGGGTCAACCGGGCCCACGTAGTAGATAAACTTACCGGTAAAGTCGACGCCATCAGGCAGACCTTCACCACTTTCAATCAGGCTCTGAATACGCTTATGGGCAGCATCACGGCCAGTCAGCATCTTGCCGGACAGCAGCAGAGTGTCGCCACTCTTCCAGCTTTCCACATCGCTCTGAGTGACGGTATCCAGGTTCACTCGCTTAACATTGTCACCCAGCTCCCAGGTCACTTCCGGCCAATCATCCAGAGATGGCGGACTCAGATCGGCAGGACCAGTGCCATCCAGGTGAAAGTGTACGTGACGGGTTGCAGCACAGTTGGGGATCATCACCACTGGCTTGGAGGCAGCGTGTGTTGGAGCCGACTTGATTTTAATGTCCAGCACAGTCGTCAGACCGCCAAGGCCCTGAGCACCGATACCTGTCTTGTTACAACGATCAAAAATATCCAGACGCAGCTTCTCTTCTGCTGTCTCAGCACCCTTCTCCATCAGCTCATGAATGTCGACAGGGTCCATCAATGACTCTTTGGCAAGTACCGCGGCTTTTTCAGCGGTGCCACCAATGCCTATGCCCAGCATGCCAGGAGGACACCAGCCAGCGCCCATGGTAGGCAGGGTCTTTTCGACCCAGGCGGCGATATCGTCAGATGGGTTCAGCATCACCATCTTACTCTTGTTCTCAGAGCCGCCACCTTTGGCTGCGATAGCCACTTCAATTTCTGCACCTGGCACCAGATCGATATGCACTACAGCTGGCGCATTGTCCTTGGTGTTCTTACGGGCACCGGCAGGATCGGCCACAATAGAGGCTCGCAGCGGGTTATCAGGATTGGTGTAAGCGCGGCGTACACCTTCATCCACCATCTGCTGCACTGTCATATCTGTTTTGTCCCACTTAACCGCCATACCCACCTTAACAAAGCAGGTCACGATACCGGTATCCTGACACAGAGGACGACGGCCTTCAGCGGACATACGGGAATTAATCAGGATCTGTGCGATGGCGTCTTTGGCCGCAGGATTTTGTTCCTTTTCATAGGCCTCAGTCATGGCATCGACAAAGTCTTTGGGGTGGTAGTAGGAGATATACTGCAGGGCATCAGCAATGCTTTCGATAAAGTCAGCCTGCTTGATTACGGGATCAGACATTGTAGGGCGCTCCATTTGCCGTGTTGGCATTATCGTTATTCATCCATTTCGCAACTCAAGCCGACAAAGATATTGCCTGCTCAAGGTTGATTGATTAACAGTCTGATTATTGCACCAAGCTGCGGAAGCTGCTGGCTAAATTCTTGTCAGACTGTTGATAAATCCTGTAAACCCTGAAGCCTGAGTGCACCAGTTATGATACTCTTTCGCACGTTTTAGAACCAGATCACTAAATACGATAGGCTTAATCAATGGATCCAGCTGCATCAGCAACGCCGGCGTTTTGCCAGCTTGATTGGACAATCGACACCGAATCCCTGTTTTCCCGGCTTGCTGCCAGGCCCTGGTCCGTGTTGCTGGACAGTGCCGGTGCGACCCATATGGACGCGCGGTATGACATTATCTGCGCCGATCCGGTTGCCACACTGACTCACAGCAATGGCATTAATAAACTGGAATTTGTCAAAGGGCAAGTTGTTGAAAGCAATAATGAAGATCCATTCCAACTGATTAATGACACACTTAAGCAGCTGTACGGGGAGTCAGGGGCCTGTGAGTTGCCTTTTTCCGGCGGTGCCATGGGCGCTTTTGGCTATGATCTGGGGCGCAGTATTGAAAAATTGCCTGCTACTGCGCACAGGGATATCGACCTGCCTGATCTGAATCTGGGATTCTACGACTGGGCGCTTATCCGTGACTACCAAAAACAGGCCTGGTTTCTGGTCCATGCCAGAGGACAACAGGCACTGGAAGCCCGGCAAAAACAACTTAAGACCTTACTTGCGCAAAGCGCACCAGCAGAAGCACCCTTTGCACTTGAGGGTGACTGGCGCAGCCAGATAAGCAAACAGGCCTATCTGGACAAATTCGATGCGGTTCAGGAGTACCTGCACAGCGGGGATTGCTATCAAATCAATCTGACTCAAAGGTTCGAATGCAGTTATACCGGTGATGAGTGGCAGGCTTACCTGAAACTCAGACATTCCAACAGCGCCCCCTTCTCAGCTTTTATGCGACTGCCGCAGCAAGCTGTACTGTCTATTTCGCCTGAACGCTTTATCAAGCTTGAGAGTGGCAAGATAGAAACCAAGCCCATCAAAGGAACCTTGCCGAGATATGCAGACCCGGCCGAGGATCAAGCTGCCGCAAAGCAGCTGGCCAACTCTCCCAAAGACAGAGCAGAAAATCTGATGATTGTGGACCTGCTGCGTAACGATATCGGCAAGGTTGCGGCACCCGGCAGCGTGTCCGTTCCCAAACTGTTTGATGTAGAGAGCTTCCCTGCGGTGCACCATCTGGTCAGTACTGTTACCGCCACTTTGAATCAGGGCAATGAAGCCACCGACCTGTTAAGAGCGGCCTTTCCCGGCGGCTCCATTACCGGTGCGCCAAAGATTCGCGCCATGGAAATCATCGAGGAACTGGAGCCGTCCCGCCGTAATCTTTACTGTGGGTCCATGGGTTATATCAGCCAGGATGGCAAAATGGACACCAGCATTACCATACGTACTCTCGTGGCTGAGAAAGGAAAGCTCTATTGCTGGGCAGGTGGCGGTATCGTAGCGGACTCCAATGGAGACTGTGAGTATCAGGAAACCTTTGACAAAGTGAGCCGGATCCTGCCCATACTAAAGAGCCAGTAACTGAAACCGCTAACGGATTCAGTTAGTTCAATAATCCGGCTCAGATATCCAGCGAGTATATCCGCAAAGGTAATCGGGACAGGGTTAGCACAAATTAAGGGAGTAAGCTGTGACCGCAGAGGAGTTCAAAACCCGCTTTTTGATTCAGCAGCCAGACAGCCTTGCCGGGGTTCCTGCAAGAGGTAATGAACGTCAGGCAGCAGTGCTGATCCCTTTATGGCAACGGCCTGACAAAGCCGATGGCGAACTTGAACTTATCCTCACCCAAAGAGCCGGTCACCTTAATGCTCATCCGGGCCAAATCAGCTTTCCCGGTGGTAAACAGGATGAGACCGATGCCTCGATGACAGCGACAGCGCTCAGAGAAGCCTGCGAAGAGATTGCACTGCCCTCTTCACAGGTCAACATTCTTGGGCAGCTGCCGGTGCATAACACCATTACCGGTTTTGCCATCACCCCAGTGGTTGGACTGGTCACAGGCCCATTTACCCCGACCTTGGATCCCGGTGAAGTGGCGGATTGTTTCAGCGTGCCCTGGTCTTTTTTACTGGATCCGGTCAATCGACACCTTAAAACCTTTAAACGCCGGGGCAAATCCATGGAGATCTGTTTTATTCCCTGGCGAGACAAGTTCATCTGGGGGGCAACAGCAGCCATGATAGATCAACTTTGCAATCAACTCGGTGCTGCTCACTCCGGTCAGAAGTAATGACAAGGTCATAAATGAGCAACCACAGCACTGTGTAGGCGGCAATCACTGACGGGAAAACGGGATGACAAATACGCAAGCCAGATGGGCAGGAGTTGCAGGCATTATTGCAGCAGTTGTTTTATTTACCGGTGATATGCTGTTTTACTATGTTCCCGGGCAGGCCAGCCTGCTGGAAAATATGGCAAAGGTGTCTACCGATAGAATATTACTCAGCACAGCCACGGCGATGTTGGCAGCATGGGGATATTTTTTGGCCGCCTTTCAAGTGCGTTTTGCCTTCGCTCCAGCTAACCCAATCGTGAAAAACCTGATTTTTCTCTGCTTTGCCTTTATTGGTATCGCCTATGGCGTGGTTCACGCCAATTACTCTGCAATCGCTATCAGTGCCAATCTCGCCGAACAACATCAATTGGAACTGCTGGATTCTGTCTCACTGGCCTATGAGGCTAATCATCTACTGAGAGCCATGGTCTATCCGATTTTCGCCCTGCTTTCAGTACTGTTTATCTATCAGGTATGGCTGCGTAAAACGCTTTATCCGAGATGGATTATCCTCGCCTTTCCGCTTTTAAGCTTTTTGCTTCAATATCTGCTCAAGCCATTATTGAGCGGTACAGCCTATGTGGTACTCATGGGTGGCTGGCTTAATCTGATACTCGTGCTGTTTTATACCTGTTCGACCCTGGCGCTTTGGAACAAAAATGTCTAGGGAGACGCACTTTAGCCTCATCAATGAGCAACTTCACAGCTTCCCGTTCGGAAGCCTGGTGGAATCCTGCCACCCTCCTGTCCCTGCAAGCGTTGAAAAGTTTGAGTAAATCCCAATTTTTTCTGTAATTTTTGCGAAATTTTGTATTTTCACCAATTATGTCGCCATTTAGGCTTGAACAAGGGCTATTTCAGCTTGAGAATAGCCGCCAGCGAGGTAATATAAACCTCCAAATTTTTTTGCTAAGACATTTCGTTGGAGAACTGAGCAACAATGAGCATTGCATCTGTCGCTTCTGTATTCAAAGGTGATTTCGCGGTTGGTTCGCAAGTCACTGTGCGCGGCTGGGTACGTACCCGCCGTGATTCCAAGGCGGGTATTTCCTTCCTGGCCGTTTATGACGGTTCCTGTTTTGATGCCATTCAAGGTGTTGTACCCAATAATCTGGAAAATTATCAGAACGAAGTGCTCAAGCTGACTGCCGGTTGCTCTGTTGAGATGACGGGTGATGTTGTTGAGTCCCCAGGCGCAGGTCAGGCATTTGAACTGCAGGTAACCGGCGTTAAGGTTACCGGTTGGGTTGACGATCCGGACACTTACCCAATGGCGGCCAAGCGTCACTCTATTGAGCACCTGCGTGAGCTGGCTCACCTGCGTCCGCGTACCAACATCATTGGTGCCGTGGCCCGTGTACGTAACTGTCTGTCTCAGGCGATTCACCGTTTCTACCACGAGCAGGGCTTTATCTGGGTTTCTACCCCACTGATCACTGCCTCTGACTGTGAAGGCGCCGGTGAAATGTTCCGTGTATCTACTCTGGACATGGAAAACCTGCCTCGTACCGACAAAGGTACTGTGGACTATGACAAGGACTTCTTCGGCAAAGAAGCTTTCCTGACTGTATCCGGTCAGCTGAACGCTGAAACCTATGCCTGTGCCCTGTCCAAGGTTTATACCTTTGGCCCGACTTTCCGTGCCGAAAACTCCAACACCAGCCGTCACCTGGCTGAGTTCTGGATGGTTGAACCTGAAGTGGCTTTTGCTGAGCTGGACGATGTGGCCAAGCTGGCTGAAGAGATGCTGAAGTTTGCATTCAGAGCCGTTCTGGAAGAGCGTCGTGATGACCTGGAGTTCTTCGCCCAGCGCGTAGACAAGACAGTTATTGAGCGTCTGGAAAACTTCGTCAGCAGCGATTTCGCTCAGGTGGACTACACCGATGCCGTTGAAATCCTGAAGACCTGTGGCAAAACCTTCGAGTTCCCTGTTGAGTGGGGTATCGATCTGCAGTCTGAGCACGAGCGCTACCTGGCAGAAGAGCACTTCAAAGCCCCTGTGGTTGTGAAGAACTATCCAAAAGATATCAAAGCCTTCTACATGCGCCTCAACGAAGACGGTAAGACTGTAGCGGCAATGGACGTTCTGGCACCGGGCATTGGTGAAATCATCGGTGGCTCCCAGCGTGAAGAGCGTCTGGACGTACTGGATGCCCGTCTGGAAGAGATGGACCTGTCCAAAGAAGACTACTGGTGGTACCGCGACCTGCGTCGTTACGGTACTGTGCCTCACTCAGGTTTCGGTCTGGGCTTCGAGCGTCTGGTATCTTACGTGACTGGCGTGAGCAACATCCGTGATGTTATCGCCTTCCCTCGTGCACCACGCTCTGCCAACTTCTAATTGAAGTCAATTGAGCAATAAAAAACGCGCCCATGAGGCGCGTTTTTTTTGTTCATTAATCACTCTTTGCTCAGATCCGCTTTTTGCTTAAGCCAGAGTAATTTTGCCTGATAACTGCCCTGCTCTTTATTACTCGCTCTGTGAATGGCCTCGGCCATAGAGCGCTTGGCCTGTGCTGTCTGACCAACTGCATGTTGAGCCTGCGCCAACTCAGCCCATGCCGGGTAATAGTAGGCAGATGTATTCAAAAACCGGGTAAGGTAATCCAAAGCCTGATGATACTTTTGCTTTCGCAAAGCATCTCTGCCCATAAGGTAAAGGTCATAGGGTTCTTTATCGGGTAAAGACGCAATCATATCAGCCAGTTTATCGGCTTTACTCCTGTCCTGAAGATTACTCGCCAATAGCTGATAGTTGGCCAACAAGGTCAGGTCGGCCTTTCCCAGTTCAATGCCATAGTCATACCATTGAGTCGCCAGCTCAGGTTCATTGACACGCCTGTGCAGTACAGCCATAAGATTGATCAAGCTGTCAGAGTCTGCATCCAGTGAAAATCCTTCCTGGATAAGGTAAAAGGCTTTGTTGTACTCATCGAGCGCCAAAGCATCTGCAGCAAGATTTCGATAGAACTTAGCCAAAAACTCATGGTTATCTATCAGGCCACCATTTCGATTGAATGGATCTGGAAAGTAATCGACTGCAACCCTGTCGTAGGCAGTCATAAAACCACCCACGCCCTCAGTACCAACTGGAGCGTCATACAAAAACACTCTGACGTGATCGGAAATAAACGCCAGACCATTCCGGACATCGGTTAACACTGGCTCGGTATAAACCATCTGAAATCGACTGTGGACATCTAATTCCTGGGCCACTGCGTAAGTCATCAGAGCAAGAGTCATACAATTACCCTGTCGCTGTGCGAGTGCTTCCGTCGCTGGCAGGTTAACCCCTTTATAGCCAAAGCCATCAACATGCTGAAGCACATAAGCTTCAACCTGACGAAAAGGTCTTAACACTGCGATATCAGGTCTACTGACAAAAGCGTGGATCTCTTGCCTTTGCTGCTCGGACAGGCTAACCAATTGAGAAATGGTGGGCGGAGTGACTGACTCAGTGTGAAATTGGCTGGAAACAGCTGGAGCGGGTATCTGAACGGACTTGTGGTCCGGATTGGAGCTGCACGCTGTCAGTCCGAATAAGTACAAACTGCATAGCATCGCGGTTTTGTTCAGCTTCCTGCTAATCACTTTTGTCCTCTGTATCATGGAGCAGCTCAGATTAGCGAGGCTATCAGGTATATCAGAGCAACTTCAACTTATTGTTGGAAATTCACCCACAAGTATCAAACTGTTTAAGGTTATGGGCCTTAAGATCTCCCAGAAGTTGAGTTGCATTTTCCGCATCTCCCGCCAGCTCATACAAAACCGCGGCACACTCCAGCGTACAAAGCCCACCTTGCTTTTGATTACGGCGTCTGACGTAGAGTGTTTGTGGCGCTTGCTCAAGATGATACGTGGGCAAATTCTGTAGATAGGGACTTTGGCGATACATTTTAGCCGCCTCTTGCCAGGTAGCATCCAACAAAATCATGTACTCAGGTAACTCATGACTTAGCGCAGTGTCACTGGTCACCTTTAAACCAGTACTCTCCGGTGAGGGATACACCAGTCCTACCTTTCCAAACTCTATTAACTCCAGCATGGCTTGATTGGGCTCCTTTCGTTGCCACAAAACACGCTGACACAAGTTGGGAAAACGTCTTTGTACCAGAGCCCCCGTATTGGTGATCCGGTCAAACTCACGTTCATGGGTAAGCAGAATTAACTTCATAAAAGGTTGAAAGCTCTGGTGAGAGAAAGGTCATGATCAATCTGGTGTGCCACTCTACCCTAAACCTGACATTCACCCAAGCACAGCAGCGATCGTTCCGGAATTGATCATGCTTTGATGCCTGTCGGTTCAGCAAAGCGGGAGCCAATGTTGTCTTCAGCGCCGGCTTGTTAAAGCGCTCCATTGCAATCCGTATCCGGGTTCATTAGACCACGAGAAACCGCGCAATGTCTTCAAGGCTATGGCGAGAGTAAGTTAAAGGCCGCGTGTAGAGTGGCAGTCCAATACCAATCTCTAAAAGTGGTTGTTTGACACACCGGGGAATCCATGTAGCCCTGTTAATAGGCAAAATATAGTTGGCTAAAATAAGCGACGAAGGAGCAAAAGCCAACTGTGTTTTTTCCACTATTAAACAGTTTGTTATGTGAACTATTCAAACCATTCACTCCCATCATTTTTCCTTTCTTTTTCGTATCCACATTTCGGGCACTTGCCTTGAAACTTAACAAAACCACCAATCCAATAACCAACTTTATCAGGAATATAATTACACTTTGGACAGGGTTTTAAATCGAAGGTGTACTTGCTTAGCATGGTATATGTAGCAAATTTCATCCAAAGGAAAACAACTAAACCTTTTACAACAAAGTGGATCTCTGGCTGATTAAACAACCATAAGGTAAATGCTATAGCTACGATATTTAAAATTAAGATCAATGATTCACCAGTTCACATAACGCCAACCATCAGCGGCGCGCCTTTGGCGCGTTCGTTAGATGGTTTTGTTAGCTGAGCATTGCTACAAAGCGAATGCAAGAGCAGATAACACAGCCTTAAAAGCAGAAGCGGATTTCTCAATCGCATCTGCGGTTTTTGAAAGATCATTTAAAGCTTTTTGAGCTTCCTTCTTGGCATTATCCAGTGCTTTTTTGGCTTCTTTGTATTTTTCTACTTGCTCCTCCCATTCCTTACCTTGCGCTTGATAAAGTGCATCATACATATCCTGCAATCGATTAGTTAATTTTCGACTGGGACTTTTTTCTTTCAGCTTTTTTAGCTGAGTAATATTCTCGGATATTTCTGAAGAAAGAGATTTATTGGCCATTTTTTACTCCTATTTCCCAGCTAAGACTGCTATGTGATTGTTAAGTTCTTCAACCTGTTTAGCAAAAGCCTTAATTTCATCTGCTGTAAATTTATCCTCTTTGATGACGCCAAGGAGTTGATCATTCGCTTTCGTCAATTTTTCTACCAATTTATCACCTTGGGCTGAAAGAATGGAAATCTCAACTTTCGCGGTCTGGGCGAGGATGTAAGAATCGTACGCGAATTCACGTTCATTATAGGAATGATTCGGTTCTTTGAGTAAATCAGATGCGAGTTCACCCACAGCGTCAGCACTAGTGCAATAGATATCCATAACACCGGTAGCACTAATTCTGCTTTTACGCTTTGATTCTTCAATGCAAAGCGAATCCTCAACCAAAGTGAGATCGTTTTTTAGTAACGCTGCAAGCTTTCCAATATCCTCTGAGTATGCTTCGATTATTGGCCTTATTTTCTTCTTTTTCTCACTTTCCACGAACCAAGTACCAACAATCCCTACTACACCCAGAACCGCCGTTTTCTTATTATCATCTAGCTTGTACATGGCATCTTGAACTTGTTTTGCTGCTTCAAATTGAGTTAAAAAATCTGTCGCCGCTTTTGTGATCGCTTCTCCTTGATCATTTGAGGCCAGCTTATTTAGAACATCACCGTAAGATTGTAGCGCCTTTAATGTTGCTATCTGAGAAGCTATGCCTTCCGCGCTTAGCCCACCATCTATATCAAACGATTTTGGAGGCTCTTCATTACGCATGATCAATCTTCGTCTCTCAAGCTCCATTACTTTATCTCGCGCTGCTTTGAAACGATCTTGTGTCGTTGTGGCAACCGACTCTGTTGCCGTAGCGAATTGTGCAACTTGCTGTTTCTGCAAGGGCGTTAGCCCACACCCAGACAGAATCAAACATAGGGTTATTGGAAATGCTATGTTTTTCTTCATCTACAATCTCCTTTTTTAGTGGGGAAGTTAATTTATCAATCGAGGTAACCTACATTTGATTCCCCTACTTGCCAGATCTGCGACACTGATGTGTCCTTCAGACTCAGGAGAGAACCATGTCCAATCCACTTTGTTATTGCGGCGTTGATCTAGCCAAACACCACTTTAGTATTCATGCAATTGATAGTAATGGAAAAATTATTCTCCATAAATCTGTTTCACGCTGTAAGCTGCTGAGTACGATTGCTAAACTTCCCGTCAGTCGTATTGGTCTTGAAGCTTGTGGTGGCGCACATTACTGGGCGCGCGAATTTAACAAGCTGGGTCATGATGCACGTATTATGGCGGCTAAGTATGTCGCACCTTATCGCACCAAAGGCAAAAATTACTCAAACGACGCAGTCGCTATCTGTGAAGCGGTGCAAAGACCTTCGACCCGTTTCGTCCCTATCAAATCACCAGAGCGCCAGACTTTACTGGCCATACACAGAATGCGTGAGCATTGGGTCAGAGAGCGTACTGCGCTTATCAACCGACTCCGAGCACTATTGGCGGGATTCGGTATTATCATGCCCACTGGTCGCGCTGCTGTTCAACGAGAAATCCCACTTTGCCTCGAAGATGGGCATAACTCATTGCCCGCCATTGCCAGAGCAGCACTGGCGGACAGTTATGACCATCTACAAGTACTTAATCAGCGCATTGAGGATACTGAGCAATGCTTCGACATGGTTGTTGAAGTCAGTCCTAACGCACAACGAATTATGAAAGTCCGGGGTATCGGCCCTCAAACGGCTACAGCTGTTTTAGCCAGTATTGGCAAAGGTGAGCAATTTGATAACGGCAGAGACTTCGCAGCCTGGCTGGGACTTATTCCCAAACAATACTCAACAGGTGGAAAGCCAAGGTTAGGTCGTATTAGCAAGCGTGGTGACAAATACTTTCGAACACTATTGGTGCATGGCGCTAGAACCGTTGTCGCCAATCTCGGTGACAAACAAGACAGGCTCAGCCAGTGGTGCCGTGAACTGTTAGCCAGGCGAGGCAATGAATCGAACCATTGTTGCCTTGGCAGCGAAGAATGCCCGCATCATATGGGCATTGCTGCATCATCAAACTGAATACCAGGACTTCGCTGCTTAAGCTATTTAGTCTCAGCGAATCAATACTGTTACCAACCGGGTCAATGCACACGCTAATGATGATAAACGGTTAAGGCCATTTGCAGACAACCTGTTAATACGGCGGCACGAAAGATGCCTTCTAACGAATGAGGTGCTGCAACCGCGTAATGTCATCAGGGCCATGGCGAGAGTCAGTTAAAGGCCGTATATAGAGCGGCAGTCCAAAACCAATCTCTAAAAGCGGTTGTTTGACACACCGGGGAATCCATGTAGTCAAATAAGGGGCGAAAATGGCGAAGCCGCCCGCGTGTTTGTGTCCCAGTGTGCGCGAAGTGCACACGCCTTAATTTGTTTGTTATGTACGATTGTAAAACTACCTTGTTCCAACTGTCCTTATCCCTTGAAGCGAGATTTGAATAGAGAGTAGAGAGTAGAGAGTAGAGAGTAGAGAGTAGAGAGTAGAGAGTAGAGAGTAGATGCTAATAGCACGACTAGAGAAAGCAACCCCAACCACAGTGATGCCAAATAATAAACAACAGTCGCAGTGCCAGATGAAACAGTAAATAGTCCACAATCATAGCCGCATGTTTCCATTCTATATGTCGCGAATACGAACATTGATAGCAAGAATATAAAAGCGACCAGACTAATACGCTGTATTTTTCTTAGCACGCAAACTCCATTTTTTACAACTAAGTACATAACGCCAAAGCTCCAGTGGACGTCAGCGCCGACGTCCACTGGAGCTACTTGTTATGCTTTTACCCGACTCCGTATACAACGCTAGCAATTGTTTCGATAATCCTGCTGTTGTGTTTTGTTTTAGCTTGTCGTCGTCATCATTGAGTGTATCCAATATTTGTACACTCATTCCGACAGCGTTGATCCTCTCCAGTATGGAAACGTAATCTGTTGCTTGAACCATAGTAGATTTATAAAGAACGAGAAATGTTACACCAATGAAGTTCACTAGAACTCCGGATACAGAAGATATGATTGCAGGGGCGAGTTTGTCTGGTGATTCGATTGTGCTGTAAACGCCAAAACCAATTAACGCAAACCCAACCAGCATAACCAATACGGTTAACCAAAATATTGACCTTACTTGCTTTAGATTTCTGTTCAGGTACGACTCTAGCTTTACCCTTGCTAGCTCCCATGCGGCTTGTGTTTCTTTGGGGTTCTCTTTGACTCGCTGTTCTACCTCTTCAATTCTTTGCTCTCACTCTGAATCTTCGAGTGATTTTCGATAAATGAAAACACCGAAACCGAAAATAGCACCAGCGACGCCAAAAATGACTGCGATCGGTTCAAAAATGTACCCGTAGTACCTAGTAACATTGTTGATAATTGCAGCCGAGATACCAATTGTGGCGCTGATAGTTCCTGCAACAAGAAACCGTCTAATTAACGGTGTTCCTTCACGCCACGCGCGGAGCAACTCCTTAAAGAAGTCAATTAAAAAGTCGTACATTTGCCTCCTTTACAGCATTGTTATGAGTAATTAACTCATATACCAAGCGAAGTTTTAATCGCAGCAGTTGCAACGCCAACGCCGATTTTTTCCGCCACGCTTAGCGTCCATGAACCCGTTTTTTTCAAATATTCAAGTGCCTTTGCGCCATTGCCGTTCGACACTTCCAACTCGGCACTAGCTACATTACCAATTTCTATATAGTCCTGCTGTTTGCTTGCTTCTTTAGCAAGCGCCTCTCTTAACTCAGAGAGTTGCGTAGACAATTGCTTCAAATCCCAGCTGTCCTTATTCTGCGACCATACTTGATTAAACACCATATCATGAGCATGAGCATGTTTTCCTTGCGCTCCCACTTGACCTGCTTCGTATTTGTCTCCCATTGTTTGCTCCTTTACATATTGAATGATTAGGTTGTTATTTTGTGTTAGCGAGTTTAGTAGTTGATCTTTCCATTCGTCGATGGCTCTGTAGTCATCATCGTTCTTCTTTATTGAGTCATTTTCTTCGGCAGCAATCGTGTGCAGGTATTTCGCAAACAAGATTGGACTGAACTCACTCTTATTACAGAAAAGATGTCTGTAATTTGCTTCGAACCACGCTTTGTCAAAAGCATCGTGAGAGTTTGACAGGCCAACAATTATCGATGCTGATGCATACTCTCGCATCTCTTGGGACAAAATTGCTCCAGTTCTTCGACCTTCCGCAGTATCATAAGCTGTCATGTAATTGCCGTAATACATTCGTATATCAAGTACTATGAAATCAAAGCTATTTCCAAACAAGTATATTGCTTTAACCGCCTGATCTGCGTCATATGCATAGGAGACTCGAAAACCATGGGCTGTCAACATGAAGCCGTATTCTTTAGCAATAAATTGATCATCTTCAACTATTAAAATATTTCCAAGACCTTCGCCACTATCGATATCCAATTGGTTTTCGTCTAGAGGTACCACATCTATCCCGGGAAATGGTTCAAAAAACTCCTCATCAAAACATGCCTCCTCTTCGAGAGGATTGGAGTTAGCAGGCTCTTCGTTGGTCATTCTGGTTTTTCTTTCAGTAATATTCGTGTATCAGATGATTATTTACAGTTTTGATTCGATGAGACTCGTAACATTTTAATAACGAGACGTCTCGTTTATCAGTTTTATCTGGGCAAATCGAGAAGTGTTAAATTTGACTAAATTCAAATATCTATAATGACAGTGTCGCGATAACTTTACAGAATAACGTCAATCATCATTTCCATTTTAATCATAGGGTTAACCACAGCCTCATGTATTAACCGTAAAGCTGTCACAACCGAAACAGGATAAATGCTTCCATACACCTGCGATAGCGCTGTTAAAAAAACAGTAACCCTCTATGAGTTAGGAGGATTATGGCCAATGTATTTTTACAAGATGTTCGCGATAGCATGCGTTTACGGGGGTATAGCCTTCGTACAGAAAAAGCGTATCTTCATTGGATGCGCGTTTTTATTCCATAACAAACGACACCCCACTGAAATGGGAAAGGCTAAAATTATTGCCTTTCTCACCTATCTAGCGGTCGAACGACACGTTGTAGTCAACACGCAAAAAGTTGTGCTCAATGCCATTGCCTACCTTTACCAAACTTATTTGCAGATGAATTTGGGAGATATGGTCTTTTCATTGGCAACCAAACAACGACGACTTCCCACGGTATTAACCCGCAATGACCTTCATCAAGTCATCAGTAAGTTAACCGGAGATGCTTATAAAATTGTCCAACTCCTGTATGGTTCTGGCCTGCGAATTTCTGAGTGCTTAAGAATCCGTCTACAAGACATAGATTTAGAACGATTGTCGATTACTGTTCGAGATGGCAAAGCAAATAAGGATCGGCAAACACTTAAGGAAGGTGCAAATAAGTCCCGTGCGTGCTCTGCGAGTGCTGACAGACCCTAGATGCGCGGCGCAGATTGAAGTTAATGGCCCGGTCCTTATCGAGAGCTGCAACAAAGCAGATAGGGCTGTCAGCCTCGCCCTTCGGAGCTTTCGAATAATCACGATTTCTTTGGTATTTAGCTTTGAAAGGCAACCAGCCTTCCTATATCTGAATACCTCTAACTCGCTTCTGCTCAATAAGCCAGAGTGCCGCGAGGACTTGTTCGCACCTTCCCAATATCCTGTAAACCTTGGCTAATTGAGCAAATAGACAAAGCCCTTGATATTCAAACTCAGGATAATGACATTGCAGTAGGTCCGTCCTTAGCGCCTGCACTTTCCCGCAAGTATCCAAACGCGTTTCGCCAACCTTGTTGGATGTTCCTGTTTCCTAGCCACGTATTATGCAGACATCCCATAACCAATGTACTTTGTCGTCATCATTTGCACGAAAGTCTTGTCCGTAAAGCCCTCAAACCTGCAGTCGCAGAAGCCGGAATTTCTAAACGTGTAACCTGCCATACCTTTCGCCACAGTTTTATAAAATACTTCCCTGTATTTCCCCCTTTGGGCCAGCGGAGCTGTTCAAATTCAGTCCCGCTGAATTTGTGCGACACATCTATTACAGGCGGGTTATGACATTCGCACCGTGAGTCCTCTGGACAGGTTGAATTGACCAGGTTAGTGAGTCTAAGCAAATATAAGCTGCCGTGTTTTGTCATGGCTACCGCACGGCCGAAGGTGCTCTTCCCTCACCGATGTAGCACATTAGTGCCACGCTCTGAGTATGGTTTCAGCATGTTGCCAAAGATGCAATTATTCAAAAGTGGGTTTTAAACTGTCACTAACGGAACTAAAGACCTACTCGTTTATGGAGGGCAAAAAATATAGAAAATGATAAGCTTGCTACGTACAAACTAATCCCAAATAGCTAGAGCTAGAACTCGGACTTACAAGCTGTGTTTAATTTAGCCCCACGTAACCCGTATTCCCCTTAGACACGACTTATTTTTGCCACATAGGTATAACAAAGACCTTGCTTTAAATACAACTGCATTGACTCACCTAAAGTCTCTGGATTTAACATCCAATGTGGTCACTGCATCTGAGATATCCTGCAGTTTCCCGGCCACCAAATGCACTACGCCTGACTCTATTTCAACGGTTCCACTCACCTTCAAAATATTCGCAAGCAAATACGCCTGTCGCTGAGCTCTGGCCGTCGCCAACCATACCACCACATTGGTATTGCCAGTTTCATCTTCCAGGGTAATAAAGGTAACCCCGGAGGCAGTGCCCGGCCTTTGCCGTCCGGTTACCACACCGGCCACAGTGACAATCTGCCCATGACGACACTCATGCAACTCCACCGCACTGCGACAACCTATCAGCAATCCCTGCTCTCTGAGTATGGCAATGGGATGACGCCCAAGGGATAAGCCCAAACGGCCGAAGTCCGCTACCATGGATTGAATTTCACCGGGTACAGGCATAGCTATCTCAGCCTCATGCTTGCTGCCATCCAAGCTCACATCTTCAAGCTCTTTTTCAAACAAGGGCAAAGATTGCTGCAGTCCAAGCCAGCCGGAAGACAGCGCCCAGCGCACCTGATGGCGATTCCCCCCCAGGCAAGCGAATGCGTCGGCATCGGCCAGGGCTTCCAGCTCATTGGCTGGCAGCAAAGATCTAATAGCGGTTAATCCACTGAAGCCTGACTCAGGCCGGGTATCCAGCAAAGCGCTTATCCCCTTACCACTGACGCCTTTTACCTGTCTAAAGCCCAGCCGTATTGCCCAAACACCATCAAGAGCCTCAAGCGTATGATCCCACTGACTGTGGTTGATGCAGACAGGCAGCACTTTGACTCCATGACGACGGGCATCCTGCACCAACTGGGAGGGCGAATAGAAGCCCATAGGATGACTGTTCAATAAGGCACAGCAAAAAGCCGCCGGATAATGATGTTTAAGGTAGGCCGACACATACGCCAGCAGTGCAAAACTGGCTGAATGGGACTCAGGAAAGCCATATTCACCAAAGCCCTTAATCTGGTTAAACACCTGCTGGGCAAACTCAGTTTTATAGCCACGCTCGGCCATACCATTCAGCAATTTGGATTCGAATTGCTGCAGTTGTCCGGTGCGCTTCCAGGCTGCCATGGCCCGTCTTAACTGATCCGCCTCACCACCGGTAAAGCCTGCTGCGACCATGGCAAGCTGGATCACCTGCTCCTGAAAAATAGGCACGCCCAGAGTCCGCTCCAGCACATGTCGAACTTCTTCACTGGGATAACTCTCTTCTTCTTTACCATCCCGGCGCAACAGAAAAGGATGCACCATATCCCCCTGAATAGGTCCGGGACGAACGATGGCTATCTGAATAACCAGATCGTAATAGCATTTGGGTCTGAGCCTGGGCAGCATGGACATCTGGGCGCGGGACTCTACCTGAAAGACCCCAATACTGTCGGCGCGACTGAGCATTTCATAAACTTCAGGCTGTTCCCACACCACATCGGACAGGCTCATATTGTCTATTCGTCTGTTACCTGCTATCAGGGCCTGTCCCGGTGCAGGGCCATGTTTATCCAGCAAGTGAAAACACTTGCGAATGGCGGTCAGCATACCCAATGCCAGCACATCGACCTTAAGCAGCCCCAGACTTTCCAGATCGTCCTTGTCCCACTGAATAACAGTGCGGTCCACCATGGCGGCATTTTCTACCGGCACCAGCTCAGACAAAGGCCCGGAGGAGATAATAAAGCCACCAACATGCTGAGACAGATGACGGGGGAAACCAATCAGCTCACTGACCAAAGGCAGCAAAAAGCGCCCCAACCCTTCGGTGGGTAGCATGGACTGACGTGACAGCTGAGCTACGTAGGAAAACTCGGGGTCACGCCTGTCGATACCGTTAATCAGCTGGGTAATTCTCCCCTGGCTAAGTCCCAGCACCTTGCCCACATCTCCCATGGCACTTTTAAAACGGTAGCTGATCACAGTCGCGGCCAATGCTGCCCGCTCCCGGCCATATTTGCCATAGATATACTGGATCACCTCTTCCCGGCGCTCGTGCTCAAAATCCACATCAATATCCGGTGGCTCATCCCGCTCTTTGGAGATGAAGCGCTCAAACAGCATATTGACCTTGGTGGGATCCACCTCAGTGATCCCGAGACAGAAACAGACCACTGAGTTAGCAGCGCTGCCCCTGCCCTGATGGAGTATTCCCTGAAATTTGGCGAACTGGACTATGTCGTAAATAGTCAGAAAGAAATACTCATAGGAAAGCTCGCTGATAATCTCCAACTCACGCTCATACTGAAGCCGTACCTTTTCCGGTATGGTGTTACCAAAACGTCTTCTGGCACCGGCTTCAACCTCACGACGCAGGTACTCTGAGGCACTTAAGCCTTCCGGGATAATTTCCGCCGGGTATTCATATCTGAGCTCATCCAGGCTGAAATCACACCGCTTACTGATGGCCAGCGTATTGGCCAACCAATCGGCCGGATACCGCTTCTCCAACGACTCAAGCGGCTTAAGCAATCTTTCACTGTTGGTCATCACACGGCTACCCGCCTGCTGCAAGCTACAGCCGTGACGGATACAAGCCAGCACATCGGCCAGCATCTGCCGCTGTTTGCTGTGCATCAAAATATCGCCGGCCGCCACGCAGGGTAGTTGGTATTTACCGGCTAACTGCTGCCAAAGACCCAGTACAGCAGACTCTCCCGGGATCAGGTTGCGACTCATCAACCAGTAACTTCGGCCCAGCCAATATTCCTTTATGCGCTCAAGCGTTGCCTCTATCTCCGCCTGATACTCAGCCTGACTCTTCGACCAGTCACTACCGGCAAGCAGCGTGACTTCCGGCCAGGAGGGTTTAAACAGCAGTAAAGGCTGAGTTAAGCCTTCAAGCAGATCATCCAGACTCAGTTGATAACTGCCCTTCTCGGCTCTGCGTCGGCTTTTGCTGATAAGCGCGCTGATCTCACCATAGGCTTTACGATTGGTTGCCAGCAGCACAAAGCAACCTTCCGGCAGAATAAACTCAGCACCTACAATCAACTTGATGCCACATGCCTTCGCCGCCATATGTGCCTTGACCACACCTGCAAAGGAGCACTCATCGGTGAGGGCTATCGCCTGATATCCAAGCTTATGGGCCTGCTCAACCAACTCATGGGGATGAGATGCCCCCTTTAGAAAGCTGTAGTTTGAGCGGGCGTATAACTCGGCGTACATCAAAACCACCCCTGCAGAAACAAGCCCTCAGCCGTGCGATAAACCCAGCAGTAACCGCCTTGATGACGGGCCAGATAGTAGTCCCGACTGACAGCCTTATCCTCCCACCAGGGCGAGTCGATACGCTCCGGCCCTTTCAGTAAGACCACTTCACTGGCTTCAAGCTCGCAAGGCTCAGGCAATAACCAACAAGGACGGCAGGCATGCAAAGATAAAGGGTTCGCCTGCTGCACTGGCGGTTGAGTTGCAGGTAAAGCCAGATTGGCGCGTTCCGGCAGATGGGCATCGGCCACCGTCAGTTTAAGTACGCAGGCATCCCCCAGCCGTGCCTGTAAGCTTGCCTGCAGGCGACGAATGTCCCCCTGTTTGCCATCCCGCCCCAAGGCTCTGGATTGACTGGCACTGATATTGGCGGGCTCCACAAAGCGGAGCGCCTCCAGCACGATATCCGTTACCGGCTGAAACAGGGTTTGACGCTCAAGCTGCAGACGACACAGCGCCATCAAGCCATCGGCTCTGTGCTCGGCAAAGGGATAATTCAGGGTTAACACCAAAGGCGGCGTATCCCGATCACGGTATTTCAAATACAAAGACAGATTAAGTACTGCCTGCTGTCTTTGACGTAAATAGGTTTCCAGCTCAGCAAACAGACGCCCCAGGGGAAACAGTAAGCCCTGAAACTGCTCAACTTCATGCAGCAGGTTCAGCTCACGACGATATTGCTGGGGTAACTCATAGTAATCACAGGGATCCGGCATGCTGGCATCCAGCCGCCTGAGGCTGAGTAATAAGCCTGTTCCGAACCGCTTTCCCAGCTCTGCAGTTGGCAAGGCCCTGAGTTGCCCCAGGGTGGTGATCCCCATACCGGCAAGACGCGAGAGTGCATCGCCCTCAAGCGGATAATGGCTCAGCGCTAATTTATCCAGGCAAGAAAGTTCATCACTCAGACTGCGTTTTTGCTCTCTACTCTCCCCACCAGCCCCAGATGAAACAGTCGTAGATGAAGCAATCTCAGACGAAATCGCCAGAGATGGACTAATCCCGGATGAACCGGAGTCAAATGAAGAGCTCAGGCGGGTTTGTAATGCCGCGCTCAGGCGTGTATGGCCCAGCGCCAATACGCACTCAAGCCCCAGCTCACCAGCGCGCTGTTTGTAGGCCGTTATCAGACCATCCAGGCCACCGAACAGATTGCCCATAGAGCCGACTTCCAGCAGCAGAGTATCCGGCACTATATTTGTCCCGAGCTGACTGGATACAGCCCGGGATTTAGCTTTTGTTGAGGATTTGGATGAAACCAAGCTCCCGGAGACAGAGGCTTCTTCCCCAAGACTGCACACCAAAGGCACAACCCGGGCGCTGAAGTCATAGCTCCACTGACACAACCACTCCACGGCCTGAGTCGAAGAATCGGCATCCTGAGAGTTGGCTGATCCCGGATTGAAGAGAAGAAGTTGCAACTCACTGCACAGAGAGCAGGCCGTCGCGACGCTCTGCCCCACCTCAACACCAACAAGGGCTGCGCGCGCATCGCACAGCAGAATATCGCCCTTGTCGTTATGCAAAGCGTATGGACGCAGATCTTCAGTGAGATCCAGGCGGGATTTCAGGTACTGCAACAGATACCCGGGAAAATAGACAGCCAACCACAACATAGAGATCAGCTCTGGTGCAATCCAAGAATATTGGCATTTGCAGGCTCTGTATCTGCACTCTGCCAGGGGCCTTGAAGCAGCTGAGCTGAATAGGAGCTGGAATTGGTTTGAGGCTGAGTGTGGGCCTTAAGCTGTGTGGTACTCGCCCGGTCCTTCCTTGCCGGAGACAAACAAGCATGATGAGACTCAATGGAAACCTGTTTTGATAACGCAAGATGGGACACACTCTCAGCATAACCACCACTCAAGCCAAGACCTTGCAGTGCAAGCTGTAACTGGGGGGAAAACAGATCCAGCCACAGAGGCGTTGCCGGCCAGCCACCACGACGCTTAAGCACCTTAAGCTGCTGCCCTGATGACTTTGCTGTTTGCACGGCTTGCTGAGTTAACGACAATTTAAGGGTGACAGGATGCGGCTCCTCCTGTTGAGATAAAGGCATCAGGAGTATTGTCAGTACGCCATGCTTTTCACAGGCCAGCTGCAGGCGACGGGCCTGACTGATAGACAGGCTGTCGGCCCAACCGATCACCAGATGGCAGGCATCACTGCTAATTCCCTGCTCCAGCGCCCACAGCTGTTCACTCTTATCCTGAGTATTGACCCACAACAGGCGCTCAATATCCACGCCCTGCTGCACCAGGTACTGGCTACTGGGCTGAAACTCTCCGCCCACCAGCAATATATGTCTGTCATCCCCAAGATCAGCAGCTGTCAGCTGTCTCAGCAATGGCAACAACAGACCCATTTCTCCCTGTCCGGGGTGAGAAACAAACAACTGGCAGACACCATGATCCGGCCAGCCACCATCGGCCAGCATAGCATCCAGCTCAGCAAAACCTGTTGAATAACCAGACGCCTTATCAGCCTGTTGCCATTGTTGGCCCAGCCAGAGATCCTGACGCTCCAGCAGTTGGTTAAGAGAGTATGCAGACATAGAATGACCATTAGTACATATACTGTGTATATAAACAGTATATTCGATTTATGGCCAGTGACAATATTTTCGGAGCCTGAACGCCCAAAGAGCAATCAAAAGGCTGAGTTACAGACACAAAAAAACCGGGAATCGCTATCCCGGCTTTTGTTTATAACGCCTTAATTCACAACATTATTTAAACTTGCGTACTTTCTTCATTGCCATCTGCTGCTTCAGCGAGGACAGGTGCTCAATAAAGATTTTACCGTTCAGGTGATCGATTTCGTGCTGCAGCACAATCGCCAGGAACTCATCGGTGTCGAAGATCTGCTCTTTGCCTTCACGGTCCAGAGATACCACTTTCACACGCTGGAATCTTTTCACTTTGGCATAGTAACCGGGAACGGACAGACAGCCCTCTTCACCTTCATACTCACCTTCCTGCTCAACGATTTCAGGATTGATAATCACCATGGGCTGATCGCGGTTTTCCGACAGATCAATCACAATAACAGCATGGGTACTGCCAACCTGAGTGGCGGCCAGACCTATGCCATCGCTGGTGCTATACATGGTATCCAGCATATCATCGATAAATCCCTGAACGGCTCCAATCTCCTTTACAGGTTGAGCCTTGCGTTTAAGACGTTCGTCAGGAATACGTAAAATATCCAATACTGCCATGCACTAATACACTCTGGTTAACAAAAAATCGCGGGCATTATTACTTAAAACCGATTTACATCCAAGTATCACAAGGCGATCGGCTTAATCGAAACAAGGAAATCAATGGAAAATCAGCAAAACTTGTCACCCAAGGCCAGGATCTGGCAAGTTGTAGGCATGATACCTCAGGGTCAGGTGTGCAGTTACGGCAAGGTGGCAGATCTCGCCGGATTGCCGGGAAGAGCCAGATATGTGTCCCGGGCATTAAAAGAAGCCCCTCAACAACTCACGTTACCCTGGCACAGGGTGGTCAACAGTCAGGGAAAGGTTTCTCTGCCCAAAGACAGTGAACCCTATCGTGAACAGATGTCCCGTTTACGAACTGAGGGTGTCGTTGTGAACCAAGGCAAAATCGATTTGTCAAAGTATGGCTGGCAGCCTGATCTGATGACACTGCTGATGGCATTACCTTTTTAGACGTAGAACAGGAGGAGTCGCCTTTGCCCAGGTACTTTTCGAGTTTAGTGTTACTGGCCACTTCCCTTGCCGCACCACAGGCATGGGGCCAAACCCCGCTCACCCCGCATACCGCTGAGTATAAAGTGTTTTATGGTGATATTGAACTTGGCAAAGGACGTTATCGCCTGGAGGCCCCGACAGATACGGGGATTTACAACTACTACTTCGACAGTGCCCTGAGTCTGCTGGTGCTGTCAGATGTGCGCCATCTTCGCAGCGAATTTACCCGTGATACCACTGAGCCACAAAAGTTGCTGCCCATTCGCTATATGCACGAAAGAGAAGGCACTGGACCCAACTTCAGAGAACAAACTGCCTTCGCCCGGGAGCAGGGTAATGTGTATACCCGCTATAAAGACGAGAAAGGCAAGTTCGAATACAGCGATACCCTGTTCGATCCTCTGATGGTTCAACTCCAGTTCCGTCTGGATATCTCAGCAGGAAAAGAGCCTCTGGATTACAGCATGGTCAAAAGCAACGAGATAGATGACTATGAATTTAAAATTCTGGGGAAAGAAAGGCTCAAGTTGGAGAGTGGTGTATACGACACAGTAAAAATTGAGGTGGTCAGAGATCCCAAAAAGAAACGTCAGACCTTCTTCTGGATGGCGCCAGACCTGAGTTATCTACCGGTACGCCTCACCCACTTTGAAAAGGGGGATAAGCAGCTGGATATCCAACTGCTCAATTATCACTACGCCGACGACCCAGCAGCAAAGCCAACATCAACTGCCGGCACAAACCTCACCGAGTCGGAACAGACGCCAGTCTCCGGCAGATAGGATATTCCACTCTTCATTATTGGTCAGTGGTCGCGTGGCGATCACTGTCACGATATCGTTGGGTGTAGTTTCCTTATCGAAATCTATCACTACATCCGTGTCGATCAGTTTGGCTTTGCCAAACGGCGCGCGGCGGGTGATGTAACACAAGTTGTTGGTGCAGTAGCTCATCAGGTATTCACCATCTGTGAGCAACATATTGAACACCCCAAACTGACGCGCTTCATCTGCCAGGGTGGCCACATAGGCAAACACATCACTCATCTGCTCAGGCGACGTATCACCAAATCGATCCACTATCTTTTGCATTATCCAGCAAAAGGCCATTTCGCTGTCAGTATTGCCCACGCTCTGAAAGCGGGTTGAAACGAACTTGCCTTCGTAATCACTTAGCTGACCATTATGGGCATAGGTCCAGTAACGTCCCCACAACTCGCGGGTAAAAGGATGAGTATTGACCAGATTCACCTCCCCACGATTGGCCTGACGAATATGGCTGACCACCACCTCACTCTTGATAGGATAGGATTTTATCAGGGAAGCGATTTCAGACTCGCAACTGGGGCCTGAGTCTTTGAAGGTTCGGCTGCCTTTGCCTTCATAAAAAGTAATGCCCCAACCATCAACGTGAGGACCGGTTCGTCCTCCCCGCTCTGCCAGACCGGTAAAACTGAACACAATATCCGTCGGCACATTGGCGCTCATCGCCAACAACTCACACATGAATAATACCTGCCTTTACTGCTTAACCTCGCAAAATTGTAATCACTTGAAAGGTAATAAAGAAGGATAAATTTTTTAAACAATTGTTTGAAAAAACCTTGAGATCGAATGGGTGAAAGTTTAACTTACCTGAAACACAGGTCTGACCAGCAGCTATAATTAGTACAGACCCATAACATTCACACCAGTGTCCAGGTGCCAAAAACCGACACCAGGTCATCGAGATTAAGGAGAATTACCGTGACTAGCCTACTTTGGATTCTGGCTCTGCTTGTGGTACTCGGTGCCAGTGCATACCTCAGGGTATCTCTGCTCACAGCCACCATAGCAGCCGCCGTCGTAATGATCGTTGGCACAGCGCTGGATATTACCGGCTTCTTCGCCTGGCTGATTTTCGCCGCCATCGCCCTGCCACTGAACCTGTCTCAGTTCCGCCAGAGCGTGATTACCCGCCCGCTGCTGAAGATGTACCGCGGCATCATGCCTGAAATGTCTTCCACTGAAAAAGAAGCCATTGAAGCCGGCACCACTTGGTGGGAAGCGGATCTTTTCTCTGGTAATCCCAACTGGAAAAAACTGCACAACTACTCTGCGCCTCGTCTGAGCGCCGAGGAGCAGGCCTTTATCGATGGACCGGTTGAGGAAGTGTGCAAGATGCTGAATCAGCATCAGGTTTCCCATGAAATGGCGGATCTGCCTCAGGAAGTGTGGCAGTACCTGAAAGACAATGGCTTCTTCGCCATGATCATCAAGAAGAAGTTTGGTGGCCTGGAGTTCTCTGCCTACGCTCAGTCACGGGTGCTGCAAAAGCTGGCTGGCGTTTCCAGTGAGCTGGCATCTACAGTAGGTGTTCCCAATTCTCTTGGCCCGGGCGAACTGCTGCAACACTATGGTACTGAAGAGCAACAGAACCACTACCTGCCCCGTCTGGCACAGGGGCTGGAAATCCCCTGCTTTGCACTGACCAGCCCTGAAGCTGGCTCAGATGCCGGTGCAATCCCTGACTTTGGCGTCGTCTGTAAAGGTCAGTGGGAAGGTGAAGAAGTACTGGGTATGAAGCTAACCTGGAACAAGCGCTACATCACCCTGGCTCCGGTTGCTACCGTACTGGGTCTGGCCTTTAAACTGCAGGATCCTGATCATCTGCTGGGTGACACTGAAGACCTGGGTATCACCTGTGCCCTTATCCCGACAGACATCGCCGGAGTTGAAACCGGTCGCCGTCACTTCCCGCTGAACTGTATGTTCCAGAACGGTCCCACCCGAGGCAACGAAGTCTTTGTCCCTCTGAGCTTTATCATAGGTGGCCCGGAAATGGCCGGTCAGGGCTGGCGTATGCTGGTTGAATGTTTGTCCGTTGGCCGCGGTATCACACTGCCATCCAACTCTGCCGGTGGCATTAAGACTGCAGCATTGGCAACTGGTGCCTATGCCCGTATCCGTCGCCAGTTCAAACTGCCTATCGGTAAGCTGGAAGGCATTGAGGAGCCAATGGCACGCATTGGTGGTAACGCTTACCTGATGGATGCCGTGACCTCTCTGACCACCACAGGTATCGATTTGGGTGAAAAGCCCTCTGTTATCTCAGCTATCGTCAAGTATCACCTGACCGACAGAATGCAGAAGTGTGTTATCGACGCTATGGATATCCACGGTGGTAAAGGTGTTTGTCTTGGCCCCAACAACTATCTGGGTCGTGGCTATCAGGCTGCACCTATCGCCATCACAGTAGAAGGTGCCAACATCCTGACCCGCTCAATGATCATCTATGGTCAGGGTGCTATCCGTTGTCATCCATATGTACTGGCCGAAATGGAATCCGCCTTCGATCCGAATCCACATCAGGGACTGACCGACTTCGACAAAGCTCTGTTTGGTCATATAGGTTTCACTACCTCTAACCTGGTACGCAGCTTCTGGCTGGGTCTGACCGGTTCCCGTTTCTCCAATGCTCCATACAGTGACAAGACCAAGCGTTACTATCAGCATATGAACCGCTTCAGTGCCAACCTGGCTTTGCTGAGTGATCTGGCTATGGCTACTCTGGGTGGTAACCTCAAGCGTAAAGAGCGTATCTCTGCCCGTCTGGGTGATCTGCTCAGCCAACTTTACCTTGCATCAGCTACTCTGAAGCGCTTTAACGATGAGGGTCGTCAGCATCAGGATCTGCCGCTGCTGCAATGGGCTGTTGAAGATTCACTGTACAACCTGCAGGTTTCTTTGGATGAGTTGCTGGACAACTTCCCTATGGGCCTGGGTATTGTACTGCGTGCAGTTATTCTGCCACTGGGTCGCCCACTTAAGCGTCCAAGTGATGTGCTGGACCACAAGGTGGCCAAAATCATGCAAACCCCTTGTGAAAGCCGTGACCGTATGGGCAAGGGCCAGTTCTGGACCAACTGTGAGAACAACATAGTTGGTATTCAGGAACAGACCCTGCTGGACATTCTGGCCAGTGAGCCACTGTACGACAAAGTCTGTAAGGCAAGCGGTAAGAAACTGCCTTTCATGTGGCTGGATAAAGTCGCTGAAGAGGGACGTGCACTGGGCGTACTGAGTGAAGATGAAATCGCCCTGCTGCAAAGGGCTGAAATCGGTCGAATGAAGTCTATCAACGTCGATGACTTTGACCCTGAAGCACTGCGCGCCAATGTGCCGGTATCCGGTAATCAACATCAGGCCGCATAAAGCAAAACGTCACTAAGACTTTAACAAAAAGCCCCTTTTATCAGGGGCTTTTCTTTTTTACCTTTCAATCACAATCCGCTCCAGAGCCTGCTTCAATAACGCTCTGTCATGAAGTCCATCATCCACAGCACCGATTAACCCTGTGCGAAACACCTTATCCGTCCCCTGCTCCACCATTTCTGTGGTGTCTGCATGTACTAAAGTGATATCAGGACTTCGACCAGTCAGGATGTCAGTGATCATCGTCCTGCGCGATGTCAGCGCCAAACAATCGGCGGCCGTGCCTTCCGGCCGTAGGTTATCAATAAATACCAATTGAGCTTTTGAATGTTGAATCGCTTGTGCAATTTCAGGGATCAACAGTGGCGGAATGATACTGGTGTAAAAACTTCCCGGCCCCAGCACAATAAGCTCTGCACATTGAAGTTTCTCCAATGCCTCTGCAGTTGCCTTAACCTGAGGAGACAGCGCCAGCAAACCGGGGGCTGCAGCCATTTCATCCACAGCCAATTCCCCCCATACCGCCCGGCCATCCGGTCCAAGAGCTACCATATTGGTTGGTTCCTCAGACATGGGAAACAGATTTGCCTCAACGCCCAACATGCCGGACACCAGCTTTATGGTCTCCAACGGGCGCACCGACATTTGATCCATGGCATACAACATCAAATTACCCAGCGAATGCCCCGCCAATTCATCGCGGTCACTGAACCTGTATTCAAACAGCACTGAGTTTAATGTGGGATGAGGGCAAAGCTGGGACAAACAGTTACGCAAATCACCCCAGGCAATGCAGTCTGCCGACTGTCGCAAACGTCCTGTCGAGCCGCCATTATCTGTGGTGGTTACTATGCCGGACAGCCTGTCACCCAAAAAAGACAGCGCACTGAGTACCCTGCCCAGCCCATGACCACCGCCAATCGCCACCACAGAGCTTACCTGTTCCAATCCTGTCTTATCCGCCATCGTTTAAACCCGGTTTGGAGCCTACGTTTGCAATAAACAAAGTCTAGTTCAAGGAATTACAGATTGGAGAAGTGCAGAGATCCTGCAATGCAAATTGCAAAACACAAGCAATAAAAACAGCCCAAGATTATTTACCACACTGTTTTTATTGAAAATTCCAAATGTGGCACAGAAGACGCTTTATCCATGGCAGATGCAAAAACACCCGAATGCGAGGTAGCAAAATGGATATCAAACTGGAAACCACCAATAACCAACTGGTCACTGTTTCAATCGATGGTGATATGGATGCACTGGGCTGCCGCGATATTAAAGATGTCGTCGAGCATATCCTGAAGCTGGAACAGAACAATGAGGTGGTAATGGATCTGGATAAGGTCCACTTCATGGATTCCTCTGGTATTGGCGCAATCGTCTATCTTTATAAAAGACTGAAAGAAATTAATCGCGCTATCAGTATTCACAATGTATCGGGTCAGCCCCTTGAGCTGATGGAGTTGCTGAGGATCAGCAGCGCGATACCTGTGCATACGAAACATACTTCGACATACAGGGAAAGTTTATGAGAACGACTATCTGCGGGCTAACGCTATTGCTTTGTCTGTCAGGTTGTACAACCTGGCCGGAATACGCAGGTGGAGGAATGGCTGAACTCTTCCCCGCAGATCTTTACCCTGTTGAAAGCAACGGGGATATGGGACCCGAACAGGGTCTTCGTATGGAATGGGAACTCACTGACAGAAAGCTTAACATTCTGATTCTTCAGGGTGCTGAGCTTTGTTTTCCCGCCACAGTCGTTCAGGCAGAGCTGAATCAGAGACGCATAGTCCGCCAACTTCAGGGCGGACTGCTTTATGATGCGGCTACAGATATTATTGCCCAGCGTCAGTTACTGCACCGCCTGGACAAGCGCCTTAAGGATGCCACCCGTTACGGCAAATGTGTCCTGCCCGAGAAAGACCTTGAAGGATTGATCGACTCAGGCAATGTGACTCACGAGTTGAGTCGCCTGCTGAATCAGGACAATCAGTTCGCCGTCAACTCATTCCAACTCAATCCAAAGTTTATCGGCCATCTGGCCGCCGCCGCAGCCAGACTCAAGCTGATGCCTCAATACTCGCTGCTTATCACAGGTCATGCTGATGATCAGGGCAGCCTGGATTACAACTTCCAGCTGGCCAACGCCAGAGCCGAACAGGTTAAACGCTATCTGATGATATTCGGCCTGGATGAAAGCCAGATACACCTGGACTCAGTCGGTGAAACAGACCCTTTGCTGAAAGGCACACATCCCGAAATCCGCCTGACCAATCGCAGAGTCACCATAGCTGTAATTGAAACCAAGCTGGCCCCCGCCACAGGTAAAGGCGCCACAGGCAAAGGAGAAGCACAATGAAGCCTTCTGCATACTCCTTTGGCTGCGTGAGCCTGCTGATTACACTGCTAATGTTCCTGTCACCAGTAGCGCTGGCAGAAGAGGACTACCTGACCCAGATTGGCGATGAGATAAATGTGTTTCTGCCAGGTGAGTCCGAACTGAATAAAAGCTTCCAGATTGATCGTCAGGGCCGAATTATTCTGCCCGAAGTGGGCGCAGTCGAAGTGGAAGGACTGACGGAAGAGCAACTGCAGGAAAAAGTCAGTGCTCAACTGGCCAGTATATTCAGGGATCTGTCCAACCTGCAGGTGTACATCAACAAGCGCCAGCTGTTAATCAGCATTCAGGGTTATGTACAACAACCCGGCGAGTTTACCCTGCCCGCCAATGCCACTGTGCAAATGGCGCTCCACGCGGCCAATGGGCTGAGGCCCGGCGCACAGCTGGACAAACTTCAGCTCAAGCGTGAGGGGGAAAGCAGCACCTTTAACTACAAAGCATTTCTGGATTCAGGGGATATGGAGATGCTGCCGGCACTGAAGTCACTGGATGTTATCTTTGTCCCCGCGTCACCCATCATAGGAAACGTTGAACAGACATTCGATCCGGCAAATCTGGCCGACGGTGGTGACGCAGCAGATGATTCAGACGCGGTAAAAGTGTTTGGTGAGGTTAATCGCCCCGGCAGCTTCTCCTACAAAGATGGCGTAACCCTGGTCGACCTGCTGATGCGCGCCGGTGGCGTGACCCGCTATGCCAGTGTTGAGCAAATCCGGGTGATCGCAGGCAGCGAACCTGCACTCTTTAACCTGAAAGGCTATCTGGACAGCGGCAATGAAAAACTCCTTCCCCCTATGGTTCCCGGCACCACCATTTTTGTGCCAAAGCAGGAAGAGGAGATTAAATCCGGTGCCAACACCGTTTATGTGATGGGTGAAGTACAAAAGCCGGGAGCTTTCGAAAGTAAACCCAATGCCAGCTTTATGGATATTCTCTCCAATGCCGGTGGCCCCACACGTTTTGCCGAATCCCGTCAGATCCGGGTCATTAAAGCTGACGGTAAAGTGCAAAAGTTTGACCTTGCAGGATATACCGAAGGCACTATTTCCCAGGAGCTGCCCACAATCCAGCCCGGCGACGCTATCTTTGTTCCGGAAAAAACCGATATGAATGAAAAGTCCTGGCTCAAGGTTGCGCCGGACAGAGCCGTTCGGGTGATGGGTGAAGTGGTCGCGCCCGGACGTATTGAATGGTCGCCTGAGATGAACCTGATGGATCTGCTGGCCCATGTAGGTGGCCCCAACCCCAAGGCAGATACCGCAAAGATTGAGATAGTGACACCGGATGGTCGCGGCGGTACCCGCAAGACTGACTTCAATCTGGATACCTTTATTAAACAAGGTATGCCGGACTCAGCCCTGCCCTTTGTGCAGGCTGGCAGCACGGTCAGAGTTCACAAGTTGCCCGATGACCCCAGAGACAATAAATCCCAGTGGGTTCGCCAAAGCAGCGACAGCTCAATCTATGTGTTCGGTCAGGTCGGTGCCCCCGGACGTTACCGTTTTACTGAAGAGCTGCATTTTCTCGATATTCTGGCCGCCGCCGATGGCCCCACCAAAGATGCTGACCTGAGAAATATCCGTGTCAGCCACAGAAGTCAGGGACATGCCATGGTCAGTCATCTGAACCTTGCCCGCTACTTCGAAACCGGCGATGAGCAGATACTGCCCCAGGTGCTGCCGGGCGATACCATCTATGTTCCCGAGAAAAACAGACAATGGTTGGAAGAACCTGCCTCAGAAACCATCAGAGTACTGGGTGCCGTCAATAAGCCCGGCCGTTACAGATTCGATGATGATATGACCCTGCTGGACCTGCTTGCTGAAGCAGGCGGTACCCGCGACAACGCATATATAGAACGTATTACCGTGGTGAACCTCACCTGCTGTGAAAGTCAGGCCAGCAGTTTCAACCTGCTGGAATTTGCTAAAACCGGGGACTACAGAGCCGTGCCTGTGATCAGGGCCGGAGATACCGTCTTTGTACCAGAAAAGAGCCAATCTTTTTCCAATACTTTCCAGGATGCCATGCAGCTGATCCTTGGTATCGCACTATTGGGGACGCTCTGATGTTATTGCCTCCGACGAATACCGAAATTGAGCATATTTACAGCCAGTTGAATCGGTTGCATGTGCGCTCAATAGCAATAACCTCAGCCAACCCGGGAGAAGGCACAACATCTCTGGCAACCGCCATTGCTCAGCGGCATCTGCTCGCAGGCAATACTGTTCTGGTAGTGGATTTCAACCTGTTCCGTCCCGGGCTGGAAGATCATGGACTGCTCGAGCATGAGGAGTTCTTTACTCCAACCCTGGTCACCCTGACAGGAGAAAGCCTGGCATTTAATGGCATTGTCGCTCCCCGCTGTAAAGAGTCAGTTATGGCGCTCAGACGTCCTGAATTTTTGCAAAAACTGATCACAAAATGGCAGGAGGAGTACAGCCTTATCATCTTTGACACCTCTCCCCTGCTCAGAAACAACGCCAACAACATCCCTGCTGATGTGATTGCCAGTGCCTGTGATCAGACCCTGATGGTGATCATGGCAGGGGTTACGACCAAAGCCATGGTGACAGAAGCCTGTGAAATTCTGCAGCAGGCAGAGGCGAATATAGGTGGCTGTATCATCAATGACCTAAACAATCCCTGTCTGCGTACCGAGATGCTCAGAGAAGCCGACAGATTGGAGCCCTATTCACCCAAATGGCAGCAAAAAATCAAACGCTGGCTGTTCAACAATAAGTTCATTTCGTTGGGGATCTGATTATGGAAACCTGTCTAATCAACGAACAGCGCCCCTGCAACCTTGAAGAAATAAGGGATGTCAGGCTGCTGATGCAAAAAGTGCTTAAGCAGGAGCTCCCAGACCCCACCGAGATCCAACACATGCTGTTGTGTTTCTCCGAGCTGGCCACCAATATCGCCCGTCACAGTCAGCCTGTAGCAACAGAACTTGGCGTAAAGCTCTCCCGTTCCCGGCAAGGTTGGAAAATCCTGATCTCAGACAACGGGGGAAGTTGGCACAGCCAGCATGTCCCTCATCTGCAACCTGAAGATATGGACGCTACTGGAGGAAGGGGGCTGTCTCTTATATCTCATTATGTCGATGAGCAAAGTTATCGTCCCGGCAGCCCAAACCACACAGAGCTGCTGTGGCGCCACAAGCAGAACACTCAACCGGCTAAATCCGTATTATTGGTAGAGGATGATCCCAGCCAGCAAAGGTTGCTGCAGGCCTACCTTAAAGATGACTATCGGGTGCTGATTGCCAATGATGGTACTCACGCCCTGCAGTTGCTTGAACAACATCATGTGGATTTGATCCTTTCCGATGTCAATATGCCAGGCATGAACGGCCTGACGTTAAGAGACAGACTGAACAAGCAAAGCAATCATAAGCTGATTCCCTTTATTTTTATCACCCACAGCGACAAATCAGATGATACCTGCAGCCTGGGTATTGACGATCTGCTTCCAAAACCTGTCACCAAGTCACAGCTGCTTATCACCATACAACGGGTGCTGAATCGGTCAGAACAAATATGCGCCTGTATGAGTGAACACCTTAACCAAACCATATCAGCGGCTCTCCAACCCAGTATGCCTGGTCGAATTTCGGGCTGGCGTATTGCCTATGGTTCTCGCTCCGCAGGCAGTGGCGGTGGTGATTTTGTCCTGACTGAATATCATCCCTCCGGCATGGTGTTGATGCTGGTGGATATTCTGGGTCACAGCATTGAATCCAAATTCTTTTCATATGCCTATGCAGGCTATCTCAGAGGCATTCTAAGTCAGAGCCAGTTGGGCAATACCTCATCCGCCAAGCTCCAGCATCAAATCTCAGCAGCGGCTGCCCGGGATAAGATTCTGAGCCAAACCCTGATGACATGCTGCGTGTGTCAACTCACGGACAGAAGCATCACTATAAGTTGTGCAGGTCACCCCTCACCCTTACGAATTACGCCATCAGAGCTGGAGCCTCTGGACTGTCAGGGCCCCCTTCCGGGTCTCTTGCCTGATGCCAGCTTTGGAGAAGCAACTGTGACCTTATCCAAAGGGGAAAGACTGGCAATTTACACAGACGGCATATTTGAATCCGGTGGCACGGCTCAACGCCGAAAGAACCTTGAAACCGTGATGCGAACAGCCCTCTCAGATACTTTGTCGCTGGACATTGATGACGCCATAACCCAATGCATGAACAGCTTTGACCGCCACGCAGGTTCAAAAGCAGATGACGATGCCACCCTTATCCTGATTGAAAAAGCATCCTGACCGCCGGAGGTTTTGCATGAGTCTCAAGCTTAAAATCATACTCGCCGCCATATTACTGGAAATCGCTTTCATTACCCTGGCCACCGTGCTCCCTGCCAGTGATGGCCCGCTTTCCACACTGTTTATCACTGCGCTCGCAGCAGGCCAGTTGGTATTTGTGATATTTGCGGTCACGCTTTACAGCCGCAGTATTCAGACCCGGCTTAAAGAACTCAGAGATGGATTGGAGAAAATCTCCCAGACAGGCCCGGGACAACAGTTAACCATCACCCGGCATGATGAGCTCAGCGAAGTGGAGCAAGCCCTGAACCGTATGTCCAAAACCCTCGAACTGGATCAGGAAAAGCTTCAGGAAAACCTTGTAAAGCAAAAAGATACCAACAACAAATTACAGGAAGAGAGAATTAAGCAAAAAGCGATATTGGATGCCTCACTGGACGGCATTATCTCCATTAACGAACAGGAGCATATCGTCGAGTTTAATCAGGTTGCAGAAAGGATTTTTGGCTACAGCAAAGAGGAAGTCCTTAATCGTCCCATGACTGACTTCATCATACCGGACCAATATAAAGAGCCCCATAAAGCAGGCTTTGCCCGTTTTCTGGAGTCGGGTAAAAGTGTGGTGCTCGACCAACGACTGACCCTGTCCGCCAAGAGACGAAATGGTGAGATCTTTCCCATGGAGTTTTGTATTTCGGCGGTTCACACCCATGAAGGCTACATGTTTATTGCCCACGTCAGAGATGTGAGCGAACAACATAAAGCCGAAACCGAACTCAAGCTCGCCGCTCATGCGTTTTCCAGCAGTGATGCCATGTTTATCTCAGATCTGAACTACAAGGTGATTCGTTGTAACCAGGCGTTTTTGGATATGACCCGACTGGACGAGGAAACCATTCTTGGACAGCATGTCCGACACCTTGCCTGTCGCAGCAACGACAAAGCCACATTGCGCAGCATCTGGATAAAGCTGTGGGAAAAAGGACGCTGGAAAGGCGAAGTGCAGATAAAGCGCGGTGATGCCAGCTTTCCGGCACTGGCGACTGTATCAGCGGTACAGGGACCTAACTACAAAGCGACTCACTATGTATTCCACCTGATAGATATCTCCAAGCAAAAGCAGTATGAGGCCATTCTGGAGCAAGCGAAAGTCGATGCCGAGCGTGCCAGCGTCAGTAAGAGCCGCTTCCTGGCATCTATGAGCCATGAAATCCGCACTCCTATCAATGGTGTGCTGGGCCTGCTGACCATGCTTGAAGATACCGGGTTGAGCGACGACCAGAAAGAGGTGGTCAACACCGCCAAAACATCCGGCAATATGCTGCTGTCGATCATTAATGACGTGCTCGACTTCTCCCGTATGGAGTCAGGTAATCTGCTGCTGGATAATCACGCATTTAACCTGCCTCAAAATCTGCAGCAGACCGCGGAACTTCTGACCCCCTTCGCCAATCGCAAAGATATCCAACTGGACATCAGGCTTGCTGAAGATCTGCCTGAGTGGGTGTCGGGCGATCCGGACCGACTGGCTCAGATCCTGATGAATATCACCAACAATGCCATTAAATTCACTCAGGAAGGCGCTGTCACTCTCAGTGCCACCAGCCAGTGTGGAGAAAATGATCGTCTGATGTTGGTTTGTCGCATTCGTGACACAGGCATTGGCATCGCACCTGAGTTACTACCTCACCTCTTCGATGAGTTCACCATGGCGGATCAAAGCTACTCACGCAGCAAAGAAGGTACCGGCCTTGGCCTTGCCATCAGTGCAAGACTGGTGAAGTTGATGGGAGGTGAAATCGAGGTACAAAGTGAACAGGGAGTCGGCAGTTGTTTTACTATCATTATCCCGCTGACCGAATGCCAGCCTGCAACAGAGCCAGGAGCTCTGATTGAACACCCAAAACCAATAGATGCACAAGCCGACTCAGGGCTATCAGCGCCTAAAACCTCTGATATGCCAGAGTCAGCTCAGAAGACCATGGTGATGGTCGTGGAAGATAACCTGGCAAACTGTATGGTTGTGAAGCATCAACTCCTCAAGGCGGGTTTTGATTTTGTGATCGTTAACGACGGATTTACCGCCCTTGAACTCCTTCATGCCCACAAAGAACAGGGAGACAGTGAGCAACTCCCCCGAAGGCCTGATGTGGTGTTAATGGATATCTCAATGCCCGGCATGGATGGCATGACAACCACCCAAAAGTTAAGAAAAATGCCCTCACCCTACGGAGATCTGCCGGTGATCGCCCTCACCGCCCATGCTCTTGCCGGTGACAAGGAGAAATTCCTGGACGCTGGCATGAACGACTACATAGCCAAACCCACTAACAGAGAAACCCTGGCTAAACACATTAAAGCTCTGCTCCAGGATCAGGACAGTTCAGACGACGCTGCAGGCGTTGGCAACACTGATGACTGGATAGATACAGAAGCGCTCAGACAGCTTGCCGACGACATTGGCGCAGAAGTTCTGCCTGAACTGCTTACCCTCTATATTCAGGACTCTCACCAACGACTGAGAGTATTCGAAACTGCCCTGCTTGAGGGAGACTTTCAAATCCTCGAGTTTGAGGGTCACACACTTGGCAGCAGTGCAGCCGCCCATGGCTGCGCCTCACTGTGCCAGGCCATGCGCAGGGTTGAGCGGGCCTGTCAGGAGAATGACCTTGACCAGGCCAGTGAACTTGCCAGCTCAGCGCTTGAAATTAGCATCCACTCATTCAACGCCCTGGAACAGTGGCTGACTCAATTGCGAATTAAGCTCAACGGCCCGGACGCAGCCTCGGTGGGGTAATGCAAGAGGTAAAAGCCAGCTTTACTGTCTAGACTTAACACATATTTGTTTGGTCAGGGAAAACCATGGAGCGAGATTTGAATATTTTGGTGGTGGAGGATGCCGCGCCGATAGCTAATCAGTACAGGTACTTTCTCAAATATCTCAAGGGTAATATCTGTCTGGCAGCGACCGGAGCCGAAGCGGTATCCTGGGTAGAGTCTTACAAACCCGATCTGGTATTACTCGACCTGAAACTGCCGGATATTGACGGCCAGGAAGTGCTCGGACAAATCAAACAACACCACGAAGATGCGGTTGTTATTATCACGACAGGCCATGGTTCCGTCGATGTCGCCGTCGATATGATGCGTATGGGCGCAGACGACTTTTTGGAAAAACCTGTGTCTGCCGACCGATTGCGTACTACGGTCAACAACCACCTGGACCGGGCCTCGCTGAAAACCCAGCTCAATACCCTCAAAGCGTCGTGCAACAGGGATCAGTTCCATGGTTTTATTGGTAAAAGCATGGTGATGCAAACTGTCTATCGCATTATTGACTGCGCCGCAGCCAGTCAGGCATCCATCTTTATCACAGGTGAGAGCGGCACAGGCAAAGAGGTATGTGCGGAAGCGATCCATAGTCAAAGCCCAAGGCGTGACAACCCCTTTATCGCTATCAACTGTGCGGCCATCCCCAAAGACTTAATGGAAAGTGAGATCTTTGGTCATATCAAAGGGGCTTTTACCGGTGCCTCGTCCGAGCGTAAAGGTGCCGCTCAACTGGCTGATGGCGGCACTCTGTTTCTGGACGAGGTCTGTGAAATGGACACTGAGCTTCAGAAAAAGCTGCTTCGCTTTTTGCAAACAGGCAGATTTCACCGGGTGGGCAGCAGCCAGGAACAGCAGGTTGACGTCCGTATTCTGTGCGCAACCAACCGGGACCCACTGACCGAAGTTCAACAGGGGCGCTTTCGCGAAGATCTTTATTATCGTCTCCATGTAGTCCCTGTGCATCTCCCACCACTGAGAGAAAGAGGCAGCGACATAGTGGCAATAGCCAGGGAACTGCTGGTCAAATACGCCCACGAAGATGGCAAGACCTTTCAGCAATTTTCAGAAGAAGTGGAAAGCATTTTGCGCCGCTATCCCTGGCCGGGAAATGTAAGGGAACTGCAAAATGTTATCCGTAACATAGTGGTGCTTAACAACGGCGATACCGTGTTGCCGGAACACCTCCCCGCCCCTCTGAATGGCTCTGTTGACCGTCCGGCTCAGCGCTGCGCCGACATCACCCCAATTCAAACCATTAACCCGGGACAAGCTTTGGAAGAGCCTTTAATCCGTCCATTGGCAGAGGTTGAAAAAAACGTTATCGAGCAGGCAATCGCTCACTGCGAAGGCAATATTCAGAAAGCCGCCAACTTGCTTGAAGTCAGTCCATCGACCATATACAGAAAGAAGCAAAGCTGGGATGAAGCAGCAGGTTAACAGCAAAGATCAGGTAATGCTGCTGCTGGATAGTCGCAGTCATGGCGGTATCGAAACCCATGTTCTGGAACTGGCAACAGGACTCTCCGGAAGCGGCCAGAGCGTGAGCGTCTGCTTTCTGTGCAGATATGACCAGCCTCACCCGTTACAAGATCTCCTTGAACATCAAAATATACCTGTGAATTATTTTGATGGAACATTGTCAGCAACCCTCAACTACATCAAATTTACTAACCCAACAGTGCTGCACACCCATGGATACAAGGCCGGAATAATTGGAAGAATTGCTGCATCACTGCTCAAAAAACGTGTCATCAGTACTTTTCACGCCGGAGAGATTGGCAGTGGGAAATTAAGGTTCTATGACTGGCTCGACAGGTATACGGCTTTTCTGGCAGATAAGCGTTTGGCTGTCAGCCAGGACATTGCAGCACGGATCCCCTTTGTCAGGGTTGAGCTGGTACGTAACTTTATCAATACCCGTACTCTGGTACCTTCGCGGGGCAAGCAAATAGCCTTCGTTGGGCGACTCAGTGCCGAGAAAGGCCCGGACCGCATGCTGGACTATGCCAAAGCCCTTCCTCATTTGAGCTTTCATATTTATGGTGATGGCCCCGAAAGAGCCAGACTGGAACAATCTGCTCCCGGCAATGTGACCTTTTACGGCTTCTGTAATATGAAGGAGCATTGGTGCGATATCGGCCTGTTGGTCATGCCATCCAGATACGAAGGAATGCCTCTGGCAGCACTTGAGGCGCTTGGACGTGGGATCCCCGTGGCAGCGACCCGGGTTGGCGCCATGGAGCAGCTGATAAGCAACGGCAGCAATGGTTATCTGGTTGAAGAAGCCAACCATAAACTTCTGTCCGCGGCCATTAATACCTGGCACAGTCTCACAGAGGAAAACCGGCAGGAGATTTCTCAAGCTGCCATTGAAACCGTTGAAAGAGGATTCTCTGTCGATGCTGTGCTGCCTTCAATACTCGAAGACTATCGCAAAACTGCCTGAGTCGAATCAATGTGCATTGCAAACTGCGGCCAAACGTTCGCCTTCGCTCACAAAAACCAACTTAACCATCAATATATCAATCACTTAAAAAACTGGCCTAAAGTTTGAAGTCTTGACACTAAACAGGATGTCAAGCGAGGCCAGTATGAAACATTCAGCCAATGAAAAACTCCCAATCTTATATATCCACTATGGTGATCCCTGGTTCAGAGGCAGCGAGAACTGTCTGATAACGCTGCTGAAACTACTGGATAAAGATATCTACCAGCCCATTCTCTGGACAAACAACCCGGTACTCGCTTCCCAGGCCCAGGCTATGGGGGTCGATACTCATGTAGAGGAGTTCTCACTGCTGCTTGGCTGGAAAGCCCCGAAATGGAGCTTTAGCGGATGGTGGAAGCTGTATCTCAAGTGCCGTGACCTGATCCGTCACTATGGCGTCAGTCTGGTACATTGCAACAGCGCAGCACCTATTCAATGGGCATTGATGGCAGCTAAAACCATGGATGTGCCCATGCTCTGTCATCTGCATTCTCCCTATCCTGTCAGGGACAAAATTTCACTTGGTCTGTATCTGTGCCCCACCATAGTGGGGGTCAGCAAAATGGCCACCCACTCAGTTGAACGTGATGGCTACCCGGCATCCTGCGCCAGGGTCATCTATAACGCCATTGATTACTCTGCAATAAAAAACCAGCCTTCAAAACAGCTCAGGACTGAACTTGGGCTAAGCAGTTCAGATATTCTGCTGGCCAGCGTGGGCAGTCTTATTCCCCGCAAACGAATGGACAAGCTCATCAGAGTCACAGCAAATCTCAAAGCCAAAGGGCATCCGGTGCATTTGATGCTGATAGGGTCAGGTCCTGAGCTGATGAAACTGAAATCCCTGACCGCCGAGTTGAACCTCGAGAAGCAAGTGCACTTTGTCGGCGAACAAACCCAGATAGGAAGCTGTCTGAAAAGCGGTGTCGATATCTATGTGACCTGCCCGGAAGAGGAAGCCTTCGGCCTGACGATTCTGGAAGCTTTGTCCCTTAAGGTTCCCGTGGTTGCAGCCCGTGTTGGCGGTATCCCTGAACTGATTGACGCTGATGAAACTGGCGTGCTGTGCGAAGGAGACGTCAACTCTTTCACTGATGCCGTAGATAAGCTTATCCGGGACCCGGCCAAGCGTAAAACCATGGCCCAAACAGGTGCCCTGAGAGCTTACAGCCGCTTCGGCACTGAGCATTTTTACCATGAGTTCCACCGTTTATATCAATCAATGATCTATCAGTCAGGTCATTACCAAAACCCATTTATCCTGGCCAAACTGGCGGCTATGTGTCAGGCAGCCTGTCGCAGTGTCCTTAGGATTTTAGGTAAAAAGCTCAGCCTGACCAGCCAGGTAAGAGAGGTATAGTCATGTCTTCATCCAATTCAAGAAACATTCTTATTATTGATCCCATCCCTTTCAGAGGTGGGTCGAAAACTGCAACAAGAACCATGCTCTCACTGCTTGGAGAGGACTGCAGCTTTACCGTGTTTACCCAGGATCCGGACAGTTGGCAAACGCTGAAGCCAGATACTCACCCATTGTGGCTGCCAGCCTGGATAATGAACAAGGATATGGGACTGCTCTATTTTCTTAAGTTTTTGCTGATCGCCATTCAGGTGCTGGTACGTTGGCCCATGCTGAAAAAACCTGGCTTGATGATAGGTGCATCCGGCCCGGGTATAGATCTGGCCGCTTATCTGGTTCGCTACATGACCGGAACGCCCATTCTGCAACTGATCCACGGACCTGTCGCAACCTCAAAAACCATAGGCAAGTGTTTGATGCAGGCTGAAGCCGTTCACTACCTGCCCGGCTGTAAATCCAGTATCAGACAGGCCCTGGACCGGGCGGGAGCACTCCATGAAGCTATGGTCGAGCCCAGGTATGTCACCATGCTCAATGGCCTGGCTATCGACAGCTGGCCAACCCCGGCGACTCAGGAAACAGAATCAACGCCATCAGTGTTCTGGGCAGCCTCACTGCTGAAGTGGAAAGGCCTGGATCTGCTGACTGCGGCTCTGAACAAAGTCCCCGGGCTCAAAGCCAATATCTGTTACATACAGCCCAAAAATATCGCACTGGACCACTCCGAGATTGGCCAGAATAACGACAGAATCCACTGGTATAAAGAGCCCAAAAACCTCGATGAGATAAGGGCTGCCAGTCATATCTTTGTCTCCACCAGCCAACATGAGCCCTTTGGACTATCAATTCTCGAAGCAATAGCTGCAGGCCAGTGTATTGTGTTACCAGCTGATGGCAGTTACTGGGATAAGGTGTTGGTAGACGGTGCCAACTGTGTCAAATACACGCCTGGTGACAGTCAGGATCTTGCCAATAAACTCAGAATGCTCTGCGACACTCCTCAGTTAGTCACTGAGCTTGGACATTGTGCTGGCTTTATCAGCCGCAACTATCATGCAGAAGCCGTCTATAAGCCCCAACTTCAGGCGATAAGCTATATCCTGCTGACCAGCGCTTCCAATGCTTCCACCGCTACCCGTGGAGTATGGCAGTAATGCACAAGCTAAGGCTCTCCTCACCAATGCAGGCCATGCTGATGTATGGCCTGGGTTTGGGAGTGATGAAAGGCATGTCGCTTATTATGCTTCCCTGGTTAACCAACCTGCTGCCCCAGGCTGAGTTTGGTCGACTGGAACTTATTCTGAGCATAGCGGTTTTTGCCAGCGTCGTTGCCGGCCTGGGGCTTCAGGAAGCCATGTGCCGCTTTATCGGAGAAGCCGCCTCTGATAACCAAAAACACCAGGTGGCATCTGAGTTTTTCGGCTTGTCTCTTGTCGCCTCCAGCGTTTCCCTTCCTCTGCTGTTGGGAGCCGCACTGGCAATCAGCAATTGGTTTCCGCACCTATTCAGTTTCTACGAGCTCTCTTTGGTGTTAAGCCTGCTTGCGTTTGAATCCTGCATTAACCTCCCACTGACCTGGATGCGCATGAAAAATAGACCGGGTCTGTTCTTCCTCGCTACCACAGGTAGAGCTCTGCTTAATGCTGCCCTGATCATTGTTCTGGTCAATATGGGGCGTGGAGTCACAGGAGTACTTGAAGCAGGCTTTATCTCGGCAGTCGTGCAATTGCTGTTGCTTAGCCACTATCAGTATTTGAGTTCAGGTGTTGCTTTGTCGCGTCGATTGGTCAAACCCATGTTTGTGTATGCCCTGCCCCTGGTCGCAACCGGTCTGATGGGATTTGCCCTTAATGGTCTGGATCGCTGGATTCTGCAAACCTATACAGACTCCGAGACCCTGGCCCTTTATGCCGTGGGTGCCAAGTTCGCCCTTGGCCTGGTACTGCTGCAGCAACCCTTCACCCTTTGGTGGTTTCCCCGTCGTTACGATGTCCTGTTTAATCAAGGGCCGGACAAAGCCGCACGCATGACCACACTGGGTATCGCTTGCCTGAGCCTGGTCGCGATCACGCTGTCACTGGCAGTACCCGGGTTTATTCATCTGCTGTTACCCAATGAGTATCAAATGGCCGCGTCCATAGCCGGGCTTCTGCTGCTGGCCGCCCTGTTGAAGGAGGCAGGAGAACTGCTGAACCTTGGCTGTATGAGCAAACAGTCAAGCGAGGTTCAACTTTATATCAACCTCGGTATGGCAATCGTCGGTGTTGGTTTGATGCTGTTATTGGCCGGAACTTTAGGCATATGGGGCGTGGCCCTGGGTCTGACTTCCGCCCAGATGGGCAGACTCCTGCTGCTGTACATCGCCGGCCAGCGTATGGCAGCCATCCCCTATTCTCCCGCGCTGATATTCTTGCTGTTGGGGACCGCCGCAACAGTGTTGGTACTGGCAATGTTTGAGCTCTCCTGGGCCCAAAGAGTACTGGCTTTCTTTGTCGGCTATGCCGTCATTGGCACAGGCATACTGACCTCAGGTCTTATCAGGTTACCCTCCAAATGGCGGGCTGCGGTATGAGGTTGATACTGGACGTAAAAAACCAATTTAACAGCCTGTTTCCGGACGTACCTTCACCGATAGCGCTACTGATGGTCATTGTCAGTGTCTCACTGGCCTGGTATCTGGTTCCCCATCCTTTACTCGCTATCGTCATAGGTCTGGCCCCTTTTGCTTTGCTGTACGTCATTAAAGAGCCGTTTCTTATGGTGCTCCTGTTTGTGATTTTTTCCTTCTTTCGAATCCATGAGGTATTTCCGGTTCTTTACCCAATGAAAGTGCCTCTGATGCTGTCCATAGCGTCACTGTTAACCCTGTTCTGGCATCTGGTGCTATCCCAGTCGATCAAACTCTATTGGTCACCCTGTTTAACCGTACTCTCGGTTTTTGTTGGTCTGGTGATCATAGGGGTTGTTCTTGCCGAGAACCGCTCGCTGGCTATCACCTTTTTCAAGGCTACCTACTGGAAAATTATATTGATGACCTTTGCAGTCACCTATCTGACCCGTACCCCAAGAGATTTTTCCCTGTGTAACCTGCTGATAGGGGTTTCGGGCATATTGGTAGCTTTGGTCGCGATCTCAAATAAGATCAATGGTATCGGCATGGTTGAAGGCACACGGGTCACTATCGGCCGCGCCATTGGCTCTATGCTGGGCGATCCAAACGATCTGGCGCTGGTACTTATGTTTCCGGCGTCATTTGCACTGAGCATGATGATTACCCCCGGCTTACCCAAACTGTTCCGAATATTGGGTGCTATAGGAATGCCACTGAGTTTTTACGCCATTATTGCCACTCAAAGCCGGGGCGGCCTGCTGGGGATGATGGCCATTGTGGGGGTGCTGGTTTACCGCAAGATGAAATCCAAAACCCTGTTCTTTTCACTGGCCACCGCAGGAGCGGTAATACTCTATGCCGTTGCCGGAATTTCTGACCGGGCCTCCGGTGGTGCTGCCGAAGAGGGAATTGACGCGTCAGCTATGGGACGGCTTTACGCCTGGCAAGCCGCTTACCGAATGGCATTCGAAAATCCGCTTACAGGTGTGGGTATCAATAACTTTTACGCTAATTACTATTTCTATTCAGATCACTGGGATGGCCTTAACCATGCGGTGCACAGCACCTGGTTTGGCGTACTGGCAGAAACCGGCATTCTCGGGCTACTGGTATTTCTGGCCTTCATCGGCCTGTCCATCCATACCGCCCGGGAAACGCTCGACAAAATAGAAGCCAACAGGGACAAGTTACCGGCAGTGTTCTACAGCTCAGCTCAGGCTCTGCTTGCTGGCTTTGCCGGAACCATAGTGTCTGGCACCTTTCTCACTCAAGGCTTTAACTGGCCTATCTATCTGTTGGCAGGTCTGGTGGTTGCACTGGCCCAGGCCACCAAGCTTCAACTCGCCTCACTTTCAAAGCCCGGATAATTCATCGCAATTTGCACTTTGAATTTGCTCCAATTTGCAAAATTGAAGCCAGCACTTAATCCAAAAACACCTCTATTGCGCTGTATTTATTGGATTTTAAATAATGGCACAAGCGTTGCTCTTCACAGTGAAACAGAAAAATTTCATTGGAGCAGCATATGTGTGGAATATTCGGAGCAATCAGTACGCAATCAGTCACCCCAAGCCTGCTTGAAGGCCTCAACGCACTCTCATACAGAGGTTATGATTCCAGCGGTTTGGTTGTCGGTGGTGAAACCGGTCTGCAGCTGCGCCGCAGCGAAGGCAAAATCGACAATCTGGTTAAATTGTTGGGCAATTCCCCTCTGGATGGCGGGATAGGCATTGCCCACACGCGCTGGGCAACCCATGGGGACTGTTCTACCCGTAACGCCCACCCTCACATGACGGCTGATGTCGCAGTGGTTCACAACGGTATTATTGAGAACTATCAGTCACTGCGCGCCGAGATGAGTGCTGAGGGTATGACGTTTGAAAGTGATACCGACAGTGAAGTTATCCCCGTGATGGTAAGCTTCTACCTTGCTCAGGGAATGGCTCCCCAGCAGGCCTTGTACCAAAGCCTTTCCCGTCTTGAAGGCAGCTATGCCATAGCCGCCATCTTCTCTTCCCAGCCCGACCGCCTGTATGCGGCACGTAAAGACAGTTCACTGATTATCGCTCAGGGCCAGGCCGGTATTATGTTGGCGTCTGATGTAGTGGCGCTGGGAAACTCTGCAGAACTTATCTGCCCATTGACGGATGGCCAGCTCGCAGTCATTGCCAGCGAAGGGGTCAGGCTCTATCAAACAACTGCGCAAAACACTCAAATTCAAATTGATAATATCCCCTGGCAACCAGCACCCAAATTGGATGTTGCCGATGGCAAGCAGGGTTTTGAGCACTTTATGCTGAAAGAGATTTATGAGCAGGGAGATGTTATTGAGCGCATCCTGAATCACTATCTGGATATCAATGGCCGCCAGCTCAACACAGGCCTGCAACCCGGGCAGAGTGCAGCCATTGAAGCCCTTAATATTGTGGCCTGCGGTACTTCATACTATGCCGCCTGCACTGCCCGCTACTGGTTAGAGTCCATCGCCGGTATTCCCACAGACACAGATCTGGCGTCGGAGTTTCGCTATCGCAACCGTCCAATGAGCAGCCACACCAGCAACCTGTTTATCTCGCAATCCGGTGAGACGGCAGACACCCTGGCCGCACTGAGATATGCCAAGGCAATAGGCTGTCCCTGCTTATCCATGAACAATGTCCCAACCAGCACCATGGCACTGGAAAGCGATACCATATTGCCAACACTGGCGGGCCCCGAAATCGGCGTCGCCAGTACCAAGGCATTTATGGCTCAATTAACCGTACTCCTGTTGCTGTCCATAGATTGCGCCCGACACAATGGCAGCATGGATTTTGATCAGGAACTGTCCCTGATAAAAGCTCTGCATGAATTGCCATCTTTGTTCCACCGTCAGCTTCTGACCCAGGAGCCGATCATTCGCCTTGCTCAGATGATGGCAACAAGCGACCACGCTCTGTTTATCGGTCGCGGTCAGGCCTGGCCTCTGGCCCAGGAAGGCGCCCTTAAGCTTAAAGAGATCAGCTATATCCATGCCGAAGCTTACGCAGCCGGCGAGCTTAAGCATGGCCCTATCGCTCTGGTTGATGAACAGATGCCAGTTGTTGTCATCGCGCCACCCGACGAGCTGCAACCCAAAACCCTCTCCAACCTCAGGGAGGTAGCCTCAAGAGGCGGCAAGATTATTCTCATAGCAGATAGCCAGGCGATTGAAGCTTCATCCGAATTTATCACCGCAGCGATCCCTATGCCCCAGGTGGATCCTGTGCTCTTCCCTCTGCTCTACACACTGCCATTGCAGTTGCTGGCCTACCATGTCGCCAAAGAGAAGGGACTGGATATCGATAAGCCCAGAAATCTCGCCAAATCTGTGACTGTCGAATAAGGAGGTTCTATGTTTGCTTCACTTGCACAAACCAAACACTGGCTGAAAACCAGTGAGCACCCTGCAGTCAAACGCCTGTATCGCGGCCTGAAAACAGTAACGGCAGCAGAACTTCCCAACATAGGTGCGATTAATCGTCCGTTATATGCACTGGTCACTGGTGTGCAACGCTTGCTCAGCACCTTCACCCGGATATTTATCTGGACCCCTGCATTTAAAGGTCGTCTGCAGCAATGTGGTAAGAGACTCAATTTATATGGCGGAATGCCTTTTGTATCCGGCCCGGTGGAGATCAGTCTTGGCGATGATTGCCGGGTAAGCGGAGCCACCACTTTCAGTGGTCGGGTGTGTAGCCCACAGGCTCCGCAACTTATTGTCGGCAGCAATATCGATATTGGCTGGCAAACCACCATAGCGGTCGGCTCCAAAGTCGTGCTGGAAGACAATGTCAGGATTGCAGGTCGCGCCTTTATTTGCGGCTACCCCGGCCACCCGCTGGATGCAGAAGACAGGGCCAGACATCTGCCTGAGCTGGAACACCAGGTCGGCGATATCATTCTTCACAAAGATGTATGGCTGGCCACCGGCGTCAGTGTTATGCCGGGCGTTGAGATAGGTGCAGGCACCATAGTCGCGGCAGGCAGCGTGGTATGCCACAGCCTGCCCGCTGGTGTCATCGCTGCCGGCGTCCCAGCCAAAGTGGTACGGAGTATCACCCCGGATACGGAGTCGCAGTCATGAAACGGGACCTTATTGTATTCGGTGAAGACTGGGGGGGCCTGCCCTCCAGTACCCAACACCTGATAAAACGACTGATGCCCAACTACCGGGTTATCTGGATTAACTCCATCGGCTTGCGCCAGCCCAGAGTATGTTGGCGGGATCTCAAAAGAGCCTGTATAAAGCTGTTAAGCCTCTTTAAATCCTCGCCAAAACCCATGGCTTCTGAAGAGGGTTCAAGTCCGCTGATCCTCAAGCCGATAACTATCCCGGCACCGGAACACCCTGTCACCAGAAAGTTGGCCTGTTGGCTGCTGAAGCTGCAGTTGCAACCTGTGTTTAACCGCCTGGGTATCGACAAGCCTGTCGTCTGGACCTCTTTGCCCACTGCGGTTGATTTCTGCGGCACACTTGAGCCTGAGCATCTTATCTACTATTGCGGCGATGACTTCTCGGCGCTGGCCGGAGTAGACCATCAAACAGTGGCTCGCCATGAAGCCAGATTGATTGAGCAAGCTGACCTTATTCTTGCCGCCAGTCCAACGCTGGCTTCCCGGTTTCCGTCCTACAAGACCCAGTTGCTGCCACACGGTGTCGACCTGTCTTTGTTTACCTCTCCAGCCCCCAGAGCCGATGACCTTCCCCATGATGGTAAACCGGTGGCAGGCTTTTATGGCAGCCTCTCCAGCTGGTTGGACTATGATCTTCTATATCGGGTCGCTTCCCATATGCCGGATTGGCACTTTGTGTTTATCGGCAAACAGGAGTGCGACATAGGGGCTATCCGCAGCCTGCCCAACGTTCATCTGCTTGGCCCCAGGCCCCATGCTGAGTTGTCCAGATACAGTCAGCACTGGCAGGTATCCTTACTGCCGTTCAGGGACACCCCTCAGATAAGGGCATGTAACCCGTTAAAATTGCTGGAGTATCTCGCCGCAGGCAAGCCTGTACTCAGCACCTGCTTTCCCGCCGCCCAGGCGATGTCAGCACAGCTGCATCTGGTCAGGGACACGGGAGAGATGATCCGCACACTGCAACTGCTGCGTCACCCTGAGCAGCGGCCAAAACCGGATCTGAACAATCACAGCTGGGATGCCAGAGCCGCCCAACTGAAAGTGATGATGGAGCGATTATGAAAGGATTGGCTTATCGCGTAATGGTGTTGCTGTGTGCCGCATGGAGGCAGAGGTACATCATAATTATCCCGGCGCTGGTTTTTCCTGTGATTGGGCTGCTCATAGGCGTCGTCAGCCCCAGAGTTTACACCTCTCATACCAGTATGCTTTTGCAGGAAACATCCAAGATGAATCCATTCCTCGAAGATCTGGCTGTATCAGCCATGCTCAAAGAGCGTATGGACAGCATTAAAACCCTGCTCCACAGTCGCCATATTCTCGCGCTGGTATCCAAAGATCTGGGGTTGGTAGACGAAAACTCAAGCGAAGCGCAAGCCAATACTGTTATCAATCAACTCTCAGACGGATTGAGCGTAGCCATGGCTGGAAAGGATCTAATCAGAATCCAGTATGTCTCAGGCAATCCAACACGTATGCAGCAAACCCTGGAAAGTGTCAGTGTGCATTTTATCGAACAGTTGCTGGCGCCAGAGCGCTCCTCAATGAAGGACTCCAGTCAGTTTCTTTCCGGTAATCTTGAGTCTCGCAGAAAGGAGCTTGAGGAAGCGGAGCAACGCCTGGCGGATTTCCGGGGTAAGTACGCAACCGATCTGCCAGAGTTGCAGCTGGATAAGCTGACCCGACTGGCGAAGCTTAAACAGGCCCTGGCTGAGCGTCAGGCCGAACTCGCCGGTGCTGAAAAAAGCCTGGGCAGCCTGGATCAACAGCTATCGCGCACCAACCCGGTTATCGGCCGATTGGAAGAGCAGATTATTTCATTGAGAAGCGAGCTGACATTGCTGCAGGCCCGTTATACCAATAGTCACAGCAAAGTGCAGGCTGTGATGCGCAACCTGTCTGAGCTTGAGCAGGAACGCAAAGCCCTGCTGGAACGAAATCAACAGGGCCTGGATACAGATCAACTCTGGGATATCGCCAGCGTGGCAGCCATGTCCGGTACCGACAGCCGCCAACAACCTCTGCTGATCTCTCAGCTGGAACACCTCCAGACTGAGCGCTCCAACGTCAATGGGTTAAAAGAGGAAGTCAGTAGCCTGGAGAATATGATTGCTGAGTTGGAACAGGACACCAAAGGTTTTGGTGATCGGCAGCAGGAACTGGCCAAGCTGGAACGGGATCTGCTGATAAAACGCCAGATGTACGATGATCTGATGCAAAGATATGAAATGGCCCGACTCACCAGCTCATTGGGAACCTTTGAGCAGGATAAGCGTATCAGGATCATTGACCAGCCTTTTGTCCCTACTCACCCATCCAACCCCCATATCCTGCTGTTCATTTTTGGCGGCCTGTTTGGTGGATTACTGATTGGGGCCAGCATAGGGACTTTCAATGAGATCACGGATACCAGCATACGACTCAAGCAGGAAGTTGAAGACATAACTGGTGCCGTCGTGCTTTGCCGAATCCCCAAAGTTGTCCCTCGCCAGGGAAAACATACATTTGTCGCTGATCCTGTGGGAGAAACGCCCAATGAATCCGTTGCCACTTAATACTATTCTGCTGTTATTGACCTGCCTGTGTTCCACCAGTTTTGCGGCCCAGCAAATTCCCCTTTCGCGGTCGCCTTCCGTGAGCCCAGGGAAAGTCGCCATGACCTTTACCCCAAAGGATGCAGAGAAGCTGACCGGAGCCGTTGACCTGATGATCACCGGCATCAATCAATCCTCTGAGCCTTCGATTGTGGTTTTACGGTTGGACGACAAAGAGAAAGCGCCTTACCACGACAGAGTTAACCTCGAGCGGGTGGTTCCTCCGGGCAAGTTTACCCTCAATCAACTGCTGGGCGGACTCGAAACGCCGGGAAAACGCCCGCTGATAATCCATCAGCTCAAGCAGATTATTGTATTTGCAGCTGATCCTGACACCGTCAGGCTCACAGGTGCCAAATTGGTTCAACACCCGCCTCTGCCCGACGGCTCAGTTGGCTGGGATCTCGGCCCCAAAGGCAGTGCTCTCTGGCCCGGGTTTCAACCCCTGCCCCCCTTCAATACCATGCTCAGGGGCAAGCATATGAGAGCCATTGACCGAGGCGGCAAAATGCAGGCCAGTGAGGGCCTGACCACTGATGGTATTCAGGGGCTGGAAGGAATCAAACTGCCTTTGGCAGCGGGCCCCTGGGCTATAACACTTTGGCTCAGAGATCCCGGCGAGTGGGAATACCTTCCCCCTGTGTATCAAAGGCAAATCACTGTCAACGATACTCTGGTAAGCTCACTCAATTTGTCTGCCGATGATTGGGTCGAACAGGTCTATCTTGGACGCCAGTGGCCCGAAGCTAATCCTGCAGATTCTGGCTACATCAGATATGCCGATGGCCCCAACAGCAAGGTGACCTTTCTGGTGTACAGCCAGGGTCAGGGCATAGATATCAGTATCTCGGGCAATATGCCCCATGCGGGTTATGTCAGCGCCATCCTGGCAGAGCCTGCGAAAGACAGGCAGATATTGATGACAACCCGGGTTCAGGATGCCAGTGACCTGCCCGTTCTGGTTCAGGTTGAACAAGGACGGGAGTTTTGGTGGCGTAATAACTGGCCCCTGTCAGAGAGCTTTAAAGTGAAAAAGCCCCGTGCCAGCAATAAGCTGAATGGCATTGAATGGCTTGAAAAACCACCACAAAAAGCGGCTCCCGGCAGCTGGTTTAATGCCAGCTTCAGGCTCCCGCCCGAGCTGTCACTGCTTGATCTGCAAATCACCACTCCCACCTCGGGTAACCGTGCCCTGCCGGTACAGCTCAGATATGGACACTGGCGCTGGCAACGCAGTGCCCTCAAGTCTACCCTGCTGCGGGCCAGTGACACTTACCTGAAGTCCGGACTGCCCCCTTCAAAAACGCATCCGGGAGGCAGAAAAATTCATCTCAGAGTCAAGGTCCCGCAGTCAGCACCGGGAGGGACTTACACAGGTAACATTGAAGTGGTTTCCAACAAGGGCAGAGTTGAACTTCCTCTGCAGGTGGATGTGATGGACTCGCCTCTTCCTGGTGTTACCCAAACCATAGGCGTCTACCTTGAGCATCAGGTGCAGTACGGCTGGTTTAAACAAACCCAGGCGCTGAGCCAGGCAGCACTGGAGTGTGACCTTAAGTTTCTGCGCGGTCAGGGATTAACATCCGTTGCTCCCCCCTTGCCTACACCTTCAGATCCTCAGGGGATCGCGGCCATGGTTGATGCCATTACCACACTCCGCCGGAATGGCTTCGATGCCCCGGTGCTGGCCTATACCCCTCTCAAACGCTTAATCGCCGCCATGGGCGTGGATCAGGCAGCCACAGTCATCGCCAACCTGAGCAGGCAACTCTCGTCAAAGCAACTGCCTGAGCCGGTTTGGGTCAGCGCAGATGAGCCCTCAAATGCAGACAGCATCAATGACCTCGAAGCCAGCTTCAGATATGTAAAAGCATTCTCGCCTCAGTCCAGGCTGGCCGGTCACCTGAACAACAGTGGTGACAGGAAATGGCTGAACAAGTTTGATCTGCTGCTGCTCAATGACGGCTTTGGAATAGACAAAGACCAACTGGCCAGCATTCCCTCATCCAATGAAGTCTGGTTGTATAACCTCAGCCCCAGGCGCCACGCAGCCGGTTTTTATCTCTGGCAAATCGGCGCCGAAGGCCTGATGTTATGGCACGCCCGTATGCCAACGGCAGATCCCTTTAATCCAACCGATGGTCGCGAATCAGATATCCAGTTTCTATATCCCAGTGTCAGTCCGTGCCCACTGCAGCACGATGTCGATCAGGGGCTGTTTGAGCTGACCGACGGTATCAATGATCTGCAGTGGCTGACCTGGCTTGAACAGCGCGCAAAAAGTGACAGGCAGGCAGGGAAACTGTTGCGCCAACTGAGAAAACAGGTGCCCGACAACTGGGAAGAGATGTCCCGGGTACCTGTATCAACCTTAAATAAATGGCGCGATCGCATTATTGCACTGAGTATTAAAAGCGAAGCTAAAACAGCATCGCAAATTGCAAATATGACACCCCAATAAGCGCAAGAAAAACAGGTAATCAACGTTTAATCATAAACTTACAGCATTGGCACAAGATCTGCTCTGACCTAAGCAGAACATGATTAGGTCGGAGCAGAACATGCACAAAGTTTTTCAGGTCGTTCAGCATTTACGCCCGGGTGGACTGGAGAATATGGTGTTGGATATCCAACAATTCTCCCTGTTTAACGACAATACCTGGGTCATCAGCCTGGAAGGAGACAAGGAGTCAGCCCTGCGCCACTGGCCTAAACTTAAGGCCGTTGAAGACAGACTGATTTTCCTCAATAAGCAAGAAGGTTTATCTCTTGGCCTCCTGATCAAGCTCAAGCAGTTTTTCGAACGTGAGCAGCCGGATGTTGTTCACACCCATCATGTTGGGCCACTTCTCTATGCCGGCTTCGCCGCCCGTCTGGCCGGGGTTAAAGCCATTATCCATACTGAACACGATGCCTGGCATCTGGCCGCACGTAAGCGCCGCATGCTACAAAAGCTGGCGTTAAAACTGGCTCGCCCAATCGTTGTCGCTGATGGCTCGGCAGTCGCGCAGAGCCTGCAGCTGAATCTTGGATTGGAGCAGGTCAAAACCATTCACAACGGTATAGACACCAACAGATTCTGTCCCGGTTCAAAGGCTGAAGCACGACAAAAGCTGTCCCTGCCTCAAAATGTCAGACTGGTTGGCTGCAGTGGTCGAATGGAAGCGGTAAAAAATCATGAGATGCTGATTGGCGCCATTGGCTATCTGGACGAAGACATTCATCTGGTACTGGCAGGCGATGGCAGCTGCATGCCACAACTTCAGTACCGGACTCTGGTTGAAGGACTGGGTCACAGGGTGCACTTTCTGGGACATACTGATGATATGCCGGTGTTTTACCAGGCGCTGGATCTCTTCTGTCTGCCCTCTTTGTTCGAAGGCTTTCCACTGGCACCTCTTGAAGCTCAGGCCTGCAACATACCCGCCATAGTCACAGATGTTGGCTGCTGCAAAGATACCCTTTGCCCTATCAGTGGTCGCCTGCTTGAAAATCACCATGCCAAAGACGCCGCCAACGCCATCGCTGATATGTTGAATTCCCGACTGGAGGCCAACCCACGCCAATTTATTACCCGACATTTTGATGTGCGCACTATGGCCAAGGCCTATGACGATCTCTGCCATTTGGAACTGCATGGACAGGCTGCCCTGGTGGAGGATTCAAAATGAACAACATCATTGTTCTGGTCACTTTGCTCAGCGGCGCACTGGTGGTCTACCACCATCTGGTGTACCCATTGCTGCTGAAGAAACTGGCGAAAGCAGATAATACCGGCGAACCCTGCGCACCAGATCAACTGCCCCATATCAGCATAGTGGTACCGGCTTATAACGAGGAAGCCTGGATAGCCGACAAGATCCGCAATCTGGCCAGCCTGGACTACCCGGCAGACAAGTTAACTGTCCACATTGGATTTGATGGCTGCAGTGATCAAAGTGCTGCCATTGCCCAACAGACTCTTAACGAAGTATTGTGCGCCGACCTGCAATGTCATCTGCACGAGTTCACAGAGAATCGTGGCAAGGTGGCCGTGATTAACGAACTGATTCATCTGGCTGAGGGACAGATTATCGCCCTGAGTGACACCTCAGCCCTGCTCTCCATTGATACGCTTACGCTGGCTGCCGCCCATTTTAATAATGACCGTATTGGCGTCGTCAACAGTCACTATCTGATGCTTCAGCCGGGCAATGAAGGTGAGCAGAAGTACTGGCAGTATCAGAACAAGGTCAAAGTGATGGAGGCAGCACTGGGCGCTCCCCAGGGAACACACGGCGCCCTGTACCTGTTTCGTAAATCCCTGTTTCAGCCGCTTCCCGGCGACACCATTAACGATGACTTTATTTTGCCTATGTCCATAGTCGCCAGGGGGTATCTGGGCGTGCAGGAAAACCGGATACATGCCGTGGAGATGGAAGCCACCAATGATGACCAGAACTTCAAACGCCGGGTTCGCATCGGCGCTGGTAATCTGCAGCAGGTGTTCAGACTGAAACACTTGCTGAATCCGGTTCAGGGCAACCTGAGTCTGATGTTTTGGTCGGGTAAAGCACTGCGCGTAGCCTGCGGTCCTCTGATGCTGATTGCACTGGCTGGTTCATTGTATCTGGCAGCCAACTACTGGCTGTTTGCCCTGCTGGCCGGACTGCAACTTCTGGTATGGGGACTGGCCACGGTGGGATTTATCTGGCCAGCCAGTCAGCAAAACAAGCTGATACAACTGGTGTGCTACTTAATTTCTGGCCACATGGCCATTATGACCGGCGGAATGCGTTATCTGCTGGGATTGGAGAAGGGTCGCTGGACCCGGGTAACAGGATCTGACAAAGCGGGGAAAAACTCATGACACATATTCATCCCTTAACGGCAATGTTAAAGCGGGGCTCAGATATATTGATGGCGAGCATAGGCATGCTGATCACCCTGCCCCTTTTTCCGATTATCGCACTGGCGATCAAGCTGGACAGTCCGGGACCGGTATTCTTTAAACAGATGCGAATAGGTCGCTCACTGCCCGACAGAACACTCATGTTCAATATGATTAAGTTTCGCACCATGGTGTGCAATGCCGAGAGTGTGACAGGTGCGGTATGGGCGTCAAAGCAGGACCCAAGAATTACCCGGGTCGGCCGCTTCCTGCGTAAAACCCGGCTGGATGAGATCCCTCAGTTTATCAATGTCCTTATGGGCGATATGTCCATGATAGGGCCCAGACCTGAACGCCCGGGGTTTTACCAGTCACTGGAAGATGCCATCCCCTTCTTTGCAGACAGAACCTATGGACTGATGCCGGGCATCACCGGACTGGCGCAGGTCAAACAGGGTTACGATACCTGCATTAATGATGTTAGAAGCAAGGTGGGCTATGACCACGCGTACTGCCTGTCAATGTCATCACTGAAGGCCTGGGTAAAGATGGACCTCTATATTATCTTTGCCACGCTGTCGGTGATGTTTAATGGCCGGGGTCAGTAACTGGCTATATGCGGTGGTTTTGAGATGGTAATAAAAAGGCCGCTTCAAGCGGCCTTTTGTCTCAATCTTTATCATCATCCCCGGAAGCATCGCTCTCTGGCACTGGAGACGACAGATAGATCAACTCATAGCCTGAGTCAGCCAATTGAGTTTCCGACGTCATTATGTGCAGTCGGCCATCTTTACTCCATGCCAGAGGAATAAAACCCTCACCAACCCGGGTCATCAAATCGGCCAGGGTATAGTTCTCGGTCAGCAGTGTGCTCTTAACCATGCCGCCACGGGACATTTGACTGGCAATTTTTGCATAGGAAACACCATCAGCAAACAAGCACAAACGCTTGCGGTATGACTCGGACATCTGCAATCTGGCACTATTAGATTCAAAATTATTCAACCCAAATACCTTGGACTCGCCGAACACATCCTGGTAGTAGAAGTTCACCAGTGGATTGAGCTTTCGATAGGGAGATATCACCAGCGCACGCCCGATACCGGTAAGGTCCAGTGCGTTTTCTGCATGTTCAGATGCCGGATTACCAAAGTAAACAGGGATATTATCCATCCTTGCCAGACGAATATTGTCCCAGTTGGTATCGGCAAGCAGCACCTTATAGCCATTATCCATCAAAATTTTTGCAAGATTACGACTAAATACAGATGCCCCGAATATCAATACGCCCTGTGGTGCGTCCATTCGCACGCCCAGCCACTTTGCCCAGGCTGACGCAGTAAGACTTTGAATCACCACTGTGCCGATAATCACTACAAATACCAAAGGGACAATCAGCTCTGCTCCCGCGAAGCCTTTCTCCTGCAGTTTAATGGCAAACAGCGAGGACACAGCAGCTGCCACAATACCCCGGGGAGCCATCCAGCTGAGGAACCATTTCTCTGCACTGCTCAGACTGGTTCCAATACCACAAAGCCAGATACTGACAGGACGGGCGATAAACAGTACCACGGCAAGCAAGGCCAAACTGCCCCACCCCAGTGCCATAACGGCTTCTGAGTCCAGACGCGCCGCCAGAAGAATAAACAGCGCAGAGATCATCAGAACCGTCAGGGTTTCCTTGAACTCGATAATGTCACTGATATCCAGGTCTTTGATGTTAGCCATCAAAATGCCCATCACAGTCACCGTCAGCAGGCCAGACTCTTCCTCAATGGCATTGGAAAGTACAAATACCCCCAACATGATGGTGAGCACGGCAGTATTGCGCAGATAATGGGGGATCCAGCGACGCTTAAGTATCAGGCCAAGTAGCCAACCTGTCGCCGCGCCCAGCCCCAACCCCACCAGCAGGGTCAGGCCAAAGGCCTGCAGTACATGGGTTGCAGGGTCATTGGTGGCCACCACGTATTCATAAACCAGTACCGCCAGCAAAGCACCAATGGGGTCGATAACTATGCCTTCCCATCTCAATATGCTGCCCAGTTTGGCACTGGGGCGAACACTACGGAGCATGGGAACAATCACGGTAGGTCCGGTAACCACCACCAGCGCACCGAACAGAATCGCCAGCTCCCAGGCAAAGCCCATCAGATAGTGGCAGGCTACTGAGATAATGGTCCATGTGACCAGGGCACCAATGGAGACCAGATTAATCACCATCTTTCCGTGATCCCGGATCTCCTTGAAATTAAGTGTCAATGCCCCTTCAAACAGGATAATGGCGACCCCAAGAGAGATCATGGGGAACAGCAGATCACCCAGTAAGGCTTCAGGTTGAATAATGCCCAGTCCGGGACCGAGTAACAGGCCACACAGCAGCAAAGGTAAAATCGCGGGCAGACGCATGCGCCACCCCAGCCACTGACACAGGAGCGACAAGACTCCCACTAATCCCAACATGCCGGCTATCTGCTCTGCCATGCACCATCACTCCCTGAATATTGATGAATCATTGAAATTAAAGCTTAAACTCACACATTCGATCGCTATTTAACAGCACCGAATATCAGTGGCTAAAGAGCATATCCTGACTGCAGTGAGCTATTCTTGCTTTAAAACAACACCATAGCTATTTTGCTGAACAGAATATGACACTAAGCTTAATATCTAAGACCTCAGGCCTGGCTGGACTGTGGCCGATATAAATGAACATCCTGCTGTGGGAATGGGATGGTAATACCTTCACGGTCAAACCTCAGCTTCACCTCACGGGTCACGTCCCAGTAAACATCCCAGTAATCGTCTGTTTTAACCCAGGGTCTGACGATAAAGTCCACCGATGAGGTATTCAGTACATGCACTTTGATCATAGGCTCAGGGCTGCGCAGTACTGCCGGGTGATTACTGATAATGTCCCCCAACACTGCTTCGGCCTTGGTTAAATCATCCTGATAGCCAATCCCAAACACCATATCCACTCTGCGGATACGTTCATGGGTTACATTCTTAATCACATCGCCCCAAATCTTGCTGTTGGGCACTATGATTATCTGGTTGTCAAAGGTGCGAATGGTGGTGTTGACCAGGCTCATATGACTAACCTTGCCATCAACGCCACCGGCATAAACAAAGTCGCCGACATCAAAAGGTCGATAGATCAGCAACATCATACCGGCGGCAAAGTTCGACAGCGTATCCTGCAGCGCAAAGCCAATAATTACCCCGGCAATACCGAAACCGGTCAGTACCGGGGCCAGATCCAGGCCGATCTGAGACAGGCCCACCAGAATACCTATCACCCAAACCACCTTGCCTGCCATGGAGATAAAGAAGTCCTGCATCAACTGCGACAGTTTGAAGTTCCTGGCGGCCACAGTTTTACGGACAACAGACTGAGTGAGGTTGGCTGCGAATTTAGCGGCAAACAGGATCAGCGCCAGAATGACCAGCTGAAATATCACCTGAGGGGCATTATCCAGGGTCCAGTCCCACACCGAATAGGACCAGTGTTTGATGATCGACAGCAGCACATCCCAATCCAAAATATCCCGGGTGATATTGCCGGTTGCACTGAATACCTGGCGCTTATACTCGGCGGTGGGTAACCCAAGTTTATCGGCCAGGGTATAAGTGTTGATCATGCTCTGAACCACAATATCCAGCTTTTGCTGGGTCACCAATTGGCTGAGCTGCAGTCCGGACTTATCTGACTCCAGACTCACAGACAGTTGGCGGCCAATAACGCTGAGCTGCTGTTGGATATAGTCGATGGAGGCTGACAACAACCTGAGCCGCTGGCTGATCTGCTCGGTCAGCCTTGCCTGAGCATCGGTTTCCCCCTGCCCCAGCTTGCGCATCCACTCGATGTTTTCCCAGCTGGATTGCAGTACTGAGTTGAGGTAGCTCTGTAACTCTCCATATTGGTTGATCAAAGACAGCTTACTGTCGTCACTGGCCTTGTTGATCTGGTCATTAAGCTGAGTCAGCCTTTTATTGATAAAGCTGTAAGCCTGTTTGGAGTAGACCTCCTGCTGCCGAACCAGCTGCAACAACCTTTGGCTGTCCATAGCCTCATTATTGATGGCTCTGGCCAACAGCTTTCTCAGTTCCTGGTTTTTTACAAACAATTGAGTTTGCAAGGCATCTCTGTCTTCACCCGTGGCACTGTTCATACTCGAAGCCAGATCCGCATTGTTCTGCAACATCTGGTCGATTTCAGCAACCAAGGGTGACTCTGCCTGCGCCTGCATTGGCTCAGCACTATTGGGTGTTTGATTGGTCTGGCTTGCCAGCTCAAAAGAGAGCAAGCAAAAGGCGAACAGCAAAAACAGGCGGGTTGAATTGAGTCTGGCCATATACATCTCCCAAATCTATTTGGTGATGAAAAAGGATTCCCCAAACCTGCAACAAAACTCAGCGCGGGTACAGACGCAATTCAACCTGATAGATGTAAATCGGATAACTCATTGATTGTGAGCTTTATGACTAAATGCTCAGGGATAGAAGACTGCAAGCCACAAGGTTGGAGTGTCGGGATCTGTCCACTTAACCTTATGTTTCACCCTCTTTGGGATATTCAGATAGTCGCCATCATTAAGATGCACTTCGCGACCATCTTCAAATTCAAGTACGCCAGCGCCTTTGAGCACCATGACCCACTCATTCTCATCCTGCTCATACCAGCCGACATCGGGAGAACTGTGCCCTTTGGAGACGATACGCTCGATTCTGATCCCCGGCAGTGACAGCAGATCGCTAAACTCTTCATGTTCAAAATTGTCGGGGAGGTTTTGGTAGATATTGTGTTTATCCATTATTCGTCCTGAAGTGGATAGCGCTTAACCAGCGATGAGCAATTCTGTATTGATACAACACCTGACCCGTTACGTATAGGTAAGATTATTTAAACCCTGTGCTGCCAACTGCAAATATAAACAACACCATATATCCCACCAGCGTCACCGGCAAAATTGACAGCATATAGCCAAAGATAACGACTAATACTCTGCTGATTTTTGCATCAGGCCCATTTGCAAGCGAGCGATGAAGTAAGACCAAACAGTAGCAGGCAACACCAATCCAAAATAATATGGAGACCTCAAAAGGCCAATCGCCAACACGCCCCAGTAAACTAAGGAAGAGTGCGGCAAGAACCAGAGCACCGACTTGTAATCCAAGTATCTTAAGCAACACCATTAAGGTGTGCCTCCAGCATTGCTCTTGAGTAAGGTTACGCCCATCCAAGCAAACCACAGGATCTGGCTGAGGCCAAAGATATCCTTGAACAGATCGACAGGAAATATCGTCAGCACACCTGCGGATCCAACAAATAGCCCAAGATAACTCAGTGACCTTGAAATCGCCTTTCCCCGAAGCGCTGCCAGACTCAGCAACAATACCCAAAGACCCCCAACAATCTCATTACCGCCGCCAATGCCATCAACAATAATGTACACCGTCTGCCAGATAGTCATGGCTTGCTGAGGATCATTGGTCGCAAGGTCCAACACCACAGCTAAAGCGATATTGGAAATCATGCCGCTGGCGATAACCAGCCCGACCCAGACCACACCGAAAACAGCAGCAATGGACGACAAGGCCGGAGATGTAAGCTTTAATCGCTCGTGCAGTGCCAAAACCAACACCGCCAGCAATATGCCGAACAACACATACATCAAGAAATAGGCGACTGAAAAGGCCAGTTGATGCTCAGCCAGATAGGCGAACTTTTCCACCGGTCCGGCATCCGCAGGATATTGCCAGAACCCGCCAAAATAGATAAAAGCGGAAATATAAATCAGTGCTTCTGACAGCGCTGCGAAACCTCCGGCTCTTTGTAGTTGACTCATAGCGATTCCCTGCACAATAAAAACCCCAAGTTAACAGACCCTAGTTTCAATCAGGGGGTTAAGATGTAACAATGGCTAACTGATGAATTAATCAAGGATGACCAAACAGCCTGAAATTCCAGTTCTCCACTTCTCCGGTGTCCAGCCTCTGAATCACTTTCGACATCCAACTCTCTGACAACGCCTTTTGCTGGCGTAATAGCTTCAGGCCATCAGTATCCAGAGGTGTACCAAAATAAAGCTCACACACCAGAGCAATCGTCATGGCGTTATCAAGCCGATCAACCAGGATCAGGGGATGTTCAGGGCCAACCAGACCGGGTTGAATCACCCTGTAAAGCCATCCGCAGCGACTGATATCCTGCATATGGCGTGAGAACTCTTCCACCTGCCATCGACGATTGAGCTTAAAGCAAGGTGAACGGGGTTGGCTGACCTCAATGATGGCTTCCCCCCAACGATACCTGTCACCTATGCAGACATTGGTTTCAAGCATCCCTTCTGAGCTCAGGTTTTCGCCCATACCCGGTGCCATCCAGTCGGTATTGTCGGGATAACGCTGACGCCAAAATTCATAATGCTCCAGCGGATATTGATGCAGAGCCCTTTCCGGCCCACCATGATGTCGTTTATCGGCGCATTCATCACCCGCCAGTCCCTCAACATCCAGGTAAAGCGCTTCCCGCACCGGATGTTTTACAATGGCGGTTTCAACACCGAAGTTTTGAGCCACTTTCCCCCGATAAACCCCTTTTAACGCATATCTGGTATTCATTCGTCGGTGTCTCTCTTATCAACCAATCAGTCCTGCATTACCGGCAAGGATCAATCCAATCCCAACCACAACGCCTGCCCCGGCAAGAATAAGGTCGCTGTATTTTTTGTCTTCTCTGGGGCCAGTTATCAGCACAGCGCTATCTGGCGACTGTGGGTCATAAAACACCTCCACCTCAGAGCTTTCGGCAAATTGCTGCTCCAGTTGCAGGACTTCATCACCGGTCAGGGTGTACAGGGCATCTCTGCTGCCAATATATTCCTTACCATCAACCTGATAGGAGTACTTTACATAAAGCACCCTGTGATTACTGGTCGACTGGGGTTTGGATACTTCAACAGACAGGACTTTTCCTATAACAACGGGCCAGAAAACACTGGCATTAGCCAGAGCAAGTGAGGTCAGACTTTGCTTCATCAGGTACAGACTGAACAGCAAAAATACAATTCCCGCGATAACAGGTAGATTCATAACGCTTATCCATATCGATTAAGACCAAGGCCATATTGATTAAGACCAAGCACAAGATCGGTAATGTCTGCCGTACCCTCGCCAGCTTGCTGAGGGAACGTTAAATCCCCCGGTGTTCCTCAAAGCTATAGCAATGAGTTAGCTCCAGACATACTAACTGCACCATAGCAAAATCAGTTGACCTAGCTTCATACACCTCACATGTTATGAGTTTAATTATGGTCGTGGCCAATTTCTAAGCATTTATCTGAAAGCGGCACCAATAAAAACAGTAGACAAAAACTCAAAGCCTCTTTCTATCGGCTTGAATCAATAGTGCTTTGACTACCTTTGATACCATTGTCTTTACTCACTCTCAATTAGCCCTTGTTCGTATGATTTAACCTCTCACTGACGCCGATTAACTTCCACCCACTCAATCAACGACGATAAAAGAACCCCGATTGACAACATGGCCACTCCATATATTAACAGTAAATCTGAAGGCTTTGATTCTGTTAAGCCTGAAATCCCAGAAATTATATTTAAGATGAACACGAATATAGATAAATAGCCAAGCATAGTGATGAACCTGACAACTCTAACCGCAGTTCCTAAACGGTCCGATTTTAAGTTCCTGTATGGTAGAAAAAACATTACCCCTCCTATTAGTTTTGTTATGATTAAATACAGAGTTTAATGAGTAAAAATCTTTTTAAGACTTACCCATCAATTTTCTCAATTAAGATAGTAAATCAAGAAACACCACCCAATAAATTGCTATTATCGGTCACAGAAATCACCTTCCAACCGCCTCATTCGATTCCACCATTTTTTTGTTTAGTAGAACTATGTATGGTGTCGCTGAAAATAGCCAAAATTTCTTTTTCAAATAACATCAACTTTCGCATATAGACGTTCCAATTATGGCGTTCTTATTTGAAAGGTTACGCATGGCATATCAGCAATCCTATTACCTTCCAGATCCGCCGTTGCATAAAACACAGTTCTAAGCTGGTCGGCAGGTGCTTGAATATCATAGATAACAAGGCTGCTCAAAGCCTACTTTGCCTCCTTGCACAATCGTCCCTATCGACATACTCACTGATGAACACATTGGCTATTCAATGACTAATAGTACCAATCCAACAACGACGCCACGACAATCAGGTTAGTAATGTAACAGGAATGTTTCAGCCAGTCTGTAGGAAATCTCTTACAAATATATGTATTTACTAAAATTATTTATATTTACCCGATGTCACAACCTTTAGTAAGCGGAATAAAAATAAGGCGATGCCAGCTAAATAAACTACCTAAACACAAAGAGGCCGAATAAGTAGTCACCAACGGCACCAAAAATGGTAGGAACCTCACTTTTCATATGGCGCAACCAATGGTGGTTTCTCTGCCAATATCGAGATTTGTAAGAAGTACAACCCCAATCAGGATGAGCGTTATGACGCCACTGCTCATCCAGGTGACATGGGGGATGACATCGTGATGACTAAAAAGGTCAAAGCCGCAACTCAAAACTTTAGCGACGTTAAGGCCTTCCCTATCTGTAACCCAGAATCTTAATGACCACACCTTCAAACCATTAAAAGTGTTCTACCATACTTTGACTTCAACCAGCTCAGTAATAATATCATTAAGCATAGGAGCTTAGCCACTCCGCGAGAATGAAACACCTCTGAGACTAATGCGTGAAGTTGAAGGTCTTTCGGAATAAATCAAGATTCGGCAACACAGAATATCAGCCCGGTAATGTCTGCCGTACCCTCGCCAGCTTGCTGAGGGAACGTTAAATCCCTTTATGCTCCTCAAAGCTCTTGCTCTTAATGGCTTCAGTAGAGAGTTCAGACTGGCCGCTGGGGAAATGAACCTGTCTCATACCAGCGCCCATAAAAGCTTCACGAAACGCGCGGATCTCAACGTTGGTGTAGCCACCTTCACCCATTTCCATTAAGTGGGCAATGCCTACCGGGGCAAGCTGAAATAACAACCTGGCAGTAACCTCTTTGGTCACCTCTTTAATACAGGCTTCCACCTTAACAAAATCCCCCATCAGGGATCTTGGGTGGGACAATGCCGGACAGGCTCTTACAGCACTCATCCCTGTTTCTATATTGACCGCTTTTATACCGTCCCGGCGAATCTGATAATAAATATTCTGACTGTTAAACATTAACCTTCCCTGTTGTATTAAAACTCATTAGTTGCTTACCCGGCTCTCGCACCATTGGGCATCTCAACTTCCGGGCACGCAAGACAAGGTTGCAATTTATCTTCATAGCCTATGTCAAACAGCATGCCTTGAGACACCTCTCCCGCCATTTTCCTTTCAGGCAAGTTCACCACAAACAGCGCTTGTTTGCCCTTAATCTCTTGCGGGTTTTCACGCTCTTGTTTTATGCCGGCCAGAATTGAGCGGGTATGATCACTAAAGTCTACAGTGAGCTTCATCAGCTTATTGGATTTAGCGACTTCGCTAACCTCGACTATCAAACCGACACGAATATCGATTTTGGCAAAATCATCAAAGCTGATCTCGTCTTTAATTGGTGCATATTGCATCCTGTTACCCTCATCTTCATGTTGATCCAACCTGCCCGCTCCCCTTAGCCAGTTAAGCAAGCGATAGCCTACTCAGGGATCGGCAGATTATGGGCTTTAAGAAAGCTCAGTTTGTCCCAATAGCCCCGCTGAAGGACAATCAAACAATTTTCGAACTGGAAGAAACCACAGCCACGCAAGCCAATGGGATCTTTCCATTCCAGGATTGCCCACTGCCCATCCTGAAAAATATTCTCCACAATACAAACCATCTCGGCCGCAGAAAACTCATCAGCAAACATCTGCTTAATTGCACGCTTGCCCACTACCGGCTCATTGGCGACCTGATGGTTAATGGCATCTTCACTGTAAAATTCAGCAATTGCCTCGGCATCACCCCGGTTGAAACACTCGACCCACCTTTGAACAATCTGCTTTGGTTCCATAATCTTGCTCACTAAAAAATGAATGACTTCAAATGGTTATACATCAACACAGCAGACAGGGTAATCCAATTAAGACTTCTCGTGATCGAGCAGTTTTTCCATTTCAAAACGATCAAAAGACTGCTCACCAATCTGTACCACTTGCTTTTGTGTGATGGCAAACCCCATCGCCGAGAAGGCAGGCTGAGCCATCAAACTGGCATGAACCCAAAGCCGTGTCAGCCCATTTTGCAGCGACAGGGTTTCGACGGATTCATAAAGGCGGCGGAAAATGCCCGTCCCCTGGACAGATGGCCGGATATAGGCGAAATCGATATACCCCTTGGCGGCAAGGCTCATAAACCCAACTACCTGATTGTCGTTTACCGCAATCATAATCTCCTGTGAGTCCAGGCGTGCAATCCAGTCGGTGCCACTACGACGCTCAGGCACCCAGGCCTGCCTTTGTTCTTCAGTATATTCACTGTGGCCTTCTCTGACCGCGTTGAACATCACATCGGCGATGGCATCATAGTCGTCACAGCTCGCCCTGCGTATGATGATTTGAGTGGTATTTGGCATTGATGAATCCACCTCCCTGGTTGATTGGATGGTCTGCTTTAAGTAATGAGAACAGGCAAAGTGGAATCACGGCAACGCCTTCGGTCTAGCTCCGATTAGCATGTCTCATCAACATAGTTCAAACAGCAGCAGTCACTCTAACAAACGGCTATCGCCCTGTCTGTTGGACATCCGGGTAAATTGTCAGACACCAGGGTCTTAGGCAAAACGCGACTGCAGTGCCCTCTTTGCTGCAGGTATAAAAAAACCAGCTTCAATGAGCTGGTTTTTTAGGATTAAAACGAGTTGTCACCACGTCACGCGAGTTACGCTTCAGAGTCGCCAGAGTACTTATCAACAAAGATTGCTGACTCCAGGCGTTTCTTCTTTGCCCAGTTAAGCCTTTCCAGCTCAGGGCCGGTGTAAAACTCCTTCACATAACCCAGGCACAGATAAGCAATGAGTTTATGGCCCTTTGGTGCGTTCAATTGGGTTTTGACATATTCAGGGTCAAGAATACTCACCCAGCCTATACCAATATCCAAAGCACGGGCCATCAGCCACATATTCTGGATGGCGCATACCACACTATACTCACCCACTTCCGGCATGCTGGTTTGCCCCAGCACAGGCGCATCTGACGATTGGTAAAACACAGCAATGTTGACCGGCGCTTCAAGAATCCCCTCAAGCTTAAGCCTTTGATAGGCATCACTGCGCTCGCCTTCAAACTTGGCCTTTGCCGCCTCATTCTCTTCAACAAAATTGTTATAGATAGACTTTTTGATTTCGGGATTACGTATCACCACAAACTCCCAGGGCTGGGAAAAACCCACTGAGGGAGCGTAAGCGGCCGCTTCCAGAATCTTTTGCAGTTTGTCATCGCTGATGTCGTCGCTTAAAAAGTTGTTCCCGCGAACATCACGACGATGGCGCATCACTTCTTCCAGTGACGCCTGCTCTGCTTGGGTAAAAGTCTTATTCATGTTGTTCAGAATTTAGTTAGCTACAAAGCCTGATAGAAAGGTGGTTACTGAATCAAGAACCCAGACACAAGTCAAACAAAAGGTCATCAGCTGAACGCGATAGCATACAATTACTCCAATCACGCCCCGTTTAAAATCATTTGGCATCCTGCAGAAGGTAGATTACATGCTCCCACATTCACAGCTACCAGCCGAGTCTATATACAGGATAACGCCGCCATAAGCAGTGCAAAAAGGATTGGCTAAAATCAGCCACGAAAGAGCGCAAGCCGAGCTTTTTGGGCACCATTTGAGTAACTTGTAAAGTTTACCGTGCAGGTACTAAATCATATAGAACTCCATCTTTTTGCTCCTTGAAATCACCTCTTAGCACTAATACTTGAATAGCTTTTTGAACGGACGTATGAGAAACACCAAGCTTATTTGCCACGACCTTATGGATGCCTTGTTGCCAAGGCTGGTCAGGTAATTCAACCTTAACATTTTCTACAAAAACATCATCAATAACAGTACCGTCGTGTGTATCTTGCGTTGCTAAACTCACCTTTACCTTGCCTGTTGTCAAACGGCACAAAAGTAACTCTTGGTTACATTTGTCGCATGAAATTTTGGACTTCTTATGAGGTCTGGTGTCTAAAAGGCCTGAAGTATCTTTATTACATGACGAACATACTACATATTCTAATTTTGGCTCTGCTATGTGTATAACAAAGTCATCAGTTATTTCATCATAAAAAGAAATCAGGTGTTTATTACAGGATTGGCAATCAAATGGTTTCGCGCTACCTTTTTTGGCTCTTTGAATATACTTAGTTGTGTCATTACAAAATGGACACTTACTTTCAATCTCTCGTTTCCGCGTACTTCTTTTTGGAATATTAATATGTGTACCGGTCATTGTACCTGCGAGATTTTTCATTTCTCGTTTTAGTTGGTTAACTCGTTTATCAACAATCTCAGCAGTGATAGTTTCTTGCTCATACGAATCCCATAAATGTTCAACTTTGTCCATTAAATTGATGAGCAGTTTTTCTTTTTCTTCAGCTTCCTTCCTATGCTCTTCTATTTCTTCCCCAATTACACCTTGCCAGTCACTCAGAGAAGTATCATTAACAGATTTGAGCATGGCTATCATGTGAATTGCACTTAATATCCGCTGTCTACCATCAATAGCTTTTTCTTCATCATCTTGAAGTTCTTCTTCAAGAAACATACTAAGTCTATTTAGTTGATCAGACAGATTATTAACTTTTTCTGCTGCTTTTAATGCATAGGTTCTTAAATTCTCGTTATGCATTTCTTTTACTTCATGTATAGCTTCAGCATGTTGAGAAGAACTGTGGATTGTTGAAAATATCCAAGATGCCATTATAGATAAAATGGTTAAAAGCAAGCTTAAAATCGCACTTTCTTTTGCCGATAAAGAGCCAAATGCAATTATAGCCACACATATTGCGACGCCAAAGGATAAAGCTATTGCAACAGTTTTTTCTAAACTTCCATTTTGACTCATACGATCCTCGTTGATAGGTGCAAACTTAACAGCTAAATCAGGTGCGCTGTACGCGTGATCTAGATTTACATGTTAGGTAACGATTTTTGGCACTGTCGGTATAGTTAAAGCATTTGTTCCCATGGTTGCCGTCTCTACCCTGCGGATCAGGGACCGAAGCAAAGCTACGTAAACTCTGAAGCCAACCGAACCCAAAATGCCAAAGGTTAGCTGTCACTCTGAAGCAATTTGTTATATTTCTACTTCTTTCCAAGCCTGAATAATGTCTGATGCAAGCTGCGAAATATTTAAGAAAGGTGCTGAACTCAGTACGTATTCTGCATTTACTTGATCGCCCACTCTAGCCAAATTAACATACGTTAGGTATAAAAGTGAAATACCTTTACTGACCTTGAGTTGAGCATCACTAGACAACCAAACTTTTAGGAATGGTAAAATGTACCTTTCTTGTTCTTTAAATAACAAACTTAACTCACTAAGCTTGTGAACTCCCATACGATTCAAGAAACCTAAGGAATGTGATAATACTTCATCTTCAGGTTGTGTTAGACTTTCACAACAAAATAACTTACGCATCTCTTCTTCTATAAGAAGAATCTTTGAGTCTGTATTTATAAAGTACCCCAAAGATTCAAGGTCCAACAATACATCTTCTGGAGAGTTTGACACTTTTTCTGGCAAGTTATGTCTATATGACTCTATTCCATATTTAATAGACTGAAACTCCTCATCAGCCAACTCCAGAAGACCTGCCAAACGAGAAAACCGTCTCCTTAGTGGATCAGGAACTTCCTTCGACGTTTTATAGCCAATATCATGTTCTATTTCCGCCCAAGCATGTTGCAAAATAGATCTAATTTGTATCTCAAAGCGAATGCCTTTATATCTAATATATTCTGGGAGTTTTAGCCTGCTAGATTTGTGCTCTCCAACTAGATGTAAAGACATATAGCCAAAGCGATCGGGTTCTAGCGATTTACGTTTATCAATAGAATTAGCCTTATCTACGAAAAATTCTTGTTCAATTAATGAAGCTACTTTATCGACATCATCAGAAAAATAGGTTGTAATACGAAAGCCAACCAAGTCTGTTACATCGAGTAAGCTTTCATATGATTTACTAGGTCTATTTATCTTACTAGATAGGCTTTGAATATCCTTTGTGCGACTTGTAACTGAATGAACCTGAATATCGGCTTGTGTTATCAAAGCACCCAACAAGCTCGACGTCATACTTTCTAACGACGTAAAAATACTTATTTTTTGTTCAAACTCATCTATTATTTCTTTGGAACTCACAAACCTCTCCTAAAATATAACGCCATGTTAAAGTGTGAGCAACGTAACACCGATGTGTCCGCATATCACCTTAAACACTAAACGCAGAGCAAAAATGCCACGCGTTGCGAATCACTCTTAAACAGATTGTAAAATGCTAACCCACCACGCACACAAAGCCGCTAATAATGGAAATAGCAATTCAGATTTTAGCAGCCAAAGTGTGCTGATCGGCGTAGTAAGAAAACAAAATAAGATATTGGTTCGACTCAACTTTATACCAACGTCTCCTTGTCCAACACCAATGGAGGTCCAAGCTCCAGTGCTTGCCGTTGGGGTTAAGAAGCCCTTAATGCGTGCTTCTGAAACTCTATCTGTGATTGACCCCGTTTTTGCTTGCAACTTTCGATTAATTTCGCCGACTAACAGGGGATGTTTCTTAAAGCCTTGCTTTAGGCTTAATAAAAATGGCTTCAAGTTGATAAGGCATAAAGCAATACAAAGAGCTCCAACAAGGTGCAGTAGAACTTCCGTAACTTCCATACCCTCATTTTGGTTGATAGTTACAATTCCCAAGTTTATGTCGATAGCATTAAATAAATCAGGGTTGACGACCTCACCATAAATTAAAATACTCGCTATCGTGTAGATAGTTACTGCTAGTTTACTGATATTCACCTCCCAGCATTTAACACTTTAATCACAAGGCGTCTCATTTATCAGTAGTTTATCCCTTATAGATAGACACCTGTTAAATCCAACCAATTTCATATGCAAACATGATAATGTCACTATAACTTTACAGAAATCTGAATTGCCCTGTTATTACCTACCGGAACTCACGTTTATCTAAGGACCATACCCATGGTTTCAAGCCAAATCATATGGTTAACCACAGATTTATCGGTAATCCGAGATGGAGTCATTGCCCGTAGTATTCGCCCTAGCGCAATTCAGGTACGCTACCGCACATCGGTTTGGCTCCGGTACGCATCATCCTTGATAGCTGTTTTGAAATTGCAAACGTAATGTAGCAAACGACAATGGGTGAGTATGTAAGACATGTCTCACAACCTATTGAATTATGAAGGAAATAACTTACAATCAGCAAAAGATACTCTTGTGTAAGGAGCGATCAGATAAAGCTAACTGACAATGGGATGATTTTAAGAGGTGCTGCACTGTTAATTGCAAAAATTCAGAGTATTAAGAACATCTATGAGGCAAGAACTTACAAACGACTAAATCTACTCTGTTTGGCCGTTGCGTTATGACTTTCAATCTCCGCTCTTCCTTCGTGCTCTTCGTGTAGCGAGCGGAGCACGCGCTTCGTGGCTAACAGCTTTATAGATCCTCAGTGGCGGTTTGGATGCACACGGCCAGTGGGACTCGAAGGTCCTCATTCGGCGTGACTGCTTCCAGACGAGACAAAGTGCGCAGCACTTTTGGGAGTGGTAGAAACAAAAAAACCACCCTAAAAAGGATGGTCTTAAAGGAATCTCAGTGGCGGTTCGGACGCGCACGGCCAGTGGGGACTCTCGGCAACGAAGTTGTCGTTCGAGTCTCAAACTGCAGATACAAAAAAAGCCAGCATGTGCTGACTTAATTCGTTAGATATCTCAGTGGCGGAGCGGACGGGACTCGAACCCGCGACCCCCGGCGTGACAGGCCGGTATTCTAACCAACTGAACTACCGCTCCGCTGAGATGGCTGCATAATATTTCGGACAGAGATTAGCGTCAAGAGTAAAAACAATAATGCGACATCGTTTGATCGTTATTTAATCGAATGTGCAATTTATCCCTATGTTTTAGCATCTTGGTTGCAGCATCAACGCTTTGAAGATCTGGATGACAGCAGTGACCAGGCAATCAAACCTAGTGCGACAACTACAGACAAGACTCCAAACAGCAGAAACCCAAATCTGACATCAAACTCCATCACTCACCTCTCCTTGTAAAACCTGAGATGGGTCATTTTTACCGTCTGAAAATTAAAGGGATCTTAATTACCTACCTGGAATCTATAGAGAAATAGATCAACCAGCCAGACCAGGGTTCAAAAGACTCAGCTTTAAAGGAACCTCAGAGACAGAGGGTTTGAAATCGATGCTCCGTCATTTGGCGGGACTGCCTCCAGACGAGACAAAAATGCGCAGCATTTTCAGGAGCGGTAGATACAAAAAAACCATCCGAAAAAGGATGGTCTTAAAGGAATCTCAGTGGCGGAGCGGATGGACTCGATGGTCCGGCATCCCGGTCCGTGGCCAAAGTGCGCAGCACTTTTGGGAGCGGTAGATACAAAAAAACCACCCTAAAAAGGATGGTCTTAAAGATATCTCAGTGGCTGAGTGGATGGACTCGATGGTCCGTCACACGGCCCGAGACAAAAATGCGCAGCATTTTCAGGAGCGACAGAAACGAAAAAAGCCAGCATATTGCTGACTTCTTCTAGGATCTCAGTGGCGGAGCGGACGGGACTCGAACCCGCGACCCCCGGCGTGACAGGCCGGTATTCTAACCAACTGAACTACCGCTCCGCTGAGATGAGCGCATATTAAATGTGGTTGGATAACAGGTCAAGCATAAATTTAACCAACCCGTTCAGACCGTTCAAATCTCAATCAATAGGCCGGAAGGGTTTGTTTTCATTCCCCTTCCCTGCTGTTGTTTGTGGCTTATTGATTGGCTTCCGTATCTGGCAGAGCCAGATCCAGGTCATCCAAATCCAACTTGTCAGCATCATCCTTCTCATCGTCTGGAATCGCAGCCTGCTCAGCAACAACGCGTTGCTGCGCCGCTTCCATTGCAGCCTTCAGGGTTTGACGCTTGCGCCAGATAACAATGGCGATACCACCTATCAATAACAGCACCACATTGGCGACGATGACCCAGGTCATCTGTTGCTTCTGTTTGGCCGCTTCTTTCAACGCGGCCTCTTTCGCCGCCTTTTCTGCCAGTAAGCGAGGATCAGGCGGTGGCGGTGGTGGCTCGGGGTTATTGAAAAACAGATCGTCCATCGACAGCAGAATCTCTCTGCCACCCTGAGTGGTACTGGCAATGGTTCCGGTAATGCGATATCCGCCGTAATCCTGCACCGACAAATCAATATCGTTACTGCCACCTATCATCTGCTCAAGCAGCATAGGTACAGGAGCCGCATCTGGCCCATGGTATTCAAGATGAATAAAGGTCTCTGATGGCAGCACCTGAGACTCGTCAACATTCACCCTCAGCTTCCAGGGCGTTACTGTTGCATCTTCGGGCCTGACCACTTCCAAGGTGACAGGTGAAGGCGACAGATAAATCGGCATATTGATCTGACGTTCAAATACCTTGTTCTCTGCGGTGACACTGAAGGTATAGCTACCCCAGTCCTGTTTCAGATTGAGTTCAGCGGTAAATATGCCGTCGTCTGGCTTTTCATCCAGATACTCACCATTGTCTGAGTAGCTGCCGATAGGAAAGGTACCTGAAACGTAGTTTTGTTCTTCTGGCTTGCGCAGACTGGTGAAACGGGCGCGCCACTCAATCATATATTCCAGACCGGGCATGCGGATTAGCTGCTCATCACCCAGAAATCTGGCGGTGACCTTGACTCTCTCGCCCTGATAAAGGGGTTGAGGTAAAGGGTCCAACTCAACCGACAGATCTGAAACCCGCTCGATCATCGAGCCGGGAGACAGCTTACCCAACAATTGATAAGGGCCTGGTTCAGGCTTTTGAATGGTGATGATATCGCCGGTCATGCCGTCGACCCAGCGGATATTCTCCGGGTGGCGGCTGGCATACCATTTTGAGCCGTCCGGGGTGACCACCACCACAGAGGCTGAGCCATAAGGCCGGGCCACCAGCAAGGTGACACTGTCTACCATATGGTCGATACGGAACAGGTTCTGCAGTTCCTGCGCGTTGAAAGGGGTATACCTGTCATCAGTTACAGCAGGTTGGGCGGCTGTATTATCAGCCGCGGCGGGTATCGCGCTCCCTGTCAACGCCAACCAGCCGGCCAGCGTAAGACATTGCAATAGCTTCATTCGGGTTAATTATCCTCTCCAGAGGCACTTCCCTGATTTGGCAACCAGATCAAGGCGCTGCTCATGCTTACCTATTTCATCGGCCGTTGCGGTCACAACTTTAAGAGGATTTCGTCCCTGTGGCAGACGAATAATGCCCCCTGCCCCTGCACCGCCATCTTCACCGCCGAGACTTAAGTTAAATTTAGTCTGGCCGCCGGTCATCGTCAGGTAAACATCGGCAAGAATTTCAGCATCGAGCAATGCGCCGTGGAGTTCACGACGGGAGTTATCAATGTGGTATCGCTTGGCCAGGGCATCCAGGTTGTTCTTCTGCCCCGGGTGCAGGAACTTGGCTATTTCCAGCGAGTCGAGAATGCCACAGATGTCGTCCAGCTTTGGACCCGCCGGTGACAGACGTGACAGTTCGTAATCAAGGAAGCTAACGTCGAACGTTGCGTTGTGTGCGACAATTTCGGCGCCATCCACAAACTCAATAAATTGTTGTGCGATTTCGTGGAAGCGTGGACAGTTGGCTACCTGCTCGTTGGTGATACCGTGAACCGCAATCGCCTCTTCATCAATCGCCTGATCCGGATTGATATACTCGTGGAAGTGACGCCCGGTCAGCTTACGGTTAACCACCTCAACACAACCGATCTCAATGATTCTGTGTCCCTGAAAAACTGGGCCTGCGCCCTGGTTCATACCTGTGGTTTCGGTATCGAGAATAATCTGCCTGCTGGCACTGGAAACAATATTCATAATTCGTCGTAGCCTCACAAACGGCGATACGTAAGAAAGATGCGGCATTATACCTATATCGAAGGTACTTACTATCCGATATACTCGGCCGCATAGAAAACTATCAATCGGATGATCCAATTGAAACATATCTCAATCTTTACAGATGGCTCCTGTCTGGGCAACCCTGGTCCAGGTGGTTACGGCGTAGTCATGAAGTATAAAGACCATGTCAAAGAGCTCTCTGGCGGGTTTGTCCTGACCACCAACAACCGTATGGAGTTGCTGGCGCCCATTCTGGCACTTGAAGCACTGAAAGAGCCCTGCAAAGTCACCCTGACATCAGACAGTCAGTATATGCGTCAGGGGATCACTCAATGGATCCATGGCTGGAAAGCCAAAGGCTGGGTCACCTCCAATAAAACGCCGGTAAAGAACGTGGATTTGTGGAAGCGTCTGGACGCCGCCCGCCAGATCCATGATATGGACTGGCAGTGGGTTAAAGGTCATGCCGGTCATCCGGAAAACGAGCGCTGTGACCATATTGCCAGAGAGGCAGCTGAAGCTAATCCAACCGAAGAAGATACCGGCTACCAGCCCTGAGTCATACTCCCTCGTCAGCCTGAACTGCTTTTGTGCAGGCTGGCGATGTCCGGTATATCAACCCGACAATCAACAGTACACAAACAGTCACCAAACATACCTCAGGTGGTAAAAAGCCTGCAGCCGCGCACGCAACAGCCACTAAAAGCAATCGCCAGCTGTGTTGTCTGGCCAGAATATACCTGTCCCGCACCAACCAAAGCGCCACCACATAAAGACCGACAGGCAGACTCACCACCATAGAGGCGTAAGCAGGCAAATGATGGGCACCTTCAGTCAGCCAGCGCAGCATCACTCCCAGGCCGCTGCCAATTGCTGCGCCTGCAACATAAAGTAAGAAATGCCCATATCCCCAGACGAATGCGACTTCCGACTCGTCTGAACTCAAATGTTCGTCTTCCAGAAAATACAGCCACCAAAGAACACAGGTAATTGTCATCCCTCCAATACCTAAAAGAACAAGCTTAAATATGTGTGTATCAGAGTGGATGGCCTCAAAAGCCTCTGCAGAGCTGAGCATTAATTCGCCAAGTACAATGATGTTGAGCAAGCCAAAACGCTCAATAATGTGTTCCCGGTGCCAGTTCAGTGAAAAGTTCTTATCGACCAGACGCGGGATCAGCAGCTCACCCACTATGCCCCCGGCATACACAAGGTAAAAGGGAATGCTGCCTGACGGAACGATAAACACGCCCAATGCCCACCATCCCTGCATCATCACTAATCCAGCCGCCCGTAATTTAGCGGCCTTTCTGAACTCAGGGTTATCGTGTCCGGCTCGCCACCACAACAGCGCGAATGACAACCGCATCAGGCAGTAACCCAGGAACGTCATTCCCATCTCTTGATGCTCAAAGAAGTCAGGCAAACTGGCAGTAATGATCAACAAGCCCAGCATCATCACCATCACATTGATTCGGTAAGCGGCATCATCATTGTCAAAGCCGGATGCAAACCAGGAGAATTGGTTCCAGGGCCACCAAATCAAAAAAAACGCAGCCAGAAACTGGCTCACTCCAAATAACACCTCGCCCGCCAGAATCTGCTCTTTTAATTGATCAGCAGCCATAGCGATGGCGATGACCACCACCAAGTCAAACAACAGCTCCAGTTGGGTAGAGGCACGATGTTTCTCATCACTCAATCTCGCGAGCAAAGGTTTCAAGCTCATATGTATCCCTTTAATAAGCGCTATTTGGTTAATTACTCTGAATTTGAACACACAGGCAACTCATAAGTCCAAAAAGCGTTCACTGTGTTAAATGCTTCCTCACTTTGAGCATTTGATGGTAACGAAGGCTCCCGCTGCCATTCCTTACAACACTTCTCCAGGTCGCTGCCTCCGATTTGAAAGCACTTTTAAAGATATGAATACCGAAATTTGGTATCATCTTAAGTTCATATCTATCAGTTAGTTATTTGTTAACGGGTTAAAATGAAGAAAGTAATAGGCGCGTTGATCATGGTTACCGCTTTATCGGCCTGTGAAGACGCCAACAAAGCCATAGATAAAGCGCAAAGCGCAGCCAACACAGCGGTAGATTCGATTCAGGAACAGATGGAGTCTATCGATCTGAGTAAGCTGGATCTTGAACAGTTTGGCGATGCTGCCAAGTCAGCTGAAGCGCTGGTGAAATCAGTAGAAGAGGCATTGGAGTTGGACTTCTCTAACCCCAAAGCACTGAATGAAGTTACCGAGCATATCGCTTCTGCCTATAACTGTATGGTGGATGCAACGTCGGAGTCATCAGCCGAAGCCCTGATGAACAAGATGATGGACAGGATTCAGAGCGAAGAAACCAAGTCTCTGATTGAAAGAAGTATCGAAAAAGGCAAAGCACTGGGCGAGTGCGTAATGTAACTTCCCAAAGCTGGCGATAGCTGCTCGATATAATAAGGCCCTGAACATTCAGGGCCTTTTGTTTATCAGCTACGCCAGTTATCTGCACTCAGCATCGACAACGGTTACTGTGCAGTCAGGTTTGCCGAAAGAGTCATAAACCACATAACAACCCTCATTGGTCGGCGTGCCTGACAGGGGCAATTTGTACCCTATCTTATAGTATTGATTGTCCAGAGAGTCCTTAAGACCACCGGTCAGGTCGATATTCATAAAGTCGCGAAATGTCATCGCGGTATCACCGTCGACGACTTCACCCTGGGCTTCCGGACACAGATTTCGCCAATCTACCTCGACCTTGCCGAAGCCAAAATCGACCACATACTCTTGCAATGCAGGTCCCATACCCGGCTCCTCTGCAACAGGCACCAGGCCCTGCACTCTTGCCTTGGCTTTCACCATATCGGTAGTGGACTCGATTTGCCCGGCAATACCGTACAGTACATTGACTTTGGCATCTGACTGCAAATTGATAAATTTTGGCGCGGCAGCTGTGGCAACAATACCCAGAATAATAATGACGATAACCAGTTCAATAAGCGTGAAGCCCTGATGCGAGCTTTTGGGTGAAAACGACCGCTGAGTTACAAACATCCTGTTTCCAGTCCTTGTGTGATCAGGTATTTAAAATCTGCCGCTACGTTAGCACAGTCACACTCACAGGATAAGCAGATTTAACCCAAATAATCAGTCACTTGATTAAGATCAGCATTACACTCATTAACACTGTTCCCAACCCGGCACTCAGCGCTCACAAAGCGGTATACTACCCCACGGCCCCCGAGGGTACAGACTCAGTTACAGTTGAATTTTGCTAATGGCAGGAAGGTTTGGGTAAGTTTGTAGAAACCAAGATTCGAACAGGACATGCTCAATGAAGAAATGCAGCAATAAGATTATCGCCACCAGCATACTCTGGGCATCAGCAATACTCGCATCGGCGCTGCTGGACGCACCTCAGTTTTTAACCTTGATGCTGCTACCCACGCTGGCCATTATGTCTGTGCTTATCCTGTCTAAAAAATCTGCTGAGTGACTGCCAGCCTCATACCGGTAAGTGACTATGCTCTGAAGTTACTCAGCCTGTGAGGGTAAGCTGCTGGCTGCCAGTGCTTCTCGGCGGGTATCGAACTCTTTAATTTTGTTCTTGGCCCGCTTCCAGTCTTTATCGTTGGTCGGATAATCCTGGGCCGAGTTGCCCACCGAATCATACTCCTCGTTTAGCTCCGACAACGTTTCGGAAAGGCCATCAATATCAATAAGGCCATCATGAAAGGCAGCAATGGCTATTTCGGAATTCTTGTTGATGGCGAGGTAGTTGTTGGCAATCTCCCTGTGCTTGGACTTACCCACCTTGGGGTTGAATATGGTCTGCAGTGTCGATAACAGTGCCGCCACCAGCGACAACACCCCGGCGACCCACTTCACCAGATCGGGAATCGTTTCCTTGAGATCTGCCATCAGTACCGAGCCCAGGCCAACTGAAATAACAGCAGTTGGAATACCCAGCCACAAATGCAAATTGGACATACGCTCAGCCGCGCCAAAATGGGCATAGGCAGACAGCTGACTGTTCCGTTTTATGCGCTCAAGTACTTTAATGGTTTCCACGTTTAAGTTCCCTCTATCCCAAAATCCAGGTGCCCAACGCCATACTACCCCATAACAGGTACATAACAACCGCTTGCAGCACACTGGTCAACAACGAAATAAAAAGTGCCTGAACATAGCCGACTTCAAGAAACAGGGAATAGAAAACAGGTGTAACAATAAAGCCTATGAGGTACTGCAGAAATACATGGTCAGTAATATCCGCAGCAATGAACAAAGATACAAAAGAGCCAAGAATACAAAGGGTGCACCTGAAAAGCGTACTGTTCTCTGCTCCAAGCAGATCAGCAGCCACCTTCACCGGTAACACAATCACAGCAAACACCGTTACCAAAGCCAGTATCAGCTTCATTTTCTCTCCCTGAAATCCGCTGGGTGCCAGATGTCAGAACTTCCGTAATCACGGCAGCAATGTCCATAGCCCTAAAGTGGAGAGAAATGGGAGTAGAACTAGGATGAGGCCTGGCTTACAGCCAGACTAAAATGAGCTAAAACAGGTGTATTGGCTACACGTTAGCCTTTATTCACTTGATAGCTCGCCATCAGGTCGCTGCAATATTGGGTGCGTTCAGCGTGAGGAACAGATATGAGCTTAAATGCGTCATCTAATGCAGCCTCTAAATGCCCATCGGCAAAAAAAATGAACAGGCTGTCTTCTACCACTTGCTGCAATTCACAAGTTGGGTGAGGTATAGCCAACTCAACCATGAGTGCCGTTGTTTCAATATCATTTTGATCAAGCGCATTTGCGACGTAACTTAAGTCACGGACTTTCAAGTCCAGCAGCACCTGGTCAAAGAAGCTCGTCAATAACCACCCGGTTAGCAGGGCACCGGCAGTAAAGGAAAGAAAGATAGTGGCAAGGTTAGCAACAGAAAACTTATTCGACATATTCAGCGTATTCCAAAAAATTTGGAATCAGGCTACTTATCACCTGACTAAAACGCCATCAATGCGGTCAAACTTCATACTCAGGTATTAAACGAAACGCCCTTCTTTAATCTCTTTCTCGCGAACACACCAGGCTTGATTAATCGCATCCAGTACCACGCGCTTACCCTGATTATCTCGCTCTGCTCTATCGGTCATCATATCCAGAGTTTCAATACTTTTACTGCGTCTGAACTTTATCAGCCACTCCATAGTGACATCATCAAGGTTGCTTAATTCAAAAGCCCCCACTTTTACTGCTGACATCTCAGCTCCTTTTTTGGTGAATATATATAAATAATAGCAAGTTCCCCATGACGTGGACATGTGCAAGAGATTAACTGATTGCTACACAGGGCAAATAACTGTATTCAAATATTGCTGCTACTTAAATTTTGTACGGAATACCCTACAGACCGGATTACAAAAACAATGATTGCAACCAGATTTGACAGGCTTCCCTGATAACGCAGTAACGGATAGTATCAGCAACTATCTGGTGTAACGACAAAATACCGTAAATCATGAATAAAATAGTTATGCTGATCGCAGGTTCAACCGGGCTGACAGGCCACGAGTTGGTCAAACTGACATTGGAAACGCCCCAAGTTGAGCGCGTGGGCACCCTCTCCCGCAGGCCCTTATCCATAGAACACAGCAAGTTAACTCAGTACATCAGTAACGATCTGACCGCTGATGGTTTTTCTGCAGATCACAGCCATTCTCTCGTCGGTGTAATTTGCCTGGGGACGACCATCAAGCAAGCCGGCTCAAAAGAGAAGCTCAAAGCCATTGATGTCGACCTGGTCGTGGCTACTGCCGCCAATATGAGGCAAATGGGCGTAGAGCATATAATCATCGTGTCCTGCCTTGGGGCAAATCCCCGCTCTTTTTCCCACTACCTTAGGTGTAAAGGTGAGATGGAGCAGGCAGTTACTGCCCTTAAATTTAAGAGAACCACCTTTTTACAGCCCGGCCCGTTGGCCGGAGATCGCCAGCAAACGAGATCAGATGAAAAGCTGCTGCAAGCTGTCGCAAAAGTACTTAAACCGTTCGCGGTTGGTCGTTTAGCCAACTACCTGCCAATACAGGCTGATACTGTCGCCGCAGCGATTATCCAATTGAGCCTTAACCCAACTGAAACTGAAGTGAGCAGAGTGACATCATCGCGGATGCAAACACTGGTCACAGAGTCTGCAAACAGATGAAATACGAACAGATTGAAAGCACTGAAGTGCCACTCGAATTGCTCCTCGAGGCAGATCCTTCTGAGGAGAGTATTTCATCCTATCTGGCTGACGCCTGGTGTTATACCGCTAAAGATGAAAAAGGACTGCAGGCCGTATGCGTCGTTAAGCCCCACAGCTCTGCCCTTGCTGAGATCTGTAATATCGCCGTAAACCCTGACCTTCAGGGTCAAGGCATAGGCTCCCACTTACTCAAATTTGCGCTGGCAGACCTGTCCAGCAAAGGGATCAACAGAGTTGAACTTGGCACAGGGACATTCGGCTATCAGCTCACCTTTTACCAGCGTATTGGCTTTCGGGTTGAAGCCGTTGATAAAGATTATTTCTTAAACTATCCCGAACCCATCTTTGAAAATGGAATTCAGCACAAAGATAGATTGAGACTTTATCTGGATTTGTCATAACCGGAGCTGAATTAAGCCGTACCCTGACTCTGGCTTTTGACTCAGAAGCTGGCAGTGATGTCAGACGTCGGACAACCTATCAAATGGATAAGTTCTGCCCTCCAATACATATCAATTTACAATTGAGCTGCTGCTTTTACTGTGATTCTCTCATCCACAAAATGTCGTACAAACATCTTGCGCAACAGCATTAGCGCTCCACCAACCCTATGATTAGTCGTGAGTTTAAGTTCAGTTTCGATGTTATTCAGTTTTTATCAAACCCGCTTTGATTGGTGGGAAGTGTTGGGCAGCAAATGGGAAGCGCTGAATTTGATTGGTCGAGGGTGTTTTTCAATCCCCGGCTTGGTTAGCTTACTTGGGGTAACTCATGATTAGTGCTGAATAGGCAGTTTTCGTCAGCCTGGTAGTCAACCTCCATGTGACCTTAAGCCAAGGATGAAATATGAATCGCATATCCCTGTCTACTCCCCTGTTACTCTCAACCCTTGCCCTGAGTATCAGCAGCTATGCCGATGATAAACTCCCACCCATTGAAGACCGCTATTTTGGCGAAACCCCGCCGGGTCTTACCCCCAAGCAGTTTGCTCCCAGGATGCTGTCTCCCGATGGCCTGTTTGAAGGCGGCACTTTCTCACCAGACATGAGGGAGTTTTACTTCTCCCGAAAGAACGGTAAGTACAAACAGCGCACCTTTTTTGTGATTCGCTATGAAAACGGACAGTGGGGCAAAGAGTCAGAGACAGACATAAAATGGCCTAAATACTCCAAAGACGGCAACATGATGTATGGCGGCCGGGAATACAGGGTGAAAACCGCATCCGGTTGGTCAGAACCAAAACCCCAGGGCGAATTTTTAAAAGATCAGGCCCATGGCATCACCCTTGCCGATAATGGAACTTACTACATAGTGTTCTTCCCCAAAGAGGATAATGGCAAAGGCTTTATCGGTTATTCACCCTTGATCGACGGCAAGCAGCAAACCCCAATTAAACTGGGCAGCCATATTAATACCGGTGAATATATAGCCCATCCCCATGTTGCCCCCGACGAGTCTTACTTAATGTGGGATGTCGAGCGACAGGATGGTTACGGCCAGCCTGATATCTATATCAGTTTCAGGGAAAAAGATGGTTCCTGGGGTCCCGCGCTCAATATGGGCAACAAGATAAACACCCCAATTTATGAGCAAAGTCCGCAGCTCACCCCGGACGGCAAGTATCTGTTCTTTAAACGGGGAGAATGGACAAAAAATGAAGACGGCAGTCGCAAGTGGGTCGGCAAAAGCTACTGGGTGGATGCTCAGGTTATTGATAACCTAAAGCCGAAAAAGTAACACGTAGGCTCAGTCTACAAGCTGCTTTTTCTTCCCGCGACACAGGGTCACACCTAAACAGCTAACGTCTAAACGGAAAGTGACAGAGGTAAAGTAACACCCCTGTCACTTGAAACCGGCTATTGGATTGACGACAACAAATCTGGATTTTTTACCAGATTCCTGACCCCATGGGCGTGGTCTTCATCAAATTGGTTGTTATCAAGCCATTGTTGAACAGTTGATACGTCCACCTTTTCGACTTTGGGTCTGACGCTCCAGGTAACCTGAAACGGAGAGCCTTTCTCATTGTATTTCGGGCCCGTGGTAGAACCAGCGTATTGAATGGGCTTACCTGTATCCGTTGGGATGTTCTGGGCCTGATAGAAACCACCCTGCTTACTGACCTCAGTCAGCTTCACAAAATCTGCCGCGCTGTGGTCGTTTACCAATACGAACACCTGTGCCTCAACTCTGAGTTGGGGGTTATTAACAGCCTCATTGAGACACGAACCAAGGGTGGGTCCCGGAGCGACTTTGGCGGTTGAATAAACATAATGCACTTCTATCGTATCACCTGGCCCCACACAGCCATGCTCTGTAGTGCATTTCATCTCTTTTACTGGTTTAAGTTCAGCCTTACTCAGTTTGCCTGAATACTTATAGCCACTGTTATATCCGTGACCATCGCCGTTGCCAGCGTATTGGTTAAACTCACCGCCCTGATGCTCAGCATTCTTGTGAAAGTGGATGTTACAAAGGTTCATTTGGGTTCGATCCGGCGACGCATTGAACTGCAGATGGTTATTGCCAGCGGTTGCGTCGATATTTCTCGGTGATTGAGGCCCATACCCCTTACCGTCAGTATTGTTGGCCAGTGTCATCCGTTGCTTGGATATCACCAAATCCGCAACGGCGTCTTGATTATCGTGAGTGCTGAGTACTCCTGCCACAGAACCAGTTGATACAGCACCGCATAAGATCATAAAAACCAATGGATTTTTCATTGTATGACTCTCTTCTGTAATTATTGTTGATTGCTTTGTAATGTCAGCTCTCAATAACAACAGGAGTCGTTACCACCAAATCCAATATCGAGCGCCGTAGTGATTAGCACTGAATAATACGTGCCAAACCAAACACATAATACATACGACACCGCAACACCGAAGAAACATAATTCAATATTAAAGGTTCACCAGAACAAAACCTCCAAGTAGCAATGTAACCAGCTGAAATTAAAGCGTTACCCCACCTCCTGATTGTTAAATTAGTTTAATCCCGACTCCTATAAATCTGGATGGCGGTGAGATCATTCCTGCAAGCCCATGGCGCAAAGACCTGAGAGATACCACTGCCAATCGAGGTGGCAGAAGCAGATGAGACTTGGGGAGGCATTAGGTGGGTGCTGAGGTTACTGAGCACTTAAAGGGGGAGTAGCAAGTCAAAAGTAAGTCCTGGGAACAGATTTGCGCCCCTAGTAACCTATGTTTACCATTGTTAACATCAATCACTTAGTTTATTGGCCTTACCGCAAGGGACACTCAATATGCCTACATCACATTTATTATTGTCAAAATTTATGAAAGTTGGTCTAGTTGGACTAATCATATTGTCAGTTAATATACCTTTTGAAGCTAACTCTTTGGAGTTCCATTGGAAATCACAGTTTACTCCGTTAGCGTGTTTTATTATTGGTAACGGTTCAGTAGTTGAGTACGGACCTACTGATGACGTCCCCGTAAGCTTTATCGGCGTTCACATTACATTTGCAAAAAAACATCATTTCTCAGAAGCTAATGAGTTCTTTGGCTATTTAGAGGAATCTAAAGATGAGTTGGTGATGTACGCTCAGGTTATAACCTCTATAGATGAAATAGAACGCGGTATCTTTATCAATAGAATTGAAATTTTAGATAATGGTTATAGGACCCCATTAAACTCACATTCTTATATGGATAGTGATTTAATGATGTTTTATGTAGGCGAGGAAGTTTCGGCAAAACAAATAGAAAAACTTAGAAGTGGCAATGAACTTATATTATCCATTAACTATAACAATAATGATAACAACGTGCTATCTATACCAACAAGTTGGTTTAGCTTGAACGCAGAAATGTTTAATACCTGTGTAACGGAAGCGACAAAATATCAGTGATAAGCTCCAGCGACGTCCGCAGTCAGCACAACATCTGATTGCGCCATGACCCAACCTCTTCCCCTTAACCCATTCAAATCGCTGATAACTAGACCAAGCTCCCAAGGTTGGGTACCTTTGAAGGTCGGAATATATAAATATTAGGGCGCTTTACCACAATGGAAATTGGGTTCTTAATTTTTCTAGCACTAGCAGTGCTCATTGGGATCTGGATGGCTTTTCTGGGCGTACTTGCCGCTAAGCATGATCGGACATTGGAACCATTTCAGAAGAAAGCACAGATGGCCATTTCTGTGTTAATTCCATATTTTGGACCAGCACTGATACTGCACTTGGTAAATCAACACTCTCCTGAGGCAATTCCTCAGCAACTGATACCATGGCCACTTAGGTCATTAGTATTTGGTATCCCGAAAAAGCCAAATAGGAACCGCGATGACAATGAAGAAACTGCAGTTGGAGGCTCATATCACAATCATCACGGATCAGGAGGAGATGGGGCTGGGAGTAGTGGTGGAGACTGAATCACCAAACGCTCTAACAAGTTACACAATGAACGCCGGCGACCGGACCGCTAACAGCGCTCTTTGCAACAACGCTGCCCATTTACTAGGCGTTAACTACCAATGAATATACTGCCTAAAATTGGAGTCGGTTGTATCCGGTTAGGGATGACAATGGATGAAATCAGAGAATTATGTGGACAACCTGAGTTTATAGAGCATTTTGCAGCTATAGAATCTCGGCCTGAAGATAGGTCTGTTCTTTGGCGTTATTCAAATGGTATCGACTTGGATTTCGGAAGTGATTACAATTTCCGGCTTGGCTCGATTACTTTGACTTCTCCATTGGTAAAATTAGAAGATAAAACTGTTATTGGTAGGCCGATAAATGATGTTTTACTGGACTTTCCAACCATCGAATTGGATGACGATTTTGCAGAAAACGGACACAACTATATATTGCCTGGCGAGGAGTTATCTATTTGGGTAAACAAAAGTGTTGTTGAAAATATCACAGTCTTCCCAAATTATGACAAAAGTGGAAATATCCCAATGTGGCCAGAAAAAGGCAGTTAACAAGGACTATCAAATCGGACGCCAACTCCATAGCGCTCATTGTAGCCTGTGTGGGGCCTCGTTATCCAAAGTCCTGCCCAAACCCACACTTTCCCCGCACAGCTCCCCCAAACTAGACCGAAGTCCCAAGGTTGGGTACCTTGTAAGCTCGCAATATACAAACAGTAGGTGCTTTGTGAGACTAGAGAGATCAATTAATGAACGACAGCTCCAACAATAAGAGCGCTCTTCGCAAGCGAGCAAATGAGATTAAGGACTTTACCTGCAAGAACCTTATTGTAGTTTTGGAAAACCCTAAGACACTTAAAAACATCGGTTCTGTTGTCAGAAATGTAAACGCCTTGGGTGCAGAAAAAGTCTACATTATAGACGAAAGCGGTGCTTTGCCCGAAGATTGGCAAGATATGCGCCACTGGAATCCGCTCGTTAAACCATCTGCTTCTGCAGTTAAGTGGAGTTTCGTTAAAAGGTTTAGCTCAACTCAATCCTGCATTGAGCACCTAGAAAGCAACAAATTTGAATCAATCGCTACTTCGCCCCACGTGAAGGGAAAAGTAAACGTCGAACTCAGTAAGGGTGACTATACCCAAAAGCGTCTGGCTGTGTGGTTTGGTAATGAGTCAAAAGGATTAAGTGAGCTGGTCATTGAGTCAAGCAGCCTCTGCGTTAGTATCCCAATGTTTGGCATCATTGAAAGCCTTAACCTTGGAACTTCTAGCGGCATTGTGCTTTATGAAATTACAAAGCAGAGAAGAGAGTTCCAAGACCGCAAGTATGGTCGAATTTAGCATCTCACCATACAAGAGAATGAATGCGGACATATACTCGTGGCGCAATTTTTCATAGAAACGCTGTGATTTAAGTGTTTCAATCAGAGCTAGTAAATGTTCATTATTCTAACGTTACAAGCTGAGGATTTATCGTGTCATCTGATGATTGGTACAGGAACAAAAATTGGAACGCCTCTATCGAAGAGCATTTCTATTCGAAGTTGAAGCGAGCAAGAACTCAGCGAGATCAGTATTTGGTAATCCAGGCTCTCACTTTGGCTGATAGCCATCCAGAAGTATCGCTTCGCTTGGTCAATGAATACTTCGAGTCCAGAAAAGACCAATTTGAAGACGTTCGTGCGTTATTGGCAAAAGCGGAAGCGCTTCGAACGCTAAACGATATAGATGGGTGTATTTCTGCTTTCAAAGAAGTACTTGGGAAGGAAAAAAAATTCCCAAACTACCAAACTGGGGTGCACCTAGATTATCCATATTTAGTGGCAACAAAAAAAATCGAAAACGAATACGCCAATGCTCTTGATGTACTTAATGAGCATGTTGACAGGCTCACGTTTCCTCTTGACCATTACAAGTGGCATGCCTCTAAAGCATTGATCAATAACGATGGCACTGAGGCACAAAAGGCGCTTGAGGCTGCCAAAGTAAAGAAATCTGGATTTCGATTTCATCAAGATGTTGGTTTAGTCGGTAAGGAACATGAAAAAATAATTAAAGCCCTGTGCAAGATCAGCACGTAACAGGACCTGTCAGATGGCCAGCCAAACTGCCACGCGCTTCGACTGCCCCTGCTGGCGGCGTTATCCAAACTAACTCCTGTCCAAAACTCACACACCCCGCTACCGCCAACACCCCAGCCGTACAGCAGCGCCCATCGCGACACCCGATATAAACTCACCACTCTCCCCCCACACCTTGCAACCATACCAGCCTGGACAGCATTGCCCACCCTGAGCAATACTTGTTCATAAATTGAGCGCACATATCGTCGCGTCGGTACCAGGCGCTCAAAGGGCATGCGCACTATAGTGCCAGGAGTAATTCGTGTATTCGATCAATGAAATAGTAGTTTTAAGCGGAAGCTGGATCTATGGCGGTGAAGTTGCTGAAGAAGTTCATATAATCAAGAGTAACTTTAGGCCAGGAAGTGGAGACTATGAAGACCCTCTAGAAATTGCAAATGATGCATTTGGTGTGTTCTTTAGATTACATTTTGGAAAGTATCCGAACGAATACCGAGCACAAGGCGGGGTTTATGAGACTATAGACGAAGCGATGGAGTACGCTAAATCTGTTTGCCCGTCTTTACAGTGGGGTGTAGCAAACGAGCAAAACACCCAGTTTATAGGCTCAATAAGTTAGGCGCTTGTCTATCAAATACTGTTGCACATAATAACCGAACAATCACTCCACTATCCCCAATACCGCCCCTGCCACCGCACTAGACCAAGCTCCCGAGGTTGAGTACCTTGTGGGCTAGCGCTATGTATAAGTTATGAGTACTGAGGACGTTTCGTGACCTTAAAGGAAAAGTATCAACCTCCAAAGAAGCTCCAAGAGTGGATTAATGACATTCCCGATGGAGAGTTCTACGAAGTCTATATCTCATCAGCCAAGAAAGTGTGGTGCACTTCCGGGAGGTTCGCGCACTCGTCCTCATCCACAAGCGTCTCGTGGGATGAGTTTCTATCTGGTGAGCTAGATGAGTTAGTTTCTAGAACAATGGGGCAAGGGGTTCTGAATGAAATCACTAATTACATCAAGCAGCAAAACACATAGTAAGCAAGTCAGCATCGCCCTGTGGAATGAACGCACTAACGCTCGCCGCAGAGCCGGGGGTTATCTCCCAGCTAAAACCAACCTCGACTCTCCCCACTCCACGCAAACTAGACCGAACTTGCAAGGTTGGGTACATTTGAAGGTCTCAATATATAATTGTTATGTGCTTATGAGAAAAATTTTAGTATTCATAGCCTTATTGCTAGCTGCGTCGGTTTACGCTGGTGGCGACAATTTTCCGGTTCATATCACTTACTATGAAGGTGATGGGCATAAATTTGAGTTTACAGCATCTGTTTCAGAAGAACGAAAATGGATGGATATGGAATGCGAGAAGATTTTTGTCTCCGGAGAATATGACAAGGTAAAGTGGGCTAAGTATAAAAGGCCTATGAGTAAAGAAAACCACATGCTAGCTCTTAGCTACCTTGAGAAAGCATCAATCAGTAAGGAAAAAGTCTATTTGGGCTATCTGGGTTCAGGACTTCAACAGGTTGCTAAGTGTACATTTATAAGCAAAGGTTTAATATTTGAAAACTATGGAAAACCACATATCATGTCTGTGCATGGCAGCATCTAACAAGGCGCAGCAACACACTGTCAATTCCCAACACTCCAACTCAGCCCTAGCCACAGACCATACAAGCACCACACACCACCCTCACTAGACCAAACTCCCAAGGTTGGGTACCTTGGAAGCTAGCAATGTATAAATGTTAGAAGCACAGGAAGCAGGTAGTATCATCATGGATCGTAAATGGATTCCAATGCTCATAATTCTTATGTGGTTTAGCCAAGCAGCATCGACAAGTTTAAAGAACATGGAATACGATGGAATTGTGTCTTCTATGGTTGACAGTCCAATTGTAGGTAGCTGTCATTTGGTCGTGCAAACTACTAGGCAATGGCCATTTTCATGGACAATACGTAAAGCGGTAATCAGCTTAACAAAAAATGATATTTCATTAAGTTCCACTACCAGCAAATATCAAAAGCCTGATCGATTCTTTCTAAAGTCGCATGATACCAAATTCCATTTTACATGGAGCGAATCTCAAAATGAAAAGCTGGTGGCTTCGTATTTAGATGTAGAAATTAATCCTTCGGGTACTATCGAGTCAGTTAATATGGGTTATTGCCCTGACTATACAGAAACAACTGAACTTATAGGTTACCTCGAACAATGTAACGTTCCTATAGAGGTGATCAAGTGCACTTAACAAGGCGCAGCAACGGACTGTCAATCCCCTACTCTCAGGCCTTACCCCTCGCCACACCCGATACAAACATACACTCTCCCCCGTCCCCGCACTAGACCAAGTTTGCAAAGTTAGGTTACCTTGTGAGGTAGCACTATATCAATGTTATATCCAAGGAGGTAAATTTGAAGAATTGTGCAATATTATCGGCATTACTAATTTCAACGTTCGGTTGTACCACGATTGATACCGTTACCGACGATAAAATTGAAAATAAAGTTTATTCCGGTACAGCTAAGCACATTGATTTGGGCTGCGGTCATGGTGTATGTATTGATGCCCCGTTTTCTTTTGTACTAGATACCATCTTATTGCCAGCAACGATACCTGTTACTCTTTATAAAGTGTCTAAAAGTGATGAAGAAGTACAACGGGAAAACTATGTCGAGCGGCAAGAATGAACAACCTGTACCTAACTAGTCAGTCATGTCGCTCACAAGTTCACTGGAACCACTACTCTGCAGCTGGCGCTTCGCGCTGTATAGCCGTCATATCGGCCCCATATTGAAGCGGTAGGCATCTATGGAATTTAAGAATTGGAATATTGATGAAAAACCATCGTTAGAGGAGTGTCCTAGACATTATTGTTTTTGCTGGACACCTCCTGGTGGTGAAGCGGACCTGTCGAGAAAGATATATGATTCATTTGCTGATGCTGTTTCAAGTCCCAATCGTGTTACATTTCTACATGGTGGATGTGCTGCGCCTTTTGGCCCATGTAAACGTGAAACAAAGTCCAATCTAAATCACGATTGCTATGAATCACATAATAGGGTTTTAAAGAAACATGAGCTACCAGAATTGTTCTTTTGTAACCCAGAAAATCTAGACGAAGAAGATAAAGAAAAATACAAAAAAATGGCAAAAACAATCTGGAGCAGTAATGCTTAACAAAGCAAACCAGACTGGACAACATCTTCCATCCCGAGCAATACTTGGTGAAAAATCAAGCGCGGATGTCATCAGTATCAGGTGAACAATGAGCATGCATACTATACAAATATTAAGAGTTCACATGGATAAAACTAAGCTCACAATGTATCATGCTGTGGAATACTTACTAAAAGACCTCTGCGTTGAATTGGGCTTTTGTATTCCCCTTGGCGACTCTGAAAGAATTAAAGAGCAGGATTATTTAGAAGTTGATAGCTTTGCATGTGAAATCCTTATCGCTGAAGGCATGAGCCCTGAGTACGAAGTACAGTGGCGAAAGAGAGTCTGCAATAGGTTTATTGAGAAATTTGGCTAGGAAACAAGCAATAGTGAATTCAAGCAAAACTCTTAACAATTCCAGTCAAAGAGAACAAAAAACAACGTTTTACGACACTTTTTCGTCCCCCTGCTGGGTGCGTTATAAGGCTTTTTGATGGAAGAGATAATATGGAACATCGTAGCTCTTGTTGCATGTGGTACATGGATGATATTTATTCCGCGGCATCTTGTGTTCGTATTCGTTAAATATCAGTCCTTTTTGTATAAATATATCCCACCTACAAAGCTGGTATTCAAAACAGAAAAAGAAGCCGCGACTCCAATATTTAATGAAAGAGCCATAAGAGCCTTTGGGTTTGCCTGTTATCTAATTGCTATTGTAATTGGCACTAAGTATTCGTTATAAGCCTTATAACAAATAAGGTAGGCCGCGTAGCGCCTATCCTCCTGCCGTGCTCCTAGTGGCCCAGATACAAACTATCCCCCACACCACTGTCAGCTGTACTAGTCTAATTCTTTTATCAAACTCCGGTGCTCCAAATAGAAACAGATAATCGGAGCCTGGCCCCCACTAATCGGCGCACCAGATGCCATTCAGTGCATTAATCATCTAACAACAAAAGGCCGGGCACGCTTTAACATGCCCGGCCTTGTTACCTTTTGTATTTAGTTACAGGAAGCCGCGTATATCTCATCTACCCACTGGGCATTGTCGATAAACGGATTACGGTTACCCTGCCACTCAGCGTTGCGTTCGTGACGCCTGCGCTCCCAGTCATCCACCGGGTCCTGGCTATTCCATGCCAGCAGCGTACACAGGACACCGAGTTTTGGTGTTCCGGTATTACTGGAGGTGTCATTGACCAGGTAGAGATCCGGCATATTGGCATCGTTACCTTCGTAACGGACGGCCATATAGAACATCATTCTGGCAGCATCCCCTTTCACCGCATCGCGAGGCTCGAAGCTGTTGCTGTCAGTCTTGTTATCCGGAGACTCAGAGACAGGACTTCCACCGTTGTCATAGTCCTTGTTACCTCTGGTGGAGTTCATCGACGCATCTGTGGGCCTCAGATGGTGCACATCTGCGTAACCCCACTGACTCTTGGATGGGAAACCCAGAGACTTGGGCCAGGAGTGTTCGCGGTTCCAGGCATCGCCGTCGTTATAAACTCCGGAACGATAGCCTTTGTCCTGGCTGCGGCCGGTATAAAACAGAATCACGTTGTTGGGGTTATTTGGGTCTTCGTCACTGTAGCTCAGCGCATCCCACACCTGAGAATAGGTAAGCTGCGTATGACCACGGGCTGCAATCTCGCCAAGTTTGGCTTTCAATGCCTGTCCGGTTAACCCACTGGCATCATCATAGTAGCCATCGGGGCCGCCCACTTCGCCACCCGGGTTGGTACCGCCGCCATCACCACCACCGTTGTCGCCACATGAAGTGTCAGGATAGTCGTAGTCACCGGGTACACCATAACCACTGTGAACTGCCCAGTCGTCAACAGAGTCATTGTCTGTAGGGCTGTTTCGGTAAATGGTTTTGTACTTTGCCGCGATATTCCAGCCGGAGACCTTATTTTCCCAGGCAACCATATCAACCGTAGAGTTGGTATCACGCAACTGGACATAATCGCCACTGTTACCCAGAGCCAGCGTCAGACCGCTGGCATCAGGCTGAGCGGCATACAGAGATTCAAAGCCGGAGGCTGATCTGGCTATTACGTAACTTTGATTTGGCGCCAGAGTGCCGTTGAGATAGTAAGTAGCCGAGTTATCACGAATCGACCATCCAGCCAATGATTGCTCTGTGCAGCCGACGTTAGTTAACTCTATCCATTCTTCGACAGAATCATTTCCTGGTGTGTCATAAAATACTTCGGTAATCAGTACCTGTGAGGAGACTGCGAACGGCAGCAATGCCCCCGCCAATAGCAAGTTTTTCATCTTTATTCCCTAAAGTAGTGAAAGACCCGCTTAAATGAGCATATTTTGATTAACCTTTTAAGTCACAACCAACAAAACAAAACTAAGGACCGACATTAATCAATTATTCGTCAGCGCTTCAGGCTATATAAATGTAGCTACTCAATGTATTTTCAATTAACACAAGCGTTGGAACTGTAGCCGAGAATTATCGCATTCTAGATTCGGCAGCCCTCGACGGCCTGACAACATTTAACAATCAGCCCCCGCCTATTCCAACATCACTGCTTGTACCTGTTAATATACTGTACTTGTAACTTATGGCTGGGTACCTTCTTCTCTGGGGGTGCCAGATTCGAACGTTAGATATGGATTAGCTACAAGGTCAGATGATGGAAAATCATATTGAGTTGATTAAGACGATAATGCCTGAGATCACCAAGGGCTTAAATGTACTGTCGCTAAAGAAAGATGTGGCAGCAATCCTAAAAGACGCCCATTCAAGGTTGAGCACAGCACAACTCAACCATGTATTGATTGTCGCTCAGGAAGCGTTGAGCGAGCACTGCGGCTGCGCTGATGAACTTGAAGATCTAGAGTCCATCCTGGATGATCTTCATGCCGATGGCGTAATAGATAGCCAGATTTACCAGCACATTATTGAGAACACGGCTTGTGGCAGATGGTTGTGATGTGAATAAGCCCTGACAAACCATTATTGCTGCTGATGACATGGAAGAGCTGTCAGAGGGAGAAAAGGCGCAGATTGATAAGGCTTACAAGAATGCAGTGGAGAGGATTAAAAACGACAAGACGCGATGAATACCATCCTTTTCCTACTATCAGTTTAATTGTAGTGTTTCAGACCTGATCTGACAGTTACCCAGTCTAACAACCTTGATAGCTTGACACCAAGCCGCCGATGAGAAACCATCAAGGCAGCTTCTTAACTTGATAGGCAAATATGAGAAAACTAAGCGCTGCACTCTTCCTTATTCATTGGCCTTTATCAATATTTTTAATGGGCTACTTTAATCTTTACTCTGCTTGGTATTTTTCGGACTACGCACTTGAGGCTGAATTGATAACAGGCCTTTGCCACTTGCTGCTTACACTCTACGGTTTTAGCGTCTTTTTTCCAAAGGGAAAACTCTACGTGTCTCTTTTCGCAGCATTAGTGTTTACGTTCTATCAAACGTTTGCATTCGGATTGGGGATTAATAGGTATACCGCAAAGCTAGATTTGAACTCTGATGCTTTTATCATATTGGAAAAGTTTGATAGCGGTGCGCTATCAGGTAGAAACTTTGCGCAACTTTCTTTGCTAGAAACACGATATGGTCTCTTTTTGAGTAAAACGGTCATTGAGTCATACAATGATGTTCTGTCTGGTACACTCACCTCTAAAAACGGGGCTATTGTTTTGACGGTGGAGCATTTTGACAAACAAGTCACGCGAGATTATTTGTCTAAAAGCTGATTGTTGATAGACAGACAAAGTCTCTAGCACAAATTTTTTCACTTTCCCGATGCTGAGCCATACTTTGGTTGTTTTGGTGACGTACTAGCCGGGTCCTCATTTCTTGAGCAGGGCCTTTTAAACCTTATCTATTCCTTGGTGAAATCTTCATCGTTCTTTATATCTTCACAATTATCCGAGGCCCTAAACTCCTATATGAAAGAAGCAAGCTACATAGCAAATATACTAACTTGACTTAACGACTATCATATTTTAAGAAGCGTTAGTGGGCCTCTAACAAAAAATGACATTAACCAACTCTAGTTTTCGTCAGGCTCAGGTTCATGCGGAAAGCATTCAACGTCGATAAAGTAGCCAATATGAAAGCCATAATCTGACAATGAACGTCTTGCATTTACGCCTAACGTCAACAATCCTTGTTGAGTAGTGTCATAATTAATTATTTCAAATTGGTCAAATATCGGGGTTATACCAACAGCATCCAAAATCCGATCACGGCTATTCGCTCCCTTCATGTTGAAGTCTATTATTCCATCTGTCATTACAGTAACTAGTAAATCAACACCATCACCAAAGTCAATAGGCCCTTTGGTAGCACGGGCGCTACTAGACTCAAAATACCCTGAGAACTCTAAGTAGTCTCTTTTGCAAGTGCCTTCCATTGGATCTCGATAACAAGAGTCCTTGACGTGTCTCCTTTCTCTATCTTTTAAATAGATATCTCTGGTATAGTTACGTCCCATCTTAAATACGTCATAATCAACTTCTGCTTTAATGATATCTGAAAATGCGTCAAAAGGTCCTGTACCTAAAATGGCCGAGGAAGCACCAAGCATAAATGAGAAATGCTCAGGATTGTATAAGTACCTAGAGGATGATGATAATGCCGCTAAGGCCACACCAGAAAAAGGAGAATATTTGTCATGTTTATCGCCAAAATCAACGAACCATGATGCAAACGCCCTCCATTGCCCTGGGTCTTCAGTCTGATAACTTGTAGTCTGCAACTCGACATCACCTAGAGCTTGGTTAAGAGGTATAATGAAATTAATATCTCTCGGTGGCAATGCGTTACTTGGGCAGTTCCCCAAGTTTTTTAACTCAATTGATGATTGCGGGGGGGGAAGTAAAGTTTGTTTTAGTGCTTTAAGGTTTTTTTTCCCCATCTTAGTTGATTGCCCGTTAGGCCCGGCACTATCATAGTCATAAATAGCCATCGAAACAGAAAGCATAAAGTTTCCGTTTTGATGAAGCTCGTAGCCAACAAGTACGTCTCTTTGCTCACTGTCCGAAGGCATAGCGGTGACAATAATATACATATCCTCACCAACCTCTCCACTAAACTTGTCACTCACATTGAAAATATTCTGCATTTTATCTTCGACATCTAGAAACTCTACATCTCGTTCACCAGCAGGGTCATAACTGCTGATTTCAATAAAGTCATCTATAACAACTAATGGTCTATATACCAACAATGCGACTTCATATGTATATCCGGTAAGTTTGAAGCACTGTTCATAGAACTCATCAGGTTCTGTCTCATAATGTTCGAGTTTTGGTACTTGATATTCGGCGTTAAGAGTTATCACATTTTCAGGCGAACATAACTCACTTTCCATACTTCGGTTTATATCATCACGTTTCATCGGTGTGGCGGAACATAACCCCGCAATTAAGAACATCACTAGACCATATATCAATTTCATAAACTGTATTCCTCTAGCAAATCTATCTGCCAAAAGTGGCCTTCTCATACAATAATAAAACAATGATATATTCAATCCGCAACAACTGACTAGTAATTAAGTCAATTCAACCTAAAACGAATATACTCAACAACTTGTAAATAAAGCCAACAAAAAGTAGAAGAAAGATAGTAATTACAATCTAATTCATTGGCCGTAACACCACCTACCTATGTATTAAGCATTCTCTTACAGGTAGCCGAGTTATATCCCTCTCTAGAGTCACGGCTTCTCATTTGTGTTTTACATCTCCCATATAGCTATGATTGTGATACGGCTTCTCTAACTGAAACCGCACGTGTCTCCCGAGCATGAATTTCTCACCACCATACTCGATAAATGGGTAAGCGATGGTGAAATGGCCTTGCTTATCACAGTCACTGTTGCTGCACTCATGCAGCCACTGCTTGGGGTTGGTGTGGCTCACCGGTGATCTATCTACCCCTCTCATTTAGCCACACTTGCACTCATCACAAAGAAACTCAACGACTGTTACCTGGGCGCCCTTTCGTCTCTGCATTCTCAACACAACCCCGACTACTGTATATGCATACAGCATCCGTTGATTTTGATGTTTTGGGCATCCCTTGATCACTCCTTCGCTAAGAGGAACTCTCTATGCTGCCAATTGAAAACCATCCGCTGATAGACTCGACGACAATGACAACGCTGATGAGCCAGGAAGATATCGTGCGCATCACTGGCGCCAAGCAGTCTGCCAGGCAGATAGAGATACTGGCCCGCAATGGCATTCCGCATATCGTCGATGCCAATGGCAAACCCAAATTAACCTGATATCAATACAACAATGCTCATTTAATGAGAGCATCTGCTAATGACGATGGCCCAGACTTCGGAGCGTTAGATAGGAGTTAACCTATGGGACGGAAGCGTAATAATCCAATGGATGCCCAACTGCCCCCACGGGTTTATAGAGGGAGAGCTTCATTTGAATGGAACCCCAAAGCTGGCAGCTCAATTCGCTTGTGCCCCGTAGATGCTCCGTTATCAGAAGTATGGCGAAGGTATGAGGAAGTCAGCGACGCACTCATTGACCGTGAGACTGTCGCTCATTTGGTGAAAAGCTTTATGGAATCTAAAGACTTTGCGGCACTCGCTCCTGAAACTCGCAAAGACTATGTGAAGTACAGCAAGCCAATCCTCCAGGTCTTTGGCAAGATGCATGTCGATAAGGTCAAGCCACAACACGTTCGCTTATACATGGACAAACGCGGTACCAAGTCCCCTATTCAAGCCAACAGATAACACGCATTCTTCAGTCGCTGCTACCGGTATGGTTACGAACGAGGAAAGACGAAAGGTAATCCATGCCGCGGAGTTCGGAAGTTCAAAGAGAAACCCAGGAAGCGCTACATCACCGACATAGAGTATCAAACAGTGTACGATGCAGCAGACGACATCGTTAAAGTTGCCATGGAGCTGGCGTATCTATGCTGCGCCAGGCAGCAGGACATTCTTTCAATGCGTACCAGCCAGATACAGGATAAAGGGATCTTCATTGTCCAATCTGAAACTGGCGTGGAGCAAATCAAACTCTGGACGCCGAGGCTACGGGCAGTCATTGGCCTTTCTAAAACGCTGGCCCCTGGAGGCGTGGTGTCGACATTCGTTCTTTGTAAGCTAGATGGCGGCAAATGGTCGCGGGATGGCTTTAACTCTCGTTGGAGTGCGTCGAAGGAACGAGCCAGGGAAATATCTTCTCTGCCTATGGACTTCACCTTTCATGATATAAAGGCAAAGGGGATGTCCGACTTGGAAGGTTCACTCCAAGATAAGCAGGCTATCTCCGGCCATAAACATATTGGTCAAACAGCAAGGTACGATAGAAAGGTAAAAGAGGTTCCGGTCGTCGGTGGGGACAAACAAAAATAGGATTTAGATAGGCCGTTTTTTACCCCAAATAGCGAAAAATATTAGGCGAGTATTAGGCGGATACAAAAAACCAGTTACAACAAAAGTATGTAACTGGTTGATTGTGATATGGTACCCGAGGACGGACTTGAACCGTCACGCTGTTACCAGCGAGGGATTTTAAATCCCTTGTGTCTACCGATTCCACCACTCGGGCATTTTCGTTGTCTGCCGCCTTACGGCCACAAACTGGAAAGAGTGGAGGCGCGACCCGGAGTCGAACCGAGATCGACGGATTTGCAATCCGCAGCATAGCCATTCTGCCATCGCGCCTTGGAGCGACATATCGGGTTCGAACCGATGACCTATACCTTGGCAAGGTATCGCTCTACCAACTGAGCTAATGTCGCATGGTGTCCTATAAGAACTTTTTTAAGACTTCACTCTTCGGCAGAGTTAATGTCTCGCTCAGTGTTATCTGAGCCAATCAGAGCTTTTAAGGCGTTGCCTTCTCCCTGACTGCGAAACGAATTCTACTGATTTGACCTGTCCTGTCAACGTGGAAAACTGATTTATCAATGAATTCAGTGCTGTTTGCCTTATTATTCAGCAATGCGGGCATAAAGAGAGCAAAACAGTCGAATTAAATGTCATCTTATCGCGAAATATTAGTCTTGGTTAGTCTGGCAACTGCATTTGCCAATAGAAGCAGCTTTAGATTATTTGTTCAAAAAGAAAACGCCCCCAACAAGTGGAGGCGTTTGATCAGATTACTACAGGCTTATGCAGGCAGAGACAGAGGCTCCAGGCCCAGCATCTTCTGCATAACTCCTACTACCTGGCAGGAGTAACCAAACTCGTTGTCGTACCATACGTACAGAATGGCGCGCTTGCCTTCAGCGATGGTCGCCTGAGAGTCAACAACACCCGCGTAGCGCGAGCCAACCAAATCGCTGGATACGATTTCAGTGGACTCGGTGAAGTCAATCTGGTTTTGCAGCTCAGAGTGCAGAGACATGTGGCGCAGATACTCATTCATATCTTCTTTGCTGGTCTCGGCATTCAGGTTAACGCTGATAATCGCCATAGATACGTTAGGCGTAGGAACGCGGATTGCGTTGCCGGTCAGTTTACCTTTCAGTACAGGCAGTGCCTTGGAAACGGCTTTGGCAGCACCGGTTTCAGTGATAACCATGTTCAGCGGCGCACTGCGACCACGACGGTCAGCCTTGTGATAGTTATCGATCAGGTTCTGGTCATTGGTGTAGGAATGGATGGTTTCCACGTGACCATTTTCAATGCCGTACTTGTCGTTAACTGCTTTCAGTACTGGAGTAATGGCGTTGGTAGTACAGGATGCTGCAGACACAATGATGTCAGATTCCAGAATATCGTCCTGGTTTACCCCATACACGATGTTCTTGATGTCACCCTTGGCAGGTGCAGTCAGCAGTACCTTTGAAGCGCCAGGGCTCTTCAGGTGCAGACCCAGACCGGCTTCATCTTTCCAGATACCTGTGTTGTCTACGACCAGCGCATTATTAATGCCGTACTTGGTGTAATCCACTTCGTCCGGAGAGTTGGCGTAGATCACCTGAATGTAAGTACCGTTGGCGATGATGGCGTTATTCTCTTCATCCACCTCAACAGAGCCATTGAATGGACCGTGAACAGAATCGCGACGCAGCAGGCTGGCACGCTTTTCCAGGTCACCCTTACGACCACCTCGCAGAACGATTGCACGCAGACGCAGGTTATTGCTGCGGCCGGTACGCTCAATCATCAGACGAGCCAACAGACGACCGATGCGACCGAAACCGTACAGAACCACATCTTTAGGCTCCATCTCTTTGGCATGCTCAATGGCAGTTGCCAGTTCAGCAGTCATATAGGTTTCAATTTCAGAGGCGTCGTTATGGTTGCGCCAGTAGTTTACCGCCAGCTTACCAATGTCTACACGGCACTGTTTTACAGGTAACTTGCTCAGGGCTTCAACAAACGGGAAGCTCTCGCGTAAACGCAGTTTGTCACCTACATGACGGCGCACCAGACGGTGAGCCTTGATAATTTCAATCGTAGAAGCAGCCAGCAGTGGCTTGCCGTATACCAGAACTTCTACGCCCTGGTTGCGATACAGCTTGCCAAGAAGAGGTTGCATGGCTTCAGCCATTTCAAAACGTTCTTGCCAGCTTTGCAGGTGTTTATCAGCGCTCATTTACAGATCCTTTATCTCACTTCCTAACTTTTCTACAGGGGTACAGAGTAGAAAGGTTTGAGTAACAATAACTTTTGACCAATACTCATTGTTATAGGCGGGGTCTGCCTTTGTTGGTCGGCAGGTATTGTAATGAAATCGCAGGCTGGAAGCCAGCAGGATATTTCTCATAAGTGTGTAATTTAATTAGAGAAAAACTATGAAAGGACGTACAAACCCGTCGAAACTTGTAATATTTACACCATTTCTACTCATCTTTGCTTTGAGCGGGTGTGATTGGGGTAAAAATGGCACTCATTTATGTAAAAATAATCCTGAACTTTGTGATGACCTGCATCAGGATGCCTGGTGTTGGCAGGAAAAAAGTACCCTTATTGATACAAGGTATGCCTCAAAACTTAAAGAAGGGCCAGAGGGTAAGCTACTTTATCAACAAATTCTGGCTCTTGAGGATTACAACCGCTGCATAGAAGTTGCCTCGGGTGTACAACATGTCATCAACACCCAAAGAACTCACGAACGGGCAAAAGCATTTTCCGATTCCGCCAGAACGCTCACCGAACTCCAGCAACAAACCAAAAACAGTGATGATCTTTTCCTCGCCTATTATCACTGGGCCAGATTCAGTGATGACAAAGCCAGGGACAAAGTGCTCAAGGCGGCTGACAATGACAGGATCTCTGATCCGGAACTGCTGGGCTCTGTCGCCGCCTACTACGAAAAGTTTAACTTCGATAAATCGCGGGAGATGTACTTCACCGCCATGGCAAGAGCCGATGATACCAATGTTGACCCCAACTGGTTATTGGGTCTGGCCCGCATCGCCAATGCCCAGCGCGCCTACCCTGAAGCCTACCTGTTTACCCGGGCCAATGTGATTCTGGCAGATCATGAAGTCAATGAAGATGAAATGCTGAGAATGCTGCACGGTGAGACCGATAACATTGACGAATTGGACAATATTGCTGAGGACCTCGCTGACGTCCTCGAAGATGGTGAATATGGCACCAGTTCACTGCGTTCCCGGCTGGAGAATTTCTGACATTCAGTTATGCTGGGCGATGGGAGCTGTCAGACGGCAGCAAGACTCGCCCATCTCAGCCCCTACCACAGTGCTTTTCCATGCATTGTAAAAAAATCACCTAATTCAGTAACGAATTTACACTGTAACGCTGTGTTTCGCTTGACGAACACGCTTATTTTGGTAAGTTTACTACCAGATATATTTTATAATCACCTGAGGGATATGAAATGACTATCCGCGTTGCAATCAATGGTTATGGCCGTATCGGCCGCAATGTCCTGCGTGCTCTGTATGAGAGTGAAAAAGAGTACCCTATCCAAATCGTTGCCATTAACGATTTGGGTGACGCATCAATCAATGCTCACCTGACCAAGTACGATTCTGTTCATGGCCGTTTTAATGCGAAAGTAGACCATGACGAAGAAGCCATCTATGTTAATGGCGACAAGATCCTGACCTTCCAGGAACGTGACCCGGCTAAACTGCCTTGGGCCGACCTGAATGTTGATGTTGTGTACGAATGTACCGGTATCTTCACTTCCAAAGAAGCTGTTCAGCCTCACCTGAATGCCGGCGCAAAGAAAGTTATCATTTCAGCCCCAGGCAAGAATGTTGATGCCACTGTAGTTTACGGTGTTAACACTGAAGTGCTGACCAAAGACATGACAGTGATCTCCAATGCATCCTGTACTACCAACTGCCTGGCTCCTTTCGCCAAGCCTCTGAACGATGCCATCGGTATTGAATCAGGCTTGATGACCACTATTCACGCTTACACCAACGACCAGCGTTTGTCTGACGTGTATCACAGCGATCTGCGCCGCGCCCGTGCTGCTGCCATGTCTATGATCCCAACCAAGACAGGTGCTGCTGCCGCGGTAGGTCTGGTGGTTCCTGAACTGCAAGGCAAGTTCGACGGTATGGCTGTACGTGTTCCTACTGTGAACGTATCTTTGGTTGACCTGTCATTTATCGCAGGTCGTGACACTTCTATTGAAGAAGTGAACCAGGTGATTGACGATGCTATCGCTGCCAACCCACAGCTGGCTGAAGTGCTGGCGGTGAACAAAGAGCCTCTGGTTTCTATCGACTTCAACCACAATGCCTACTCTTCTAACTTCGATGCGACCCAAACCAAGGTTTCCGGTCGTCTGGTTAAAGTAATGGCCTGGTATGACAACGAGTGGGGCTTCAGCAACCGTATGCTGGACAACACTGTTGCACTGATGAACGCCCAGTAATTCGGTGATTCACTCAAAAGCCTGCACTTGGTGCAGGCTTTTTTGTATCTGAGTTTTGAGAAGAGATCTTTGGAAGACAAAAGCTACAAGGGATTTACTTTTATAAAACCTACCTAGCTGGTTACAGCGTAACGGCCTCAAAGCCTGCACTTGGTGCAGGCTTTTCTGTATCTGATGTCATGCTTACATTTCGCCGTCAAAGTAATCCACTTGATCCTGTTTGCGGCTAATGTGCCTGAAGGTGCGGTTGCCCTGCTCTCCAACCATACTCAGCACTTTGCCTGAATCAGGGTATTCACACACATCAATAGGTTCGGTGGTGCTCAGGCAAAGGTATATCAGATTGTCTGTTCCGGTATTGACCAACTGATGGGCCACTTCCTCACCGCCAGGCGGGCAGGCAATAATGTCCAGTGGTTTCACCGGATAACTTACCTTGCCAAATCTCAGAGTGCCCTCTCCTTCCAGGATCAGAAACATCTCTTCGTTATGTCTGTGGTTATGGAAAGGACAGACTCTTTTATCCGGTGGTACTACGGAGACACTGTAGCCCAGCTTCTTTGCACCGATTAACTCACTGACGGCGTAACTGGTTTCACCGTATTTTCCATTACCAACGACGTCACCTTCTCCCAACTCGTTCAAATTAATCAAGGGTTTCATCATTTACTCCTGACGTTTTCGGAATCTCTTTGTTTGTTAGGTGCCCCTGAGTAGCGTGCAGATACTCAAGTCCCATTTCCAGGGTGCTATCTGAGGTCTTTGATTGGGTTCCAACCAAACTCCCTACGCCAATTGCAAAAAAGATACAGAGTAAAGAACTCCATTTTCCAAACTCAAGATAAGAGCACAAAACACCCACAGCAAGGGAACGCAGATAGCCAGACTCAAAGACAATAAGTTGTAATACAGACTTCATCCTGACAGACGCGAATCAACAAACGCAGCCCTCCTTGCCTTTTCTAGCGGCTGAAGCTTTTGCCGCACTGTTCTATGACTAAATCTTTCTCGAGGACAAAATGGCTTAATTGGCTCGCCAGTGACTGCTTGTTTGGTTGGCACCGAATATCTAACCTAATCAAATATCCAGCTGGACTCAAAAAAGAAAGGACACCTTATCGGTGTCCTTTCATGCTTGAGCTATACGGTGTTAACCCACTTTGAACTTCTCAACTATGGTCTTCAAGTCATCTGAGATATTAGCCAGATCGGAGGCCTGCCTTGATACAGAGCCTGCACCTTCCGAGGTATTTTTAGCCAGGCTGTTCACCTCTTCAACACTTGAGTTAATAGTATCTACCACAGAGCTTTGCTCTTCTGCCGCCACTGCGATTTGATGGTTCATATCGCGAATATTGCTGACTGACTGATTGATAGACTTGAGTGCTTCATAGGTTTTATTGGCTTTCTCAGTAGTATGAGTCGCTTCATCTACATTCACCCTCATGGACTCTACTGAGCGCTTGGCTTCAGACTGCAATCGGCTGATAAGCGATTGGATCTCTTCTGTGCTTTGCTGAGTGCGACTTGCCAGGGAGCGAACTTCGTCTGCTACCACAGCAAAACCGCGTCCCTGATCACCGGCTCTTGCCGCTTCAATTGCCGCATTCAATGCCAGCAGGTTGGTTTGCTCTGCAATACCGCGAATGGTATCCAGAATGCTGCCTACATTATCAGTCTCCCGCTCAAGGTTCTCGATAATACTGGATACATCGGTAATGTTTGATACCAGCTTGGTGATGCTTTGACGGGTATCTTCCAACACTGCCTGCCCTTCATTGGCAAAGGTATCAGCCTCGCTGGCGGCATCTGATGCGCTTTGAGCGCTCTCTGCAATATCCTGCACTGTGGAAGTCATCTCGTGCATGGCTGATGCAGTGTGGGAAAGCTGATCGGCCTGCGATTCAGAGTTTCTGACCGTATCATCCGTCACTGTAACCAGGCTGCGGGATGAGGTGTTCAGGGTTGCTGAAGAGTTTGCCAACTGGCCAACGATCTGCTTGAGATTAGAGTTCATCTCAATCATGGCGGCATAGATACCCGTTACCTCACCAGTTTGGTTAAAGGTTTGAGTCAGGTCACCCGACGCAATCCTGCGGGCAATCTCTTCAATCTCTGAAGGCTCGCCACCTATGGGTTTACGTACCGCCTTGGTGACAAAGAAGCTCAACGCGATGCCTGCCAATATCGCAATAATCGAGATGACGATAACCGAGTTAACCGCACCTTCACTGTCGCTTTGCGCCTCAGGTCCCAGAATGTCCTGTGCACTCTTAATCGAGCCATTAAAGTCATTGAGGTTGACTGTGACTTTGGGGCCAATTACATCCAAACCGTTGGTAATGTATTCATTTCGGTGAGCGATAATATCAGCTGTCTCTGCAAGTGCCGATTTATAGCTTTCATAGGCAGCTTCAAACTCATTGCCCAACTGTCTTTCTCGACCGGCAGAAAGTGTTGGCTTCAGCCTCTCAAATGGTGCCGCAACCGCATCCAACTCAGAGTTTGCCCGGCTTAAGTCAGCATCAGAATTACTGATAAGGAATTTGGCCGCGAACAGACGACCCAGCAGCAGCTTTTCCTGCACCTGAGAAGCATAAAACAGAGACTGAAGGTCATTGGACTCGCGGGAAAGCTTAATAATCTCCGTCATATTCTGACGCATTTTCAGGCCATTGGGATCCAATCTTTCTCCAACAACCTGATTCCTGCGGCCAAAGTCCGCGACCACCTCTTTAAATGTGGCCTGATACTCATCAACTAACTTGAGAGACTCTTTAAGCTCAGCAATACGGGTGCCGTCCTGCTCGACCTTAATCATATCGCTAATGTGCTTCTCAATATCATTGGTATAGGCATCAACCTTCTCGATCTGAGCACTGTCTTGTGTCTTCAGATACTTTAAAACCCCCAGTCGAGCCTGCAGCAATTCTGTCTGTATTTGACTGGCAGAGTTGGAGCTGCGAGCGAGCCCCCTGTAGTCAGTAAAATTCTGATAGCCTTCGGACAAGCCGAAGTAGCCAACTCCCGATACCACCACCAGCAGACCCAACACAGCAGCAAAAGATACCGACAGCTGTTGCGCTAGCTTGAGTTTAGAAAACATGTTGTGTTCTCCTGTCCCGAACCCTGTTCAATTCAGCAAGGCAAACGCCTTTATATCCCGATAATTTTGGTTTGAGCACCCAACCAGATTCTGGCAAACATCACTTAAGTACCAGAGCAATACGGAAAAAGTACTCTGATTCAGTTTGGCACATATTCTGAATTTTGAAGGTGAATGTGAGAAATCATTCAAAAATAGACAGGGATTGGCAGGTTTGGAGCTGATTGGTGGAGACTGATAATAAAAAAGCCGACATCGCTGCCGGCTTTTAAAATCTGAGGAGGTTGTTTACTTAATGCCTGCCAGCGCGTCCTGACACAACTTGGTAATACGCTCCCAATCACCCGCTTCCATTGCGTCTACAGGTGCTATCCAGCTGCCGCCAATACAATCGACATTATCCAAAGCCAGATAATCATTGTAGTTGCCAGGACTGATGCCACCGGTTGGGCAGAAACGAATACCGGACAAAGGACCACCAAAGGCTTTAAGGGCATTCACACCACCAGACGCTTCCGCCGGGAAGAACTTAAAGTGGGTATATCCCTGAGCCATACCTTCCATCACTTCGGAAATACTGGCAACACCAGGGATAAGAGGCACCTTACCCTCTTTCGCCGCGCTCAACAGCGCAGGGGTAGCACCAGGCGTAATAGCGAACTGTGCGCCCGCTTCAGCAGCCTGCTGCAGTTGTTCCACGTTAAGAATCGTTCCGGCACCCACAATCGCTTCCGGCACTTCCTGAGCGATACGTGTAATAGCTTCAAGCGCGCAAGAGGTTCTGAGTGTCACTTCCAGTACCTTGATACCGCCGGCTACCAGGGCTTTCGCCAGAGGCACCGCGTGCTCAATCTCCTTGATGACCATCACAGGAACGATAGGACTGCAACTGAACACCTCTTGAGGCTGTAAAGACCAGTTATTATTTTGCATCTCGTTTCTTTCCTTAATGATCAATAGTATTCGTCAATCGCACCGGTACTGCGTGCACCGGTTTCAGGACTGGAGAGATTGGCGCGCAATGCACCGAACATCTCACGGCCCATACCATAGCGAACCGGACGCAGATCGATAGCTTCCGCCTCACGATTCATAAGTTCTGCTTCATCCACCAGCAGACTGATTTCGCCACTCAGGGCATTAACACGCACCATGTCGCCGTTACGGATCTTGCCAATCAATCCACCATCCAGCGCTTCCGGCGTCAGGTGAATAGCGGCTGGAACCTTGCCCGATGCGCCAGACATACGGCCATCAGTAAGCAATGCAACTTTGAAGCCCTTATCCTGCTGGGTACCCAGCATAGGGGTCAGCTTGTGCAGCTCCGGCATACCGTTGGCTTTCGGGCCCTGACCTTTAACCACAACAACACAGTCTTTATCCAGCGCACCGGATTTAAACAGTGCATCCATCTTGTTCTGGTCGTCGATAACAATCGCTGGCGCTTCAACTACTCTGTGTTGCTCTGCCACGGCTGACACTTTAATTACCGCGCGGCCAAGGTTACCTTTCAGCAGCTTGAGACCACCATTAGCCTGGAATGCCTCAGACACATTGGTCAGCACCTCTTTGTCCAGGCTTTCGGACGGACCCTCGACCCAGGTCAACTCACCGTCCATCAGTTTTGGCTCTTTGGTGTAACGCATCAGGCCGAAACCGGCGACTGTGTTCACATCTTCGTGCAGCAAGCCGTTGTTCAGCAGTTCACGGATAAGGAACGCCATACCACCGGCCGCGTGGAAGTGGTTAATGTCAGCGTGGCCATTAGGGTAAACCCGGGCCAGCAGAGGCACAGCATCAGACAGTTCGGAGAAATCATCCCAGTTGACGATAATCCCTGCTGCTCGTGCTGCGGCAACAATATGCATGGTCAGGTTGGTTGAACCACCGGTTGCCAGCAGGGCAACAATGCCGTTGACCACTGACTTCTCATTGACGATTTCACCGATTGGCGAGTACTGGCCGCTGGTTTCGGTTAAACGGCAAACCTGCTTGGCAGCCATCTTGTTCAGGGCTTCACGCAATGGATCATCCGGATTAACGAATGATGAACCCGGCAACTGCAGACCCATCACTTCCAGCATCAGCTGGTTGGAGTTGGCGGTGCCATAGAAGGTACAGGTACCGGCACTGTGGTAACTCTTTGATTCGGCTTCCAACAGCGCTTCGCGGTCCACCTTGCCCTGGGCAAATTGCTGACGGATACGGGCTTTCTCTTTATTGGGAATGCCTGACTTCATTGGACCTGCAGGGACGAACAACATTGGCAGGTGACCGAAGCTCAATGCACCGATAAGCAGACCTGGAACGATCTTGTCGCAAATCCCCAGCAGCAGTGCGCCATCAAACATATTGTGAGACAGGCCGACTGCGGTACCCATGGCAATCACTTCGCGGCTGAGCAGACTCAGCTCCATGCCGGGTTGGCCCTGGGTTACACCGTCACACATGGCAGGAACGCCACCGGCTACCTGAGCCACACTGCCAATTTCGTTGCAGGCCGCTTTCAGCATTGCCGGATAGTCACCATAGGGTTGGTGCGCAGACAACATATCGTTATAGGCAGTAATAATACCTATGTTGGCCTTGGTCAGTTGTCGCAGTGTGCCTTTATCAGCAGCATTGCAGGCAGCATATCCGTGGGCCAGGTTGCCACAGCTCAGGCTGGAACGATGAACGCCATTACCGCGGGCTTCATTGAGTGCCGCAAGATACTTTTCGCGGCTCGCCTTACTGCGGGCGATGATCCTGTCAGTGACAGCTTGAACAACTGAGTGCATCTTGCCTCCTTAAGCACTCCAGTAAACGTCTACCGGAGTCTTGTGTTGGGCCAATACCGCTCTGATGGGCATGGCCTTGATATCGTCGCTCTCAAGAGCCTGACGATAGACTGCTAATTTCTGCTCCCCTACCAGGTGCAGGTAGATTTGGCGGCTGGCCAGAATCGCCTGACGGGTAAAGGTAATACGGGCATGTGGTGCCGAGCCCGGGTTAACCGCTGCCAGCAAAGCATCGGTATCCAGTGCGTTATCCAGCTCAGCCGCCGGGGCGCAGGGGAACCAGGAACAGGTATGGCCATCATTGCCCATACCCAACACCACAACATCGAACGGGCGCGGGAAGTTGGCCAGCGACTCAGTGGTCATGGCCAGACCGGCTTCCGGAGTGGCAAACATGTTCTTCAGACCACGGAATTTGGCGTTGGCGGCCAATCCACGCAGCAGATTAGCTCTGACCAGCGACTCATTGGAGTCTTTGTCATAGCTCTCTACCCAGCGCTCGTCGGCCAGACTGATATAAACATCACTCCAGTCAATTGCCTTTTCGCTGAGCGCCTGGAACAGTCTCAGCGGTGTTGAACCACCGGACACCAGCAGCGAAGCCTTTCCGCGGGAATCGACTGCCTGCTGCAATTGGCGGGCAATACGATCAGCCAGCTGTGCTTCCAGTGCATCTGTGCTGTCGAAAGATTTAAACACGGCTTCTTTAATCACAGTGCTTCTCCTTACTCGTCCCAGGAACGGCCATCTTTGGTGATCAGTGCGACTGACGCCACAGGGCCCCAGGTACCTGCCGGATATGGCTTGGGTCTCTCGTTGGACATTTCCCAGGCGTTGATGATGCCATCCACCCAGGTCCATGCCTGCTCAACTTCATCGCGACGCACAAACAGCGCCTGATTACCCAGCATGGCTTCCAGCAGCAAACGCTCGTAGGCATCGGCAATGCGCTCGTTCTTGAAGGTATCGGAGAAGCTGAGGTCAAGTTTGGTGGTTTGCAGACGAGTGCTCTGCTCCAGACCCGGTACCTTGTTCATCATCTGAATTTCAACACCTTCATGGGGCTGCAGACGAATAGTCAGCTTGTTAGGCGGCAGATTACGGTAGCTGGAGCGATACAGGTTGTGCGGTGGATTTTTGAAGTACACGACAATCTCTGAGCTCTTGAATGGCATGCGCTTACCGCTGCGCAGATAGAAAGGCACACCGGCCCAACGCCAGTTATCGATATCGACCCGCAGTGCCACAAAGCTCTCGGTGGTAGAGTCGGTATTGGCACCCTCCTCTTCCAGATACCCAGGAACCGGGCTGCCACGCAGGAAGCCAGCGGTGTATTGACCACGAACCGTGTTTTCAAATACGTTGTCCATGTTGATTGGACGCAGCGACTTGAGCACTTTCACTTTTTCATCGCGAATGCTGTCGGCATCCAGGTTCACCGGTGGGTCCATGGCAACCAGAGTCAACACCTGCAGCAGGTGGTTCTGGATCATGTCACGCATCTGACCGGCTTTATCAAAGTAGCCCCAGCGCCCTTCAATACCCACTTCTTCGGCCACAGTAATCTGTACATGGTCGATGGTTCGGTTGTCCCACTTGGACGCGAACAGTGAGTTGGCAAAACGCAGTGCAATCAGGTTTTGTACCGTTTCTTTACCCAGATAGTGGTCAATACGGTAAACCTGACTTTCATCGAAGTAGGCAGACACCTGATCGTTAATCACTTTGGAAGAGGCCAAATCAGAGCCGATTGGCTTTTCGAGTACCACGCGGGTATCAGGCTTGATCAGATTCTGTTCGTGAAGACTGCGACAGATATCGCCGAAAATGGCTGGGGGAGTGGCGAAGTAGTTCACCATAACATGGGAGGGTTCGAGCAGTTCGTGGAAAGCGGCATATCCGTCCGCATCGGTGAAATTGGTTCCCACATAGTGACACCGCTCAAGGAAGCGAGACACAGTCTCATCACACAGGGGCTCTTTGACAAAGGTATCCAGCGCGGTCTTCACCAGCTCCTGAAATGCCTCGCGACTGAAGTCGTCCTTTGCCACCCCGACAATGCGGGTCTTGTCCTGCAGCAGTTGTGCCTTGTCCAACTGATATAAAGAAGGCAACAACTTCCTGCGGGCCAGGTCTCCTTTGGTGCCAAACAGGACAAAGTCACATGCTTTGGCGGCTGTTGAAGAAATACCCATTGCTTCAAGCTCTCCTTTTAGGGTCACCGGGTTTGTGATTGCTAAGAAACCCACTGTTTTGTCGTAATATAACAACAGAATATTGTAATTGCACCCAGAAATTTAAAAATGTCGTGACCGGGTGCTATAGTCACTGTCATCATGATTCTGTTATGCTTTTTCAGGCTGAAAGAGCGTTGCCAGTCGATTCTTTCAAGACTGGACATCCACGGATGTCCCTTACGGTGCTTGATAGAAATGTTGTTATTCTGTACATCTATCACCGTTGTCTATAAATAAAACTACACTATCGAAATTTAGCGGACGTACGCGTATGAATACCCTAGAAAAGGTTCAGAAAAGCCTCGCTCATTTCAGTAAATCTGAAAGAAAAGTGGCTGAAGTCATCCTGGCTTCACCCCAGACGGCCATTCACTCCAGTATTGCCACGCTGGCCAAGATGGCGGACGTCAGCGAGCCAACCGTTAACCGTTTTTGCCGCAGATTGGATACCAAGGGCTTCCCTGATTTTAAACTGCATCTGGCCCAAAGTCTCGCGAATGGCACCCCCTATGTGAGCCGCCACGTAGAAGAAGATGACTCCCCGGATTCTTACACCACTAAAATCTTCGAATCTTCAATGGCATCGCTGGATACGGCCCGACAGAGCCTGGATACCAGCGCCATTAATAAAGCCGTGGATGTGCTGACTCAGGCGAAGAAAATATCTTTCTTTGGTCTGGGCGCATCGTCAGCTGTGGCCCACGACGCTCAGAATAAATTTTTCCGATTTAATGTACCGGTCATCTGTTTTGATGATGTGCTGATGCAGCGCATGAGCTGTATCAACAGCACAGAGGGTGATGTTGTAGTGCTTATCTCTCACACAGGTCGTACAAAATCACTGATCGACATTGCCCGTCTGGCCCGCGAAAATGGTGCCGCAGTTATCGGTATTACCGCCCGTAATTCGCCACTGTCTGCCGAGTGTACTCTGCCGGTCACTATTGAAGTACCGGAAGACACAGACATGTACCTGCCAATGGCGTCGCGCCTGGCACAGCTGGTCATTATCGACGTACTGGCTACTGGCTTTACCCTGCGCCGCGGTCCACGATTCCGTGACAGCCTGAAGCGCGTCAAAGAAGTTCTGAAAGAGTCCCGAATCACAGTTGACCACAGCCACGTGTAGTTAGTGTGACTTAGACAAAAAAGCACCTGCGGGTGCTTTTTTATTGTCTGTATTACGGCAAACTGATCTTTGCAAACGGTGTAATCAAGTTGTCATCTATGCCCCAGATACTGGCCACAACTGGAATACAGGCAAATTCCGGCACAAAAACCCGGTGAGACTTCACAAATTTCGATCAGGCATTTTACGGTTTTTGATTGTAATTTTCCTACAATTTCAGATGGAAGCTGATAATATAACGGGCAGACAATATGAAATTAACGGAGTGTCATATGTTCCGCAGAACCAAAATCGTGACCACACTCGGCCCAGCCACTGATCGTGATGATAATCTTCGCCGCATCATCGCCGCCGGTGCCAATGTTGTCCGCATGAACTTCTCCCATGGCTCACCAGAGGATCACCTCGAACGCGCCAACGCAGTCCGTCAAATCGCCAAAGAGCTCGGCACCCATGTCGCTATCCTGGGTGATCTTCAGGGCCCTAAAATCCGCGTTTCTACCTTTAAAGATAACCAGAAAATTCAGCTGAACCTGGGCGATACTTTCGTGCTGGACGCTGAGCTGGGTAAAGGTGAAGGTGATCAAAACGCGGTAGGTATTGATTACAAGGCGCTGCCTGACGACGTGGTTGTTGGCGATATCCTGATGCTGGATGATGGCCGTGTGCAACTGAAAGTGGAAAAGGTTGAAGGCCGTAAGGTTATTACCAGTGTTGTGGTGGCAGGTCCCCTGTCCAACAATAAGGGAATCAACAAGCAAGGTGGTGGTTTGTCTGCGGCAGCTCTGACCGACAAGGACAAAGCTGATATTCACACTGCAGCTCAAATTCAGGTGGACTACCTGGCAGTGTCTTTCCCACGCAGCGGTGCTGATCTGGAATACGCCCGTAAATTAGCCCGTGAAGCTGGCAGCAATGCACTGATTGTGGCCAAGGTAGAGCGTGCAGAAGCGGTTGCCACCGATGAAGCTATGGATGATGTTATCAATGCTTCAGACGCAGTGATGGTTGCCCGTGGTGATCTGGGTGTTGAAATTGGTGACGCTGCACTGGTGGCTGTTCAGAAGAAACTGATCGCCCGCTCACGCCAGTTGAACAAAGCGGTAATCACTGCGACTCAGATGATGGAGTCGATGATCTCCAGCCCAATGCCAACCCGCGCTGAAGTTATGGATGTTGCCAACGCAGTGCTGGACGGTACCGATGCAGTGATGCTGTCCGCCGAGACTGCAGCCGGTGATTTCCCTGAAGAAACCGTTAAAGCCATGGCCAACGTGTGTCTGGGCGCAGAGTCACACCCAAGCGTACGTGTATCCAAGCACAGACTGGATGAGTCTTTCACCACAGTGGAAGAAACCATCGCCATGTCTACCATGTACGCTGCCAACCACCTGCCAGGCGTCAAGGCGATTATTGCCCTGACTGAGTCTGGTTCGACTCCTCGCCTGATGTCACGTATCACCTCGGCATTGCCTATTCTGGGTCTGTCCCGTCACGAGACGACACTGGCGAAAATGGCACTGTACCGTGGCGTTCAGCCTATCTACTTTGACACCACGGCTTACACAGCAGATGAAGTTGCGGCCAACGCACTGGTTATGCTGAAAGAGTCAAACTACCTTCAATCCGGTGACATGGTATTGATGACCAAAGGTGATGCCATGGAGACCATTGGCGGCACCAACACCTGTAAGGTTTTGATTGTGGCTTAATTGCCAACGTCATAAAAAAAGGAACGCCGCGGCGTTCCTTTTTTGTTTTAACAGTTTGTCGTCAGAGCTTATCAAACTCATCAACTGCAATGGCTGCCTTTCTGGCCTCATCTGCCTGCTTAAGCCTGTCTGACTCTTCCGCTGTGATGATACCTGCCTCATGGGCAGCATCGAAACGGTTGTCACCGGACTTTAGCTGAACTTTCCCCTTGCGGATGGCTTTATCCACTCTGGCTCTCAGGGACTGGGTACAGTGCATCGCCATAAAGGCAGTTTCCACTTCGGCAATACCACTGGTGTCCCCCTCAAGATCCGGACACAGGAAGGTAAGACGAGACCGACCCGGCCCCGGCTTTAACATACCCTCAACCGCCAGCCGAACTGTCTCATCCGATGGGCCATTGAAATGATTGCCCAGTGGAAACAGAATCAGTCCCAGCTTCAACCTCAGCACGGGATTCGGGAAGTTTCTCACCACATCCTTCAGCGCCGCAGCAGCCTGCTGCAAGCGGGTTTGCATAACATAATGCACCACAGGCAGATCTTCATACTGACGACCGTTGTCCTCGAATAACTTGAGGGTGGCTGACGCCAGATACAGCTGGCTGAGCACATCGCCCAATCTGGCAGACATCATCTCCCGGCGCTTCAATTCACCGCCCATCACCAGCATGGCGAAATCCGTGGCTATAGCCAGGCCTGAAGAGATCCGCTCCATATGTTGATAATATGCCCGGGTTTCACCACTGACCGGGGTCGTGGCTAAGCGACTTCCTGTCAGTGCATGACAGAAGGCACGGAAACCATTCTTACAGGCATAAATAATGTGTGAGATAAGCAACTCATCAAATTGATCCAGCCCTTCCTCTTCATCATCCATTGACGCCGCAGCCATCTCTTTAAGGACAAACGGATGACAACGGGTGGCACCCTGACCAAATATCATCAGGCTGCGGGTCAGTATGTTGGCGCCTTCAACAGTGATGGAAAGCGGGTTCGCCATATAATGGTGACCCAGGTAGTTCTTGGGACCCAGTTGAATCCCCTTGCCTGCCTGAATATCCATGGCGTCGTTCATTACCGAACGCCCCATTTCAGTCATATGGTATTTGGCAATTGCGGTAACCACAGAAGGTTTAACTTTAAGGTCCAAACCTGTCGTGGTGAGTCGGCGCGCAGCCTCCAGCTGATAGGTGTTGCCGATAATACGTGCCAGTGCTTCCTGTACCCCTTCAAACGCACCAATTGGCATACCAAACTGATGGCGCACTGCACTGTAGGCAGTGGTGGTTTTGGTCGCCATATGACCGCTGGCCGTGGCCAGCGCGGGCAGCGAAATCCCCCGGCCGGCTGACAGACACTCCACCAGCATTCTCCAGCCGTGTCCGGCATATTGAACACCGCCGATAATCCAGTCCAGAGGAATAAAGACATCCTTACCTCTGGTAGTACCGTTCATAAATGCCAGACCAAGTGGATCATGACGAATACCTGTTTCAACACCCGGGTGAGAGACAGGGATCAGCGCGCAGGTAATGCCAATATCCTGTTTGTCACCGAGCAGGCCATCGGGGTCTTTTAGTTTGAACGCCAGACCCAGCACTGTGGCTACGGGTGCAAGCGTGATATATCGCTTGTCCCAGTTGAGTCGAATGCCTGTGACTTCTTCACCCGCAAACTCACCCAGGCAAACTACACCTGTGTCAGGTATAGCGCCCGCATCTGAGCCAGCTTCAGGGCCTGTCAGTGCGAAACAGGGAATTTCATCCCCTTTGGCGAGTGCCGGCAGCCACTGCTCTTTTTGCTCACGGGTACCATAGTGACTGAGCAATTCGCCCGGTCCCAGAGAGTTGGGCACCATCACAGTTACCGCGGCACTGATACTGCGACTGGCCAACATGGACACAATCGTTGAGTTGGCGTAGGCGGAAAACTCATGACCACCGTACTGTTTGGGGATAATCAGTGAGAAGAACCCCTCTTTGCGGAAGTATTCCCACAGTTCAGGCGGCAGATCCCTGCGGTTGTGGACTATGTCGTAATCATCGATAAGACTCAGGGCATGACTGACCTGAACCTTGATGAACTCCTGCTCCTGTGGAGTCAGCTCACTCTTGCCAAAACCGTGTAAACGATTCCAGTCTGGCTTGCCCCCAAACAGCTCACCTTCCCACCAAATATCACCGGCTTCCATCGCCTGTCTTTCGGTATCAGATAAAGGGGGTAAGACGCGCTTAAAAAAAGCAAAGGCAGGTCGTGAAATGACCTGCCTGCGGACACTGGTTACACCAAACAGCACGACAATCAGTGCTGTCAGCAATAAAAGGAAACTTATCATCACATCAGCCTTTATGCAGTCAGTTGCGGCGCATTGACCCCGGCAGCCATATAAGGAATAACTTTGCGGATCACTGCTTCAATATCATTTTGCTCATTGAAGTCTGCGGCAGCAATTTCCATCAGAGCATCAGCCGATGCCATGGTGAAAACAATCGTGCCCAGGGTGAAGTGCAATCGCCAGAACATATCCGCTTTGGGGATCTCCGGAACACTTTCAGATACCGCATCAACAAAGAAGCTCAGGTGCTCACCATAGTGGGTGGTAATAAACCACCTCAGATGACCCTGACTCTCAATATACCCTCTGCCGAGCAGTTGCAGAAACAAAGTCGTACCGTCAGGGCGCAATTTATTGAGTTCGAGCAAAGGATTGACCAGAACTGAGAACACCTGCTCAAGTGGGATTTGCTGTTTTTCCTCTCTGAGCTGTTTCAGCTCATCGGTTGCCAGCGGCATAAAGACATCGAGATACCTGGCGAGAACAGCGCGAATAAGCTCTTTTTTAGAGCCAAAATGATAGTTGACTGATGCCAGATTCACTTCCGCTTTACTGGTGATCAGTCGCAGCGAAGTTTCAGAAAAGCCACGTTCAGCGAAGAGTTTCTCTGCAGCGTCTAAAATTCGGGTTTTGGTGTCACTTCGGCTTGCCATGAGTTCTACCTAACTTATTTAAAACACTCGTTTAAATTAAACAGCGGTTAATAAATTGTCAAACACTAAATTCGATGTTTTTCTCTGGTAGAACCGCGCCTTTCAAAGCCTCAGGCTATCTGGTCACTTAAGGATAGGGTAAACTCATCAACAAAAAAACAACAGGGATAGCAAATATGTTTCAACGGCACCTCAGTATATCCGCACTGGCAGTGATCACGGCAATAGGAATTACCGGCTGCCAGCAGCCCCAGTCTCCGCAATCAGATACAAACACAAAGCCGCTTGAGTCCAAACAGCTGTTACCTTCGACTAAACAGGCAGTAGCATTTATAACAAAAGCTGAAAACCATCTGACTCAGCTCTCGGAAAAACAATCCCGGGCAGAATGGATTTACTCTAACTTTATTACTGAAGATACCGCAGCATTGGCTGCAGAAGTCGCCGAAGAGGTTACTGCAGCCCAGGTCGGTTATGCCACCGAAGCGGCCCAGTTTGTCGGCGTTGAACTGGACCCTGTTAATCAACGCAAACTCGATATACTGCGCAGTGCATTGGTATTACCTGCCCCACTTGATCCGGCTAAAAATAAGGAACTTGCCTCCATCGCCGCTGAGCTTAACGGCATATATGGCAAAGGTAAGTACTGTTTCGCTGATGGTGACTGCAAAACACTTCCCGAACTTTCCGCCATACTGGCTGAGTCCAGAGATCCTGCCCTGCTTGAAGAGGTATGGACTGGTTGGCGTCAAATCTCACAACCTATGCGTCCTTTGTTTGAGCGAGAAGTCCAGTTGGCCAATGAAGGGGCTCAGGATCTTGGCTTTGCCGACCTGTCCGAGTTGTGGCGCAGCCAATATGATATGAAGCCCCAGGAGTTCAGCGCCGAGCTTGACCGTCTTTGGGGTCAGGTAGAACCTCTGTATGAGTCATTGCACTGTTATGTCCGTGGTGAGCTTAATAAAGAGTATGGTGACGAAGTCGTCGCCAAAGACCAGCCAATTCCGGCCCACCTGCTTGGCAATATGTGGGCGCAGCAGTGGAGCACCATCTATGACATGGTCGCACCGGAAAATGCCGATCCTGGTTATGATGTCACCGCCCTGCTGGCCGAGCACAATTATAATGAGATAGAGATGGTGAAGCAGGCTGAGTCTTTCTTTACTTCTTTGGGTTTTGAGCCGCTGCCTGATACCTTCTGGACCCGCTCTTTGTTCATTCAACCACAGGACAGAGATGTGGTGTGCCACGCTTCTGCCTGGGATTTGGATAATGAAGATGATATCCGCATCAAGATGTGTATTCAGAAGACGGGTGAAGAGTTTGTGGTGATCCATCATGAACTGGGTCACAACTTCTATCAAAGGGCATACAAAGGCCAGCCTCATCTGTTTAAAAACAGCGCCAACGATGGTTTCCATGAAGCCATTGGCGATACCGTAGCCCTGTCTATTACTCCGGCTTATCTGCAACAGATTGGCCTGCTTGAAACCATTCCCGATGAAAGCAAGGATATCGGTCTGCTGCTCAAACAGGCGCTGGATAAAGTCGCGTTTCTGCCCTTTGGTCTGATGATTGACCAATGGCGCTGGAAAGTGTTCTCCGGTGAAATCAAACCTGAGCAGTACAATCAGGCCTGGTGGGAACTGCGTGAGAAGTATCAGGGCGTCGCTGCCCCTGTAGCGCGCAGTGAGCAGGATTTCGACCCGGGTGCAAAATACCATGTTCCGGGTAACGTGCCTTATACCCGCTACTTCCTCGCCCATATTCTGCAGTTTCAGTTCCACCGCTCTTTATGCGAGCTGGCAGGAGATACCGGTCCGGTTCACCGCTGCAGCATCTATGGCAGCGAAGTGGCCGGTGAGAAACTCAACACCCTGCTCGAAATGGGGATGAGCCAACCCTGGCAGGTCGCGCTTAAAGAAGTGACAGGCACTGATACCATGGACGCCGGCGCCGTACTTGACTACTTTGCCCCGTTGAAAGTTTGGTTGGATGAGCAAAACAAGGCAGCCAATCGTCAGTGCGGTTGGTAAAAAGCTCAACGTAAAAACGCGGCCCATGGCCGCGTTTTTTTATTTGGTGTCCGTTGTTGTACAAATCAGCCTGTGACTGAAAATCAATGGATAAGGTCCGGTATTATCTGAAGCCTGAACCTTTGTGGTGAGTTTCCCTCGCGGCATCCTTCTGAGCCTGAGACTTAGCCAGCATCACATACATGGCACCATTTCCGCCCTCTTCTTTGAGGGCAGAATGAAACCCCATCACCTCATCCAATTGCGGCAGCCAGCTGCTGACAGCCGATTTAATCAGGGCTGGATAAGGTTTGTTCCCCAGACCTTTGCCATGGATAAGCAACACACAGCGCTCTTCACGGCCAAACGCTGCCAGCATGCCATTGACCAGTGCCTCTTTGGCATCTCTCAGCCGCATACCCCTTAGATCAAGAATGGTGGGATGCTTGTATTTCCCCAGTCGCAGGTTTTTAAACACCTGATCCTGAACTCCCTGGCGTTTGAAGGAAACAGGGTCGTCCGGGGCCATGGGTTTAAACAGGGCTGGATCAGTTGGCATTCTGTCGAGATACTCATTGGCCTCAGCCGCTGCACGCCTGCTCAACTGCGCCTGAGTAACAGAATTTGCCTCCGGGTTGAATACCTTATCGCCCTGCTCCAAAGGCTTCACACCCGCCATTTCAGCCCAAAACAGTTCGCTTTCATCTCCGGTCATACACCCTCCCGACATCTAAGACTCATCGAGCAACACACTTTGTAAAGATCTAATACTTTAGTTAGTTAGCTGCATTTATTATATTTACTGCATCAGATACAGACACAGTGTTTTTTTAATGGGAAAGTTTTTTCGGGGTATTTTTGTCCTGTTGGCAATCATCGCAGCCCCAAAGAGTTGGGCACAGGACAGCCCGAACCTCAACAGTGATATCAATGTACACTACCAGCAATTGAAAAAAGCATTCAACAAACTGGATGTGTCGCTGATCGCCCCCCTCTATTCCGAAAATGCCTGCTACCTTCCTGAAGGCCAGAGCAAAGCCATCATTATCGGTAAAGAGAAGATACTGGACCTGCACCGCAATTTCTTTTCCCGGATCCGCGCCAAACGAGCACGCATTGAAGTGGACTTCCGGGTGATAGACAGACAATTGAATAAGCAAAAAGCCACAGATGTTGGTTACTTTCTGGTGCGCTTTTATCCCGCGCCGGAGACAGGGGAGCCCACCAGTGAATTTGCCGGTAAATTTGTCTCGGTATTGGAGCAAAGCGAAGATGGCAAGTGGCACCTGACGGTAGACAGCAGCCACAAAGCCGATCCATCCCTCTATTTCTCTGCAAAACCAGTCGACAAACTGTATTATGGCGAGCTGTTCAGCCCGTTAAACCAAGAGAAAGAATGACAGCTCAATCCAAGTTTTGCCCCTGCCAGTCAGGCCGGGAGTATGATGCCTGTTGCCAACCCAGACACACAGGCAAGACTCCCGCAGAAACTCCAGAAGCTCTGATGCGATCCCGTTACTGTGCCTTTACTTTGGCACTTTGGCCCTATCTGATTGCCACCCACCATAAGGCGCACCTGAACGGTTTAACCGAGACAATGTTGGCAGATGGTCCACAAACCCAATGGTTGGGATTGGATGTCATCGCATCTGACAGCGTGAAAGACAGTGGCAGTGTCACCTTTAAAGCCTGGTATAAAGACGGTCAGGGTGTCGATGCGATTTTTGAGCAGTCACAGTTTATTCGCGAAGATGGGCTTTGGTTCTACACCACTGGTGAACAGTTTACCGCTCAACTGCCGGGTCGAAATGATGCCTGCATTTGTAAAAGCGGCAAGAAATTCAAGAAATGTTGCGGTAAGTAAAGCTGCAAACAGCGTTACTCATGGGGCGAGTATCATCAAACTTCGTCCCTGAGTTTATCCTCCAGATTGATAAACTCGTTGAAATCCGGGCTTCGCAGCGCCGGACTGTACAAAAATCCCTGCGCCTGATGGCAATCACAACCTGACAGGAACTCTTCCTGCTCACACGTCTCCACCCCTTCCGCGGTCAGGGAAATATTCAAGGCTTTGGCCATAGCGATAATGGCACTGACAATCTCCTGGCTTTCCCTGCTGACAGTCAGATCTGAAATAAATGACCGATCGATTTTAATCTTGCTAATGGGAAACTGCTTGAGGTAACGCATCGAGCTATAGCCGGTACCAAAATCATCGATGGCCAACCCTACGCCAAGTTCAGACAACTCTTTACACATGTTGGTCGCATGGATCACATCTTCCATCAACTCGGTTTCAGTAATCTCAAGAATCAAGGTTCTGGGCTTTAATCGATAACGGGTGAGCAGTTGCCACACCTGCTCATACAAGTGACCACCAAAGAATTGCCGGGCAGATACATTCACATGCATCGACAGATTGATATTATGGTGTTGCCATAAATTCAATTGCTTACAAGCAGCTTCCAATACCCAACTGCCAATATGGCCGATAAGACCGCTCTGCTCTGCGACATCGATAAAAGAACCGGGATAGAGAACGCCCCGTTTGGGGTGATGCCAACGGATCAAGGCTTCAGCACCTATATATTGCTGAGTTTGTAAATCCCGCAGGGGCTGATAATAGAGTTCAAACTGGCGACCCCGAATCGCCACATGCAGCTCCCGCTCAATTTCAGAGTCCTGATGAAACGCACTGACCAGGGCGCTGTTAAATAACTGAATATTGTTGCCCTGCTTTTTCTTGGCATATTGAACCGCAATATCCGCACCCGCTATGGGAGAAATAATATCTGCCACTTCGGCAATGTCGACCACTGCCAGCGCCGGTTTGGGATCCACCTGCTCTCGTCCGATATGCAGTGGTGCCTTTAGTTGCTCGTAGAGCTTTTCAATCCGCGCATCTTCGCCCAGCTGCTGCGAAGGTGCCAACAACAGTGCAAACTCATCGCTGCCGACTCTGGCAATCTCAATCGCTTTATGAATATCGGCAAAGTGGCGGATCCGTCTGGCCATCTCAATCAGCATAACATCGCCCTGATCATGACCATAGGTATCGTTGAAGCGTTTAAAGCCCACCAGATCCACCAAAACCAATACCCCTTCCATAGTGCGTTCGAGTATCTGGATAAAATGGGTTCGGTTATAAAGGCCGGTTAAACCACAACACCAGGCCAGCCTTTCCAGTTCAGCCTGGTAAAGATGAGGTTGAGTGTTGTCTTCGCTGTGGACCAGCGCGTAGAGATTACCTCTTTGGGTGACAAAGGGGGTTGCGTGATATTTGAGATAGTAGCGTTTACCATCCGGGCGTGTCAGCGGCACTTCACCGCTGACCGGCTTGCCTTCCCGCAGCTGGGTGAGCAAGAGTTGCGCTTGCTCAGGGTATTGATTGAAAAAAGTCAGGTTACCCACACTGGCACCCTGCACCTTTTCCCGTGCAATCCCCGACATTTTGCTGTGAGCCGGGTTGATATACTCGATGCGCTCTGAGTTGAGATTCACCAACATAGTGACATAATCGGATTGCTCAACTGCACTTTGGAACAGCGACAGTATTTCCTGCTGTTCATAGCCTTGCTGAGTTGCCAGGGTTAGCGCCAGTTGATCGGCAATCTGGCATGCAACATAGATTTCACTGTCATGCCATATTCCTCTGGAGTTTGCTCGCTCCAGACACAGAACCCCTTCCAGCCGGCCATTGATTCGAATGGCCACATCCAAAGTGGACTTCACCCCCCTTCCACTCAGCCAGCAGGACTCTATCTCCCTGACTCTGGGGTCAGCCGCAGCGTCACTGGCATCTATATAACGGTTGGTTTTAAGCGTGTTGAGATAGGAAGGACACAGTGAGATGTCGACATCTCTGAGCTGGTAAACATCATCATTGAGGGCAAAACGGGAAACCGCATATTGTCTGGTTAAATCCAGGTTGTAGCGCCAGACACTGACACCATCCAGAACCAGATGTTGACACAGGAGCTCACTGATAAGCTCGGCTGTTTCACGAAAGTTTCCCTGCGTTTTGGCAGGTGAGTTGACGATCGTTTCAACAAGATGTTGATGCTTTCGTTGTTTCACTAATGCCCCTGACGACCAACATCCGTATTGTTGGCGATGACAATTATTATTATTTTTATATTTTATTCGGGCTCGATTGAGCCCGAATGTACAGTCAGCAGATTACAGGAAGTAAACCTGCCTCATCAAGTTGTTAACAGTAAAAACTTGATGCTACAACAAGGGATCAGATGCTCAGTTGAAAAATCATCTTTTCCACGCTGACATCAAAGGTCAGCACTAGCTCGACACCATCAGCCTGTGGGTTGATAGCAAACTGGGTTTTGGCAAAACGGCTGATGGCACGCTGAGCCAGCGCTTCAGCCTGGGCGTGAGCATCGTCACCGGCAAAGTTAACTTTCAGCTCTGTATCATCGGCTTCGATAACCGCGCCAACATCTACGAAGCTGCCACAGTATGTGCAGGTGTCGTTAATAGCGTCGGATTGTGCATCTCGGATGGCTTTCATCACTATATCTCCTGTGAAAAGCCGCATTATATGCCAGTGACTTCAGGCTCACCAAGGTGCTGATCAGATAAACCAGCTAATTTTCGACTGAAATTCCGCTGCATGGTCAATATATCAGCCAGAGTTAATGTTTCGGGCATCTCCGCCCTGGCATCTTCCATCCTCAGTCGGGTGTGTAAGTCGGTATTATCCAGTACTTCGCTCATGGCGCTCTCCCTGCCACCGCGGATAACCAACGCCTCCGGCACCAATGCCTGATGAAGCTGAAAACTTCGGGCCCCTTCAGCCAGAAAGTGGCTGCTGTTATCTACTATATAGTCGGAAGAAAGATCAGCGGTAAGAGGTTGAGACTCTGGTAACTCAAATTCCAGCTTGAGTTTGGCCTCGAGTGGCAGGTCCTGACTGAGGGTAAATTGAGCCATATCCCGGGCATCATTGGATAGCATGGCCAACAGCAAGCCAAACTCACCCCGGCGATTGAACTCTATCGCCCGGTTAAGCGTATCTCCCAATTGAAGCTCATTGATTAAAACTGGCTCAACGCGCATACAAAAACATCACAAAAACAACTCGTTGTTAGTTAATCGACCAGTTGAGCCCGAACTTTAGAAGATTTTTGCGTTTTAGGCTTTACATGCAAATCCATAATGCATAATATTGCCGCCGCTGATGAGGAGGGGTTCCCGAGTGGCCAAAGGGATCAGACTGTAAATCTGACGGCTCCGCCTTCGAAGGTTCGAATCCTTCTCCCTCCACCACTTCAGCAACAACAATTTGAAAGTACGCGATTGAATTCGTGGAGGGGTTCCCGAGTGGCCAAAGGGATCAGACTGTAAATCTGACGGCTCCGCCTTCGAAGGTTCGAATCCTTCTCCCTCCACCACTTTCAATTCAAGTACATTCTCCATGATGGAGGGGTTCCCGAGTGGCCAAAGGGATCAGACTGTAAATCTGACGGCTCCGCCTTCGAAGGTTCGAATCCTTCTCCCTCCACCATCTCCTTTGTTGTAAAACCGGCTGTAAAAATCTCCAAATGTGGAGGGGTTCCCGAGTGGCCAAAGGGATCAGACTGTAAATCTGACGGCTCCGCCTTCGAAGGTTCGAATCCTTCTCCCTCCACCATCTTCTTTGATGTAAAACTGGCTTTAAAAATCTCCAATATGTGGAGGGGTTCCCGAGTGGCCAAAGGGATCAGACTGTAAATCTGACGGCTCCGCCTTCGAAGGTTCGAATCCTTCTCCCTCCACCATCTTCCTCGCTGTTCATTGCTTAATCTTTCGCACGTTAATCCCTGTTTTTCTGCAGACGAATTCTCTATCATCTTTGGTTATGAATAATAACTAAACCTTATGACTATGAATTCTTCCTGGGTCAGCCAGGCTATCGAGAAAATCGAAGCCGACTTCCAACGCAGTGCCGACACTCATCTGATAAAACTGGATATTCCCGCACTGTCCGGTGTCGATATCTACCTTAAAGATGAAAGCACCCACCCTACCGGCAGCCTGAAACATCGTCTCGCCCGTTCTCTCTTCCTTTATGCCCTGTGTAACGGCTGGATTAAAGAAGGCACCACGGTTATTGAATCCTCTTCCGGCAGTACTGCCGTCTCTGAAGCCTATTTCGCCAAGCTGCTGGGCTTGCCATTTATCGCAGTAATGCCAAGTTCCACCGCCAAAAAGAAGATTCAGCAGATTGAATTTTATGGTGGGCAATGCCACTTTGTTGATCACTCCAGTCAAATTTATGCTGAGTCAGAGCGTCTGGCTAAAGAACTGAATGGCCACTATCTCGATCAGTTCACCTATGCAGAGCGCGCAACCGACTGGCGCGGCAACAATAATATTGCCAACTCTATCTTCAGCCAGATGGAGCGTGAGCCTCATCCGACACCACACTGGGTGGTAATGAGCCCGGGTACAGGTGGCACATCAGCAACCATTGGCCGTTATATCCGCTATCAGCGACTGCCGAGTAAACTGTGCGTAGTAGACCCTGAAAATTCAGTGTTTTACGACTTTTACAACACAGGAAATGCCAATATCAGCTGCGAAAAAGGCAGCCGCATTGAAGGTATTGGTCGTCCGCGGGTTGAGCCGTCCTTTATCCCTGGTGTAGTCGACAGAATGATCAAAATCCCTGATGCCGCCTCCATCGCCACCATCAACTGGCTGGAGACGCTGATTGGGCGTAAGACCGGTGCGTCAACCGGTACCAATCTGTTTGGCGCTCTGATGCTGGCTGCGGAAATGCAGCAGGCAGGTCAGTCAGGCTCCATCGTGACCCTGATCTGCGATTCAGGAGAGAGATACTTGGATACCTACTATAACCCTGACTGGATAGCAGCGAACATTGGCTGTTATCAACACTATTCAGGATTGTTGAATCAATTCTCCGAAACCGGTGAACTGACACTGCCAGAGTGCTGAACCAGAGCACTTGATATAAAAAAACGCCTCGCTTTTCAGTGAGGCGTTTTTCATTCAACAGTACAATCAGTCAATATTCAGATACTTATGGGTCTGTACCGATAAGCGCCAATTGCGGGCAATGCAGGTCGCCATAGCCAGTTCAGTCGCTCTTGGCTTCTGACTGATGGGCTGCAAACAGATGGTTTTGCCTGTTGTGTCCACATCGGCCAATAGTGCATCAAGCTCATCGATATGCTTTTGTGTTGCTATCGGGTGCTTAATCTCATTGGCTCTGTTCAGCGCCTGAGGCAATACCGCCAGCCCACCTTTCATATTGACCTTGGGCGATACCGTCACCCAGGTGTTACTGCTACAGAGAACATCAAAGGTGCCACTGGTTTCAATCTGACATTGGTATCCGGCAGCTTCCAGCTCAGTCGTCATATCTGTCAGGTCATGCATGCAGGGCTCACCACCTGTGATCACCACATGTTTGGCGTTGAAGCCTTTATCGTTAAAAGCCTGAATCAGCTCTGCTGAGGATAACATGGCCCAACGCCCCTGCACTCCATCGACCTGAATCACATCCGCTCTGGCAACCTTGTTGGTGTCCAGTAATTCCCAGGTATGTTGGGTGTCACACCAGGGACAACCAACCGGACATCCCTGCAACCGCACAAACAGCGCTGGCACACCGGTATAAACACCTTCACCCTGTATGGTTTCAAAAACTTCATTGACCGGATATTGCATAGCAGAGTGTTCCCGTTTAAACCCTATTGTAATGGCGGGGAGTTATAGAGGATTTTGCTGCGCTTCGCAAGTTGATGAGTTGGAAGGCAATGCGTCCTTTTCCATAGATTGGATTGAGAACTAATCTGCCCTATACCTAAACTACCAGGCTAAAGACCAGAGAAAGCTCATTCTCTGTCGGATAAAGCAATGAAATGTCAGTAGACGCTTTGCAGGTCTTTTAATATGGCATCGATAAGTTTCATATCGACATTGGGGATCATCATCGCCATGGTCGTTATATGATTATGTTGAGCTTCAAAATTCAGCCGCTCCCAACTGGCGACATTTTTACTGGTATTCAAACCTTTGACCAGAATTTGAAGATTGTCTGGTGTAATTGCATCGACCCCGACCTCTTTGATACTCATGGCATGATCTACATGGAAAATACTCCCTAATTCAGCGTTGAGCTCTCTGGAGATCTCCCAGAACCTGTTATACCTGCGATGTTCTACTTTAGACAGCTTCGCCATGCCGTCGAACTCAATTCCTCCCCGATCGAAGTCATTGCTATCCGGCTCTTCATCAACATAGCCAAGAAGTAAATTCACAAACTCTACCGCCTCTTCAGGCCCCTCTATGTTCTTCCAGATAATACGCTCTCCAAAGAGCAATAAATCTTCATTGGCAGCCGTTATCTCACTGGCCAGGTGGGAGTACTTGCACTTGCACTCTATAAAAAGGCCGCCGTATTTAACCTGGTTTCCAATTGAAACCCTCAAAAACTGGCTGCCCAGTTCATTCAATTTAAGAGTATGGGCACCATTTTGTTTGGCATTTGAGTAGAAAGGGTCGAAGTTAGATGAAAGGGTTTCCACTATCGTTGGGATCATAGTTTTCTCCGGCAAAGTGCTCATTTACAGCTAAACAGGTCATGGCATGGGCTTTATGACATCAAAAGCCACTTTGGTTTCAGCAAGTTATATTGATGTGTATCAGCTGTCCCTCAGCTGAATGAACAAGCAGGTAACCTCCAAATACCTCCGACAAGGTATATGCAGGCTTTCCGCTGTTCGCCATGTTTCCAGATAATCCCCAAAGCCTATGTATTCCTATGTTTTCACAGGGAGATCTATTTGAAGCCATCTGATAAAATCGCCCCATATTTAAACTGACTTAACAAGCTATTATGACAACCAAAGCCGTCGTTGTTTTTTCCGGAGGCCAGGACTCAACCACATGCCTTATTCAGGCGATGCAGCAGTATGACGAAGTCCACGCCATCACCTTTGACTATGGTCAGCGCCACAGCGGCGAAATCCAGGTCGCTGAACAACTGGCAAAAGATCTGGGCATTGCCAGTCACAAGGTACTGGATGTCGGACTACTGAATGAGCTGGCGATCAGTGCTCTCACCCGGGACAACATCCCTGTCTCCCATGAGCTGATGGATAATGGCTTGCCCAATACCTTTGTGCCAGGCCGTAATATTCTGTTCCTTACCCTGGCTGGCATTTATGCGTACCAGCTGGGCGCAGAGGCTGTCATTACCGGTGTATGTGAGACCGATTTCTCCGGTTATCCGGATTGCCGTAATGACTTTATTAAAGCCATGGAGTCTGCACTGGTTCAGGGGATGGACAGACAACTGAATCTGGTTACACCCTTGATGTGGCTGAATAAGGCGGAAACCTGGGCACTGGCCGACAAGTTTGACAGTCTTGAGCTGGTTAAAAACCAAACCCTGACCTGCTATAACGGCATTAAGGGTGATGGCTGTGGTGAATGCCCAGCCTGCCATCTACGCCGCAATGGATTGGAAGAGTATCTGAATAACAAAGCTCAGGTGATGAAGTCATTGGATGACAAATGCAGCAAAAACTAGCCAGTTGGTTTAATTCTCCCATGGGAGCAGCTTTGCTGCTCTCTTTACTGTGTCCTCTACTCTACTTTCTTGGTCTGGATAACGAGCTGGCTTTTCGCCGTTCCCAAATCGAGAATGGTCAGTGGTTCCGGTTGATTACCGGTAACTTGCTGCATACCAATCATTGGCACTTGCTGATGAACCTCGCCGGGCTCTGGGTCATCATCTCACTATTTAAGTGGCCATTCCGTCTGGCGGGCTTTAGCTTGCTGCTATTGACACTGTTTGCTGCCGAAGGTCTGGGACTGTACTGGTTTGTTCCCTCTATGATGGGCTACGTGGGCCTGAGTGGTGTGCTCCACGGCCTGTTTGCCTTTGGCGCCTGTAATGAGTTGCTTAACGGCGTCCGTTTCGGTTGGGTACTGATAGTCGGCGTCATCGCCAAGGTCAGTTATGAAATGGCCAGCGGTGGCAGTACTGAACTGGCGTCCCTGATAGATGCCAAAGTCGCGGTTGAGTCTCACCTTGTGGGCATGCTTGCCGGCATCATCTGTGCGCTGCTGTGGCAATGGTTGTGCAAACGTCCGGGGGCAAATCACTGACATCCCCGTCAAAGAGGCGTTTGCCCCTACTTCCAGGTTAATCCGACAATTCACATCTCTTACTCTACTTTCCGGGGGTATTAAACTCCCTAAAGGCAGAATATGCTGGCAAAGTCAGTCAACTCAGGAAGTCATTATGGAAGAAAGACGCAAACAGGGGATTATTGCCCTGCTGAAAGGCATAGAAACCGGCGAGCCAGAGTCGGTTGCCGTAGTCAATGAGCAGCAATACATCCAACACAATCCGCTGACCCGGGAAGGCGATGTGGGTCTTGCAGAACTCTTTGCCCGCCTGGCAAAAACCAACCCCAGAGTCTCCATTATCAGAATTTTTGCCGATGGCGATTTCATTTTTGCCCACACAGAGTATGACTTCAGCAGCGAGAAGATCTGTTTCGAGGTCTTTCGCTTTGACGGTGATCAGGCGGTGGAGCACTGGGATAATCTGCAACTAAAGCAACCGGCAAACTTATCCGGGCATACCATGACTGATGGTGAAACCCGGGTGCAGGACAAACACCTGACGGAAACCAACCGCCAACATGTTTCAGACTTTATCCAAACAGTCATGATCAACAGGCAGTTCAACCAGCTCAGCAGTTTTATCGCCCCTGCGAAGTATATTGAACACAACCCGCAGCTCGAAGATAACCTCAGCGTACTTGAGACCCATTTAGCCCGACAAAGCGACAAAGGTGACGCCCTGACTGAATACCGGCAGTTACACCGTACATTTGCTGAAGGCAACTTTGTGCTGACCCAATGTGAAGGTCAAAAGCTGGGATACCCCACTGCGTTTTACGATCTGTTTCGTCTGGACAACGGCAAGATAGTGGAGCACTGGGATACAACGGAAACCATACCGCCACGCAGTGATTGGGTGAATCAGAATGGCAAGTTCTGAGTGGCAGGAAACAAAGGAAGAAATAGATGGAAGAGGAGATAATCCTTGGTGATTTCCTCATCCTGACCCGCCCCCATGAAGTCAGGATGTCACATTGGATCTACGCCCCTGTCGTCACTCACAGGCAAAACGGCCGTCTCTTACTGGATCTGTCACGCAGCCAATGGGACTTTATCGAGGCCTGTGAAAACTCAGGTAAGTTAGTGTTGTATTTGCGGCCTTATGGCCAAAACCAACACCCAAACCGGGTTGAGCTGTTACTATGCCCGGATACCGACACTATTATATTAAACGGTCAAAGGTTTCCTGCTTCATCAGCCCGTGAAGCACTGCAGAGGGTCTGTTGACCTTTCATGGAGGAAAAATGCCAAGATTAACCAACAAAGTCGCCCTGATTACCGGTGCCGCCCGGGGGATTGGCCAGGCTACGGCTGAACTGTTTGTGCAGGAAGGCGCGGAAGTGGTCATTACCGATATCAATGACCAACAGGGGGCTGAGTTAGCCGATAGACTGGGGCACCTCGCCAGTTATATCCATTTGGATGTCAGCGATGAGAACCAGTGGCAAAGCGTTACCCAGCAGATACTGGATCAGTTTGGTCGCCTGGATATTCTGGTCAATAACGCCGGTATTACGGGTTTTCTTGAAACGCCTGGGCCTCATGATCCTGAGCACCTGGATTTAGACAGCTGGCACAAGGTCCACAGCACCAATTTGAATGGAGTGACTCTCGGCTGTAAGTACGGTATCGGCATGATGAAGTCTTCAACTGCGGCCAGTATTGTGAATATCTCCTCCCGCTCCGGCATGGTCGGCATACCCGGTGCTGCAGCCTATGCATCAAGCAAGGCTGCCGTGCGCAACCACAGTAAAACCGTCGCCCTTTACTGCGCCCAACAAGGTTATCCTATCCGCTGTAATTCAATTCATCCGGGAGCCATATTGACTCCCATGTGGGACGCCATGCTCGGAGAGGGGGAAGCCTGGGAAAACGCCATTAGCGCTGTGGCTGCCGATGTGCCGCTGCAAACCATGGGAGAGCCACTGGATGTGGCCTACGCGGCACTTTATCTGGCCAGTGACGAGTCAAAATATGTGACCGGTACTGAGCTGACCATTGATGGCGGCATTTTGGCGGGCTCAGCCGCAGCACCAGCTAAGAACTGAAACCGAAATGACGAGGTCTGTACCTGACAGGAAAGATTGAAGTCTTAAATGAACTTACAACTGACAGACGCAGCAAAGCAAAATGATCTCAACGGAGTCATTCAGGCACTGGCGCTAAAAGCTGATCCTGATATCAGGGATAGCTCTGGGCTGGCTGCAATCCACTACGCATGCCAGCATCAAAACCTACAGATACTTCGCCTGTTACTCGAAGCCGGTGCAGCCCCAAACCTGCAAACATCTGACGGGCACAGCCCGCTGGACCTTACCCTATGGCATGGCGAAATCAGTATGGGGGTACAAAGCCAAACCAGCCAGAAGATGACTAGGCTACTCAAACTCCGCCGTTAAACGCCATAATCCTCTGGTACAGCTTGCCGTAATGGGGACTTGAGATAATAAAAAAGCGACCACAGTGGTCGCTTCTTTGATGGTGCCTTATCAAGCCTTGATCATCATCTCTCGCATCTGGCTGACCTGGTCCCGCAGAGCCGCGGCCTCTTCAAATTCCAAATTGCGGGCATGTTCATGCATTTGTTTTTCAAGCCTGTCTATCTCATGGCTGAGATCAGCCGCATCACGCACCTGATAATCCCCTTTCGGCTCAGCCACTCTGGTTGTTCGACTGTCACTGCCACGACGGGAAGAACGCTTGTCGCTGTCGCCAACATCCATAACGTCGGTGATCTTTTTCACCACGCCTTTGGGGATAATGCCATTGGCAAGGTTAAACTCATGCTGTTTGGTACGTCGCCGTTCAGTTTCTCCCATGGCACGGGCCATGGAATCTGTAATGCGGTCAGCATACAGAATAACTTTGCCATTCACGTTACGGGCGGCACGACCTATGGTCTGGATCAGAGAACGCTCTGAGCGCAAAAAGCCCTCTTTGTCAGCATCCAGCACACAGACCAAAGAGACTTCCGGCATATCCAGACCTTCCCTCAACAGGTTAATGCCCACCAGTACATCGAACATACCGAGGCGCAGATCCCGGATGATCTCAACCCGCTCGACGGTATCGATATCTGAGTGCAGATAACGTACCCGCACACCATGTTCATCGAGGTATTCAGTCAGATCTTCTGCCATCCGCTTGGTCAGCGTGGTCACCAATACCCTTTCGTTAACCGCGGTACGTTTACCGATTTCAGACAGCAGATCGTCCACCTGAGTCGCTACCGGACGCACTTCGATCTCGGGATCCAACAAGCCTGTAGGCCTGACCACCTGCTCAGCGATCTCACCATCACTCTTGTCCAGCTCATAGGGGCCGGGCGTTGCCGATACGAATACAGTCTGCGGGATCAGAGACTCAAACTCTTCAAACTTGAGCGGTCTGTTATCCAGTGCAGAGGGCAAACGGAATCCATATTCCACCAGAGTTTCTTTTCGTGATCTGTCACCTTTATACATGGCACCAATCTGAGGCACGGTATTGTGAGACTCGTCGATCACCAACAGACCGTCAGCCGGAAGGTAATCAAGCAGGGTTGGTGGCCCTTCCCCCTCAGCTCGCCCCGACAGGTAACGGGAGTAGTTTTCAATCCCTGAGCAGTAACCCAACTCTGTCATCATCTCCAGATCGTACTGCACCCGCTCAGTGATCCGCTGAGCTTCAATCAGCTTGTTATTGTCCAGCAGTTGCTGCTTGCGAACCTTGAGCTCCTCCTTAATATAGTCGGTCGCTTCAAGGATCTTCTCTCTGGGGGTCACATAGTGAGTCTTGGGGTAAACCGTGGTTCTTGCCAGCTTGCGAGTCATCTGCCCTGTCAGCGGATCGAACTCGCTTAAGCGCTCAATCTCGTCATCAAACAGTTCAACGCGGATCGCATCGCGATCTGAGTCAGCAGGGAAGATATCTATTACCTCTCCCCTCACCCTGAAAGTACCACGCTGCAGGTCCATATCATTGCGGGTGTACTGGAGTTCGCTTAGACGCTTGAGGATGTCCCGCTGTCCCATAAAGTCGCCCTGACGCAGATGCAACAGCATCTTCATATATGAGTCGGGATCACCCAGGCCATAGATAGCAGACACAGAGGCAACCAGTACTACATCTTTGCGCTCAAGCAAGGCTTTGGTGGCAGACAGTCGCATCTGCTCGATATGGGCATTGACCGATGCATCTTTCTCAATAAAGGTATTCGACGCTGGCACATAAGCTTCAGGCTGGTAATAGTCGTAGTAGGAAACGAAGTATTCCACCGCATTATTGGGGAAGAACTCCTTCATTTCGCCATAGAGCTGGGCCGCCAGGGTTTTGTTGGGCGCCATAATAATGGTTGGACGTCCCAGGGTGGCGATCACATTGGCAATAGTGAAGGTTTTCCCCGACCCGGTAACCCCAAGTAGTGTTTGTCTCGCCAGACCGGACTCAATCCCGTCAACCAGTTGTTCAATGGCTTTGGGTTGATCCCCGGCAGGAGTATAGTTGGATTGCAAATCAAAGACGGTTTTTGACACTGGCACTATTCCTTTTGGTTAGCCCCCTAGTGTACTCAAGCCTTCTTGTCAGCTCCAGTGACACAAGCTGTTGTCTCACCGATTAAAAACAGTGCCCAATAGCTGTTGAAAGTTTTCGACAGCTGTAATCTTCCCTTCTGTGCGACAAACGGGACGCCAGCACCCAGCCTGTCGGCAATTTAATACACAAGCATGAGTCAATTGTGACATGAACGGGTAACACTTGCTCAAAATCGATACGATTGGCGACTTGATTTTCTTATCTGTCTGAAAAATAGCCAATTTCCAAAACTCATCAAAAGTCGTACATTTTGTAGCAAATGCCCATTGGGGCTGGGATACAGACGAGTATGATCAGTGTGCTCACAGGCTTATCCACAGAAACAGTGGATAACTGAAGCCAGCCCTTAGTTGATGCGGGATTCAGGCTTGTGGATTTGTAAGGCCTTTCACCGCCACATTGTGAAAGTTTATTACATTTGAAACTCAGTTCAGGCGAATTTCAATATAATCAGCCACTACCATTCTCTATGTCTGTGGGAATAGCCATAAGCAACCACAAGGGCCTGAACCCGCGAACAGGCCTATTACCTTTGCTTTTTATCCATCTCCAATTGTCAAAAGGGCGCATTTATTCAACAAGTTGCCTGCAAACAAAGCGGTCGTGCACATTAGATGAGCACTTGATGCAATAAAACCGATTTTTTTAGGGTAGCGAGTTGACTCATATGACTGAGCGATTTACTATGCGCTCCGTTCTCAGCGAGACGCTGTTGAAAACGATTCCCCCGTAGTTCAGTCGGTAGAACGGCGGACTGTTAATCCGTATGTCACTGGTTCAAGTCCAGTCGGGGGAGCCAATTTTCAGCTAAAGTATGTTCCCCTGTAGTTCAGTCGGTAGAACGGCGGACTGTTAATCCGTATGTCACTGGTTCAAGTCCAGT